>NZ_JBIMRD010000001.1:0-1483311 GCF_044069275.1 Aeromicrobium sp. JJY06
AGACAGTTCAACACTGACAAGATCTGACTGCTGGACAGTCATTAATTGTCGGAATTGTCCCTGCAACCCTGCGCGAAACCAACCGAAGCCGGAATCCTTCAGAGTCGCCGGGGTACTGATAAAAAAATTCGTCGACTTTTGACACACTGTTGAGTTCTCAAGGATCAGACGCACACCCACAACCACACCGTCACCGGCACAACCACAGGGGCTCATCCACATTACATCGCCGTTTTCCACCAGGTCAAACCCAGCTCGGTCACGATGCCAGCGCAACGTTTTCCCGCGGCCAGTTTCCGGCTCCCCCTCAAGGGCTCCTGGCGTTAACCGCTTCGGTCTGCGCTTCCCGTTCCCCCGCCGTGCGGAGCAACAAGAAGAACATTACACACACGTCTCCAACCTTGGCAAACCGCCCCCTACGCGTCCTTCGTCACACCTGGAATTGCAGGCAAAAACGACTGTCGTCGGCATCGAGGGCCCGAAGGCCCCGCGATGCCGACGACACGGGTGTCATTTCACCGCTGTGGAGCCCAGGTAGGCCTCCTTGACCTCGTCGTTCTGCGAGACCTCTGCCATGGATCCGGTGGCGACGATCGTCCCCTGGTTGAGGACGACCACGCGGTCGGCGAGCGCGTTGACCGCCTGGAGGACGTGCTCGATCATCACGATCGCCACTCCGGCGTCGCGACAGGCGCGGACCTGCTCGATCACGATGTCGACCTCGGCCGGCGTCAGACCGGCCATGACCTCGTCGAGGAGCAGGATCTTCGGTCGCGCGGCCATCCCTCGGGCGCAGTCGACGATTCGCACCATGGCCGTGGGGATGTCGCCCAGCGCACGGGAGCGGTACTGCCACAGGTCGAAGCGCTTGAGCTCCTCCTCGGCGATCTCGTTCGCCCCGCGGTAGGACGACGCGGTGCGGTAGGCCGACATCGCCACGCACTCGAAGACGTTCAGCTCGGCGACGTTGCCCGACACCTGGAAGGTGCGGGCCACTCCCTCGCCGAAGACCCTCGCCGGAGCCATCCCGGTGATGTCCTTGCCGTCGAGCGTGATCGAGCCGGCGTTCGGCGTCAGGTATCCCGACACCAGGTTGACGAGCGTGGACTTGCCGGCGCCGTTCGGCCCGATGAGCGCCGTGACCTGGCCGCTCTCCGCCTCGAACGAGACGTCCGTCAGGACGCGCAGTCCGCCGAACTTCTTCGCCACTCCCCTGACCTCAAGCATGAGCGACCTCCTTCGAAGCCTCGTCGCGTCGTTCGTCCTCGAGGTCCTCGGGGTCCGGGTCGCGCCCGTCGCCGAAGAGTCGCTCGAGCAGGGCGTTCCACATCGGGACGATCCCGTCGGTGCCGTAGCGCACCAGGACGATCACGATCACCGCGTAGAGGATCTGCGTGAAGCTGGAGACGTTCGAGCTGGACACGTCGAACGAGCGCAGCGCCTCCTCCAGGGCGGCGATCCCGATGCCCGCCACGATCGGGCCGGCCAGGGTGGCCGAGCCGCCGATGATCGCGCCGACCATCATCGCGATGCCGATCTCCATCGAGAAGACCGAGTCGTAGCTGACGAAGTTCGTGTACTGGGCCATGAGCGAGCCGCTCACCGCGGTCAGACCCATGCTGAGCCCCATCGCGCCGGCCTGGTTGCGCACCACGTCGATGCCCATGCTCGCGGCCATCTGCGGGTCCTCACGGATGAAGGCGAGCGACCGGCCGAAGCGGGTCCGCTTCACCATCCACGCGGTCCCGATGACCATCAGCGCGAGCAGGACCAGGGCCACGAAGTAGAGCGGCACGGGGTTGGTGAACCACTGCAGATGCAGCAGTCCCTCGTCGGCGGACAGGTTCTGCAGTCCGTCGTTGCCGCCCGTCACCGACCACGAGGCCGCGATGCCCGCGATCGCGAGCGACAGCGCCATGGTGCCGAGCGCGAAGAAGAACGCGTTGACGCCGAAGCGGCTCATGATCAGGCTGACGCCGACGCCGACCGCGGCCGAGACCGCCATGCCCGCGAGGATCGCGAGCCAGACGTTCCAGCCGTGCGTCCACGTCAGGATCGCCACCGCGAACGCGCCGATGCCGAAGCCGGCGACGTGCGCGAGCGAGAGCAGGCCGGTCAGGCCCCCGGCGATGTTCCAGGTGAAGTTGCGCATCGCGAAGATCAGGGCGACGAAGCCGACACTGACCAGCGGCGACTCGACGACGAACGGGTAGAGGACGGCGCCGACGATCGCCACCGTCGCGATGACGGCATTGATCCGCTTGACGGGCGTGTCGAAGCGCGCGAGGAGCTCGGGGACGCTCATGAGGAGGACACCTTCCGACGCATGACGAGTCCTTGCGGCCGCACGAGGATGACCGCCAGGAAGAGGAGATAGATGGCCGACGTCGCCAGCGAGCCGGAGACCAGGATGCTGCCGGCCGCCTCGGCGATGCCGAGCAGGATGCCCGCGGAGAGCACGCCCCACATGGACTCGCTGCCGCCGACCACCACGACGATGAACGCCTTGATCGTCAGCTCGAGCCCGAGATGCGGCGAGACCGGCTGGAACGGGATGAGCAGGGCACCCGCGATCGCGGCGATCGCCGCGCCCAGCGCGAACGTGGCGCGGTAGACGCGCGTGTAGTTGATGCCCACGTGCACCGCGCCCTCGAGTGACTGCGAGCACGCCCGCATGAGGCTGCCGAACCGCGTCTTGTAGACGAGGAAGGACACGCCGAGCGCGAGCAGCAGGCTGATGACGCCGGCCGCGAGCCGACCGGAGCCGACCGTCACGCCGAGCACCTGGATGGCGTCGAACGGCCACGGGTTGGCGATCTTCTGGTACGGCTCGGGGAACATGATCTGGAAGAAGTACTGCATCGCCAGGCCGAGGCTGATCGTGATGACCAGCTGGGCGTGACCGGGCTTGTGCAGCGTGGACTCGATGAGGACCCGCTCGACCACGTAGCCGAACGCGCCCGCGACGGCCACCACGACGACGGTCGCCGCGAGGAAGCCCGGCAGGGACGTCGGCCCCACCCACAGCAGCCCGTACATGCCGAGCAGCACGAAGAAGCCGTGCGCGAAGTTCACGACGCGCATCACGCTGAAGATCAGGTACAGCCCCAGGCCGATCAGCGCGTAGATCAGTCCCTGGAGGACCCCCGTCATGAGGATCTGGGTCAGTGTCTGCATCAGACGGTTCCTTTCTCGTCGGCCGCGGGGACCACGCCGAGGTAGCCCGACTCCAGCAGCGGCGAGTCGCGGAGATGGTCGCTCGTGTCGGAGGCGATCACCGCGCCCGCGTCGAGCACGTGCGCCCACGACGCCATCGCGAGCGCCTGGTGCACGTTCTGCTCGACGAGCAGGATGGACAGCCCCGTCTGCGAGATCTCGCGGATCGTGGCCATGATCGAGTCGATGACGACCGGCGCGAGTCCGAGCGAGGGCTCGTCGAGGATGAGCAGTCGCGGCTGCAGCGCCAGGCCGCGGGCGATCGCGAGCATGCTGCGCTCACCGCCGCTGAGCGTGCCGGCGAAGTTCGACGACCGCTCCTGCAGGCGCGGGAAGAGGTCGTAGAGCTCGTCACGCGTGAACCGCGCTCCCCTGCCCTTGTCGCCCTTCGAGCCGACGATGTCGAGGTTCTCCTCGACGGTCATCATCGGGAAGAGCCGGCGCTCCTGCGGCACCACGACGAGACCGTCGTTGACGAGGTCCCAGGGCTTGCGGCCACGGACGTCCTCGCCGAACAGCTCGAACCGTCCGGCCTTGGTGGTCAGGATGCCCAGCACGCCTTCGATGAAGGTGGTCTTTCCGGCACCGTTGGAGCCGACCAGTGCGACCAGGGTCCCGCCCGGGATCGTCAGGTCGACGGACCTGACGATCTCCGAGCGTCCCCGCCACACACTGAACTGCTCGACGAGCAATGCGGTGTCCATGGCGATTTCCTCGTTCCTCGCGCCTCAGCGCTTGGGGTAGACGATCGTGGCGTTGGCGACGTCGTCCGGGAAGACGGGCACGTACTTGCCGTCCTGGATCTGCGTCACGAGACCGACCGCGGCGGCGTTGAAGCCCTGCTCGTCGAAGTCGACGCCGTGGCTGACGATGTACAGGCCGTTGTCGTCGCCGTTGATGCCCGCGATGTCGACCTCGCGCAGCGCCTTGGTGATCGACTCGCGGTCGTCGACGTCGTCGGCGTTGCGCAGCGCCTCGGCGACCACGGCTCCCGCGGAGTAGTAGTACGCGCCGACGCCGTCGGGCACCTGGCCGTCGTACGCCTCCTTGTAGTCGTCGACGAAGCCCTGCGGCGTCTGCTTGGCGTCGTCGCCCGGCTTGAGCTCGGCGGTCCAGTAGTTGCCCGCGACGTCGCCGTCGGCCGCCTCGGCGCCCACCGAGGAGATGAACTGGGAGTTGGTGTTGCCGCCCAGCGAGCCCAGCGTGGCCTTGGGCTGCCAGCCCGAGTCCTGCAGCGCCGGGTAGAACTGGAAGGCGCTCTGCGGGTTGCCGCCGAAGATCAGCAGGTCGGGGTTCGCCGCCTTCGCCTTCGCCACGAGCGGGCCGAAGTCGCTCGTGGAGGCCTCGTCGAAGGTGAGCGTGTCGATCAGCTCGACGTCGGGGAACTCCTTCTCCAGGGTGCCCGCCCAGGCCTTCCCGGCCTCGGGGAACGCGCCGGTGCTGGCGTTGATCATGTACGCGGTCCTGATCGGGTCGCCGGCCTCCTCCGAGCCCTTCATCACGGCACGGACGCCCTGCGCGGACCAGCCCTGGTCGGCCAGGACCGACGGGGCCAGCTTGAAGACGTGCGAGCGGCCCTCGCCGATGATGACGTCGCCGGCCTCCATCGGGACCAGCAGCGGGACCTTGAGCTGGTCGGCCGCCTGGGCGCCCGTCACGGTCAGCGGCGTGGACGAGGCGCCGAGGATCACGTTGACGTCCTCGCCGACGAGACGCCGCATCAGGGCGGGCACCTCCTCGGGCTTGGAGCGGTTGTCCAGGGCCACGACCTCGATGTCGCGACCGTCGATGCCACCGGCCTCGTTGAGGTCCTCGACGGCGAGCTTGAAGGAGTTCAGGCTCTGCACGCCGTACGGGGCGGCGATGCCGGTCAGGGCCGCCACCACGCCCACCTTGATCGGGGCGTCGTCGCCACCCTCGTCGTCTCCACCGGCGCATGCCGAGAGGAGCAGGGTGCCGGCCAGCGGGAGCGCGATGGCCGCCCGCAGCGCCGAGTTGCCTCGGCCTCGTCGTGTCGACTTCATGGTCATCTTCCTTTCGGGGGGTGGTGGGCTGGTGTGCCCGTGACGCTCCGGTGCCGGCCGCTTCATCGGCCACTCCAGATCGGTTCTCTCTTCTCGCGGAAGGCACGAGCGCCCTCCGCGCGGTCCTGGCTGAAGTACGGGCTCGGGCCCGGGTCGAGTCGCAGCGCGGCCGCGATCGGCAGCGAGGAGCCGAGGTTGACCATCGCCTTGTAGCGACGGATGGTGACGGGCGCACGCGAGGCGATGAGGTCGGCCGTGCGCCGCGCGTCCTCCTCGAGCTCGTCCGCCTGGACGGCGCGCGACACGAAGCCGATGCGCTCCGCGTGCTCGGCGTCGAACGGCTCGGCGCCGTAGAGGATCTCGAACGCGTGCGTCGCGGCGACCAGTCGCGGCAGCATCTGGCTGCCGAAGTTCGCGCCCAGCCCGACCTTGGCCTCCGGCAGCAGGAAGCGGGCGTCGTGCGAGGCGATGCGGATGTCGCACGCCATCGCCAGCTCCATCCCGCCGCCGACCACCCAGCCGTCGAGGACGGCGATCGTGGGCTTGCGGCACTCGAGCACGGTCTCGTAGACGTTGCGGGTGGTGCCGTGCATCGGCTCGTACGGACGCGCACCGGCGTCGTCGCCCGCCGCCATCTCCTTGAGGTCGGCGCCGACGGAGAACGCCTTGCGGCTCGTGGACCCGAGGGTCACCGCGCGGACCGAGTCGTCGCGGTCGAGCTCGGCGAACACCTCCACGAGTCGCTGCTGCACCGCGGAGCTGAGCGCATTGAGGCGCTCGGGGCGGTTGAGCCGCACCTCCGCGACCCCGCCGCGCCGCTCGACGAGCAGCTCCTGGTCGATGGTCACCACGGTGCCGACTCCCCCACGCCGCGCGCCGTCACGGCCGGGTGCGGAGGCGTGAGGACCTCCCACAGGCCGGGCGCCTCGGGGAACACGAGTCGCTCGCCGAGGAAGTGCGACCACTCGTGCTGCGTGCCGTACTCGTCCTGCCAGCTCCAGAGCCGCCGCGTGAGCAGGTGCAGGCGGTGCTCCTCGGTGGCGCCGATCGCGCCGAAGACCTGGTGCGCCGACCGGGCGAGGCGACCCGCCTGGATCCCGAGCGTGACCTTCGCGGACGCGGCCGCCAGCACGCGGTGGTCGGGCGCGGCCGCCACGGTGGACTCCACCGCGGCGCGCGTCGCCGCGGCCGCCTGCGCAACCGTGACCACGTGCTGCTGGATGGCCTGGAAGGCGCCGATGGGCTGGCCGAACTGGTGGCGCTGGCCGGCGTACTCGACGACCAGCTCCGCGATCGTGTCCATGGCCCCCGCGGCCGCCGCGGCCCGAAGCAGGGCGCCCCGCGCCCGTGCCTCACGCAGGTCGACGCCCTCGGTCGAGCCGACCTGGGCCGCGCCGACCCGCTGACGCTCGACCGTGACGGTGTCGCGGGGCTCCCCGGCCAGGTTCGCGCCCTCCGTCACGTCGAGCGGCTCGAGCGCCACCAGGCGGCGTCCGGACTCCGTCTCGACGAACGCCAGGACGAGCTCGGCGTGGCGGGCCCACGGCACGCGCCGCAGGGTGCCCTCGACGACGAGGCCGTCGTCGTCCTGCTCCACGACGGTGAGGACGTCGCCCGTGGAGACCGCCGGCACGACGAGTCCGGCGGGCAGCTTCAGGTCCGCGGCGGACGCGAGCCAGGCCGCGAGGCCCGCCTCGACGAGCGGGAGGCCCAGGGCGTGCGTCCCGACGGCGGTGGCGACGGCGCAGAACTCGGCCAGGCCGACCTCCGGCTCGTCCGGGTCGATGGACGTGTAGCCCTGGTCGTCGAGCGTCGACCACAGGTCAGGGCTCCACGTCGCGATGGCCTCGTGGCCGTCGCGCGCGGCGCGGGCCGTGACGATGTCGTTCAGGGCCGTGAACAGCTCCCGGGAGAGGTCGCTCATGCCGATTCCCTCCTCGAGCGCTGCAGGGACTTCCATACGACGGTCCGCAGGACCTCGTTCGTCCCGCCGCGGAGCGTGAACGTGGGCGCCGTGATGACCGCGTCGGCCAGCAGCCCCTCGAGTCCCGGCGCGGTCGGGTCCAGCTCGCCACCGACGAGGGTGCGCAGCTGCTCGATCGCCTCCTGCTCGAACTGCGTGCCGAGGTCCTTGACCAGCGCGGCCTCGACGGCCGGGGTCTCGCCCCGGTCGAGCGCCCGGGCGATGGACAGCGACATCGAGCGCAGCGTCATGTACGTGGAGAACGTGCGGCCGAGCGACGTGAGGACGTCGTCCGGGAGGTCGCGGTGACGGAGCTCCTCGTAGAGCCGCGCGAGCACCGGCATCACGGAGAGGAACCGGTCGGGGCCGGAGCGCTCGTGGGCCAGCTCGGACGTCACCTGGTGCCAGCCGTCGCCCTCCTGGCCCAGCACCATCGAGTCGGGCACGAAGACGTCGTTGAAGTGCACCTCGTTGAAGTGGTGGAAGCCGTTCAGCAGCCGGATCGGCGACACGGTCACGCCGTCGGCGCGCAGGTCGACGAGGAGCTGGCTGAGACCGACGTGCTTGCGGCCCTCGGCGGGCGAGGTCCGGCACAGCGTCACGACGTAGTCGGCGTACTGGGCCCCGGAGGTCCACACCTTCTGGCCGTTGAGCAGCCAGCCGCCCTCCGTCCGCGTCGCCCGGGTGCGGACGGACGCGAGGTCCGAGCCGCTGTCCGGCTCGCTCATGCCAAGGCAGAACCACACGTCACCCGCGACGATCCGAGGCAGGAACTCGCGCTGGTGCTGCTCGCTGCCGAAGCGGACGAACATCTGGGCGGTCTGACGGTCGCCGACCCAATGGGCGCTGATCGGGGCGCCGGCCGCGAGCATCTCCTCGACGACGACGAAGCGCTCGACCGCCGTGCGGCCGGGTCCGCCGTGCTCCTTCGGGATGGTCATGCCGACCCAGCCCCTCGCGGCGACGCGGCGGCTGAACTCCATGTCGGCCTCGGCGTTGATGCCCAGCCCGACGCCGAGCCCGTTCGCGCGCTCCTGCGCCATGAACTCGCGCACCTCGTCGCGCAGGCGCAGCTCGTCCTCGGTCAGCGGCTCGGCCGCGAAGCGCATCACGCCTGCTCCCGCTGGTGGCGCAGGCGGCGCGCCTGGGTCCACAGCTGGACGCCTCGCTCGACCTCGAGCGCGGCCGCCCACGGCAGCGGGGTGGACTGCGTCTCGAGGTTGAAGCTGCGCTTCGCCCGCCGAGCGACGAGAGGGTCGCGAGCCACGTGCTGCGCGATCTCCAGCGCGGTCTTCTCGGTGTCCTCGTCGGGGACGCAGACGCCGACGAGCCCGAAGCCCTTGGCCTCGCGGCCCGAGACCTCCTGGCTGAAGAGGCCGAGCGTCGCGGCGGCCTCACGACCGGCGAGGCGACGCACGAGGGTGAAGAATCCTCCGCCGGGGTGGATGCCCGCCGCGAGGAAGCCGGCCAGCAGGCGGGCGTCATCGGCGGCGACCCGGAGGTCGGCCGCCAGCGCGAGGTTGAGGCCCGCGCCCACGGCGGCACCGCGGACGGCGGCGATCGTCGGCGCCTTGAGCTCGCCGAAGCGGACGAACGAGCCGTACATCTCGTCGGTGTCGGCGTAGGCCTCGTCGCTGAGCGGGTCGTCGCCGTAGGTCTCGGCCCAGGTCGACGTGTCGGCCCCGGAGCAGAACGTGCCACCCGCGCCCTGGATCACGGTGCAGCCGATCGACGCGTCGGCGTCGATCTCCTCGCACACGGCACCGAGGTCGCGCGCCATCTGCTGGGTGAGCGCGTTCTTGATGCGGGTGTTGTCGACGGTGATCACCGCGACCGCGCCCACGCGGTCCAGGCCGATACGTCCGGTCATGCTGTCTCCCTTTCGAGGGTCATCAGGAAATCGAGGGCGAGCACCGGGCGCTCCGCGCGGTCGAGGACCCGCACGGGGTTCACCTCGAGCTCGCGCAGGGCCGGGCCCGCGATGTCGGCGACGTGGCTCACCCGGGCGACGAGGTCGGCCACGGCGTCCACGTCGAGCGCCGGCGAGCCGCGGAAGCCCGTGAGCAGCGGGGCGGCCTTGAGGTCGAGCAGGAGCGCGCGGGCCCGCGTGGCGTCCACGGGCGCGAAGGTCGTCGCGGTGTCGGCGTAGAGCTCGGTCGCGGTGCCGCCGAGGCCGACCGTCACGAGCGGCAGGCCGCCGTCGGTGCGGGTGACGCCGACGATCAGCTCGACGCCGGCCGGCACCATCTCCTGCACCAGGACGCCCTGCGGATCGTCGGCGGCGAAGTCCTCGAGCATCGTGCGGGCGACGCCGGCGACCTCGGTCGCGTCGAGTCCCAGACGGACGCCGCCGCGCTCGGTCTTGTGGGCGATCCCCGCGGCCTGGATCTTCACGACGTAGGCGCGGTCTGTCCCGAGCGAGAGCGACTCGGCCATCGCGACGTCCGTGACGAGCCGCGCATCGGGCGTCGCGATGCCGGCGGCGGCCAGGATCTCCTGCGCCTGGGACTCGGTCACGGTGCCCGTGAGGTCGTCGAGGAGGCGGCGGACGACGGTCTCGTCGAAGCCCGAGGGCCGTCCGCCGGGCCGGACCGGCGCCGGCACGCGGCGCAGCGACGCGATGGCACGCATCGCCTGCTCGGACGAGTCGAAGACGGGGACGCCCGCCTCGCGGAGGATCTCGCGACCCTTGACGGTCTGCTCGCGGGCCGCGGCCCAGACCAGGGCGACGGGCTTGCTCACCTGCGGGATCAGCTCGGCGAGTGCCGTGGCCATCGAGGCGGCCAGCTCGCCCGTGACGAGGGTGAGCGCGATGACGATCGCGTCGACCTCCTGTGCGGCGCAGCCGATCCGGCAGACCTCGACGAAGTCGTCGATCTCGCTGGATCGGAAGATCTGCGCCGTCACGTCCACCGGGTTGTCGATCGCGCCGAAGTCGGGCACGAGGGTGGCGAGTCGCTCCTGCGTCTCGGGGCGCAGGTCCTCGATCGTCAGGCCGAGCTCGTGGGCCTTGTCGGCGGCCAGGCTCCCGGCGCCGCCCGAGGTCGTGACGATCACGGTCGACGGCCCGGCGCTGCGGGGCAGGGCGAGGTGGGCGTGCGCGAGACGGACGAGGTCGTCGATGTCGGAGGCCTCGACCACGCCGTGCTCGCGTGCGGCGACCCGGTAGGCACCGTCGTCGCCGACGATCGCGCCGGTGTGGGAGGCCGCCGCCTTCGCGCCGGCGGCGCTCGTGGCCGACCGCAGCACGATCAGCGACGTGTCGAGCTCCTGGGCGCGGGCGGCCAGGTCGCGGAACTCGCTCTCCCCCACGGCGCTCTCGAGGTAGAGCGCGAGCACCTCCGTCTCGGGGAGCTCGACGAGGTGCCGCGCCACCTCGACGGTGGTCAGGTCGGCCTGGTTGCCGGTGCTTACCCAGCTGGAGATCCCGATGCCCTGCTCGCGCGCCATGCTGAGGATGGAGCCGCCGACGGCGCCGCTCTGGCCGACGTACGCGAGGCCGCCGGTGCGCACCGGACCGAGCTCGAGCGCGGCGGTGAAGGTGCCGTAGAGGCGGTGCGTCGTGGACAGCACGCCTTGACAGTTGGGTCCGATGACGCGGACGCCGTGCTCCCGCGCGGCGGCGGTCAGCCCGGCCTGGAGGCGGACGCCCTCGTCGCCGGTCTCGGAGAAGCCGGACGCGAACACGACCGCGGCCCGGGCGCCGGCGGCGGCGACCTGGGGCATGAGCTCGACGGCCGCCCGTCCGGGCACCATCAGCAGCGCGAGGTCGACCGGCGCGGGCAGGCTCGCGAGGTCCGGGAAGCACGGGAGGCCGCGCAGGGTCTCGTAGCCGGGGTTGACCGGGTAGACGTCGCCGTCGAAGCCGAACTCGGTCAGGTACTGCAGGGGGCGGGCGAACGGATTCCCCTCGCGGCCGGACGCGCCGACGATCGCGATGCGACGGGCGTTGAAGAGCGCGTCGATGCCCGGGTCGAGGGACTCCGGTGCGGCGTGGGGAGATGGTGATTCGAGGGCCACGATCCTGCTTCCTGTGCGGGTGGGGCCCTTGACAACCGGACGCTCCACTGTGTTGGCTGTCACACACCAAACATGAATCTGGCGCCACTGTCAACTACCGCCCCACGGAAAAGGACCCCATGAAGACCATCGCCACCGCAGCCGGCCGACACGTCCCCGTGACCGAGCTCGGACACACGCTCATGCACGAGCACGTCTTCGTGCTGAACGCGGAGATCGAGCGGAACTACCCCGGCCGCTGGGACGAGGAGGTCCGCGTGGCGGACGCGATCGCCAAGCTCGAGTCGGCGTGCGACCGCGGCGTGCGGACGATCGTCGACCTCACCGTGGTGGGCCTGGGACGCGACCTCCCGCGCGTGCAGCGGGTCGCCGAGCAGGTGCGGATGAACATCGTCGTGGCCACGGGCCTGTACGCGTACGACGACGTGCCGATGTTCTTCAAGTTCCGCGGACCGGGGCTGCTGATCGACGGCCCCGAGCTGCTGACGGAGTTCTTCGTCAAGGACCTCACCGACGGCATCGCCGACACCGGGATCACGGCCAGCATCATCAAGTGCGCCACCGACGCCCAGGGCATCACGCCCGGCGTCGAGCGCATCCTGCGGGCGGCCGCCCACGCCCACCGGGAGAACAGCGCGCCGATCTCCACGCACACGCACGCCCCCACCGAGCGCGGCGCCGACCAGCTCGCCGTCTTCGTCGAGGAGGGCGTCGACCTGTCACGCGTCGTGATCGGTCACTCGGGCGACACGACCGACCTGGACTACCTCGAGCGACTGCTCGACCACGGGGTCTACCTCGGCATGGACCGGTTCGGCCTGGACCTCATGCTCTCCTTCGAGGACCGCGTCGCGACCGTGGCGACCCTGTGCGAGAAGGGCTACGCGGGGCAGCTGGTCCTGGCCCACGACGCCTCGAGCTACACGCACAATTTCGACCTGGATGCCAAGGAGAAGCTGATGCCGAACTGGCACTACGAGCACGTCCACGCGGACGTCCTGCCGGCACTGCGGGACCGCGGCGTGACCGACGCGCAGATCGAGCAGATGCTGGTGGCCAACCCGGCCGCCATCCTGGGATGACGTCAGTCCGGGACGGGGAGCCCCAGCGCCTGCGCCCACATCCGGCTGAGGGTCGTGACCACGGTCTCGGTGTCGTAGTCCTCGTCGAAGACGAGCCACATGTAGCAGAAGTTGCTCACCATCGAGGTCAGCGCGTCGGCCGCGACCTGGGCAGGGAGCGCGGGATCGATGACGCCCGCCTCCTGCCAGCGGCGGATGCCACGCTCGGTGCGCGCCCGGAACATCGTGCGCGTCTCGCGGCGCATGGCCTTGAACTCCGGACTGAAGGTGGCGACCTGCTCGAGGATCATGATCATCCCCGCGTCGGCCTTGTAGCCCTCGACGTACCGGCGGGTCGCCGCCTCGATGCGCTCGTAGGGCGAGGCTCCCTCGGGCAGGCGCGACGCCGCCACCTCGAACATCCGTCCGTTCACCTGCGCGATCGCGGCGCGGAAGATGTCCTCCTTGGAGTCGAAGTAGTTGTAGAAGCTGCCGTTGGCCGTGCCGGCCTCGGTGGTGATGTCGGTGATCTTCGTGTCCAGGAAGCCCTGGCGTGCGAAGACGACCGAGGCCGCATGGAGCAGGTTGTCGCGCGTCCTGCGCCCCCGCTCGGTCAGCTGCTTGTCATGTACCGGTGCCACGTCCGCCCCTCGTCTCCAACGTCTCGCCACTGCGCATTGTGCACGACGCGCGAGCCCGTACGCGGGACCGCGATGGGAACCGATGATAGTTGACAGTGGCGCCAGGTTCAACTTACAGTGACCTGCACCACAGAGCACGGCACACCCCTCGCAGCAACGGAGGCCGCATGTCCCACCACCCCACCCCGGAGCAGTCCGCACTGGACGCCTGGCTCGCCGCGTTCGCGTCGGCGCTCGAGCGCGAGGACAGGCAGGCGCTCGCGTCCCTGTTCACCGAGGACGCCGACTGGCGCGACATCGTCGCGTTCACGTGGGACTTCAGCACCGCGGTCGGCCCGGAGGCCATCGCCGACCGGCTGCTCGAGACGAACGCCGAGACGCGCGCCAGCCAGGTGCTCCCGGACCTGACGCGGACGCCGACGTCCCGGGTGCGGCGCGCCGGCGAGGAGGTCGTCGAGGGCTTCCACACGTTCGAGACCTCGGTCGGCCACGGCACGGGCATCGTGCGGCTGCGCGAGGAGCCCGACGGCCGCATGCTCGCCAAGACGCTGCTCACGACGCTGCAGGAGCTCGAGGGCTTCGAGGAGCGACGCGGCGCCCGCCGTCCCCACGGCACCGCCTACTCGCGCACCTTCGGTGGTCAGAACTGGAAGGACCTGCGCGAGGCCGAGCGCGCCTACGCCGACCGTGACCCCGAGGTCCTGGTCGTCGGCGGCGGACAGGCCGGCCTGACGATCGCGGCGCGCCTGCGCACCATCGGCGTCGACGCCCTGGTCATCGACGCCCACGAGCGCGTCGGCGACGTGTGGCGCAAGCGCTACCACTCCCTCACGCTGCACAACGAGGCGTGGGTCGCGAGCCTGCCCTACCTCGAGTTCCCCGACACCTGGCCGACCTACATCCCGAAGGACAAGCTCGCCGACTGGTTCGAGTTCTACGCCGAGGCGATGGAGCTGAACACGTGGACCAGCACCCGCCTGGTCTCGGGCCGCTACGACGAGTCCGCGGACCACTGGACGGTCGAGCTGGACCGCGAGGGCACCACGGTGACGATGCAGCCGCGTCACGTCGTCATGGCCACCGGCAGCGTCAGCGGCATCCCGAGCATGCCGAAGCTCCCGGGGCTCGACGAGTTCGCCGGCGAGGTCATGCACTCGAGCCGCTACTCCTCCGGCGCCGAGTTCCGAGGCCGCAGGGCCCTCGTGATCGGCACGGGCACCAGCGGCCACGACGTGGCCCAGGACCTCCACGCCCTCGGCTCGGAGGTCTCCATCGTCCAGCGCAGCTCGACCACTGTGGTGAGCCTGGAGCCGAGCGGCATCTCGGTGTACGCGCTCTTCTCCCAGGGCCTGCCGCTCGACGACGCCGACCTGATCGCGGCGGGCAACTCGTTCCCCACGCTCATCAAGGCGAACCAGCTGCTCGCCCAGCAGATGCTGAAGGACGACGCCGAGCTGCTCGAGCGACTGCACGCCGTCGGCTTCCGGACCGACATCGGCGAGGACCACACCGGCTTCCACCTGAAGTACAACCGCCGTGGTGGTGGCTACTACATCAACGTCGGCTGCTCGGACCTGATCGCCGACGGCGAGGTGGGCCTCATCCAGCACGACCAGATCGAGCGCTTCACCGCCGACGGCGTGCGCCTGCGCGACGGCTCGGTCCTGCCGCTCGACCTCGTGGTGATGGCGACCGGCTACGGCAACCAGCAGGAGGACGTCCGCCGCTACTTCGGCGACGAGGTCGCCGACGCCGTGGGCCCGATCTGGGGCGTCGACGACGACGGCGAGATGCGCAACATGTGGCGCCGCACGGCCCAGCCCGGTCTGTGGTTCCACGCCGGCAGCCTGGCCGCGTGCCGCGCCAACTCCAAGTACCTGGCCGTCCAGATCAAGGCCGAGCTCGAGAAGATCGCTCCGGCGAGGAGGACCGCATGAAGCTCCAGATCACCGAGGCCCACGACCTCGTCCGACAGGCGATGGCCCGGTTCGGCTACGACGACGCCCAGCAGACGATCATCGCCGACCACCTCATCGACTGCACCGTCCGCGGCTTCGACGTCGGCGGGCTCCCCCGCGCCGCGACCCTCGTCGAGCGGCTCGGCAGGTCCGAGCCGTTCGGCCCGGTCGTCGTCGAGCAGGAGACCGCGTCCAGCATCGCGCTCGACGGCGGCGACCAGCTCGGCTACATCGTGGCCAAGCAGCTGACCGAGACCCTCATCGAGAAGGCCCGGCACGTGCCGGTCGTCGCCGGCACCGCGCGCAACACGTGGTGCACCGGCATGTTCACGTACTACCTCGAGATGGTGACCGCCGCCGGCCTCGTCGGCTTCGTCGCCAGCAGCGGAGGTCCCACGGTCGCGCCGCACGGCGGCACCGAGGGACGGTTCGGCACCAACCCCGTGGCGTGGGGCTTCCCGACGCCCGGCCAGCCGATCATCTGGGACATCGGCACGTCGGCGGCGATGCTCGCCGACCTGTCGTTCGCCATCAAGACCGGCCAGGAGCTCGCTCCCGGCCTCGCCTTCGCGCCCGACGGCTCCCCCACCACCGACGCGGCTGCCGCGCTCGACGGCGGCGCGATCGCCCCGTGGGGCGGCCACAAGGGCTCGGGCCTGGCGATCAGCGCGCAGCTGCTCGGCATGATGTCCGGTGCCGAGACCGATCCACCCTGGCTCACCGACATGGGCTTCTTCATGGTCGTGATGGACCCGAACGCGTTCTCGTCGGACTTCCCCCAGCGCGCCGGCGAGTACGGCGACTGGGTGCGGTCCACGCGTCCGGCCGACCCGGACTCCCCCGTGCGCATGCCCTTCGACCGCTCGGTCGCGACCCGCGACGCCACCTTCGCCGCCGGCGAGATCGAGGTCTCCGACGAGATCGTGAAGCTGCTGCGCGACTTCGTGGAGTCCCCCGCATGAGCGTCCTGTCCGACCTCGAGTCCTCCGACGACCCGGCGGTCCGCCAGGGCCTGGCCACCCGGCGCTCCGTCCTGGGCGAGGCCTACGTGGCCCGCACGCTGGAGCGACCAGCGGAGCCCGGCGACGACCAGCAGCACCTGCTCACGGGGCAGGTGTGGGGCACGCTGTGGAACCGCGAGGCGCTCGACCGGCGGTCCCGGAGCCTCGTCACGATCGCCCTCCTCGTGGCCGGGGGCCACGGGGACGAGCTCGAGGCCCACGTGCTCGGGGGCCTGCGCAACGGACTGACGCCCGAGGAGATCACCGAGGTCGTCATCCACTGCGGCGCCTACTGCGGCGCCCCCGTCGGCCTGACGGGCATGCGCCGGGTCAAGGCCGCCCTCGCGAGGGAGGCGGCCACCGCCTGACCGCGGGGTCGTCGTCCCCCTTCACGACGACCCCGCGGGCAGGATCACAGCGAGGCCGGATCGAGGTCCAGGACGGTCCGGTCGAGCGAGGCCAGGAGGTCGAGCTGGGGGTCGACCTTCGGCAGCTCGAAGGCGAAGAAGTAGCGCGTCGCGGCGCGCTTGCCCTCGAAGAACGCGTCGTGGCGCTCCCCCACCGCGAGCAGCTGCTCGAGCCACACCCAGGCGACGACCACGTGGCCGGCGGCCTCGAGGTAGACCGCGGAGTTCGCCAGGGCGACGGCCGGGTCGCCACCGGCCCACAGCTGGCTCGTGACCTCGACGAGGCGGTCGACGCGGGCATCGAGCTGCTTCGCGTAGTCGGCGGTCTCGTCCGCGGCGGCGGCACGCGCCACCGTGGCCTTGATGGTCTCGACGAGGGTCGCCAGCCAGGCGCCCCCGCCGGCGATGACCTTGCGGCCGAGAAGGTCGAGGCTCTGGATGCCGTGCGTGCCCTCGTGGATCGGGTTCAGCCGGTTGTCCCGGTAGAACTGCTCCACGGCGTAGTCGCGGGTGTAGCCGTAGCCGCCGTGCACCTGGATCGCCAGGTCGTTGGCCGCCAGGCACCACTGCGAGGGCCACGACTTGGCGATCGGCGTGAGGACCTCGAGGAGGTCGTGCGCGCGGGTCCGCGCGGCCTCGTCGGCACCGGTGGCCTGCTCGTCGATGAGCCGCGCGCAGTAGAGCAGCAGCCCGAGGCCGCCCTCGACGTAGGACTTCTGTGCCAGCAGCATCCGGCGGACGTCGGCGTGCGCGGTGAGCGGCACCATCGGCGCCGACGGGTCCTTCGCGCCGGGGATCCGGCCCTGCGTGCGGGTCTTCGCGTAGTCGAGCGCGTGCAGGTAGCCCGTGTAGCCGAGTGCCACGGCGCCCATGCCCACCGAGATCCGCGCCTCGTTCATCATGTGGAACATCTGCGCGAGGCCCTGGCCCTCGTCGCCCACGAGGTGGCCGACGGCACCGGCCGCGCCGCCGGGGGTGGCGAGACCCTCGCCGAAGTTCAGCAGCGTGTTCGTGGTGCCGCGCCAGCCCATCTTGTGGTTGAGGCCGACGAGAGCGACGTCGTTGCGCTCGCCGATCGAGCCGTCCTCGTTCACGAGGTGCTTCGGCACGATGAACAGGCTGATGCCCTTCACGCCCGGAGGCGCGCCCTCGACCTTCGCCAGGACGAGGTGGACGATGTTCTCGGTCAGCTCGTGGTCGCCGCCGGAGATCCACATCTTCGTGCCGAACAGGCGGTAGGTGCCGTCCTCCTGCCGCACGGCGCGCGTCGTGATGTCGCCGAGCGACGAGCCGGCCTGGGGCTCGGAGAGACACATCGTGCCGTACCAGCGGCCCTCGATCACCGGCACCGCGTACGTCTGCACCTGCTCGGGCGTACCGTGCTCGACGAGCAGGTTGGCGTTGCCGGTGGACAGGAACGGGTACGACGCCGCGGCGGCGCTGGCGGCCTGGAAGAACGCGAACGCACCCTGGCTGACCGTGAAGGGCAGCTGCATGCCGCCCAGGTCGGCGTCGAAGACGCCCGCGGGCATTCCCGAGTCGCGGTAGACGGCGAGCGCCTCACTCAGCTCGGCGGGCAGGACGACCTTGCCGTCCTCCCCCACGACCGGCTCGTTGGCGTCGAGCAGACGGTTGATGGGGGCGAACCGCTCGGTGGCGATCGTCTCGGACAGGTCGAGGACCGCGTCGAACGTCTCGCGCGAGTGCTCGGCGTACCGCTCCCGCTCGGTCAGCTCGGCGGCCTTGAGCCAGTCGAACAGAAGGAAATCGACGTCCCGACGGGACAGCACCACGGACATGGGAACTCCTGACTAAGCGCTTGCTTAGTCACACGATAGCCGAGAACGGCTCAGCCGAGCGAGCGGATCTCCTCGCGGAGCAGACCCATCTGCGCATCGAGGTCCGCCGCGGTGCTCGCCACCTCGGTCAGCTTGTCGTGCAGGTGCTCGGGGACGTGCGTGCCGTACTTGTAGTAGATCTGGTGCTCGACGCTGGCCCAGAAGTCCATCGCGATGGTGCGAATCTGCACCTCGACGGGCACGTGGACCGTGCGGTCGGACAGGAACACGGGCAGCTCGATGATGAGGTGCAGACTCCGATAGCCGTTCGGCTTCGGGTTCGCGATGTAGTCCTTCGTCTCCAGCACCGTGAGGTCCTGCTGCTGGGTGAGCATCCGCGCGAACCGGTAGGTGTCCTCGACGAACACGCACGAGACGCGGATGCCGGCGATGTCGCGGATCTGCTCGCGGATCGCGCCGAGGTCACGCGGGCAGCCGACGCGGTCGACCTTCGCCACGAGGCTCTCGAGGGTCTTGAGCCGCGACTTCACGTGCTCGATCGGGCTGTACTCGTGGGCGAGCTCGAACTCCTCGCGCAGGATCGAGATCTTCGTCTCGACCTCGTCGAGCGCGAACTTGTACTCCATGAGGAAGGAGGACATCTGCTGCTGCGTCTCGCGCAGGCGGCGCCGGAACTCGACGGGTCCGTGCGGGGCTCCGGCCAGCTGGCGCAGGACCCCGATGTCGAGGTCCTCCTCCGTCCCGGTCTCGGTCTCTCCGGCCGCTGATCCGCTCACGCTCATGCGCCCATCGTGCCCGGTCGACGAAAGCGCGGCTCGCCGGTCAGCTGCGCCAGTCCTTGAACCCGAGCACGATCAGGCGCATCTGGCGTCGCGCGCCCTCGCGGATCCTGGCCTCGAGATCGGGGCGTCCCTCGGGCATCTCGACGACCTCCTCGGCGTTGGCCACCATGTTGCGGACGAAGAGGCGCGAGACCATCTGGACGTCGTCGGCGCTCCAGTTCTCGATGTTGGGGAGCCGGGCCAGGACCACGGCGAGCTCGGAGACGAAGAGGTCGAGCTCGTGGCCGATGGCGCGCCGCACGACCTCGGACCCGCCGACGCGCTCGCGGGCGACGAAGGCGAAGTCGGCCTTGTTCTCCTTGACGGCGTCGACGAGGATCTCGGCCGCGGCGTCGATGATCTGCAGGAACACCTCGGGGTCGCGCGAGGCGTCGCGGATCATGGTGCGCAGCGTGCCGAAGCACCGCTCCACCAGCGCGAGGCCCAGCTCGTCCATCGAGGCGAAGTGCCGGTAGAAGGCCGCGGGCACGACGCCGGCGCGCTTCGCGACCTGGCGCAGGCTGGTCTGGGCGAAGCCCTGCTCGCTGCTCAGCTCGAGCGCGGCGTCGAGCAGCGCACCACGCGTGCGCTCCTTCTGCAGCTGACGCGCACTGACGGCCTCGGACACGGCCCCAGCCTAGGGGGACGACGCGCGGGGCAGCCAGACGGTGGATCCCCGGGCGGGCTCACCGTCGCCCGCGGTGCTGTCGCCCGCGCGAGGACTCGGTGAACACGTGTTCCACGACACGGCACGTCGTGTTGACCCACGGGGCCCCTACCTGAGATGCTTTGGTGAACAGATGTTCACTGATTGATGACAACCCCGCACCCGACAGGAGTCCCATGGGACTGATCCGCAAGGCCCTGGCCTCATCGGTCGTCGCCAAGGTGACGTCTCCGCACCATCCGGACGACTACCTGACGCTGGTGCACCCCATGCTCACGGTGAAGGCCGTGCGCGGTCGGGTCGTGGACGTCATCCGCGAGACCGGCGCCGCCAGCACCGTCGTCATGCGCCCCAACGGCTCCTGGTCGGGCTTCGTCCCGGGCCAGCACGTCGAGTTCGGCGTCGAGGTCGAGGGCACCCGCCGCGTGCGCGTCTTCAGCGTCTCCAGCTCCGCGGAGCGCAAGGACGGCCTCTTCAGCGTCTCGGTGAAGGCCCACCCGGACGGCTACGTGTCGCAGTTCCTGCATGCCGGGAGCCTCGAGCCGGGCACCGTCGTCTACCTCTCCCCCGCGTCCGGCGAGTTCGTGCTGCCGCAGCAGGTGCCCGACCACGTGCTGCTGATCAGCGGTGGCTCCGGCATCACGCCCGTCATGAGCATGCTGCGCACCCTCGCCGACCGCGGCCACCAGGGCCGCGTCACCTTCCTGCACTACGCGCGCTCGCGCGAGGACGAGATGTTCTCGATCGAGCTCGACGCCCTCGCCCAGCTGCCCTTCGTCGACATGGTCCGCGTCTACACGCGCGACCCCGAGCCCGACGCCGAGCTCACCGGTCGCATCACGCTGGAGCACCTCAAGCGTCTGGACCTCGAGCCGACCACGACCCCCACCTGGGTCTGCGGACCGGCCGGCCTCATCGCCACGGTCACCGAGCTCTACGACGAGCTCGGCGCGAGCGACCAGCTCACGGCCGAGTACTTCAAGGTCCCGTCGGTGGACCTCGACGCCGAGGACGCCACCGGCAGCGTCTCCTTCGACGCCAGCGGCGTCGACGCGCCCAACTCGGGCGCCACGATCCTCGAGCAGGCCGAGGCCGCCGGCCTCAAGCCGGCCTACGGATGCCGCATGGGCGTGTGCAACACGTGTGCGGTCAAGAAGCTCCACGGCGCGGTGCGCCACGTCATCAGCGGTGAGGTCTGTGCCGACACCGACGAAACCATCAAGGTCTGCGTCAACGTCCCCGTGGGCGATGTCGCGGTCGACCTCTGAACGGAGAGAACATGTCCCTCTTGCGACGGTCCAAGCCCGCCCCGATCGAGCCGCTGAGCGCCAGCGACCACAACCAGGCCCCGGTGCCGCTGGTCGACGCCTACGACCCGAACCGCCGGTCCACGATCGGTCTCGAGTTCATGACGTACGAGCAGCTCGAGGAGTTCGGTGACGAGCTCGACGCCGTGCGCAAGCGCGTGCTCGACGACCTGGGCCAGAAGGACGCCGACTACATCCGACGCGTCCTGCGCGCCCAGAAGTGGTTCGAGGTGCTGGGCCGCATCGGCATCTTCCTGCCGATCTTCCCGCCCGCCTTCATCGCCGGCGTCATCTGCCTCTCCATCTCGAAGATCATCGAGAACATGGAGATCGGGCACAACATCATGCACGGTCAGTACGACTGGATGAACGACCCGATGATCGACGGCAAGCGCTACGAGTGGGACAACGTCGCCCCGGCCCATGACTGGAAGCACGGGCACAACTACATCCACCACACGTACACGAACATCCACGGCATGGACCGCGACATCGGCTACGGGCTGCTGCGCATCGACGAGGACCAGCCGTGGTACCCCAGCCACCGCTTCAACCTGCCGGCGGCGTTCATGCTGATGATCTTCTTCGAGTGGGGCGTGATGTACCACGGCCTGGAGGTCTCGGACTACATCAACGGCCGCATGAGCAAGGAGGAGTTCAAGGAGCACAAGGCGCGCGCGCTGAAGAAGACGCGCCGCCAGGTCTTCAAGGACTACGTGATCTACCCGGCCCTGGCCCTGCCGCTCGTGCCCATCATGGGCTGGTCCGCTCCCCTGTGGGTGCTGGGCGCCAACGTGGTCGCGAACATCGTCCGCAACATCTGGACGTTCCTCATCATCTTCTGCGGCCACTTCCCCGCGGGCGCCGAGACCTTCATGGAGGAGGACGCGCAGAACGAGAGCCGCGGCCAGTGGTACCTGCGCCAGCTCCTGGGCTCGGCCAACATCTCGGGCTCGAAGCTCCTGCACCTCATGTCGGGCAACCTCTCGCACCAGATCGAGCACCACCTGTTCCCCGACATCCCCGCGCGCCGCTACGCCGAGGTCAGCGTCGACGTGAAGCGCCTCGTGGAGAAGTACGGCCTGCGCTACAACACCGGCCCGCTGCCCAAGCAGCTGCTGAGCGTGGCGCGTCAGCTCGCGCAGTACAGCCGCAAGCCGTCGGACCCCTACAGGGTCGGCAACTCGCCGGAGTCCAAGGCCCTGCGTCGCGCCAAGCGCGAGGCGAAGCAGGCCGCACAGGCTGCCTGATCCTCACACCTCGCCCTCCGAGGCGCCCCGAATCCCTGGATTCGGGGCGCTTCGTGTTTTCGGTGGTGCATCTTTTCGCTGGCATTCCCGCATGCTTCCGCGGCGCGTGACGGGTGGGAAGAAAGTGATCACTGACTTTGTAACCACTAGTTGCACTTTCGTTTTCGTGGCTCTAGGTTGTGTGGTGTCTGTCACAGCCGTCTCTCCCGAGGGCACCTCTCGCGTTCTCGACGGGTCGGCTCAACTCCCATAGAAGGACACCCTTGTGAAGAAGATGACGAAGACCGGAAAGGTCCTGGCGACAGGGGCAGCTGCAGCCCTGAGCGCCGGGGCCATCAGTGTGATCGGAGCCGCCAGCGCCAGCGCTGCGGACGTGACGTTGGAGAAGAACTTCCTCTACAAGTGTGAGGTGGTCGCCGGCGGCCTCAACCTGGGCATCCAGGACATCGGCGTCCGCGCCTCGACCGTCGTGCCCGACACGGTGACCCCCGGCCAGGTGATCCCCGAGACGCCGGTCAACATCACCCTCACCATGCCCGAGCTCCTGCGCCAGTCCACGGCGCTGCTGCTCGGTGGCCGCGAGGCTGCGGGTTCGTCGACCGACTCGGCCGTCACCCTGACCACGGGTGGACAGACCACCACGGTCGCGATCCCGAACCTGGGCTCGCCGCGGACGCCGATCCCCCAGACCGCCAACGAGCCGTGGCTGATCCCCGCCACCGGCACCGTGCCGCCGATCACGACCCCGGACTACGCGGTCGACTCGGTGGTCGTGGGCATGCCCGCGACGTTCAACATCGCCGCAACCATCTACAAGGCGGACAACTCCACGATCCCGTCCACCCTCTCCTGCACCGGCCCCGCCGACCTGGCGCTGGGCTCGATCGGTGTGACCGAGCCCACGACGGAGCCGACCACCGAGCCCACGACGGAGCCCACCACGGAGCCGACCACCGAGCCGACCACCGAGCCGACCACCGAGCCCACGACGGAGCCGACCACCGAGCCCACGACGGAGCCCACGACGGAGCCGACCACGGAGCCCACGACGGAGCCGACCACGGAGCCGACCACGGAGCCCACGACGGAGCCGACCACGGAGCCGACCACGGAGCCGACCACGGAGCCCACGACGGAGCCGACCACCCAGCCGACCACGGAGCCCACGACGGAGCCGACCACCCAGCCGACGACGCAGCCGACGAGCGACCCGGTCATCAAGGTGCCGTTCAAGCTGAAGGGCAGCACCACCATCAAGGCCGGCAACGGCACGGCGCCGCTCAACGGCAAGATCGCGGCCGACTTCAACCTCGCCACGGGCCAGTTCGTCGCCGACCTGACGCTGGACAAGACCCAGGCGAAGCTGAAGGCGCTGGGCTTCCTGCCCGTCGACGCTGACCTGGCCTTCACCTCGGTGGGCAAGACCACCGGTGGCATCAACCTGGCCAACGGCCAGCTGACCGCCAACTCGAAGGTCAACATCCAGATCGCGTCGATCAAGTCGTTCGGCCTGAAGCTGGGCGGTGGCAGCAAGTGCCAGACGTCCAAGCCGTCCGACATCACGCTGGCGTCCAACGGCCGCTTCGATCCGCTCCAGGGCGGCTCGGTCTCCAGCACGTACTCGATCGCGAAGCTGCAGGGCTGTGGCCTGCTGAACGACGTCCTGTCGATCTTCGCCTCGGGTCCGGGCAACAAGCTGACCGCGACGCTCGCCCCGTGAGCAGCGTGATCATCACCAGCTGAACCCCGGGGAGGGTCCTGCCGCAGCCGCGGTGGGGCCCTCCCTCGTTCCGACGTGGAAGGCATGACATGAACAGGACGATCCGAGTGGCCCTCGCCGGGGCGGCGATGGGACTCGTGCTCGGCGGGTGCACCGGCTCCGCCGACGAGCCCGAGGCGAAGGCGAAGCCCGCGACGCCTCAGCAGCAGTGGGTCCAGTCGCTGTGCAAGGCGCTCGAGCCCACCACCGCGCCGGTGGAGCCCCCTTCGACCAGCGGCACGCCCGCCGAGTCACAGGCGGCGATCGTGGGCTTCCTGCGCACGCTGCGCGACCGGCTCGAGGCCCAGGCCACCGTGCTCGACGACGCGGGCGCTCCGCCCGAGGTCGATCCCGCCTCGTTCGACCAGGCGAAGGAGTCCCTCGCCTCCGGCGCGAAGACGCTCCAGGGCGTCATCAAGAACCTCAAGTCCGCCAGCTCCGCCGACGCCGACCAGATGGAGGCCACGCTGCTGCAGGTCAGCGAGTCACTGGCGGAGTCGTCGAGCTACGCAGGTCCCCTGGCCGAGCTGAGCGCGAGCGACGAGGGACTCAAGAAGGCCTTCGAGGACGACGAGACCTGTGCATCGATCATGAGCTGACCCGACCGACGCGTCCTGCGTGCCCCGGTGCCTCAGCGGTACCGGGGCACGTTGCGCTCCGAGGGCTTCGGCCACGGGTTGAACGTGCAGCCGCCCCGTCCCTTCGACTGCTGCATCATGACGGGCGCCTTCTGGCCCTTGCCGCCGCACGACTTGTGGTGCCAGCCGAGCCAGTGCCCGGTCTCGTGGTTGACCACCATGTGGCGGTAGCCCAGCAGCGTGGTGCCCTTGGCGGCGTTCCACGCCGGCGACGCGTGCTTCCAGCGCTCCTGGTTGATGATGACGTGGCGGCCGACGCGGCAGCTCCACGTGGACGAGCACGCGCTCGAGTAGGTGGGCACGCGCGACGCCTGGGCCAGCACGATCGTCATGGAGCCGCCGGACTTCACGCGCTTGAACCGGATGCCGGCGGCCCGCCAGCCGCGCGGGTCGTCGAGGATCTCGGCGACCTGGCGCTTGAAGGTCTTCACACTCGTGCTCATCTTGCCGTTCGTGACGATCGAGTACTTCACGGTGCGTCGCACGTCGCGGACGTGCTTGACCTTGCGCCACGGCGAGCGCCTCGAGACGGTCGTGTAGCCGGGGCGGCTCACGGTGACCCGCACCCGCAGGGTGCTGCCGACGTCCTGCACCTTGAGCTGGTACTTCCAGCGGTTGGCGCCCTTGATGGGCTTGCCGTTGCGCAGCCACTGCGTGCGGATCTTGAGCCCGCCGACCGAGTAGCGGCCGACCGACCGCGTGAGCGTCTTGCCGAACCGGTGGGTGCCCTTCACCTTCGGGCTCTCGAGCACCACGATCCGCTGCGGCGCCGGCTCCGAGGTGGGCGCGACGGCCGCGGGGGTCACGGGCGTGGGGCCGGCCGCCTGGGCGGGCGCCGCCGAGAGCAGGCCCACGGCCAGGACGAGGGGAAGCAGCAGTCGCGCGAGCATGCGATCAGGCTAACCCGCGGTCACGCGCTCCCCCGCATCGAGACGCGGCGGCCGTCACTCGTAGAAGACGCGTTCCACGACCTGGCGGGCCCGGCGGGTGATCCGCATGTAGTCGTTGACCATCTCCTCGGTGTGGTCCTGCCCGATGCCGAGGATGTGGGCGAGCCCGGTGCGGTCGGCGGCGGTCTCGACCATCGACTCGGCGGGCTTCGCACGCCACAGCACCACGCCGTTGCGGATGCGGGTGACGAGCCGCCACGAGTCGATCAGCGCCTGGGCGTCGTCGGCCGAGAGGATCTCGGCGGCCGCGGCCGCCTCGAGCGCCTCGATCGTGCGGGTGGTTCGCAGCGCCGGAACGCGGTGCGCGTGCTGCATCTGGAGCAGCTGGATCGTCCACTCGACGTCGGCCAGGCCGCCACGACCGAGCTTGAGGTGCGTGTTCGGGTTCGCCCCGCGCGGGAGCCGCTCGGAGTCGACGCGCGCCTTGATCCGGCGGATGTCGCGCTCCTGCGAGGCCGAGAGGCCGCCCTCGGGATAGCGCAGCGGGTCGATGAGGGCCGTGAAGCGCTCGCGCAGGCCGGGGTCGCCCACGGCCGCCTCGGCCCGCAGCAGCGCCTGGGCCTCCCACGTGTCCGACCACTTCGCGTAGTACGCCGCGTAGGCCTCGAAGGTACGCACGAGCGGGCCGTTCTTGCCCTCGGGGCGCAGGCCGGCGTCGATCTCGAGGGCGGGGTCGGCGCCCGCGGCGCCGAGCATCTGCCGGATCAGCTGGGCGATCCACAGCGCGCACGCCTTGGCCTCGTCGACGTCGGCGCCCTCGACGGGGTCGTGCACGAACATCACGTCGGCGTCGGAGCCGTAGCCGGCCTCGTGGCCGCCCAGGCGTCCCATCAGGACGATCGCGTTGCGGGTGGGCAGCGGCCGGTCGTGCTCGAGGGTCCAGGCGGCCTCGGCCGTGGCGAGCGTGGCCGAGATCGTGGCGGTGTTGATCGCCGTCAGCGCCTCGCCCACCTCGGTGACGTCGAGACGGCCCAGCACGTCGGACATCGCCACGCGCGACAGCTCGCGACGCCGGATCCGCCGGACGGCGCGCACGGCGCCCTCGGGGATCTGGTGGCGCTTCGCCGCCAACGTCATCTCGGTGTCGAGGCGGTCGAGGTCGCGCGGCACGAGCGCCGCGTCGTCACCGAGCAGCGCCACGGCGTCGGGTGCGCGGCGGATGAGGTCGGTGACGTACGTGCTGGAGGCCAGCATGTGCGCGAACTGCTGCGCGCCGGTGCCCTCGTCGCGCAGCTTGCGCAGATACCAGGGCGAGTCGCCGAGCTCCTCGGAGATCTGCCGGAACGCCAGCAGCGCGGCGTCGGGCTGCGGCGACTCGGCGAACCACGACAGCATCGCCGGCAGCAGCGACCGGTGGATCACGGCCCGGCGCGTGACGCCCGACGTGAGCGCGCTGATGTGCGCCATCGCGCCCTTGGGGTCGCTGTAGCCGAGCGCGGCGAGCCGGTCCTCGGCCGCCTGCGTGCTGAGCCTCAGCCGGTCCTCGGGCAGTGACGCGACCGCCTCGAGCAGGGGGCGGTAGAAGATCTTCTCGTGCAGGCGGCTGACGATGCGCCGGTGCGCCTGCCACTCCTTGACCAGGTTGTCGGCGGGGTTCGTGGTGAAGCCCATGCTCCGGCCGATGCGCCGCAGGTCGTCGAGGTCCTCGGGCACCAGGTGGGTGCGACGGAGCCGGAACAGCTGCATGCGGTGCTCGAGCGCGCGGAGGAACTCGTAGGCCTCCTCCAGCGCCGAGCCGTCGCGCCGCCCGACGTAGCCGCGGTCGGTGAGCGCGTGCAGCGCCTCGAGCGTGTTGGAGCTGCGGATGTTCTCGTCGACGCGCCCGTGGACGAGCTGGAGCAGCTGGACCGCGAACTCGACGTCGCGCAGGCCGCCGCTGCCGAGCTTGAGCTGACGGTCGCGGTGGGCGGCCGGGATGTTCTCGATGACGCGGCGGCGCATGCGGCGGACCTCGGGCACGAAGTCCTCGCGCTCGGCGGCTTTCCAGACCAGCGGCCGCAGCGCCTCGAGGTAGGCGTCGGCGAGCTCGCGGTCGCCCGCGGCGTAGCGCGCCTTCAGCAGCGCCTGGAACTCCCACGTGACCGCCCAGCGGTCGTAGTAGGCCACGTGGCTGGCCAGCGTGCGGGTGAGCGGCCCCTGCTTGCCCTCGGGGCGCAGGTTGGGGTCGACCTCCCAGATCGTGCCCTCGGCCGTGTGGTCGCCGCAGATCCGGATGATCGCGGCGGCCATGCGGGTGGCGGCGGCCGCGGCCCGCTGCTCGTCGGCGCCCGCGACGGGCTCGTGGACGTAGATGACGTCGACATCGCTCACGTAGTTGAGCTCGTGGCCGCCCGTCTTGCCCATCGCGATGACGGCGAGGCGCACGAGATCCGAGTCGTCCTCCTCGTCCGCCGCGATCCGCAGGGCGGCGCCGAGCGTGGCGACCGCGAGGTCGGAGAGCTCGGCCGACGACTGCGCGAACGTGGTGTGGGCGTTGAGGTCGCGCGCGGCGATCGCGGCGAGCTCGCGGTGGTAGCCCACGCGCAGCGCGTCGGGGTCGTCCACGTGGGCCAGCCAGTCGCGGTACTCCTGCTCGGTGGCGGGCCGCTCGAGCAGCCGCTCCCCCACGAGGTCGCGCACGTATGCGGGGTGCCGACGCCAGAACTCGCCGATCGCCCGGCTGGTGCCCAGCACGATCAGGGTGCGCTGGCGCAGGACGGCGTCCTCCTCCATCGCGGCGACGAGCGCGGGACCCTCGTCGGTCTCGGCGATCGCCACGAGCGACGCGAGCGCGCCGTCGGGGTCGGCCACCGCCACGATCTGGTCGACGAAGTCGGACGAGATCTCGCCGAGCCGCGCCAGGTTCGCGGCGGCGGTCTCGGGGTCGGAGAAGCGGGTGCGGGTCACGCGCTCACAGGACCGGCATCAGCCGGTCGATCTCGAACTGGGTCACCTGCGAGCGGTAGTCCTGCCACTCCGCGCGCTTGTTGCGCAGGAAGAAGTCGAAGACGTGCTCGCCCAGCGTCTCGGCGACGAGCTCGCTGGTCTCCATGGTGCGGATCGCCTCGTCGAGGTTGCGCGGGAGCGGGGCGATGCCCATCGCACGCCGCTCGTTCTCGCTGAGCGACCAGACGTCGTCCTCGGCCTCGGGCGGCAGCTCGTAGCCGTTCTCGATGCCCTTGAGGCCGGCGGCGAGGATGAGCGCGTAGGCCAGGTAGGGGTTGCAGGCCGAGTCGGGGGCGCGCAGCTCGACGCGGGCCGAGCCCGACTTGTGCGGCTTGTACATCGGCACCCGCACCAGGGCCGAGCGGTTGTTGTGGCCCCAGCAGACATAGTTCGGGGCCTCGCCGCCCCACGCGAGGCGCTTGTAGGAGTTCACCCACTGGTTGGTCACGGCGGTGATCTCGGGCGTGTGCTCGAGGATGCCGGCGATGAACGCGCGGCCGGTCTTGCTCAGCTGGTACTCGGCGCCCGCCTCGTAGAAGACGTTCTCGTCACCCTCGAACAGCGACACGTGCGTGTGCATGCCCGAGCCCGGGTGGTCGGTGAACGGCTTGGGCATGAAGGACGCCCACTTGCCCTGGCTCAGCGCGACCTCGCGGACGATCGTGCGGAAGGTCATGATGTTGTCGGCCATCGACAGCGCGTCGGCGTAGCGCAGGTCGATCTCCTGCTGGCCCGGGCCGCCCTCGTGGTGGCTGAACTCGACCGAGATGCCCATCGCCTCGAGCATCGTGATGACCTCGCGGCGGAAGTCCTGGCTGGCGCCCTGGGCCGTGTGGTCGAAGTAGCCGCTGTCGTCGACCGCGACGGGGCGCGTGCCGGGCTCGGGCTTGCTCTTGAAGACGAAGAACTCGATCTCGGGGTGCGTGTAGAAGGTGAAGCCCGAGTCGGCCGCCTTCGCCAGCGCCCGCTTGAGCACGTAGCGCGGGTCGGCGTACGAGGGGCTGCCGTCGGGCATCGCGATGTCGCAGAACATGCGCGCCGTCGCGGGCGTCTCGCCGCGCCACGGCAGGATCTGGAACGTCGACGGGTCCGGCTTGGCCAGCATGTCGGCCTCGTGCACGCGGGCGAAGCCCTCGATGGCCGAGCCGTCGAAGCCGATGCCCTCCTCGAACGCGCCCTCGAGCTCGGTCGGGGCGATCGCCACCGACTTCAACGAGCCGAGCACGTCGGTGAACCAGAGCCGGACGAAGCGGACGTCCCGCTCCTCGATCGCGCGTAGGACGAAGTCCTCCTGCTTACCCATGCGGTCAGTGTAGGGCCGCCGTCGCGCGGTCCGTGTCGCGGTTTCCGTCACCCGGCTCATGTCCGTCGGACGCCCTAGGCTGGGAGTCGTGCCCCACCTTCGTCTCGCCCTCGCCCAGGTCAACGCCGTCGTCGGAGACGTCGACGGCAACCTCGAGCTCGTCCTGCAGCACGCGCGCGACGCGCACGCCGCCGGGGCGCACGTGCTGGTCACCCCCGAGATGGTGCTGACCGGCTACCCGATCGAGGACCTCGCCTACCGCAAGTCGTTCATCGAGCGCTCGCAGGCTGCCGTCGCCACGCTGGCCGAGCGCCTCGCACAGGAGGGCCTGGGCGACCTCGTCGTCATCGTCGGCCACCTCGACCGCGCGACCCACGTGGAGGATCGGCTGGGCGTGCCGAAGAACGCTCCGGTCAACTCCGCCTCGGTCCTCACCGGCGGCGAGGTCGTGACCCGCTACGACAAGCACCACCTGCCCAACTACGGCGTGTTCGACGAGTTCCGCCACTTCGTGGCCGGCGACCGCACTCAGATCATCCAGGTGCACGGCGTCGACATCGCCATCGCGATCTGCGAGGACATCTGGCAGGACGGACCGTCCCAGGCGGCCAAGCACGCCGAGGCCGGCCTGCTGGTCGTGCTGAACGGCTCGCCGTACGAGGCCGCGAAGGACGACGAGCGGCTCGACCTGTGTGCCCGCCGCGCCCGCGAGGGCGAGTGCGCCCTGGCCTACGCCAACCTCGTCGGCGGCCAGGACGAGCTGGTCTTCGACGGCGACTCGCTCGTGGTCGACTCCCGCGGCGAGGTCGTCGCCCGTGCGAGGCAGTTCGAGAGCGAGCTGCTGATCGCCGACCTCGACCTGCAGGCCGCCACCGCCGCCATGCCCGAGCCCGGCACCCGGTTCGAGGGCCTGCTGGTCGAGCGCACCGTCATCAGCAGCGAGCCTCTGCCCGCCTACGAGCCCGTGAGCGGCAGCGTCGCCGAGCGATGGGACGACCTCGGCGAGCGTTGGCAGGCGATCGTCCTGGGCCTGCGCGACTACGTCGAGAAGAACGGCTTCACGTCGGTGCTGCTCGGCATGTCCGGCGGCATCGACTCCACGCTCGTCGCCGCGATCGCGTGCGACGCTCTCGGACCCGAGCGGGTCTTCGGCGTCTCCAACCCCAGCGAGTGGTCCACCGAGCACTCGCGCTCCGACGCCGCCGACCAGGCCGAGCGCACCGGCCTCGACCTGCGCACGATCGCGATCGCGCCGATCTTCGACGCCTACCAGGACGCGCTCAGCCTCGACGGGATCGCCGAGGAGAACCTCCAGGCCCGCATCCGCGCGGTGATCTGGATGGGCCTGTCGAACCAGGAGAACCACCTGGTCCTGGCGTGCGGCAACAAGTCCGAGCTGGCCACCGGCTACTCCACGATCTACGGCGACGCCGTGGGCGGCTACGCGCCGATCAAGGACGTGCCCAAGACCGTCGTCTGGGAGCTGGCGAAGTGGCGCAACGCCTGGGCCGAGTCCCAGGGCCAGACGCCCCCGATCCCGCCGAACACGATCTCCAAGGAGCCCTCGGCCGAGCTGCGCCCGGGCCAGCGCGACTCGGACAGCCTGCCGCCCTACCCCGTGCTCGACGGCATCCTCGATGCCTACGTCGAGCGCGACCTCGGCTCGGCCGACGTGGTGGCCGAGGGCTTCGACCCCGCGATCGTCGAGAAGGTCATCACGCTGGTCGACCGTGCCGAGTACAAGCGTCGCCAGTACCCGCCGGGCCCGAAGATCAGCAAGCGCAACTTCGGTCGCGACCGGCGCGTGCCGATCACCAGCCGCTGGCGCGAGAGCCTTTGAGGCCTCACTCCGCGCGGACCGACAGCAGGACGCGGATCTCGCCGCCGTCCTCGTCGGTCAGCAGCGGGTAGGTGAGGGTCTCGTCCACGGGCTCCTCCGGCTCCTCCCACGACGCGGTTCCCGGCCGCTCCTCGAGGCGCACCACCACGCGCTCGCCGTCGATGTCGCGAGGGCGCCGGTGGTCGTCGTCGGCGGACTTCGGCCACCACGACTCGTAGAAGACGTCGCGACCGGCGACGACGAGGCGGTGCGAGACCGCGGGTCCCACGCTCCCCCATGCGGTGAGGCCGACGCCCTCGACCTCGACCGGCAGGTCGGCGTACGGCGGCTCCCCCAGCACCGGCACGAGCTCGTCGAGCACGAGGCGGGCCTGCTCCGCGTTGACCTCGTTGCCCGCCTCGACGAACGTGCGCACCGACGAGGAGCCCGCGGTGGTGCCGAGCACCGGCAGCGCGAGCACGCCGGCCGCGGCCGCGGTGGTGAGGGTGCGGATCCGGTCGTCGGTCGTGCCCTGGCTTCGCAGTGACGCGCGGGCGCGGTGGTACGCCCAGAGCGCCACCGCGAACGTGAAGAAGACGGGTCCCGCCATCGTGAAGTCGAGGTAGACGATCCGCAGGTCGCCGCCGGTGCGCGTGCCCGCCCAGAACGTCGCCGCCACCGCGAAGAGCCCGATGACGACCGCGCTGGTCGCCACGTCGACGTCACGGTCGAGCCGGCGCCGGCGCCGATCCCGCCGACGCCAGACCACGGCGACGATCCCGAGCCCGATCAGCGCAGCGCCCGGGTAGGTGACGTCGCCGGTGTCGCGCCACAGGCGGATCCACGGGAAGACCATGTGGGTCAGGTGGACCCAGGCGTCGCCCGTGGGCGTGTCCTCGGTCTTCGCGGCCGTCGTGAGTGCGGCGATCTCGCCGATGTTGTTCGGCGAGTACGTCAGCACCTCGACCAGCGGTCCCAGCCAGCACACGAACGTGACCAGCAGGGTCCGGGCGACCTCGCCCGGTGCACTGCGGAAGCCCCGCCACCAGCGGCGGATCGTCAGGGCGAGCATCCAGGCGCCCAGCAGGCCGACGATCGGCGTGACGCCCAGGTGTGCCTGCCCGGTCCAGCTGACGCAGACCATCAATAGCGGCCACAGCCCCCGGTGTCCGAGCAGCATCCGCCAGGCGACGGCGAGGCTCGCGAGCAGGCCGAAGACCGTGGGCCACGGGTTCCAGGGCAGCACGAGCACCGAGCCGAACAGTCCGTAGAGGGTGACCGTGGCGCCGACCATGACCAGCAGACCCGGACGTCCCGCGGCGCGGTAGCCCGACCACAGCGACACGGCCACGAACGCGGCGAGCACCAGCGCGCAGCCCAGGAGCAGGCCCCACACCCGCCAGCCCGAGAGCAGGTACGGCAGCCCGATCACGTAGAACTCGAGGGGACCCGGGTGGTAGGCGAACACGCCTTCCACGGTCTGGTCGCTCGTCGAGCGCATGCCCACCAGCGGCCAGTGACCGGTCCAGGCGTCGTGGGCGCGGATCGCGATCATCGCGTCGTCGCCCTGGGGCAGCCAGCCCTCGGTCAGGCGTGAGACGAACCAGACGACGATCGGCACCATCAGCAGTCCGAGCGCGATCCAGAACCAGGCGTGCTCGCGCAGGGCGAGTCGTCGTCCGATCCGGGTGGGGATCGAGGCGGAGGAGGTCGACACGGAGCTCCTGGGCGGGGCGGGTTCGAGGTCCCGGGCAGTCTACGGTCGCCGGGCACCGTTCGCCGGGGGCTACCGTGTGGGCATGACTGAAGAGCCCGCACCGTACGGTTCCCGTCCCACCGCCTCGCCCGACGTGCGCAAGGTCCGCACGCACCACCTCGCGAAGTGGAAGTCCGAGGGTCATCGGTGGGCGATGCTCACCAGCTACGACCAGTACACCGCCCAGCTCTTCGACGAGGCCGGGATCCCCGTGCTGCTCGTCGGCGACTCGGCCGCGAACAACGTCTTCGGCTACGAGTCCTCGCTGCCCGTCACGGTGGACGAGCTGCTGGTCCTGGTGAAGGCCGTGACGCGTTCGGTGCAGCGCACGCTCGTCGTCGCCGATCTGCCCTTCGGCTCGTACCAGCGCGACCCGGAGCAGGCCTACGACACGGGTGTGCGGTTCATGAAGGAGGGGCTCGCGCACGCGGTCAAGCTCGAGGGCGGCGCCGAGATGGCGCCCCAGATCCGCAAGCTGACCGAGGGCGGCATCCCCGTCATGGCGCACATCGGCTTCACGCCCCAGTCCGAGCACAGCCTCGGCGGCTACCGCGTGCAGGGTCGCGGTGACGCCCGCCAGCGGCTGATTGATGACGCACTCGCCGTGCAGGACGCTGGCGCGTTCGCCGTGGTGATGGAGATGGTGCCCGAGCCGGTCGCGACCGAGATCACCTCGACCCTGCGCATCCCCACCGTGGGCATCGGCGCCGGCGCCGGCTGCGACGCGCAGGTGCTGGTCTGGCAGGACATGCTCGGCCTGCGCGCCGGCCGCGCCCCGCGCTTCGTCAAGAAGTACGCCGACCTGCGCAGCGTGATCTCAGGCGCCGTCGAGCAGTTCCAGAACGAGGTCGCCGACGGCTCGTTCCCCGCAGCCGAGCACTCCTTCGAGAGCTGACCACGGGGCCCGCTCGGCCGACCGAGCGGGGTTTCCCGTCACGATGCGGGGGACGTTTCCCCCGCATCGTGACGGTTGCCCCTGTTGACCGGGGAGACTTCGATCAGCCCTCCGGGATCCAGGCCATGGTGTCCGGGTCGGGCCCGATGCGGCGGCCGGCGTCGAGGGCCGAGACGGCACTCATGTCGGCGTCGGAGAGCTCGAAGTCGAACAGGTCGAAGTTCTGCTTCAGGCGCTCCACCGACGAGGCCTTCGGGAACACGATGTCCCCGCGCTGCAGGTGCCAGCGCAGCACGACCTGCGAGACGCTGCGGCCCGTGCTGCTCGCGATCGCCTGGAGCGCCGGGTCGTCGAACACCTGGCCCTGCGCGAGCGGCGACCAGGCCTCGGTCGCGATGCCGAGCTCGGAGTCGACCGCGCGCAACTCGTCCTGGGTGAAGTACGGGTGGATCTCGACCTGGTTCACGGCCGGGACCACGGTCGCCTCCTGCACCACGCGACGCAGGTGCGAGGGCTGGAAGTTGGAGACGCCGATCGCACGAGCCTTGCCCGCGGAGTAGACCTCCTCCATCGCGCGCCACGTGTCGACGAAGTCGATGTCGGTCGTCGGCAGCGGCCAGTGGATGAGAAAGAGATCCACGCGGTCGAGCTGGAGCTTCTCCAGCGACTCGTCGAGCGACGAGGCGACCACGGCGGGGTCGTGGCGGTTGTTGTTGAGCTTGGTGGTGACGAAGACCTCGTCGCGCGGCAGTCCGGAGGCGGAGATCGCGGCGCCGACGCCGGCCTCGTTGCCGTACATCTGGGCCGTGTCGATGTGGCGGTAGCCGAGCTCGAGGGCCTCGGCGACCCGGTCCTGCGCGGTCTCCGGCGGCACCTGCCACGTGCCGTAGCCGAACTGCGGGATCTGGACGCCGTTGTTCAGGGTGAGGGTGGGAACGGTCATGCCTCCGACGCTACGGGCTGCACCCGAGCGCCGCACACGCGCAAGCGGCGCCGGCCTACGGCTGCACCAGCACGAGGTCGACGTACCGCTCGTCCCCGGCGACCTGGGTGGCGCCGGCGTCCCGGGCCAGCTCGACCCGGTCGACCACGGCGCCCTCCGGCGGCGGCTCGGGACGGCCGGGATGGCTGTGCACGACCAGCGTGCGGTGTGGCTCGTCGAGGTTTCGCGGGTGCCGGAAGTCGTCCTCGCGCATCCCGTCCACGCGCGCGTCGAAGTACACCTCGTGACCGTCGGCCAGCAGCGCCGCGTAGACCGCCGGGCCGATGCTGACCCACGCGAGACCGCCGACCGTCTCGATCGCGATCGGTCCGTCGGCACCGGCGACCAGCTCGCGCGCCCGGTCGACGACGGGCGCGGCGCGCGCGCTGTCCAGGCGCGCGGCGTCCGACAGCGGACGTGGGAGGAAGAGGAAGGCCGCCACGGCCACCGCGACGGCGACCCGGCCCAGCGTGCGGCGGTGGCGCGACCGCCGGACCCGGCCGACGACGGTCCAGGCCACGAGGGTCAGGGGGACCGCGGCCCCGTAGACGATGTACCAGTCCCGGCCCTCCCCCGCGCGGGTGCCGGCCGCCAGCAGGACGAGCGTGCCGATAAGGGTCAGCGGCACGATCGCGAACGGGCGGCCCGAGGTCAGGCCGCGCCCCCGGCGGCCGGTCCACCACACGACGGCGACGACGCCGACGAGCAGCACGAGGGTGGCGAGCAGTCCGCCGTCCCCGGACCGCGCGACGGTCCACAGCAGGCCGAGGTTGTCGGGCTCGTTCCGGGCGACCTCCACCAGCGGCGCCGCCCAGCAGGCCATCCCCAGGGCCACCGACACCACGAGTGAGCGGCGCGGCAGGTCGAGGCGGCCGCGGCGCCCCAGGAGCACCGAGGCGACCAAGGTGACCACGCCGAGCGAGACGGCCATCGGGGCGACCGCCAGGTGCGACTGCGCCGCGAGCGAGACGGTGACGACGAACCCCGGCCACCACCGGCCGTGTCCGGCCAGGACCGCCCAGGCCGACGCGGTGGCGGCCGCCAGGGCGAACATCGCCACCCACGGGTTCCACGGGGTCACCAGGGAGCTGCCGACGCCCAGCACCAGGACGCCGTTCACGACGGTCATCGTCTGCCGTCCCCGCGCGCCCGCAGCCCGATCGGCGGCGGCGAGCGAGACGGCGACGAGGGCCGCGAGGATCAGGAGCGAGCCGACGACGAGCGCCCACGGCGCGAAGCCGCTCAGCGCGTACAGCGGCGCCAGCAGCTGGAACTGCAGCGGACCGGGATGGTGCGCGTGCACGCCCATGACCGTGGCGCCGCTCGTCGAGGGCATCCCCAGCAGGGGCGTGTGCGCTCCGAGGACGTCGTGCGCGCGCACCGCCTCGACCGCCGTGTCACCGTGCGGGACCCATCCCCCGGCCAGGAGGACGACGGCCCACACCAGCAGCGGGAGGACGAGTGCCGCCCACGCGATCGGCCACCCGCCGCGCGGGGGCCGGTCGGACCGCGTCACTCAGGCGAGCCGGCGGGCGGGGCGTCGTCGTTCCAGTTCGGGTCCTCGTCCCACGCCTTAGACTTCTCGTGCGCGGTCTCGAGGGCACGTGCGGCCTCGGCCTCGGTCTCGTAGGGTCCCAGGCGGTCGGACGCCCGGCAGCCCTCCTCGCCCTCGACGGAGTTGTGCTTCAAGCAGTAGAAGTACGCCATGGGCTCATCGTGCCCGATGCGGGGACCGGACGCCCGGGGGCGCGATTCCGGAGGCACCGCGACACGGATGGACGTGACTCCGAGGGAAGCCCCGGGCCTACACCGACCCGAGGCGCCTCACGCACGACCCGGTGGGTGGCCGGAATCGGGGAGCACGTCTGCACCCACCTCACCGTAGGCCCGTATCGGCCCGGGCGCTCTCTCAGAGGCCAGACGTGCCACTCGGACGGCGCTGGCGATCTTGACGGCCAGCTGGGCCGTGACGATCACCAGGGCCACGGGCATGCTGCCGATGAGGACGGCGACGATGATCCCGGCATTGTTCAGCGCCTTGGCCGGATGCGACCAGTTGTAGCGGAACACGGTGGGATCGACCTGGCTGAAGTAGTTGGGACTCACGATCGGCCACAGCAGGAACGAGAGCGAGAGGAGCTGGTCGATCACCATGAAGTTGACGAGGAACATCCCGATGGGGAGAGCCAGGTCCGGCTCGTGCATCACGAGTCCCGCCGCCAGGATCGCGGTGCTCAGGCGATCACTGCAGATGTCGAACACCGCGCCGGCCCTCGTCTCCTGCCCCAGCACGCGCGCAGCGAGCCCATCGAGGCTGTCACCGAGCCAGTACGTGAGGTATCCGGCGATCAGCCACGGGACGGGATCCGAGGCGACGAGCGCGGTGACCGCCAGGACCGCGGCACCCAGAGCGCGGAGCACCGTGATCGCGTTGGGGATCGTCAGAAAGGGACCTGGGCCCGGCAGGTGGTGGGTGGGCGACACCGCCTTGCTCACGTGGCCAACCTACGCGCAACCACTGGCGTGTGCCGGTCGGGAGCACGTCGACCGAACGGCCTCCGCGAGCCCCACCGCTCCCGGGTCGCCCCGGGGGCGCGAATGAGTCGGCCTGTAAGCCGGATTCTGTCCTGCCGGAGCAGGGGCGGCCATCCATCTGGGATGCCCATTGCTGGACACCTCGGTGCGACCTACCTGCCGCTGAGGACGAGCAGCCCTGCGGCACGGCCCCGCGGACGGGGCCTACTTGGTCTTGCTCCCGGTGGGGTTTACCGAGCCACGACGGTCACCCGCCGTGCTGGTGAGCTCTTACCTCACCGTTTCACCCTTACCCGCACCACCCGAGGGTGGCCGCTGGCGGTCTGTTCTCTGTGGCACTGTCCCGCACGTCGCCGTGGGTGGCTGTTGGCCACCACCGTCGCTCTGTGGAGTCCGGACTTTCCTCGACACCCTCGAGGGATGCCGCGGCCGCCCGGCCGACTCATTCGCGCGTCCATCCTATGCCCGCCGGGCCCGCGCCATGACCCGCCCGGTAGGCTGGCGACATCGAAAGGGAGTAGTCCCCAATCGCTGCGTCGACACACTGAGGCCTCGCCTCCGGTGCAGCGGGCCAGGCAACTGGCGGACGAGACTTTCGACCGGATTCGTGTACACGAGCCCGGTCGAGGCTCGTCGGTACGCACACGCTCCTCGTCCGGGCAGGACGAGGAGCATTTTTCATGTGGGAATCCCTGCTGCTGAGCACCGTGGTGATCTTCGTCGCCGAGCTCGGCGACAAGAGCCAGTTGATGGCGATGACGTTCGCCACGCGGTACCGCGCCCGCGACGTGCTGATCGGCATCACGATCGCCACCGCGATCGTCCACCTCGCGTCGGTCGCGATCGGCTACTTCATCGGCGCCGCCTTCGAGGACTACCAGGCGTGGATCTCCATCGCGGCCGGTGTCGCCTTCATCGCGTTCGGCCTGTGGACCCTGCGCGGTGACGAGCTCACCGAGGAGGAGGCCGAGAAGGCCCAGAGGAGCACCGGCTTCTCCATCCTGGCCGTCGGCACGGCGTTCTTCCTCGCCGAGCTCGGCGACAAGACGATGCTCGCGACCATCACGCTGGCGGTGCAGGAGAACTGGTTCGGCACGTGGATCGGCAGCACGGTTGGCATGGTCGCGGCCGATGCGCTGGCCATCTGGGTGGGCTTCCTGCTCGGCAAGCGCCTGCCGGAGAGGACGATCAAGTACGCCGCCGCGATCGCGTTCTTCGTGTTCGCCGTCGTGCTGATCCTCGAGGGCGTCTCGCATGTGTGAGGTCGATAGGGTCGCCACGTGCTGATCGTGCTGCCGCCCTCGGAGGGCAAGACCCGTCCCGAGTCCGGCTCCCCGCTCGATCTCGAGACCCTCTCGTCGCCGCGGCTGAACCGCACCCGCGAGCAGCTGATCAACGCCCTCGTGCGGCTCAGCTCCACGAAGCGGGCCGCCGAGATCCTCGAGCTCGGGCCGAAGCAGGCCGACGACATCGCCCGCAACGCGCGGCTGCGCGAGGAGCCCACCGCGCCCGCGATCGACGTCTACACCGGCGTGCTGTACTCCGAGCTCGGCTGGACCACGCTCGACGAGGCCGCCCAGGAGCGCGGGCGGACCAGCCTGGCGATCGCCTCGGCGCTGTTCGGGCTGCTGCGCCCGCACGACGAGATCCCCGCCTACCGGATGAGTGGCTCGGTCTCGCTCCCCCGGCTCGGCACCGTCGCCAGCCGCTGGAAGCCCGTCGTGCCGAAGGCGCTGGTCGAGCTGGCCGAGGGCGAGCTCGTGCTCGACCTCCGCTCAGGCACCTACGTGGCGCTCGGGCAGGCTCCGACGGGCTCGGTCACGCTGCGCGTGCTGACGGAGGCGAACGGGAAGCGCTCGATCGTCAGCCACAGCAACAAGGCCACCAAGGGCCGGATCGTCCGCCGGGTGCTCGCCGAGGCCGTCGAGGCCAAGGACGCCGAGACGTTCGGTGACGCCCTGCGCGACCTCGGCTGGACCGTCGAGACCTCGGGCCCCGCGCGCCTCGACGTCATCCTGCGCTGACTCGGCCGCGCGAGATGCGCAGGGTCAGGGAGTGACGGAGAAGTTGCGCAGGCTCGGGGTGCCGTCGGGCCACCAGGAGATGGTGGTGATCGAGGCGGGCGCGAGCTCCATCCGATGGATGACGCCCATGTCCGAGCCCAGCGCGAGACGCACCATCAGCTTGATGGGCGTGACGTGGCTGGCCACGACGACCGACTGACCCGCGTACTGGTGCAGGATCCGGTCGCGGGCCGCCTCGACGCGCGTGGCGACCTCGTCGAAGGACTCGCCGCCCGGCGGCGGGACGGCGGTGGACGACAGCCACTTCTCCAGCTCGGCGGGCCAGCGCTTCATGATGTCGCCGAACGAGAAGCCGTCCCACTCGCCGAAGCCGGCCTCGGCGAAGCCCTCCTCGATGGCGACCGGCAGCCCGAGACGCTCGGCCACCTGCGCGGCGGTCTGGCGCGTGCGCTGCAGCGGCGAGGCCACGATGGCGTCCGCTCCCCCGCGCTCGGCGATCCACGCGGCGGCCCGGCGGGCCTGCTCGACGCCCTCGTCGACCAGCGGCGGGTCCTCCCCGCCGGTGCCGCTGAAGAGCTTGCGCTGCGTGTGGGCGGTGACGCCGTGACGCAGCAGGATGAACGTGGTCGGGTCGCCGTGCATCGAGCCGCGCCAGCCCAGCAGCGGATTCCTGCCCTTCGCGTCCAGCGGCGCGTCCGCCTCACGCGGCTCGGTGAACAGCGCGGGGGCCTCGGGCGGCTCGTCGGCCAGCTGCACCGGCTCGCGGGACTCGAGGGTGGAGACGCGGCCCGGGCGGCCCGCCTTCTCGGCGTCGAGCGCGGCATTGGCGAGGCTGTCCGCACGGGCGTTCTTCGCGCGCGGCACCCAGGTCCACGTGACCGGGCCGAGGTCGCGGACGATCGTCTGCGCCTGCATCGCCAGCGGCTTCATGTCGGGGTGCTTGATCTTCCAGCGCCCCGCCATCTGCTCGATGACGAGCTTGGAGTCCATGCGGACCTCGAGCGGCTCGCCGGCGGCGTGCTCACGCGCGAGCTCGAGGGCGCCGATCAGGCCGCGGTACTCCGCGACGTTGTTCGTCGCGATGCCGATCGTCTCGCCGCGGTCGGCGACGAGCACGCCGTCGCGCAGCAGCGCCGACCCGTAGGCGGCCGGCCCCGGATTGCCGCGCGATCCTCCGTCGGCCTCGGCGACCCAGCCCATCAGACGCCGGACTCGGAGCTGCGGACGAGGATGCGGCTGCACTCGGGGCAGCGCAGCACGGTGTCCTCGGGCTCGGCGGCCAGCTCGCGCAGGTCGGCGCCGTTGATCTCCAGGTGGCAGCCCTGGCAGCGACGTGCGCGCAGCGCGGCGGCGCCGAGGCCACCGTGGTTCGCGGCGACCTTCTGGTAGAGCGCGAAGAGGTCCTCGGGCACGTTCGGCCGGATCGACTCGCGGGCCGCGGACGCCTCCGACGCCTCTGCATCGAGCGCGGCGATCTTCTCGTCGCGTGCGGCGACGAGCGCGTCGCGCGCGGCGGTCTCGGCGTCGAGCGCGGCGACGGCCTCATCCAGCTCGGCCTGCGCGGCCTCGAGCTGCTCCATGACCTCGAGCTCCTCGTCCTCCAGCGTGGAGATCCGGCGGGCCAGGGCCTCGAGCTCGCTCTGCAGGCTGGACAGGTCCTTCGGGTTGGTGATGGCGCCGGAGGCCATGCGGTCCTCGTCGCGCGTGCGCCGCGCCTTGACCTGCTCCACCTCGACGTCGGCCTTCGCCTGCGCCCGCTCGAGGTCGGACACGCGGGTCTGCGCGGCCACCCGGCGGGACTCGATCTCGCGCAGGCGCGCGTCGGACGCGGCGATCTCGGCGTGCTCGGGCAGGGTGTTGCGGCGGTGGGTCAGCTGCGCGAGCGCCGAGTCCTTCTCCTGCAGGTCCAGCAACGCCTGCTGGGCGACCGGTTCAGCCTTCACGTGCGACTCCTCATGACAATGTCCGGCTCCAGGGATCGGTGCCGATCGTGGAGACGTGGGTCTTCACCGTATCGCCCAACTCCTCGCGGACGGCCGCCGCCACGGTCGGCAGCCAGGTCCACTCGGCGGCCCAGTGCGGCACGTCGACGACGGCACACGCACCGGGGCGCTCGAGGTGCTCGCTGACGGGGTGGTGGCGCAGGTCGGACGTGACGTAGACGTCGGCTCCGGCGGCCTGCGCCGCGCCCAGCAGGAAGTCGCCCGAGCCGCCGCACAGGGCCACGGTCTCGACGCGCCGGTCGAGGTCGCCGGCGATGCGCGTGGCGCCCGCGTGCGCCGGGAGGCTGGTCCGGACGTGCTCCGCGAACTCGCCCAGCGTCATCGGCTGCGGCAGGCGACCGATGCGACCCGAGCCGCGCTCGCTCGGTCGCGCGGCGAGCGGCCAGAGGTCGTAGGCCGTCTCCTCGTACGGGTGGGCGTCGATCATCGCGGCGCGCACCGCCTCGCGGATCCCACGGTCGGCGACGACCTCGACGCGGGTCTCCTCGACCCACTCGACCTCCCCCACCGACCCGATGGCCGGGTCGGCGCCGTCGAGGGGGCGGAACGAGCCGCGGCCGGGGCTCTGGAACTGCGCCCGGTCGTAGTCGCCGAGACGACCCGCGCCCGCGTCGTGCATCGCGCCGACGACGCGATCGGCATCGTCACGCGGCACGTAGACGACCCACTTGTCGAGTGGCGGCTCCGCGTCGGTCTCGAGCGGCCGCACGTCGGTGAGGCCGAGTGCGAGGGCCATCGACTCGCTGACGCCGCGCGGCGCGCAGTCGGCGTTCGTGTGGCACGTGTGCAGCGCGATCCCGTTCGCGATGAGCGTGTGCACGACCCGCCCCTTCGGCGTGGTCGCGGCCACCGACGTGACGCCCTTGAGGTACAGCGGATGGTGCGTGACGACGAGCTGGGCGCCCCGCTCGACCGCCTCGTCGACGACGGCCTGGACCGGGTCGACGGCGAACAGGATCGAGGAGACCTCTGCGTCGGGGTCTCCCACGACCGTGCCCACGGCGTCCCAGTCGTCGGCCCACCGGGGGTCGTAGAGGCCGTCCAGGACGGCGATGACGTCACGCAGCGATGGCATGGGGCGAGTCTGTCACGGCCGTCCGTCAGGCCTGGAAGACCTGGAAGTTCGCCGGCATGCCCGGCTCGATCTCGGTCTCGGGCTCCTTCGTGGTCCACCCGCGGTCGACCGCGCCGGGCGTCTGGGCGATGTCGCCGAACCTCATCGGGAGTCCGGCCGCCCGCAGCGGCTGCGCGCGGTCCATCAGCTGGAAGTGCAGGTGGGGCTCGGACGTGTTGCCCGAGTTGCCCACCTGTCCCAGCACGTCGCCCGCGGCGACCCGGTCGCCGACGCGCACCGTCGCGGTGCCCCGCCTCACGTGCGCGTAGAGGGCGTAGGTCCCGTCGCCGTGGTCGACGACCACGCGGTTGCCGATCACCGCGCCGGGTCCGCCGAGGTCGCGCAGGCCGTCGATCACCATCATGTACGCGAAGGCGAGCCACGAGGTGCGCGACAGGTGGTCGCGGCGGCCGTCGACGACCCTCACCACGGTGCCGTCGGCGACGGCGTGGATCGGCTCGCCGAACGAGCTGAACTCCTCGGGCCTCTCGAAGCCTCCGAACACGGGGTACTCGGCCTTCGTCCCCTCGGGGCGCGGATGGATCAGGTCGACGGCATGGGACTGGCCGTAGCCCCGGACCCCGTGACTGGGCACCGACGACGCCGGACTGTGCACCACGGTCCATGTGCCGCGGACGGGACTGGCCACCTGCAGGGGCTCACGGTGGTCCTGCTTCGGTGGCCGCACGAGGCACAGCGCGAACGACACGAGCACGACCAGGCTCGACAGCCCGATGGGGACGTCGAGCAGCAGACCCGCCGCGATGCCCAGCAGGAACAGCCAGGCCCAGAGCGGGAACAGACTGCTGACGACGCGACGCCACGCTCCGGTCTCGCCCATGTCAGGCCACCGTCGCCAGCGCGAAGGGCAGCACCGCGGGCGCGCCGGCCCGCCTCAGCTCACGTGCCGCGACCGTCACCGTCCACCGGCTGTCGACGAGGTCGTCGACGAGCAGGACCGGTCCGTCCACCCCGCGCAGGCGCGCGGCCAGGTCGGCGCCGACCGCGAACCGTCCCCACACCGACGCCAGCCGGAAGGCGCTGTTGCCACCGGTCTCCGCACGCGGGACGTGGGGGTCGAGGTCGAGCGTGCCCAGCAGCGGCATCCGCCCGAGCCGCGAGATCGTCTCGGCCGCGGACGACACGAGGGTCGGACGCGTGACGGACGGCATCGCGACGACGGCGACGGGTCGCTGCTCCCACGGCCAGTCGCGCAACGCGCGGACGGCGGCGCCGACGAGCGCCTCGGGGATCGGCTGGTCGGGCGCGCCCGCGGCGAACAGCTCGCGCAGCGCACCACCCCAGCCGAGGTCGGTGAGTCGCGCGATGACGCGACCCGTCTCGGCGCGCTCGTCGACCGCGATCCGGCCCTTGACGTCGACGCCGCGGCGGTCGGCCCCGGTGGGCCACTGGCCCCGTGGCTCGATCGGGACGCCGACCCGGTCGAGCGCCTCGGTGGCTCGCCCGACGGTGGCCTCGGGGACGTCCGTCGGGTACCAAGAGCCGGTGCACACGTCGCACCGGCCGCACCGGGTCGCGGACGGGTCGTCGAGGTCGCGCTGGAGCAGCTCCATCCGGCACGTCTCGCCGCGCTCGTACGTGAGCATCGCCTGCTGCTCGTGCTCGCGGGCCACGGCGATCCGCTGGTAGCGCTCGGCATCGTAGGTCCAGGGCTGTCCGGTGGCGATCCAGCCACCGCGCACCTTGCGCACGGCGCCGTCCACGTCGAGCACCTTCAGCAGCAGCTCGAGCTGGGTGCGCTTGACGTCGACGAGGGCCTCCAGCGCGGGCGTGGAGATCGGCTCGGACCCGAGCTGGCCGATGACGCGCTCGGCCCGCTCGGGGTCGGGCATCGAGGCCGTGGCGAAGTAGCGCCAGATCTCGCGGTCCTCGGTGCCCGGGAGCAGCAGCACGTCGGCGCGGTCGGTGGCGCGGCCGGCGCGGCCGACCTGCTGGTAGTACGCCACGGGCGACGACGGGGCGCCGAGGTGGACGACGAAGCCGAGGTCGGGCTTGTCGAAGCCCATCCCGAGCGCGCTGGTGGCCACGAGCGCCTTCACGCGGTTGTCCTTGAGCGCCTGCTCGAGCTCCTCGCGCTCGGACGGATCGGTGCGACCGGTGTAGGCGCGCACCTCGTAGCCGGCCTCGCGCAGGAGCCGCGCGGTGTCCTCGGCCGCGGAGACCGTGAGCGCATAGATGATCCCGCTGCCGGTGAGGTCGCCCAGGTGCGCCACGAGCCAGCCGAGCCGCTGCTTGGCGGTGGGCAGGGTGAGCGAGCCGAGCCGCAGCGAGTCGCGCGCGAGGGAGCCGCGCAGCGTGAGCACGTCGCCGCCCAGCTGCTCGGCGACGTCGGCCACGACCCGCGCGTTCGCCGTGGCCGTGGTGGCCAGCACCGGCACGTGCGAGCCGAGGGACTCGATCACGTGGGCCAACCGACGGTAGTCGGGCCGGAAGTCATGGCCCCAGTCGGAGATGCAGTGCGCCTCGTCGACCACGAGCAGGCCCATCCGGTCGAGCAGCCGCGGCAGCTGCTGCTCGCGGAAGGTGGGGTTGTTCAGCCGCTCGGGCGAGACGAGCAGCACGTCGATCGTGTCGTTCGCCAGGCGCGACTCGATGTCGTCCCACTCCTCGACGGTGGCCGAGTTGATGGCCGCGGCGCGGACGCCCGCACGCTCGGCCGCGGCGACCTGGTCGCGCATCAGCGCCAGCAGCGGCGACACCAGCACCGTGGGCCCGGCGCCTCGCGCGCGCAGCAGCGCCGTGGCCACGAAGTAGACCGCCGACTTGCCCCAGCCCGTGCGCTGGACGACGAGCGCGCGACGCTGCTGGTCGACCAGCGCGGCGATCGCCTCGAGCTGGCCCTCGTGGAAGGTCGCGTCGGGGCGCCCGGTGAGGGCGCGCAGTCGTTCGAGGGCCTCATCGGCCGTGGTCGTGGCGATCGACGTCATGCACCGATCGTGTCAGGCTCCGCCGACAACGCCTCCGGACCGCTGCATCAGCGGCCCGCGGCGGCCAGCGCGACGTCCAGCCAGGACCGCAGCTGGTCGTCGGTCGCGAGCCCCTCGGACCGGACCGAGAGCCACCCGTCGCCCATCACCCGCCCGTTCCGCATCGCGGCCGGCTCCGCGCCGGGCCGGGCGAGCGCCTCCGCCCGCGTCGCCGGGTCGACCCGCACCAGCAGGCTCCCGTCGCGACGTGCGGCCACCGTGAGCGCCTCGTCCACCATGAACGACAGTCCGCCGAACATCGTGACCTCACGCGTGACCCGTCCCGAGAACTGGTCGCGTACCCGGCTCGCCAGCGCGTCCTGAGGCGACTCGGTCATGGCCCGACCCTCCCACGAGGAGGCACGGACGGGAATCCCCGCGACCCCGTGGGCGGCTACGGTCGGGCCGTGACCGACATGAGCCAGTGGCGTGAGGACCTCGACGGCCTCGATCCGACGCAGTGGCCGGAGTACGTGGAGGCGCGATCGGGGCTGCCCGGTCCCCGCGCGAACCTCTCCCTCGTGGGGGTCGTGGCCGAGCGAGCCGACCCCGCCGCCGTCGAGGCGCTGCTCGCCGACGGGCGCGAGTACCCGGCCATGTGCGCGGCCGCCGCCACCGGGCGCCGGTCGTCCGACCCCTCGGTCGAGGCCACCGCCCGCGCGCTCGCCGACGACGAGCGCTGGCGCGTGCGGGAGGGCGTGGCGATCGGCCTCCAGCTGCTCGGCGACACCGACCCGGGCGCGTGGCGCTCGATCGCGTCTCGCTGGGTCGACGACCCGAGTCCGCTCGTCCAGCGCGCCGCCGTCGCCGCGATCTGCGAGCCCCGCCTGCTGCGCACGAGCGAGACCGCTGCCGCCGCCGTCGACGTCTGCGCGCGGGCGACCCGTCACCTCGCGGCACTCCCGGCAGAGGCGGCCCGCCGGCCCGACGCCCGGACCCTGCGCCAGGCGCTGGGCTACGGCTGGAGCGTGGCGGTGGCGGCCGATCCCGGTGTGGGTCTCGGCGCGTTCCTCGCCCTCGACACCGAGCTGCCGGACGTCGCGTGGATCGTCCGGGAGAACCGCCGCAAGAAGCGGCTGTCGACGCTCCTGTAGGCCCGCAGTCGCGGAGCGCCCGATGCCCGGGCGCCCCGCGACTGCACCTCAGGTCAGCCGGAGCGTCGTGACACAGGTGGCGTCCTGGTCGCCCTGCGTCGACACCGGCACGGTCCCCCGGCTGCCCTCGTGCTCCACCGTGAGCGTCCCGCGGATCCCCCGCGGCACCCACAGACCGACGAAGCCGTTGTCGAACGTCGACCGCGTCTCGCTGAGCACGACCTCGCCGTCCGTCGCCGTGAGCTCGACGCGCAGCGGGGTGTTCGCGAGCTCGCCCACGCACGTGGTGAGGCTGTGGAAGTGACACTCGTGTGTGTCCCGGCGGTAGGGCGCGACCGACACGTAGACCTCGTCCCGCGGCATCGGCAGCTCCACCTCCCGCCGCCCGTCGCCGAGCACGAGGACGTCGGGACGCACCGAGGCCGCGAGCCCTTCCGGACGATCCTGGACAGGCATCGCGTCGAGGCGGTCGATGATCTCGCGCGTCGAGAGCCCGTCCAGGTCGTACCGGGCCAGGAACGCCTCCTCGGCGCCGTCGGCCTTCTCGTCGCCGCCGCCCGAGCACGCGGCGATCGCGAGGAGGCACGCGACCAGCAGGACGAGGACGCCTCGCCGCCGCGCGGTCACGACTGCTCCAGGAGGTCGTTCATCCGCTCGATCTCCAGCAGCTGGGTGGCGACGATCGAGCCCGCCAGGCCCACGGCGTCCGGGTGACGCCCGTCGGCGACCTCGCTGCGCGCCATGTCGATCGCGCCCTCGTGATGCTCGATCATCTGCTCGAGGAACAGTCGCGACGCGCGGTCGCCCTCGGCGTCCTCGAGCGCGGCCATGTCCTGCTCGTCCATCATCCCGGCGCCGTGGCCACCGCCGTGCGACGCGTCGGCCGTGGGGGCGTCCCAGTCCGCGAGCCAACCGCGCAGCTGCTCGATCTCGGGGGCCTGGGCCTGCTTGATCTCCTCGGCCAGCGCGCGGACCCGCGGGTCGATCCCGTCCTTGGCGAGGATCAGGTCGCTCATCTCGATCGCCTGCTCGTGGTGCGGGATCATCATCGTCGCGAACATCACGTCCGCCTCGTTGGCGTCCGCTCTCTCGGTCTGCGCGTCCGCGGAGCCGTGACCGCGGTGGTCGGCTCCGGGCTCGCGTGCATCGTCCGAGCAGCCGCCGAGGGTCAGCGCCGCGAGGAGGGCCAGTGCCGCGGGCGCGGCAGTACGTCGTCTCATGTCTTCTCCGTGTTCGTGAGGGTGTCGGCACGCGCCGTCGTCGGCGCGGCTCGGGCAGGAGGCCCCGTGACGGGTGTCATCAGGGGCCCGACCCATCACGTTCGGCTGATGCAGAGGGCGTGGAGCGAGGGTGCTCGGGACAGGACGGGCAGCGCGATGTCGAGCCGCGCGGGCACGGTCCACGGGCGATGGAGCCACGACGGGAGCAGCCGCGGGAGCGCGAGGACCAGCAGGACGAGCAGGAGCGCCAGGACACAGGCCATGGCCATGCCCAGGTGGCCGCCGACGGCGCACTCGACGCAGCTCGTCGGGCTCTCGGCGGCCGGCACGACGGCGTCGGCCGCGAGGTGCTCCCCCACGTCGTGCGCGGCGTGCGCGACGGCGGGAGCCTGCGCGGCGGGGGTCCCGTGGAGGTTGAGCGTGTGCATGCCCAGCAGGCCGACGATCACACCCGCGACGAGCAGTCCACCCAGCAACACGAACCGGATGCGACCCCGGCTCCTCACCGCCTCCACGGACATGCGGCCAGTGTAGGTCGGCACGTCGGTCACGACCGGGGCCGAGCGGTCCGGCGACGGGGTGCGGTGGGCGAAGAGGGGCTCGAACCCCCGACCTTCCGGGTGTAAACCGGATGCTCTGACCAGCTGAGCTATTCGCCCCTCGGCACGAGGACGTGCAGGAGAACGGTAACGCAAGCGACTCGCGTCCCGCCCCGGCACAGAAAAGCCGCGGCGCCAGAGTCTCGGGTCCCCGGCGGCGCGGTAGTTCCATCAAACCAGATCGGCATGGCCGGCGTGAGTGATTTCCACGCGTTGTGGTCTGAAAATTTGCTGTGGGATTACCCCAGTGACGCAAGTGCCTCACGGTAAGCAGAGAGATCACGAGCCTCGCCGATTCCGTTCTCCACCTTCCAGCGCACGATCCCCTCGCGATCGATCACGTAGGTGCCTCGGGCAGCGGCACCGGCCTTCTCCTGGAAGATGCCGTAGGCCTTCGAGACGGCGCCGTGCGGCCAGAAGTCGCTCAACAGGCTGAACTCGTACCCGTCCTGCTCGGCGTAGGCGCGCAGGCTGAACATGTGGTCGCACGAGATCGCCAGGACCTCGGCGTCGACGTCGTTGAAGATCGCGAGGTTGTCGCGGATCTCGCACAGCTCGCCGGTGCAGATCCCGCTGAACGCGAAGGGGTAGAACAGCACGACCACGTTGCGGCCACGCAGGCTCGACAGCGTGACATCCTCGCCGTGCTGGTTCTTGAGGGTGAAGTCCGGTGCGGGCGACCCGATCTCGATGCTCACGGTCACCTCTTGTGCGTGGAGAGCTTGGTGGCGACCCAGTTCGGGCCGACGGCGGACGTCGTGGTGATCGACAGGCCCGCGATGGGGGCGGCCTCACCGATGTCGGCGCCCGAGACGTGTCCCTCGTGACCGACCTTGGGGGTCAGGAGCCAGACGAATCCGCCTTCGGCCACATCCTGCGTCGCGTCGACGAGGGCGTCGGTCAGATCGCCGTCCTCCTCGCGCCACCACAGGATCACGCCATCGACGACCTCGCCGATGTCGCCGTCCACCAGCTCGCTGCCCGTGTGGGACTCGATGGCGGAGCGGAACTCCGCGTCGGTGTCCTCGTCCCAGCCGAGCTCCTGGATGACGGAGTCAGGTTCGAAGCCCAGCTTCCCCGCGTCCACCGCACCTCCTTCTTCCCTACTGTCCAGTAGGGCGTATCGGTTCCTTGCCGGACTCACACTAGCGAACTCCGGGTGGTTTGATGGAAGGGTCCATCCCGACACCCCAGGGAGTGCACCATGGCCTCATCCGGCCCCGACCGCCCCATCATCCACGGCGGCATGCCCACACAGCTGCCCGACGTGGACCCCGACGAGACGCAGGACTGGCTCCGCTCGCTCGACCAGATGGTCGACGAGCGAGGACGCGACCGCGCCCGCTACGTCATGCTGCGCATGCTCGAGAGGTCCCGTGAGCGGGCCGTCGGCATGCCGGCGCTGCGCAGCACCGACTTCATCAACACCATCCCGCCCGAGCGCGAGCCGGAGTTCCCCGGCGACGAGGACATCGAGCGACGCATCCGCTCGTACATCCGCTGGAACGCCGCGGTCATGGTGTCGCGGGCGAACCGCCCCGGCCTCGGCGTGGGCGGCCACATCGCCACCTACCAGTCGGCGGCCAGCCTCTACGAGGTCGGCTTCAACCACTTCTTCCGCGGCAAGGAGCACCCCGGCGGCGGCGACCAGATCTACTACCAGGGCCACGCCGCGCCCGGCATCTACGCCCGGTCCTTCCTCGAGGGCCGCTTCGACGAGTCGGCGCTGAACAACTTCCGCCAGGAGAAGTCCCAGGGCGAGGGCAAGGGCCTCCCGTCCTACCCGCACCCGCGCCTCATGAGCGACTACTGGGAGTTCCCCACGGTCTCGATGGGCCTCGCGGCGATCAACTCGATCTACCAGGCGCGCTTCAACCGCTACCTGGAGAACCGCGGCATCAAGGACACCAGCGAGCAGCACGTCTGGACGTTCCTGGGCGACGGCGAGATGGGCGAGCCCGAGTCCCTCGGCGCGATCGGCCTGGCCGCCCGCGAGCAGCTCGACAACCTCACGTTCGTCGTCAACTGCAACCTGCAGCAGCTCGACGGCCCGGTCCGCGGCAACGGCAAGGTCATCCAGGAGCTCGAGTCCTTCTTCCTGGGCGCCGGCTGGAACGTCATCAAGGTCGTGTGGGGACGCGAGTGGGACGACCTGCTCGCCCGCGACACCACGGGCGCGCTCGTCAACCAGATGAACCGCGTGCCCGACGGCGAGTTCCAGACCCTCTCGATCGAGACGGGAGCGTACAACCGCGAGCACTTCTTCGGTCCCGACCCGGAGCTGGCCAAGATCGTGGAGCACCTCTCGGACGAGGACATCGAGAAGCTCCCGCGCGGCGGTCACGACTACCGCAAGGTCTACGCCGCGTTCGAGTCGGCTCGCAAGCACAAGGGCCAGCCGACCGTGATCCTGGCCCACACCATCAAGGGCTGGCTGCTCGAGTCGTTCATGGCGCGCAACGCGACGCACCAGATGAAGAAGCTGACGAACGACGACCTGAAGACCTTCCGCGACCGGCTGCGGATCCCGATCACCGACGAGCAGATCGACTCCCCCGACGGCGCCCCGTACTACCACCCGGGCGCCGACCACGAGGACATCCGGTACATGCTCGAGCGCCGACGCGAGCTCGGCGGCTCGCTGCCGTCGCGCATCGTGCGGGCCAAGCCGCTCACGCTGCCCGAGGAGGGCGCGTACGCCGACCTGCGCAAGGGCTCGGGCAAGCAGCAGATCGCCACGACGATGGCGTTCGTGCGGCTGCTGCGCGAGTTCATGAAGGACAAGCAGATCGGCCAGCGGATCGTCCCCATCGCGCCGGACGAGTACCGCACGTTCGGCATGGACTCGATGTTCCCGTCGGCGAAGATCTACAGCCCGCACGGCCAGACCTACGAGTCTGTCGACCGCAAGCTGCTGCTGGCGTACAAGGAGAGCGAGCAGGGCCAGCTCCTGCACGAGGGCATCAGCGAGGCCGGCGCGGCCGCTTCGGCGATCGCGGCCGGCAGCGCGTACGCGACGCACGGCGAGCCGATGATCCCGGTCTACCTCTTCTACTCGATGTTCGGCTTCCAGCGCACGGGTGACTCGTTCTGGGCGATGGCCGACCAGCTCTCGCGCGGCTTCCTCGTGGGCGCCACGGCGGGTCGCACGACGCTCACCGGCGAGGGCCTGCAGCACGCCGACGGCCACTCGCCGCTCATCGCGCGTACCAACCCGGCGGTCGTCCACTACGACCCCGCGTACGCGTTCGAGATCGCGCACATCATGCGCGACGGCCTGCGCCGGATGTACGGCGACTCCGACCACGGCGGCAGCAGCTTCGGCGAGGACGTCATCTACTACCTGACGGTCTACAACGAGCCGATCAACCAGCCGGCCGAGCCCGAGGGCGTCGACGTGGAGGGCATCCTCAAGGGCGCCCACCGCTACGCCGCGTCGCCGATCGAGGGCGACGCCCCCGCGCGCATCCTCGCCTCGGGCGTCTCGGTGCCGTGGGCGCTGCAGGCCCAGGCCACGCTGGCCGAGGAGTACGGCGTCGCCGCCGAGGTCTGGTCGGTCACGTCCTGGAACGAGCTGGCCCGCGAGGCCGAGGCCGCGGAGCGGTGGAACTTCAACCACCTCGCCGAGGAGCCCCGGACGCCGTGGATCACGACGAAGCTCGGCGAGGGCGGCCCCACGATCGCCGTCAGCGACTACATGCGCGCCGTTCCCGACCAGATCTCGCGCTGGGTGCCCGGCACGTGGACCTCGCTGGGCGCCGACGGCTTCGGCTTCGCCGACACCCGCGCGGGTGCCCGCCGCTACTTCCAGATCGACGCCGAGTCGATCGTGGTGGCGGTGCTGGCGTCGCTCGGACGCGAGGGTCGGATCGACGCGAAGGTCGCGCAGGAGGCGTTCGACTCGCTGCGGATCGACGATCCCACCGCCGTTGCAGGCGTGAAGCAGGAGGGCGCCGACGCCTGACCCGTTCGGCAGGACGCCTCAGGGTGCTCTCAGTGAGGGCGCCGTAGACTGGTGCGCATGCTCAGACGATGGTGGGACGTGCTGCGCGCGTGGCCGTACACCTTCGGGGTCGCTCTCGCGGCCGGAATCGGCATCACCGCGCTCGTGCTGTCGGCCCAGCTGGGCATCGCGCTGAAGGATCCCGAGGGCTTCCTCGGTCCGGCGTACGTCCGCCTGCCCGTCATGGGCCTGGCGTTCTTCGCCCTGGGCGTCGTGCCGGCCGCGATCCGTCGCGCCGGGTGGCGTCACGCCTTCCGTGGCGCCCGCGAGATCGTGCGCGACGAGTGGACCTGGGGCCGCGTCGCGCACATCGCGACCGGCCTGCTGACGTTCTACATCTGCTACGTCGCCTACCGGAACATCAAGGGCTTCCTGCCCGTCCTGCGCGAGGGCGTCAACTTCGACACGATGCTGTCGCGCTGGGACTACTGGCTGATGTTCGGCAACCACCCCGCCGACGTCATGCACAGCCTGCTGGGCACGGGCATCTCGGCACAGGTGCTGGCCACGGTCTACGTCAGCTACCTCATGCTGATCCCGATCACGCTGGCCGCGTTCCTCGTGCTGAACCGCGACTACACGCTCGGTGCCTGGTACGCCACGGCGCTCTCGCTGAACTGGGTGCTCGGCACCGCCAGCTACTACATCTTCCCCTCGCTGGGCCCGACGTACTCGAACGCGACCCTGTTCGACGACCTGCCCACCACGGGCGTCACCCAGCTGCAGGAGTCGCTGTTCATCAATGCGGCACAGAACTACGAAGACCCCACCGGCGCGCCGATCTGGGGCATCGCCGCGTTCGCCTCGCTGCACGTCTCGGTGACCTTCACCGCGGTCCTGTTCTTCCAGCGCACCGACCAGCCGCGCTACCTGCAGATCACCGCCTGGGTCTACTTCGTCCTCACCGTCATCGCGACGATCTACTTCGGCTGGCACTTCATCGCCGACGACATCGCCGGCGCCTTCATCGGCTGGCTCGCGGTGGCGCTGGGCGGCTGGGCCACCGGCAACGGGTTCTGGCACCAGAGGCACCACAAGCTTCAGCTGACGGCGGAGGGCGACTCCGACCCGGCGTCCGACAGCGACACGCTGGCCAACCCGGCCTGATCGCCGCGGCGCAGCAGCGCGCGCCACTTTCCCCGGTGGTACTGCGCCGGCGCCTGGATCCGGCAAAAGTCGACCACGAGCCGGGCGAACTCCTCGGGGTGGTCCTTGTGCGGGAAGTGCCCGGAGTCCTCGAAGACGTGCACGTGGGAGTTCTCCAGCAGCGGCAGCCGCTGGGCGTGGGCCACGGGGATGACGCGGTCGTCGCGTCCCCAGACCACCAGCAGCGGCATCAGCCGGGTCAGGTAGGCGCGGTCGGCCATCGTGACGAACTGGCCGTTCATGTCGAGCACGGTGCGGGTGAGACGGCGGATCGCCAGGGTCGTGGCGGGGTCGGCGAGCCGCTCGTAGATCGCGGCCACCTCGTCGAGGTCGCGCGCCGCCGGGACGCGTGAGAGCGCTCGCAGGGCGCCGCTGGCGACCCCGCGCCACGGCTTGAGCGTGGCCAGGCGCATGCCCAGCCCGACGCCCGGCAGCGTGAGGGCGCGGATCAGCGGCGTGACCTCGGGGCCCAGTCCCCCGCTGGAGACCAGGACGACCCGTTCGGTGCGTTCGGGGAACTGGTAGGCGAACTGCATCGCGACGCCGCCGCCGAAGCTGTGACCGGCGACCGTGACCTTGTCGATGCCCAGGATCGTCAGCAGGTCGCGCATGCCGTTGGCGAAGCCGCCGAGCGAGTAGTCGGCGTTGGGCTTGTCGGACTCGCCGTGGCCGAGGAGGTCGGGCGCGATGACGGTGAAGTGCTCGGCGAGCAGGTCCATCACCGGGAACCAGGTGCTGGAGTCGCAGGCCATCCCGTGCAGGAGCAGCAGCGGCGGGCCCGATCCGCGCATCCGATACGCGCGGCGGTAGCCGTGGACCACGACGTAGTCGACGTCGTCCACCGCTCCGCGCTCGGGGGGCCGCACCATTCGCTCATCGTAGGTCAGGTCGTCGCGGGATTCTCGGAGAAGCCCCGTAGACTTCCGGCTGTGACGTCTCGACCTGACCTGCGCCATCCGGCCGCGCGCGCCTTCGGCTGGCTCGCGCTCATCGGCGTGGCGCTGGGCGTCGGGATCGGACTGTTCTCCGCCGGCGCGCTGACCGCCACGGGCGTCACCTCGGCCGACCTGCCGCCGCTCGCGGCTCCCACGACCGCGCCCACCACGGCGCCGACGCCGACCCCCACCCCGACGCCCGAGCCCGAGCCCGAGGACAAGGGCCCCCAGCCCAAGCTGACGCCCGTCCCGGGCAACCGCGCCGCCCCCGGCGAGCGCTTCGACATCGTCGGCGTGCTGCCGTCGGCCGACAAGGGCGCGCAGCTGCAGATCCAGGTCAAGGACGGCGACGGGCCGTGGGACGACTTCCCCGTCACCGTCGCGGCCACCGACGGCGGTCGCTTCGAGACGAAGATCTACACGTCGCGCACCGGCGAGCGGAAGTTCCGCGTCACCGACAAGGCGTCGGGCGACTCCACGCCCGACATCACCGTCACGATCGGCTGAGCCGGGTCAGATCACCGGGTCAGATCACCTGGTGCAGCCAGCGCACGGGAGCGCCCTCGCCCGCCTGACGGAAGGGCTCGAGCTCGGCGTCCCACTTGACGCCCAGCAGGCCGTCGAGGGCCTCGTCCATCGTGATGTCGCCCTGGGCGGCCTTGACGCGGAACGCCTTGATGCGGTCCTCGGGGATGAGCACGTCGCCGTGCAGGCCGGTCATGGCGTGGAAGATGCCCAGGCTGGGCGTGAAGGAGTAGCGGGCGCCCTCGCTGGTGGCGGTGGGCTCCTCGGTGATCTCGAAGCGGAGCAGGTCCCAGCCGCGCAGCACGGACGTGAGCGCCGCGGCGGTGCCCGACGGGGCCTGCCACGACAGCTCGGCGCGGTAGGTGCCCGGCTCGGCGGGCTGCGGGGTCCATGCGAGGTCGACCTTGCCGCCCAGCACGCCGGCCGCTGCCCACTCGATGTGGGCGCACAGAGCCGAGGGTGAAGAGTGCACGAAAAGGACACCCCGCGTCATCGGGGTGCCGGTCCGGACCGTATTCACCGTGTTCATCGGTACCTCCCTAGGTGCGCCTTCCCCAGCGATCTCGGGTGATACCTGTCCCCATTGTGACCCATCCCGAGCACTTCCGACAAGCGTTGCCCCGACGAGCGCCTCACGACGCCCCACCCGCGACCTGTCGGACGTCGGGGACTCCCGCGGAGCGCAGCAGGTCGACGATCTCACGGTCGTCCTCCCACGCCTCCACCACGGTCAGCCCGTCCGAGGAGATGTCTCGTAGCAGCTCGGTCTTGACCACGGCGGCGGGCCGGTAGTCGGCGGCCAGGCGCATGTAGAGGCCGTCCTGGGCGATGCCGTGCCGGTCGAGCCAGTCGAGCGTCAGGTCACGCCACAGGAACTCCCGGCCCGTCCACAGGACGATCGCCAGACCTCTGCCCCGCGCCTCGTCCAGCGCGGCGTGCACGTCGGCGCGGGTGGGCGCGTCGGCCGACGCCGCGTGGAAGGCGCGGTAGTCGGCGTCGGGCCCGGTCACGAGGTGCTCGATCTGCGAGGTGTCGCACAGCGTGCCGTCGAGATCGAACAGAGCGGCCTCACGGGTCATGGGGCCATCCTGTCAGCGGCGGTCAGCGCACCGGAGCCGCCGCACGGGGTCGCCCCGGATTCTCCGTCGGTCGCCGGTCGCCCTGCCGCAGGCGGCGGGCACGGGCGCGGAGGTCGACCCAGGTCGAATCGCGGACGAAGAGCAGGTCCAGCCCGATCATCGCCAACGAGAAGGGCCACAGCCCCATCAGCGTGGCGACGCCGAGGTGCATCAGGACCAGCGTGACGAGCACGACGATGCGGGTCGGCCGCCACAGGACGGCGAGCGGGAACAGCGTCTGCGCCCACAGTGCCACGAACGTGGCCAGCCCGATCGCCAGGGACGACTGCCACAGCAGCTCGTTCGCGATCGGCTGCACGGCGAAGGCGTCCAGGCGCAGGGCGTAGAAGAGGGCCGTCCCGTCGAGCCACTCCCCTCCCGACAGCTTCCAGAAGCCCGACACGACGTACACGACGAGAATCTGGAACCAGCAGAGCACGAGGCCGACGTTGTGGGCGGCGTTCGCGACGTGGGCCGGCACCCGGCGTCGCCGCGCGCGGCCACGCCGCAGCAGCGCGTCGACCGAGAGGTGGGCGTCGAGATTCGCGAACAGCATGAACAGCAGGGCGAGCCGGATGAGCGTGTCCCCGCCGTTGAGCACGTAGGGGTTGTTCGCCTGCAGCGACACCAGCAGCACCAGCATGACCGGGAGGACGATCCGCGTCCGCAGGCCGATCGTGAAGAGCACCGCCAGGACGACGAGGCCGAAGAAGGCGACCTCGAACAGCAACGGCGAGTCCTTCGGCACCAGGACGTCGAACGTGGCGAAGCCCCGCCGTCTGGCCTCGGGGTCCACCCAGAAGGAGGCGTCGCCCCACAGCAGCTCGCGATCCCGGGCGCTGGGCACGAGAGTCAGCAGGATCGCGACGCCGAGCAGGATCCGCAGGAGCGCGAAGCTCCGCAGGTGGTGCTGGGCCGAGGTCAGCCAGGTCAGCAGGCCGTCGACGCGGGACTGCAGGGTCGTCATGCGGCCTCCTGGAAGACCCAGCCGGCACCGTGCCGCCGAATCAGGTCGCGGTACGCCTCGACGACGCGGGGCTCGACGCTCACGTTCGCCCGGCGCCAGCCGAACGTGGTGGTCGCGGTGCGGAACTGCTGCCGCTCCACGAACCGGTTGGCGAAGTCGTTCGGACGCTGTCGCACCACGCGCCACTGGACGTGCTCGATGGGCCGCCCGAATCCCGCCGTGGCGTACATCGTGGCGTTCCGCATCATCATGTAGTCCATCCGCAGGAAGCGGATGACGTCCGGGTCGCCTGCCCCGAGCCGATCGATGAGCTCAGCGTCGGGCACGGCGCGGGACCCGGCCCCGTCGCCCTCGACGAAGGAGTCCCGGGCGGTCTCGCGCTGGACCTCGTCCAGGGCCTGGTAGCGCTGCAGATACGTGCTGGAGGCGTTCCAGCTGCTCTTCGCGATGCGCGACGGCACCACGTGGCCCCTTACGGCCCGCAGCTCGATGTCGGTGACGGACACCCAGTCCGAGCGCACGAGGTCCCCGGAGTCGTCGCGCCACTGGGCGCGGATCTCGAGGGTGCGGTTGGTCTTGAGGATGTCCGGCGCGAACACGCGCCAGTTCTGGCCGAAGTACGGCAGGACGAGGGACCGCACCTGCTCGCGCAGGGGCGTGCCCTCGGGTGCCACGACCAGGGCGGTCGTCAGCATGACCACCGCAGCGATGATCAGCGCCACGATCCCGGTCCGCCGGACCGGGTCGGCTGCCTTGGCTGACTTCACGAGGGCTCCTGGAGGCGGGGTGTGCGGGGTGAGTGGACGGGCCGGGAGCGCCTGGGAAACGCTCCCGACCCGTCACCACGGGTGGCCGATCAGGCCTTTCCGCGTCGGCGCGACAGCACCATCGCGGTGACACCCAGCGCGACGAGGATGATCGCGCCTGCCACGGAGAGCAGCGAGGAAGTACTGCCCGTGGCCGCCAGGGTGCCCGTGCCGTCGACGCCGTTGCCGCCTGCGCCGTCGAGCGCGTCGGTGCTGTCGACGTCGTTCTCGAGCGCGTCGGCGCCCAGGGCGTCGTCCGCGTCTGCTCCGGCGTCCGTCGCGTCGGCGTCCGTGGCATCCGCGTCGGCGCTCACGTCGGCGTCGGCCCCGGCATCGGTCGCGTCCGTCGCGCCGGCGTCGGTCGCGTCCGTCGCGCCGGCGTCGGTCGCGTCCGTCGCCCCGGCGTCAGTTGCATCCGTCGCATCGGTCGCATCCGTCGCGTCGGTCGCGTCGGTCGCGTCGGTCGCGTCAGTGGCGTCGGTCGCATCCGTCGCATCGGTCGCATCCGTCGCGTCGGTCGCGTCGGTCGCGTCGGTCGCGTCAGTGGCGTCGGTCGCATCCGTCGCATCCGTCGCATCGGTGGCGTCCGTGGCATCCGTCGCGTCCGCATCGACCGCGTCGGTCGCGTCCGTGGCATCCGTCGCGTCCGTGGCATCCGTCGCGTCGGTCGCATCCGTCGCGTCGGTGGCGTCCGTCGCGTCCGCATCCACCGCGTCCGCGTCCACCGCGTCCGCGTCCACGGCATCGACCGCGTCCGCATCGGCATCGGCGTCGACCTCGTCGAGCGCCCGCACGGAGGCCGAGCCGAGCTCGATGTCCACGTCGGCGATCTCCGGGAGCACGCTGATCGACAGGGCGCGGACCGTGAAGCTGCCGGCACCGAGGTCGCCGGTGCCGCTGAACGGCGCGGCCGTCGGCTGCGCATTGATCCGCGCGTCGACGACCTGCTCCAGCAGCGGCTCGAGCGCGTCGTCGAGCAGCTCGGTGACGAGCGGCTCGAGCGCCGTGGTCACGGTCGGCTGGACGTCGGCGAGGACCTCGTCGACGGCCGGCTCCAGCGGGGCACCGAGGTCGCCGACCAGTCCGGTCAGCGCGGTGGTGACCGGCGTCAGGATCCCACCGAGGTCGATGCCCAAGAGCTCGAGGCCGCTGACGTCGACCGTCGGCTCGGCGGCGCCGGCCTCACCGAGGAACCCACCGAGGGTGCCGTTGATCGAGACGGGCGCGGTGACGCCCAGCGGCGCCGTGACATCGATGGCGACGTCGAGCTCGGCGTCGTAGACGCCGTCCGTCACCACGTCGACGACCTTGGAGACGAGCGAGTCCGCACCGGGGCCCACGAGGGCGTCGGTGACACCGTCGAGCACCGCGTTCACGACCGGACCGCTGAGGACCTCGGTGTTCGCGGGCAGCTCGTTGAGGTCCTCGACGCCGGCGGCGTCGAGGACGAGCTGCGCGAGGTCCACCGTGATGGTGCCGTCGGCCAGGTTGACCGAGACGGAGCCCTCCGCGTTGGACAGCGGCTCGCTCAGCAGCTCGGTGCGCACGGAGTCGACCACGGACTGCGTGTCGATCGAGACCGCGTCGAGCTCGGCGGAGACGAGCGGCAGGGCGTCGATGGTCTCCACGACGTCGCCGACGGCAGTCTCGACCGCTCCTCCGGTGCCGAGCAGGTCCACGAGCGGCTGCAGCGTCGCGCCCACCGCGGTGTCCACGTCGGTGGTCAGCGCCGCGACGAGCGGGCTGTCCACGTTGAGCTCGAGGTCCGAGACGGCGTACTCGCTCGTCACGGTCGGGCCGTCCTTCGCGGCGCGGGCGCCGAGGGCGCCGATCTCGAGGGAGGCGCCGCTGACGAGCTCCTCGACGGCTTCCGCCCCGATGACCTGGCCCAGCAGTCGCGTGACGTCCAGCTGGGCCGGCTCGAAGTCGCCGCCGGCCGCGGTGTCCACGTTCAGCGAGCCGTCCTCGTTGATGAGGCCCGAGGAGGCGACGGCCTCGGTCGGGCTGGGTGCCGCCGACCGGCTCGAGATCGTGCCGAGGTCGCCGAGGTAGAGCAGGCCGTCCCCGCCCTCGGTCGGCGTGATGAGCGGCAGGCTCACGGTGCCGAGGTTCACGTCGACGAGGCCCTCGAGCACCGTGGCGTCGAGGTCGTCGGTGGTGGGCCCCGGGGCGGTGGCGCTGCTCGCGATCGAGCGCGCAGCCCCAGCGACGTCGAGGCCGAGACCCTCCACGAAGAGGCCGTGGCCATGGGCTGCCGCGTCGCCGGCCACGACGACGTCGTCGGCCAGGGCCGAGCTGAGGAGTGCCGTGGGCGCGATGACCACGGCGGCCGCCGTGCCGATCGCGACGGCGCGGGCACGGGTCAGAAGGCCGCGAGACCTTCGGCTGTGTTCGTTCAAGGTTCCCTCGATTCGCTGCGTCGCCGCACGGAGGCTCCGTGCGGGCCGGTGATGCGTGGAGGCGCCTTCCACCTCCCCCGATTTCTTGGACGTTAGGACCAGTTCCGGTGGGGAGCCACGCAGCTGCGTAGTACCGGGTGTGACGTGCGTTACTACTGAGGTTTGATGGGTACGTACGCAGAGACGTGGCGTGGTCGAGCTCCGTAGCACGGGCGATCCGCGCCGCGAATCTAGGATTCGGCATCGGGGTCCGAGGCCTCTCGGACTCTCTCGGGGACAGCGGAAACGGCGTGATGACAGCGAAAACGGACGGTGTGGAGGACCTGCGGGACCTCGCTCTCTCGATCGTCGACGGTGTGCGTGCAGGCTCCAGCGCCCTCGTCACGGGACCCAGCGGCACCGGCAAGTCCAGCCTGCTGCGGACCGTGCAGGACCGGCTCGACGCCGCGGGCGTCGCGGCCCACGCGCTGCGGGCGGATGCCTGGGCGCCCGACCACGACGAGGCGGACGACGCCACGGCCGTCCTGCTCGTCGACGACCTCGAGAGCGCACCGGAGGACCTGCTGAGCCGACTGTCGGCCCACACCGAGCACGGCGGCCGCGTCGTCGCGATGTTCGAGACCGGACGGCATCCCCGCGCGTACTCCACCCGCGCCCTGCGCACCGTGTACGGATCGCACCCGCTGGGTCACGACGCCACCACGGTCCACCGCACGCACCTGACTCCCCTCGACGACGAGACCATGGCGCGCTTCCTGCACGCCCACGCCGGCGAGGAGCCGCTCGACTCGCACACGCTGCGCGCCATCACCACCCTCGCCCTCGGCCGTCGGGCCTGGGCGATGGACCTGCTGAGCCTCGCGCGGGCGGAGCAGATCCAGGCCGACCCCTTTCCCTCCATCAACCCGCTGCTCGCTCCCGGTGACGCCCCGCTCCCGGCCCTGCAGAGCCTGCGCGCCTCGCTCGCGACGGTCTCCCCCGAGTGCGCCGCCGCCGCCGTGGCGCTGTCGGGCATCGAGCCGCTCGACGAGCTCGGCCTCGGCGCGCTCGTCGACCCGGCGATCGTCGAGACCCTCACCGTCGCCGGGGTCCTCGTGCCGACCGGAGGGTCCCAGCAGCTGGAGGTCCCCGCCTTCGTCGCCATCGCACTGCGCCAGCGGTCCTCGTTCGACCAGGTGGAGCGGTGCCGGCGCGAGATCGCGACGGGCCTGCTGGGGCAGGAGCTCGTCGGCGTCCCCCTGTCCGAGCGCGACACCCTCTACTGCGTCCGCGCGCTTGCGCCGGACGAGGTACTCGACGCGGACCTCTCCGAGGCTCTTCGTCGACTCGTCGTCCGTGCCGTCACCCGGCTGACCACCTTCGGCGAGGCAGCCCAGGTGCGCGCGGCCGTGCTGAGGCTGGCGGCGCACCGGCTCGAGCTGCCGCCGCTGGCGAGAGCGCGCGCCCTCGCCGCGCTCGGCAACGCGAACGAGGCCGTCCGTGTGGTCGACGCCATCACGGACGACGACCCGGACGTCCGTCTCGCCACCCGTTTCGCCCGCAGCGTCCTGCTCGCCGAGACCGCCGAGGCACCGATGCCCGGTGGCACGGACGACGTCCGCGACCAGGATGCCGCGACCGAGCTCGTCCTGCAGTGGTGGAGTCGGACCGAGCCGCTGGGCGACGCCACGCCCCTCGTGCGGGCCGTCGCGGCCCAGCATCCCGACCCGGGTGTCGCCGCGCTGGCCGCCCTCCTGGTGGACCTCGATGCCGTCTGGGCGGGGCTCGTGCCGCCTCACACCTCGACGCTGCACGCGCCGAATCCGCTGCCCGCGGCGACGATGCCGACCTCGCCGGTCCTGAGCGACGTCACGGGCACGATCCTCGTCGCCCAGGCACTCGTGCTGCTGCTGATCGGCGAGGCCTCGGCGCGCCGAGAGCCACTCCTGGAGCTGGCCGCCCGGCTCCCCGACCGAGACCACCACGAGCGGTGGCTGCGCCACGTCGTCGCGTCCAGCACGGCCGCGACGTTCGGCGAGATGGGCCGGGGACTGCGCGAGTGGCAGCTGTTCGCGGGCTCGGTCCCGCGGCTCGTCCCCGCGCGCCTGCGTCACTACGTCGAGCGGGTCGGCGCGGCGCTGGACGCGGTGTCGGACCCCACGCGCGAGCCCGACGACCTCGAGCGGCTGTCCTCGGAGTACCCGTACCGGATCCTGCTGTACTTCGCCGGCCTGCACGGTCCCCTCCAGGCACTGCGCACGGGACTGGAACCGAAGGCCGGCGCACTGCCGCTCATCCGCCTGGCGCGCGCCCACCTCGACGCCACGCACGAGCGCAACCCCGCCCAGCTCACGCGGATCGCGGGGATCTTCCGGGAGTACGACATGTGGCTTCCGAGCGCCTACGCGTTCGGCGACGCTCGTCGGATCTACGTGGGTCGGCGCGCCGTGGGCAAGGCGCAGGCCTGCGACGCCGAGCTCGCGTCCGTCCGCGACGAGATCCACCGGAACGCGCCGTGGCTCTCGGCGGACTCCGCCGTCTCGGACCTGCCGGAGACGCTGACCCCACGCGAGCTCGAGGCCGCCCGGCTGGCCGCCCGCGGCCTGCGCAACCGCGACATCGCCGAGGTGCTCGAGTGCGGTGTGCGCACCGTGGAGTCGCACCTTGCACAGGCTCGCGCCAAGCTCGGCGCGGGCAGTCGCGAGGACCTCGCGCGCCTGCTGCCGCCCGACGAGGACGACTGACCCGCAGCGGCGACGCCACCTGGTGGGGAGGGTGGGGCTCGAACCCACGACCCAAGGATTATGAGTCCTCTGCTCTGACCGGCTGAGCTACCTCCCCCGTCGCGCACGACCCTACAAGTCCGGCTCGTCGGAGCATGAAGAAGGCCCGGTCCTCACTGCGATCGCAGTGAGAACCGGGCCTGTCCCGCTCCCCCGATTGGACTCGAACCAATAACCCTTCGATTAACAGTCGAATGCTCTGCCAATTGAGCTACGGGGGATCGGCTCCTCAAGAGGAGCACGGCGACCAACTCTAGCAAGTCGACTCCGAAGATGCGAAAGGGCCCTCCCCTCCCGATCGCGCACCTGCCAGCGGGTGAGCCCGAGGTGCTCGGCGACCTCGTCGATCGTCATCCCGACGCCGTCCTCGCACAGCAGGCCGTACCGCAGTCCGACCACCGCGGCGAGGTGCTCAGGCAGACCGACGAGGAGGTCGTCGCCGGACACGGGCGCCTCGGCGAGCTCGACGACGGGGGCCTCTCGGGGCGGGGTCATCGCTCGGGCGATCCACTGCCAGGCGAACGTCGACAGGCGGGTCCCCCGCTCGGGATCGAACCGGTCGACGGCGAGGATCAGGCCCTCGGCCCCGGCCGCGACGGCCTCGTCGAGGCGCTCGCCGCGGTGACCGAGCCGCAGCGCGTGCAGGGCGACGTTGCGCAGTCCGGCGCAGATGAGCTCCTCGCGTGCCTCACGGTCGCCGGCGACCGCGGCGCGCGCGAGGATCCGTTCGGCGTCCGCGGGGATCGGGACCTGGGCGAGGGCGTGGATGACGAAGGGCGACACCACCCCAACCTCGCGTGCGGGCCGAGGCCGCGACAGGGACTCGCGTCAGGCTGTGGACGGCACCCAGCGGTCGTGCACAGCACTCCCCCGGCCCGGGACTCAGAGAGCCGCGCCGAGCGCGCGCTCGCGCAGGCCGCGGCGACGCTGCTCCAGCTCCACGAGGCGACCGAAGACCTCCTGGTACTCCGGAGCCGTGGGCTCCGTGCGCTGCAGACGCGACTTCACGTCGGTGATCTGACGCGCCAGCGACAGCTCCTGGAGCCGCACGAGCACGGCCGGCACGACCGCGACGGCACCCTGCTCGGACGCGTGCAGCGGCTCGACCGCGGCGACACCGAGCACGCGACGCAGGTCGTCCCCGGGCAGCGAGTCGGCGACGGCGGGCAGCCAGCCCGCGTCCGACTGCTCAGGCAGGCCGCGCGCCACCATGTGCCGCCAGATCTCGCGCGCCACGGGGTGCACGAAGTCGTCGTCGGTCAGGTCGGCCGCGACGGGCCGGGCCACGTGCGGGTACTGCGCGAGCGCCTTGAGGGCCTCGCGCTCGTCGGCGAACTGGGGCGCGCCGAAGCTGGCGAACACCGTGGGCTCGGGGCGCTGCTGGTCGGATTGAGTCGGCCGGGACACCCGCCGGGCTGGCGTCGGCTGCTGGCTCAGCTTCTTCCGCTCGGCGTACACCACGGTCGGGTCGATGCCGACGCGAGCCGCGATCTCTCTCAGGAACGACGCCACCTTCGAATCGTCCCGAACGGCGGCCGTGAGACCAAGAGCTTCACGGACGGCATCAATGCGCTGATCAGCGCGATCGAGGTCATACTTCTCAAGCGTGTTGTCCAGGATGAACCGATAGAGGGGGACGCGGGACGAAATCAGCTCGCGGACGGCCTCGTCGCCATCGTTCAGGCGCAGGTCGCACGGGTCCATGCCTCTCTTCTCGACCGCGACGTAGGTCTGTCCACTGAATTCGTCATCGCCCTCGAACGCCTTCACCGCAGCCTTCTGGCCTGCCTCGTCGCCGTCGAAGGTGAAGATGACCTCGCCGCGGAAGGCGTCGTGGTCGAGCATGAGGCGCCGCATGACGCGCGCGTGCCCCTCGCCGAAGGCGGTGCCGCACGTGGCCACCGCCGTCAGCACGCCGGCCTGGTGGCACGCCATGACGTCGGTGTAGCCCTCGACGACCACCGCCTGGCTCTGCTTGCGGATCGGGTCGCGCGCGAGGTCGATGCCGTAGAGGACCTGGGCCTTCTTGTAGATCGGCGTCTCGGACGTGTTGACGTACTTGCCCTTCATGAAGTCGTCGTCGAACATCCGGCGCCCGCCGAAGCCGATGACCTCGCCCGAGATCTCCTTGATCGGCCACAGCAGGCGGCCCTGGAACGCGTCGAACAGGCCGCGTGCGGACCGGCGGGCCAGGCCGCCGACGATGAGCTCCTCCTCGGTGAAGCCCTTACCGCGCAGGTGCGCCACGAGGGCCTCGCCCGACTTGGGCGCCCACCCCATGCCGAAGAGCTCGGCCGCGGCCTGGTCGAAGCCGCGGTCGGTGACCAGGCGACGGCCCGGCACGGCCTCGGGCGACGACATCAGCTGCTCGGCGTAGAACGAGGCGGCGGCCTTGTGGGCGAGCAGGAGACGCTGGCGCTGGCCGGGGTCGCGGCGCGGGCCCGTGGGCGCGCCGGTCTCCTCGTAGCGCAGCTGGATGCCGTACTTGTCGGCGAGCCGCTCGACGGCCTCGGCGAACGCGAGCCCCTCGATCTCCATGAGGAACTTGATCGCGTCGCCACCCGCTCCGCAGCCGAAGCAGTGGTAGAACCCCTGCGCGGGGCGCACGTTGAAGGAGGGCGACTTCTCGTCGTGGAACGGGCACAGTCCCTTGCGGGCGCCGCCGCCGGCGTTCTTGAGGGTGACGTACTGCTCGACGACCTCGTCGATCCGGATGCGCTCGCGGACGAGTTGGATGTCCTCGTCCTTGATCCGCGCCATGGCGTGATCCTACGCGGCGACGCCACCCCTCGTGGTGGGTCGTCGCGGCTAGCTGTGATGTCCAGGGACGTTGTTTCTCTGGATAGGTGAAGGCCTCCGGGTGAGAGTGGAGCTGTCTAGGTTCCGTTTCGCACCGAGGAGGCCTTCATGGTCCACGCTAACGCTGCGCTCACGCCACGAGCACGTCTTCGTCTGGCTCGTCTGATCGTCGAGGACGGCTGGAAGCCGTCGGAGGCGGCCAGGATGTTCATGGTCTCGACCGTGACCGCCCGCAAATGGGCGGGCCGGCTCCGTGCTGAGGGGCCGGCCGGGATGGTCGACCGGTCGAGCCGTCCGAGGTCATGTCCGCACCGCACGTCAGCGGCCGTGACACGTCGGATCGTGACCCTGCGGTGGCGTCATCGGTTGGGGCCGGTGCAGATCGGTGGGCGGCTTGGGCTCGCCCCATCGACTGTCCACGCGGTGCTGGTGCGCTGCCGGTTGAATCGGCTCGGTCACATCGATCGGGTCACCGGGGAGCCGATCAGGCGTTACGAGCATCCGCGGCCGGGTTCGTTGATCCACGTCGACGTCACGAAGTTCGGCAACATCCCCGACGGCGGCGGCTGGCGCTACGTCGGAAAGCAGCACGGCTATCGCAACAAGGCTCAAACGGCGCTGCGGACCGGCCGGACACCGAAGGGCCACCCGAACATCGGCACGGCATTCCTGCACACGGTGATCGATGATCACTCCCGCGTCGCCTACGCCGAGTTCTGTCCCGATGAGACCGCAGCCAGCGCCATCGGCGTCCTGCAGCGAGCCGTGAAATGGTTCGCCGACCGCGGCGTCACCGTCGAACGCGTCCTGTCCGACAACGGCAGCTGCTACCGGTCACACGCCTGGCGCGACGCCTGCCAAGCCCTCGAGATCACCCACAAACGCAGCCGCCCCTACCGACCGCAGACCAACGGGAAGATCGAACGATTCCACCGCACCCTCGCCGATGGCTGGGCCTACGCACGGTTCTACAGATCAGAGGCAGAACGCCGAGCCGCCCTACCTGGCTGGCTGCACTTCTACAATCACCACAGGCCCCACTCCGCACTCGGAGCGCTACCGCCCATCAGCAGGATCGAGAACAACCTGCCTGGACATCACAGCTAGCCGAGGAGGCGACGGCCCCACGCGACCGCCGAGGCGTCGGTGAGGCTCGCGACCTGGTCGACGATGACGCGCAGCCGCTGCGCGTCGTCGCTCGCCGCGCGGAAGTCGGCGGCGAACTCGGGCTCCAGCTCGCCCTCGCCCTTCAGCCGCAGGTGGGCCACGATCCCGTGGAGGAGGTCGCGCTGCTGGGCGAGATCGCGGACGCGCGGATCGGCGCGCATCACGTGGTGGGCGGCGAGGGACTTGAGCACGTTGATCTCGTCGAGCGTGTCCCGCGGGACCTCGACGTCGCCCCCGTAGCGGACGAGCGGGTCGGTCCCCCAGCGCTCCACGGTGGCCGCGTAGGACGCCCCCGCGAACCGGCCGATGAGGGCGCTGGTGAGGCTCTTGAGCACGGCGCGGGCCGGACGGTCGGCGGCGAACGGGGCGGTGGGCCACTCGGGCAGGTCCTGCAGCCGCGTGAGCGCCGCGTCGAGGCGGTCGTCGGTGGCCGAGGCGTCGTACCAGTCGCGCGCCACCTGCCACGAGCCCGGCGTGTCGAGGTCGCCGACGAGGCTGAACCAGCCGCCGAACACGCCGTCCTCGACGTCGTGCACGCTGTACGCGATGTCGTCGGAGAGGTCCATGACCTGCGCCTCGATCGTGAGCCGGCCCTGCGTGTCGAGCCACTCGAACACCGGCAGGTCGTCCTCGTAGACGCCGAACTTGGGGGTGTCGCGCTCGCCGCGACGCCACGGGTACTTCACGCAGGAGGCCAGGGTCGCGCGCGTCAGGTTGAGGCCCACGCTGCGGCCGTGCGCGTCGACCGTCTTGGCCTCGAGCCGCGAAAGGATCCGCAGCGTCTGGGCGTTGCCCTCGAACCCGCCGATCGACCCGGCGACCTCGTTCAGCGCCATCTCGCCGTTGTGGCCGAACGGAGGGTGACCGAGGTCGTGCGAGAGGGCGGCGGAGTCGACGATCTCGGGGTCGCAGCCCAGGCTCTTCCCGAGCTCGCGGGCGACCTGGGCGACCTCGAGCGAGTGCGTCAGCCGGTTACGGACGAAGTCGTCGGTGCCGGCGCCCATGACCTGGGTCTTGCCGGCCAGCCGGCGCAGCGCCGACGAGTGCAGGATCCGGGCACGGTCGCGCTCGAAGGACGTGCGTCCCGAGCGCTTGGGCGGCTCGGCGACGTAGCGCTCGCGCGCCTCGCTCCCGTACCGGTCCACGCCGTCACCCTAGCGAGGCGAGCGGCCCGCCGCGCTCACCAGCGACCGTTGCGCGGGCGAGGCTGACAGGTGGGGCACCGGTAGGACGACCGGTTCATGAACGGCTCGCGCACGATGATCGACCCACAGCGGTCGCACGGGCGGCCTTCCTGCCCGTACGCGTGCAGCGACCGGTCGAAGTAGCCGCTCTGCCCGTTGACGTTGACGTAGAGCGCGTCGAACGAGGTGCCGCCCTGCTCGAGGGCCTCGGCCATGACGTCGCGGACGTGCCCGATCAGGTCGGTGACCTCCGCGATGCGCAGGCCCTTCGTGTTGCGGGCGTAGTGCAGGCGGCTGCGCCACAGCGCCTCGTCGGCGTAGATGTTCCCCACGCCCGAGACGAGACCCTGGTCGAGGAGCGCGCGCTTGACGCCGGTCTGGCGGCGGCGCAGGCGCGCCACGAACGCGGCGTCGTCGAAGTCGGGGTCGAGCGGGTCGAGCGCGATGTGCGCGATCTCGGTGGGCGGGTCGGTCTCGCTGACCGCCATGCCGCCGAAGATCCGCTGGTCGGCGAACCGCAGCTGGCGGCTGTCGTCGAGGTCGAACGTGATCCGCAGGTGACGCGGTGGCGGGGCGTCGGGGTCGCAGATCAAGGCTTGGCCGCTCATGCCGAGATGGATTAGGACGCTGGAGCCGTCGTCGAGCGACATCCAGAGGTACTTGCCGCGGCGGTGGGCGGCCGTGACGTGGCGACCGGTCAGGCGGGCGACGAAGTCGGAGGGTCCGGGGCCGTGGCGGCGGACGGAGCGGGCGTCGAGCACCTCCACCGCGGTGAGGGTGCGACCGACGACGTGGTCGTCCAGGCCGAGCCGGACGACCTCGACCTCAGGAAGTTCGGGCACCGTGGGCGTTCGCGCCGTCGGCGGCCGCCGCGCGTGCGCTGATGGAGCGCCAGGCGATCTCGGCGACCATCTGCTCGGCATCCTTCTTGGAGCGGCCGGTGCCGCCGTCGAAGCGCTGGTCGTTCAGCACGACCGAGGCGGTGAAGGTCTTGTCGTGGTCGGGGCCGGTGCCCTCGAGGACGTAGACGGGGACGCCGAGTCCGTGCAGGGCGGAGATCTCCTGCAGCGACGTCTTCCAGTCCAGGCCTGCGCCCATCTGGGCGGCGTCGGCGATGACCGGGTCGAAGATCGAGTGGATGACGTCGGCTGCGCGCTCGATGCCGAACTCGACGAAGATCGCGCCGAGCACGGCCTCCATGGCATCGGACAGGATCGAGGGCTTGTTCCGACCGCCGGAGGCCTCCTCGCCGCGCCCGAGTCGGAGGTGGTCGCCGAGTCCGAGCGTGCGAGCGACCTCCGCGAGCGCCTTGGCGCTGACGACCGCTGCACGCAGCTTCGCCAGCTGACCCTCGGGGAGGTCGGGGTGGCCCCGGAACAGCGTCTCGGTGACCACGAGCCCGAGCACCGAGTCGCCCAGGAACTCCAGGCGCTCGTTGTTCGGGATCTGGCCGTTCTCGTAGGAGAACGACCGGTGCGTCAGGGCATGCGTGAGGAGCTCGGGGTCCAGATCAGGGACCCCGAGCGTCTCACTCAGTGCCGCGAGCTCGGGCACGTCGTGCAGGTCAGAGGACCTGACGACGCTCGCCGCGCGCGCCGTACTGGCCGCACTCGGCGCAGGCGCGGTGCGACATCACCTTCGCGTTGCAGGCGGGGTTGGCGCAGTCGACGGTGGCGACAGCCGTCGTCTTCCAGGCAGAACGGCGGTGCCGGGTGTTGCTGCGCGACATCTTCCGCTTCGGGACGGCCACGGTTACTCCTCAGGTCGTTCGGTCAGTTGGGTCAGCGCCGACCATCTCGGGTCGATCGCCTCACCGTGTGTGTGATCGGGATCGTCCGCGAGTCGCACCCCGCACTCGGGGCACAGTCCCGGACACTCCGGATCACACAACGGGTTGTGCGGCAGTGCGAGCACCACCGCGTCCCGCAGGACGGGCTCGAGGTCGAGCAGGTCGTCCTCGAGCTCCAGCTCGTCCTCGCCCGCGTCGTCGTAGAGGTAGAGCTCCTGGAAGTCGACCTCGAGATCGCTCTCGACGCCGATCAGGCAGCGCACACACTCTCCGACAGCATGGGCCGAGGCCGTCCCGGTGGCGAGGACACCGTCCATCACAGCCTCGAGCCGAAGCTCGAGCTCGATGGGCGATCCCTCAGGAACACCGAAGACGTCCAGGCCGAGATCAGCAGGTGCATCGAGGACGAGGTCGTACGACTTCTCGGTCCCGGGTCGACGTCCCAACACCAAGGTGTCGAACACGAACGGTCCCGAAGTCACAACAGCCCCTCATCGAGTGCACCAGAAGATCACGGCCCGCAAACGGGCCAGCGTCGATCCTACCCCGCCGCGCCTCGCGGACGCGAATCGCGGTCGGTGGGGGCGTCGGTTTCCGTCAGCCCTCGGTGCGAAGGTCGGAGGGTGGAGACGGTGGAACCGGACCCGTTCGGGTCCATCCTGCACGCCGACCTCGATGCGTTCTACGCCTCGGTCGAGCAGCGCGACGACCCCGCGCTGCGGGGGCGGCCGGTCATCGTCGGTGGCGGGGTGGTCCTGTCGGGCTCCTACGAGGCCCGCGCCCGTGGCGTCCGCACCGCGATGGGTGGGCGCCAGGCGCTGCGCCTGTGCCCCGACGCGATCGTCGTGCCGCCGCGCTTCGAGGCCTACGTCGCGGCCAGCAAGGCCGTCTTCGAGATCTTCCGCGACACCACTCCCCTGGTCCGGGCGCTGTCGATCGACGAGGCGTTCCTCGACGTGTCGGGCCTGCGGCGCCTGCGCGGTCCGGCCCTGCCGATCGCGCGCGAGCTGCGGCGCCGCGTGCAGGCCGAGACCGGCCTGCCGATCTCGGTCGGCCTCGCCCGCACGCCGTACCTCGCCAAGGTCGCCAGCACGCTCGCCAAGCCCGACGGCCTGCTCGTGGTCCCCCTCGACGGCGAGCTCCAGTTCCTCCACGCGCTGCCCGTCGAGCGGCTGTGGGGCGTGGGCGACGTCACGGCCGAGAAGCTGCGCGCCGCCCGCCTGCGCACCGTGGCCGACGTCGCGCGGCTCTCCCCCGCAGAGCTCTCGGCGATCGTGGGGCGCGCGGCCGGCCACCACCTGCACGCCCTCGCCCACGGTCGCGACGCGCGCAAGGTCGAGTCCGCGCCGTCGCGCCGGTCCATCGGCGCGCAGCACGCGCTGGGGCGGGCCCGCTTCGAGGCCGCCGACCTCGCGCTGCTCGCGCTGTGCGACAAGGTGGGCCGACGGATGCGCCGGGCCGGGCGCACGGCCGCGACCGTCACGGTGCGGCTGCGGTTCGGCGACTTCCGCCGCTCGACCTCCTCGCGCACGCTCCCCCGCCCCACCGAGAGCACCTCGGTGATCTCCGAGGTCGCCCGCGCCCTGCTCGCGTCGCGCCGCGACGAGATCGACCGCGACGGCATCACGCTGGTGGGCGTCGCCCTGTCGGGGCTCGACGACCACGGCGCGCAGCTGGTGCTGCCGCTCGACGGCGAGGCCGACCCGGCGCTCGACCAGACGCTCGACCGGGTCGCGGCGCGCTTCGGGAACCAGGCGGTCCGCCGCGGGAGTCACCTCGGACGGCGCTGGGAGCCGCGCTCGCCCGTGCAGTGACGGGTCAGTGACCGAAGGCCTCGTCGAGCGCGTTCATCACGTGCTTGGGCACGAGGCCGTTGACGTCGCCGCCGTGGCGCGCGACCTCCTTGACCAGGCTCGAGGCGATGAACGTGTAGTCGGGCGACGTGGGGATGAAGACCGTGTCGATGCCCGTGAGGTTGCCGTTCATCTGGGCCATCTGCAGCTCGTAGTCGAAGTCCGACACCGCGCGCAGGCCCTTGACGATCGCCTGGACGTCGTTCTGGGCGCAGTAGTCGACCAGCAGGCCCGCGTACGAGTCGAGGGTGACGTTCTCCATCTCGGCGGTCGCCTCGGCGATCAGCTCGATGCGGCGCTCGATCGGGAACAGCCCGGCCTTGCTCTCGTTGACCAGGACCACGACGACGACCTCGTCGAACAGGAACGAGGCGCGCTCGATGATGTCGAGGTGGCCGTTCGTGACGGGATCGAAGGAACCGGGGCACACCACGCGCGTCATGTCAGTGACCGTACCAAAGCCGCGTCTCGCCGTACGCCTTGTCCCGCAGCGCGTCGAACCCCTCGGGCCAGGCGAACGGATCGCGGCTGGAACGCTCGACCACGACGACGGCGTCCTCGGCCAGGGACGGCCGCAGCGCGGCGACGATCGAGGCCACCTCGTCGGTCGTGACGGCGTAGGGAGGATCGAGGAACACGAGGTGCCACGGACCTCCCGGCGCGGCCACGAACCGCTGGGCGGTGACCTTGTGCACGCGGGCGGGCGCCTTCAGGTCGGCGACGTTGCGCTGGATCGTGCGGGCCGCGCGGTCGTTCGACTCGACGAGGTCGGCGTGCTGGGCGCCGCGCGACACGGCCTCGAGCCCCAGGGCGCCCGAGCCGGCGAAGAGGTCGAGGACCCGCACCCCGTCGAAGCCGCCGAGCAGCGAGTTGAGCGAGGCGAACATCGACTCGCGCACCCGGTCGGAGGTGGGACGGGTGCCGTCGCCGGGCGGCGTCGCCAGCCGCCTGCCGCCCCAGCGGCCGGCGATGATCCTCGTCATGCCGTCACCGCCGTGAAGGACGCACGGTACGACGGCGACGGCATCGACAGCCGCATGCTCGCTCGCTGGCGCTCGCTCATGCACGCTCCAGGTACTCAGCGCGCTCGGACTCCTCGAGGCGGCGGATCGACGCCTCGAGGTCGGGCGGGACGTCACCCGAGTCCAGCGCGGCCACGGCGGCGTCGCGCGCGTCGGCGATGATCTGCTCGTCGCGCACGACCGACAGCAGCTTGAGGCTGGAGCGGACGCCCGACTGGCGCGCGCCCAGGACGTCACCCTCGCGGCGCAGCTCGACGTCGAGTCGCGACAGCTCGAAGCCGTCGGTGCTGGCGGCCACGGCGGCGAGGCGCTCGCGGGCCGACGTGCCGGCCGGCGACCCCGTGACGAGCAGGCACAGGCCGGGCTCGGACCCACGGCCCACGCGCCCGCGCAGCTGGTGCAGCTGCGAGACGCCGAAGCGGTCGGCGTCCATGACGATCATCATCGTGGCGTTGGGGACGTCGACGCCCACCTCGACCACGGTCGTCGCGACCAGCACGTCGACGTCGCCGGCCGCGAAGGCGGACATCACGGCGTCCTTCTCGTCGGGCGGCATGCGGCCGTGGAGCCTCCCGAGCCGCAGGCCCGCCAGGGGCCCCTGCTCCAACGCCTCGGCCAGCTCGACGAGACCGACCGTGGGGCGCTTCTCCTCGGCGTCGTCGTCGGGCGGCGGCTCGACGTCGTCGTCGGCCGTGGCCTCGCCGATGCGCGAGACGACCACGTAGGCCTGACGGCCGCGCCCGACCTCCTCGTGCACGCGCTGCCACGCCCGCTCGAGCCACCCCGGCTGCTCGGCGACGGGCACGACGTTGGACTGGATGGGCTGGCGCCCGGCGGGCAGCTCGCGGAGCGTGGAGACCTCGAGGTCGCCGAAGACGGTCATCGCGATGGTGCGCGGGATCGGGGTGGCGGTCATGACGAGCACGTGCGGGCTGACGCCGTCCGCGGCCGCCGCGCGGTCGGACAGGGCCGACCGCTGCTCGACGCCGAACCGGTGCTGCTCGTCGATGACGACGAGGCCGAGGTCGGCGAACTGCACGGTCTGCTCCAGCAGCGCGTGCGTGCCGACCACGATGCCGGCCTCGCCCGAGACGATGTCGAGCAGCGCCTGCTGGCGGGCCTTCGCGCCCATCGAGCCGGTGAGCAGCCGGATCCGGGTGGCCTCGTCGGCGCCGCCGAGCATCCCGCCCTTCGCCAGGTCGCCGAGCATCCGCTCCATGCTGCGGTGGTGCTGGGTCGCGAGCACCTCAGTGGGTGCCAACAGTGCCGCCTGGCCGCCGGAGTCGACGACCTGCAGCATCGCCAGCAGCGCGACGATGGTCTTGCCCGAGCCGACCTCGCCCTGCAGCAGCCGGTGCATGGGATGGGTGGCGGCGAGGTCCTGGTCGATCTCGGCGGCCACCTGCGCCTGACCCGCGGTGAGCTGGAACGGGAGCCGCTGCTCGAACGCCACGCGAATGCCGTCGCCGCGCCCCGGCCGCGCGAGCGAGCGCCGCTGCGCGGAGTCGGAGCGGCGCCTGGCGAAGACCGCCTGCACCTCGAACGCCTCCTCGAAGCGCAGCCGGGTCTGGGCGAACACCCAGTCCGAGCGCTTCCGCGGACGGTGGATGTACTCGTAGGCCGTGGGCGCGTCGAGCAGGCCGCGCTCGGACCGGACCGCGGCCGGGATGGGCTCGGGGAACACGTCGACGACGTCGAGCGCCACCGTGACGGCGCGCTCGACGTCCCACGTGGTGAGGCCCCCGCCCGCCGGATAGATCGGCATCGCACCGCCGCCACGACCGAGGTCGGCGAGCGTCTTGCCCTCGGGCAGCTCGCGCATGTGGGGCGAGGCCAGCTGGAGGCGCCCCTGGTAGACCGAGACCTCGCCCGACAGCAGCTGCTGGCTGCCGACGGGCGTCTTGGAGACGGCGTACTGGTTGAAGAAGACGGCCTCCATCGTGGCGCGACCGTCCGACAGCGTCACGACCACGCGGAACTTGCGCGGGTTGTTGCGGAAGGGGAGCTTCTTGACGTCGAGGACCGTGGCGACGAACGCCACGACGTGGCCCTCCTCGAGGTCCTCGAACGAGTCGGGGTGCTCGAGGTCGATGTAGCGGCGCGGGAAGTGCCGCAGCAGGTCGCCGACGGTGCGGTGCCCGAACGCCTTCTCGAGCTTCTTGGCCGAGTCCCCCACGACCTTGGACAGGCGGGTGTCGAAGTCGATCGCGGTCATTCCACCGCCAGGAAGAGCGGGTAGGTGTCCTGGTCGCCCTCGATCGTCTCGACGTCGACGTGCGGCGCCTCCTGCTGCACGCGCGCCGCGATCTTCTCGCTCGTGGCGGCGTCGCAGTCGCGGCCCGTGACGAGCGTGACCATCTCCGCGGTGGCGAGGTCGAGCCGCTGGAGCACGTCGAAGGCGACGTCGACCTGCGAGGAGCCGACGATCGCGAAGTCGCCGTTCACGACGCCGAGCACGTCGCCGGCGCTGCAGGGCCCGGCCATCGTGATACCGTCCTCGGCCGCGATCGTGACCGCGCCGTGCCGCGTGGCGCCTGCCGCGTTGGACATCGCGACGACCACGACGTCGAACGGCCGTCCGGGGTCGTGCACCGCGAGCGCGGTGAGGGCCTGGACCTGCACCGTGGTGGGCAGCACCGCCACGCGGGCACCGGCGTCGCGGGCCTTCGCGGCGGCGGCCTCGAACATCGCGATGTGGCCGGCGCGGTTGGGCAGCAGGATTACCTCGTCGGCGCCGCTGCCGTCGATCGCGGCGGCGACCTCGGCCACCGTGAGCGACCGGTCGGGCGCGAAGTGCAGCGCCGTGCCGCCCGCGCGGTGGGTGAGCTCGGCGAGGCCGGGACCCGTGACGGCGCTGAGGATGAGGCGGCCGCCGGCGGGCCGGGCCGGACGCGCGATCTGCTCGGCGAAGTGCGTGACCGAGATCCGGAACGGGGACCCGGCCGCGATGCCGGCCTCGATCGCCGCGCCGACGTCGTCGACGTGGACGTGCACGTTCCACAGCCCCTCGCCGCCCACGACGACGAGCGAGTCGCCCAGCGGCTCGAGCGCGGTGCGCAGCTCGGGGATGCGGTCGTCGGCGGTGCGCAGCAGGTACATGACCTCGTACGACGGACCGTCCTCCCCCAGGTCGGCGCCGGGCTCGACGATCGGGACGGGCACGGTGGCGGGTCGCGGGGTGGGCGTGCGGCCGGTGAGCGCGAAGGCGACGGAGTCGAGGACGACCACGAGCGCGCGGCCGCCGGCGTCGACCACCCCGGCCCGCGCCAGCCGCTCGAACTGCGTGGGCGTCAGCGCGAGCGCCTCGCGGGCGGCGCCGGACGCCACGTCGAAGACGCGCTTCGGGTCGTCGTCGTCGGTGGCGGCCTCGCGGGCGGCCCTCGCCGCGGCAGCCGCGACGGTGAGGATCGTGCCTTCCTGCGGCCGGCCGACGGCGGCGTAGGCGGCGGCGGACGCGGCCTCCAGCGCTCCGGCGACGTCGTCGGCGCTGAGCCCGTCGACGCAGCCTCGCAGGACGCGCAGCGAGCCGCGCACGAGCTCGGCCAGGATCGTGCCGCAGTTGCCCCGGGCGCCCATCAGCAGGCCCTCGGCGAACGTGCGCATGAGGTCGAGGGGCGAGGTGTCGGCCGGGAGCGCGTCGATCGCCTCGACGCCCGCCACGAAGGTGAAGTAGGCGTTCGTGCCGGTGTCGCTGTCGGGCACCGGGAAGACGTTCAGCGCGTCGATCTCGTCGCGCGACTCCGCCAGCAGCCGGGTGCACAGACGGGCCCACGCGTCGAAGCGCTCGGTGCTGATCCGCAGGGCCATGGGTCGAGACTATCGGGCCGTGGTCGGACTCGATTCGCGCTGGCCGTGTCGCGTCAGGTATGCTCGAGAGGTTGTATTTTTCCCCCGAACGAGTTCAGGAGTGGTCGCCGTGGCAGCCGTCTGCGATGTGTGCGGCAAGGGACCGGGCTTCGGCCACAACGTGTCCCACTCGCACCGACGCACCAAGCGTCGTTTCGATCCGAACATCCAGCGCGTCCGCGCCGTCGTCGAGGGCACCCCGAAGCGGCTCAACGTCTGCACCGGTTGCCTGAAGGCCGGCAAGGTCTCGCGCTGAGACGTTCAGATCTTTCATAGACAACGGCGGCCCTCGGGCCGCCGTTGTCTATTCTCGCGGGGTGACCCGCATCCACGCCTTCACCGATGACGTCCTGGCCGATCACGACGCGGTGGGCGTCGCCGCGCTGATCGCCTCCGGGGAGGCCAGCCGCTCCGAGGTGCTCGAGGCCGCCCTGGCTCGCCTCGACCGCGTCAACCCGACGCTCCAGGGGATCAGCCACGACGACCGGGCCCGTGCGATCGTCCGCGCCGAAGAGACCTCGCCGGACGGCGCGCCGTTCGCCGGCGTCCCCTCGCTGATCAAGAACAACACCGACGTCAAGGGCCTGCCCACGCAGCAGGGCTCCGCGGCCGTCCCGCCCGAGCCCGCCGAGCGGCACGAGCCCTTCACCGAGCAGTTCCTCTCCACCGGCGTCAACGTCCTCGGGGCGACCACCCTGCCGGCCTTCGGCCTCACCGCCTCCACGGAGTTCGTCGACCGCGAGCCCACGCGCAACCCGTGGAACCCCGCCTACTCCTCCGGGGCCTCCTCGGGCGGCTCGGCCGCGCTGGTCGCCGCCGGCGTCGTGCCGATCGCGCACGGCAACGACGGAGGCGGCTCGATCCGGATTCCCGCGGCGGCCTGCGGCCTGGTCGGACTGAAGACCACGCGCCACCGGCTCGCCCCGGCCAAGGAGATGGCCGACGCGCCGCTCGACATCGTCGCCAACGGCGTGCTGACCCGCAGCGTGCGCGACACCGCCGTGTTCCTCGCCGCCGCCGAGCGCCACCGCCCGGTCCCCCGGCTGCCCAAGGTGGGTCTCGTGGAGGGACCCGCGGCGCGCCGCCTTCGCGTCGGGCTCGTCACCGAGACGCTCGGCGGGGCGCCGCTGGACGCGGACAGCCTGCGGGAGCTGCGGCGCGTGGCCGACCTCGTCGCGTCACTGGGCCACGAGGTCGTCGAGATGCCGATCCCGGTCGACGCCGCGTTCGAGCGCCACTTCGTGCAGTACTGGCGCACCCTGGCGTTCTCGCTCGACTACGCCGGCCGCTTCGTCCTGTCCCGCGACTTCGACCGCAGCCGGGTCGACCCGTTCACCCACGGCCTGGCCCGGGCGTTCCTGCGCACCTTCTGGCGCACTCCCGGCGCGATCGTCGCCCTCAAGCGGTCCGCGCGCACGTACGGGGAGATCTTCGCCGACCGGGATGTCGTGCTGAGTCCCGTCCTGGGGCACACGACGCCCGAGCTGGGCTGGCTGGATCCGGGGGTCGAGTTCGACGTGGCGTTCGAGCGGCTGCGCACGTACGTGGCCTACACGCCGCTCAACAACGCCTCGGGCGGTCCGGCGATCAGCCTGCCGCTGGGACGCACCTCGACCGACCTGCCGCTCGGCCTGCACTTCTCGGCCGACCACGGCGACGAGCGCACGCTGCTGGAGCTGGCCTTCGAGCTCGAGGCCGCCGCGCCCTTCGCGCGGATCCAGGACTGATCGGCTCCAGGGCCCCGACGGCGACGCCGTCAGTTCCAGTGCCCCGACGGCGAGGCCGTCAGTTCCAGTGCCCCGACGGCGAAGCCGTCAGTTCCAGTGCTTGTGGCCGGTGCCGCCCTCGTAGGGCGCGCCGGCCACGGTGACGCCCTCCCCCGCCTTGACGACGCCGATGCGGGTCCAGCCCTCGGGCAGGCTCGCGCTCGTGGGGAACGTGGCGGCCAGCGCGTAGTCGTCGCCGCCGGCCAGCACGAACCGCAGCGGGTCGACGCCGCCGAGCGCGCCGGCGACCGTCTGCACGGCGTCGAGGATGGGGAACGACGCGGGGTCGAGATCGATGGCGACCTTGCTCGCGCGGGCGACGTGGCCGAGGTCGGCCAGCAGGCCGTCGCTGATGTCGATCATCGACGTGGCTCCACCCGCCGCGGCGGCCGGTCCGGCGGCGTACGGCGGGTGCGGGGCACGGTGCTCGTCGACGGCGGCCTTGGGCGAGCGGAACCCGCGGCTCAGGGCGCCGTAGCCCGCCGACGCGAGGCCCAGGGTGCCCGCGTACGCGACCTGGTCGCCCACCTGCGCGCCCGAGCGGGTGACCGGACGCTCGGCGTCGCCCAGCGCGGTGATCGAGATGACGATCTGGTCGGCCGCGGACATGTCGCCGCCGACGATCTTGGCGCCGACCTTGTCGCACTCCTCGACCATGCCGCCGATGAGGTCGGCGACCCACTTGACCGGGGTGTCGCCAGGCGCGGCGAACGCGACGACGAGCGCCGTGGCCACCCCGCCCATGGCGTTGATGTCGGAGAGGTTCGCGGCGACCGCCTTGCGACCGATGTCGGCCGCGGTGGACCAGTCGCGTCGGAAGTGACGTCCCTCGACGAGGATGTCGGTCGCGGTCACGTAGGTGCCGTCGGCGGTGGCGATGTGGGCCGCGTCGTCGCCTGGCCCGACCAGCACGTAGTCGCTCGTGCCCAGGCGGCCCCGGACGAGGTCGATCAGGGCGAACTCGCCCAGTTCCGCAATCGTCTGCTCGCTCACGACGTCATTGTCTCAGCCGCATGCGCCCGACCCCGGGGACTGCGGTAGCGTGTCATGGCCCGGAAGAAAGGACGTCCCCGATGGCCGTTCACGCCTACATCCTCGTCCAGACCGAGGTCGGCAAGGCTGCCGACGTCGCCGCCGCGATCGCCCAGATCCAGGGGGTCGAGCTGTCCGAGGACGTCACGGGTCCCTACGACGTCATCGTCCGCGCCGAGGGTCCCTCGGTCGACGAGCTCGGATCCCTCGTCGTCTCGCAGATCCAGCGCGTCCCCGGCATCACCCGCACGCTGACCTGCCCCGTCGTCCGGATCTGACCTCCGCCCCTCCCGAGATTTGCTCCTTTTTCGACGTTTCAGAGGGTCTGAAACGTCGAAAAAGGAGCAAATCTTGTGCGCGTGCGGGGTGCTGTGGATGAGCTGCGCCGAGGCCCGCCGCTCCCGGCAGCCTGTCGGGCATGCCACGGCTCTCCCCTCTTCCCGAGCAGTTCCACCAGACCGTCTTCAGTCGACGCGAGGCGCTCGCTGCCGGACTGACCGACCGCGTCCTCGCCGGCCCACGCTGCGTCAGCGTTGCCCCCGGCTGGTACCGCTACGCCACCACGGAGTCCTCCTTCGAGCTGGAGGCGCGGGCGGGCTTGGCCTGGCTCGGTGACGGTGCGGGTCTGAGTCACACGAGCAACCTCGCGTGGGGCGGCCTCGACCTACGGTCCGCCTCCCCCGTGCACCTGGCCACCCGGCGCCGGATCGATCGGACCGCCGACGGCTACCGTGTCCACCGCTTCCAGGGCTCGCTGTTCCTCGAGGAGGTCGACGGACTCCGCCTGGTCGGCGCTGCTCGCACCTCCGTCGACTGTGGGACGGTGCTGTCCTGGCAGGAGCTGGTCGTCGTCGGCGACTGGATGATCGCGAAGGGGATCGTCGAGCGCCTCGACCTCCTCGGCTTCGTCCATGCCGTGCACTTCGACGGCGTGCAGCGGGCGCGACGGGCGATGGAGTGGGTCCGCGAAGGTTCGGCCTCACCACAGGAGACGCGCGTGAGGCTCCTCCTGGTCCTCGGAGGTCTCCCGGAGCCGGAGCTCAACGGCCTCATCGCCGACGCCCACGGCGGATTCCTCGCCTATGGCGATCTCGTCTACCGCCGGGAGCGGGTCGTCGTCGGGTACGACGGCTGGCAGCACGAGCGCGACGCGCGGCAGCGTCAGCACGACCTGCGTCGGCGTGAGCTGCTGGAAGCCGAGGGCTGGCGGGTCGTCGTGGTCACCGTCGCCGACCTCGCGAACCCGACGATGGTCTTCCGTCGAGTCGTCGACGCCCTCCAACGGGCGAGATGTGCTTGATCTTCTACGTCTCAGCCGGGTTCAGAAGTGGAAAATGGAGCGGATCTCGGGATCAACGGAGGCCGGTGGGGCGCTGGAGCGCCAGCTGGATGAGGCGCTCGACCAGCTCGGGGTAGTCCACGCCGGAGGCGGCCCAGAGCTTGGGGAACATCGAGAACGGGGTGAACCCCGGCATCGTGTTGATCTCGTTGATGACGAGTCCCCCGCCGACGCTGTCGGTGAGGAAGAAGTCCACGCGGGCGAGGCCTTCGCAGCCGATCGCGTCGAACGCCTGGAGGGCGTACTCGCGGATGCGCTGGCGCATCGTCTCGGACAGGTCGGCCGGCACCACGTTGGTGCTCGTGCCGTCGAGGTACTTGGCCTCGAAGTCGTAGTACTCGTGGTCGGTGTCCTCGGCCACGACGATCTCGCCGACCTCGCTGGCGATCGGCATGCCGCGCTCGTCCTGGATGACCGCGCACTCGACCTCGCGCTTGCCGTGCGCGGCGGACTCGACGATGACCTTGGGGTCGAACTTCCGCGCGGTGAGCACGGCGTCCTCGAGCTGGTCCCAGTCGTGGACGGGCGTGACGCCCGAGCTGGAGCCGGCGCGCGCGGGCTTGACGAAGACCGGCAGCCCGAGCGCGTGGATGCGCGCCTCGGCGCGGTCGCGCTTGGCGTCCCACTCCCACGGCTGGATCGTCACGTAGGGCAGCTGCGGCAGTCCGGCGGCCGAGAAGACGGTCTTGGTGAACGGCTTGTCCATGCCGACCGAGCTGGCCAGCACGCCCGCGCCGACGTAGCGGACGCCGGCGAGCTCGAACAGGCCCTGGACCGTGCCGTCCTCGCCCCACGGGCCGTGGAGCAGCGGGAAGACGACGTCGAGGTCGCGGATGCGGTCCCACGAGAACGGCGGGAAACCGTCGCGGACCGACGGCAGCGCCCCGGGCTCGAGGTCGTCCCACACGGCGGTCTCCTCGACCCACCGGCCGTCGGGCGTGATGCCGACGGGGACGACGTCGTAGCGGTCGCGATCGATCACGGCGAGGACCTCGCGCGCGGTCAGGCACGAGACGCCGTGCTCACTGGACTGGCCTCCGAAGACGACGGCGATCGTGGTGCGCATCGGCTCGACTCTACCCGCCTGTGACACTGGAACCATGCAGCCCGACACCGTGACCGTCATCGCAGGTCGCCCGGCTCACGAGCCCGGCGCGCCGCTCAACGCCCCCATCACCCTCGCGAGCTCGTTCCACGCGGGCGGCGCGTTCGAGTACGGGCGGCACGCCAACCCGGCGTACGAGTCGTTCGAGAGCGTCGTCGGCGAGCTCGAGGGTGGCCGCGCGCTGGCCTTCGCCTCCGGCATCGCGACCGCGGCGGCCACGCTCGGCCTGCTGGAGCCCGGCGCGGTCGTGGTGCTCCCCCGCCACGGCTACAACGGCACGACGAGCCTCGTGCAGAGCGGGCCGTACGAGGTGCGCCTCATCGACCCGTCCGACACCGCCGGCAGCATCGACGCGTTCACCGGAGCGGACCTGGTCTGGCTGGAGTCGCCCACCAATCCCGCGATGGAGGTCGGCGACCTGCCCGCCCTGGTGGCGGCTGCGAAGGAGGCGGGCGCGCTCGTCGCGGTGGACAACACCTTCCGCACGCCGCTGCGCGACCGTCCACTGTCCTACGGCGCCGACATCGTGACCCACTCCGCCTCGAAGCTGCTCGGCGGCCACAGCGACCTCGTCCTCGGCGTCCTTGCGACCGGCGACGACACGCTGTACGAGCGCCTTCACGACCACCGGTCGCTGCACGGCGCGATCCCGGGCGCGCTCGAGTGCTTCCTGGCCGTGCGCGGCGTGCGCACGCTGGCCGTGCGACTCGACCGCGCCGAGGCCAGCGCCGCCGTGCTCGCGGACCGGCTGAAGGCGCACCCGGCCGTGGCCGAGGTCCGCTACCCCGGGTTCGGCTCGATGGTCTGCTTCGTCGTCGACGACGCCGACCACGCGCAGCGGGCGACGGAGTCCAGCCGCGTCATCACGCACGCGACCAGCCTCGGCGGCGTGGAGTCGACGTGGGAGCGCCGTCGCCGCTTCCCCGCCGAGCCCGAGACGATCCCCGCGGGACTGATCCGGCTCAGCGTCGGCATCGAGGCCGTCGAGGACCTGTGGGCCGACATCGAGGCCGCCCTGGGCTGACGCCCGTCAGCGGGTCTCGGGCTTGGCCGAGCGGCTGATCAGCGCGTTGACGAGCTCGGTGGGCGTCATGTGACCGTCGACGAGCGCGCGGACGTGCTCGACGATCGGCATCTCGACGCCGTGCATCTCCGACAGCTCGGCGACGGACACGCAGGACTTCACGCCCTCGGCGACCTGGCGGGTCTGCGAGGTGATCTCGTCGACCGTCATGCCGCGGCCCAGCTTCTCGCCGAACGTGCGGTTGCGCGAGAGCGGCGAGGAGCACGTGGCCACGAGGTCGCCGAGGCCGGCCAGGCCCATGAACGTCATCGGGTCGGCGCCCATCGCCATGCCGAGGCGGGCCGTCTCGGCCAGGCCGCGGGTGATGACCGACGCCTTGGTGTTGTCGCCGAAGCCGAGGCCGTCGCACACGCCGACGGCGAGGCCGATGATGTTCTTCACCGTGCCGCCGAGCTCGCAGCCGACGACGTCGGTGTTCGTGTAGGGCCGGAAGGCCGTGGTGTGCAGGTACTTCTGCAGCTGGAGGGCCACCGACTCGTCGGCGCACGCCACCACCGCGGCGGCGGGCTCGCGCCGGGCGATCTCCTTCGCGAGGTTGGGTCCCGTGATGACGGCGATCCGCTCGGGACCGGCGCCCGTGACCTCGGCGATGACCTCGCTCATGCGCATGTGGGAGCCGAGCTCGACGCCCTTCATGAGGCTCACCATCACGGCGGACGGCTCGATGAGGTGTCCCCACGACTCGAGGTTGGGGCGCAGCGTCTGGGACGGCACGGCCAGCACGACGATCGCGGCGTCGGCGAGCGCCTCGGCGGGGTCGGTGGTGGCGCGGATCGTGCCCGGCAGCTCCTGGCCCGGCAGGTACTCGGTGTTCTCGTGCCGCTCGTTGATGTTCTCGCACGTCTCCTCGCGCCGCCCCCACAGGTGGACGTCGTGGCCCGCGTCGGCGAGCACGATCGAGAAGGCGGTGCCCCAGGACCCGGCTCCCATGACTGCTGCAGTGACCATCAGCTCTCCTCGTATCGGGTCTTGGGCTTCTTCAGCGAGCGGACGTCGATCCGCGGGGACGTGGGCGACTCGCCCCTGATCTGCGCCTGCAGCGCGGTGATCTCGTCCATGAGCCGCTCGGTGGCGGCGTGGATCTGCTCCTGCGTGGGGTGCTCGCCGAGCCCCGAGAGGTCGATCGGCGCGCCGACCCGCACGTGGACGGTCTTGCGCGGGAAGAGGCGGAGCTCGCGGCGGTAGGGCCACATGATCTCCTGCGGTCCCCACTGGGCCACCGGGACGAGCGGGACGCCGCCCGCGTGCGCCGTGCGGACGGCGCCGTCGCGGCCGGACATCGGCCAGCCGCCGGGGTCGCGGGTCATCGTGCCCTCGGGGTAGATCGCCACGACGGATCCGGACTCGACCGTCTGGATGGCCGCGCGCAGCGACTCCGCGGCCGCGCCCGTGCCGCGGTAGACCGGGATCTGCCCCGCCTTCCGCAGCAGCCACCCGATCACCGGCACCGCGAACAGCGGGTCCTTCACGAGGAACCGCGGCGGGATGTCGTGGTCGACGAGCCAGTGCCCGAACAGGAACGGATCGGTGTACGACAGATGGTTCACGGCGACGACGAAACCGCCGGAGCGCGGCAGGTGCTCCGCACCCTTCCAGTCACGCTTGGTGACCGCCATGAAGATCGGCCGCAGCACCACGACCACGATCCGCAGCACGGTGGGCAGCGGACGGGTGCGGGACATGGGATGACCCTAGTACGACCCGGAGGCCGTGCCAGTGAACCGTCAGAGCGTCGCGGGCTTGAAGCTCGGACGACGGGACTCGTACGCGGCGATGTCGTCGGCGTGGCCGAGCGTGATGCCGATGTCGTCGAGGCCCTCCAGCAGGCGCCAGCGGGTGTAGTCGTCGATCGTGAACGAGTCCTCGATGCGGTCGACGCCCTCGCCGGCCGAGACCGTGCGCGACTCGAGGTCGACGCTGATCTGCGCGCCCGGGTTGGCCTCGAGGTACTCCCACAGCGCCGTGACGACCTTGTCGTCGACCTGCGCCGCGAGGAGGCCGGCCTTGCCGGAGTTGCCGCGGAAGATGTCGCCGAAGCGGGGGCTGATGATGACCTTGAAGCCGTAGTTCTGCAGCGCCCAGACGGCGTGCTCGCGCGACGAGCCGGTGCCGAAGTCGGGGCCCGCCACGAGCACCGTGGCGTTCGTGTACGCCGGCTGGTTCAGGACGAACTCCGGGTCGTTGCGCCAGGCGGCGAAGAGGCCGTCCTCGAAGCCCGTGCGGGTGACGCGCTTGAGGTAGACCGCCGGGATGATCTGGTCGGTGTCGACGTTGCTGCGGCGCAGCGGGGCGCCGACGCCGGTGTGGGAGATGAACTTGTCCATGGTGATCGTCCTCAGAGGTCGGCCGGCGAGGCCAGGTGGCCGGTGACGGCGGTGGCGACGGCGACGTCGGGCGAGACCAGGTGCGTGCGGCCACCCTTGCCCTGACGGCCCTCGAAGTTGCGGTTGGAGGTCGAGGCGCTGCGCTCGCCCGGCGTGAGCTGGTCGGGGTTCATGCCCAGGCACATCGAGCAGCCCGCGCCGCGCCACTCGGCGCCGGCCTCCTTGAAGACGACGTCGAGGCCCTCCTCCTCGGCCTGCAGGCGCACGCGCACCGAGCCGGGGACGACGAGCATGCGGGTGCCCTCGGCGACCTTCCTGCCCTTGATGAGGTCGGCGGCGCGACGCAGGTCGCTGATGCGGCCGTTCGTGCAGGAGCCGACGAAGACGGTGTCGACCGCGATGTCGCGCATCGGCGTGCCGGCCTCGAGGCCCATGTAGCGCAGGGCGTTCTGAGCGGCCTCGCGCTCGTCGGCGTCGGCGAAGTCGGCGGGGGTCGGGACGACGCCGGACAGCGCCACGCCCTGGCCCGGGTTGGTGCCCCACGTGACCCACGGGGTGACCTTCGAGGCGTCGATCGTGACGACCTTGTCGAACGTGGCGTCCTCGTCGGTGACCAGGCTCTTCCAGTAGTCGACGGCGGCGTCCCAGTCGGCGCCCTGCGGCGCGTGCGGGCGGCCCTCGATGTAGTCGAAGGTGGTCTGGTCGGGCGCGATGAGGCCGGCCTTCGCGCCCCACTCGATGCTCATGTTGCAGATCGTCATGCGCTCCTCCATCGAGAGCGCACGGATCGCCTCGCCGCGGTACTCGACGATGTAGCCCTGGCCGCCGCCGGTGGTCTCCTGCGTGATGAGCGCGAGGATCAGGTCCTTGGCGGTGGAGCCGGCGGGCAGGTCGCCGACGACCTCGACGGCCATCATCTTGGGCTTGGCCTGCGACAGCGACTGGGTGGCGAGCACGTGCTCGACCTCGCTGGTGCCGATGCCGAAGGCGATCGAGCCGAACGCGCCGTGCGTGGAGGTGTGCGAGTCGCCGCACACGATCGTCATGCCGGGCTGCGTCAGGCCGAGCTGCGGGCCGACGACGTGGACGATGCCCTGCTCGATGTCGCCCATCGGGTGCAGGCGCACGCCGAACTCCTGCGCGTTGCGGCGCAGCGTCTCGACCTGCGTGCGCGACACGGGGTCGGCGATCGGCTTGTCGAGGTCGGTCGTCGGAATGTTGTGGTCCTCGGTGGCGAGGGTGAGGTCGGGGCGACGCACGGCGCGTCCGGAGAGGCGGAGTCCGTCGAACGCCTGCGGGCTCGTGACCTCGTGGAGGAGGTGCAGGTCGATGAACAGCAGGTCCGGTTCACCCGGCGCGGAACGGACGACGTGGTCGTCCCAGATCTTCTCGGCGAGCGTCTTGCCCATGATTCACTCTCACTTCGGGGGTTGCGTCTCACAATGCGATACGGCAGTATCAAGACATGGACAACTCTAGCGGAGTCGGCGTTCTCGACAAAGCCGCCCTCGTGCTGGCCGCCCTGGAGCCGGGGCCCGCGACGCTGGCCGGGCTGGTCACGGCCACCGGACTGGCGCGGCCCACGGCTCACCGCCTCGCGGTCGCCCTGGAGCACCACCGGCTCGTCGCGCGCGACATGCAGGGTCGGTTCATCCTAGGCCCGCGCCTGTCCGAGCTGGCCGCCGCTGCCGGCGAGGACCGCCTGCTCGCCGCCGCCGGCCCCGTGCTGGCCCGCCTGCGCGACATCACGGGCGAGTCGGCCCAGCTGTTCCGCCGCCAGGGCGACCACCGCGTGTGCGTCTCCGCGGCCGACCGGCCCACCGGCCTGCGCGACTCGATCCCCGTCGGCAGCCAGCTGACGATGTCCGGCGGCTCGGCCGCCCAGGTGCTGCTCGCGTGGGAGGACCCCGAGCGCATGAACAAGGGCCTCATGAAGGCCACGTTCTCCGCCGCCGAGCTGTCGGCCGTGCGCAAGCGCGGCTGGGCGCAGAGCGTGGGCGAGCGCGAGCCCGGCGTGGGCTCGGTCTCGGCGCCGGTCCGGTCCCCCAGCGGCAAGGTCGTCGCGGCCGTGTCGGTCTCCGGTCCGCTGGAGCGGCTCACCCGCCAGCCCGGCCGCATGCACGCGCCCGCCGTGGTGGCGGCCGCCGAGCGGCTGTCGCAGAACCTGCGCCGCTGACGTCTCGGCGCCGCTCCACTCCTTCAGAAGAGGCCAGGTCGCTCCAGCTCGAGCAACGTGGTCTTGCGGTCGAGCCCGCCGGCGTAGCCGGTGAGCTTGCCGTTCGCCCCGATGACGCGGTGGCACGGCACGACGATCGGGATCGGGTTGGCCCCGTTCGCCGCGCCCACCGCGCGGGAGATGCCGGGCTGGTAGCCCAGGTCGGTCGCGACCTGTCCGTACGTGACGGTCTCGCCGTACGGGATCGTGCGCAGGTAGGCCCAGACCTTCTTCTGGAACTCGGTGCCGTCCGCAGCCACCGGGAGGTCGAACTCGCGGCGGTCGCCGGCGAAGTACTCCTCCAGCTGGTGCTCGGCGGCGTCGAGCAGGGCGTCGTCGACGCGCTCGCCGCGCGGCTCGGCCCCGAAGTCGATCGCGGTGAGCAGCCCGGCGTCGACGTGCAGCCGCAGGCCCCCGATGGGCGAGTCCATCCAGCGTGTCTTCATGCGACCCTCCACAGGTGCAGTGAGGCGTACGACCGCCAGGGTCGCCACCGTTCGGTGCGCGTCCGGTCCAGTCCCTCGCGGGCGAGGACGCGGCGCAGCACGAGGTCGGTGTCGAGCAGGACGTCGGGGTCCCCGAGCGCCCTCATCCTGACGTAGTCGGCGGTCCACGGGCCGATCCCCCGGACCGCGAGCAGCCGCTCGCGCGCGGCCGCGCGGTCGGCTCCGGGGTGCAGGTCGAGGTCGCCCGAGGCCACCGCGTGGGCGACGGCGAGGATCGCGGCGGCACGGCCACGCGGCATCGCGAACTCCTCGGGCGCCGCCTCGGCGACGGACTCGGCCGTGGCGAACGCGTGGGTGAGGCCGTGGCGGTGGGCGAGCTCGAGGTCGACCTCGGTCCCGCGCGAGCGCGCGACCCGACCCAGGATCGTGCGCGCGCCCGCCACCGAGACCTGCTGGCCGACGATCGCGCGCATCACCATCTCGAAGCCGTCGACCTGGCCGGGCAGTCTCATGCCGGGCGCCTCCTGCACGAGACGCGCGAGCAGCGGGTCGGCCGACAGGGCCTCGTCGATCGCGGCGGGATCGGCGTCGAGGTCGAGCAGCCGACGGCACCGCTGCACCGCCGGGGCGAGGTCGCGCAGGTCGGTCAGCTCGAGCTCGGCCGAGACGCGTTCGTCGTGCAGGGTGAGCTCGACCGCGCCGACGCCGTGCGGGAGGTTCAGGACGCGGGCGTACGTACGACCGTCGACCCGCTCGACGCCCTCGATGGCGCGGGGCGCGAACCAGTCGAGGAGCGCGGCTCCCTGGAACGGCGGCCGCAACGCCAGCTCCAGCTGGATCCGGCCCGCGCCGGGATGGCTGGAGCGGCGCGACCGCGCGCGCAGCTCGCGCGGGGTGAGGTCGAACGACTCGCGGATGGAGTCGTTGAACTGCCGCACCGAGCCGTAGCCCGCCGCGAACGCCACGTCGGCGGCGCGCATCGTCGTGGTCTCGAGCAGGATCCGCGCCGTGCGTGCCCGGTTGCTGCGGGCGATCGCCTGAGGTCCGGCGCCGAGCTCGGTGGTGACGAGCCGGTTGACCTGGCGCTCGCTGTAGCCGAGCCGGTCGGCCAGGCCGCTGACGCCCTCGCGCTCGACGACGCCGTCGCCGATCATCCGGACGGCCCGCGCCACGACGTCGGCCCGGACGTTCCACTCGGGCGAGCCGGGCGTGCTGTCGGGCCGGCAGCGACGGCAGGCGCGGTAGCCCGAGCGCTCGGCGGCCGCCGCCGACGGGTAGAACGTGACGTTCGCCTGCCGGGGCGTGACGGCCGGGCACGAGGGTCGGCAGTAGATGCCCGTGGTGCGCACGGCCGTGAAGAAGACGCCGTCGAACCGGGCGTCGCGCGCGCTCACGGCGCGGTAGCAGTCGCTCGGTTCCATGGCTCCATCCTGACCCACCCGGCATGACAGTTCTCGCGGGAATCGGACACGACCGTCGGCCCTCAGCCCGCGCGGGCGAGAGCGACGTCGTGCCGGTGCTCATGACGGTGGCAGGCACTGCAGAGTCCGACGAGGTTCGCGAGGTCGGTCGGGCCACCGTCGGACCATCGCCGTCGGTGGTGGACGTGGTCGACGGTGTTCCGGCAGTGCTCGGTGGCGCAGCGACCGGCCTGCTGGAACCAGACCGCGTGGCGCTGCTTCGGCGTGGCGTCGCGATGACGGCGACCGACGTCGAGGACCGTGCGGTTGGCCTCGATCCGGTCGACGAGGACCGGCACCAGATCCGCCCCGCACGTGAGGTGGGCCAGCAGGTTCGGGCCCACACGGCCGAAGCCCTGCAGGACCGCGGGCTCGACCGGCTCGAACGCGCTGGCGGTGTCCGGCGCGAGGGCACGCTGGAGCGTGCCGGCGTCGACCACGACGTGCACCTGCGGACGGACGGTGCCGTCGGTGGGCAGACCCTCGGCCAGCACCCGGGTGAGCACCAGATCGAGTCCGTCGATGCGCCGCTGCGACGCCGTGCGCCGGTCGCCGGCCTCGCGCGGCACCGCGACGGCGTCGAGCACGGCCTGCAGCTTCGCGCCGACCTCGATGGGCAGGAACCCCGTGACGTGCCAGCCGTCGGGCAGCGGGTTCAGGCTGAGGTGCGCCTTGTCGGCGCCGGCGATCCAGGCCTCGTCCAGCTCCTCGGGGTGCACGACCGAGCGCAGTCGGTCGACGAGCGACTTCACTCGCGACGGCGGGTGGAGCTCGGCCACGGCGACGAGGTGCGCCTCGACACGGCGGACCTCGGCCTCGTCGACGTGGGCCAGCGCGAAGGAGAACCGCGCGACGTGCTCGGACGAGACCCGCCCGGCGCGGGCGGCCTCGCCCACCGCCGGCAGCTCGCGCATCGTGACGCCGGCGCGGATCAGCTGGCGCGTGCGGCGGGCGTCCTGGCGCAGCTCGCGGCGCGCCCAGGTGGTGGTGCTGGAGGCGTCCTCGGCGACGAAGGCCTTCGTCCGGTCGATCTCCTCGAGCCGCTCGGCGAGGGCCGCCTCGGCGGCGTCACGCAGGGCCGCCAGCGCGCGAGCCTCGTCGGACACGGAGCACGTCACCGACTGGAGCGCGGACGCGCAGCGGCGCATGACCTCGACCAGCTCCGCGTCCCCCGACTGCATGCGTCGATCCTATCGCTCATATGTTCGATTCGTGCGTTCTTTCTCCTGCCGTCTCAATACGCGGACATCGCCCGCCTGCGCTGAGCGCACACCGGCCGTTCGCGCCTCACGAGCCACTCTGGCAGGCTCGCTGGTGAACCCCCGAAGCAAGGAGACAGCCGTGCAGCAGGTCAAGGGCGTCATCGCCCGCGCGAAGGACGCGCCGGTCGAACTGGTCACCATCAACGTCCCCGATCCGGGCCCGGGCGAGGCCGTGGTGACGATCCAGGCGTGCGGCGTCTGCCACACCGACCTGCACTACCGTCAGGGCGGCATCAACGACGAGTTCCCGTTCCTGCTGGGCCACGAAGCAGCCGGCGTCGTGGAGTCGGTCGGCGAGGGCGTCACCGAGGTCGCGCCCGGAGACTTCGTGGTCCTCAACTGGCGCGCGGTCTGCGGCCAGTGTCGCGCGTGCAAGCGCGGCGACCTCCAGTACTGCTTCGCCACGCACAACGCCAAGCAGAGGATGACGCTCGAGGACGGCACCGAGCTCTCCCCCGCCCTGGGCATCGGCGCGTTCATCGAGAAGACCCTCGTCGCCGCCGGTCAGTGCACCAAGGTCGACCCCGAGGCCCGGCCCGCCGCGGCCGGCCTGCTGGGCTGCGGCGTCATGGCCGGCATCGGGGCGGCCATCAACACCGGCGCCCTCACCCGCGGACGCTCCGCCGCCGTCATCGGCTGTGGCGGCGTCGGCGTCGCCGCGGTCGCGGGTGCGGCCCTGGCCGGAGCCAGCCCGATCATCGCCGTGGACATCGACCCGGCGAAGCTCGAGGCGGCCACCAAGATGGGCGCCACCCACACCGTCGACTCGTCGAGGGTGGACCCGGTCGAGGAGATCAAGCGCATCTGCGCCGAGACCTACGAAGGCGCCGAGGGCGCGGACGTCGTGATCGAGGCCGTCGGTCGCCCCGAGACCTGGAAGCAGGCCTTCTACGCCCGTGACCTCGCCGGCACCGTGGTCCTCGTCGGCGTCCCGACGCCCGACATGACCGTTCCCGAGCTGCCCCTGATCGACGTCTTCGGACGCGGCGGCGCACTCAAGTCCAGCTGGTACGGCGACTGCCTGCCCAGCCGCGACTTCCCGATGCTCATCGACCTGTACCGCCAGGGTCGCCTCGACCTCGACGCGTTCGTCACCGAGGAGATCGGCATCGAGGACGTGGAGGCCGCGTTCGAGAAGATGCACCACGGCGACGTCCTGCGCTCGGTGGTGGTGCTCTGATGGGCGCGCGCCTCGACTACGGCGTCGTCTCGGGCACCTTCAGCCTGGACGGCGAGACGTTCGACGTCGACAACAACGTGTGGATCGTGGGCGACGACAGCGAGTGCGTCCTGATCGACGCGCCGCACGACGTCGACGCGATCCTGCACCTGATCGGCCGTCGCACCCTCACGGCGATCGTGCTGACGCACGCGCACGACGACCACTGCCGCATCGCGCCCGAGCTGCGCGAGCGCACCGGTGCGCCGATCTGGTTGAACCCGGAGGACCGCCCGCTGTGGGAGCTCACGCACCCCGACGCCACCTGGGACGAGGACCTCGTCGACGGCACGGAGATCACGGTCGCCGGCACCACGCTGCGCGCGATCCACACGCCGGGCCACGCGCCGGGCGCGACGTGCCTGCTGGCGGAGGAGCTGGGCTGCGTCTTCACCGGCGACACCCTGTTCCACGGTGGGCCGGGCGCGACGGGTCGCTCGTACAGCGACGTCGACGTCATCCGCGCCTCGATCACCGAGAGGCTGTTCACGCTGCCGCCCGAGACCGTCGTGCACACCGGCCACGGCCAGGACACCACCATCGGCGCGGAGCGCGACCGGACGTAGGTCTCGAGAGGGCGGTGAGCCCTCAACCCTTCCCGCCCGGCCGCGGTCAGCCGTCAACCGAACGAGGCCCTCTTTCGGTTGACGGCTGACCGGAGGGTGCGCGGAAGGGTTGACCTCTCACCGCCCACCAGCGTGACCCAGAGGGGGCGGACCCTAGTCTGGGCGCGTGAACGCGCGCCTCGGACTGCTGCAGGTCTGCGCGGCGGGCGTGCTGTGGGGCACGGGCGGCCTCGTCGTCACCGTCCTGCACGAGCGCGACGGCGTCGGTGCGATGACCGTCAGCGCGTGGCGCATGCTCATCGCGGCGGTCGCGCTGGTCGCGTTCGTGGTGCTGACGAGGCGCCTCGGGTCGGTGCGCACCGTCCTGCGTGAGCACCCCGTGACCGCGATCGTCATCGGCTGCGGCACCGCGATCTACCAAGGCCTCTACTTCGTCTCGGTGCTCATGGTCGGCGTCAGCGTGGCGACCGTGGTCTCCCTCGGACTGGCTCCCGTCCTCGCCGCGACGTGGGAGCACCTGCGCGCGAGGACCCGACCCGGCGTGCGCGACGTCGCGGTCCTCGCGGCCGCGCTGACCGGTCTCGTGCTGATCAGCGCGACCGCCGGGCACGGGACCGCCGCCCCCGCCGACCGTCCCGTGCTGGGGCTCGTGCTCGCCGTCGCCGCGGGCGCCACCTACGCCGCCACCACGGTGCTGGGCCACGTGCTGGCGCCGCGTCTCGAGCCCGTCGCCCTCACCACGTGCGCCACCGGTGCGGGTGCGGTGCTGCTGGCACCGTTCCTCGTGCTGGCCGTCGCCTCGGGCGAGCCGGTGGCCGGCACCTCCCCCGGGTCGCTGGCGCTGCTGGCCTACCTCGGCATCGCCACGATGGCGCTGTCCTACGGCCTGCTCTACGCGGGCCTGCGCACCACGTCGGGCTCGGCCGCCACGGTGGCCACCCTCGTCGAGCCGATCTCGGCCGCCGCGCTCGCCGCGGTGGTGCTGGGAGAGCGGCTCGGACCGGCCGGCCTCGTCGGGGCGGTGCTCATCCTGTGCGCCGTGGTCGCGCTGCGCCCCGAGGAGGACCAGCCGGTCGCGGCCTGACCTACTCCGCGACGGCCAGCCGGCCGAAGGCGCTGCGGTGGAACAGCAGCGGTCCCCCGTCGACGCGGTGGTCGACCGCGTGCAGCTCGAGCAGCACGAGGACGTGGTCACCGGCCTCCACCTCCCGGTGGATCGTCGTGTCGAACGTGGCCATGCCGTCGTCGACGAAGATCGCCCCCTCGGGGCTGACGCTGTACTCGATCCCCTCGAAGCGCTGCTCCACCGGGCCCGCGAGCTGCCGGCACAGGGGTCCGTGATGGCTGGCCAGCACCGTGACGCCGAGCCGCTCGGCCCGGCGCAGGTCGGGCCAGGTCTTCGACGTGGCGGCCAGGTTGATGGAGACGAGTGGCGGGTCGAGGCTCACGCTGGTGAAGCTGCTGGCCGCGAGGCCGACGGGCTCGCCGTCGACCTCGGCGGCCACCGCCACCACGCCCGTGGGGAAGTTCCCGAACGCCGACCGCAGGCGCCCCGCGTCGAGGTCCTGGTTCGTGGGGAAGAACGCGGTCATGCGACCGCCTGCAGGAGGCCCCGCACGACGGGCCGGGTGGCCTCGAGCCACGGCTCGTACGCGCCGGGGTCGCCGTACTGGGAGTCCAGGACGAACAGGCCCCGGCCCGGGACCGTGGCGCCGAGCTCGGTGAGGACCGGCCGCAGCGTGAGCTCGGGCGCGAGCGCGTGGCCCGGGCCGGCGCCGAGCAGCAGCGGCACCGCCAGCCCGCGCAGTCCCGTGCCGCCGGCGAACCGGTCGAGGAACACCTTGAGCAGTCCCGTGTAGGTCCCCTTGTAGGTCGGCGAGGCCACGACCACGAGGTCGGCCCCACCGACCTGCGCGACGAGCTCGGTCACCTCGGCGGAGCCCCCGTCGAGGACGGCCGGGCCGAGGGTGGCGAGGTCGACCACGAGGTCGGGCTCGCCGCCCGTGAGCTCGCGCGCCACGTGCGTGGCGGCCGAGAGCGTGCGCGAGGCAGCCTTCGGGTTGCCCACGACCACGGCCGTGCGGACGGCGTCTCCGTACTCAGACGCTCTGCTGTTCTCAGACACTCTGCTGTCCTCAGACACTCTGCTGTCCTCAGACACTCTGTCGTTCTCAGACACTCTGTCGTTCTCAGACAACGTGAGCCTCCTGCTGCGCCTCCGCGCCGTACAGCGAGTTCGGACGGGACAGCCCGAAGTGGTCGCGCAGCGTGGATCCGGTGTACTCGGTGCGGAAGAGGCCGCGATCCTGGAGGATCGGGACGACCTTCTGCGTGAACTCCTGCAGCAGCTGCGGGTACAGCGGCGGCATGACGTTGAAGCCGTCGGCGGCGCCGTTCTGGAACCACTCGGTGATGATGTCCGCCACCTGGGTGGGCGTGCCGGCGACGACGTGGTGGCCGCGCGCGCCGGCCAGCCGGTGCAGCAGCTCGCGCAGCGTCAGGCGGTCGCGCTCGACGATGTTGGCGATCACCTGCAGGCGGCTGCGGTTGTTGTCGAGGACGTCGCCGGCCTGGCCGAAGACGTCGAGCGGCACGGGCTCGTCGAGCTCGAGGTGTGCCAGCGAGACGCCGGCCAGTCCCTCCAGCTGCGCGATGCCGTAGGCGGGCACGGTCAGCGAGTTCACGTACCGCTGGAGCTCCTCGGCCTCGGCCTGCGTGTCGGCCACGAAGGGGCTGAGGCCGGGCAGGATCTTCACGTCGTCGGGCGAGCGGCCGAACGCCGCCGCGCGCGACTTGATGTCGGCGTAGAACGCCTGCGCGTCGCCGAGCGTCTGGTGGGCGGTGAAGATCGCCTCGGCGTTGCGGCCGGCGAAGGCGCGACCGTCGTTCGACGATCCGGCCTGCACGTAGACCGGACGACCCTGCGGCGAGCGCGGCTGGGACAGGGGCCCCTCCACCTGGAAGTGGTTGCCGACATGGTGGATCGAGTGGACCTTCTCGGGGTCGAAGAAGCGTCCCGACTCGCGGTCGGCCAGGACGGCGTCGTCCTCCCAGCTGTCCCAGAGCTTCGTGACGACGTCGATGAACTCCTGCGCCCGGATGTAGCGCTCGGACGCGCTGGGCAGCGCGGACAGGCTGAAGTTCCGCGCGACCGCCTCGGACTGGGTGGTCACGATGTTCCAGCCGGCGCGGCCGCGCGAGATCGTGTCGAGCGAGGAGAACAGCCGCGCGAGGTTGTACGGGTCGTAGAACGTGGTCGACGCGGTGGCGATCAGGCCGATCCGCTCGGTCCGCGCCGCGATCGCCGCGAGCCGCGTGATCGGCTCGAGGTGCCCGGCGGGCCGGAACGGGGTGGCCGCCCACAGGCCCGGGGCGTCGGCGAAGAAGATCGCGTCGAACTTCGCCTCCTCCGCGATCTGCGCGTTGGTGGTGTCGAAGTCGATGTCGTGGATGCGGTCGACGGCCGAGTCGGGGTGCCGCCACGAGGCCTCGTGGTGGCCGGTGTCGTGCAGGAAGGCGTTGAGGCTGAGCTGACGAGTCATGGGGATCTCTCTTCCGGGAGGAGGGGTCAGAGGGCGCGCCACCGCGAGAAGCGGCGCTCGAGGGCGACGAGTCCGTAGTTCACGGCCACGCCGATGAGGGAGGTGGTGAGGATCGCGGCGTACATCTTCGGGATGAGGAAGTTGAACTGCGCGTAGTTGATGAGGAAGCCCAGGCCGGCGTCCGCGCCGATCATCTCGGCGGCGATGAGCACCAGGATCGCGGCGGCGCCCGAGATGCGGATGCCGGTGAAGATCGTGAGCACGGCCGCCGGGAAGGCCACCTTGCGGAACGTGGCGACGGGCGAGAGCCCGAGCACCCGCGCCGACCGGAGCAGCTGCGGGTCCACGCTGGACACGCCCGCGATCGTCGACAGCAGGATCGGGAAGAAGCAGGCGTAGAGGACGATCGCGATCTTCGAGGTCTCCCCCAGCCCGAGCAGCAGGATGAACACGGGCAGGATCGCCAGCGCCGCGGTGTTGCGGAACAGCTCGAGCGACGGGGTGAAGAACTCGCGCACGGGGCGGTACCAGGCGATCGCGGCCCCCAGCGGGATCGCGATGACGATCGCCAGGGCGAAGCCGATCACCGAGCGCTGCAGGCTCGCCGAGACGTGGCGCCACAGCTCGCCGTCGAGCACCATCGACCACCACTCCTGCAGCACGACGTGCAGCGGCGGGATCGAGTACGCGTCCACCAGCCCGATGCGCGGAGCGAGCTCCCACACCAGGGCGAGGGCGACGAGGCCGGCGGCGCCCCGAGCGACGGCCACCGCACGGTCGCGGCCGGGCGAGGCGGCACGGGCCTTGGCGGCCTCCTCCTGGCGGGGGTTGGGCCGCGCGGCGGTCCGCTCGGTCAGCAGGTCAGACATGGGCCAGCTCCTTCGCGGCGGTCTTCTCGCGCAACAGCGACCAGATGTGGTGCCGGTGCTCGGTGAACGCGGGCGTCGCGCGGACGTCCTCGTCGTGGGCGCCCGACCGGTCGAGGTCGATCGTGACGATCTCCTTGATCCGCCCGGGGCGACCGCTCATGACGGCGACGCGCTGGCCCAGGAACACGGCCTCCTCGATGTCGTGCGTGATGAACACGACCGTCGTGCCGGTGTGCTCCCAGATCCGGACGAGCTCCTCCTGGAGGCGCTCGCGGGTCTGGGCGTCGAGCGCGCCGAACGGCTCGTCCATCAGCAGGACCTGCGGCTGGTACGAGAGGCTGCGCGCGATGGCCACGCGCTGCTTCATACCGCCCGAGAGCTCGTGCGGGTAGCGGTTCGCGAACTCGCCCAGGCCGACCAGGTCGAGGTACTCGCGGGCGGTCGCGGCCCGCTCGGCCTTCGACAGTCCGCCCTTGGCCTCGAGGGCGAACTCGATGTTCGCCGCGGCCGAGCGCCACGGCAGCAGGGTGTACTGCTGGAAGACGACGCTGCGGTCGAGGCCGGGGCCCGTGATCGGCGTGCCGTCGACCGTGACGGTGCCGGACGTCGGTGTCGCGAGTCCCGAGATCAGGTCGAGCACGGTGGACTTGCCGCAGCCCGAGGGGCCGACGAGGGTCAGGAACTCCCCCGCCCGGATGTCCAGGTCGAGCCCGTCGAGCGCGACGAACTCGCGCGGTTTCCTGTCCTCGTCGCCGCGGACCCAGAAGGTCTGGCCGACGTTCCTCAGCTCGATGCGTGAACTCATGGCTGCCTCCTCAGGCGTTCGGGTTGAGCTCGTTGGTGTAGACGTCGGAGATCTTCAGCTTCTTGGCGTCGATGTCGCCGCGGCTGTCGAGCCAGTCGACCCAGCGGGAGATGTCCTCGTCGTGGATGACGGGCTTGGCGTCGATGCCGAGCGTGCCGGGGAAGTTGGTCTTGATCGGCTCGATGTAGTCGCCGTAGCCCTCCTTCTCCAGGTACGGGAAGTAGACGTCGAAGACCTCCTGCTTGTCGTGGGTCTCGATGAACTCGATCGCCGCGGCGACGCCCTCGACGAGCTGGCGTGAGGTGTTCGGGTTCTTCTCGATGAACTCGTTGCGCAGCGTCAGCCCGCCGCCGGCGTACGGGGCACCGACGACGTCGATGTCGCGGTGCAGCGTGCGGATCTCGTACTGCGCCTCGGTCTGGCGCTTGCCCAGGAAGCTGACGACGGCGGCGTCGATCTTGCCGCTGCCGAGGGCCTCGGGGATGTTGAGCGGCGGCAGCGGGACGAGCGTGACCTTGTCCTGCTCGGCTTGGCTGAGGCCCTCCTGGTCGAACCACGTGTCCAGCACGGCCTCGGCGTTCGCGCCGAGCGTGTTGACGGCGATCTTCTTGCCGACGAGGTCCTTCGCGTCCTGGATCGGCGACTCGTCGAGGACGACGAGCTGCGAGTTCGTGGTCTCGTTCGAGCCGTAGAACGGGATGACCGCCTTGATCGGCGCGCCCGTGGCCACGAGCTGGGCGATCGCGCCGTAGAAGGCGGAGCCGCCGATGTCGGTCTGGTTCGAGACGAGCGCCTGGAGGGCCTGCGGGCCGCCCGTGACGTCGCCGACCCGCTTGAGCGTCAGGCCCTCGAACTCGCCGAGCGCGTCGGCGAGCAGGAACGCGTCGACCGCACCCGCGTAGCTCTGGTAGCGGATCGTGGTCTCCTCCTTCCCCGAGTCCGCGCCGGCGCTGCCACAGGCGGTCAGGCTCGTCGCGGCGAGCGCGGCGGCCGCGGCGACGACCAGGGTGCGGAGGAACCGGTGGGAACGGACGTGAGTCATGAGTGCCTTCTTCTCGTGAGGGGCGCTGTTGCGTGTCGACGACGCTACGAACGCCGGCACCGGGTCCGGCCCCATCTCACGACGCGGGAGATCACCCGACAGGCGTCGCCGATCACGTAGCGTCGCCCGTCAACGGGGAGGTGAGCATGCGACTGGAGCAGCTCGAATACGTCAGGGCGGTGAGCGAGCAGGGCTCGCTGCGTCGCGCCGGGGAGCACCTGCACGTGTCGCTGCCGGCGCTCAGCGAGGCGGTCACCAAGCTCGAGCGCGAGCTCGGCGTGACGCTCGTCGACCGGCACCGCTCGGGCACCCGCATCAACGGCACGGGACGGGAGCTGCTGCCGCGGATCCTCGAGGTCCTCGACGCCGTCGACCGGCTGCGCGCGGCCGCTCGCGGCGAGTCGCAGTTCCACCGGCCCACGCGCGTCGGCAGTGTCTACTTCGGCGTCACCGCGCTCGTCCTGCCGGCGCTGCGAGGGCACGAGCTCGACCACGAGCACACCTCGGTCGACCTGCGCCAGCTGCGTCACGGCGAGGTCCGCGACGGCCTGCGCGACGGCTCGCTCGATCTCGGCCTCGTGACGCTGCTGCCCGGCGACGACGTGCACCCCGACCTCGTCGCGACCGAGCTGTTCCACGGCCGGCCGGTGGCGGTGCTGCCCGCCGACCACCCGCTCGCGGAGCGCGCCACCGTCACCGTCGACGACCTGCGCCAGGAGGTCTTCGTCGGCGCCCGCCCCGGCTACCTGATGCACCGCGTGGCGCACCGCGTCTTCGGCGACTCGCCGCCGTTGAAGTGGCACACCGCCGACAGCGCCGATGTGTGCCAGCAGATGGTCTCCTCGGGGATCGGCGTCTCGCTCATGCCCGACTTCACGTCCTTCGACCTGCGCGAGGCGAGCACGCGGCTCGCGTTCCGCCCCATCGAGGACGAGGGCACCGTGATCCGGATGGCCCTGCTGCGCCGCCGCGGCGCCCGGCCGACGAAGGCGGCGCAGGACCTCCACGACCTCCTCGTGCACCACGCGACGCGGTACGTCAGCGAGCCGGCCTGACGCCGAGCGCTCCCGTCGTCCGCGGGCTGTGAGACTGGCGGCATGGACACCCTCACGCTGGACGGCCGCACCTTCGCGCTCGAGCGCGCCGCCGAGCCGGACGTGCCCGGCATCGTCGCGCTGCTGACCGACGACGAGATCGGCGCGGGCCGCGAGTCGGTGGATCTCGCGCCCTACGTCGAGGCGTTCCGCGAGGTCGATCGCGACGACGCCCACCTCCTGGTGGTGGTCCGCGACGACGACGGCGCGCTCGTCGCGACGATGCAGCTGACCCTGCTCCCCGGACTGTCGCGCGGCGGGGCGAAGCGGCTGCTGATCGAGGCGGTCCGCGTGGCGTCGTCGACCCGCGGCTCGGGACTCGGACGCGCCCTGATCGGCTGGGCCCACGCGTGGGGCGAGGCCCGCGGAGCCACCCTCGCGCAGCTGACCTCGGACAAGCGGCGCACCGACGCCCACCGCTTCTACGAGTCCCTCGGCTACACGGCGAGCCACGAGGGGTTCAAGCGGCCCTTGGAGTTCGACGCGCCCTGACGGGGGACGGATCTCGGTACCGAGACGTCGTCGGGGCGACCGCAACGTCGAAAGATCAGTCCCCACCGGACGCGCGCGCCGGACGGCTTCGCTGTCGGACCCACGTGCCACAGTGGCCCCGTGCGTCTCCGGTCCGTGCTGCTCTCGCTGCTCCTCGTCCCGCTCGCGGGGTGCGAGCTGCTCGACCTCGTCGAGTCCGCGGGCGACGACGCCGCGGTCGCGCCGGCGCCCACCCTCGAGCCGGCCGAGGCGCGCTCGGCGCTCGACGCCCTGCGCACCGTCGACCGCCGCCCGCGCGTGCCTGCCTACGACCGCGAGGCCTTCGGTCCGGCGTGGCGGGACGTCGACCGTAACGGCTGCAACCAGCGCGACGACGTGCTGCTGCGCGACGCGGTGCCGGGCACCGTCGTCGTCCAGGTGCAGCGCTCGTGCCCGCACGACGTGATCGCGGGGACGTGGACGGACCCGTACCACGGCACGCGCCTGGAGTTCGACGACCTCAAGGACCAGCGTCAGGCCCAGGCGATCCAGATCGACCACGTCGTCCCGCTCGCCGAGGCCTGGGTCTCGGGCGCGCACGCGTGGAGTGCCGAGCGACGCTCACGGTTCGCGAACGACCTGCCGTCGCTCGTGGCGGCGGACGGCCCGACGAACGCCTCGAAGGGCTCGCAGGACCCCGCCGGTTGGCGACCGAAGGCCGCCTTCCAGTGCGCCTACGCCACCCGCTGGATCGACGTGAAGCAGCGCTGGGACCTCGCCGTCGACACGAGCGAGGCCCGCGCCCTGGCCTCAATGCTGGACACCTGCCCCACGCCGTCGCCCGCCTGACGCCCTCCGCCGGCGCGGCGGTCAGACGGTGACCGGCGCGCAGGCCGCCGCGGTGGCGACGAGGCGGTCGATGTCGAGGGACGCCGGAGTCGGGCGGGGGTCGTCCACGACGACCCACACCCCGGCTTCGCGGCGGTACTCGGCCGCGCGCTCCCCCGCCACCCAGGCGCGCACGCCGGACAGGAGGCGCTCGACGTCCTCGGCGCGGCTGCCCACCCCGATGCTCGCCCGGACCGCGCCGTCGCCCCAGCCGAGGCGGTCGAGCAGCGGGTGCGCGCAGAAGCGACCGTCGCGCACCGACACACCGTGCTCGGCCGCCAGGAACGCCGCCAGCAGACCCGGATCGACTCCCTCGAGGCGGAACGTGACCACGCCGATCGGCTCGGCCGAGTCCGACCAGATGCGCGCGACGTCCACGCCGGGCAGCTCCCGCAGTCCGTCGACCAGCCGCGACCGCAGCGCGGCCTCGTGCGCGGCCACCGCGTCGGACTCGAGCGACGACAGCGCCTCCGCGGCCGCGGCCAGCGCGACCGCGCCGACGAGGTTCGGCGTGCCCGCCTCGTGGCGCGCGGGGCCGTCGGTCCACTCGACGTCCTCGTCGGTGATCCGCCGCACGGCGCCGCCACCGGCGAGGTACGGCTCGATGCCCTCGAGCCAGTCGCGACGACCCACGAGCGCACCCGCGCCGAACGGGGCATGCACCTTGTGGCCGGAGAAGGCGACGTAGTCGACACCCGACTCGGCCAGCGAGAGCGACCGGTGGGCCAGCAGCTGCGCGCCGTCGACGAAGACCCGCGCGCCGTACCGGTGGGCGAGGTCGACGACCGCGTCGATCGGCAGTGACTCCCCCGTGACGTTCGAGGCGCCCGTGACCGACAGCAGGCTGATCTGGCGACGCGACAGCACCGAGGCGAGCGCCTTCAGGGTGGCACCGACGGTGGCCTGGACCCCGAGCACCTCGCAGCCGCCGAGGGTGCGCCGCCACGGCAGCAGGTTCGCGTGGTGCTCCACGTCGAGCACCAGCACCCGCCCGGGCACCGCGCCCGCCAGCAGGTTGGTGGCATCGGTGGTGTTGCGCGTGAAGATCGTGACGTCGGCGGACCGCGCGCCGACGAACGAGCCGACGGCCTCGCGCGCCTGCTCGTACAGCGCGGTCGACACCTGCGAGGCGTAGCCGGCGCCGCGGTGGACGCTGGCGTACCAGGGCAGCACGGCGTTCACGCGCTCGGCGACGGAGGCCAGCGCGGGCGCGCTGGCCGCGCCGTCGAGATTGACGTGACGCACCGACCGGCCGTCGACGAGGGGCACGGTGACGTCGGCGCCCACGAGGGGCAGCAGCGGGCAGTCGGCGTGGGACAGGACAGACGACATGGAGGACCTCCGGGGTGACTCGCGCTTGCCCCGGCCGGTCGGCCGAGGCCCGGTCCTCACCCGGAGCACCCCGCCGCGACGGAGGGTTGCCGACCAGCAAGCCGGGGCTGTGCGTCGAGGACGCGGCTGGCACTCGTGACCGTGGGCGAGAGCCTGCCAGTCGGCTCGGACTACCACGACAAATCTCATCATGCGGACGTCGTCCCAATAATTGAGATCGTCATTCGACGCGCTCACCGACCGACAGGATCACCATCAGCGCCCGGGATCCGACCCGCGCCGATCTCGAGGAGGAGCCGCGTGGACACGTGGAACCTGGTGGCCCTGGCCGTGACCTTCGGCCTGTTCGCGGGCGTGTGGGTCCTGGGCCGCATCGGCGCGAACTTCGCCGTGCTGACGATCGGGGCGCTGGTCGTCGGCGCCGCCGTCGGCGTCGTCTTCCGCGACCACGTCGACTACCTCGCACCGCTCGGGCGGATCTACATCAACCTGCTGCTGGCGATCGTCGCGCCGCTGGTGATCGTGTCCATCCTGTCCAGCGTGACGTCGCTCGGCTCCACCGCGAAGCTCCGCACGATCGGCCTCTCGTCCACGGCGTGGCTGCTCGGCATGAACCTCATCGCCATCCTGCTGACGCTCGGGCTCACCCTCGAGCTGGGGATCGGCAAGAACGCCGACCTCGAGACCGCCGGCGTCGACACCCGCTCGCTCGACGAGATCCAGAAGCCGTTCGCCGAGGTCTTCATCGGGTTCTTCCCGACGAACATCGTCAAGGACGTCTCGGAGAACAACATCATCCCGATCATCGTCTTCACGCTGCTCGTCGCGGTGGCCACCGCGGTCGTCGCGGAGCGGTCGCCGAAGACGGTCGCGCCGTTCCTGAACCTCGTCGAGGCCGGCCGCCTCATCATCTACAAGGCCGTCGGCTACGTCATCGCCCTGACCCCCTACGCGGTCCTGGTGCTGACGGCGGGCGCTGCCTCCTCCGCGGTCGGCCGCCGCGACCAGCTGCTCTCGCTGCTGGGCCTGCTGGTGGTCGGCTACGTCGCCTGCTTCGTGCACACGTTCGTCGTGAACGCGGTGATCCTGCGCAGCGCCGCCCACGTGAGCCCGCTCGCGTTCTTCCGCAAGATCTTTCCGGCACAGAGCACCGCGTTCACGACGCAGAGCAGCGCCGGCACCCTGCCCGTCACCACCACGGTGCTGACCCAGCGCGTGGGCGTCCCGTCCGACGTCGCCGGCTTCACCGCGCCGCTCGGCACCACGATCGGCATGCCGGGCTGCGCCGGCATCTGGCCGATCATGCTCGCGGTCTACGCCATCAACGGCCTCGGACTGTCCTACGGGCTGGCGGACTACGCGCTGCTCGTCGTGCTGTGCCTCCTGGTGTCGATCGGCACCGCCGGCGTCCCCGGCACCGCCACGATCGTGGCCACCACCGTGCTCACCGCGGCCGGCCTGCCGCTCGAGGTCGTCATCCTCACGCTGCCGATCAGCGCGATCGTCGACATGGCGCGCACGATGACCAACGTCACCGCCGCCGCGGTCGCGGCCACCGTGGTGGCTCGCCGCGTCGGACGTCTCGACGACGACGTGTTCGCCGGCCGCAAGGAGGCCGTCGTCCCGCACGAGGCCTCGGCCAAGGAGCGCCTCGAGGCCGCGGTCGGCGAGATCCCCGTGGCCCGTGGCGTCCCCGTCGGCGCCTGCTCGATCGACGACCGTCCCACCGAGCGCCGTCCGCTCGGCTCCACCCGCTGACCCCGCACCCCCCCCACCGAAGGAGTCCTCGTGACCTCGAAGTCCCTGCGCCTGCCCCGGCCGCTGCACCTGCTCCTGGCGTTCGCGCTCGCGACGACCATCCTGCTCTCCGGACAGGGCCTGCTCGTGCCCGCGAAGGCCGCGAGCATCACCTGGGTCGACGGCGGTGACGACCAGCCGTGCCTCAACGACGACATGGGTCGCGCCCTCGATGCCCTGCCCGCCGACCAGTGGTGCACGCCGATCAGCGGCTGCTACCAGGACGACGACGGCAAGTACGTCCTGCCCAGCCGGAAGACGGGCATCTGGCAGGGCAACCCGAACGACGTGAAGTACGCCGACGAGATCAAGGCCGAGCCGACTCCGAAGCCGACCGCCAAGCCCACGACGAAGCCGACCGCCAAGCCCGTCGCCAAGCCCACCGCGAAGCCGACGACCAAGCCGACGACGAAGAAGTCGGTCGACACGGGTGCGCCGACCACGACCACCGACAGCCTGGGTGTCGACGAGAACGAGGTCGTCGCCGAGGGCGCGCCGTCCGCGCCCGCCGCGCCGGTCCTGACGGTCGACGGCAAGGACGTCACGGTCACGTGGCAGGCCGGCCCCGACGCCGAGCTCGAGAGCGTCACGGGCTACGTCCTGCGCTTCAGCGGCGCCGACCCGGTGCAGCTCGACGCCGCGACCACGACCCACACGTTCTCCGACCTGCCCGACGGCACCTACCGCGCCGCGGTGCGCGCCGTGAACGAGGCCGGCGAGTCGCCGTCCTCCCCGCCGTCGGAGATCGCCACGGTCGGCAAGCCGGTCACCGAGGTCGTCGGCACGGTCGCCGTCACCGGTGACCTCGAGCCCGGCGCCGCGGTCACCGTGACCGGCACCGGCTTCGCCGCCGACGTCCCCGAGCTCACCCTCGAGCTGCACTCCACCCCGGTGGTCCTGGGCACGGTCGCCACCGACGCCAACGGCGGGTTCACGACCGCGGTCACGATCCCCGAGACGGTCGAGGCCGGCGAGCACTCGCTGGTCGTCCTCTTCGACGGCACCGAGATCTCCAGCACGCCGGTCGAGGTCGGCGGTGCCGAGGTGGCCGCGGCCGCCGCGGTGACCGAGGTCGCCGAGACCGTCCCGCCGCACACGGGCCTGGCCATCCTGGTCGTCCTCGCGCTGGCCGGCGTCGCGTCGCTCACGTGGCACGTGCTGACCGGCCGCCGTCGTGCGGCGCGCACGCGACTGGCGGAGGTGATCGCCTGACCACGGCGATGTGCAGGACGGCTGGATCGCCCGACATGCACACGCCCGGCGATCCAGCCCACCGACCCACGAGAACACTCCCCTGAACCGGCCTGCCCAGTGTGGCAGGAGAAAGCGACACCACCATGACCACCTCCCTCCGGCGCCCCGTGCGGCGCGGACTCGCGGCCGCCGCGGTCGGGGCCCTGACGGCCTCGCTGCTGGGCCTGGCGACGACCACCGCGCACGCCGCGGCGCCCGTCCCCTCCCTCGGCGTCACCGTGGACTACTTCGACGACGTGTACGACGACCTCGGCGCGAACAGCGTCTTCGAGACCGTGACGATCGAGCGCTTCGAGTACCTGCTGAAGAACCAGACCGGCAATATCGCCTTCTTCATCGGCGACCCGTCCGACCCGTCGAGCCAGGCCACGATCGCGCACGTCAACCGCGTGGCGAAGGCCCAGGGCATCTCGAAGGTCTACAACTTCACGCCCAAGCTCGATGGCGACACCCTGAACGTCTGGGACCTCAGCCGCTCCGGCCTCAACGAGGCCGGCCGCACGTTCTACGGCAACGTGGGCAACCGGCTGATCACCGACTACCTGAACAAGGACGCGCAGACCTCGTTCACGAAGAACGCGGCCATCGACCCGTACCTGTTCGTCTACAACAAGGACCGCGTCGACGGCGGTGTCGAGGACCGCATCGTCGCCGCGCTGGGCGGCGCCAAGACCGCAGCCGACCTCGACACCCCGACCGAGGTCGCGGCGTACGAGGACCAGGTCGAGGACGTGCTCGGCAGCGTCTCCAGCTACGCCACCAACACGAACTTCCAGTTCCAGAAGGACGAGGTCAACCGCCGCCACAGCGCGTCGTACCCCGCAGCGGAGACGCACGGCGGCCAGATCCTGACCGACGCCGACGGCACGGACGGCTTCCGGATCCAGACGCTCACCTACCCCGAGCTCATCCACCTGCTCGGCAAGCCCGGCGACATCCCGCTGCTGTTCGGCGGCACGTGGTGCCACAACACGCGCGCGATCATCAAGGACGTGAACGCGGACGCCCAGCAGTACGGCGTGAAGACGGTCTACAACTTCGACTTCTCGCTGTTCTCCACCGGCAACGGCGGCTCCGACCTCGGCCACATCCGCGACAACGCGGCCGCGACGACCGAGGACGGCACCCTGAAGGCGTCGCGTCCGTCGCACCTGTACGGCGACCTCGTGAACACGTACCTGCCGAACGCGTCCACGCAGTACCGCACGGCGCAGGACGTCGCCGACCTCGGCGGCGGCAGCGTCAACGCCGTCTCGTACTACCCCGGCGGCGACACGACCAAGGAGCTGCGCCAGGCGCGCAAGATCCAGGTCGGTCACGTGCTGACGTACAACAAGGACCACGTCGACGCGCTCGGCAACCCGGCTCCGGTCGTCGACCAGGCGATCCGTCGCAACGACGACGGCGGACACACCGAGCACATGACCGAGTGGTGGTACGTCGCCGGCCGTGATCTGGAGAAGGGCGACCCGACCCTCCGGGGCGCGCTGAACCCCACCAGCGAGACGGGCGCGAACTCCCTGCAGAGCCAGCGCGCGTTCGCCAAGGAGGCCATCGACGAGATCCACACGGTCTTCCGCGGGTTCGCGAAGCAGGCGCACGCCAGCACCACCACCGTGGCCGAGGTCGGCCCGGTCTCCGTCGGCGGCACGCCCACGCTCGACGTCTCGGTCGCCGCGGCCGGCTACGCGCCGTTCATCTCGCTGAACTCGGCCAACGCCAACACGCCGCTCGTCTCCGACACCGGCAAGCCGTCCGGCTTCGTCGCTGTCTTCGACGGTGGCCAGAAGGTCGGCCAGGCGCGTCTGAAGCGCAACGGCACCGCCTCGATCGTGCTCCCGGCCCAGCCGGCCGGCGAGACCGACCTGACGGTCCGCTACCTCGGTCGAGGCGACGTGATCGAGCCCTCGCAGGCGTCCGTCTCGTTCGCGGTCGCGGGCGATCCGTCCACCACGACGCTCAGCGTTCCGGCGTCGGTGACCCACGGCGCCGGCGGCTCGGTGACCGCCACGGTCACCGAGGGCGCCACCGGCTCGGTGCGACTCACCGGCCTGCCCGGCGAGCCGCTCACGGCCGCGATCGAGGACGGCACGGCCACCTTCACGGTGCCGGCCACCACGCCGGCGGGTCGCCACTCGCTCGTCGCGCGGTACACCGGTGACGACAAGTACGGCGCGTCCGACTCGGAGGCGACCGAACTGGTCGTGGCGAAGGCGAACGCCACGCTGAAGGCCACGGTCGCCGCGACCCGGTACGGCACGGCTGCGGTCGTCCGGACCACCGTCACCGGTCCCGCGGGCGTCACGCCCACCGGCACCGTCACGGTGACCACCGGCGGGACGTCGTACGTCGGTCGCCTCGACGCCGCGGGTCGCGCCGACGTCTCGCTGCCGCGCACCCTGACGCCGAAGGCCTACGCGCTGACGATCGTCTACGGCGGCAACGCCAACGTCCGGGCGGCCAGCACCACGGCGCGCGTGACGGTGGCCAAGGCGGCCGTGCGAGGCGTCTCGCTGAAGCCCCGCAAGACTGTTCGCGCCAAGAAGGCCACCGTCGCCACGGTGACCGTCACGACGCCGAGCGGCCTGGCCAAGGCGTCGGGCAAGGTCCGGATCGTGCTCAAGCGCGGCTCGAGCACGAAGACCGTCGTCGGCACCGTCCGCTCGGGCAAGGCCACGGTCAAGCTCCCGAGGCTGACGAAGGGCACGTGGAGCGCCAAGGTGTCGTACCTGGGCAACACGGCCTACGCCGGCAAGACCGCCAGCACGAAGATCAAGGTGAAGGGCTGACCGTCCCACACGAGCGAGGGCCCCGACCGGTGACGGTCGGGGCCCCTTCGCGTCTGGGGGACTCAGGCGGCGCGGGCCGCGAGGTCGGCGCCCGCGGACGTGGCGGCCTCCTCGGCCGTCTTGCGCATGATCGAGGCCATCTCGGTGAACTCGTCGAGGGCCGGGTTCACGCCGACGAGGGTGAACTCTCGCTCCACGACGGTCAGGTCGGCACCCCAGATGTCCACCAGGATCCGGCGCAGGAAGTCGGTGTTGTGGTCCCAGCCCTCGCGCGGGGTGCCGGGGCCGTAGGCGCCACCGCGGGTGGTCACCAGGACGGTCGGGGTGCCCTCGAGCAGGCGCGTGCCCTGCGGGGCGCCGGCCAGGGCGACGTCGATCCACGTCTTGGCGTGCTGGGAGATGCCGAAGTTGTAGAGCGGCATCGCGAGGACGGCGAGCGAGGCCTGCTGCAGCTCGTCGGCGACCTGCTCGGCGAGGGCGATCGCCTCGCGCTGGGCGGCGTTGCGGTCCTCCTCGGGCGTGTAGCTGCCGGCGATGGCACCGCTCCACACCTCGGCTCCGAGAGGATGCTGGCCGAGGTGACGGCGCACGACCGGGACCTCGGGCCGGGCGGCGGTGAACTCGTCGAGGACGAGATCGGCCAGCGCGCTGCTGGCGGACACCGGGCCCTGGATGCTGGCGTCGACACGAAGCAGGGTCATGCGGGTCTCCTTGAGTTGAATGTTCAAGTCGACCCTACGTCCAACCTGCTTGAACGTTCAAGCCCAGGGGGTATCCTGTTCTGCGTGACCTCCGACACTGCCCCCTCCGACACGACGGCATCCGTGCGCTGGCTGACGACCGAGCAGCAGGAGCAGTGGCGCGCCCTCTTCGGCCTCCTGTCGACGCTGCCGAGTGCCATCGACGCCCAGCTCAAGCGCGACGCGGGCGTGAACGCGTACGAGTACCAGGTGCTCGCGGCGCTGTCGCAGTCCCCCGGGCACACCATCGGACTCTCCGTCCTGGCCGAGGAGGCGCGCGGCTCGCTGTCGCGGCTCTCCCACGCCCTCACGCGCCTGGAGAAGGCCGGCTGGGTCGAGCGGTGCCCCGCCGCCGAGCCCGGCGGCCGCCGGATGCAGGCACGGCTCACCGAGACCGGCCTGGCCAAGATCGAGGCGATCGCACCCGGTCACGTGCGCGAGGTGCGCCGGCTCGTCATCGACGTGCTGACCGACGAGCAGCTCGCGGCCCTGGGCGACGCCGCCCGCGCGATCGCGGCCGTCGCGGGCGAGGGCGCCGAGACCTGCACCGAGGGCCCGGCCTGCTGAGCCTCCGGCACACGCATCTTGGTACCAAGGCGCCCCTGGGACGACCCGAAGGTCGGAGGATCCGTCCCACCTGCGGCGCATTCCACCCAGAAATGGAGAAGGCCCCCGATCCGAGGATCGGGGGCCTTTCTGCTGGTAGCCCCGACGGGATTCGAACCCGCGCTACCGCCTTGAGAGGGCGACGTGCTAGGCCGCTACACAACGGGGCCAGCAGTGAGAAACGCTACCAGATGCTCTCCAGTAGGTCCTCGCTGGGGTACTAGGACTCGAACCTAGAATGGCGGTACCAGAAACCGCTGTGTTGCCAATTACACCATACCCCATGGGGGTATCGGATCCCTGCCTCGCGGCAGCGCTCCGAACCAAGAGATGACTTTACCGGACACCCTCGCGTGCGCCCAAACCGGGGATGCTCGCGTGTCGTGTGATGCGCGCTTCACCCCAGCGCGGAGCGCCGGATCTTGCCCGTGGCGGTGCGCGGGAGCTCGGCCACGAACTCCACCTCGCGGGGGTACTTCGTGGGCGCGAGGATCGAGCGGCTGAACTCGATCAGCTCGTACTCCGACACCGACGCGTCGGGCTCGAGGACGACGTACGCCTTCGGCGACTGGCCGCGGTACTGGTCGGGGATGGCGACCACGGCCGCCTCGCGGACGTGCGGGTGCGTCATGAGCGCGGCCTCGATCTCGCGCGGCCAGACCTTGAAGCCGCTCGCGCTGATCATGTCCTTGCTGCGGTCGATCACGTAGAACCAGCCGTCGGCGTCCATGAAGCCGACGTCGCCGGTGCGCAGCCGACCCCCGCCGAAGACCTCGGCGGTCGACATCGGCTTGTTCAGGTAGCCCGCCGCCACCTGCGGCCCGGAGACGACGATCTCGCCGACCTCGCCGGGCGCCAGGTCGGCACCGTCCTCGCCGACGATGCGGACCGTGGTCCCGAAGACCGGGACGCCGATCGACAAAGTCCGGGTGTCCTCGTCCACGGGCGTGCGCAGACCTCGCGGGACCGCTGCCACCGCCGAGGTCGCCTCGGTGAGGCCGTAGACATTGTGGATCGGCCGGCCGAAGCGCTCCCCCAGGCGCGCGGCCACGTCGGGCTCCACCGGCGCGCCGCCGGACCAGAGCTCACGGAAGCTCGCGAAGTCGTCGGGCGTCACGTCGGGCAGCTCCGCCAGCCCGATGTAGGCGGTGATGACGGCGATCGTGAACTCGGGACGGTGACGGCGGATCGCGTCGAGCACCACGTCGGGGCGCACCCGGTGCGTCAGCACGAGCGTGGCACCGATGCGCAGGGTCACCGCGACATGCCCGATGAGGCCCGTCACGTGGAAGATCGGGCTCAGCCCCAGCACGACCGCGCCGTCGCGCAGCCGGGCCCACTGCCGGTAGACCGAGGCGTCGAACTCCACGTTGGCGTGCGTGTTCACCGTGAACTTCGACATCCCGGTGGTTCCCGAGGTCGGCACGAACACCGCCGGCCACGCCGGGTCGAGCTCGGTCGCGACCGGGTCGACGGGGGTCGCCACGATCCGCGCCAGCGAGGTGGCGTCGCCACCGACCTGAGCCGGGGAGCCGTCGAAGTCGGTCCGGGCCGTGACGACGACCGGTCGGTCGCGCAGGCGGGACACGCGCGAGCCGTGCACCTGGAGCAGCTCGTCGAGGATCACGACGGCGTCGGCGTCGCACTCGTCCAGCAGGTGACTGAGCTCGGGCGAGGTCGCCAGCGGCGACAGCGGCGCGGCCACGGCACCCAGCTTCCATGCCGCGACGACGGCGACGAGGAACGCGGGGTTGTTCTGCAGCATCAGGGCGACGGTGGAGCCGGGACCGAGCCCGGCGTCGCGCAGGTGCGCGGCGAGCGAGTCCGCCATCGCGTCGAGCTCGGCGTACGTGATCGCGCCGTCGAAGTAGCGCACCGCGACGCGGCCCGGCTGGCGCGCGACCGTGGCGCCGAAGTGGTCCATGAGGGTCAGCCCACTGGCCGCGAGGTCGACGTCGCCGTCGGGGTACCAGGCGGTCCAAGGGCGCCCCTCGCCCGCGCTCATGCCGCCGCCCGTGGCCGGACGAGAAGGGCAGGTCGGGCCGGTAGAGTCCGCTGCGTGACCGAGACGTCCGGGGCTCCCACGGTCGGCGCCGCGATCCGCCTCGCGCGCCAGGCAGCGGGCGTCACCCTGCGGGACCTGGCCTCCACCGTGGGCGTCAGCGCGGGCACCATGAGCGCGATCGAGAACGACAAGGTCGGGGTCAGCATCGCCCGCCTCTCGCAGATCGCCTCGGCACTGGGCACCGAGACCGCCCACCTGGTCATGCAGCCTCCCTCGGTGCCCTCCGCCGGGACGCCCCCGTCGCTCGACCGGCCGCGTCCGTGGCGCGCCTCGTCGACGATCCGACTCGACAACGTTACCGCCGCCGCCGTCACGGTGTTCCACGAAGCGGGCTACCACGGCGCCACCATGCGGGCGATCGCCGCGACGGCCCAGCTGAGCGTCGCCGGCGTCTACCACCACCACCGCAGCAAGCACAGCATCCTGGTCTCGGTCTACGACCTCCTGCTCGACGAGTTGCAGGCGCGCGTGGCCGCGGCGGCCGAGGACGGCGCGACCCCGCACGACCGCGTCGTCAACGTCGTCGAGGCCATGAGCACCTTCCGCGAGCAGCACCCCGAGCTGGCGCGCGTGGCGGACTCCGAGCTGCGCAGCCTCGACGAGCCCGAGAGCGGACGGATCGCCGCCCGGTGCCGCGGCGTCTACGACACCCTGTGCGTGCACGCCGACGAGGCCCTGAACACGACCGACGGCGCCCCGCTGTCGGCCGACGAGTTCAGCGCGGCCGTCCTGCGGCTCGCGGGCGTCTCATGGCTGATCCCGCCCGAGATCCGAGGCGGAAGCACGCTTCCCGTCACCCTGGCCGAGGCCGTCCTGCGACGCTGACCGCCGTCGCGTGTTCAGGTCGCCTGAACTGAACACCTGAACACGGAATCGGCGGTTTTGCCGTCAGGACAGCGGTGATTACTGTTCCCTGCGTCACACCCGAACGGTCGTTCAGTGAGTTCAGCGAGTTCAGTCCGCTGAACCTGAACGGCCCGCCTCACGAGGAACTCGATGTCCGACTCCGTCACCCAGACCCGCCCGCCGTGGCTGTCCGGCTACCCCGAGGGCAAGCCCGAGACCATCGTCGCCGAGTACGCCACGTGCCTGGAGATGTTCTCCGCCGCGGTCGAGCGCGGCGCCGACGCTCCCGCCGTGCGGTACTTCGACGGCACCCTGACCTACGCCGAGGTCGACGCCCTCACCGACGCGATGGCCGCGGTCCTCGTCGAGCGCGGCTTCGCGCCCGGTGACCGCCTCGCGCTGTACCTGCAGAACGACCCGGCGTTCCCCCTCGGCCTCGTCGCGGCGTGGAAGGCCGGCGGCATCGCCGTGCTCATCAACCCGATGAACAAGCAGCGCGAGGTCGGGAACCTGCTCCGCGACTCCGGCGCCGTCGCCCTGCTCACCCTCGACGACCTGTACGCGACAGTGGCCCGCGACGTCGTCGACTCGGGACAGACCTCGGTCACGACCGTCATCACCACCTCGGCGACCGACTTCCAGACGCGGAACGACCCGCGCGTGCTGGGCACCGATGCCGTGGTCACCGAGGGCACCCTGCGGCTCACCGACGTCGCCCGGACGCACGCCGGCCGTCGCGTCCCCGCTCCCGACCTGGGCCCCGACAGCATCGCCGTCCTGACCTACACGTCGGGCACGACCGGCCTGCCCAAGGGCGCCATGAACACGCACGGCGCGATGACGTTCAACACGCAGACCTACCGCGACTGGATGGACCTGCCCGAGGGCGCCGGCGTCCTGGCCATCGCGCCGCTGTTCCACATCACCGGCCTCGTCGGGCACGCCACCCTGGCGATGCTGCTCGGCGGGCCACTGGTCCTCACGCACCGCTTCGAGCCGCTCTCGATGCTCGACGCCATCCGTGAGCACCGGCCCTTCTTCACGATCGGCGCGATCACCGCACTCGTCGCCCTCACCAGCGCCGAGGGAGCCACGCGTGACGACTTCACGTCCCTCGAGGTCGTCTACTCCGGTGGCGCCCCGATCCCGCCGTCCGTCGCCGACCGGATCGAGGAGGAGTTCGGGTTCTACGCCCACAACTTCTACGGCATGACCGAGACCACCTCCCCCACCCACGGCGTCCCCCGCGGCCTGCGGGCGCCCGTGGACCCGGTCTCGGGCGCGCTGGCGGTCGGCTTCCCCGTCTTCAACACGCACGTGCGCGTCGTGGACGAGGACGGCGCCGAGGTCCCCGTGGGCCAGATCGGCGAGTTCGCCACCTCCGGCCCGCAGGTCATCCCCGGCTACTGGAACAACCCGGAGGCCACGGCGGAGGCGATCATCGACCGCGAGCTGCGCACGGGCGACATGGGCTTCATGGACGCTGACGGCTGGTTCTTCATCGTCGACCGCAAGAAGGACATGATCATCGCCTCCGGCTACAAGGTGTGGCCGCGCGAGGTGGAGGACGTCCTCTACGCCCACCCGGCCGTGAAGGAGGCCGCGGTCGTCGGCGTCGCGCACGAGTACCGCGGCGAGACCGTGAAGGCCTACGTCGCCCTGCACTCCGGCGCCGAGGCCACCCCCGACGAGCTCATCGCGTTCTGCCGGGAGCGGATGGCCGCCTACAAGTACCCGCGAGAGGTCGAGGTCCTCGACCGCCTCCCCCAGTCCGTCACCGGAAAGATCCTGCGTCGCGAGCTGCGCTGACGCCTCCCCCTCCACTCGACTCACCCACTCCAGAAAGGCCCGGGTCATGACCGACCTCAAGACCGCCGAGATCGCCGGCGCACGCAAGAAAGCCGTGTCCGCCGCCGGCATCGGCAACTTCGTCGAATGGTTCGACTTCGGCATCTACGCCCAGTTCATCACCATCATCAGCATGAAGTTCTTCCCCAGCGACAACCCCACCGCGTCGCTGCTGTCGGGCTTCGCCGCCTTCGCGGTCGGCTTCCTCGCCCGCCCGATCGGCGGCATCATCTTCGGCAACATCGGCGACCGCGTCGGCCGCCGTACGGCCCTGTCCGGCGCCGTCCTGCTGATGTCGGGCGCGACCGTCGCGATCGGCCTCACCCCCAGCTACGAGTCCGTGGGCCTGCTCGCCCCCGTCCTGCTCGTCGCCTGGCGCATCCTCCAGGGCCTGTCGGCCGGCGGCGAGTACGCCGGCTCGGGCAGCTTCATCATCGAGTACGCGCCGTCGCACCGCCGCGCGCTGTTCGGCGCCGTGAACCCGATGTCCGTCGCCCTGGGCACCGCCGCCGGCGCGACCGTGGGCCTGGTCGTGACCCAGTCGATGAACGAGGCGTCCCTCGAGAGCTGGGGCTGGCGCATCCCGTTCATCCTCGCCGGCCCGGTCGGCCTGGTCGGCCTCTACCTGCGCCTGAAGATCCAGGAGACGCCCGAGTTCGAGGCCGTTCGCGAGGCCGCCGCCGAGGCGGTCCACCCGCCGATCGTCCGCGCCTTCCAGGAGGGCCTGCGCCCGATGATCGTCGTCTTCGCCTGGTCGATGGTCACCGCGGTGAGCTTCTACCTGCTCGGCGGCTACATGGTGGCGTACAACACCGAGGAGCTCGGTCTCGGCCGGGTCGACGCGCTGACCTCGTACATCGTCGCGCTGCTGGTCTTCGCGATCTCCTGCCCGCTGACCGGCCTGGCCGCCGACCGCTGGGGTCGGCGTCCGGTCGCCATCGCCGCCGCCATCGGCCTGGCCGTGGCCGTGATCCCGTCGTTCCACATCATGGGCATGGGCGGCCTCGGTGCCACCATGCTCGGCCAGGGCCTCTACGGCATCTTCGCCGGCGCGATCGCGCTGATCACCCCGGTGATCATGGTCGAGCTGTTCCGCCCCGAGATCCGCTACACGGCGAGCGCGCTGGCCTACAACATGGCCTTCGCCCTGCTCGGCGGCACGGCGCCCCTCGTGGCCACGTGGCTGATCGCCCGCACGGGTGACCCGATCTCCCCGGCCTACTACGTGGTGCTGTTCGCCGCGGTCGGCCTGGTCGCGGTGCTGGTGGGCCTGAAGGGCTACTACGCGAAGGACAGCATCCGCTCGCTGCAGATGGGCACCGAGGCCGACAAGGTCTGATCGCCCGGAGACGACGAACGCGGTCCACCCCAGCCGGGGTGGACCGCGTTCTCGTGTGTCAGAGGACGGCGTCGAGGCGTGCGAGCGAGGTCTCGCGGCCCAGCAGCTCCATCGACTCGAACAGCGGCGGGGAGATGCGACGGCCGGTGACCGCGACGCGGACCGGGCCGAAGGCGAGACGCGGCTTGAGGCCGCGCTCCTCGACGAGGGCCTGGCGCAGGGCCGCCTCGATCGACTCGGTGGTCCACGCGTCGAGGCCGGACAGCGCCTCGCGGGCCGCCTTCGCGACCTCGAGGCCGTCCTCGTTGAGCTGCTTGGCGGCGTCGTCGGGATCGACGGCGAAGTCCTCGCCCGCGAACAGGAAGCCGAGCATCTCGGCGGCCTCGGTGAGCAGGTTGCTGCGCTCCTGCACGAGCGGCGCGGCCTGCGTCACGAGCGCCTCGTCGACGCCCTCGGGCAGATACGGCAGCAGCCGGCGGACGAACTCGTCCGGGGCGAGCAGGCGCACGTGGTCGCCGTTGATCGCCTCGCACTTCTTCAGGTCGAAGCGGGCCGGGTTGGGGTTGACGCGCTCCACCTCGAACGCGGCCACCATCTCCTCGAGCGAGAAGATGTCGCGGTCCTCGGCGATCGACCAGCCGAGCAGGGCGAGGTAGTTCAGCAGGCCCTCGGGCAGGAAGCCCTGGTCGCGGTAGCCGAGCAGGTTCGACTCGGGGTCGCGCTTCGAGAGCTTCTTGTTGCCCGCGCCCATGACGTAGGGCAGGTGGCCGAACCGCGGCGTGAAGCCCGAGCCGACGCCGATCTCGCCGAACGCCTCGTACAGCGCCATCTGGCGCGGGGTGGACGACAGGATGTCCTCGCCGCGCAGCACGTGCGTGATCCCCATGAGCGCGTCGTCGACCGGGTTGGTCAGCGTGTAGAGCGGCTGGCCGTTGGCGCGGACGATCACGAAGTCCTGCACGTTCTCGGCGCCGAACGTGATCTCGCCGCGAACGAGGTCGTCGAAGGTCCAGTCGCGCTCGGGCATCTTGAAGCGGATGACCGGCTGGCGGCCCTCGGCCTCGTACGCCGCCTGCTGCTCGGGCGTGAGGTCGCGGTGCAGTCCGTCGTAGCCGCTCGGGCGGCCGGCGGCGCGCGCGGCGTTGCGGCGCTCCTCCAGCTCCTCGGCGGTGTCGTAGGCCCTGTACGCGAAGCCCGCGTCGAGGAGGCGCTGCGCGACGTCGGCGTAGACGTCCATGCGCTCGCTCTGGCGGTAGGGGCCGTTCGGGCCGCCGACCTCGACGCCCTCGTCCCAGTCCAGGCCGAGCCATCGCATGACGTCGATCAGCAGGTCGTAGGACTCCTGGGAGTCACGGCTGGCGTCGGTGTCCTCGATGCGGAAGACGAAGCGCCCACCGTGGTGACGCGCGAAGGCCCAGCTGAACAGTGCCGTGCGCGCCATGCCGACGTGCGGGTTGCCGGTCGGCGACGGGCAGAACCGGGCGACCACGTCGCTGCCGGTCGCGGTCGTCCAACGGGTCTCACTCATCTGCCACCACCGGGTTCGTCAGGGTGCCCAGGCCGTCGATCGTCACGGCCACGTCGTCGCCGGCCACCATGGGGCCGACGCCGTCGGGCGTGCCGGTCAGGACGACGTCACCGGGCAGGAGGGTCATGAAGCTGGTCACGTACTGCAGGATCGTGGTCACGTCGAAGACCATGTCCGACGTGCGGCCGTCCTGCTTCGTCTCGCCGTTGAGCGTGGTGCGCACGCGGACGTCGGAGGGGTCGAAGTCGGTCTCGATCCACGGGCCGAGCGGGCAGAACGTGTCGAAGCCCTTCGCACGGGCCCACTGGCCGTCCTTCTTCTGCAGGTCGCGCGCCGTGACGTCGTTGGCCACGGTGTAGCCGTAGATCACCTTGGGCGCGTCCTCGGCCGTGAGGTTGCGGCAGATGCGGCCGATCACGATCGCGAGCTCGCCCTCGAAGTGCACGTTCTGCGACTGCTTCGGGTAGAAGATCGGCTCGCCCGGACCGATCACCGAGGTGTTCGGCTTGAGGAAGATCAGCGGCTCCTCGGGGACGTCGCCGCCCATCTCGGCGGCGTGCGCGACGTAGTTCTTGCCGACGCACACCACCTTGCTGCGCGGGATGACCGGCGCCAGCAGGCGCACGTCCTCCAGCGCCAGCTTCTCGCCGGTGAGCTCCAGCGGAGCGTAGAGGGGGTCCCCCTTGAGAGGGGCGATGATCGGGGTGTCGCCCTCGGTGCCGACGACCCCGAAACGGGGGTCGTCGTCACCGGCGAATCTGGCCACGCGCATGCGCTCCAGACTACCGAGGTCCGCGCGGTCCGCCCGACCCGGACCGCGCCGCTCAGCCCTGCGCGGACTCGGCGAGGGCGAGGGTCCTCACGACGCTCGCCCCGGCGGTCAGGCCCGCCGCCGCGGCACCCAGCACCGAGGCCATCGGCATCGGCAGCTGCTCCACGTGCGCGAGGTCGCCCGCGGCGAAGACGCGCGGGTGGCTGGTCTGGCCGAGGACGTCGATCCGGATGCAGCCCGACGGCAGCAGCTCGAGACCGAGCTGCTCCGCGAACGGGGCCGCCTGGGCGAACGCCGGGTGGACGAACAGGCCCGCCACCTCGACCGGCTCAGCGGTCGCGCGGTGCACCCGGACGCCGTCGCCGGTCCGCTCGATCTTCGTGACCTCACCATCCTCGAAGTGCACGAGGCGCGACGCGATCGGTGCCAGCATCGCGGTCATCATCGGCACGTGAGGTCCGGTGCCGGCGAGGCCGATCACGCGACCCGAGAGCTCGTGGCCGTGGCAGAACGGGCACGCCGCGACCTCGCGACCCCACGCCTCCTCCAGGCCCGGGATCGAGCCCAGGTCGTCCTTCAGGCCCGTCGCCAGGATCAGCGTGCGGGAGTGGATCGGGCCGCCGTCGGTCTCGGCCACGAAGCCGTCGCCCTCCTCGCGGACGGCGTGCACCGTGGTGTCGCGGAGCTCGACGGTGTCGTACGCGGCAAGGTCCTCGCGGGCCAGCCGGCGGATCTCGGCCGGCGCTCGACCGTCGTGGGTCACGAAGTTGTGGGCGTGCTCGACCGTGCCGTTGCGGTAGCGGCCGGAGTCGATGAGGACGGCGGTCCGGTGCATGCGGCCGAGCGTGAGCGCGGCCTGCAGCCCGGCCGGTCCGCCGCCGATGACGAGCGCGTCGTACATGGTGTTCCCCTCTCGAATGGAATAACGAGACGAGCCTGCGACTTCAGGTCGACATGAAGTCAAGTCAGTCGATCGGGGACGTCGCCGCGCGGTTCGGGCTCGAGACCCACGTGCTGCGGCACTGGGAGGACGTGGGACTGCTGCGGCCGGCCCGCGACGGTGCCGACCGGCGCCGCTACGGCGACGACGACCTGGTGCGGGTCGCCGTCATCCTGCGCAGCAAGGCCGCCGGGATGTCGCTCGAGCAGATCGCCGTGCTGCTCGACGAGGAGGCGCCGTCGCGCCACGAGGTGCTGGAGTCCCACCTGGCCGACCTCGACCGGCGCATGCAGGAGATGGAGCGCTCGCGCGAGATGACCGAGCACGCCCTGCGCTGCCGCTCGCACGACATCACCCAGTGCCCGCGGTTCCGCGGCTTCGTCACCGACGTCCTCGCCGGCACGACGCGCTGGTCGCTCGACGGTCCCGCCACCGCTTAGCGACGCGAGATGTGTAGCGGTGTCCACCGGGAATCCGGCCATGTGGCCTCAGAAGAGTGGAGAGCGCTACACATCTCGCCCGCCGGAGGCGGGGTCGGTCAGGCGGAGCCGTAGCGGCGCTGGCGCGTGGCGTACTCCTCCACCGCGGCCCACAGGGCGCGGCGGTCGACGTCGGGCCACGCGATGTCGCTGAACACCAGCTCGGCGTAGGCCGACTGCCACGGCAGGAAGTTGCTGGTGCGCTGCTCGCCGGAGGTGCGCCAGAAGAGGTCGACGTCGGGCATCCACGGCTCGTCGAGGTAGCGCGCGAAGGTGGCCTCGGTGATCTTCTCGGGGTTCAGCCGGCCGGCCTTGACGTCGCGCGCGAGCGCCGCGGCGGCGTCGGCGATCTCGGCCCGGCCGCCGTAGTTCACGCACATCGTCAGGGTGCAGACCGTGTTGTCCTTCGTGAGCTGCTCGGCCTCCTCCAGCTCGCGGATGACGCTGCGCCACAGCCGGGGGCGCCGGCCCGCCCAGCGGACGCGGACGCCGAGCTCGTGCATCTCGTCGCGGCGGCGGCGGATGACGTCGCGGTTGAAGCCCATCAGGAACTTCACCTCGTCGGGCGACCGCTTCCAGTTCTCGGTGCTGAAGGCATAGGCGCTGACGGCCTTGACGCCGATCTCGATCGCGCCCTCGACGACGTCGAACAGCGCCGCCTCGCCGGCCTTGTGGCCCTCGGTGCGCGGCAGTCCGCGCTCCTTCGCCCAGCGGCCGTTGCCGTCCATGACGATCGCGACGTGCTGGGGCACCTGCTCGGGGGCGAGGCGCGGCGGGGTGGCCCCCGACGGGTGCGGGGTGGGGTTTCGGGGCATCAGCGATCCACGTGGGCCAGGGAGCGCAGGCCGCGCTCGAGGTGCCAGGACAGGTAGTTGGCCACGATGCCGCCGGCCTCGCGGCGGGACCGCTCGTCGGCCAGCCCGACCGCGCTCCAGTCGCCCACGAGCAGCGCGGCGAGCAGGGCCACCGTGGTGGCCGACGGGACCGAGGAGCCCGGCACGCGGCAGCCGTCGCACAGCATGCCGCCGGATCCGGCATGGAAGTGGCGGTGCGGGCCCTCGAGGCCGCAGCGGGCGCAGCCGTCGAACGACGGGGCGTAGCCGGCGATCGCGAGCGACCGCAGCTGGAACGAGTCGAGCAGCACGCCGGGCGGCTGGCGGTGCTCGGTGAGCGCGCGCAGCGCCCCCACCAGCAGGTGGTACTGCGGGACCGAGGGCTCGGCGGTGTCGGCGACGAGACGCTCGGCGGTCTCCAGCATCGCCGTGCCCGCCGTGTAGGCGCCGTAGTCGGCGCCGAGGTGCGAGGCGAAGGGGTCGATCGTCACGACCTGGGCGATGACGTCGAGCGAGCGGCCCTCGGCGAACTGCACGTCGACGTGCATGAAGGGCTCCAGGCGCCCGCCGAAGCGGCTGGAGGTCTTGCGGACCCCGCGGCCCACGGCCCGCACGACGCCGCGTCCGCGCGTGAGCATCGTGACGATGCGGTCGGCCTCCCCCAGCTTCTGGGTGCGCAGGACGACACCGGAGTCGCGATAGGTGCCCACCGCTCCATTCTGCCCCAGTCGCGGTCGTCCGCCGGTGTGGCACGCTCGGGTCCATGGACCTGAGCGATCGCCCCCGCGCCCACCTCGGCGTGTGGCCCACGCCCCTGCAGGACGTGGACGGACTCTGGATGAAGCGCGAGGACCTCAGCGGCTTCGGCTTCGGCGGCAACAAGGTCCGCAAGCTCGAGTTCCTGCTGGGCGCGGCGGTCGCCCGCGGCCAGCGCCGCGTGGTCACCTTCGGCGCGCTGCAGTCCAACCACGTGCGCGCCACCGCAGCCGCCTGCGCCCGCCTCGGGCTGCACCTGGACGCCATCGCCGTGCAGGCCGTGCCGCGGACCGACGCGGACTACACGGGCTCGGGCAACGCGTTCCTGACCGAGCTGTTCGGCGCGACCCGCCACGTCGTGGCCGACGACGACGCCGCGGGCGCACTCGCGCTGGAGCTCATGGCCGAGCACGGCGACGACCTCGCCGTGATCCTGCCCGGCGGCTCGGACCGCATCGGCGTCCTCGGTCACGTGGACACCGCGCTCGAGCTGTACAGCCAGCTCGAGTTCGACCCGCACGAGATCGTCGTCGCCGCGTCCACGTGCGGCACCATGGCGGGCCTGGTGATCGGGCTCGCCGCCGCCGAGGTCGACACGGTCGTGCGCGGCGTCTGCGTCTACCACTCGCTCGAGCAGACCGAGGCCCAGCTGCGCGACCTGCTGGCGCAGGCGTCCGACGAGCTGGGCGTGCCCGTCCCCGACGACGACCGCTGGGTGCTCGACGACTCTCAGCTCGGCGACGGCTACGGCATCCCGTCGCCGGCCGGCCTGGCCGAGATCCACCGCCTCGCCACCACGCGCGGCATCGCGCTCGATCCCGTCTACACGGCGAAGGCGTACGCGGCGCTGCCCGGCGACCCCGAGCTGCGCCGCCGCACGGTGTTCCTGCACACCGGCGGCGGCCCCTCGCTGTTCGCGTACCGCTCCGCGCTGGGCTGACCTCAGCCGAAGTCGACGCCCTGCGCGAGCGGCAGCTCGGTGGAGTAGTTGATCGTGTTCGTCGACCGGCGCATGTAGCTCTTCCACGCGTCCGAGCCGGACTCGCGGCCTCCGCCGGTGTCCTTCTCACCGCCGAACGCGCCGCCGATCTCGGCGCCCGAGGTGCCGATGTTGACGTTGGCGATGCCGCAGTCCGAGCCGGTCGCCGAGACGAACAGCTCGGCCTCGCGCACGTCCGTCGTGAAGATGGCGCTGGACAGGCCCTGGTCGACGGCGTTGTGCAGCGCGACGGCCTCGTCGAGGTCGCGGTACGTCAGCACGTAGAGCAGCGGCGCGAAGGTCTCGGCGCGCACGATCTCGGTCTGGTCGGGCATGTCGACGATCGCGGGGTGCACGTAGTGGCCACCCTCCACGCCCTCGGCGGTGGTGCCGCCGGTCAGCACGGCGCCGCCGTCGGAGCGCGCTTGGTCGAGGGCCTTGGCGAAGCCGGCCGCGGCGGACTCGTCCACCAGCGGGCCGACGAGCGTCCCGGAGTCCAGCGGCGAGCCGATCGGCAGGGTCTCGTAGGCGGCGACGAGGCGCTGGAGCAGCTCGTCCTTCACCGACTCGTGCACGATCACGCGACGCAGCGACGTGCAGCGCTGGCCGGCGGTGCCGACCGCCGAGAACACGATGCCGCGCACGGCCAGCTCGAGGTCGGCGCTGGGCGCGATGATGGCGGCGTTGTTGCCGCCGAGCTCCAGCAGGCTGCGGCCGAGGCGGGCGGCCACGCGGGGCGCGACCTCCTTGCCCATCCGTGTGGATCCGGTGGCCGAGACCAGCGGCACGCGCGGGTCGTCGACGAGCGCCTCGCCCACCTCGCGGGCGCCGACCACGACCTGCAGCAGGCCCTCGGGGGCACCCGAGCGTCGGGCGGCCTCCTCGGCGAGCGCGCGGCACGCGAGCGCCGTGAGCACGGTCTTCTCCGACGGCTTCCACACGATGCTGTCGCCGCAGACGAAGGCCAGCGCGGCGTTCCACGACCACACCGCGACCGGGAAGTTGAAGGCGCTGATGACGCCGACGACGCCCAGCGGGTGCCACTGCTCCATCATGCGGTGGCCCGGTCGCTCGCTGGCGATCGTCAGGCCGTGCAGCTGGCGCGACAGGCCCACGGCCAGGTCGCAGATGTCGATCATCTCCTGGACCTCGCCGAGGCCCTCGGACAGGATCTTGCCGGCCTCGATCGTCACGAGGGCGCCGAGGTCGTCCTTGTGCTCGCGCAGCAGGTTGCCCAGCTCGCGGACGAACGCGCCGCGGGCGGGAGCCGGCACGGTGCGCCACTCCTGGAAGGCGGCGTGGGCCCGGCCCACGGCCTCGCCCACGGACTGCGCCGTGTCGGCCTGGAGGCGGCCCAGCTCGGAGCCGTCGATCGGGGTGCGGCAGACGATCTCGCCGTCGGCGGCGAACTGCGTGGACGCGCCGATGCGCCCGAAGATCTCGGTGACCTGGTCAGAAATGCTCATGCCGACTCCTTCGTCGAAGAAAGTGCAGGGTACGAAGAAGCCGGCATTCGGGGCCCCTCGTTCACTCGCTGGCGCTCGTTCATGCGTCGATCTTTCCGTGGGTGTCGAAGAGCTGGCCGGAGTGCGTCGCGAGCAGGTCGGTCAGGGAGATGTCCTCCTGCCGGACGAAGCCGGTGGAGGGGAGCTTCCCGGCGGCGACCAGCTCGACGACGGCCACGGCGCTCGCCGCGGTGGTCCAGCTGATGGCGCGCCAGGTCTGGCCGTCGATGTCGATCGGCCGGTAGGCGCGGACGTGGTTGCGTCGGAACGGCTGGCCGGAGTGGATGCCCTCCACCGCGGCGTGCAGGTAGACGACGTCGTCGTTCACCGGCGGCTTGGCGTCCACCAGGATCCGGCCGACGAGCTCGCGCTCGTCGCGCAGGTTGAGCTCCTCGAACAGGAAGTGCATCTGCTCGAAGTGGCCCGGGTACCGCATCGTCTTGTAGTCCAGGCGCTGCAGGCGGCCCTCGTAGGTCTGGCACATCGTGCCGAGGCCGCCCGAGGTCAGCGCGGCCTCGAGCTCGATGCCGCCGATGACGACGCGCTCCTTCTCGGTCATCGGGGGCACCATGCGGCGCTCGCCTGACCGAACGACCTCGCAGTCGTTGAGGTACTCGTTGACGACGCCCTCGGCCGACCAGTTGAACGCGTAGCCCAGCAGACCCGTGGGGTTCTGCGGCAGCGCGCCGACCTTGAGCTCCATGCTGCGGATCGAGTCGAACGTCGAGGCCAGGCTGGCGCCGACGATGCCGATGAGGCCGGGCGCCAGACCGCACTGCGGGACGAACACGCTGTCGGGACGGTCCTTCGACAGCTCGATCACGCGGTTCGTCGTGGGGACGTCCTCGGTGAGGTCGAAGTAGTGCACTCCGGTGTCGTGCGCGGCCTCCGCGACGGCGATGTTCAGGTGGTACGGCAGGCACGAGACGACGCCGTCGACCTCGCTCAGCGCCGCGCGCAGCGCGTCGGCGTCGGCGACGTCCAGCACCCGCGTCTGCAGGTTCGGCACCTCCCGCTCGCGCGAGTCGAATCCGACCACCTTGAACTCCGCACGCGACAGCAGGTGCGCGACGAGCTCTCCGACCTTGCCGAGTCCGAACACGGCGACGTTCTCAATCCTCACTACCCCATCGTCTGCCTGATGCGGCAGACTGTCCAGCGTAAGTTCTTCTAACGCATTCGGAGGACCACCGTGCGCGACCTGCCCGACCCGAACCGACTGCGGCTCCTCGTGGACGTCGCCCACCACGGCTCCATCGCCGGCGCCGCCCGTGCCAACAGCATCACCCCGTCGGCCGTCTCCCAGCAGATCACCACGCTCGAGCGCGAGTCCGGCGTGCCGCTGCTGGAGCGACTCCCCCGCGGCGTGGCCCTCACGGCCGCCGGCGAGGTGCTCGCCGAGCGCGGTCGCAGCCTCGTCCGCCTGCTCGAGGCCACCCGCGGCGACATCGACGGCTTCGACGACCACCTCGTCGGCCGGGTCCGCATCGGCACGATCGCCTCGGCCGCGCAGGAGTTCGTGCTGCCCACGCTGACCGACCTGCGCGAGCACCATCCCGGCATCGACGCCACCGTCACGGTGGCCGAGCCGCAGTCGAGCCTGGCCGCGCTGCACGAGGGCCGGATCGACCTCGCGCTCGTCGACGTCTACGAGCACGCCCCCATGCCCATCCCGCCGCGGGTGACCGCCACGACCGTGCACCGCGAGCCGCTCGTGCTCATCGGGCGCGAGCCGTTCCCCGAGGGCACCACGCTGGCCGACCTCGCGGACGCGCCGTGGGTCATGCCACCCGCCGAGGCGGCGTGCGGCCAGTCGGTCCGCTACGCCTGCCGGCAGGCGGGCTTCGAGCCGCAGGTGCGCTGGGAGACCGACGACCTCCAGCTGCTGTCCCGCGCGGTCGCGGCCGGGCAGGGGGTCACCCTGCTGCCCCAGCTGGCGATCGACGTCGACCGGCGCGGACTGCACACCGCGGTCCCGGCCGGCGCCCGGCTCGGGCGCGAGATCCGCGCGGCCGTGCGCTCCGGCGAGCGCGACCGCCCGCTGCTGCGCGCCATCGTCGAGGCGCTGCGGGCGCGCTGAGCCCTCAGGCCCGCTCGAGCAGCCGGACGATCCCGTCGTACCCGGCGGCTCGCGCGTGCTCCAGCGCCGTCACGCCGTTCTTGTCGGCGATGCCCGTGTCCACGCCGGCGTCGACGAGAAGCCGGACGATCTGCTCGTAGCGGCGCGAGCCGTCGCCGAGGATGACCGCCTCCAGCAGCGCGGTCCAGCCCAGGTCGTTCACGTGATCGAGGTCGACGTCGGTGCGGATGACGCGGCGGATGTAGTCCACGTGGCCGCGCTCCCCCGCCGGGATCGGCGAGAGGCCGCCGTACCGGTTCTCGATGGTGAGGTCGGGACGGGCGGGCAGCAGCGCCTCCAGCATCGCGACGCTGCCCGTCACCCCCGTCACGAGCCAGGGCGTGTCGTGCTGGTGGTCGAGCGCGTCCGGGTCGGCACCCATCGCCACCAGTAGGCGGGCCACCGCGACGCTGTCGTGGGTCGAGGCCAGCAGCAGCGGCGTCTGGCGCAGCTCGTTGCGGACCTCGAGGTCGGCGCCCGCACGCAGGGCGAGGGCAGCGGCGTCCGCGTCTCCCTCGCGGGCCGCCGCGAGCAGCCGGCGGCCGGCGACCTCGGGGCCCAGCTTCTCGGCGCCCCGGGCCCTCTGCAGCAGGCGCGCCTGCGGCTCGAGCCCGTGCCGCTCGGCCAGCTGCACCGGCGTGAGTCCGTCGCGCCGGGACGCGATCCGCACGTCGGCTCCCCCGGCGACGAGCACGCGCACGGTGTCGACGTACTGGCGCCGGCGCTCGGGCTTGGCGAAGACGAGGGCCTCGTGCAGGCCCACCCAGCCGAGGTTGTTGACGTGATCCGGGTCGGCGCCGGCCTGCAGCAGGCGCCCGACGATCCAGGCGTGCCCGCGCTCGGCCGCGCGGATCACGCCGGTGCCGTCGAACGAGTCGTGCACGTCGAGGTCCGCGCCGTGCCGCAGCGTGAGGTCGAGCAGGGCGCGACGCCCCTCGCTCGCGGCGATGAGGTGGGCACTCTGGACGGTGTCGTCGGTGGCGTTCACGTCGGCGCCGGCGGCGATCAGCCGACGCGCGGCCTTCACGTCGTCGTCCCAGGCGGCGGCGATCAGCCGGGCGTCGAGCTGGTCCTGGTCGAGGTCCATCGGCGGGTCCTTCCGCGAGGGGGACGGGGACGGCGTCGTCGGGGTGGCCGTCGTGCTCGCGGCAGGCCTCTCGGCCCGGTCCTCCCCCGACGCCTGGCAGGCCGCCAGCAGGAGCCCGGCCGAGGCCACCATCGCCGCGAGCGACGTGGTGCGCAGGCTCACGAGACCGGTCCCCGCGTGCGCAGCGCGTTCTCGACCGTGGTCCGCGCGTGGTCCTCCGTGATCCGCCGGGCCCGGTCGGCGTCGCCGCTGGCGATCGCGTCGAACAGCGCGACGTGCTCGGCGTGGATCGGCGCCGGATCGGTGTGCTGCGCGAGCAGCCAGCGGCGACGCTGCGACACCGTGCCCAGCACCTCGTGCGCCATCGTGCCCTCGCCGAGGGCGGCGAGCGCGTCGTGGAACCGGCCGTTGGCCGCGACGGCCGCGTCGAGGTCGCCCCGGTCGATGGCGTCCTGCGCCTCGTCCAGCACCGCGCGCAGGCCGACGAGCCCCTCGTCCGTGACGGTCGCGACGACCTGGCCCACCAGCACGCGCTCGAGGGCGGCGCCGACCTCGGCCAGCTCGGCGATCTGGTCGGGCTCGTAGGCCCGGACCGCGATGCCGCGGGTGTCACGGTCGACCGCGAAGCCCTCCAGCACGAGTGCCTGCAGCGCCTCGCGCACGGGGATCCGCGAGACGCCGAGGTCGGACGCGATCGTCCGCTCCACGAGGCGGGTGCCCGGCGCGTGCGTGCCCGCGATGATCCGCTCGCGGATCAGGTCGCGGACGTCGTCGCGCAAGGGGCGGAACGAGGTCGGGGTCGTTGGCATACCAAAACGGTATACCAACGACCCCGACGTCGGACCTTGCTCGCTCAGCCCACCGGGATGGTGGTGGCCTCCGCGCGGTTGGCGGCGCACACCACGGCACGCAGCGAGGCGGTGACGATGTTCTCGTGGATGCCGACGCCCCACACGACCTCGCCGGCGATCTCGCACTCGACGTAGGCCGCGGCCTTCGCGTCGCCGCCCGAGCTGAGCGCGTGCTCGCTGTAGTCCAGGACACGGATGTCGGCCCCGGCCTGACGCATGCCGTCGACGAAGGCCGCGACCGGACCGTTGCCCTCGCCCTTGAACGAGCGCTCCTGGCCACGGACGACGAGGTCGACGACCTGCTCGTCGCGACCGTCCTCGGTGGTGACCGAGGTGAAGCGCGTCAGCGAGTACGGCTCGTCGCGCTCCAGGTACTCGCGCGTGAACGCGCCCCAGATCTCGTCGGGCTGGATCTCGCCGGCCTCGCCCTCGCTCATCGACTGGATCGCGCGGCTGAACTCGATCTGCAGGCGACGCGGCAGGTCGAGCTGGTGCTCGGTCTTCATGATGTACGCGACGCCGCCCTTGCCGGACTGGCTGTTGACGCGGATGACGGCCTCGTACGTGCGGCCGACGTCGTGCGGGTCGATCGGCAGGTAGGGCGCCTCCCACGGCAGCTCGGCGACCGGGACGCCCTGCGCGGCGGCCTGGCGGTCGAGATCCTCCAGGCCCTTCTTGATCGCGTCCTGGTGCGAGCCGCTGAACGCGGTGTAGACCAGGTCGCCCGCGTACGGGTGGCGCGGGTGGACCGGAAGGTTCGTGCAGTACTCGACCGTGCGACGGACCTCGTCGATGTCGGAGAAGTCGATCTGCGGGTCGATGCCCTGGCTGAACAGGTTCATGCCCAGCGTCACCAGGTCGACGTTGCCGGTGCGCTCGCCGTGGCCGAACAGGCAGCCCTCGACGCGGTCGGCGCCGGCCATCATCGCCAGCTCGGTGGCGGCCACGGCGGTGCCGCGGTCGTTGTGCGGGTGCAGCGAGATCGCGACGGCGTCACGACGGCTGATGCTGCGGCTGAACCACTCGATCTGGTCGGCGTACGTGTTCGGCGTGGCCATCTCGACGGTGGCCGGCAGGTTCAGGATGATCTCGCGGTCGCCCTCGGGCTGCCAGACGTCCATGACGGCCTCGCAGACCTCGAGGCTGAACTCCAGCTCGGCGCCCGTGAAGATCTCGGGGCTGTACTGGTAGCCGAACGCGGTGTCGCCCAGCAGCTGCTCGGCGTACTTCATCACCATCTCGGTGCCGCGGGTGGCGATGGCGCGGCACTCGTCGCGGTCGACGTTGAACACGACGCGGCGGAACAGCGGAGCGACCGCGTTGTACAGGTGCACGTTGGCGCGCGGGGCGCCCACCAGCGACTCGACGGTGCGCTCGATCAGGTCCTCGCGGGCCTGCGTCAGCACCGAGATCGTGACGTCCTCGGGGACGGCGCCGCCCTCGATCAACGAGCGGACGAAGTCGAAGTCGGTCTGGCTGGCCGACGGGAAGCCGACCTCGATCTCCTTGTAGCCCATGCGCACGAGCAGGTCGAACATGCGGCGCTTGCGGGCCGGGGTCATGGGATCGATCAGGGCCTGGTTGCCGTCGCGCAGGTCGGTGGAGAGCCAGCGCGGGGCCTGCGTGATCTGCTGGGCCGGCCACGTGCGGTCGGGCAGGTCGATCGGGGTGAAGGGCTGGTAGCGGCCGAACGGCATGCCGGAGGGCTGCTGGGGGGAAACAGGGTTGTTCTTCATGGGAGGTCTTCCTCGGGGATCGTCGAGCGATTCAGCGGCCGGCCATGACTGACTCCGCGCCGAGGGGTCCGACCTTCAGAGGACCTCGACGCGGCGGCGAAGGAGGAGGTTCGCGATCCGCATGATGGAGCCAGCGTAGCACCGGCCGTTCCCGGCGCGGATCGTCCCGGGTGGCTAGGGTCGGGAGCATGGCCGACGACGCACACGCCACGACCGGTTCGTACGTGAAGGCCGGCTCGGCCTTCGACCGCGACATGAACTACATCCCCGACCGCATCACGCGCGACGGCGGCGCCCCTGCGGATGACCGCGCGGGCACCGGCAAGCCGCCCGTGGCCGACGCGCCCACGTGGCCCGTCGAGCCCGGCCGCTACCGGCTCGTCGCCGCGAAGGCGTGCCCCTGGGCCACCCGCGCCCTGATCGTCCGCGACCTGCTCGGACTGCAGGACGTCATCAGCGTGGGCCTCCCCGGCCCCACCCACGACGCCCGCAGCTGGACCTTCGACCTCGATCCCGGCGGCGTCGACCCCGTCCTGGGCATCGAGCGGCTCCAGCAGGCCTACTTCGCGCGCTACCCCGACTACCCGCGCGGCATCACCGTGCCGGCGATGGTCGAGGTCGCCTCGGGTCAGGTCGTCACGAACGACTTCCCGTGGATCACCCACGACCTGTTCTTCGAGTGGCGCGAGCACCACTCCCCCGACGCCCCCGACCTCTGGCCCGCCGCCGTGCGCGACGAGATGGAGGACGTCATGGAGCGCGTGTTCACCGAGGTGAACAACGGCGTCTACCGGTGCGGCTTCGCCGGGTCGCAGGAGGCGTACGACGCGGCCTACGACCGGCTCTGGAGCACGATGGACTGGCTCGAGCACCGCCTTTCCGACCGTCGCTATCTCATGGGCGACGCGATCACCGAGGCCGACGTGCGCCTGTTCACCACGCTCGCGCGCTTCGACGCCGTCTACCACGGTCACTTCAAGTGCAACCGCAACCAGCTCACCGAGATGCCGCACCTGTGGCGCTACGCCCGCGACCTCTACGCACACCCCGCGTTCGGCGGCAACACCGACTTCGAGCAGATCAAGCAGCACTACTACGTGGTGCAGACCGACATCAACCCGACGCAGATCGTGCCGAAGGGGCCCGACACCTCGGTGTGGCTCGAGCCCGTCACCTGAGCAGCGACCGCGGCGCGAGCCGCGCCCACCAGCGCGCCTTGCGGCTGCTGGCGGCCTGCAGCGACTCCACGACGCGCTGCGCCTCCTCGACCCGGGCCGTGCCCGGTCCGGTCCCGGCGTAGCGGTCGCGCTCGACCTGGGCGACGAGCCCGTCGAGGTCGGACCCCGCGACGCCGTGGGACTCGAGCCGGCCCGCGAACACCCGCGGTGTCTCGGTGGGGTCGAGGCCGATGCCGAGGTCGCGCGCGGTGTCGGAGACCTCGCTCCACAGCGGCTCGCTGGATCGCTCGCCCGCGCTCCACCGGCGACGGCGACGCACCTGGCGGACCAGCGCGGGAACCGCGCCGAGCACGGACACCGTGAGCAGCGCCAGCAGGGCGGGCCGCCACGTGGGGCCCGTCTCGCCGGCGGACTGCTGCGCGGACTGCTCGTCCTGCGGGTCGAGGGTCCGCCCGTTCTGGCCGCTCGCCTCGGGAACCTCGGAGTCGGCGTCCGAACCACCGCTCGACTCGACCTCCTCGGCGAACTCGGTGGCCTCGCCGATGCCCGGCGTCGCGTCGAAGGGGATCCAGCCGATGTCGCGGAAGTACACCTCGGTCCAGGCGTGCAGGTCGTCGGAGTCGACGCCGAACGTCGACTCGTCGACCGAACGGCCCAAGAGGCTGTCGCCCGGCGCGTAGCCGACCGCGACGCGCGTGGGCACGTCGAGCACGCGACCCATCACGGCCAGGGTGGACGCGAAGTGCACGCAGTACCCGGTCTGCTTCTCCAGGAACTCCTCCATGACGTCGAGCCCGTTGCCGTCGTAGCCCTCGTCCACCGGCGCCTCGACGGAGTACGAGAAGTCGGTGCGCAGCCAGTCCTGGAGCGCCAGCATGCGGTCGTAGTCGTTGTCCGCGTCGCCGGCGCGCTCGCGGGCCAGCCGCGTGACCAGCTCGGGCACGTCGTCCGGCAGCGAGCGGTACGAGTCGAGAGACCGGCCCGCGTCGCCGGCGTCGCGGACCTGGTCGGCCGTGGGCAGCCGGTCCAGGCTCGTCACGGTGTAGCTCTGGTCCTCGGTCGTGGTGCGACCCTGGGCCCGCACGGTGCTGCCGTCGCGCAGCCACTGCCAGTCACCCTCGAGGCCCTTGATGCTGGTGGCCGGGTACGGCACCGGCAGCAGGCTCGAGCGCAGGCTCTCGATCCGGATGCTGGTGGTGCGCTCCTCGGACGTGATGGTCTCGTCGAGGTCGTCGAGGCCCTCGATGTCGAGGTCGCCCATGACCGGACTGGGGATCCAGGAGCGCCCGCTGAACTGACGCAGCGTCGCGACCTTGAGGTACTGGCCCGTGGTGCCCTCGGTGGAGTACGTCAGGACGCGGCGGGGCTGGGTCTGGCGCAGGTTGCGGCCCAGCTCGATCATCGGGTTGATGCCTGTGCCGAAGACCTGGCTCTCGGCGACGCCGAAGTCGCTCGAGGTGGGGTCGATCTCGGGCCCGACGACCGGCACCACCAGCGCGACGGCCACCGCGCCGACGCCCGTGACGGCCGCGGCCCCGCTCGGGATGACGCCGACATGCGGGGACTCCGACCACCACAGCCACAGCCACGCCACGGCCGTGCCGGCGAACAGCCACCACGGGGGCATCTCCATCGCGATGACGCTGGGGACGACGAGCATCGTCGCCCACAGCAGCCCGAGAAGCGGCACACGCCACGCCTGGCGGGCCACGGCGTCGGACAGCACGAAGATCACGAGGTACGCGATCGCGACGAGCAGCACCACCGAGTCGGGCGGCAGGATCGGCGCGACCTCCTCCACGATCGTGGTCCGGGCATCGCCGAGCATGGACGCCAGCTCGACGAACGAGGACGGCGTGGGGATGCCGAGGACGGTGGTGCCGGGAACGAACATCCACACCAGCCCGAGCACCGCGGCCAGGGCCCCGGCAGGCGTGGCCCACGTGGGCGCGAAGAGGCGGACCACGGCGGTCACCGCCGCGACGGAGACCACGAGCGAGAGCACCACCACGACCCAGCGCAGGCCGTCGAACAGGGGCGCGAAGCCACCGAGCAGCACGGCCGTCGCGCCCAGCACGACCAGCGTGTCGTTGAGCTCGTCGCCGCGGTCGCGCCTCACGCCGGCACCCCCGTCGCCGCGGCCCAGGCGGCCTCCAGGTCCTCGTTGGAGTCGCGGACGACGACGTGCCAGCCGGCCGCGGCGAGGGCGCCGTGGGCGTCCTCGGAGGTGCCGCGGGCGACGAACGCGATCGTGTCGCGCGACGGCACGGCCTGCAGCAGGCGAGCAGCCGAGGTGGAGTCGAGCGAGCCGGTCATGACGAAGGTGGTGCGCTCGCGCGCCGGGATGATCAGGGGCGAGGAGTCGGGCTCGGCGAGCGCCAGCACCACGAGGGCGTCCTGCAGACCGTGGCCGGACTCCAGCGACACCTGCTGGGCTCCGGTGGCGAGGTCGACGTCGAAGCCGCGTCCCCCGTAGTGGGCGACGACCGAGGCGGCGGCCGAGACGCTCCACTCGAAGCCGGCGTGGTCGTGGACGCGCGGGTCGGCGTCGAGGACGACCAGGACGGTGGGCCGCAGCTCGGACTCCTCCTGCCGCACCATCGGCTCGCCGTGGTGGGCGGTGGCCTTCCAGTGCCAGCGCTTCAGGGCGTCGCCCGGCAGGTAGGGGCGCGCGATGACGTCGTCCTGCCCCAGGCCCGAGGTCGGGTGCAGCCGCGTGGCCCCGTCGGTGGCGCCGGCCGGGCCCACCCGCACGTCGAGCGAGTGCCGACGCGGCAGCACGATGAAGCGGTCGCGGCCGCCCGCGACGAGGGAGCGCTGCACCAGCCCGAAGGCGTCGCCCACCGAGACCGAGAACGGGCCGAGCTCGTGACTCCCGCGACGGCGCCCGGTGACGACGTACTCCACCCGGGCGCGTGGCTCGCCGGTGACCGGGACCGTGCCGGTGGCCGTGCCGAGCACGGTGCTGGGCAGGCGGTCGCGCCAGTGACCCGCGACGACCGGCACGCCCGAGACGACGCCGACGTCCAGCACGACCTCGACCGGCTCGTCGGGCTCGACGATCGCGGGCGTCACGGTGCGGGTGAGCACGAGCCTCGGCCGGGCCAGCACGGCGAGGACCACGGCGACGGCGACGAGCCCAGCGCACAGTCCCGTGACGTAGAGGAGCGCGGGGATGCCGACGAGGGCGGCCAGGGCGAGGCTCACCGCAGCGGCCGCGATCAACGCGATGGACCGTCCGGTGAGCCACATGGTCAGACCGGGACCCGGCGCAGGATGTCCGACACGATCTCGTCGGAGCTCCCGCCACCACGCAGCGGGACCAGGCGGTGGGTCAGCACGAGGGGCGCGAGCTCGACCACGTCGTCCGGCAGGACGAACTCACGGTCGCGGACGGCGGCGAGGGCCTTGGCGGCGCGCACCAGCTGGAGCGTGGCGCGCGGGCTGGCGCCCAGGCGGAGGTCGCCCGACTCGCGCGTGGCGCGGGCCAGGGCGACGACGTAGCGCTCGACCGACTCGGCCACGTGGATGCCGCGGGCGTGCGCGATCATCTGCTGCAGGTCGTCGACGAGGATCACCGACTCGAGCAGCGCCGCCGGGTCGCGGGTGTCGCGGTCGCGCAGCATCGCCAGCTCGGCGTCGGTGTCGGGGTAGCCGAGCGAGATGCGCGCCATGAACCGGTCGCGCTGCGCCTCCGGCAGGACGTACGTCCCCTCCATCTCGAACGGGTTCTGCGTGGCCACCACCATGAACGGGCGGGGCAGCGGGTAGGTGGTGCCGTCGACCGAGACCTGGCGCTCCTCCATCGACTCCAGCAGCGCCGACTGGGTCTTGGGCGAGGCGCGGTTGATCTCGTCGCCGACCACGAGGTTCGCGAAGACGGCGCCGGGCTTGAACTCGAACTCCGCGCTGGCCTGGTTGAACACCGAGACGCCGGTGACGTCGGACGGGAGCAGGTCGGGCGTGAACTGGATGCGTCGCACCGAGCCGTCGACCGAGCGGGCCAGGGCGCGGGCGAGCGCAGTCTTGCCGACTCCGGGGACGTCCTCGATGAGCAGGTGGCCCTCGGCCAGCATCACCACGAGGGCAGTCTCGATCGCCTGCTGCTTGCCGTCGATGACCTTGGCCACGTTGTCGAGGACGGCCTGTGCTGCTGCGGCGAAGTCCATGGCCTGATCCTAGGCACACCGAGCAATATCGGACACGCGAACGAACGGACCGGCGGCTACGGTGACGCCATGGCCCGCCTCCTCGTCGTGCAGCACTGTCCCACCCCGCGTCTGACCACCCTCGGCGACGCCGTCCTGGCCGGTGCGCGCGACGACGCGATCGAGGGCGTCGAGGTCGTCGTGCGTTCCGCGCTCGAGGCCACCGTCGAGGACGTCCTGGCGGCCGACGGCTACGTGCTGGGCACGTCGGCGAACCTCGGCTACATCTCGGGCGCCCTCAAGCACTTCTTCGACACGGTCTACAACGACGTGCGCGAGCCCACCGCCAAGCGGCCCTTCTCGTACTGGATCCGCGGTGGCTACGACACGATCGGCGCCGAGCGCGCGATGGAGTCGATCACGACCGGACTGCAGTGGACCCTGGCCGCTCCCCCGCTGGTCTTCACCGGCGATGTCGCCCCGCACCTCGACGCGGCCACCGAGCTCGGCGGCACGCTCGCCGCGCTGCTCATGGCCTGATCCGGGCTCCTGCGGCTCGCTAGCGTCGTAGCCACTCCCGCAGGCGGTCGAGCGGCCAGGTCGTGACGATCCGGTCGGGGTCGATGCCACGATCGGCCGCGCGGGCGGCGCCGTGGTCGAGGAAGTCCAGCTGGCCCGGCGCGTGGGCGTCCGTGTCGATCGCGAACAGGCAGCCCAGGTCGTACGCGAGGTCGATCAGCTCGTCCGGCGGGTCCTGGCGCTCCGGGCGGGAGTTGATCTCGACGGCGACGCCGTGCTCGGCGCACGCGCGGAAGACCTGATCGGGGTCGAACTGGGACTGCTTCCGGGTGCCGCGCGAGCCCTCGACGAGGCGGCCGGTGCAGTGCCCCAGCACGTCGGTGTGCGGGTTCGAGACCGCGGCGACCATGCGCCGCGTCATCGCCGGGGCGTCCATGCGCAGCTTCGAGTGGACGCTCGCCACCACCACGTCGAGGCGACCGAGGAGGTCGTCGTCCTGGTCGAGCGCGCCGTCGTCGAGGATGTCGACCTCGATGCCCGTCAGCAGCGTGACGTCGGGGAACTGGTCGTTCACGTCGGCGACGACCTCGAGCTGCACCTCGAGACGCTCGCGGCTCAGCCCGTTGGCGACCGTGAGCCGGGGCGAGTGGTCGGTGATGGCCTGGTACTCGCGGCCGCGCCAGACCGCCGCGCGCGCCATCTCCTCGATCGGGCTCCCACCGTCGGACCAGTCGGAGTGGCTGTGCAGGTCGCCCCGCAGCAGGGCCCGGAGCTCGGCCCCGGCCTCGGCGAGAGGTCCGGTGTTGCGCGCGCGGAGGTCGGAGAGGTACTCCGGCACGTCGCCCGAGAGCGCCTGCTCGACGACCGTGGTCGTGCGGGGGCCGAGGCCCTTCATCCGACCCAGCGAACCGTTCCCGGCACGCTCGACGACCTCGTCGGGGGTCAGGTCGGCGAGTGCCGCGGCGGCCTTGCGGAAGGCCTCGACCCGGTAGGTCGACGCACGCTCGCGCTCGAGCCAGAACGCGGTCTCGCGCAGCGCCTCGACGGGGTCCACCCCTCCATCGTGCGGGATGTCCTCGTGAGTCACCAGACCAGTGACGCCGCGATCACGAACATCACGAGGCCGATGACCAGGTCGAGCACCTGCCACGCCCGGGGGCGCGCGAGCAGGGGCGCGAGGCGCGTGGCCCCGAATCCCAGCGACGAGAACCACACGATGCTGCCGACGGAGGCGCCCGCTCCGAACCACCAGCGGTCGTCGCCGTGGGTCTGGGCGATCGAGCCGAGCAGCACCACCGTGTCGAGGTAGACGTGCGGGTTGAGCCAGGTGAGCGCCAGCACCTGCAGGATCACGGCACGCAGGGTGGCGGCGGTGCGCCCGGCGGCGTCCAGGTGCTCGGGGCGGAACGCGCGCCGGATCGAGCCGACGCCGTACCAGAGCAGGAACGCCACGCCGAGCCACGTGACGACGTCGATGAGCCAGCCCGCCCGGTCGACGATCGCCCCGATGCCCGCGACTCCGGCCAGGATGAGCGCGAGGTCCGACACCGCGCAGATGACGACGACGGCGCCCACGTGGGCCCGCCGGATGCCCTGGCGCAGGACGAAGGCGTTCTGGGCGCCGATGACGACGATGAGGGACAGGCCGGTGATCATTCCGGTCACGAAGGCGTTCAGCACCGTTCGACCGTAGGATCCGTGACGTCGTGAAGTCCAACGAATCTTTCTTCGCATGGTGAAGGAGTGCTTAACTCGATCCATGGACCTCTCCCCCGCCCAGCTGTCGGCGCTCGTGGCGATCGCCGACACCGGCTCCTTCGAGGCCGCGGCCGAGCGGCTTCACGTCACCCCGAGCGCCGTCAGCCAGCGCATCCGTGCACTCGAGAGCGCCGTCGGCCGGGTGCTCGTGGGCCGCGGGACGCCCTGCGTGCCGACCGAGGCGGGAGCCCCACTCGTGCGGCTCGGCCGCCAGCTCGAGCTCGTCTTCGCGGAGGCACTCACGGACGGGCTGACCGAGGGCCCGACCGACCTCGCGCTGGCGATCAACGCCGACTCCCTGGCCACGTGGTTCCGGCCCGTGTTGGCCGAGATCGCCACGTGGGAGGGTGTCGCGCTGCGGCTGCGCGTGGAGGACGAGGGGCACAGCCACGACCTGCTGCGGCGCGGCGAGGTGGTCGCCGCGGTGACCAGCGACCCCTCCCCCGTGCAGGGCTGCTCGGTGACCCCGCTCGGCACGATGAGGTACCTGCCGGTCGCCCATCCGTCGCTCCTTCGCTCGGGGCGAGCCGACTGGTCGGGCATGCCGATGGTCGTGTTCAACGCCAAGGACCGGCTCCAGCACGAGGAGCTTCGACGCCACACCGAGGTCGCGCCTCCCGTCGTCCACGAGGTCCCGTCATCCGACGACTTCCGGGCCGCGATCGAGGCCGGGCTCGGCTGGGGACTGCTGCCGGAGGCGCAGGCCCGCGCCGGCATCGAGGCGGGCACGCTGATCCGCCTGGGCCGATCGGTCACGCGGGTGTCCTTGTACTGGCAGCGGTGGCGGCTCGACTCCGAGCTCCTCGACCGGCTCAGCGACGCCGTGTCCACCCACTCACCCGGTCGATGAACCCGTCTCGCATCGCGGGAAGGACGGCGTGAATTAACTTGATATTCGAACACCTGTTCTATAATGAGGCATGCTCAGGGCCCGCACCGACGACGAGGCATTCGCCGACGTCCGCCGCGAGCAGGCCCGCGCCGAGTACGCCACGTGGAATCTCATCCTGGGCCACTTCGAACGCGCGACGAAGCTCATCGACGCAGCCGACCAGCCGTCGATCTGCAAGCAGCACGGCCGCAGCGCCGTGGTGCTCGACATGGCCCAGCAGCTGGCGATCTCCGAGCAGCGGGCGTGGGGCATCCTGCACGACGCCCGCACCCTGCGCGACCACACGCCTCGCGTCTGGGCCACGTTCCGGGTCGGTCACATCGACGCGGCGAAGGCGGGCGCGATCGCGGCCATCGTCGAGAAGCTGCGCACCTCCGAGGCCGTCGCCGCCGTCGACGCATCCGTGGTCGACTACGCCGAGACGCACACGGTCGGCGAGCTCCGCTCGTGGCTGCGGCGTCTGCGCGCCCGCCTCGAGCCCGACGAGGTGGCGCACGAGTCGGCACGCGCCGTCGACGAGCGTCGCGTCAGCGTCACCCACCTCGACGACGGCACCAGCTGGTTGAACGCCCTGCTGCCCACCGGCGTGGCCGTGGTCGTCGCCGAGCGCCTGCGTCGTGCGGCGAAGGCATTTCCCGCCGTCGACCCCGAGACGGGCGAGCGCGAGCGACGCACGCGCGACCAGAAGCAGGCCGACCTCGTGGCTCACTGGCTCACGTCGTGCGAGGGCACCGCGACCGACATCCGCGCCGAGATCGCGATCAGCATCGCGGCCACCGACCTCGTCGGCCTCACGGACGGCCCGGGCCTCACTCTCGACGGCGAACCGGTCGGTGCCGCATGGGTGCGCGAGCTGGCGCAGTCCGAGCACACCGTGCTGCGGCGGCTGGTGCTCGACGCGGCCGGCACCGTGCTCGACTCGACGGTTCTGGCCTACCGGCCCCCGGAGTCACTGCGTCAGGCCCTGCGCTGGAGGGACGGCGCCTGCCGGGTCGTCGGCTGCCGGGCTCCTGCCGGCTCGACCGACCTCGACCACGAGCTCGCCTACGACCGGGGCGGCACCACCTCGGCCGACAACCTGCGCTGCCTGTGCCGACGGCACCACAACATGAAGTCCCACGGACACCTCGACGACCGTCACCTCGACGGGCCGATGACCCACGTCGAGCGGTACCGCGTGGCCTAGAAGCCGAGCTTGCGCAGCTGGCGAGGGTCGCGCTGCCAGTCCTTGGCCACCTTGACGTGCAGGTCGAGGTGCACGGGCGTGCCCAGCAGTCGCTCGATCTGCGAGCGGGAGTCGATGCCGATCTGCTTGAGGCGGGCGCCCTTCTTGCCGATGATGATGCCCTTCTGGCTGTCGCGCTCCACGTACACGTTGGCGCGCACGTCGAGCAGCGGCTTCTCTGCGGGACGGTCCTCGCGGGGCACGACCTCCTCGACCACGACGGCCAGCGAGTGCGGCAGCTCGTCGTGGACTCCCTCGAGGGCGGACTCGCGGATGATCTCGGCGATCAGCGTCTCCTCGGGCTCGTCCGTGAGCTGACCCTCGGGATACAGCGGCGGGCCCTCGGGAAGCGTGTCGATGAGCAGCGAGCCCAGCAGCTCGACCTGCTCGCCGGAGACGGCGGACACCGGCACGACCTCGTGCCAGGACAGGCCCGCTTCAGCGCCGGCGGCGGCGATCTCGGTCAGGTGCTCGGCGAGGCGGGCGGGCGTCACGAGGTCGGTCTTCGTGGCGATCGCGATGACCGGCTTGCGGCGCAGCGCCGCGATCTCCTTGATGAGGAAGCGGTCGCCCGGGCCGATCTTCTCGTTGGCCGGCAGGCACATGCCCACGGTGTCGACCTCGGCCCACGTGGTGCGGACCAGGTCGTTGAGGCGCTGTCCCAGCAGGGTGCGGGGCTTGTGCAGGCCGGGGGTGTCGACGAGGACGAGCTGGGCGTCCTCGCGGTGGACGAGGCCACGGATGACGTGGCGCGTGGTCTGGGGGCGCGAGGACGTGATCGCGACCTTGCCGCCCACGAGGGCGTTGGTCAGCGTGGACTTGCCGGCGTTGGGCCGGCCGACGAAGCAGGCGAAGCCGGAGCGGAACTGGCTCATGTCGACAGCACCGTGTCGACGGCGCCCGCCGGATCGGCGACCACGACGGTGACGCCGGCGCCGCCGAACTCGATCACCGAGTCCAGCCCGACCGGGACGTCGCCCTCGGTGACCAGCGCGGCGGCCTCCAGGCCCTTCGCGCCCGACGAGACGGCCATCGCGACGGCGAGGTCGAGCGCGGACACCCGCAGCGTGTCGAGGTGGACGGTGGCAGCGGCGTAGGTGCGGCCGTCGAGGTCACGCACGGCGGCCCCCTGGGCCACTCCGAGACGGGCACGAGAGGTCCGGGCGAGCGTCACGAGCTTCGCGTCCTCGGAGGTCAGGTCCATGCGACGAATGTACCGGCCGGGCTCAGGCCTCGGCCGTGACGTCCAGCGGCTCGACGCGCGAGACGACGACCCGGCCGATGCGGTTGCGGCGGCCCTGGGGCGCCTGGGCCTCGAGGCGCAGGCCGTCGACCTCGACGACCGAGCCCGGGATCGGGACGGTGCCGAGGTGCTTGGCCATGAGGCCGCCCACGGAGTCGACGTCCTCGTCCTCGACGGGGATGCCGAAGAGCTCCTCGAGGTCGTCGACGTCGAAGCGGGCGCTGACGCGCCAGGCGCCGTCGGACAGCTGCTCGCGCTCATCGGGCTCGTCGTCGTACTCGTCGGTGATCTCGCCGACGATCTCCTCGAGGATGTCCTCGATCGTCACCATGCCGGCGGTGCCGCCGAACTCGTCGATCACGATCGCCACGTGGGTGCGCTGCGCCTGCATCTCGCGCAGCAGGTCGTCGGCGTGCTTGGTGTCGGGCACGTAGACGCACGGGCGGCAGATCGAGTCGACCTTCTCGGTGGTCTCGGCCGCGTGATTGTCGAAGACGCGCTTCGTGACGTCCTTGAGGTACGCCATGCCGATGACGTCGTCGAGGTTCTCGCCGATCACGGGGATGCGCGAGTAGCCGCTGCGCAGGCCAAGCGACATCGCCTGGCGCAGCGTCTTGTGCTTCTCGATGTAGACCAGGTCGGGGCGCGGCACCATGACCTCGCGGACGATCGTGTCGCCCAGCTCGAACACGGACTGGATCATCTTGGACTCGTCGGACTCGATCACCGAGCTGGCGGCGGCGAGGTCGACGAGCTCGCGGACCTCGACCTCCGACGCGAACGGGCCCTCGGCGAAGCCGCGGCCCGGGGTGAGCGCGTTGCCCAGCAGGATCAGCAGCCGCGGGACGGGACCCAGCAGCACGGTCAGCCAGATCACCGGCGCGGCGGAGGCCACGGCGATGCTCTCGGAGTGCTGCCGGCCCAGCGTGCGCGGCGCGACGCCGATGACGACGAACGACACCACCGACATGAGACCGGCGGCGATGAGGACGTTCTGCCAGTAGCCCTCGACCTCGTCGGCGACGATCGCCGCGACGAGCACGATGCCCGTGGTCTCGGCCAGCATGCGCAGGAGCAGCACGGAGTTCAGGTAGGGCGCCGGGTCCTCGAGGATCCGCGCGAGGCGCTTGGCGCCGCCGACGCCCGCCTCGGTGAGCTCGTCGGCGCGGGCGCGCGAGAACGTGGAGAGGGCCGCCTCCACCGCCACCAGCACGCCGGCCAGCACCACGAGGAAGACGGCCAGGGCTATGGCTGGACCACTCATCTCAGCTCTCCCGGAGGGCCGGGTCGGCCCACTCGAGCAGCAGGCGGCCCTGAATGCCGAACATCTCGGCGTGCTCCTCGGGCTCGGCGTGGTCGTAGCCCAGCAGGTGCAGGATGCCGTGGACGGTGAGCAGCGCCATCTCGTCGTCGCGGTCGTGACCGGCGGCCGGGGCCTGCTGCTCGGCGACCTGAGGACACAGCGCGATGTCGCCGAGGTAGCCCGCGTCGCGCTCCTCGTCGTCGCGGCCCGGCGTCAGCTCGTCCATGGGGAACGAGAGCACGTCGGTGGGGCCCTTCTTGCCCATCCACTGCTCGTTGAGCACGGCGATCGTGTCGACGTCGACGAGGCGCAGCGTCATCTCGGTCTGCGGGTGCAGGCGCATGCGGCGCATGACGAACCGGCACAGCGAGGTGAGGGCCGCGACGTCGACGTCGTCGACCCCGGACTCATTGAGGACGTCGACGGTCATGCGCTCCCCCGGCGGCGTCGGCGCGTCCGCGACCGTTCGCCTCGTACTGGTCGTAGGCGGCGACGATGCGGCCGACCAGCTTGTGGCGGACGACGTCGTGGCTGGTGAGCCGGCTGAAGTGCACGTCGCGCACGTCGTCGAGGATCTGCTGCACCACGCGCAGGCCGCTGGTGGCGCCACCGGGCAGGTCGACCTGCGTGACGTCGCCCGTGACGACCATCTTCGAGCCGAAGCCCAGGCGGGTGAGGAACATCTTCATCTGCTCGGCGGTGGTGTTCTGCGCCTCGTCGAGGATGATGAACGCGTCGTTGAGCGTGCGGCCGCGCATGTAGGCCAGCGGCGCGACCTCGATGACGCCCGACGTCAGCAGCTTGGGGATCGATTCGGGATCGAGCATGTCGTGCAGCGCGTCGTACAGCGGACGCAGGTACGGGTCGATCTTCTCGCTGAGGGTGCCCGGCAGGTAGCCCAGCCGCTCGCCGGCCTCGACCGCGGGCCGGGTCAGGATGATCCGGGTGACCTCCTTGGCCTGCAGCGCCTGCACGGCCTTGGCCATCGCGAGGTAGGTCTTGCCGGTGCCGGCGGGACCGATGCCGAAGACGATCGTGTGCTCGTCGATCGCGTCGACGTACTTCTTCTGGTTGAGCGTCTTGGGGCGGATCGTGCGGCCGCGGTTCGACAGGATGTTGAGGCTCAGCACGTCGGCCGGGCGCTCCTGCGTCTCGGTGCGCAGCATGCCGATGCTGCGCTCGACCGTCTCGGACGTGAGCGCCTGCCCGGTGCGCAGGATCGTGACGAGCTCGTCGAGGAGTCGCTCCACGAGGGCGGCCTCGGCGGGCTCGCCCGTGATCGTGACCTCGTTGCCGCGGGCATGGATCCGGGCGTCGAACGCCGCCTCCATGAGACGCAGGAACTCGTCGGCGGGCCCGAACAGGGAGACCAGGGGCACGGATGCGGGAATCGTCACCGTGTGCCGCGGCGGTGCAGTGTCGTCAGTCATACCCCTCCAGCGTAGCGTCAGGCCAGGAACAGCTTCGAGACGTCGACGCCTGCGAGCAGGTGCACGTGCGCGTGGAAGACGGTCTGTCCCGCGTTCGCCCCGGTGTTGAACACCAGGTTGTAGTCCTCGTACCCCTCCTGCGTGGCCACCACACGCGTCTGCGCGAGGAGCTCGGCCGCGACGACCGGCTCGGCCGAGGCGAGCGAGGCCGCGTCGGGCTCGTGGACCTTCGGCACCACGAGCACGTGGACGGGCGCCTTCGGGTTGATGTCGCGGAACGCGATCGTGTGCTCGGACTCGGCGACGATCTCGGCCGGGATCTCCCCGGCGACGATCTTGCAGAAGATGCAGTCAGCAGCCATGGGGCGACTCTAGCGACCCGCCGCGGCCTACTTGAAGGCGTCGCGGATGCGGCCGAAGACGCCGGAGCGGGAGTGGTGACCCACGACCGGGTCGACGTGCTCCTCGCCGCGGGACGCGGCCAGCTTCTCCAGCAGCTCGCGCTGCTCGGCGTCGAGGTCGCGCGGCGTCTCCACCACGACCTGCACCGTGAGGTCGCCGCGTCCCGAGCCACGCAGGCGCGGGACGCCGTGGCCGCGCGCCACGACGGTCTCGCCCGACTGCGTGCCGGCGGGCACCTCGATCGCGACGGTCCGCTGGTCGGCCTCGACGTCCTCGCGGTCGGCGTCGATCGTGGGCAGGTCGATGCGGGTGCCGAGCGCGGCGGCCGTCATCGGCACCGTGATCTGGCAGGCCAGCGCGTCGCCCTGACGCGTGAAGACGGGGTGACGCGCCACCTTGATCTCGATGTAGAGGTCACCGGCGGGGCCTCCCCCGGCGCCGACCTCGCCCTCGCCCGCGAGCTGGATCCGGTTGCCGTCGTCGACACCGGCCGGCACGTTGACCTGCAGGCTGCGGCGCGAGCGGACCCGGCCCTCGCCGTTGCACTCGCGGCAGGGGTCGGGGATGACGGTGCCGTAGCCGTGGCAGGTGGGGCAGGGGCGCGAGGTGCGGATGTCGCCGAGCAGCGAGCGCTGGACGTGGTGGACGCTGCCGTGACCGTGGCAGGTGCCGCACGTGACCGGCTCGGAGCCGGCGTTCGCGCCGGAGCCGTCGCAGACCTCGCACGTGACCGCGGTGTCGACCTTGATCTCGCGCTGGACGCCGAACGCCGCCTCGGCGAGGCTGACCGAGAGGCGCAGCAGCGCGTCCTGGCCACGCTGGGTGCGCGGGCGCGGGCCGCGCGACGACGTCTGGCCGAAGAACGCGTCCATGATGTCGTCGAAGCTGAAGCCCTGGCCGAAGCCGCCGCCCATGCCGCCGCCGGCCGACAGCGGGTCGCCGCCGCGGTCGTAGATCGACCGCTTCTGGGGGTCGGACAGCACCTCGTAGGCGGTCGTGACCTCCTTGAAGCGCTCGGCGGCGTCGGGGGCGTCGCTCACGTCGGGGTGCCACTTGCGGGCCGCCTTGCGGTAGGCCTTCTTCAGCTCCTCCGGGGTCGCCTCGCGCGACACGCCCAGCAGTTCGTAGTAGTCCAAGATCTCTTCTCTTTCGCAGTCCGAGGTGGAGCGCTCAGCCGTCGGCGAGGATTCGCCCGACGTAGCGGGCGACGGCGCCGACGGCGGCCATCGTGGCGGGGTAGTCCATGCGGGTCGGCCCCATCGTGCCCAGCTGGGCGAAGGACTCCCCGTCGGGTCCGTAGGTGCTGGAGACGACGGCCGTGCCCGACAGGTCGTCGCGTCCGGTCTCGCGGCCGATCCGCACGTGTGGGCCGACCGTGGCCTCCCCCAACAGGTGCAGCAGCACGACCTGCTCCTCCATCGCCTCCAGCACGGGCCGGATGGCGGTGTCGAAGTCGGCGCCGAAGCGGGCCAGGTTGGCGGTGCCACCGACCGCGACGCGCTCGTCGGACCGCTCGTTGGAGAACGTGTTGGCCAGCGTGGTGACGATCGCGGAGACGACGGGGCGGTCGTCGACCTCGAACGTGTCGATCAGCTCGGCCAGGCGCAGCGAGGCCTCGGGCAGGCGCTCGCCGAGGGTGGCCCGCACGAGGCGCGACTTGAGGTCGCCCAACAGGCCCTCGCCGGGGGTCTGGGCGAGCTCGACGATGCGCTGCTCGACGCGGCCGCTGCTGGTGATGACCACGATCAGCACGCGCGAGCCCTCGAGCGCGACGAGCTCGACGTGGCGCACCGTCGACCGGGTCAGCGACGGGTACTGCACGATCGCGACCTGGTTGGTCAGCTGGGCGAGGATCTTCACGCTGCGCATGACGATGTCGTCGACGTCGATCGCGCCGGACAGGAAGGTCTCGATCGCGCGGCGCTCGGCGCCCGACAGCGCCTTGACCTCGGCGAGCCGGTCGACGAACATCCGGTAGCCCTTGTCGGTGGGGATCCGGCCGGCGCTGGTGTGCGGCGCGGTGAGGTACCCCTCGTCCTCCAGGGCGGCCATGTCGTTGCGGATCGTGGCGGGCGAGACGCCGAGGCGGTGGCGCTCGACCAGCGCCTTCGAGCCGACGGGCTCCTGCGTGGCGACGTAGTCCTCGACGATGGCTCGCAGGACGTTGAGCCGGCGGTCCTCGATCACGCTGTCACCTCCCACGCTGCTGGCACTCGACCCTGACCAGTGCCAGTCTAGCGAGGCCGTCGAGGGCGGTGTGCCTGCACGAACGGCGTCCGCGGACATGGCAACCTGTCGGGGTGAGTGAGGTCTCCGTGCGCCCCGACGGCGCGATCGAGGTCGTCGACGGGGACCAGGTCCTCGTCTACACCCCCTACGCCGTGACCGCCCCCGACGGCACCACCGTCGCCCACGAGTCGCGCGGCGGCTCGATGGCGTCGGTCTGGGCCGGCGCCGTCGGCGAGGCGTTCGTCGAGGTCTCGCACCTGGGCCATGGGCCCGAGGGCGGCGAGCTCGTCATGGTGGTCACCCGCCCCGGTCACGCGCCCGAGGTCGCGCTCGGCGCTCTCGTCACCGACGAGATACCGGCCGAGGTCCCCGAGACCTGGCCCGCCGCGGTCGACCTCGCGATCGGCCTCATCGCCGGCGACACGCTCGACAGCGGCACGAAGGACGACGTCGAGGACTTCCACCAGCGACTCCTGGGCGTGTGGTTCGGCCATGGCTGACCGCTACGGGTCCGACGTGCTCTCCGGCGACTGGCGCCGGCCCGCCCGAGGCCGCTCCACCGAGCTGGCCGCCGATCCCGGCCTGGTCGTCGAGGAGGCCTCCTCCGGCTTCGTCGGCGAGATCATGCGTGTCGAGCGCGACCTCGGCACCGTGGAGCTGGAGGACCGCCGGATGCGACGCAAGGTCTTCCCGCTCGGCCCCGGCTTCCTCATGGAGGGCAAGCCCGTCGTGCTCGTCGCGCCCACGCCGAAGGTCGCCGCCGCGCCCACCCGCACCGCCTCGGGCTCGCGCGTCGCGGCCGACACCCGCGCGAAGGTCGCGCTGCCCAGCCGCATCTTCGTCGAGGGTCGCCACGACGCCGAGCTCGTCGAGAAGGTCTGGGGCGACGACCTGCGCGCCGAGGGCGTGGCCGTGGAGCACCTCGGCGGCATCGACGACCTCGCGGGCATCGTGCGCGACTTCTCCCCCGGCCCGAAGCGCCGCCTCGGCGTCCTCGTCGACCACCTCGTGCCCGGCTCGAAGGAGCAGCGCCTCGCCGACGCCGTCGCCCACGTGCCGCACCTGCTGGTGGTGGGTCACCCCTACGTCGACGTGTGGCAGGCCGTGAAGCCGCAGCGCCTCGGCATGGACGCGTGGCCCACGATCCCCCGCACCATCGAGTGGAAGAAGGGCATCTGCGCCCACCTCGGCTGGCCGCACGCCGAGCAGGCCGACATCGCGCGGGCGTGGAAGGCGATCCTCGGCCGGGTCGACTCCTGGACCGACCTCGAGCCGGCCTTCCTGGGGCGGGTCGAGGAGCTCATCGACTTCGTCACGCAGCCGGCGTAGTCGGGCGCCGCAGCAGCTCCCACTTCCACAGCGCCACCGACAGCAGGCCCAGCAGGATCGGGCCGCCGATCGTCACGATGCGCCACACGAAGAATCCTGCGATCACGCCCTCCTCGTACACGTCGGTGCCGACGCTGAGGAGGGTCGCGATGACCACCGCGTCGAGGATGCCGATGCCCGAGAACGGGAACAGCGTGAGCGGGTAGGCGACGAGGAACGCCACGACGACCTCGATCGCGGGCACCTGCTGGGCGTCCACACCGACGAACCGGAGCGACGCGACGAGCAGCGTCGCGTCCACCAGCACCATGGCCGTCAGCGCGAGCAGCGAGCGCGGCAGCGCCCGCGGCACCCGCCCGATGACCTGGCGACGGAAGCCGGCCGCCGACTCCGCCCAGGCCTCCCCCGAGACCTTCGGCCGCACCCGCGCCACGAGGTCGCCCGCCCGGCGCGCGAGCGCGGCCGTGAACGCCTCGCCACGGAACGCCAGCCACAGCGCCCCGAGGATCGCGACGCTCACGAGCATGCTCGGCAGGGCGCCGAGCAGCTCACCGAGGTGGAACGTGCCGAGGAGGATCATCAGCAGGCTGCCCAGCACCGGCGCCCCGAACCGCACGACGTAGAACGAGAGCGTGTTCATGACCGAGCCGGCCACCGCGGCGGGCAGCGCGATCCCCCAGGACGTGAAGATGGCGAACCGCATCACGTAGTCCGCCGGGGGCGGCGCGACCGTGGTCATGAGGATCGCGGCCTGGTCGTTCTGCATCGCCCGCCACGACGAGAGGCCCTCGATGAACAGGGCCAGCGGCAGCGCGTTGAGCCACTGCCGCAGCAGCAGGCCCAGGCACAGCACCGCGAGCTGCCACGCCTCGAGGCGGGCGAGCGAGGACCGGACGCCCTCCCAGTCGATCTCGTCCGCGAGGCTGATCCCGACGACCAGGACCAGCAGCGTCAACCCGACGGTGACCGCGAAGCGCAGCCAGCGGCGGCGCGGCTCAGCCGTCGAGGGGCTCACGGATGATCGGGCACGTCATGCAGTGCCCGCCCCCGCGGCCGCGCCCGAGCTCGGCTCCGACGATCTCGATGACCTCGATGCCGGCCCTGCGCAGCAGCGAGTTCGTGTGGGTGTTGCGGTCGTAGGCCACCACGACGCCCGGCTCGAGGGCGACGAGGTTGTTGCCGCTGTCCCACTGCTGGCGCTCGGTGTCGTACTCGCTGCCGCCCGTCTCGACGACCTGGAACTTCTCGATGCCCAGCGCGTCGGCGACCACGTCGAGGAACGGGGTGTCCTCGTGGTCGATGACCTCGATGCCCGGGAGACCCTCGCCCGGCAGCACGGTGAACGCGTGGATCGTGTTCACGATGTCGGGGTAGATCGTCACGACGTCGCGGTCGGCGAACGTGAACACCGTGTCGAGGTGCATCGCGGCGCGCAGCTTCGGCATGCCGGCGACGATCACCTTCTCGGCGGCGCCCTGGTCGAACAGCGACTTGGCCAGCTGGGTGATGCCCTGGCGCGACGACCGCTCGCTCATGCCGATCAGCACGACCCCGTTGCCGGGGACGAGGACGTCGCCGCCCTCGACCGTGGCGGTCCCCCAGTTGACCTCGGGGTCGCCCCACCAGACCTTCGAGCCGGCGAAGTCGGGATGGAACTCGTAGACCGCCTTCATCAGCAGCGTCTCGTCCTTGCGCGCCGCCCAGTACAGCGGGTTCAGCGTGACGCCGCCGTACACCCAGCACGTGGTGTCGCGCGTGTAGAGCGTGTTCGGCAGCGGCGGCATGAGGTACTCGTGGCCGCCGTGCGCCTCCCGCACCAGCGCGCGGTATCCCGGCGCAAGCTCGCGCGGCAGGTCGCGGGTGGAGAGGCCTCCGATGAGGAAGCGGGTCAGCTCGTCGGCGGGCAGGTCGTCGAGGTAGCCGCGGGTCTCCTCCACGAGCCCGACGCCGACCTCGTTCGCGACGATCTTGCGGTCGAGCAGCCAGGCCCGGGCCGCGCGGTCGGCCATCGTGTCGGCGAGCACGTCGTGCAGCTCGACGACCTCGACGTCCCGCTCGCGCATCTTCCCCACGAAGTCCTCGTGGTCGCGCTGCGCGTTCTGCACCCACAGCACGTCGTCGAAGAGCAGGTCGTCGCAGTTCGACGGCGTGAGTCGCTCGTGCGCGAGACCCGGCGCGCAGACCAGGACCTTCCGCAGTCGACCGACCTCGGAGTGGACGCCGTAGGCGTCGGACGGGTTCGTCATGGGGCTCCTTCGGGACGTGGCATCACAGCGTGATCCAGCCGGTGACGAGTGCGAACAGGGCGACGACGGCGCCCATGAAGATGATCGCGCACAACGCCCCCTCCGACACGGTGAAGATCCGCAGACGGCGTTCGAAGCGCGCGATGACGTAGAGCAGCACCGCGGGCGCGTAGAGCAGGCACGACAACAGCAGGAACTCCAGACCTGCGGCGACGAAGAGGAAGATCGCGTACGCGGTGGCGACGCCCGCGAAGACTCCGTGCTTCACCCGCTCGGAGGAGTCCTCCTCGTAGGTCTCACCCGACAGGGTCAGCTTCAGCGCGTAGGCCGCCGCCAGCAGGTACGGCACGAGCGCGAGGCTCGTGGTGAGGTCCAGCATGAAGTTGAGCGAGTCGTCGACGAACAGCGTCAGCGCCAGCAGGGCCTGCACGCCGATCGTGGTCGCGATGAGCGCGGCGATCGGGGTTCCCGAGGCGTTCTCGCGGCCGAGGAACCGCGGCATGTCGTTGCTGCGGGCGGGGACGAACGCGACCTCGGCGGCCATCAGGGTCCACGCGAGGTAGGCGCCGAGCACCGACACGATGACACCCGCGCTGATGAACCACTCGCCCCACGGGCCGACGGTCTCCTCGAAGAGACCCACCATCGACGGCTGCCGGGTGTTCGCGATCTGCGACTGCGGGAACGCGCCGTACGACACGAGGGTGACGAGCGAGAAGATCGCCAGCACGCTCAGGAAGCCCACCACCGTGGCCTGGCCGACGTGCTCGCGCCGCTGGGCGTAGCGGGAGTAGACGCTCGCGCCCTCGATGCCGATGAAGACGAAGGTCGTGACGAGCATCGTGTTCTTGACCTGCTCGGTCATCGAGCCGAGGTCGCCGTAGGCGAAGAAGTTCTCGCTGAACGTGCCCGCGTCGAAGCTCAGGCCCAGCACCACGATGAACACGAGGATCGGGATGATCTTGAAGATCGTGACGAGGCGGTTGATGACGGCCGCGTCGCGGACGCCGCGCGCGATGAGGACGTGGAACACCCACACGCCCGCCGAGGAGATCGCGACCGCCAGGAGCGTGTCGCCGTCGCCGAACTCGGGGAAGAACGCGCCGATCGTCGCGGAGATGAAGACCCAGTAGAAGGCGTTGCCGGCCATCGTGCTGGCCCAGAAGCCGACCGCGGAGTTGAAGCCGACGTAGTCGCCGAACCCGGCCTTGGCGTAGATGAACACGCCGGAGTCCAGCTCGGGCTTGCGCACCGCGAGGGCCTGGAAGCAGAAGGCCAGCATGAGCATGCCGGTGCCGGCGATCGTCCACGCGATGAGGGCGCCCGCGACGCCCGTGGCCGTGCCGAAGCGCGCCGGCAGCGAGAAGACCCCGGCTCCGACCATGGAGCCGATGACCATCGCGGTCAGGACCGGGCGGCTGACCTTCGAGGTGGTGACCTCCACGTCCCCCATGGGGCGAACGTAGCGCAGCCGACAGGGTGCCGAACAGACCTCAGAGGTCGCCGACAGCCTCAAGGACCACACGGTCGGCCATGAGGCGGCCCGTGCGGGTCAGCACCACGCGGTCGCCGCGCGGCTCGAGCCAGCCCGCGTCGACGAACCGGCTCACGTCGCCGAGCAGGCTCGGCTCGATCCCCTCGGCCAGCCGGATGCGCAGCATGACGTCCTCGAGGTGACGCGCGTCGGCGTCGGGACGCTCGCCGTCGGCACGGGGCGACTCCCCCGCCGTGAGCCGCTGCGCGTAGGCGGCGGGGTGCTTGACGTTCCACCAGCGCTCACCGTCGACGAACGAGTGCGCGCCGGGTCCGACGCCCCACCACTCGCCGCCGTTCCAGTAGCCGACGTTGTGACGGCACTGTGCCGCCTCGTCGCGAGCCCAGTTCGACAGCTCGTACCAGCGCAGCCCCGCGGCCTCGAGCAGGTCGTCGGCCAGCAGGTACTTGTCCGCGGTCTCGTCGTCGTCGGGCATGACGACCTCACCGCGACGGACCTTGCGGGCGAAGGCGGTGCCGTCCTCGACGATCAGCGCATAGGCGCTGATGTGGTCGGGCTCCATCTCCAGCGCCGCCTCCACGGTGTGACGCCAGTCGTCCATCGTCTCGGTGGGCGAGCCGTAGATGAGGTCGAGGCTGACCTGCTCGAAGCCGGCCTCGCGCGCCCAGGCCACGGCCTGCGGAACACGCTCGGGATCGTGCGTGCGGTCGAGCACCGACAGGACGTGCCGCACGGCGGACTGCATGCCGAACGAGATCCGGGTGAAGCCGCCTTCGCGCAGCTCGGCGAGCGAGGCCGGCGAGACGCTGTCGGGGTTGGCCTCGGTGGTGACCTCGGCACCGGGGGCCAGCGCGCCGCGCGCGTCGACCGCCTTCAGGAACCGCACGAGGTCACCCGCAGGCACCTGCGACGGCGTGCCGCCGCCGACGAACACGGTGTCGACCGTGCGCTCGGGCACGAGGTCGAGCTCGCGCAGCGCCGCCTGGATGTAGGTGGTGCGCGACGCACCGACCACGTCGGGTCCGCCGAGCTCGTCGGCGGTGTACGTGTTGAAGTCGCAGTAGCCGCACCGCACCGAGCAGAACGGCACGTGCAGGTAGATGCCGAACGCCACGCACCAAGGGTACGTGGCGGCCCGTCAGGCCCCGGCGTAGAAGCCGTCGAGCACGTCGGCGTAGCGCTCCTCGACGACCCGGCGCTTGACCTTCATGCTCGGCGTGATCTCCCCGGACTCGATCGACAGGTCGTGGTCGAGGACGGCCCACTTCTTGATCGTCTCCCACGGGTTGAGCTTCGCGTTGAGCTCCTCCACGTCCTGCGCGATCTGCTGCTGGATGCCGGGCGAGGACACGATCTCCTGGTAGGACTTGCCGGACATGCCGTGGTGCTCGGCCCAGCCGTCGACGGCGTCGGGGTCGAGCGTGATGAGCGCCGAGCAGAACTTGCGGTCGTTGCCGTGCACCACCATCTGGCTGGCCAACGGGCACACCGCCTTGAAGATGCCCTCGATGTGCGACGGCGCGACGTACTTGCCGCCCGAGGTCTTGAAGAGGTCCTTCTTGCGATCGGTGATCCGCAGGAAGCCGTCGGCGTCGAACTCGCCGATGTCGCCGGTGGCGAGCCAGCCGTCGTCGGTCAGCGCGGACGCCGACTCGGTCTCGAGGTTGTGGTAGCCGCGCATGACGTTCGGGCCCTTGATGAGGACCTCGCCGTCCTCGGCGATCTTGACCTCGGAGCCGGGGAACGGTCGGCCGACGGTGCCGATCTTGAAGTCGTCGGGGTGGGCCACGACGGCGCCGGCCGACGTCTCGGTCAGGCCGTAGCCCTCCAGCACGAGGATGCCGGCGGCGTGGAACCACTCGGCGATGTCGGTGGAGAGCGAGGCGGCGCCGGAGATGAAGAACCGGACGCGCCCGCCGAAGCGGTCGCGGACCTTGGAGAACACGAGCCTGTCGGCGATCGCGTGCTGCACCTTCAGCGGCAGGGGTACGGGCTTGCCGGCCCGGGTGAGGCGCGAGACCTGCAGGCCGACGCGCTCGGCCCAGTGGAAGAGCTTGAGCTTGGGGCCGCCCTCCTCCTCCATCATGCCGACGATGCGTCCGTAGGCCTTCTCGAAGATGCGCGGCGCGGCGCCCATGAACGTGGGCTTCACGACCGCGAGGTTCTCGACGATCTTCGGCACGCGGCCGTCGACCGCGCACGGGAAGCCGACGGCGAGCTGCGTCGTCAGCAGCACCTTGCCGAACGAGTGCGCCATCGGCAGCCAGCGGTACTCGAGGTCGTCGATGGAGAGGAAGCCGGGCGCGGCCACGGCGGCGCCCTCGTAGGTCCAGCAGTCGTGCACGAGGCGAACGCCCTTGGGACGGCCGGTGGTGCCCGACGTGTAGATCAGCGTGGCCAGGGACTCGGGGCCCGTGGCCGCGATGCGCTCCTGCACGACGCCCGGGTGGTCGGCGAGGTGCTTCTCGCCGAGGTCCAGCAGGTCCTGGAACGAGATGACCCAGTCGCCGTCGGTCTCGCCCTCGTAGACGACGACCTTGGCCACCTGCGGCAGCTCGGCGCGGCCCTCGCGCAGCTTCGCGACCTGGCTGTCGTCCTCGGCGAAGACGACGCGGCTCTCGGAGTCGGCCAGGATGTAGACGACGTCGTTCGTCACCGTGCTGGGGTAGACGGTGGTCGTGGCCGCGCCCGCGGAGTTGATGGCGAGGTCGGACAGGATCCACTCGATGCGCGTGCCCGACGCGATCGCGACGCGCTCCTCGGGCTCGACGCCCAGGGCGACGAGGCCTGCAGCCAGCTTCGTGACCTTCTCGCCGGACTGGGTCCAGGTCAGCGAGTGCCAGTTCTCGTCGGCATCGGGGTAGCGGAACGCCTCGCGGGGACCCGACGCGTCGACGCGGCTGAAGAACAGCTCACCGACGCTGCGGGCGCGGTTCTGGACGATCGTGAGTTGGTCGGCGGCGGAGACGGACATTGGAGAGCTCCCGGGGGACGGTCGACACTGTGATGCCCGTCACCCTACCCGCGCGTACGGGCCACGCGGGTGTTTCTCGTCACAGTTGGCCCCGAGGGCTCAGGACTGCTTGGCGTCCCCGGTGGAGAGGGCGGCGATGAACGCCTCCTGGGGGACCTCGACGCGACCGACCATCTTCATGCGCTTCTTGCCTTCCTTCTGCTTCTCCAGCAGCTTGCGCTTGCGGCTGATGTCGCCGCCGTAGCACTTGGCGAGGACGTCCTTGCGGATCGCGCGGATGTTCTCGCGGGCGATGACGCGCGCGCCGATGGCGGCCTGGATCGGCACCTCGAACTGCTGGCGCGGGATGAGCTCCTTGAGCTTGCCCGCGAGCGCGACGCCGTACGTGTAGGCGCTGTCGCGGTGGACGATCGCGCTGAACGCGTCGACCACCTCGCCCTGCAGCAGGATGTCGACCTTCACCAGGTCGGCGGCCTGCTCGCCGGCGAGCTCGTAGTTCAGCGAGGCGTAGCCCTTCGTGCGCGACTTCAGCGCGTCGAAGAAGTCGAACATGATCTCGCCCATCGGCAGCGTGTAGCGGATCTCGACGCGGTCCTCGGACAGGTAGTCCATGCCGCCGAGCTGGCCGCGTCGCGCCTGGCAGAGCTCCATGATCGTGCCGATGTAGTCCGAGGGCGCCAGGATCGTGGCCGAGACGACGGGCTCGTAGACCTTCGCGATCTTGCCCGAGTTCGGGTACTCGCTCGGGTTGGTGACGACGTGCTCGCTGCCGTCCTCGAGCTCGATGCGGTAGACCACGTTGGGCGCCGTGGAGATGAGGTCGAGGTTGAACTCGCGCTCGAGCCGCTCGCGGACGATCTCCAGGTGCAGCAGGCCCAGGAAGCCGATGCGGAAGCCGAAGCCCAGTGCGCCGGACGACTCGGGCTCGTAGACCAGCGCCGCGTCGTTGAGCTGCAGCTTCTCCAGCGCGTCGCGCAGGGTGGAGAAGTCGTCGCCGTCGATCGGGTACAGGCCGGAGAACACCATCGGGTTCGGGTGCTGGTAGCCGCCGAGCGGCTCGGAGGCCGGCTTCGTGGCCGACGTTACGGTGTCGCCGACGCGGCTCTGGCGGACCTCCTTCACGCCGGTGATGAGGTAGCCGACCTCGCCCACGCCGAGGTGGTCCTCCTTGACGGGCTCGGGGCTGATCACGCCGACCTCGAGCATCTCGTGGACCGCGCCGGTGGACATCATCTTGATCTTGTCGCGGTGGCTGAGCTTGCCGTCGACCACGCGGACGTAGGTCACGACGCCGCGGTACGTGTCGTAGACGGAGTCGAAGATCAGCGCACGCGGCGGGCCGTCGGGATCGCCCTCGGGCGGCGGGACCTCGTCGACGATGAGGTTCAGCAGCGCCTCGACGCCCTGGCCGGTCTTCGCCGAGACCCGCAGCACGTCGTCGGGGTCGCCGCCGATGATCCCGGCGATCTCCTCGGCGTACTTCTCCGGCTGCGCGCCCGGCAGGTCGATCTTGTTGAGCACCGGGATGATGTGCAGGTCGGCGTCCATCGCCAGGTAGAGGTTCGCCAGCGTCTGCGCCTCGATGCCCTGGGCCGCGTCGACCAGCAGGATCGCGCCCTCGCACGCCTCGAGCGAGCGGCTCACCTCGTAGGTGAAGTCCACGTGCCCGGGCGTGTCGATCATGTTGAGCACGTAGGTCGTGCCCGCGTCGTCGCCGTCGGACTTCGTGAACGGCATCCGCACGGCCTGGCTCTTGATCGTGATGCCGCGCTCGCGCTCGATGTCCATCCGGTCGAGGTACTGGGCGCGGGCGGCGCGCTCGTCCACGACGCCGGTCAGCTGCAGCATGCGGTCGGCGAGGGTCGACTTGCCGTGGTCGATGTGCGCGATGATGCAGAAGTTCCGCAGCAGGTCGGGCGGCGTCGACCCCGGGGCCGGGGCGGTGGTGGGGCGCGTCATGGTGAGATCCATTGTCCACGACCCGCACAGGGGTCGTGACAGCCGATCAGCGCCAGGCGTACGCGATCACGACGTTGACGAGCACGAGGGCCGCCACGACGTGTCCCCACGGGTTCGGCGCGGGGAGCTTCTGCTTCATGAACGCCAGCGCGGTGGCGACCGCGGCGATGACGAGCTTGACGCCCACCTTCGCGTTGTTCGGGTCGTGGACGGCCTCGCTGGCCGAGCCGATGCCGGTCAGCACGATGCCGATGACCAGGGCCGTGGCGACGGCGTGCGCCATGCCCTTCGGGACGCGCGGAGCCTTGAGGGACATGGCCCACAGGACGAGGGCCGCGACCCAGCACGCGATGTGGACCCAGACCAGGATGTCGTAGAGGAGCTGCACGCCCGTAGCCTACGAGACGCACCGGATTTGAGGACCGACCGTCACCGCTGGTAGCATTGACGATTGCGTGTCCAGCCCACCGTACGACGGGCTCGGACGCGACCAGACTTCTCATCACCCAGAACGACGAAAGAACAGGTTTGCCGTGGCGAACATCAAGTCGCAGATCAAGCGCAACCGGCAGAACGAGGCCGCGCGCGAGCGCAACAAGTCCGTGCGCTCGGCACTGAAGACCTCGGTTCGCCGCTTCCAGGAGGCCGTCGAGGCCGGCAACGCCGACGAGGCGAAGGTCCTCGCCGCCGACACCGCGAAGAAGCTCGACAAGGCTGCTTCGAAGGGTGTCATCCACAAGAACCAGGCTGCGAACCGCAAGTCGGCGATCGCCAAGAAGGCCGCCGCTCTCTGAGCTCCGCCTCGAACGCCCCGCACCCGATGGGTGGCGGGGCGTTCGTGCGTTCGGGAGTCAGCCGCGCGAGCGCGCGACCGCGATGTCGATGATCATCCGCTCGACCGCGTGACCCGGCTCGGCCGAGCCGCCCTTGACCGCGAGGTCGGCGCGGGCGACGGCGTCGAGCGCCTGGCGCAGGGACGCCTCGGTCCAGCCGCGAGCGCTCTGGCGCAGCGTGCGGATCTTGAACGGCGGCGCGCCCACCTCACGGGCCAGGTCGGCGTCGCGCAGGCCGGGGTCGGCCGTGGCGACGCGCGCCAGCTGGCGAAGGCCGGACGCGAGCGCCGCGGTGATGAGCAGCGGCGCGACCTTCGCGGCCTCGGCCCACCGGGCCCGCTCGAGCGCGAGGTCGAGGCGCCCGTCGAGGGCCGCGTCGGCGATCTCGTAGCCGCGCACCTCGGCGCGCCCGCCGAAGTACCGTCCGACGACCGCGGCGTCGAGCCGCTCCCCCTCGGCGAGGGTGGTGACCAGCTGGTCGACGGCCGCGGCCAGGGACCGCAGGTCCGAGCCGACCGCCGCCACGAGCAGCGCCGCGCCCTCGTCGTCGATCGCTCGGCCGCGCGAGCGCGCCTCCTGGCGCACCCACGCGATGAGGTCGCGCTCGTACTTCGGCGCCTGTTGGGCGACCTCGCTGACGGCCGCGGTCTTGCGCAGCTTGTCGAGCAGGCCCTTGCCCTTCGCTCCCCCGCCGTGCACCAGCACGACGGCCGTGTCGTCGGACGGCGACGCGGCGTACTGGAGCAGCTCGGCGGCGACCTGCTCGCCGAGGTCCTGCAGGTCGGTGAGCACGACGGCCGTGGCCTGGCTGAACAGCGACGCGCTGGTGAGCGCGGTGAACTCGCCCGGGGCGAGCGAGGAGGCGGACGACTCGGCGATCTCGGCCTCGGGCGCCGCCTCGCGGACCTGCGCGACGGCCTGGCGCCGGGCACGGTCGGAGAGGAACTCGGAGTTGCCGGTGACCAGCAGGATCTTGCCGAACGGGTTCGCCACGTCCCGAGAATAGGTCACCGCGCCGACACGACGAGTCTCCCGTTGCGGTCGACCACCGCGACCGTGCCCGAGGTGTCCGTGCGCCACACCGAGACCCCGTGCGAGGCCAGCTCGTCCAAGGCCGCCCCGGTGGGATGACCGTGCGGGTTGTCGGCGCCCACGCCGATCAGCGCGACCGTCGGCGCGACCCTCTCGACGAGCCCCGGCCACTGGTCGGCGCTGCCGTGGTGCGCCACCTTCAGCACGTCGGCGGCCAGGTCGGGGTGGAGGCGGCCGAGCCCCCGCTGGGCCTCCTCCCCCAGGTCGCCGGTGAACAGGACGCGGTGCCCGCGAACGGTGGCCCGCAGCACCACGCTCACGTCGTTGCGCGCCTCGGGTGGGACGCGCTCGGCGTCGGTGCGCGGCCAGAGGACCTCGAGGCGCACGTCGCCGACCTGAAGCGTGCTGCCCGACAGGAGGCGGACTCGGCGCGCGGCCGGCACGCCCGGGCCGCCGGACGGACCGTCGCCGAGCACCTCGACCTCGCGCCCGCGGACCGCGCCGCGCCAGCCCTCGACGTGGTCGGCGTCGCCGTGGGTGAGCACGAGCAGCGGGATGCGCTCGACACCCAGCTCGGTGAGGCAGCGGTCGATCGGTCCGGGCTCCTGCCCGACGTCGACGACGATCGCCTCGCCCGGCCCCGTCGGCACGACGAACCCGTCCCCCTGGCCCACGTCGCACGCCACCACCACGACGTCCCGTGGCGGCCATCCGGGCGTCGGCGTCCGCACGATCGCGACGAGCAGGCCGAGGGTGACGCCGACGGTCAGGGCCGGTCGACGGACGAGCCACCAGAGGGCGACGCCGAGCGCCGGCACCAGTGGCAGCAGCGTCCACCACGGCCACGGCCGCGCGACCGAGGCGCCCGGGACGGACGCGCCGACGCGGGCGACCGCGACGATCACCGAGGCCGCACCCCACGCGACGGTGCCAGGGACCGACGCGACGGGCGCCCAGACGAGGTCGAGGAGTCCCGCGACGAGCCCCGCCACCGTGGCGGGCGCGACGGCGGGGGCCACGACGACGTTCGCGAAGACCGCGACCAGGGAGACCTCGCCGCTCAACGACGTGACGACCGGCAGGCAGGCGAGGTGAGCCGCGATCGGCACGGCCACCGCCGTGGCGAGTGGCCCGGGCAGCCAGCGGAGGCGACGGGCCAGGGGTGGCGCGAGGGCGATGATGCCGGCCGTGGCGCAGACCGACAGGACGAACCCCGCGCTCGTCGCGAGCCACGGGTCCAGCACGACCAGCGCGATCACGGACCACGCGAGCGCCCGCAGACCCGCGCCCGTGCGACCGACGAGGAGACCGGCGAGCGCGACCGATCCCATCACCGCCGCCCGCAGCACGCTGGGCTCCGGTCGTGCGACGAGCACGAACGCGACCACCGTGAGGGCGCCCGCCGCGAGCACCACGCGGCGGGACGCGCCGACGGCCTTGAGCCCCAGCAGCACGATGCCCAGCACGATCGTGAGGTTCGCGCCGGAGACGGCGAGCAGGTGGGTGAGCCCGGTCGTCGCGAACTCCTCGCGGGTCCGGTCCGACAGTCCGGTCTCGTCGCCGGCGACCAGGGCGGGGACGAGCGCCGCGGCCTGGTCGTCGCGGTGGTCGACACCGTCGCGGACGCCGGCGCGCACGACCTCGCTCCAGCGCCACCACCACGGCCCCGAGCCGACGCTGCGCCACTCGCGCACCCGCAGGACCGCCGCCTCGTCCCGGCCGTCGGCGGGCGCGAGCTCGGCGCGCACCGCCAGCCGCGTGCCGGTGACGAGCGACTGCGACCCCTCGACGAACGCCGTGGCGCGCACGCGCACCTCCCACGTGCGACCGCGGGCCTCGACGACGCGCACCATCACCGGGACGACCGTGCCGGGACCCGAGGGCGCGCGGTAGACGCGACCGTCCTGGCGCACCTGGACCTCGGCGCGGACGGTGGTCCCCCGCTCGGCGAGTGCGGTGACCGGCGACGCCTCCACCGCCGTCACCCGCCAGCCGCACGTGACGGCGACCACCACGAGGGCGGCGGCGGGGAACGCGAGCACCGGGCGTCGCCAGCCGAGGGCGAGGACCACCGCGCCGGAGACAGCGGCGCCGAACGCCCACGGGGGCGCCGCGTGCGAGAGCGCCGCGGCGGCCGCCCAGACCGCGAGCGCGGCCGGGACGACCCTCAGGTCAGAGCGCGACCCGGTCACGCAGGTCGGCCAGGGTCGCCTCGCCGATCCCCTTCACGTCGAGCAGGTCCTCGACCGACCGGAACGGACCGTTCTCGTCGCGCCACGACACGATCGCCTCGGCGGTCACGGGGCCGACGCCGGGCAGGGCGTCGAGGGCGACGACGTCGGCGGAGTTGAGATTGACGGTCGCGGGGGCGTCGTCACCTGCGGGTGCCGCACCCGCGGAAGGTCCGCCCACCACGACCTGCTCGCCGTCGCTGAGGACGCGCGCGAGGTTCAGCGAGGCGGTGTCGACCTTGCCCTTCGTGCCGCCGGCGGCCTCGATCGCCTCGTGCACGCGCGAGCCCGGCGGCAGCGTGACGATGCCGGGACGTCGCACCCGCCCCGCCACGTCGATGACGAGGGTCGCGGGTGCGGAGGCCGCAGGAGCGCCCTCGCTCACGGCCACCGGCGTCGGGTCGGGCACGGCGACCTCCTGCGGTCGGCCGGCCAGCAGCCACCACACGACGAGGACGGCCGCCGCGCCTCCCACGACCCCGGCGAACCGGACGTGGACGGGTCGCAGCACGCGGCGCGGCTTGCGGCGCCGGCCCGGTGGCGGGCGGTCGGGATCGGGGAGCGTCGCGTCGAACGTCGCGGCCAGCTCGGCCAGGCGCTGCCGTGCGACCTGGGCGCGGGTCTCGGGCGGGACGGGAACCATGCCGCGACCCTAGGAATCCCCGGCCTCGGCGCGGAACCCGTCATCGCGCGCCTGTGGAGCGCCGCGACGGGTCGGACCCGCCTGTGGATCAGCGGGCGCTGACGGTGACCGCGATCATCCCCGGACCGACGTGGGCGCCGATGTCCGCGCCGACCTCGTCGACGGGGATCTCGGGACGGTCCAGCTGCTGCGCGAGCGACTGGGCGACGCGGACCGCGACGGGCTCGCTCGCCAGGTGCAGCACGCCGATGTCGTAGTCGCCGGCGTAGCCGCGGACGGCCTCCACGGCGAGCGCCTCCACGCGGGCGAGGGCCTTCGACGACGTGCGGACCTTCTCCAGTGGCGTCACCTCGCCGTCCTCGAGCGTGAGGATCGGCTTCACCGCGAGTGCCGAGCCGATGAGGGCGGCGGCCCGACCGATCCGGCCGCCGCGGCGCAGGTACTCGAGCGTGTCCACGTAGAGCAGCACCCGGGCCGAGCGGGCGGACGCGACGGCCGCCGCCTCGACCTCCTCGGCCGTGCCGCCGGCGTCGCGGGCGCGAGCCGCGGCACCCGCGGCGAAGCCCGTGGCCAGACCGACCTGCATCGTGTCGACGACGCGGACGGGGACGTCGACGCGGTCGGCGGCCAGGCGCGCGGCGTCGACCGTGCCGGAGACCTTCGAGCTGATGTGGACCGAGACGATCTCGTCGACGCCGGTGGACGCGAGCGCCCGGTAGACGGCCTGGAAGGTCTCGGGCGAGGGTCTCGACGTGCTGACGGGCACGTTGTCGGCCAGCGCGTCGGCGATCATGTGCGACGTGACGTCGACGCCCTCGGTGTAGACGCGCGCGCCGATGATGACGGTCGTGGGCACGACGGTGATGCCCTCGCGCGCCGCGTCGTCGGGATCCAACGACGCGGTCGAGTCGGTGACGACGGCCACGGTCATGCTCGTGACCCTATCGAGATCAGTACACGTCCTTCGCGTAGCGCCCCTCGTCGGCGAGGCCCGCGAGCCAGTCGCGGGCCGCCTCGCGGCCCAGCCCACCGTGCCGCTCGGCGAGGTGCAGCAGGGTGGCCTCGACGTCCTTGGCCATGTGCACGCGGTCGCCGCACACGTACAGGTGGGCGCCCTCGTCGAGCCAGCGCCACAGCTCGGCGCCGTGCTCGCGCATCCGGTCCTGCACGTAGACGCGACGGTCCTGGTCCCGCGAGAACGCGGTGTCGAGGCGGGTCAGGACGCCGTCGTCGCGCCACCGCTCGAGCTCCTCGCGGTAGAGGAAGTCGGTCTGCTCGTGGCGATCGCCGAAGATCAGCCAGTTCCGGCCCGGCTCCCCCGCCAGCGCGCGGTGCGCCAGGAAGCCGCGGAACGGCGCGATGCCCGTGCCGGGACCGACCATGATCGCCGCGGCGTCCGGGTCGGCGGGCGGCCGGAAGTGGCGCTGGCGCTGCACGTGGACCCGGACGTCGTCCGCGCGGTCGGCGAGGAAGCCCGAGCAGATGCCGTGGCGCTCCGGACCGTGCACGCGGTGGCGCACGACGCCCACGGTCACCTGCACCTCGTGCGGGTCCTCCAGCGGGCTCGAGGAGATCGAGTACTGCCGCGGCGTGAGCGGCCGCAGGACGTCGAGCCACTGGTCGAGCCGGGCGAGGGTCGGGTGGTCGTGGAGGAGGTCGACGACCTGACGGCCCCACGCCCACTCCTGCACGGCGAGGCGGTCATCCGGGTCGGGCAGGCCGGTGAGCGTGCCGCGGTGGCGTTCGATCACGAGCCGGACGACCGCCGGTGTGATCGTCACGGGGTCGTACCGGTCGGCGAGGGCGTCGGCGAGGCGCACGGGCTCGCCGTCGGAGTCCACGACGGCGTCGCCGTCGAGGCCGGTGAGGGTGAGCCAGGCGTCGACGTACGCCGGGTCGACCCTCGGCGACACGGCCAGCGCGTCGCCGGGCTCGTACGTGAGCGAGTCGTCGGGCAGGTGGAAGCCGAACCGGCGCACCTCCTTCGACGAGCCCGGCGCGGTCAGCAGCTCGTTGCGGGTGAGTCGGGTCATCAGGGAGGGCCTGCGCGCGGGCGTGACAGGGGGTGCGTCCGTCGCGCCGAGGGCGCGGCCGACCGCCTCGAGCCAGGCGGCAGCGGGCCCGTCGTACGCCGGCTCGCACTCCGTGCGCGGGGCGAGCCGTCGGCCTCCGAGCTCGGCCAGCCGCTCGTCGAGGCGCCGCCCGAAGCCGCAGAAGTCGGCGTAGGTGGAGTCCCCGAAGGCCAGCACGCTGAAGCGCAGGTCCTCCAGCCGGGGTGCGTCCGGCGCGACGAGACGGCGCCAGAGGCCGACCGCCTCGGTGGGCGGATCGCCGTCGCCCGTGGTGCTGGTGACGAACAGGACGGTGCCGCGCAGGTCGCCGGCGTCGCGCATCGAGCGGTGCACCGTCGAGACGCCGCGGGCGCGGAGCAGCTCGACCAGCTGCGGCGCGTGGTCCTCCACGCGGCCGGTCTGCGAGGCCGTGAGGACCGTGACGTCCGCGTCGCCGGACTCCTCCTCGGGAGCGAGGGCGGCCAGCACCTCGGCGAACCACCCGCGCACCTCCGGACCGACCGGCGCAGAGGCCGGTAGACCGGCGTGCGTCCTCGCCGCGAGGAATCCCGCGAGCCAGGCCGTCTCGGCCTCGGACGTGGGCCGCGGCGGCGTGACGGGCAGCCGGATCGGGGCACGCTCGAGCCGCACCGCGCAGTACTTGAACTCGGGCTGGAGCGAGTCGGGGTCCACCGCGTCGTGCGTGACCGCGTTGACGGCGAGCCGCTCCCCCGTCATCTCGCCCCAGTGGATCGGCGCGAAGCACGTGCCGGGCAGCACGCGATCGGTGACGACGGCCGGCAGCTCGACGGTCCCGCGGCGCGAGACGACCCGGACCGACGAGCCGTCGCCGATCCCGAGCGCAGCGGCGTCGTCGGGGTGGACCTCGACGAAGGGGCCGGGGTTGAGCCGGTTGAGCCGCGCGACCTTCCCGGTCTTGGTCATGGTGTGCCACTGGTGCGGCAGGCGCCCGGTGTTGAGGACCACCGGGAACCGGTCGTCGGGCAGCTCGGCCGGCGCGAGGTGCGGCCGGGCGTGGAACACGGCGCGGCCGTCGGGGGTCGGGAACCGGACCACCCCGTCCTCGACGTAGCGGATCGGGTTGCGCCGCTCGCCGTCCGGCGGACACGGCCACTGGAGCGGGCCCTCGCGCAGGCGGTCGTAGTCGGCGCCGCGCAGGTCGTAGCCCGTGGCGGGGTTGGCGAAGGACCGGATCTCGTCGAACACCTCCTCGGCGCTGTCGAAGGCGAACGCCTCGCCGAACCCCACTCGCGTGGCGATGTCGGCGATGAGCCGCCAGTCCGGGCGGGCGTCCCCCGGCGGCGACCCGGCCGGCTGGCACAGCGTCAGGTTGCGCTCGGAGTTGACCATGACGCCCTCGGCCTCGGTCCAGAGCGCGGCGGGCAGGGCGATGTCGGCGTGCGCGAGCGTCTCGTTCTCGGCGTAGGCGTCCTGCACCACGACGACGTCGGCGGCGGCCAGCCCGGCGAGCACGGTGGAGCGGTTCGCGACCGAGTGCACGGGGTTCGTGCAGATGATCCACGCGGCGCGGACCTCACCCGCGGCCAGCTGCTCGAAGAGGTCGATCGTGCCGCGGCCCACCTCGTCGCGGATCGTGCCGGGCTCGAGGCCCCACGCCTCCTCGACGAACGCCCGGTCGGCGGGCGAGACGACGGAGCGCTGGCCCGGCAGGCCCGGCCCCATGTAGCCCATCTCGCGTCCGCCCATCGCGTTCGGCTGGCCCGTGAGCGAGAAGGGACCGGACCCGGTGCGGCAGATCGCACCGGTCGCGAGGTGCAGGTTGACCAGCACGTTGGTGTTCCACGTGCCGTGCGTGGACTGGTTGAGGCCCATCGTCCAGCAGCTCATCCAGTCGTCGGCGGCGGCGATCCAGCCGGCGAGGGTGCGCAGGTCGTCGGCCGCGACGCCGCTCGTGGCGGCAACGGAGTCCGGGTCGTACGCGGCCACCATCGCCTCGACGTCCTCCCAGCCGCGGGTGTGGTCCGCGACGAACGCGCGATCCACGGCGTCCGTCGCGATGAGCTGGTGGAGCAGCCCGTTGAGCAGGGCGAGGTCGGTGCCGGGGCGGACCTGCAGGAACAGGTCGGCCTTCTCGGCGGTCGCCGTGCGCCGCGGGTCCACGACGACGAGACGCGCTCCGGCCTTGACCCGCTCCATCATCCGCAGGAACAGGATCGGATGGGCGTCGGCCATGTTCGAGCCGATGACCAGGAACAGGTCGGCGTGGTCGAAGTCGTCGTACGAGCCCGGCGGACCGTCCGCGCCCAGGGACTGCTTGTAGCCCGTGCCCGCGCTGGCCATGCACAGCCGCGAGTTCGACTCGATGTTGACCGTGCGCAGGTAGCCCTTGGCCAGCTTCGTCGCGAGGTACTGCGCCTCCAGCGACATCTGGCCCGAGACGTACAGCGCGACCGCGTCGGGTCCGTGCTCGTCGATCACGGCGCGGAAGCGGGCGGCCGCCTCGTCGAGCGCGGCCTCGATGCCGACCTCGACCCGGTCGGCCGCGCGGTCGGAGCGGATCGAGGCCTTCTCCATCCGTCCCGGCGCGGCGAGCAGGTCGGCCGTCGTCGCGCCCTTCGTGCACAGCCGGCCTGCGTTCGCGGGGTGGTCGGGCGTGCCCGCCGCGCCGGTGACGAGCACCTGGTCGTGGCGTCGCTCGACCTGCAGGGTGAGGCCGCAGCCCACGCCGCAGTACCCACAGACCGTGCGCACCACGTCAGACCGCCGTCGCCAGCTCGCGAGCCCGGGCCTGGTCGTACCGCTCGAGCACGAGACGGACGAGGCGCTCGTCGGGCGTCCGCTCGTCGAGCAGCGGTGCGGTGACGACGTCCGCGCCGGTCCGACCGAGCGCGTCGTGGAAGTGCCCGGGAGCCAGCAGGTGGCTCGCGACCAGGACCCGACGGCCGGGACGGCGGACCGAGGTCACGACCTCGGCCAGCGGCGTGCCGCAGTGCCCGACGTGGCCGAGCGCGACCTCGCGGTCGAGCCGGAGCGAGAGATCGCGGGCGGTCGCCCGGAGGTCGGCGAGAGCGCGCGGATCGCTGGAGGCGGAGGCGCCCAGGACCACGACCTCGTCGGGCGCGAGCCCCTCGTCGTGCAGCCGCGAGACGAGCACGTCGATGACGGCCGCGTGCGGGCCGAGCGGCGCGGCAGCGGCGTGAGCCGGGCGCCGCGCGACGACGCCCGCGATGTCGTGGTGCACGTGGTAGCCCGCCGAGAGCAGCAGCGGCACGACGACCGCCGGACGGTCACCGAGCCACGCGGCGACCTCGGGCAGCGCCGGCTCCTGCACGTCGACCCACGTCGGGACCACCTCGAGACCCGAGGCGTCCCGGACGGCGTCCACCAGGGCGGTGACGGCGGCGGCCCCGCGCTCCGAGCGGGTGCCGTGACTGCAGGCGATCAGGACGGGCATGCTCATGCGGGCCTCTCCAGAGTGTGCGGTTCGAGTCGGTAGCCGCGCTTGACGACGGTGCCGACGAGGCGGCGGTCGCCGAGCGCCTCGCGCAGCCGGCCGACGGCGACGTCGGCGGCGTGGGGGTCGGCCGTGGCGCGCGGCAGGACGGCCAGCACCTGCTCGCGGGTGAACACGGCTCCGGGCTCGGAGGCCAGGAGTCGCAGCACGGCCAGCCCGGCGGGCGGCAGCGGCAGCACCTCGTGGTCGAGGGTGGCCGCGGTGGCGTGCACGCGCAGACAGCCGGTGGCGACGTCGATGCCGAGGTCGTCACGGCCGAAGTGCACGACGACCGAGCGGACGAGCGCGCCGAGACGGCCCCGGTCGGGCACGAGCGGGTCGAAGCCGGCGACGAGGAGCGGCTCCGCGGTGACGGGTCCGACCGCGGCCAGCACGAGCCGGCCCTCCCCCGCCAGCTCGAGCAGCTCGGGCAGCACGCCGAGCTCGCGCACGACGCGCAGCCACGCGCTGGCGCCGGGCGCCGAGGTGAAGACGATGGCGTCGAAGCCGCCGCAGGCCGCGTCGCGGACCGAGCGCTCGACAGCCTCGGGGTCCGGCGGCGGGCCCCAGCGGTAGACGACCAGCGGCACGGTCGAGGCTCCGGCACCCGAGACGGCGGACTCCAGTCCGTCGTCGCCCGCGCCGTGGTGCTGCACGGCGATCCGCAGCCCGTCGACGCCCTCCGCGACGAGGTACTCGGCCATCTCGCGCGAGGTCTCGGACTCCGCGACCCAGTCGGCCACCAGCCCCGCGGCCTGGATCGCGCCGCGCGCCTTGGGCCCGCGCGCGACGATGCGGGCGCCGGCCAGCACCTCGTGCAGCGGCTCGAGCAGATCGACCGACTCGGCCGTCTCCAGCCAGCTGCGGAAGCCGATCGCGGTCGTCACGACGACGATGTCGGGACGGTCGTCGATGAGCTCCTGCGTGCGCGCGACGAGCGTGGCCTCGTCGATGTGCGCCTCGACGCCCAGCGTCGCCGCCGTGTGGACCTGCGCGCCGCGCCGCACGAGCGCGCTGGCCAGATCGGTGGCGCGGCGCTGCGCGGTGACGAGGATCCGGGTCCCGGCGAGCACCGGCCCGTGAGGGGTCACGCGCCCTCCCGGCGCAGCCAGACGACGTCGTCGACGACCCGCACGTCCCAGCGTCCGAGCGTGACCTCGGGCTCGTCGAGGCACACGCCGGTGCGCAGGTCGAACACCTGCTTGTGCAGCGGCGAGGCCACCGTCGGGACGTCGCCGCGGGACCCGACGAGGCCGCGCGCGATGACGTTCGATCCCGTGAACGGGTCGCGGTGGCCCACCGCGAGGATCTCGCCGTCCTGGAGGCGGAAGATCGCCACCTGATCGCCGTCGACGAGAGCCGCCGCGCCCCGGTCGACCCAGAGCCGATCGACCGTGCACACCGCGGTCCACGCCGTCTCCGACACGGCGGCGCTCATGAGACGGCCTCCGTCCGGACGGGCAGGCGGTCGCCGGCGATCACGACCGGGTCGGCGGGCCGGCGCTGACCACGCTCCTCGACGTAGGCGAGGTCCGGGTCGGGCGTGTCCGGCGCATTCACGAAGGAGCCGAACTGGGCCAGCTTCTCGGGATCGGCCAGCGTCTGCGCCCACTCGTCCGCGTAGCTCTCGACGTGCTCGGCCATCTGCGCGTCCAGCTCGGCGCCGATGCCCAGGGAGTCCTTCAGGACGACGTCGCGGACGTGCTCGATCCCGCCCTCGATCGACTCGATCCACGGCGCCGTGCGCTGGAGCCGGTCGGCCGTGCGGACGTAGTAGAGCAGGAAGCGGTCGATGGCCCGCACGAGCTCCTCGGTGGTGAGGTCCTCGGCGAACAGCTGCGCGTGCCGGGGCGTGAAGCCGCCGTTGCCGCCGACGTACATGTTCCAGCCGTGGTCGGTGGCGATGACGCCCACGTCCTTGCCGCGCGCCTCGGCGCACTCGCGCGCGCACCCGGAGACGCCGAGCTTGATCTTGTGCGGCGAGCGCAGGCCGCGGTAGCGCAGCTCGAGCTCGACCGCGAGGCCCACCGAGTCCTGCACGCCGTAGCGGCACCAGGTCTGGCCGACGCACGACTTCACGGTGCGCAGGCTCTTGCCGTACGCGTGCCCCGACTCGAAGCCCGCGTCGACGAGGCGCCTCCAGATCGCCGGCAGCTGGTCGATGCGGGCGCCGAAGAGGTCGATCCGCTGTCCGCCCGTGATCTTCGTGTAGAGCCCGAAGTCGGCGGCGACCTGGCCGATGACGATGAGGCCCTCCGGGGTGATCTCGCCGCCGGGGATGCGCGGGACCACCGAGTACGTGCCGTCCTTCTGGAGGTTGGCCATGACGTGGTCGTTCGTGTCCTGCAGTCGGGCGTTCTCGCGGTCGAGCACGTGGCCGCGGCCCAGGCTCGACAGGATCGAGGCGGCGACGGGACGGCAGATGTCGCAACCGTGACCCCGCCCGTGCCGCGCGATCAGCTCGCTGAACGAGCCGATCCCGGTGGCCCGCACGACCTCGTACAGCTCGGTGCGGCTGAGGTCGAAGTGCTCGCACAGGGCGTTGCTGACGGTGATGCCCTGCGCCTCGAGCTCGGCGTTCACGATCGTCTTCACGAGCGGCACGCACGAGCCGCAACTGGTGCCGGCCTTCGTGCACGCCTTCACACCCGCCAGGTCGGTGCACTCGCCGCCGCTGATCGCGCAGCGGATCGCGCCCGCGGACACGTTGTTGCACGAGCACACCGTGGCGGTGTCGGGCAGCGCGCCGGTCGACGGCGGCTCGATGCCGTCGGGCATCAGCCACGCGGCGGGGTCGCTGCCGAGCTCGGCGTCGACCATCGGGCGCAGGCTCGTGTACGCCGAGGCGTCGCCGACGAGCATGCCGCCGAGCAGCGTGCTCGCGTCGTCGCTCATGACGAGCTTCTTGTAGACGCCGGCGAGCGGATCGGCGTAGACGACCTCGAGGCTGCCGCCCTGCGCGGCGAACGCGTCGCCGAAGCTGGCGACGTCGACGCCCATCAGCTTGAGCTTCGTGGAGAGGTCCGCGCCGGTGAACGCGGCCGAGCCACCGAGCAGCCGGTCGGCGACGACCTCGGCCATCGTGTAGCCCGGACCGACGAGGCCCCAGACGCGATCGGCGATGCAGGCGACCTCGCCGATCGCCCAGATGTGCTCGTCGCTCGTGCGGCAGGAGTCGTCGGCCATCACGCCCCCGCGCGGGTGGACCTCGAGTCCGGCCTCGCGGGCCAGCTCGTCGCGTGGCCGCACTCCGGTGGCGAAGACGACGACGTCGGCGGGGATCGTCTCGCCGTCGGCGAACGTCATCCGGCCCACCTTCTTCGTCCCGCGTCCCGTGCGCAGGGACTTCGTCGCGGTGGACGTGCGGACCTCGACGCCGAGCCCCTCGATGAGGCGGCGGAGCGCCTGGCCGCCGGCGAGGTCGAGCTGGACGGGCATGAGCCGGTCGGCGAACTCGACCACGGTGCACTCGGCGCCCAGCTCGCGCAGGGCGCCGGCCGCCTCGAGACCGAGCAGGCCGCCGCCGATGACGACGCCGCGCGCCGGGTGGCCCAGCTGCTCGCCGCGGTCGCGCACCCACGTGCGCAGCTCGGTGACGTCGTCGACCGTGCGGTAGACGAAGCAGCCCGGCAGGTCCGACCCGTCCACGGGCGGCACCGCGGCGTACGAGCCGGTGGCCAGGACGAGCTCGTCGTAGTGCTCCTCGCGACCGTGGACCGTGACCGTCCTCGCCTCGCGGTCGATGCCCGAGACCCGCGCGTTGCGGTGCAGTCGTACGCCGGGCGTGCGCCACAGGGCCTGGTCGCCGAGCAGCAGCTCGTCGGGGTCGGCCACCGTGAAGAAGGAGGTGAGTGCGACGCGGTCGTAGGGCGGACGGCTCTCCTCACCGAACACGTCGATGTCCCACTGTTCCGTGGCGCCGCGCTCGACGAGGGCCTCCACCAGGCGGCGGGCGACCATGCCGGCGCCGGCCACGATCAGTCTCTTGCGTGTCATGCCTCCAGCGTCCGTGGCGCAGGTTTCCGGCCCGACACCTGGATGTAACAACCGATGACATCGGTCTCACGATCGTCACCGACGGCCTGTGAGGAGAACGTTCCCGGCCGGTTACCGGCAGGCGCGGGCGGCCGAAACGCGCCGTTCCTACGGTCGTGGCCATCCGAGCAGCCCCGCGTCAGGAGTCGTGATGACCACCGTGAACACCGACCTGCAGACCTCCTCCCTCGTCCACCGGCCCGGCCGGTGGATCGACGGCTGGGATCCCGAGAACGACGGCCAGTGGGCCGCCGAGGGTCGCCCGATCGCACGGCGCAACCTCACCGTGTCCGTGTTCGCCGAGTTCTTCGGCTTCATGATGCTGGGCGTGTGGAGCGTGGTCGTCCCGAACCTGGGCACGGCCGGCTTCTCCTACTCGACCGACCAGCTCTACTGGCTGATCGCGCTGCCGGGGCTCGCGGGCGCGGCCATGCGCGTGCTCTACACGTTCATGGTGCCGGTGTTCGGCGGGCGGAACTGGACCGTGATCTCGGCCCTGCTGCTGCTGATCCCCGCGCTCGGGCTCGCCTGGGCGGTGAGCGACCCGACCACGCCGTTCGCGGTGATGCTGCTGGTCGCCTCCCTGGCCGGCCTCGGCGGCGGCAACTTCGCTTCGTCGATGGTGAACATCTCGTTCTTCTACCCGCAGCGCGAGAAGGGCAAGGCGCTCGGCATCAACGCCGCCGGCGGCAACCTCGGCACCGGCGTCGTGCAGCTGGTGGTGCCGCTCATCATCACGACCGGCGCCGGCGTCGCCCTCGAGCGCGCGGGACTGATCTTCGTGCCCGCCGCCATCATCTCGGCGCTCGCGGCCCTGCTGCTCATGAACAACCTGTCCAACACGAGCTCCGACCTGCGCAGCTACGCGCTGGCCGTCCGCAACCCCCACACGTGGGTCATCTCGTTCCTCTACATCGGCACGTTCGGCTCGTTCCTGGGCTTCTCGCTGACCTTCCCCACGCTCATGAAGGCGATGCATCCCGACGTGCCGATCGCGATGGCATTCCTCGGCGCCGCCACCGGCGCGCTCATGCGACCCCTCGGCGGCGCGCTGGCCGACCGGTTCGGCGGCACCCGCGTGACGATGGCGTCCTACGTCGCGATGGCCGCGGGCGTGATCGGGCTGGTGCTGACGCTCGAGGATGCCTCGTTCGCGCTCTTCCTGGCCCTGTTCCTCGTGCTGTTCGGCGCGGCCGGCGTGGGGAACGGCTCGGTCTACAGGATGATCCCGATCGCCTTCCAGATCGGCGCGCACGACGACGACGCCCGAGCCCGCGGGCACCGCGCCGCCGCGGGCTGCATCGGCATCGCGGGCGCCGTCGGCGCGCTCGGCTCGTTCTTCGTGCCGCGCACCTTCGCCGAGCTCGGCATCACCGGTGGCCTGTGGGCCTTCGCCGCCGTCTACGCGGTCATGCTCGTGGTCGCCTGGGGCGTCTACGCGCGACCCGGGACCGACACCCACGCGGCCCGCGTGTGATCAGACGACGATGCTGACGAGCTTGGGGGCGCGGACGATGACCTTGCGGATCTCGCGGCCGTCGATCGTGCGGACCACGTTCGGCTCGGCCAGCGCGAGGGCCGTGAGGTCCTCGTCGCTGATGTCGGCGGCCACCTCGAGTTTGCCGCGCACCTTGCCCTGGATCTGCACGACGCACGTGACCAGGTCCTGGACGAGGTACTGCTCGTCGGCGACGGGCCACGGCTCGTAGGTGAGCGTGTCCTCGTGGCCCAGGCGCGACCACAGCTCCTCGGCCAGGTGCGGGGCCAGCGGGGCCAGCATCAGCACGAGCGGCTCGATGATCGTGCGCGAGCGCACCGACGACTTGGTCAGGTGGTTCGTCAGCTCGATGAGCTTGGCGATCGCGGTGTTGAACCGCAGCTCGCCCATGTCCTCGGTGACCCCGGCGATGGCCTGGTGCAGGGCGCGCAGCGACGCGGTGTCGGGCTCGGTGTCGTCGGCGACGACCTCGCCCGTCTCCTCGTCGACGACGAGGCGCCACACGCGCTGCAGGAAGCGCTGCGAGCCGACGACCGCACGGGTCTCCCACGGACGGGAGACGTCCAGCGGACCCATGCTCATCTCGTACACGCGGAACGTGTCGGCGCCGTAGGCCTCGTACATCTCGTCGGGCGTGACGACGTTCTTGAGGCTCTTGCCCATCTTCCCGTATTCGCGGTTGACGGGCCTGCCCTCGTGGAACCAGCCGCCGTCGCGCTCCTCGACCTCGTCGGCGGGCACGTAGGTGCCGCGCTCGTCGGTGAAGGCGTACGCCTGGATGTAGCCCTGGTTGAACAGGCGGTGGAACGGCTCCTCACTGCTCACGTGGCCGAGGTCGAACATCACCTTGTGCCAGAAGCGCGCGTACAGCAGGTGCAGCACCGCGTGCTCGACGCCGCCGACGTAGAGGTCGACACCGCCGGTCTCGCCGGGCGCCTTCGGGCCGAGCCAGTAGCGCTCGTTCTGCGGATCCGCGAGGACGTTCGCGTTGTGCGGATCGGTGTAGCGCAGCTCGTACCAGCTGGAGCCGGCCCAGTTGGGCATCGTGTTGGTCTCGCGGCGGTAGCGCTTCGGGCCGTCGCCGAGGTCCAGCTCGACCTCGACCCACTCGGGCACGCGCGCCAGCGGCGGCTCGGGCTCGCTCGTGGCGTCGTCGGCCTCGAAGGTCTTCGGCGAGTAGTCGGGCACCTCGGGCAGCTCGACCGGCAGCATCGACTCGGGCAGCGCGATCGCGCGGCCGTCCTCGTCGTAGACGATCGGGAACGGCTCGCCCCAGTAGCGCTGGCGGCTGAACAGCCAGTCGCGCAGGCGGTAGGTGGTGGTGCCCTCGCCGACGCCGCGCTGCTCGAGCCACGCGATGATCGCGGCCTTCGCGTCGTCGACCGTCAGGCCGTCGAGGCTCACGCCCTCGTCGCCGAACACGCCGGTGTTGTCGGAGTTGATCGCGACGCCCGCACCCGTCCAGGGCAGGACCTCGTCCTCGGGCGCCTGGACCACCGGCGTGATGCGCAGGCTCAGCTCGGTGGCGAACTCGAAGTCGCGCTCGTCGTGGCCGGGCACGGCCATGATCGCGCCCGTGCCGTAGCCCATGAGGACGTAGTCGGCGATGAAGACCGGGACGGCCTCGCCGTTCACCGGGTTGGTGGCGAAGGAGCCGGTGAAGACGCCCGTCTTCTCCTTGTTCTCCTGGCGCTCGACGTCGGACTTCGCCGCGGCCGTGCGGCGGTACTGCGCGATCGCCGCGACCGGGTCGGGCGCGCCGCCGGTCCAGCGCTCGTCGACCGCCTCCGGCCACGTCTCGGCGGCCAGCCGGTCGACCATCGGGTGCTCGGGCGCGAGCACCATGTAGGTGGCGCCGAACAGCGTGTCGGGGCGCGTGGTGAAGACCTCGATCGGGCCCGCGGCCGACTCGAAGCGCACCTGGGCGCCGTGCGAGCGACCGATCCAGTTGCGCTGCATGAGCTTGACCGGCTCGGGCCAGTCGACGCGATCGAGGTCGTCGATCAGGCGGTCGGCGTAGGCGGTGATGCGCATCTGCCACTGGCGCAGGCTGCGCTTGAAGACCGGGAAGTTGCCGCGCTCGCTGCGACCCTCGGCCGTGACCTCCTCGTTCGCCAGCACCGTGCCCAGCCCCGGGCACCAGTTGACCGGGGACTCGCTGATGTAGGCCAGGCGGTGCTGGTCGATCACGGCGGGGTCGTCGGTGCCCAGCTGCTCGATCAGCTCGCTGATGGGGCGGGCCTTGCCCTGCTCGGGGTCGTACCAGGAGTTGAAGATCTGCAGGAAGATCCACTGCGTCCAGCGCATGAACTCGGGCTCGATCGTGGCGAACGAGCGGCGCGCGTCATGGGCCAGGCCCAGGCGGCGCAGCTGGCGCCGCATGTTGGCGATGTTCTCCAGCGTGGTCTCGCGCGGGTGGCGACCGGTCTGGACGGCGTAGATCTCGGCGGGCAGGCCGAACGCGTCGTAGCCGAGGGCGTGCAGCACGTTGTCGCCCTGCATGCGGCGGAAGCGGCCGACGACGTCGGTGGCGATGTAGCCCAGCGGGTGGCCGACGTGCAGGCCGGCGCCCGAGGGGTACGGGAACATGTCCATCAGGAAGTACTTCGAGCCGCCGGCGTTGTGGCGGTCGTCGTCGAGCGCGAGGTCACCGACCGGGTTGGGGGCCTCGAACGTGCCCTCGGCCTCCCAGCGGTCCTGCCACGCCGTCTCGATGCGGCCGGCGTACGCGCTGGTGTACCGGTGTGCGGCGCCGTCGGCTGCCGCGCCCTCCTGGGTGTCCTGGTTGCTCACCGACCTAGGTTACCCGCCGGGCTCGGGCGCCCGCCGTCGCGTCAGGAGTTGCCGAGGGCACAGAAGGTCTCCACCTTGCGGGTGGGACCGGAGACGATCAGCTCGTCGGTCGCCTCGATCGAGGTCTCGGGGCGGGCGTAGGTGAAGTCCTCGCCGCGCCGCTTGACGCCGACGACGGTGACGCCGAACTTCGCTCGCAGCTGCGACTCCAGCAGCGTGCGCCCGGCGGCCAGCTTCGGCGCGCGCGTGCGCGCGATCGAGAAGCCGTCGTCGAACTCGATGTAGTCGATCATCGCGCCGGTGACCATGTGCGCCACGCGCTCGCCCATCGCCGACTCGGGACGCACCACGTGGGTGGCGCCGACGCGCTCGAGGATCCGGGCGTGCTTGGCGTTGATGGCCTTGGCCCACACCTCCGAGACGCCGAGCTCGACGAGGCTCAGCACGGTCAGGACGCTGGCCTCGATGTCGGTGCCGATGCCCACGACGGCGCGGTCGAACTGCTCGGCGCCGATCTGGCGCAGCGCCTCGGTGTCCGTGGTGTCGGCGGAGACGACGTGCGTGAACTCGCTGGCGAAGCGCTGCACGAGCGCGGCGTCCTCGTCGACGCCGAGGACGTCGTGGCCGAGGCGGACCAGCGAGCGCGCGACGGCCGAGCCGAAGCGGCCCAGGCCGACGACCAGGACCGGGGCGGTGAGGGGGTCGTTGTTAGCCAATGATCGGTTGCTCCTCGGGAAGGTGATACCTGGCGACGCGGCGCCGCAGCACGAACGCCGAGGCTGCCGTAATGGTGCCGACTCGGCCGATGAACATCAAGACGATGAGGACGAGCTGGCCCGCGACGTTGAGCTCGGGGGTCAGGCCCGTGGACAGGCCCACGGTGCCGAACGCGGACGTCGACTCGAAGAGTCCTTCCGACAGCGGGACGCCCGCGACGATCATGAGGGCCATCGCGCCGCCCGTGACGAGGCCGACGGCGATGAGCGCGATGCTGAGCGCCGTGCGGATCGTGCGCGCGTTGATCGCGCGCGAGCCGATCCGCACCTGCTCCTCGCCGCGCAGCTCGGCCAGGATGACGTACGCCAGCAGCAGGAACGTGGTGATCTTGATGCCGCCGGCCGTGGAGGCGCTGCCGCCGCCGATGAACATCATGACGATCGCGGTGAAGAGCGTGACCGGCTCGACCTGGCCCCAGTCGAAGCTGTTGAGGCCGCCCGACCGCGGCATGATGCCGCCCTCGATGCCCGTGACCAGCTTGTCGATGGGGCTGAGGTCGCCGATCGTGGCGGCGTTGTTCCACTCGACCACGACGAACATCGTGGAGGCGATGGCCAGCAGCGCCAACGAGCCCCACACGGTCAGCCGGGTGTGGATCGTCCACGTCTTCGGGGAGCGCCACTCCTGGTAGAGCTCGGCGAGGACCGGGAAGCCGACACCGCCGGCGAACACGGCGACCGAGATCGGCAGGATCACGGCGTAGTCGCCCGCGTAGCTGGTGAGGCTGTCGGGGTGCAGCGAGAAGCCCGCGTTGTTGAACGCCATGACCGCGTCGAACACGCCGTGCCACAGCGAGTAGGCGAACGAGTCGAAGTAGTACGTCGCGTAGCGGATCGTGAGGATGATCGCCGTGATGCCCTGGAAGATCAGGGTCGTGATCGCGACGCGCTTGAACAGGGGGCCGACGTCGCCCAGGCTCACGACGTGCATGTCGGTCTGGGCCGCCAGCCGCGTGCGCAGGCCCAGCCGCCCGCCGACGAACAGGCCGAGCAGCGTCGTCATCGCGATGATGCCGATGCCGCCGATCTCGACGAGCACGATGATGATGCCCTGCCCGATCGGCGACCAGTAGGTGCCCGTGTCGACCACGGCCAGGCCGGTCACGGTGACGGCGGACGCCGAGGTGAAGAAGGCGTCCATGAACGACGGGTCCTCCTCGCCCGCACGGGCGAAGGGCATCAGCAGCAGCAGCGTGCCGACCACGATGAGGGACAGGAACGTCAGCGGCAGCAATCGCACGGGGTGGGCGATCGACGCCGGGAGACGGAAGCGACGGCGCCAGGGCACGCCCCGACGGTACACCCGCCCCAGCCGTCACACCCGGTAGATTGCGGACCATGGCTTCCCCGGCGCATGTCGTCCGTGCCCTCGTGACGCGTCTGGGTCGCAGCTCGGAGCTTCCGGGCCTGCTGCTGGTCAACGGAACGATCCTGCTGGCCCTGCTGCTCGTGGTCCTCGACCTCGACCTGGCCGCCGTGATCGCCCTGCTCGTGTCCACCGCCGCCGAGTGGTGGCTCGAGCGCCGCTCCCCCGTCTCCTCGGTGCTGCTGAGGCAGGCGTCGGCGGGCCCGCCGCTGCGGTTCGCCCTGCGCGTCATCGTCGCCGCGGTCGCCTCCACGCAGTTCGCCGACGGCCCCGCCCTGCACGCGTTCCTGCTCGTCGCGCTGCTCATGATCACGGTGCTGTGCGTGCGCGCGCTGCACGCCGAGTACCGCCGCATCGGCCCCCTCAAGCCGATGCGCACGCGGCACATCCCCGGCGACACGTACATCGAGGAGGAGCCGCAGAGCCGCCCGCTCCTGGTCACCGTCGCCCAGCTCGGCGCCCTCGCGCCGGCCGTGCTCGGCGCCCCGTGGTGGGCCGTCCTGGCCGTCGGAGCCGCGGCCGTGGCGCTCGTGCTGGCGGGCACCGTGCCCGAGCTGCTCACCAGCTGGCGGATGCGCACGGCCAAGCGTGCCACCGGCTTCACGCCCCAGCTCTCGGCCGTCCAGCAGTTCATCGACGAGTACCGGCCCGAGGTGGTGGTCCACCTGTCCGGACCCGACACCGCGGCCTACCAGATCAACACGTGGATCGAGGCGCTCGAGGCGCTCGACCAGCGGGTCATGGTGGTCCTGCGCGACCACCCGCTGTTCGAGAGGATGGCGGCCTCGAAGCTGCCCACGCTCTCGCTGCCGGCTCCCGGCGAGCTGCTCATGCTCGACTTCTCGACGGTCAAGGTGGCGCTCTACCCGGCCAACACCGGCAACAACATCCACCTGCTGCGGCTGCCCACGATGATGAGCGCCTTCATCGGCCACGGCGACAGCGACAAGAGCGCCTCGAACAACCCGTTCTCACGGGTCTACGACGAGCTCTGGGTGGCGGGTGAGGCCGGCGCCGACCGGTACCGCCGGTCCGGCATGCACATCCCCGAGGACCAGTTCCGCTTCGTCGGTCGCCCGCAGGTGCACGCGATCGAGCCCACGCCGCGCATCGGCGAGCAGGAGATCCCGACGGTCCTCTACGCGCCCACGTGGGAGGGCGTCAACCAGCACCAGGAGTACTCCTCCCTGCGCGCGATCGGCGTGCAGCTGATCGACGCGCTGCTGGCCGACGGCTCGGTCCGCGTCGTCTACAAGCCGCACCCGTTCACGGGCCAGCGCGACGCGAAGTACCGCGTGGCGCACGCCGTGATCAGCCGCCGCCTCGACGACGCCAAGGCACGCACCGGGATCGACCACCGGGTCGTCACGGGTGGCGCGCTGACCGGCTGGATGAACCAGTCCACGGCGCTCGTCAGCGACATCTCCAGCGTGCTCTCGGACTGGCTCGCCGGCGAGAAGCCGTACGCCGTCTTCAACCACGAAGGCTCCTCGACCAAGCAGTTCCGCGAGGACTACCCGTCCAGCGCCGCGGCCACGATCCTCGGCCCGCAGGCCACGGGGGTGGAGGAGCTCCTCGACGTCGTCACGGGTCGCGCCCCCGACGTGCTCGCGGAGTACCGCTCGAAGCTGGCGACCTACCTGCTCGGCTCGCCCGAGCAGCGCACGCTCGAGGCGTTCCGCGCCGCGGTCACGGCGTTCGTGGAGCGATCGGACGCCGAGCGCGCGATCTACCGCTGAGCGCCAGGAGCAGCAGGCCGGCGACGGAGGCCACCGCTCCCCCGGCCACGAGTCCCGGCCCGGGACCGCCGGTGGACGCCAGGCCCGAGCCACCGCCCGTGGTGCCGCCGGAGCTCCAGTAGTACGCGTCGTCGTCAGTCGTGTCGCCGTCCGAGTCGATCGCCGTCGGCTGGGTGGTCGGGACGGTGGTCGGCTGGGTGGTCGGGACGGTGGTCGGCGTCGTGGTCGGGACGGTGGTGGGCTCGCTCGTCGGCTCCGTGGTCGGCTCCGTCGTGGGCTCGGTGGTGGGCTCCGTCGTCGGCTCGGTCGTGGGCTCCGTCGTCGGCTCGGTCGTGGGCTCCGTGGCCGGCTCGCAGTCGATCACTCCCTGGAACGGGAAGTCGTGCACCTCGCGCACCGTGCGCCCGGCGAAGCTGAGGTGGTCGAAGCTGCGCGCGATGACGTTGCCCTCGATGTTGCCGTGCGCGTACCAGTCGAGGTCGGCGCGCGGGGCGTAGATCGTGCCCTCGAGGGTGTCGGAGTTCTCGATCTGCAGCGACGTCGCGTCGGGGAAGTTCCACAGGATGAACGGCGCGTTCGCGCCGCCGATCCCCGCGAGGTTCGGCATGGACCCGTCGAAGTCGCCCGTCACGTTGATCACGAGCGGCGTCCCGGGGCCCGGCCGCGGGTCGTTGAACGTGATGCTCGTCAGGCCGTCGAGCTCGGCGGAGGTCAGGTTGAGCACGTTGGTGGTGCCGGCGGTCAGCGACACGTAGGCCTGCTGTCCGACGGGCACGGGCCGCGTGAGCGGATCGCCGTTCGCACTGGTGAGGGTGACGTTCTCGACGCACGCGCCGATCTCGGTGGACAGCGTGCGGTACTGCTCGAAGGCGCCGTCGAAGTCCACCTCGGGCACGGGCTGCGTGAACTCCGCGACGGTCTGCGCCGTCTGGACCTCGAGGCGCGGGATGTAGTCGGCCGTCTGGCCCTGCGGCACCGCGACCGCACCGGGACCGCCGACGAACGCGTCGTAGGTGGAGTCGTCCATCACCCGGGCCTGGCCCCCGATGATCCGCAGGATCGCGCCGGAGCCGGCGGCCGGGAACGTGAGCCCTCCCCCGACGTAGAGCGCGACGTCCTGCGGAGTCGACGCCACCCCTGCCAGGACGTTGTAGTTGCGGCGGAACGTCACGTCGCCGCCGACGGCCATCGTGCCCTCGGCCTCGTCGGCCTCGAGGATGGCGTCGCCCTCGACGAAGATCAGGAAGTTGGCGTTGGCCGGATCGGCGGAGTCGACCACGACCGGATTGACCGGCCCGACGGCCCACGCGGGACTCGTGCTCCACAGGCCCGCACCGGTCGCCATCGTCAGGATCCCGACGACGGCGAGTGCTCGACCAGCGGTGCGCAGCGCCACCCGTTCAGCGTAGGTGGGATTCACGGATCCGTCATCAGGGCCGATAGCCTGTCGTGGTGAGTTCGACGACCAGCCCTCTCGCGATCGCCATCGTCACGTTCAACCGCTCGGCCCTGCTCGACGAGCTGCTGCAGAGCGCCTCCACGATGACGACCGCGCCCGATCGCATCGTCGTCGTCGACAACGCGAGCACCGACGACACGCAGGAGGTCGTCACCCGCTGGCAGGCGAAGCTCGGCCCTGACGTGCTGGTGAACCACCGCATGGAGACCAACACCGGCGGCGCCGGCGGCTTCAGCGAGGGCACCAAGGTCGCCCTCGAGCTGGGCGCCGAGTGGGTCTGGCTGATGGACGACGACGTCGAGATCCTCCCCGACGCCCTCGAGCGCTTCGCGCCCTGGATGGAGCGGTTCAAGGTCATCCACGGCCGCCGCTACGACGTCGACGGCACCCCCTTCTACTGGCAGGCCAAGTTCAACCAGTTCCTCGGCGTGCCGCTGCCCTACTCGGTGCGCACCTTCAACACCGACGGCTACGCCGTCACCAACTCCGGCACCTTCGAGGGCATGCTCGTGCACGCCGACGTCGTGCGCCGGATCGGACTGCCCGATCCCCGCTTCTTCATCTCGTGGGACGACGCGATCTACGCGTGGCTCGCCTCGCTGGAGACCGAGGTCGTCTACGTCGACGAGTTCGTGCTGCAGAAGAAGCGCGAGCAGAAGCAGGTCAGCCTCGGCGTGCGGCACCTCAACGACTCCAGCCCGCTGGCGAAGTACCACGTCATGCGGAACCGGGCCTACGTCGGCCGCTACTTCGCCGAGCACGGCCGCCTGAACAAGCCGGGCTTCGCCCTCGGCACCGCGCTCACGTTCGCCAAGGAGATCGTCCGGCTCATCGTGGTCGAGCGCTCCTTCAAGGGCTTCTCCTCACTGGTGAAGGGCTGGCGCGACGGCCGGAGGATCTGGGCCGACCGCACGTGGCAGCCGATGCCCGCGCTGGAGGGCGGCACGCATGACTGACGTCCTCGTCGTCGGGTCGGGCTTCTTCGGCCTCACCGTGGCCGAGCAGCTGGCGAACGACCCCGGTCTCACGGTGCACGTCATCGACCGCCGCTCGCACCTGGGCGGCAACGCCTACAGCGAGGCCGAGCCCACCACCGGCATCGAGGTGCACCGCTACGGCGCGCACCTGTTCCACACCTCCAACGAGCGCGTGTGGGAGTACGTCAACCGCTTCACGACCTTCACGGGCTACCGCCACCACGTCTACTCGACGTACCGCGGCGAGGTGTACCCGCTGCCGATCAACCTCGGCACCATCAACCAGTTCACCCGCTCGTCGATGGGACCCGACGAGGCCCGTGCGTGGGTGGCCGAGCAGGCCGGCATCGGCCTGTCGGGCGGCGCCGCCGCGGCGACGAACCTCGAGGAGAAGGCGATCAGCCTGATCGGGCGGCCGCTCTACGAGGCGTTCATCCGCGGATACACGGCCAAGCAGTGGCAGACCGACCCCACCGCGCTCTCGGCGGACATCATCACCCGGCTGCCCGTGCGGTACACGTACGACAACCGCTACTTCAACGACACGTACGAGGGCCTGCCGACCGACGGCTACACGGCGTGGCTCGAGCGCATGGCCGACCACCCGAACATCACGATCGGCCTCGACACCGACTTCTTCGACGAGTCCCAGCCGTTCAACAAGGCGGCCACCGTTGGGCAGCTGCCGGTGGTCTACACCGGCCCGCTCGACCGCTACTTCGACCACGCCCACGGCCCTCTCGGCTGGCGCACGCTCGACTTCGAGTCCGAGGTGCTGCCGATCGGCGACTTCCAGGGCACGCCGGTGATGAACTACGCCGACGAGGAGATCCCGTACACGCGGATCCACGAGTTCCGGCACTTCCACCCCGAGCGCGACTACCCGTCCGACGCCACCGTGATCATGCGCGAGTTCAGCCGCTTCGCGACCGCCGGCACCGACGACGAGCCGTACTACCCCGTCAACACCGCCGACGACCGCACGGCGCTGAAGGCCTACCGCGAGCTCACGGTCGGCGAGTCCGACGTGCACTTCGGCGGGCGCCTGGGCACCTACCAGTACCTCGACATGCACATGGCGATCGCGTCGGCGCTCTCGATGGTCGACAACGTCCTGAGGCCGGGGCTCGTCCGTGGCTGAGTCGCGGGTCGGGATCGTCGCCCGGCTCCGCCAGTGGGCGATCGCACGCCTGCGCCGCTCGCGCTTCCTGCCCGTCGGCATGCCCGACAAGCGCACCGACGAGCACCGGCTCGGCCGGGCGTTCACCCAGTCGGTGCTGCTCTACTTCCCCAACGGCGCCGACGCGCTCTACCAGCTGCGGCCGTGGTTCCGAGCGCTGCAGGCGCTCGACGCGGCGCACGGCGTGGTCGCGGTGTTCAAGGACTCCCGCACGGCCGCGCTGGTGCGCGTCGAGTCGGGCCTCGACTGCGTCACCCTCGCCCGCTACGGCCAGCTGGACGAGATCCTCGCGCTCAGCGACGTGAAGCTGGCGCTCTACGTCAACCACGACCCGATCAACTTCGAGTGCCTGCGGTTCACGTCGCTCGTGCACGTCTACCTGGGCCACGGCGACAGCGACAAGGGCGTCTCGGTGTCCAACCAGGTCAAGGCCTACGACCTGTGCTTCCTCGCGGGCCAGGCGGCGCTCGACCGCACCGACGTGGGCGTGATGCTCTACGACGCGCAGGCCCGCTCGGTGCTCATCGGCCAGCCGCAGCTGGACGCGCCCGCGTCCGCACCGCGCCCTGACCCGCAGCGCCCCACCGTGCTCTACGCCCCCACGTGGGAGGCGTCGCAGCCGTCGGTCTCCTACGGCTCGCTGCTGACCCACGGCGCCGCGATCCTCGACGCGCTGTCGGGCACGTACCGCGTCGTCTACCGGCCGCACCCGCTGAACGGCGTCATCGACCCGGCCTACGGCGAGGCCGACGCGGCGATCCGCGAGCGCGCCGACCGCGTGGACACCGACGTGCCGCTCGAGCAGTCGTTCGCCGACGCCGACCTGCTGGTCACCGACGTCTCGGCCGTCACCCTGAACTGGCTGCCCAGCGGCAAGCCCGTGCTGGTCTGCCGACCGCGCGTGCCGGTGCCGCCGTCGCGCCTCATGGACACGCTGCCGCTGCTGGACGAGGAAGCCGACGTGGCGGCGCTCGTGGCGCAGCACCTCGCGGCCGATCCCGGGGCCGCGGCCCGCAGCGAGCTGCTCGAGTACTACCTCGGCGACACCACCCCTGGTGCCGCGACCGAGCGCTTCCTGCAGGCGTGCGGCGCCGCGATCGACCTGCGTGACCGCACCTGGGCGTCCCACCGTCGGCGCGGCGCCACCGGCCCCTGAGGGAGACGGATCTTTCGACCTTCGGGTCGCCCCAACGACACCTTGGTACCAAGATCCGTCCAGGTCGGCCATCCTGTTCCCATGACCGACCGACCGGGACCGGACGACGGTCCTTACTTCCACGGCACGAAGGCCGCCCTCTCCCCCGGTGACCTCCTCGAGCCGGGGCGGCGCGCCAACTTCGGCGGGAACCGCACCGCCGGCCACATCTACTTCGCCGCCACCCTCGACGCCGCCGTCTGGGGCGCCGAGCTCTCGGTCGGCGAGGGGCCCGGGCACGTGTACCGCGTCGAGCCGACCGGACCGTTCCACGACGACCCGAACCTCACGGACAAGAAGTTCCCGGGCAACCCGACGCGCTCCTACCGCAGCAAGGACCCGATCCGCGTCGTGGAGGAGGTCGCGTGGGACCCGCACCCGCCCGAGGTCCTGCAGCACATGCGTGACAGTCTCGCCGCGCTGAAGGCCCGGGGCGAGGACGTCATCGACGACTGACCCGACGGGGCACCAGCAGCGCCACGAGCGCACCGGCGAAGGCCGCGCCCGCGCCGATCACGAAGCACAGCTGGAACGCGCCCTTGTCCGGAATCGCGTAGCCGGCGAAGTCGACCGTCTTGCTGGTCAGCACGGCGGCCATGACAGCGCCGGCGATCGTGGTGCCGACCGAGCGCATGAGCGCGTTCAGGCCGACGCCCGAGCCGGACTCGGACTCGGGGACGTTGTCCAGGATCAGGGTGGGCATCGCGGCGTAGCCGATGCCGACGCCGGCGCAGGCGACCAGCGAGCCGAGCATGAGCTCCCACGGCGCGTTCATGAGGAACAGCGTCACGAGGTAGCCGACGCCCAGCACCGTGGCGCCGACCGAGAGCGTGATCCGCGCGCCGACCGTGGTGATGAGCTTGCTCGACACGGGCGCGAAGAACATCATCATGAGCCCGCCCGGCGCCATCCACAGGCCCGCCTGGAGGATCGTCTGACCGAGGCCGAATCCGGTCTCCTCGGGCATCTGCAGCAGCTGCGGCAGGACGATCGACTGGGCCATCATGCCGAAGCCGATGAGCACGGCGGCGAGGTTCGTGAACAGCACCGGCGGGTTCGCGCTCGTGCGCAGGTCGACGAGCGGGTCGTCGTGACGCAGCTCGAACCACCCCCACAGCAGCAGGACCACGACGCCGCCGATGATCGAGCCGAGCGTGCGGCCGTCGGTCCAGCCCCACTCGCTGCCCTTGCTGACGCCGATCAGCGCCGAGACCAGGCCGATCGCGAGGCCCGCGACGCCGACGACGTCGATCCGGGCGGGGTGCTCGTCGTGGATGCCCGGGACGACGACCAGCGTCGCGGCGAGGATGACCGCCGCGAGGACGGATGAGAACCAGAACAGCGCGTGCCACGAGTAGTCCTGGGCGATCCAGGCCGCCAGCGGCAGGCCGAGGGCGCCGCCGACACCGAGGGTCGCGCTGACGGCGGCGACGGCGGTGGCGCGCTTCTCCACCGGCGCGACCTCGCGCACCATGCTGATCGCGACGGGGATGTAGCCCATCGCCATGCCCTGGAGGGCGCGGCCGACGAGGAACGGCGCGAGCGAGCTCGACAGGGCGGCGATCAGCGAGCCGAGGACGAGGATGCCGGCGGACCCGACCATGACCTTCTTCTTGCCGTACATGTCGGCGAGGCGGCCGGTGACCGGCATCGTCACCGCGGCGGCGAGCAGCGTGGCCGTGACGGCCCACGAGGCGTTGCCGGGGTCGGTGCCCAGCAGGCGCGGCAGGTCGCTCTGGATCGGGATGACGAGCGACTGCATGAGCGCGCCCGCGAGACTGCCGAAGCAGAGCACGAGGATGACGGCGAGCGGCGGGAAGCGCGTGTCGACGGGCTCGTCGACGACGGAGGGTGAGCGCATGGGAGGTCCTGTCCGAACAGCGATGTGTAGTCTACACAAGCAACCTGTGTAGACTACACATGGAGATCGTCCCCCGCCGCATCGGAGTCCGCATGACCTCCCTCACAGAGTCCGCCCGCGCCGCTCCTGCATGGGCCGCCCTCCGCGGGATCGCCCGCCTGGAGCGGGGTCGCCGTGCCGCCGAGAGCGTCAGGTTCGGGCACGCCGACGGACGCCTGCTGTGGATGTTCTCCGACGGCCGGCCGCGGACGCTGCGGGAGATCGCCGACGAGCTCGCGTTGGAGCAGTCCACCGTGAACCGCCAGGCCAACGCGGCACTCAAGGCCGGCCTGCTGACACGGTCGCGCGAGCCCGGCCAGAACGCCTGGCACTTCAGCGCCAGCGAGGCGGCGCTCGAGGACTTCTCGCGCGAACTCCAGGACCACCTCGCGCTCCTCGACCGTGCCCTGCAGGCGCTGCCCGAGGGCGAGCGAGCGCGGTTCCTCGAGCACTTCGACACCTTCGCCACCGCCTACAGCGAGGCTGCCGTCGAGGGCTGACCTCGGCCTAGAATCGCGTCATGCACCGGATCTTCACCACGAGCGTCGCCTCGGTCTATCCCCACTACGTCGCCAAGGTGGAGAAGAAGGGGCGCACGAAGGCCGAGCTCGACCAGGTCATCGAGTGGCTCACCGGCTTCGACGAGGCCGCGCTGCAGAAGCACCTCGACGCCGAGACCACGTTCCAGGACTTCTTCGCGCAGGCGGACCTCAACCCCAGCGCCACCCTCATCACCGGCGTCGTCTGCCACGTGCGCGTCGAGGAGGTCGAGGACCCGCTCATGCAGCAGATCCGCTGGCTCGACAAGCTCGTCGACGAACTCGCCAAGGGCAAGGCGATGGAGAAGGTCCTGCGCGCCTGAGCCGTCAGCGCGGCGACCAGCCGGGGTCGCGGCCCGCCCGCGCCACGAGGCGGTCCAGCACCGGGGCGTCGTCCGCGATCGGCACCGCCGGTCCGAACAGGCCGGGCGTCCCGCCCGGGTCGAACGACTCGACGAAGCCCAGGCACGCCGCCGCGGTGGCGTCGTCGAGGACGTACTCCTGACCCGTCGCGCGCGCGAGGTCCCAGCCGTGCAGGACGACCTCGTCGAGCGCCACCAGCCCCGCCGCGGCGCCCGGCAGGTCGACGCCGCCCGCACGGGTCATCCCCTCCCAGGCCGACGCCTCCCTCCACGCGTTCACCAGACGCGGCACGTGCTGCTCCAGCTCGACCTCCCAGCCCTCGCCCGCGCTCGGGGCGGCGTCGGGGTCCGGAGCCGTGTCGGTCAGCGGTCCGAACTCCTTGTCGGCGGCCGCGCGGAACGCCTGGGTGAGCCCGACGACGTGGTGCAGGAGCTGGCCGACGGTCACCCCCTCGCACGGCGTGGGGCGATGGAAGTCCTGGTCGGTGATGCGGGAGGCGGTGCGCAGGAGCGCGTGGCCCGCCGGCTCCAGATCGACTCTGCTCATCTCCGCAGTCTCGCCGGGTGTGGCGCTGCGCGGAACCCACGGCGCTGGGCACGGTGCGAGATCATCGAGAGATGGACACCCGGGAGCGGCTCGAGGACGAGCGACGGCGGACGCTGCGGCAGCTCGCCAGCCTGACGCGCGACTTCGACGCGGTCGTCGAGGCCTCGCTCGACTCCAACGCCGACGACGAGCACGACCCGGACGGCTCGACGATCGCCTTCGAGCGGTCGCAGGTGGACTCTCTCATCCAGCAGTCCCACCGACACCTCGCCGAGGTCGATGCTGCGATCGAGCGCCTCGATGCGGGAGTCTATGGGACATGCGAGACATGTGGACGACCGATCGCCCCCGCGCGACTCGAGGCACGACCGACGGCGCGGCAGTGCATCGCCTGCGCGTCGGCGCGACGCTGAGCCGGACGGAGGGCCCGCGATGACGTGGCCCCGGGTCGACGGCCTGCGCGGGCTCGAGCTCGGCTCCCCCGGCGAGCTGCGCGCCCGCCTGAACGGGCTCGTCCTGGCCGGCCAGAAGCGCGCCACCGCGGGCCTGTTGAGCGAGTACGACGAGGAGAGCGAGGAGCTCGAGCACATCGGCGAGCGACTGGCGCTGCTCGACGACGACGGGAACCGCATCGGCACGGTCGAGGTCACGGATCTGACGATCCACCCCTTCATCGAGATCCCGTGGGAGTTCGCCGCCGCCGAGGGCGAGGGCGACGCCGACCTCGACGAGTGGCGCACGGGCCACCGCCGCTTCTGGGCCGCCGCCGGCACACCCGTCGAGGACGACACCCTCATCGCCTGCATCCGGTTCACGCTGGTCTGACTCGGTCCCGCGCGTCCCGCGCGCGAGATGTGTAGCGGTATGCACCGAATTTTGGGGTTCGAGACCGAAATTCGGTGGATACCGCTACACATCCGGCGGACCGTGTCACGCCGGCGGGAGGGCGAGGCCGAGCTGCTGGTAGAGCTGTTCGATCCGAGACTCGACGAGCGGGCCCTCCTCGTCGAGGATCGCGTGAAGCCTGCGCGGCCAGACGACGTCGATCTCGCGGATGCGGAAGTCACCACCGAACACCGGCCACGACGCCTCGATGAAGCAGAGGACCCCACGCAGGGGGACGTCGGAGCCAACGATCTCGCGCAGGACGCCGAGCTGCTTCTCAACACCCTCCACCAAAGGGGTTCGGTTGCGGCCACCGACGAACAGCCGCTCGGTGCGAGGTCGGACGACTCCACCCTCGACCCGTAGCACGGGCCGCTGGTCGACGTACCGCTTGGGGTCGATGACCCACACCCCGGCTGGCGTGACGACGATGTGGTCGATGTTCGCCCGACTGCCCGGAATGCGACGGTCGTGCAGCACGCGCAGCCGATTCGACGCCTTCCGCTCGAGGGCGGCGCCCAGCTGCTCCTCGCCCGTGGCTCCGGTGGCCCAGGACTTGGTCGACCGTCGCTCACTTCCGAGGGCCAGACGGAGGCGCGCGGTCCTGGGATGCCGGTCGCGGATCGCCTGCTCGTCCTTGGCCCTGCGGCGCTGGTACTCGCGTCGCGCGGACGCGCCGGGCGTGCCCGGATCGACGACGGGCGGCTCGGCCGTCGTGTCCTCGCTGCAGTCGACGCACCGCACCGTCTGCGATGCACGTTCGTAGACGGCCAGCGTCCTCGCCGCCAACTCGAGGCCACACAGGCGACAGGTCCCGGCATAGCGGAGCCGCATCTGCTTCTGAGGGGCGATCTCGGCGGTCATCCCGCGACTGTAGGCGCGGATCGGCGGCGCGTCCCACGAATCACTCCAGACACACGAGACCGGCGCCCCGAGGGGCGCCGGTCCGGTGGGTGGTGCGTTCAGCGGTTGATCGGGCTGCGGCCGAAGGCGAGGCCGGCGAAGACGACGATCAGCCACAGGCCGCTCACGATGCCGGGGAATCCCGGGAGGCCGAAGGCGGCGACGGTGATGACGACCGGCAGGATCGGCAGGATGCTGAAGACGCCGATCCAGCGGGAGACGAGGCGCTCCTTGAGGGACATCCAGATCACGGCGGCCGCGGCGACGGTGACGCCGAGGTAGCCGATGTAGGCGCCGAAGTCATTCAGCACGAACAGGACGTAGAGACCCTCGGTGTCGAAGGCGCCCGCCTCGTTGCCGGTGTAGAGGCCGAACGCGCCGCGCCAGCCGTAGCCGAGCGACAGGGCGCCCGCCGCGGCGGTCAGCGCCAGCGGGACGACCCGGGCGGCCGTGCTGGCCAGCGCCCGCGGCTCGACGTGACGACGCCACGCAGCCGCGAGGAAGAGCAGCAGACCCACCGTCAGGTAGCCGACGATGACGCTGGCGTGCGCCTTGCCCGTGCTGACCTGCTCGACGACGGCCTGGCTGTACGGGGTGTCGATGTCCCAGCCCGACGGGTGGATGTCCAGCGCGAGCGTGGCGACGATGCTGCCGATGCCGGCGGCGACGCCCAGCAGCGGCCAGCGGCCTCGTCCGACGGTGGCGGGCTCGGCCTGCGGGTGGGGCGCGGTGGTGGCGGTCATGGTGGGTCCCTTTCTGGAGGATCACGGATCTGTTCTCGGTGACCCGAAGCTAGGTCGGGACGCGTCCCGGGCAGTAGGGACGAGGACCCCCGATCGCCCGGGATTCCTGCCCGGATCGGGCCCGGGCCACCGCCGCTGCGTGCCACGATGTGCTCGTGTCCCGCCTGACCGATCCGCAGCTGCGCCGCCTGGCGGCCGCCTGCGTGGTCGTGTCGCTGGTGTGCTCGGCGGGCGCCGTCGCGCTGCACGTCGTCGCGCAGGCCCGCTCCCCCGAGGTCCCGGTCTTCGCGTGGTCGAACCTCGCGTTCGGCGCGACGTGGCCCCTCGCCGGCCTCGTCGTCGTGCGCGCCCAGCCGCGCAACCGCTGCGGCTGGCTGCTCGTGGGCACGGCGTGGATCTCGGTCTACCAGCTGCTCGGCGAGTACAGCATCTGGAACGCCTACGTCTCCGAGCTGCCGTTCGCCGCGTTCACCGACTGGACGTCGATGTGGGGCTTCGCGGCCTACGTCCTGGTGCTGCCCCTCGTGCCGCTGCTGTTCCCTGACGGACGACTCCCCTCGCCGCGCTGGCGGCCGTTCGCCTGGTCGATCGTCGTCGCCGCGGCGGCCGTCGTGGTCTGCCGCATGCTGGTCCCCGGCCGCAGCGACATCGACCCGAACGTCTACAGCCCGCTCGACCTCCCCGTCCCCGACGCGCTCAACTACGTCGTCCTGATCTCGGCGATCTACTGCAACCTCGTGGGCATCCCGGTGGCGATCGTGGCGGTGCTGCGACGCATCCGCCGGTCGGTCGGCGTCGAGCGGGCGCAGCTGCAGTGGCTCGCGCTCGGCGGGGTCTTCGTCCTGGTGTCGCTGCTGCTCTCGGCCGTGCCCGACACCCACCCCGCCGTGTTCGCGATCGGCCTGCTGGGCGTGCCCTTCGCCATCGCCGTCGCGATCGTGCGGCACCGGCTGTTCGACATCGACGTCGTCCTCGGCCGGTCGCTGGTGTTCGTCGTCGTGCTCGCGGTCGTGATGGCGTGTGGCGCCTGGCTGCTGCTGCGGCTGGACCCGGAGGTCGCCGGGACGCGCCGCGGCATCTTCCTCATCGCGGCCCTCGCGGTGGCGGCGGTGCTGCTGCGGGCGGCCGCGCAGCACGGGGTGGACCGCTGGCTGTTCCCCGAGCGCGAGAGCTCGCGCCTGCTCGGCCGCCGCATCGCCGCGGCCATGTCGGGCTCGACCGAGCCGCGCGAGGCCCTGCGCGAGCTGGTCGCGGCCGTGCGCACCACGATGCGTCTGCCGTACGTCGGCTTCAGCGGGCCCGGCCTCGCCTCGGTCGAGAGCGGCCGACGGCCCGAGCACGTCGTGGCCCTCGACGCCGTCGCGATGGGGCGCGAGGTCGGCCTGCTCGAGATCGGCCCGCGCCGCGAGGGCGAGGGCTTCACGCGCCAGGAGCGCCAGGTGCTCGACGAGTCGGCGGCCCAGGCAGGGATGCTCGCGTACGCGGCCGGACTCGTGGCCGACGTGCAGCGCAGCCGCGCCTCGATCGTCGGCGCGCGCGAGGAGGAGCGCCGCCGCCTCCGCAACGACCTGCACGACGGCGTCGGGCCCTCCCTCGCGGCCATCGCCCTGCAGGCCGACGTGCTGGCCCACCAGCTCTCCGACAGCGACCACGGCGAGCACGCGGTGCTGATCCGCGACCGCCTGCGCGAGACCGTGGCCGACGTCCGCTCGGTCTCGCACGGCCTGCGCCCGCCGATTCTCGACCAGGTCGGGCTCGAGGAGTCGCTGCGCCAGCTCGTCGCCGGCATCGAGCCGATCGTCGGCGAGGCCGACGTCGACGACCTGGGCGACCTGCCCGCGGCGGTCGAGGTGGCGGCCTACGCCATCGCGGCCGAGGCCGTGACGAACGCGGTGAAGCACAGCGCCGCCTCGCGCGTGCGCCTCGAGGCCCGTCGAGGCGACGGCGTCCACGTGACGGTCGCCGACAACGGCCGCGGGCTGCCCGCCCACCCGCGCGCCGGCGTGGGCCTGACGAGCATGCGCCAGCGCGCCGCCGAGCTCGAGGGAACGATCGAGCACCGCCCCACCCCCGGCGGCGGCACCACCGTGCACCTCTCGATCCCGCTGCCCGAGGAGCGCCCATGACCACCGTCCTCGTCGTCGACGACCACGAGCTCTTCCGCGCCGGGATGCTGGCCGTCCTCGGCAGCCTGCCCGGGATCGAGGTCGCGGGCGAGGCCGCCACCGGCGAGGAGGCGCTCGAGTCCGTGGCGCGGCTGCGGCCCGACGTGGTGCTGATGGACCTGCGGATGCCCGGCATCGGCGGCCTCGCCGCCACCGGGCGGATCACCGAGCGGCACCCGGACACCAAGGTCGTGGTGCTGACCATGAACGAGGACCCCGACTCGGTCTTCGCCGCCCTGCGCGCCGGCGCCCGCGGCTACCTGCTGAAGGAGTCGGGTGCCGACGACGTCCACCGGGTCGTCGAGGGCGTGATGCGCGGAGAGGCCGTGTTCGGCCCGAAGGTGGCCGAGCACGTGGTGCGGTTCTTCGCCGGAGGCGGGAGCGCACCGGCGACGTCGGCGTTCCCCCACCTCACCACCCGCGAGCGGGAGGTCCTCGACCTGATGGCGCGCGGACTCGACAACGCCAGCATCGCCCGACAGCTGTTCCTCTCGGAGAAGACCGTGCGCAACCGGGTCAGCGACATCCTCGCGAAGCTCCAGGCCGGCACCCGCGCCGAGGCCGTGGCCCGGGCGCGCGACGCCGGCATCGGCGAGGACTGACCGCCGCGGAACGCAACGGTGCCCCGGCCTCTCGGCCGGGGCACCGTCACTTCCCCAATTCCCCCCTCACGCGACCGGCGCTACTCGCCCCTCACAGCGTCCCGCGCCGTCCGCGCCACACCAGCGCTCCACCCGCGCCGAGCAGCGCGAGCATGAGCGCGACGAGCCCGAGGCCGAGGTCGGCGCCGGTGCGGGGCAGCTGCCCGTCCGACTCCTCGGCGTTCGGCTCGCTGGCGTCCGGTCCCCCAGAACCGGACTCGTCGGTGACCGGAGTGTCCTCGCCCTCCGGGTCCTGCTCTCCCCCGGTGCCGCTCTCGACCGGCTCCGGCTTCACGACGACGCCGGCGTCCCACGTCGGGTCGATGCCCTGTGTGGCCGCGATCTCGCGGTGCTCGTAGTCGCCCGTGAGCGCCGTGTTCGAGTCGTCGAGGACGATCTCGATCGTGAGCCCGTCCGCGGGGTTCGCGTCCGAGTCCGCGGCGTCGTCGTCACCGGCGTCGCGCTTGGTGAACTCGTACGTCCGCTGCTGCTCGGGCGTCAGCGTGAACCGCACCCGGTAGGTGCCCGCGGGCAGCTCGTCGAACGCGTACCGGCCGTCACGGTCGGTCGTGGTCGTCGCCAGGACGGTGCCGTCCGTGTCGAGCAGCTCGACCTTCACGCCGGGCAGCGACTCTTCACCGGGGCCCTGGACGCCGTCCTTGTCGGTGTCGATCCAGACCCGGTCGCCGATCGCGTAGGTCTTCGTCACGAAGCCGAAGTCCAGCGTCGGGTCGCGGTCGCCGTCCTCGTGCAGCTCGCCGGGAACCGTGGTGGCCTCCCAGGTCGACGAGTCGAGCACGCGGTCGCCCATGCCGGGCCGCGTCGGGACGTACGGTCGCAGCGCCTCGGCGGACTCCTCGCGGTCGATCCGGACGGTGTACGTCTGGTCGCCCGTCAGCGCCGGGAGGTGGTCGAACGTGTACCGGCCGTCGGCGTCGGTCGTGACCGGACGCACGGGCTGGCCGAACACGTCCACGACGGGCTCGCCGTCGGGACCGACGAGTTCGAGCACGACGCCCTCGATGCCGGGCTCTCCCTCGCCCTGGCGGCCGTCGCGGTCCTCGTCCACCCAGACGAAGTCGCCGACCGACACCGAGCGCACCGGCACGATCTCCGCGGACGTGTCACCGATCCGGTTGACGATCGGGGCCGACGCGTCGGTGACCTTCACGGCCACGTAGGCCGCGAGCGTGCCGCCCGCCTGCAGGCGGGTGCCGTCCTTCTGCTTGATCGTCACGATGCCCGCGTCGTGCGAGGCGACGAGGTTGCCACCGATGTCGACCGGTCCCGCGCTCGCGCCGGCGGCCGTGGCCTTGTCGTCCTCGTCGACGAAGCCGAGGAACTCGACCGCGTCGGGCAGGACGTCGACGACCGGCAGGATCGCGACCTGGTCGTAGCTGCCGTGCGGGATGAACTCGATGCGGTAGACGTACTGGTCCTGCACGAGCGAGCCCGCGCCGTCCATCTGCGCCGAGAGGGACGCGACCCACTCCTGCTTCACGGTGTCCCAGACCCGCTTGCGGACCTCGGCCTCGTCACCGTACGACGTGGCCTCGCTGACGGTCTCGGACCAGTGGAGGGGCCTGTCGTCGAGGCCCAGGAGCGTGGCCTTGTTCTTGATCGTCTTCGTCTCCTTGCCCTCGAACGCCTTCGTGGTCAGCGCGATCGTGACCTGGAAGCGCTTGTCGGCCCCACGCGAGGTGACGATGGCGTCGCCCGCGGCGTTGAGCTCGATGACGAGGTCGCCGTCGGCGCTCTTGCGCAGGTCGAAGTGGGAGGCGTTCAGCGCGACGCCGTCGTAGCTGCCGGAGACGCTCACGCTGGAGAGGTCGCCCAGGTCGTAGACGTCGGCGTCCACGTGGTCGACGATCCGGCTCTCGCGCACGTCGATGCCCTTGCCGGCGGCGACGGTGAACGTGTAGTCGACGGTCACGGACTCGCCCGGGTCGACGGCCTTCTGGCGCGGCGCGCCGGTCTTGCTGAAGACGCTCGGGTCGTTGATCCCGCCGGTGGTGTCGGGCAGGACGACCACCGTGACGTCGCGGGTCGACGTGTGCGGGTTGCCGTCGCGGTAGTGGAAGTCCGCGACGTTGCGCCAGCGGTACGGGGTCGCGTCCTTGATGGTCGTGCTGCCCGCGACGGTCAGTCCGTCCACGGAGTTCAGCTGCGCCTTGACCGCGATGGACGCGTTCGTCGTCGTGTCCTTGCCGACGTTGACCAGCAGGCGCTGGCCGTCCACGCAGTACTGGCCGACGAACTCGTCGCCCGCGAACGCGGCGGGGGTGGCGGGGCAGGTCTCGGCCTTCGTCAGCGTGATGCCGGTGGCGGTGATGAAGTCACCGGCGTCGGTGCGCCACGCGGCCTGGGCGGGGAGCGTGTCGCTGATGACGACGTTGCGCGCGAGCACCTTGTTCGGGTTGCTGCCGTCCCAGCCGCGCAGGTCGGCCTTCAGCGTGTAGGTGATCTCGGCCGGCGGCTCGAGGTTCCCGGACTCGTCCGTGACGACGTTCTTCGCGCTCCAGTCGGCGGTCTTGCCGAAGAGCGAGCCCACGTTAGGACCGGGGTTCGGGTTGGCCACCGTGTGGCGCAGGCGGACGCCCGCCTGGCGCTCGACCGTGGCCGAGCCGAAGGTGGCCGTGTTCGTCAGCACGGTCTCGAACTGGCCGTAGCCATCGGTGAGCCGGTCGAGCTGCGCCTGCAGGAGTGCCTCGATCGCGGCCACGTCGGTGACCCGGGCCTTGTAGGTGATCGCGAGGATCGACGGTCCGGGCACGTCCACGGTGCCGGCGAAGGTCTGTCCCGAGACGGTGGGCGCGAACGCGAAGGGACCGGTCCTCTTGTTGAGTCCGTCCTCGTCCCAGCTCGTGATCTCGCCGGCGAACGAGCCGGCGACGTAGCCGAGGCCGGCGGGGAGACGGTCGGCGATCTCGAAGTCGTCGCGTGCCTCGGGCGAGTTCACTCGCAGCGTGTACGCGAGGTCCTGGTCGACGATCTCCGGCTTCAGCTTCACGGTGCCGTCGACGACGGTCACGAAGCTGTCGAGGTTGCCGGGGGTCACGCCCTTGGAGAAGCCCTCCGTGACGTTCGCGAACTCGTCGCCGCGGTCGCGGATGATGACGTCGATCGAGCTCTCCTCGCCGTCGACCTTCCACACGATCTTCTCGGCGGAGCTGCCCTCGACCTCGTCGACCGTGAGCCTCAGGTCGAAGACGCCCTGGTTGACGCCCGTCGGCCACGGGTCCTTGAAGGTGATGGCCACCGAGTTGCCGTCCTGCGTCACCGACTCGATCGCGGTGTTCGCCGACGGGACACCGGTGAGCTTGACGTTCGTGCCGAGGTCGAACTCGACCGTCGAGCCGGGGGTGACGTCGGTGTTGTACTGCACGCGCAGCGTCAGCACGTCGCCCTCGGTGACCACGTCCGTGCCGTGGTAGGTCGCGCCGTTCAGCAGCAGGCTGGAGGTGATCCCGGAGGTCGCGGCGATCGCAGGCAGCGCCAGCACGGTCAGCAGCAGCGCCAGCGCCGCCACGACCGCGGCCCGTACGGCCGGCAGGGTTCGTCTCATCGGTGTCTCGTCCTTCGTGGTGAGGCGTGCATCCGCGAGTCCGCGAACGCTGGTTACGCCTACTGGAGTGACGAGGCCCGAAATCTCGCGCGAAAATCTCGCAGATGTGGGTCTGTTCACATTGGGGCGAAACGTGACCCTTGTTCCGGATGGTGAAGTAACGTGACGCGCGAATGGGAGGAGAGCGGGGTCGACGGGACCCGCTCACGAGGCGATGACGGAACTGGAGACGCACGCCGCGATCCCTGACGCCGAGCTGGTGGCAGGGGTGCGGTCCGGCGACGATCAGTCGATGGCGGAGCTCTACGCACGCCACCACCCCGACGCCCTGCGGGTCGCCCGCATCGTCAGCCGCGACACCGACGCCGACGACCTCGCCGCCGAGGCCTTCGCCCGCGTGGTCACCCGGATCGCCGACGGCGGCGGCCCCACCAGTGGGTTCCGCGCCTACCTGCACACCGTCATCCGCAACCTCAACCTCGAGCGCCGCCGCCGGGCCGGCCGCGAGCAGGCCGCGTCCGACAAGCCGTGGCTGCTGGACGCCGTGGACGAGACGGAGCCCGAGCCCTTCGAGGCCGAGGTCGACGCCGACCGAGCCGCCCGCGCACTGCGCTCGCTGCCCGAGACCTGGCAGAAGCTGCTGTGGCGCCTCGACGTCCAGGGCAGCAAGCCGGCCGAGGTCGCGCGCGAGCTCGAGGTGCCCGTCACCACCGTGTCCAGCACGGTCTACCGGGCCCGCGAGGGCCTGCGCGTGGCCTACCTCGACCAGCACGTGCCCCCCGCCGACGACGACCGCTGCGAGTGGACGCGGGCCCGGCTCAGCCGGCTCGCCCGCGGCAGCCTCACCTCGCGCCTCACCGCCAAGGTCCACCAGCACCTGAGCGAGTGCGCCGACTGCTCCGCCCTCTACGACGACCTGCACCGCCTCAACACGAAGCTGGGCGCCGTCGTCTGGCCGCTCGTGCTCGCGGGCGGCGTGTCCGCCGGCGCGTTCCCGTGGTCGGCCCCGGCGACAGGTGTCGTCACCCCCCACGGCTCGGGTTCGTCGGGCTCGGGCGGTGGCGGGGCGTCCGGTGGCGCCGGCTCGGCCGGCGCGGCGGGTTCGGCCGCGGCCTCCGGAGGCGTCCTCGCGGCCGTGCCCGCGATCGCCGTGGCCGTGGGAGTCGTCGCCGCCGTGGCCGCGGGGGTGGTCCACCTCGCGAACGACCGTGCGGAGCTGCCCGTCGACGTGGCCGCTCCCCTGCTCGCGCCCGCCGTGGAGGCCGACCCCCTGCCGGCGGAGACTCCCGCGCCCGACGACGCGGCGACGCTGCTGTCCTCGCCCCTGATCGTGACCGATGCGCCCACCGACCCGGCGCCCACGGACGTGACGCCGGTCGACGACCCTCCGCCGGCGCCCACGCCAACGCCCGACCCGGAGCCCGTCACCGACCCGGATCCGACGCCGACCCCGACACCCACGCCCACCCCGAAGCCCACCCCCGAGCCGACACCCGAGCCGACCCCGGAGCCGACACCCGAGCCGACCCCGGAGCCCGTGGACCTCGGCGTGGGTGACCCGACGCTCGTCCAGACCGGCGACGAGACGTCCTGGGAGCTGACCGTGCCGATCCTCGCGACGGAGGGCGCCGCCGCGGCGCCGTTCACCCTCGCGGTCGACCTCACCATGAACCAGGTCACGGGATTCGTCGCGCGGCGCTCCCCCGGGTGGGACTGCGGGCCGATCGAGGCCGGCGACTCGAGCGGCAACCCGTACTTTTTCCTCCAGGTGCGCTGCCAGTACCCCTACCAGCCCGGCCAGGACGTGACCCCGCTGCAGCTGGCGCTGATGGCGGCGTCACCGTCGGGGACCGTCACCGTCTCGGGCGAGGGCAACGCCGATCCCGACTCCTCGTCGAACACGCGCACCTTCTGATCGCGGCCCGGAGAGTGGCGCTCAGCGCTTCCCGTCCTCGTCATCGTGCTGGCCCTCGCCGAGCGACGCCATGACGTCGAGCAGCTCGTCCTGGAGGCCTTGGCCCAGCTCGCCCCAGCCGGGCTCGTAGCCGTAGAGCGCGCGCAGGGACTCGGCCGAGCGCTGCCCGTCGAGGATGTCGATGTCGTCGGCGTTCATGAGGCCGGGGTGCACGACGCCGACCGCCTCGGAGACCTTCAGCAGGTCGCGGCGCAGCGACAGGACGTAGCTCGCCAGCCGCTCCTTCTTCAGGGTGGGGTCGAGGCCGCGCGTGTACCGCGGATTCTGCGTCGCGACGCCCACCGGGCAGTGGTCGGTGTGGCACTTCTGCGCCTGGATGCAGCCGATGGAGAGCATGGCCTCACGGCCGACGTTGACCATGTCCGCGCCGAGCGCGAACGCGACCAGCGCGTTCTCGGTGAGGCCCAGCTTCCCGGCGCCGATGAACGTGAGGTCATCGGTCAACCCGGCCTCGGCGAAGCGCTTGTAGACCTCGGTGAACGCGATGCGGAACGGGTAGGCCACCGAGTCGGCGAAGATCATCGGCGCCGCGCCCGTGCCGCCCTCGCCGCCGTCGACGTTCACGAAGTCGACGCCGCGCTGCCGCGGCTCCATCCGCTCGACGAGCTCGTCCCAGAACGTCATGTTGCCGACGGCGGACTTGATGCCGACCGGCAGCCCGGTGGCCTCGGCGACGGTCTCGACGAAGTCCAGCATCGAGTCGACGTCGTCGAAGGCGGTGTGGCGGCTGGGCGAGGCGCAGTCGACGCCCTCGGGGATGCCGCGGATGCCGGCGATCGTGCGGTCGACCTTCGCCGCCGGCAGCATGCCGCCGAGGCCGGGCTTCGCGCCCTGCGACAGCTTGATCTCGATGGCGCGCACGGGCGCGGACTGCACGAGGTCGACGAGGCGTCCGAGGTCGAAGCGGCCCTGCTCGTCGCGGCAGCCGAAGTAGGCGGTGCCGATCTGGAACACCAGGTCGCCGCCCTGCCGGTGGGCCGGCGCGATCGAGCCCTCCCCCGTGTTCTGCAGGCAGTCGGCGATCGCGGCGCCCGCGTTGAGCGCCGTGATGGCCGGCGCGGACAGCGCCCCGAAGCTCATGCCCGAGATGTTCACGACCGACGCCGGACGGAACGCGTGGCGCCGTCCGCGCGGACCTCCGAGCACCTTCGCCGAGGGCAGCGGCATCCCCTCGCCGCCGTGCGGGGCGGTGGTCGCCCCGGGGCCGGTGAACGTGCGGTGCTTGATGATCGGGTAGCCGACCACGCGCTCCACGTCGTTGTCCGTGCCGAACCCGAAGTAGTTGTTCTCGCCCTTCGCGCTGGCGTAGACCCAGCGCCGCTGGTCGCGCGAGAACGGGCGCTCCTCGTCGTTGCTCGTGACGATGTACTGGCGCAGCTCGGGACCGACCGTCTCGACCCAGTAGCGGAAGTGGCCGATGACCGGGAAGTTCCGCAGGATCGCGTGCTTCTTCTGCGTGAGGTCGTAGGCGACGACGCCTCCGAGCGCCGCGGCCGCCATGCCGGCGAGCTTCGCGCCCGCGCGAGTGCCTGGTTCCATCCCTCAGGTCTAGCCCCGTGGGACCCCGCTGTCGACTCGAGGCTCGGGGAGGAGTCCGCCGCCGGGGGCGCCGGGCCCGTGACGCAGCTCGAGGTCACGCCCGCGCAGGCGCTCGCCGCAGTGCGAGCAGGTCAGCTCGGCGTGCGCGACGTGCTCGCAGGAGGTGTGCACGAGCTCCACCGGAGCACCGTCGGGCGCGAGCCACTTGTCGCCCCACTGGCGCAGCATCGTGAGGGCGGTCCACAGCTCGCGGCCCTTCGGGGTCAGCACGTACTCGGACCGAGGCGGCCGCTGCGAGTACTCGACCTCCTCCAGCACGCCGTGCTCGACGAGGGTCTGCAGGCGGGCCGACAGGACGTTGCGCGCGATCCCGAGGCGCGACTGGAACTGCTCGAAGCGGGTCACACCCATGAGGGCGTCGCGCAGGATCAGAGGCGTCCACCACTCGCCGATCACCTCGAGGCTCTGGGCGATCGAACAGTTCATGTCGGAGAAGCTGCTGCGGCGCATGCCCCCAGCGTAGTCAGTTGCACCATGCAACGCACTAGGTCTAGTGTGCGTTTCGTGACGCAACTGACAGAACGTCCCACCTCGCCCCGCCTCGTCATGGCGGTCGTCGCGGTCGGCGTCCTCCTCTCCGGCTTCGACCTGTTCATCGTCAACGTCGCCCTCGGGGACATCGCGGTCGCGCTCGGCGTGAGCGACCTCGCCGACCTGTCGTGGATCCTCAACGCGTACGCGATCACCTTCGCCGCGCTGCTGGTGCCGGCCGGGCGGATCAGCGACCGCATCGGCGCCAAGCGCGGCTTCCTCGGTGGGCTGCTGCTGTTCACGGCCGCCTCCGCGGCCTGCGCCTTCGCCCCCGGCCTCGCCGGACTCGTCGCCTTCCGCGTCGTCCAGGCGGCCGGCGCGGCGCTGATGATCCCCTCGTCGCTGGGGCTCGTCCTCACCGCCTTCCCGCCCGAGGGCCGCCAGGGCGCCGTGCGACTGTGGGCCGGACTCGGCGGCATCGGCGCCGCCCTCGGACCCGTCGTCGGTGGCGTCCTGGTGCACGCCGACTGGCGGTGGGTCTTCCTCGTCAACATCCCCACCGGCCTCGTGGCGGCGTTCGTCGGCTGGCGCGTGCTGCCCGACGCACCGGGCGACCGGGGCCGGGCGCCCGGACTCGTCGGCGCGCTGCTCCTGACCGTCACCGTCGCGGCGCTCGTCCTCGTCCTGGTCAACGGGCCGGAGTGGGGCTGGACGTCAGGCCGCACCCTGGCGTTCGCCGCCGTCACGGTCGTCGGGCTCGCCCTCAACGTGGCCGCGGTGACCCGCGCGGCCGACCCGCTCGTCAGCCTCGACGTCCTGCGGGCGCCGCACTTCGCGTCGACGAGCCTCACCCTGCTCACGTTCCACGTCGCGTTCGGCGCGATGCTGCTGTCGATCGTGCTGTGGCTGCAGGAGGTCTGGGAGCTCTCGGCACTCGAGGCCGGCCTCGCGATCGCGCCGGGACCGCTGCTCGTGCCGTTCGTCGCGGTGTACGGGGGCCGGCTCGTGGCGGCGATCGGCCCGCGCGCCGTCATCGCGCTCGGCGGGGCGGTCTTCGCGGCAGGCGTGGCGTCGTGGGCGGTCCTCGCCGGCGCCTCCACCTCGTACGCCGCGACCGTCCTGCCCGGCATGCTGCTGACCGGCGTCGGCGTCGGCCTCGTCGTCCCGCCCTCGATGGCGCTCGGGACCAGCGAGCTGCCGCCCGACCGTCGTGGCACCGGCTCGGCCGTCCTGCAGACCGCCCGACAGGTCGGCATCGCCGTCGGCGTGGCGGTGCTGGTCGCCGTCCTCGGGGCGCAGTCCCCCGGCGCGGAGGCGTTCGAGGCCGCGTGGTGGACGACGGCGGTCTTCGCGCTCGCGTCCTCCGTCACCGTGATGGCAAGGGAGCCCCGATGACCATCACGACCTCGCCCGGCATCGCCGACGTGCTCTCGGGGGACGACCTCGACCTGCGGCCGTTCCACGGGTTCGGCGGACTCCAGGGCGGCATCGTCGCCGCCATCGCGCTGCGCGAGATGCGTGCCGTCGCCGGTCCGGGCCTCGTCCCGGTCGAGCTGACCGCGCACCTCGTCCGTCCTGTCGACGCGCGCCTCGGCGTGGCAGCCGAGGTGACGCACCGCGGCCGCGCCGTGACCGTCGTGTCGGCCACGGCCTCCTCCGGCTCACGCACGGCCGCCGTGGCCACCGCCGTGCTGGGCTCGACGCTCCGCGCCGGCGTGCCCACGACCCGCGTGCAGGCACCCGCGGTCGACCACCCGCTCGCCACCGCGCGCCCGTTCGTCGTGCCGCCGGAGTTCGTGCCGATCAGCACGCGCATCGAGATCCGTCCCGCCACCGATCCACTGCCGTTCTCGGCCTCGCCCGAGCCGAATCTGCGCGCGTGGATCCGGCTCGCGGAGGAGGTCGCGGACCCGTGGGAGCGCCTGCTCGTGCTGGCCGACGCACTCGCGCCGTCGCTCTCGGCGGTGATGACCGAGCTGCGCACGATGCCCACCGTGCGCACGACGGTGCGGTTCACGCCCGAGGTCGCCACGGAGGAGTTCTCGTGGGTGCTCGTCGACGCCGTGACCGTGGACGCCAGCGATGACGGCTGGCTCACCGAGAACATCACGATCTGGACGCCCGACGGGACTCCCCTGGCCACCTCGTCGCAGCTGCGGGCGGTCCGCTGAGAGCCCGTCCGGCACTAGGCTCGCGGGCGTGGCGACTCCCTCCTCCCTCGGCTTCGCGGCCGCGATCGGCGGTCTCGCCGGTGCCGCCCTGTCGGCCCGCCGCGGGGCCCGCTCGGTGGCGCTGTCCGCCCTCGCCGGGGCCGCCGGGCTCGCCGCGTCGGAGGCCGTCGCCCGCGCGCGCCAGCAGCCCGACGAGATCCCCGGACTCTGGCACCGCATCGTCGTGAGCGGTGCGCTGGCCGCGCCGCTCGGCTGGGCGGCCGAGCGGGCCGGTGCCGGTCCCGGCGCGATCGGCACGGCCGCGGGCGCCGCGGCGGGCGCGCTCGGCGTGCGACCGCAGAAAGTCCTCATGGGTCCGGTGGTCGGCGCGGGCGTCGGACTGGTCCTGAGGCGTGCGGGGTCGCCCGGTGCCGTGGTCGCCACGACCGCCGTCGTCGCCCAGCGCTGCCTCGCCAATCTGCTCTTCCGCGACGCGCAGGTGACCTTGCTGGCCGAGCGTGCGCGCACCGCCGACCTGCCGTTCGTGGTCGCCCGCCGGTCGCGCTCGCGCTACATCGGCACGGGCTACGTGCGCGAGCTGGCCGAGGAGCTCGGCGGGACGTACACCGCGGATCGTCGCGACACCGGCATCGTGGCGAGCCTCGACACCTTGGCCGGCCCCGGGTTCGACCCGGCCGTCGTCCACCCGCTGGTGCGCGAGTTCTACGAGCACACCACGGAGTTCGCGCTCGACATCGTGCCCCGGTGGCGGGCCTGGGTCCGGCCCGGCTACCTCCTGTACCGGTCCGCCGTGGCGCAACCGCTCGGCCAGGCGATCATGCCGATGAACCAGCGCGAGGCGCAGCGCGGCGTCCGCAGCCGGATCGACACGATCAGCGGCGTCGACGGCGCCGTGTCCGTGCGCGGCTGGATCCGATCGTTCGCCGATGACGACCGGCCGATCATGCTCGGGATCTACACGACCTACGTCAACGACGGTCGCGGCTACGTCAGCGTGGGGTTCCCCCTGCCGGAGGGCAGCTTCACCGCCACCCTGCGCCCGAGGGCGCGACGCGATGGCGGCCTCACCCTGAGCAGCCGCGTCGAGGACGGCCAGGCCGGGCACTACCTCTCCTACGTCGACACCGAGGCGGACGAGCTGACCACCCTCGCCGTGCCGGGCTTCGAGGAGCAGCTCGACGTGTTCGTCGAGGACGGCGCCCTGCGCGCCGAGCACGCCTTCCGGATCTTCGGCTTCCCGTTCCTCACGCTCGACTACCGCATCACGCGAAAGAACCCCGCTCCGAGCGGCCATTGACCGAGGCCCGGACGAGGCGCACCGTGGAGGCGTGGCTCGCACGCTCGAGGCCGACTACCTCGTGGTGGGCGTCGGCGCCATGGGGATGGCCTTCACCGACGCCCTGGTCGACCACGCCGACGCCCGGGTCGCCCTCGTCGACCGCCGTCACGGCGTCGGCGGGCACTGGCTCGAGGCCTACCCGTTCGTCCGCCTGCACCAGGCCTCCGCGTTCTACGGCGTCGCGTCGACGCTGCTCGGCGGCGGGCAGCTCCAGCAGCACGGACCCGAGGCCGGCCTCCAGGAGCGCGCCACACGGACCGAGATCTGCCGGTACTACGAGCAGGTCCTCGCCCGGCTGCTGGAGACGGGACGGGTCGAGCTGATCACCAGCAGCGAGTACGCCGACGGCGCCGTGGTCTCGCGCGTCTCGGGACGACGCACCGAGGTGCCGGGCGGCTGCCGGGTCGTCGACGCCCGCTACCTCGCGCCGAGCATCCCCGCCGAGACGCCACCACCCTTCGAGGTCCTCGACGGCGTTCGAGTCGTGCCGGTCAACGCGCTCCCCCGCCTGGAGGACGTGCCCGACGAGCTCGTCGTGGTGGGAGCGGGCAAGACCGCCACGGATGCCTGCATCTGGCTGCTCGCGCAGGGCGTCGATCCCGACCGGATCACGTGGGTGCGTGCCCGCGAGCCCTGGATGTTCAACCGTGCCGTGATCCAGCCGGACCCGGCGATCTTCCTGGGCATGGTGGCCGACCTGATGGAGTCGGCACGGGTGGCCGAGTCCCTCGACGACCTCTTCCTGAGGCTCGAGGATCACGGCATCATGCTGCGGATCGACCGCTCGAGAGTGCCGACGATGGCGAAGGCACCGACGCTGGCCACCTGGGAGCTCGAGCAGCTGCGCACCGTGGAGAACGTGGTCCGTCACGGTCACCTCGTGGCGGTCGCGCCCGGCGAGCTGAGGTTCGCCGACGCCACGGTCGCGGTGGACCGTGACGCCGTCGTCGTGCACTGCGCGGCCGATGGACTGAAGTACCCGCCGCTCGTGCCCATCTGGGGCCCGCGCGAGATCACTCTCCAGCCCATCCGGGCCGGCTTCCCGTGCTTCGGCGCCGCCCTCGCGGGCTACGTGGAGGCGACCCGCGACGACGATGCGGAGAAGAACCGCCTGTGCCCGCCCACGCCGTACGGCGATTCGCTCGCCGCGTGGGTGCGGATGACCGTCCTGGGCACGCGCGCCGCCGCGTCGGCGACCTCCGCCCCCGACGTGAAGGCGTGGGCGAACGACGTACCGCTGAACCCGACGCGGATCCCCGCCGGGTACCCCGCCTCACCCGCTCTCGACGACGCGCGGGAGCGGATCGCGACGCACACCGTGCCGGCCATCGAGCGGCTGCTGCAGCTGGCCTGACGCTACGAGCGCGGCAGCACCGTCAGCACGCGCGCGACGTGGTCGGCGAACTCCTGCATGAAGTCCTTCAGGAACGCCGCCGTGGACTCGCTCGTCACCTCGCCATCGTCCTGGATGAGCCCCGGCGGAGCGGTGATGTACGCCTCCGGCGCGGTCATCTGACGGGCGTTGCAGAAGCTCAGCACCGAGCGCAGGCTCTGCTGGCCCACGGCCGTGCCGATCTGGCCCGGCGAGGCGCCGATGACCGCGGCCGGCACGTGGTCGAACGAGTTCTGGCCCCAGGGCCGCGAGGCCCAGTCGATGGCGTTCTTGAGCGCGCCGGGGATCGAGCGGTTGTACTCCGGCGACACGAACAGCACGGCATCCGAGGAGGCGATGGCGTCCTTGAGCGCCTGGGGCTCCGGCGGGTACGCGCTGTCGAAGTCGGGACTGTAGAGCGGAAGGTTGCCGATCGGCAGCTCGGTGAACTCCAGGCTCTCCGGCGCGAGCCGGATGAGCGCCCGGCTCAGCACCCGGTTGAGCGAGGTCGAGGAGAGGCTGCCGACGAAGTAGCCGACGCGGTACTGGGACATGGATCCTCCTGCGGGCTTTTCCTCAGGCTCGCACGCGCGACACGCTTCCGACACCCCGGAAGCCCGCCGCGGGTCCACAATGGCCAGTAAGGCCCCCGAGGCTGCCGAAAGGAAGCGTGAGATGACGAAGTATCTGATCTCGTTCACCGAAGGCGCGATGGACGTGTCCGAGGAGGAGCTGCCGGAGGTGGTCCGCGCCGCCCACGCGGTGGTCGCCGAGGCCAAGGACGCGGGCGTGTGGATCCTGGGCGGGGGGCTGAGGCATCACGACGAGACGACCATCGTCACGCCCGAGCGCAAGATCATCGACGGCCCCGAGCCCGGGGTCAACGGAGCGATCGCCGGGTTTGCCCTGATCCAGGTGCCCACCTACGAGGAGGCCCTGGAGTGGGCCGCGGAGTTCGCGGCCGCGTGCCGCTGCGACCAGGAGGTCCGCGAGTTCCTCACCGAGTCGCATCGCTAGGCGTCGACGCGCGCGTGCGGAGCCGAGGCTCGCCGGTGCGGTGCATCTCGCCGAGGTCGTGCGTGATGTCGTCGAACTCGATCTCGACGTAGGTGAACCAGCCCTTCGGGTCCTGCCAGCGGCCGACCCCCGAGGTGATGACGTGGCGCCCGTCGGCCGCCGTGTGGCCCGCGAGCGGGGTCGACCAGGCCTGGCGGTCGAACGACCTCCCGTCGGCCGAGGCGCGGAACCGGTCGTGCGAGACGAAGTTGACGAGGCGGTCGCCGTCGAAGGTGAGAGTCGCCTCGACCTTCCGGCCTCCGTTCGTGAACACGCCGCGGACCTGCCGGTCGTCGAGCGCCGTCCACTCGATCGGCGCGCCGACGATCGCCCCGGGGGCCAGCACGACGAGGTCGTTGAAGACCGTGACGGTCTCGCCCTGGTCCATCTCGGGTCCGGCCGCGTCGACGACCGTGGACACCGAGAGCACCTTCGCGCACATCGAGGCGGTGGCGCCGGCGTACGCGTGCAGCACCAGCACGGGCAGCCCGGCGCGGCTCGTCTCCAGCAGGAAGAACCGCCGCGGGTCGGCGCCGAACGTGTTGACCTGCTTGCCCGTGATCGACATCCACGCGGCGTCGGGGCCACTGCGGATCCGGCCGTGGAAGTCGGCGCGGACGCTCGTGGGCCGCGGCCGGCCGACCGCGCCCGACGCCCGGACATAGGCCGCGATCCGTGCCGGGAGGTCGCGCAGGTCCTCCTCGGTCACGACCCGCGCGTCCGTCCCGACCGCCTCGAGCGCGTCGTCGACGTGTCGGTGCCACTGCGCGTGCAGGCTGAAGGGCCCGCGCAGCAGGAACGAGTAGACGGCGACCAGCAGCAGGAAGACGTTCACGACCGTCCCGCCGCTCGACACGTCCCACGAGGTGAGGATCGCGGCCTGCGAGACGAGTGCCGCGACCACGGCGAGCAGCCACCAGCCGACCACCCGTCCGAGGGCGGCGAACAGTGCGGTGACGAGCAGCAGGATCGCCGCGGCGAGCCACAGCAGGCCGAGCCCGTTCGACGGCTCCAGGGTCGGGTCGTCGGCCCAGCCGAACCGCTCGGCGGCGCCCAGGAGATGGATCAGGCCGTGCACGGTCACGATGATCACCACGGCCCAGCGAAGGAGATTCGTCATCGTGATCAGCTCCTGCTCCCACTGTGCTCCCGAACGGGCTCACTCGCACATGGTCCGCGCGGATGACCGATTCCCCGGTTGTCACACTCGGGCCGCGCCGAACGTCGAGGGAGTGACCGACGAACGTGGAAGGGTGATCACCGTGGACCAGGACGAGCAGTTCGAGGCGGAGCGACCGCGGCTCGTGTCGATCGCGAGCCGCGTGCTCGGGGACCCGGCCGAGGCGGAGGACATCGTGCAGCAGGCGTGGCTGCGACTGCACGGGACCGAGACCGAGATCGACAACCTGCCGGCCTGGCTGACCACGGTCACCACGCGGCTGTGCCTCGACCGGCTCCGGTCCCGCACGCCGCAGCCGGTGGACGACCTCGACCCCGGCGAGACCGTGGACGACCCCGCCGACGACGTGGCGCTGGCCGACACGGTCGGCATCGCGCTGAGCGTCGTGCTCGACCGGCTGACGCCGGGCGAGCGCGTCGCGTTCGTGCTGCACGACTCGTTCGGCTTCGAGTTCCCCACGATCGCGCAGCTGCTCGACACGACGCCGGCCGCGGCGCGCAAGCTCGCCTCGCGGGCCCGCGCGAAGGTCCGGCAGCCGGCGGCCGAGGACGCCCTCGCTGACTGGGAGGTCGTGGACGCGTTCATGGCGGCGGCGAAGAACGGCGAGTTCGACCGGCTGCTGCAGCTGCTGGCTCCCGACGCCGTCGTCACGGCGGACGACGCGGCGATCCTCGTCGGCACCCCCGAGCGGATCGAGGGACGCGGCGACGTGGCGGCGTTCTTCAACGGCAGCGCCCACGCAGCGCTCCCCGTGTTCGTCGAGGACCGGCCCGGCACCGCCTGGTTCCACCTCGGCGACGCGAAGGTCGTCTTCGACTTCACCGTGGCCGACGGCCTCGTGCGGGGCATCACGTTCCGCGCCGCACCCGAGGTGCTCGAGCAGGTCGTGCGCCGCGACGGCGCCGATCCGCGCTGAATGGTCACACTCGCGCCCTCCCGATCGTCAGACGAGTAGAAGAACCGCTTCGAAGGAGAACACCATGAAGACCATGACGTGCCGCGAGCTCGGCGGCCCCTGCGACCTCGAGCACCGCGGCGAGACGGCCGACGACGTCATCCAGGCCCAGGACAAGCACCTCAAGGACGCCGAGAAGTCCGGCGACGCCATCCACCAGGCAGCGCGCGACGCCATGAAGGGTCGCTGGCGCCACCCCAAGAAGTCCCTCGGCTGGTACAACGACATGAAGAAGGCGTTCGCCGACAAGCCCGAGGACTGACGCCGCACCGCCCTGCGGGGGACGGATCCTTCCTGCCTTCGGGTCGCTCCGGCGACATCTGGGTACCAGGATCCGTCCCCCTCGGCGCGTCCCCGGGGCACCATGAGGCATGGCCACGCGCTTCGACGACCACTTCGACGACTCGGACCTCGACCGCTCGGTGTGGCTGCCGCACTACCTCCCGGCCTGGAGCTCGCTCGACGCCACCGCCGCGGACTACTCGGTGGCCGACTCCTGCCTGACCCTGCGGATCGGCCCGGGCCAGGGCGTCTGGTGCGAGGGCGACCACGAGCCGCCGCTGCGGGTCTCGGGCGTGCAGAGCGGCAACCACTCCGGACCGGTCGGCAGCACGCAGGGTCAGCAGCCTTTCCGGCCCGGCCTCCGGGTCCGCGAGAAGCAGTCCGAGCACTGGGGCTGGACCCCGCGGCTGACCGGACTCGAGATCACCGCGCGCATGGACCTCTCCCCTCGGTCGATGGCGTCGTGCTGGCTGGTGGGCCGCGAGGTCGACCCGCGCGAGTGCGCCGAGATCTGCGTGTTCGAGGTCTTCGGCGACACGATCGTCGCCGGCGAGTCGGCTGAGGTCGGCGCCGGACTCCACGCGTTCCGCGACCCGGTAGCCCCCGAGGACTTCGCCACCTCACGGGTGCCGATCGACGTGAGCCGCTTCCACACCTACGGCCTGGAATGGACGCCCGACGAGGTCAGCTTCTCGGTCGACGGTCGCCTCCTGCGCACCTGCCCGACCCCGCCGCGCTACCCGATGCAGGTCATGCTCGCGGTGTTCGACTTCCCCGAGCGCGGCGGCCCCGATGAGGCCGCCCACGTGCCCAACCTCGTCGTCGACCGCATCCGTGAGATTCCGTGAGAGATCCGTCCGTACCGACGCAACGGAACTGCTGGCGAGCGGGTTCGTGCAGGTCTACCGTGGCCTGATGCGACGCACTTGGGGGATCCTGCTGCTCGTCCTCGCGCTGAGCGCGACCGCCGCGCCCGCCGTGGCGCAGACGAAGACCACGAGGGACCCCCGCGGCGGCGGATCGAGCCTGCTCGACATCCACCGCGTGAAGGTCACGAACAACGCCAAGGGCGTGCGGATCACGGTCACGATCGACCCTGTCGACTGGGTGACCTCCAGTCCACTGGGCGACTTCCGGATGCTCATCGACACCAAGAAGGGTGGCGGCGCCGAGTTTGCGGAGGCCTTCGGGATGCCGGGCGACGGCGGGTTCTCCGCGCGCCACGGCTCGAAGCGGTTCAAGAAGAGCTGGCGCACCTACCCGTCGGTGGGCCGGTGCGGCAGGACCGTCGCCGAGAGCTGGGACGTCCAGAAGGGCGTCATCACCGTCCACATCCGCCCGAAGAAGGGCTGCCTGTACCACCCGAAGCTGGTCCGTGTGAACGTCCGCACGCAGCAGAGCGGCTACTACGAGGGCACCACGTTCCATCCCAACGACCCGCCGCTCGTCGACCACCTGCCGGCCAGCGGCGCGTACACCCCGTGGGTCCGTTACACCCGGAGGTGACCGCGCGGGACTGCACCGTCCCGGACTAGCCGCGGCCAGAGACGACCTCATGCGCCATGCGTCGCAGCGTGGTGAGCACGGGCTCGTAGAGCAGCGTGCCGACCACCAGCCGCTCGGCCGCGACGATGGGGTCGGCCTCGGCCACGACGCGCGGGACGTCGACGGCGGCCACGGACTCGGCCGCCCGGAGGTAGGCGTCGAGGACCTCGTCCGTAGCGGGGAAGTCGAGCTGCTCCAGCGTGTCGAGGGCGGCGGCGAGCATGCGGCGGTGAGGGCTCTGCGCCTCCAGGTGCCAGTCATGCCGCGCGAGGAGGGCGTCGACCTGCTCGCGCGAGTCGTCCGAGGGGTTCTCGGCGACGGGCGTCGAGAGCGGCCACTGGGCGATCCCGCGGGCCTCGTGCTCGGAGGCCGACGCGTCGAGCGCCGCGACGACCGCCCGCACCTCGTCGAGGGCGAGTCCGGCGACCTCCGTCAGGGCGCGGACCAGCCGCAGCCGGCGCAGGTGCGACTCGTCGTAGCGGGCCCACGTGGCGCCCTCGGTCTCGCCCGGAGGGACCAGGCCGGCGCGCAGGTAGTACTTGATCGTCGCGGTCGGCAGGCCGCTGCGGGCGGAGAGCTCGGCGAGGCGCATGGGGACATCTTGACAGATCGGATAGTCCAGGTCTCCAATAAATGGGATAGTTCCACTATCCGAACATTGGAGCCCCCATGGAATCCCTGCTCTCCGACGACTCGCGGCAGCTCGCCGGCATCCTCTTCCTCGCGCTCGTCACGGTGGAGACCGGCGGCCTGTACATGGTGCGCATCGTCACCGGCCGCGAGGACGTCACTGCCTTCCAGGAGAAGTTCGCCCGGGCCGGTCACGCCCACGCCGGCGTCCTGCTCGTCCTCGCCCTGGTCTGCCAGCCGTTCGTCGACGCCACCACACTCACCGGGATCTGGGAGTGGCTCGCCCGCACCGGCGTCGCGGTCTCGGCCCTGCTCATGCCGGGCGGCTTCTTCTTCGCCTCAATGGGCCGGGGACGCACGCGGCCGAACGCGCTGATCGCGCTCGTCTTCGGCGGTGCCGCGCTGCTGGCCGTCAGCCTCACGACCCTCGGCATCGGCCTGCTCACGGCGTGACGGGGCGCAGGTCAGGCCCCGCCGAGCTCCATCGCCTCGCGGGCGATCGGCGGCAACGCATGGAAGTCCGCTACCTGCGCCGTCGAAGGCACGGAACAGCACCGCGTGGTCGACGCCCATCCGGCGACCCTGCATCGCCGTGATGCCCGTGATCATCGGGCGCGGCGGCGGGTGGCCGGGGATCCCGGCGAGGTACTGGCCGTGCGCCTCCAGCGACGCGATGCCGCGCTCGAGCGGCTCGCCCGTCACGTCGACCCCGTGGGTGGGACGGTTGTCGCCCGAGACCAGCAGCCAGCGCGGCGACCACGGCTCGAGGCCCTCGGCGAGCAGCTCGGGGAACACCCAGCGGTTGCCGGCGTCGCGCAGGCCGTCGATCGCTGCGAGACCGGCGACGCGGTGATCGGCCTGGTTCAGCCCCGCGACGAACTCGACGTCCCACGAGCCCACCAGCACCGCGTCCGGGCGGAAGCCGCGGATCGACATCGCGATGTCGCGGCGCATCGCCAAGGAGTACTCCAGGATCCCGTCCGGGTAGTCCAGGAAGTCGACCTGCGACACGCCCACGACCTCGGAGGCGGCGATCTGCTCGTCGCGACGCAGCTCGGCGGTCTCCTTCGGCGACAGCGCGTCCATGCCCGCCTCGCCACGGGTCAGCAGGAGGTAGGCGACGTCGACGCCCTCGCTCGTCCAGCGCGCCACGGCCGAGGACGTGCCGTACTCGACGTCATCCGGGTGGGCCACGACGCACAGGACGCGCTCGATCGCGTCGTCGGGGAACGGCGGGAGCAGCTCGTCTGCGCTCATTCTCGGAATGTACGCCCGGGCGCGCGCGGCGTACATCCCTCCTAGGGTGGGCGTCATGTCCGACGTCTGGCCGCTCGTGCATGCCGAGCGCGAGGCGCTCGTCGCCGACCTCGGGCAGCTGCCGGAGTCCTCGTGGGAGCTGCCCTCGCTGTGCGACGGATGGACCGTGCACGACGTCGCGGCGCACCTGGTCGACACCGCGTCGACGACACGGGTGGGCTTCGTCGCGGGACTCGTCCGGGCGCGGTTCGACTTCCATCGCCAGAACGAGCGGGGCGTCCGCCGCCATCGCGGCGCGAGTCCTCACGAGACCCTGCGCCGCCTGCGCGACGTCGCGCACCGGACCTCCACGCCGCCGGCGCCGCTCGACAGCCGCCTCGTCGAGGAGGTCGTCCATGGCGAGGACATCCGCCGGCCTCTGGGACTGGTGCGCGCCTACCCGCAGGAGGCGGTCGTGCGCGCGTTCCGTCTCCAGGAGCGCACGACCGTGGCGTTCGGCGGCGGCAAGGAGCACCTCACGGGCGTCCGCATGACTGCCACGGACGCCGACCTGGCGGCGGGCGACGGGCCCGCGGTCCGAGGACCGGCGCTGTCGCTGCTGCTCGCCCTCTCCGGTCGCCGCGTCGCCCTCGACGACCTCGACGGTCCGGGGGTCGAACTGCTCGCGAATCGCCTCAGGGACGGATGACCACGCGGCCGAGGGGCTGACCCGACTCGACGCCTCACCGAACGTGGTGCGCGAGCCGCAGGACGGCGTCCGCGACAGGTGCGCCGAACATCACGGCGTCGTTGTGGTCGCCGGTCACCACGACCCGCTCGAACAGCGAGGGTGCACCGTCGGCGACGCGCTCGCTGAGCTCGGTCGGCACGACCGTGTCGTGGTGGCCGTGGATCACCGTGACGGGCACGTCGCTGGCGGCCAGGTGCTCCGAGACCGGGAAGCGGTCGCGCAGCAGCATCCGCACCGGCAGCCACGGGTAGTGGTGCGCACCGACGTCGGCCAGCTCGGTGAACGGCGAGCGCAGCACGATTCCCGCCGGTGTCGTGCGCGCCTGCAGCGCGGCGACCACGCCCGAGCCGAGGGACTCGCCGAACAGGATCGTGCGAGCGGCCGGGTACCCGAGGTCGGCCAGCGCCTCGAGGGCGGCGTCCGCGTCGGCCGCGAGCCCGTCCTCGCTCGGGCGCCCCGGGTTGCCGCCGTAGCCGCGGTAGTCCATCAGCAGGACCGCGAGACCGCGCCGGCTCAGCTCCTCCGCGAGACCCGTGCGACTCAGCCGGTTGCCCCCGTTGCCCGGAGCCAGGAGCACCGCCAGACCCGTGTCGGTCTCGGCCGCCGGAACGAACCACGCACCCAGCTCGAGCCCGTCCGCGGTGCTCAACGTGACGTCGCGCGCGCCGGGGACCGCCTCCGCCGCCGCGGGCACCGGCTCCGCGTCGGGGAAGTAGATCAGCTGGCGCTGCAGCGCCCACACGGTCGCCACCCCCATCCCGACCAGCACCAGCGCCACCGCAAGGGCCCGGACGAGCCATCGGCGCGACGGGCTGGTCATGCCTCATGCTCACCGTCCGCGGCCCGCTCGGCAAGCACGCCGAGCGGCGGCGGCCTTGGCAGGGCCCGCCTAGGCTGAACCCAGTTCCCACTCCTGGAGGTCCCCGATGAAGTGCCCCAACGACGCGACGACCCTCGTGATGAGCGAGCGGTCCGGCGTGGAGATCGACTACTGCCCCGAGTGCCGGGGCGTGTGGCTCGACCGCGGCGAGCTGGACAAGATCCTCGAGCGCGCCGAGCAGGACGCCACCCGCACGGCGGCGCCGCAGCGGGACGACCGCTACGCGCCGCGCCCGTCGTACGACGACCGGGACCGCCGATACGACGACCGCAGCAGCGGCTACCGGGGCAAGAAGAAGAGTCACTGGCTCGGCGAGCTGTTCGACTGAGCCATGCGCCGGCCAGCCGCGCTGCGTGACGCCTACCGGGCGAGTGGTGCGGACCGCCCGTTCGGCGACCCCCTCCCCGCGCACGGCGTCGCGATGGAGGGCTACTTCTGGAGGTTCACCGACCCCGCCTCCGGGCGCGTCCTGATCGCCCTCGACGGGGTGAACCGCGCGGCCGGCGGCACGTGGTCGACGCTCGGCGTGGCCTCCCACCCGAACGGGTTCCTGCGCACGACGGCGCACCCCGTGGGCGAGGCGGACGCGAGCGGGCTCGGCGTCGTCTCCGGAGTCGCCTTCCGCGGCTCGCCCGACCGCCTGCACGTCGATCTCGGACCCGACGCGCGGATCGACGTCGAGGTCCGGCAGCCGGTGCCGTGGCCGCGCCGCAGCCTCGGCGGCTCGAGCATCTTCCAGGCCGTCCCGGGCCTCAACCAGTACTGGCATCCGTGGCTGCTCGGCGGCTCGGCCCACGGCGAGGCGGTCGTCGGCACGCAGACCTGGGAGCTCGACGGCTGGCAGGTCTACGGCGAGAAGAACTGGGGCAAGGGCGGCTTCCCCAACGCGTGGTGGTGGGGCCAGGCGCAGGGCTTCGAGGACCCGTCGGTGTGCGTCGCGTTCGCGGGTGGCGAGGTCTCGGCCGGCCCGCTGCGCACGACCGTGACGGCCGTCGTCGTGCTGCTGCCCGACGGGCGGCTCGTGCGGCTCGGCGACCCGGTCGTGTCGCCGGTGCGCGCCGAGGTCAGCGACGAGCGCTGGTCCCTGCGCGGCCGCAGTGCCCGCTGGCGGATCGAGATCAAGGGCTGGGGCGACCTCGCCGCCGCCCACGTGCTGCCGGTGCCGCTGCCCCGCGAGCGCCGCAACGTGCCCGGCGCGATCGAGCACCTCGGCGCCCGGATGCACGTCACGGTCCACCACCGCGACCGGCTCGTGTGGCAGGGCGAGTCCGGCCTCGCCGCGCTGGAGCATGGCGGAATCGACCGTGCCCGCGCCGAGGTGACTCGACGCGGGCACGGGGAGGAGGCGGTGGACGCGCCCCCGGTGGGGCTCAGAGAGCCGTGACGACCTGCTCGTGCTCGAGGCGCGGGAGGCGGTCGAACCAGGCGTTCTCGCCCGGGTGGCCGATGTTGACGACGACCATCGTCTTGTAGCCGGTGCCGGCCAGCAGGTCCTCGTCGATGCCCTCGGCGTCGAAGCCGGTCATCGGGCCCGCGGCCAGGCCGGCGGCGCGCACGCCCATGATGAAGTAGCCGATCTGCAGACCGGCGTTGAGACGAGCCGTGGCCTCGCGCGCGACCGGGTCCGGGAACCAGTCCTTGGCACCCTCGGCGTGCGGGAAGACGGTGGGCAGGTGCTCGTTGAAGTCGGTGTCCGCGGCGAGGATGGCGACCAGCGGGGCGGCGGCGGTCTTGTCGCGGTTGCCGTCGGCCATGTGCTTCAGCAGGCGCGCGCGGGCGTCGTCGCTGCGGACGAGGACGATGCGCAGGGGCTGCGAGTTCATCGCGGTCGGGCCGAACTTCACGAGGTCCTGGATCGCCGCGACCTGCTCATCGGTCACCGGCTCGTCGGTGAAGGAGTTCGCGGTGCGGGCCTGACGGAACAGCAGGTCCTGGGCGTCTGACGAGAGCTCGAGAAAATCGTTCATGATTCAACTAACGTCTGCTCGGGGCTCGAACCTTCCCGAGCGCGCACGTGTCCCTTCTCACGTGCGCCGCAGGCTCATGCGCTCGCGGTGCGCAGGCGGACCTCGCGCTCCATCCGCTTCTCGTGACGCTCGCGTCCCTTGATGGCCTCGCGCTCACGGCTCTTCGGCGGCGCCTTCGTCACGAGGTCGTCGAGCAGACGCCGGGTGGCCTCCGCGATCTCGTCGACCGCGCGGTCGAACGCCTCCTGGTTGGCGCGCGACGGCTTCGTGGACCCGCTGACCTTCCGCACGAACTGCAGCGCGGCCTCGCGGACCTCCTCGTCCGTCGTCGCCGGCTCGAAGTTGTGGAGGACTCGGATGTTGCGGCACATGCCTCGACGGTAACCCCGCGGGGGCGTGCCGAACAGGCCCGCATCTTGCGACGATGGGCGCCATGAGCGCGCTCTCACCGCGGCTGGCCGCAGTCCTCGAGGCGCTGCCGCTCGCGCCGGGTCTGCGGGTGCTCGAGATCGGCGGAGCGCCCGGCCCGCTCGCCCGCGCGATGGCCGCCCGGGTCTCCCCGGCGGCTTCGTCCTCGTGGTCGACCGCTCGCAGCGGGGTGTCGCGGCCACCCGCACCGCCTGCGCCACCGAGATCGCGGCGGGTGTCCTCGGCGTGCGCCACGCGTCCGCCGAGTCGTTCAGGCTCGAGCCCGGCGAGGACCCGTACGACCTGGCCCTCGCCAACCGGGTCGGCGCCCTCGACGGACGTCACCCTGCCCTCGCAGACGCCGCCCTCGCCGCACTCCGCGCCGCGACCACCCCCGGCGCCCCGCTCTACGTGGACGGCCGGCGCCTCTAGTCCTCCTCGTCGTCCCAGGATTCGTCGTCGAGGTCCTCGAAGCTGCGCGGGCCCGACGCCAAGAGGCTGCGCGTGAGCGCGTCCTGGTCGGACAGCAGCTCGTCCAGCGCCTCGAGCAGGTCGGTGTCACCGGGCTCGCGACGCGCGATCGCGGCCGCGAGCACCGCGCGCCGCACGAGCTCCTTCGCGAACGACGCCGTGACCCCCTCGGCCCGGTCGGCCGCGAGGTCCAGCGCCTCCCGCGAGATCGCGAGGTCGCCTGCGTAGAGGGCGAACAGCGCGCGTCGCGCGTCGCGATCGGGCAGGGGGATCTCCACGGCGAGGTCGATCCGGCCGGGCCGTTGCGACAGCGCCCGCTCCAGTAGGTCGGGACGGTTCGTGGTCATGAGGAACGTGACGTCGGCGTCGCCATCGAGGCCGTCCAGCGCCTCGAGCAACTCGAACAGCATCGAGTCGGGCGAGTCGACCATGTCGCGGTCCTCGGCGACGAGGTCGCAGTCCTCCAGCACCACGATGGCCGGCTCCATCGCGCGGGCGATCTGTGTGGCCTCCTTGACCAGTCCCAGCGTGTTTCCGCTGAGCAGGATCGCCGTGGTCCCGGCGGAGCGACCGAGCAGGTGGCGCACCGTGTGGGTCTTGCCCGTCCCCGGTGGCCCGTAGAGCAGGATACCGCGCTTGAGGTGCTGACCGGCGCGCAGCAGCTCGTCGCGGTAGTCCCCCATGAGCAGCGCGTGACGCTCGATCCGTCGCAGTGACTCGCCCGGAAGCACCACTGCCGAGCCCGGGATGTCCGGGCGCTCGTGGAACGTGACCCCTCCGAGGGAGGATCCGTACTCGTCCGAGGAGAAGGAGAGCACTTGGCCTCGCAGGACGCTGTGCTCGCGCATGACCGCGCGCAGGCGCACCAGGAGCTCACCCGCGGTCCCCCGGTCCTCGGCCATGATCTCCAGCGTCGGCGAAGGGCGCCCCCACTCGTGGTCGGCGACGCGCTGCAGCACGGCCACTGCAGCACCCTCGAACGTCATCAGCCGGACGCCGGCGGCCACCACCTGACGGTCCCGGCCCGGTCCGACCGCCGCGCTGACGTACTCGACCGGCCCGAGTCCGACAAGACCGTGCTCGTCGTTCACCAGGTCCATGAACCCGAGGTCGCCGCCTCCCCTGCCGCGGTAGCCGACGACCCGCACGGCAGGATCGATGAGGTCGAGCGCGATGTCGGCGTCGACCAGCTGGGCGCGACTCAGCTGCTCGGTGACGGCGCTCAGCGCGCGGGCGTCCACGCCCAGGTGCTCCGTGAGGGCCTTCGCCAGCTCGCCCTGCTCGTCGGGGTCCGGGCGGTGCTCGTCCACCACGTCGCGCAGGAAGGCGGTGAAGACCTCGATGAACTCGCTCTGGTGGGTCACGCAGACACCCTCGCAGAACCGATCGTCCCGCGTGCCACTTTCACTCGGCGCCGTCGAGACCGTCGTGATCGGACCGCGCGCTGCTACGGTCGGAGGGTCCGTGCAGCACAGCGAGGAGGTGGTACCCGTGAACACATCACGACGGGTGCTCCCCTCCGGGGTCACGGTCGGACGATAGGTCGTCCGGGAGCGCCGTTCCTGCACTCCCGAAAGGCGCGACCATGCAGTTCCTCTCCGAGCAGCGCCACGACGGCGTCCTCGAGCGCCACCTCACTCACGACGACGTCCCCGGCATCCTCTGGACGCCGGACTCCGGCCCCGCTCCCCTCATCCTCCTCGGACACCCCGGCGGGCTGCAGCCGATGCACCAGCGGCTCCTCGGCCGCGCGCGCGACGCGGCCCAGCACGGCTTCGCCTCCCTGACGATCGAGCTGCCCGGCGCGGGTGTCCGACCTCGCATCCCGGAGCTGGAGCAGGCCCGCACCGATCTGCGCTCGGCCCTGGCCGAGGGACGTCCGGTCGACGACGCGATCGTCGATGCCCTCGTCCTCACGCTGGTCGACCTGGCCGCACCCGAGTGGCGCTCGGCCCTCGACGCCGCACTCGAGCTGCCCGAGGTCGAGGGGCCGGTCGGCATCTCGGGCGGCGTGATCGCGCTGGCCGTCCGGCTCGCCGTCACGGACCCGCGGATCGCGGCGGCGCTCCTGTTCGCCGGCAGCTTCGTTCCCCGGTCGACCTTCGAGGAGGCGCGGCGGCTGCGCATCCCCGTGCACGTTCTCCTGCAGTGGGACGACGCGGGCAACGACCGGCAACGGGCCCTCGACCTGTTCGACGCGTTCGCCACGGCGGAGAAGACCCTGCACGCCAACATGGGCGGCCACACCGGGGTGCCGGCGTTCGAGGCCGACCCCGCGATGGCCTTCCTCGTCCGCCACCTCTGGCCGGGCCCGACGGTGGGACAGTAGGCCCATGGTGGACGGTTACTCCCTGCACGGAACGGCCCCCGACGAGGTCGCCTACCTGCGCCTGCGCGAGGCGTCGGGGCTCACGCCGAAGCGTCCCGACCAGGCGGGTCCGGCGCTCGCCGGCGGCTGGGGGGCGTGCCACGTGGTGCACGAGGCCACCGGCGAGACCGTGGCGATGGGCCGCGTCATCGGCGACGGCGGCTGGTGCTTCCACGTCGTCGACATGGCCGTGCTGCCCGACCACCAGCGCCGCGGGCTCGGCGACCTCGTCCTGTCGCACCTGCTCGACGTGATCGCCACGGACGCTCCCCCGGGCGCCTACGTCTCGCTGATGGCCGACCCGCCCGGCCGCCGCCTGTACGAGCGCCACGGGTTCGTCGACAGCGCCCCGAGGTCGGTCGGCATGGTCCTGGCGGACAAACGATGAGGCATTCCGCCCCGCTCGGCTACCCGAATGCCTCATCGTTCGTCCCCGGGGCACCTCAGGGACGCGCGAGGGTGGCCGCGTCCGTGTTCGCGCCGCAGACGACGACCGCGACGCGCTCGCCGGGCCCCGGCACGTAGCGGCCGGAGTGCAGCGCGGCGTAGGCCGCGGCGGCACCGTGCTCGGACGGCACGCGGAACTCGTCCCACAGCGCCGTCCGGGCTGCGACGATCTCGTCGTCGGTGACCATGACCGGGACCGGCGCCTCGGCCTCGACGGCCGAGAACGCGAGATCGCCGAGCCGGCGCGCGCCGAGTGAATCCGAGGCCACGCCGGAGACCGCGACGTCCACGGGTCGCCCGGCGTCGATCGCGCGGTGCATCGTCGGGCACTGCTCGGGCTCGACCACCACGACGCGCGCCCGGCCCAACGCGGACGCCGCGACGCCCGCGTACAGGCCTCCGCCGCCCACCGCGACGACGATCGTGTCGATCGAGGGCTCGTCCTCGAGCAGCTCCTCGGCGAGCGTGCCGGCGCCGGCCGCGACCTCGACCTGGTCGTAGGCGTGCGCGAGCGCGGCCCCGGTCTCGTCGGCGAACTCGACGGACGCACGGTGCGCCTCGGCGAACTCGGCTCCCACCCGGCGGACCTCGGCGCCGTACGCCTCGATGCGGTCGACCTTGACCTGCGGCGCCGCCTCGGGGACGAACACGGTGGCCCGCACGCCCAGCTCGCGCGCGGCGAACGCCTGGGCAAGGCCGGCGTTCCCGCCGGACGCCACCACGATGCCGGCGTCGGTGATCTCGCCCGACTCGAGTCCGGCGAGCTGGCGGTTGAACGCACCGCGCGTCTTGAACACGCCGCAGTGCTGGAGCAGCTCGAGCTTGAGCCACAGGGAACCGTCCGCCGAGGTCTGCCACAACGGCGTGCGCCGCACGCGTCCTTCGATCCGGCTCGCCGCCGCCTGCACGTCCCGCCTGGTGACCGTCACGCCCTCCAGTATCCCGTGCCTAGACTCGGGCGGTGCCTCCCCGTTCGCCGCTGCCGCCCCGTCACGGGCTCCAGGCGGCCTGGCTGCGCACGCCCGACCGCGATCCGCAGGGACCGCCGTGGCCGTCGATGGTCGCGTGGCTCGAGCACGAGGTCGCGCCGCATGCCGACGTCCACGCGATGCTGGCGGACGAGCGCTTCGTCTACAACGACCTGACGCCCGTACGTGTCGGCGATCCCTACGCGCCGCACACGTTCGTGTGGTTCCACCGCGACCTGCGCGACGAGGTCGAGGTCCCCGGCGAGATCCGAGTCCTGCACCGCGACGAGCGGGTCCTCGTGGTCGACAAGCCGCCATTCCTCTCGACGATCCCGCGCGGCCGCCACGTGCTGCAGAGCGTCGTCGTGCGGCTGCGCACCGAGCTCGACCTGCCCGAGCTGACCCCGCTGCACCGGCTCGACCGCGTCACCTCGGGCGTCCTGCTGCTCGCGGTCGAGCGCCGCTGGCGCGGGCCGTACCAGACGCTGTTCGAGCACCGGCAGGTCACGAAGACCTACCGCGCCCTCGCCCCGTGGCAGGAGGCGCTCGAGTCGCCGGTCGTCGTCCGCAACCACCTGCGCAAGGACCGGGGCGCCCTCCGCGCCGAGGTCGTCGCCGACGCGCCGGTCAATGCCGAGACCCTCGTCGAGATGGAGGAGCGCCGCGGCGACCTCGCGGTCTACCGCCTCAGTCCCCGCACCGGACGGACGCACCAGCTGCGGATGCACCTGGCCGGGCTCGGCAGCCCGATCGTGAACGACCCGCTCTACCCGACCGTCGCCGACGTCTCGGTCGACGACTTCTCGAGCCCGCTCCAGCTGCTCGCGAGCGAGCTCGAGCTCACCGACCCGGTCGACGGCACCGAGCGCCGCTGGGTCAGCGGCCGGACGTTCCCGCTGGCGTGACTCAGTGGCCCCCGCCGATGGCGGCGGGACCGGCCTCGCGGCGGATGTCGATGACGTGCCCCGTCATCGGCGCGACGAGGACGTCGAGCGAGCGACGCGCGACCTCCTCGGACGACAGCAGCGTGCCCTCGGGCTCCTCGCCGAACGCCTTGGTGCGCATCGGCGTGCCGGTGCGCTCGGGGTTGACGCAGTTCACGCGGACCTCGCCGGCCCACTCGTCGGCCAGCGCCTGCGTGAGGTTCACCGTGGCCGCCTTCGCCGAGGAGTACAGCGAGTAGCCCTTGCGGCCGCGCGTGTAGGACGACGACGTGAACAGCAGCAGCGAACCGTTGGACTCGGCCAGCAGCGGGCGGAACTCCTGCGCGATGAAGATCGGGGCGAGGTAGTTGATCTCGGTGGCGGCCCAGATCGTCTCCTCGGACGTGTCGGCGAGGTCGCCGATCGGCAGCACGCCGGCGGTGTTCACGACGAAGTCGACCCGGCCGGCCTTCTCCACCACCTCGCGCGCGGCCTCGGCGACGTCCTCGCGGCGGTCGACGTGCGTGCCCGTGGACGAGCGGGAGAACGCGAACACCCGGGCACCGTAGGACTCGGCGAGCTTCGCGATGTCGCCGCCGATGCCGTAGGAGCCGCCGAACACGACCATCGTCCTGCCCTCGAGCGCGGCGCGGTACTGCTCGTCGTCGAGCTCGTCCGGCGTCTCGGCCGAGGCCAGCTGGAACAGCTTGTCGGCGATGTAGACGTCGATCGGCTCGGTGACCTTCATGTTCCGCTCGTGGCCCTGGACGACCGCGATCGGCACGTCGGGGCGGTAGCGCAGCACCACGGTGCAGTCGTCGGTGGCGGTGAAGTCGGGGTCCTGCCACGCCTTCTCGTAGGCGTCGCGGATGATCGAGGACCGGAAGGCCTGCGGGGTCTGGCCGCGGCGCAGCAGGTCGCGGCGCAGCACGTCGGAGATCGTGTCGAGGTCGCCCGTGCGCTCGTCGTGCACCTGCACCACGGTGTCGGCCGACGGGATGGCGGTGTCGACGGCCTCGTACGTGCCGAGCGCGGCGACCACGTCGGAGATGATCGTCTGCGACACGAGCGGGCGCACCGCGTCGTGGAACAGGACGTTGCACTCCTCGTCGCCGAGCGCCTGCAGCGCCAGGCTCGTGGTCTCGTTGCGGGTCGAGCCGCCCTCGAGCACCTGGGTGACCTTCGGGTAGGCGCCGTCGCGCACGATCGCGTGCACGGGGTCCAGGTGGCCCTGGGCCATGAGGATGATGATCTCGTCGATCGCGTCGGCGGCCTGGAACACCGAGATGGTGTGCTCGAGGATCGTCTTGCCGGCGATCTTGATCAGCTGCTTCGGGATCGCCAGCCCCACGCGGGTCCCGGTGCCACCGGCGAGGATCACGGCCACGTTGCGCAATTCGGTCACCCGTCGAGGTTACCGGGGAGGAACTCCTTCAGGCGCCGGGGCGCATGACGGCGTCCTGCTGCTCGCGCTTCCAGGCGCGGAAGCCCTCCTCGGTCTCGCCGCGGCGCCAGTAGGCCGAGACGGAGATGTCGGTGCGCTCGACGCGGCCGTCGAGCAGGTAGGGACGCACGGACTTCAGCAGCGCGGACTCGCCGTGCACGAAGGCCTGCACGCGACCCTCGGGCCACGGCCAGGCGCGCACCGCGTCGTCGAGGAGCGTGGTGGAGCCGGGCGCCGCGCCGTTGCGGTGCAGCCAGCGCACGTCGGCCTCGCCCGAGCTCGGCAGGTCGATCTCGTGGCCAGGACCGTCGATCTCGACGAACGCCGTCGCGCGGGCGCCGGGCTCGAGGGACGCGAGGGACGCGGCGATGGCCGGCAGGGCCGACTCGTCGCCCACGAACAGGTGGTGGTCGGCGTCGGGTCGGGGCCGGTACGCGCCGCCGGGGCCGCGGAACCGCAGCGTGTCGCCGGGCTGCGCCGAGAGCGCCCAGGGCCCGGCGAGGCCCTCGGTGCCGTGCGTGACGAAGTCGATCGCGAGCTCGCGGGCCTCGGGATCCACCCACCGCACGGTGTAGGTGCGCAGCACGGTGTCGTCGCCGTCGGCGAACACCAGCTTGACGTAGGTGTCGGTGGAGTCGAGGTGGTGCGCCAGGTACTCGTCGAACGCGGCTCCGCCGAGCACCACGCGGCGCAGTCGCGGGGCCAGGTCCTCGGTGCGCTGGACGGTCAGTTCCACCTCGGTCTTCTGAGCCACGCTGTGTAGCCTAAACCGCGTGACCCAAGGCTTCGATCCCACGACGTTCGACACCCAGATCCGCCCGCAGGACGACCTGTTCCGCCACGTGAACGGGCCCTGGCTGCGCGACACGCCGATCAAGCCCGACCGGGCCACCGCCGGCGGGTTCGTGGACCTCGTCGACGAGGCCGAGATCCTCGTCCGCTCCATCGTCGAGTCCTGCGCGGCCGAGCCCGAGGACGACGAGCAGCGCAAGATCGGCGACCTGTTCGCCAGCTTCATGGACACCGAGCGCATCGAGCAGCTCGGCGCCGCTCCCCTGGCCGACGACCTGGCCGCCATCGACGCGATCGACTCGATCCCCTCGCTCGTGCGCACGATCGGCGCGCTGGAGCGCTCGGGCGTCAACAGCATCATCGGCCTCTACATCGCGCCCGACCGCGGCCAGCCCGACCGCTACGTCACGCACGTGGTCCAGGCGGGCATCGGCCTGCCCGACGAGTCGTACTACCGCGACGAGCAGTTCGCCGAGATCCGCGACGCCTACCGCGACCACGTCGCCGCGATGCTCCAGCTGGCCGACTTCGACGACGCGAGCGACCGCGCCGACCGTGTCCTCGAGCTGGAGACCGCGATCGCCTCGCACCACTGGGACCGCGTCGCCGTCCGCGACGCCCAGAAGACCTACAACCTCAAGACGTTCGCCGAGCTCGGCGAGCTGACCCCCGCCTTTGACTGGCAGGCGTGGGCGCAGGCCGCGGGCATCGACCTGTCCGTCCTGGCCGAGGCCGTCGTCTCGCAGCCGTCCTACCTCGAGGGACTCCAGGGCCTCCTCGACGAGGGGTCGCTGCCCGCGTGGCGCGACTGGCTGCGCTGGCAGCTGGTCCACGGCGCCGCGCCGTTCCTGTCCGACGACTTCGTCGAGACCAACTTCGCGTTCTACGGCAAGACCCTGCAGGGCACCGACGAGCTGCGTCCGCGGTGGAAGCGCGGCATCGGCTTCGTCGAGGGCTCGATGGGCGAGGCCGTCGGCAAGATCTACGTCCGCACCGAGTACCCCGCCGTGGCGAAGTCGCGCATGGAGGAGCTCATCGCGAACCTGCTCGAGGCCTACCGGATCAGCATCCGCGAGCTGCCGTGGATGAGCGACGAGACCAAGCAGCGCGCGCTGGCCAAGCTCGACGCGTTCACGCCGAAGATCGGCCACCCCGAGTCGTTCAAGGACTACGCGGCGCTCGAGACCGACCCGGCCGACCTCGTCGGCAACGCGCGTCGCGCGCAGTCCGTGGCGATGGACCGCGAGCTGGCCAAGATCGGCCAGCCCATCGACCGCGACGAGTGGTACATGACCCCGCAGACGGTCAACGCCTACTACAACCCGACGATGAACGAGATCGTCTTCCCCGCCGCGATCCTGCAGCCGCCGTTCTTCGACGCCGGGATCGACGACGCGGTGAACTACGGCGCGATCGGCTCGGTCATCGGCCACGAGATCGGCCACGGCTTCGACGACCAGGGCTCGCAGTACGACGGCACCGGCGCCCTGAGCAACTGGTGGACCGACGAGGACCGCGCCGCGTTCGACGGCCTCGCCGCGAGGATCATCGCGCAGTACGACGACCTCAGCCCCGAGAACGCCGACGGCCAGACCGTCAACGGCGCGCTCACGATCGGCGAGAACATCGGCGACCTGGGCGGACTCGGCATCGCGTACCTCGCGTTCAAGCTCGCGCAGGAGGGCAAGCCCGCCGACCCGATCGACGGCCTCACGCCCGACCAGCGCTTCTTCCTGGCGTGGGCGCGCGCGTGGCAGGGCAAGGTGCGGCCGGCCGAGACGATCCGTCGCCTCACGGTCGACCCGCACTCGCCGCCGGAGTTCCGCTGCAACCAGGTCGTGCGCAACATCGACGCCTTCTACGAGGCGTTCGGCGTGACCCCGGACGACGCGCTGTGGCTCGACCCGGCCGAGCGCGTCACGATCTGGGCCTGAGGTGACCTGGGCGCACCAGCGACGCGCCCTGGGCACGCTCGCGCTGGCCCAGGTCGTGGGCGGCATCGGCAACGGCGCCGGACTCGCCGTGGGCGCCCTGCTCGTCGAGGACGTCAGCGGGTCGGCCGGCTGGGCGGGCCTCGCCGTCGTCGCGATGACCCTCGGCGCCGCCGGCTTCACCGTGCCGCTGTCGAACCTCGCCGTGCACCGCGGGCGTCGGCCCGCCCTGACCGCGGGCTGGCTCGGCGGCGCGCTCGGCGCCGTCGCCGTGATCGCGGGCGGCGAGTGGCGCTCGCTGCCGCTGCTGCTCGTCGGGTTCCTGCTGTTCGGCGCCAGCACGGCGGCCAACCTGCAGTCGCGGTTCGCCGCCGCCGACCGGGCCGAGCCCGCACAGGTGGGCCGCTCGATCTCGCTGGTCGTGTGGGCCACGACGATCGGGTCGGTCGCCGGCCCCAACCTCACGGGTCCGGGCGCCGCGGTCGCCCGCGCACTCGGCATCCCCGAGCTGGCGGGCCCCCAGGTCTTCTCGGCGCTCGCCTTCACGGCTGCCGGGATCCTCACGTGGGTGCTGCTGCGGCCCGACCCGCTTCCGCGCCGCGACGCCGCCGCTCCCCCGCCGCCGCGGATCGCGGCCGCGCTGCCCCACGTCCGCGGCGCCACGGCGATCGCGATCACGTCCGTCGCGTTGTCGCACGCGGTCATGGTCGCGGTCATGGCGCTGACGCCGGTGCACATGTCCGGCCACGGCGCCGAGCTCTCGATCATCGGCCTCACGATCAGCCTGCACATCGCCGGCATGTTCGCGCTGTCGCCGCTGTTCGGCTGGCTATCCGACCGCTGGGGTCCCGAGCCCACGATCCTGCTCGGGCAGTCCGTGCTGATCCTCGCCTGCGGCATCGCGGGCACCGCCGGCTCGTCCGACGTGCAGATCACGATCGGCCTGATCCTGCTGGGCGTCGGCTGGTCGATGTCGGTGATCGCCGGCGCGGCCCTGCTCACCCGCAGCGCCGCCCCGGAGGTCCGGCCGCTGGTGCAGGGCTTCAGCGACCTCACGATGAACCTCGCCGGCGCGGCCGGCGGCCTGATCGCCGGCCTCGTGGTCGCCGTCTGGAGCTTCGGCGCGCTCACCGCCGTCGCCACCCTGCTGACGGTTCCCGTCGTCGCCACCGTCGTGCTCGCGTCCCGCGCGCCCGCTCGCGTCGACTGACGGATTCCCCGACACTCACCCTCGGCGGGCAGCCGGGACCACTAGGCTCGCCGCGTGACCGATCAGATCAGGTTCGTGCTCCCCGAGTCCGACATGCCCACGCACTGGTACAACATCGTCCCGGACTTTCCCACGCCGCCGCCTCCGCCGCTGCACCCGGGGACGCACCAGCCGGTCGGTCCCGACGACCTCGCGCCGCTGTTCCCGCCGGAGCTGATCGCCCAGGAGGTCACCTCCGAGCGCTTCGTCGAGATCCCCGAGCCCGTGCGCGACGTCTACCGCCAGTACCGTCCGTCGCCGCTCGTGCGCGCCCGGCGCTGGGAGCAGAGGCTCGGCACCTCGGCGCGCATCTACTACAAGTACGAGGGCGTCTCGCCGGCCGGCTCGCACAAGACGAACACGTCCGTGCCGCAGGTGTACTACAACGCCATCCACGGCATCACCCGCCTGACCACCGAGACCGGCGCGGGCCAGTGGGGCACGGCCCTGGCGTACGCGTGCTCGCTGTTCGGTCTCGAGTGCGAGGTGTGGCAGGTCGGCGCCTCGTTCGACACCAAGCCGCAGCGCCGCACCCTCATCGAGGTCTTCGGCGGCAAGGTCCACCGCTCCCCCAGCCGCCTCACGGAGTTCGGCCGCTCGTTGCCCGAGGACCACACCGGCTCGCTCGGCATCGCGATCAGCGAGGCCGTCGAGGTCGCCGCGCAGGACGAGACGATCAAGTACGCGCTCGGCTCGGTGCTGAACCACGTGCTGCTGCACCAGACGATCATCGGCGAGGAGGCGCTCAAGCAGCTCGCGCTGGCGGGCGAGGACGGCGCCGACCTCGTGATCGGCTGCGCCGGCGGCGGCTCGAACTTCGCCGGCCTCACCTTCCCGTTCCTGCGCGAGAAGCTCGCCGGCCACCAGTCGCCGCGGATCCTCGCCGTCGAGCCGGCCTCGTGCCCCACGCTCACGCGCGGCGAGTACCGCTACGACTTCGGCGACACGGGCGGCATGACCCCGCTGATGAAGATGTACACGCTGGGTCACGACTTCGTCCCGTCGCCGATCCACGCCGGTGGCCTGCGCTATCACGCGATGGCGCCGCTGGTGTCCCACGCCGTGCACGAGGGCCTGATCGAGGCGACGGCGCTGCACCAGAGCGAGTGCTTCGACAGCGCCATCGAGTTCGCGCGCACCGAGGGCATCGTCCCGGCGCCCGAGTCCTCCCACGCCCTGGCCCAGGCCCGCCGGGCCGCCTTGGAGGCCGCCGAGAACGGCACCGAGCCGGTCATCGTGGTGGGCCTGTCCGGTCACGGTCTGCTCGAGCTCGGCGCGTACGACTCGTACCTGAACGGCCGGCTCGAGGACGACCCGCTGTCGGACGAGGACCTGCAGGCGGCTCTGGCGAACGTCCCCGTCATCTGATCTGATGCGGGGCATGGCGATCGAGGTGCGCCCCGCCACGGAGTTCGAGGACGTCCGCACGATGGTGGGGCCCAAGCGGCCCGACTCCGACGTGTGCTGGTGCCTCAGCTACCGCGTGCCCGGCAAGGTCAACCGCGAGCTGCACCGGCAGGCCCGCGGCGAGAAGGTCCGCGAGCTGATGGCGCAGGGGCCGCCCGGCGTGCTGGCCTACGACGGTGACGAGGTCGTCGGGTGGGCCGCGATCCACCCGCGGGCCGACACCTCCTTCGCCACGAACCGCAAGATCCCGCACGTCGACGACCTCGACGTCTGGAGCCTGTGGTGCGTCCGCGTTCGCCCGGGCCACCGCGGCCAGGGCATCGCGCACCACCTCATCGAGGGCGCCGTGGCGTACGCGCGGTCCGAGGGCGCGCCCGCCGTCGAGGCGTACCCCGTCGACAACGAGGGGGCGAAGGTCGACCTCACGATGGCCTACGTGGGCACGCGCGCCCTGTTCGAGCGCGCGGGCTTCACGAAGGCCGCCAACACCGACTCGGTGCTCAACCGGTTCCCGCGCGTGCTGATGCGCCTCAGCCTCTGAGCGGCCACGGACCCCATCGACGCGGCGTCGTCGGCACGTCCACCGGCTCCGGACTGCCGGACGACCAGCCTGCCTCGTAGCCCGAGTCCACCAGGTCGTCGTCGAACTCCACCTCGATCATCCAGGGCACGTCGCCGCTGGGCCCACTGCGCCACTCGCGCATCGTGCCCTCGACCAGCGCGAAGACCGCCCGCTCCAGCTCGTCGAGCAGGTCCGGAACGGATTCGTCGCAGGCGTCGCAGCCGCAGCCCGGCCACCAGTTCCGGTACCGCAGGCCGGCGGTGATCTCGACGCCGGGAAGTCCCGCCAGTGGGAGGAGCACGGTGATTGGCGTGCCGTCGCCCGACGTCGGCGTGAGCGTGATCCGGGTCCGTTCGCCCTCCGGGTTCTCGGTCCGCTCGACGTCGTACGTGCGCTCAAGGTGGCCGATGAGCGCCCGGGCCACCTCGACGACCGGCGCGAACCGCTCCGGGTGCCGACAGGTGCTGTAGGAGTCCTCGGGCGGCTCCAGCCACCGGGACCCGTACGCGATAAGGCGTCCGTCGTCGTCGAGCCAGGTCCCGAGGTCCAGCCGGGGGCGCACGTAGTCCCAGAGCCGCGTCCGCGGCACCGGGAACGGCAGCACATGCGTCGCAGGATCGGCTCCCACCACGGAGGCTCCGCCGAACGCATCCTCCACGACCGTCACCCGGTCCGTGGTCACCTCGCCGATGCGCACGGCGACGAGGGCGCCCTCGGTCGTGGTCACCGTGTAGGCATCGGCCAGGTAGCCGATGCCGCGCTCCTCCAGCGCCTGCTCGGCCTCGTGCCAGTCGACGCCGGGCGCCGTCACCCGCCGGCCGAGCAGGTCGTGGGCGATCACGTCGTCGCCCACGATCTCCAGCCAGCCGATCACCTCGCCGTCACCGCGTCGGTGCGGGATCCATCCGTCGGGCAGCATGGGGCAACTCTGTCAGAGTCCCGTCGACCATCTCCAGCACTCGGTCGCAGTGCCCGAGGACGTCGTGGTCGTGGGTGACCATGACGACCGCGACGTCCGCGTCGCGCGCCCGGTCGGCCAGGACCTGCACCACCTCGTGGCTGCGGCGGCGGTCGAGGGCCGCGGTGGGCTCGTCGACCAGCAGCAGCGAGGGGTCGTTGACGAGGGCGCGCGCGATGCCCACGCGCTGACGCTCGCCACCCGACAGGTGGCCCGGGCGGTGCGTCGCCCGGTGCGCCATGCCGACCGCGTCGAGCACGGGCACGGGATCGACACGCCTCCGGCCGGCCAGCCGTCCGGCAAGGCGCACCTGGTCGGCGGCCGACAGCGCGGGCAGCAGGTTGCCGGACTGGAAGACGAAGCCGATGGTCGCCAGGCGGAACCGCGCCGCCGCCCCCTTCGACAGTGTCGAGAGGTCGGTGCCGTGCACGCGGACCGAGCCCGAGTCGGGCTGCGACAGGGCACCGGCCACCGCGAGCAGCGAGGACTTGCCCGAGCCCGACGGTCCCACGACCGCGACGAGCTCTCCGGGGCGCACGGTCAGCGAGACGCCGTCGAGGGCGCGCACGCGCGAGTCCCCGTCGCCGAGCTCCAGCGTGGCGTCGACGATCTCGAGGGCGGGGGTGGTGTCAGTGGTCATCGTCGGCCTCCCAGCGCGGCGAGCGGGTCGATGCGAGTGATGCGCAGCACCGAGACGGCTGCGCCGAGCAGGCCGAGCACGATGGTGAGCGCGGAGGCGACGGCGATCGGGCCGGCCTCGAGCTCGAACGGCATCGCGTCGGGCATGACGGCGCCCATCGCGACGCCCGCGGCGACGCCGATGCCGGTGAAGACGACCAGGACGAGCGTGGCCTGGGCGAGGCTGTCACGCAGCAGGTAGCGACTGGAGGCGCCCATCGCGCGCAGCACCGCGAGGTCGCCGGCGCGCTGGATCGTCCAGACGGTGAAGAAGGCGCCCACGACGAGCGCGCAGATCACGTAGAGGAAGACCTGGATCATGCTGAGCGTCATCGTCTCCGCCTCGTACCCGGGTGAGGCGTTGAAGGACTCGGTGAGCGTCATACTCGTGGTCCCGGCCTGCTCGTCGATCGCGGCGAGGTCCGGCTCGGCGCCGTCCTGCGCCTGCACGGCGATCGCGCTGTAGAGCGGGTAGTCGGCCGCCGCGACGGTCGCGGCGGTGGGCGCGCCGGGCTGGACGGCGTTCGACGCGATGAGCTGCCACGTCTCCAGCGGCAGGTAGGCGACGTCGACGTGGCCGAAGGTGGCCTGTCCCTCGGTGAACCCGACCACGGTCAGCTCCACGTCGATGCGGTCGAGCGTGACGACGGTGCCGATCCGGACGCCGTCGTCCTTCAGCGTCTCCGAGACGACGATGCCATTCGGTGTGCCGAGTCCCTCACCGCTGGACGTGCCCGGGTTCAGGAAGCCCCCGGCGTCGACACCGAAGAGCGTGAGGTCGACCTGCTGGCCCTCGTCGGTCGTGGAGTTGACGATGCTGACGCCCATCGGCTCGGCCGCGTCGACGCCCTCGGCGTCACGCCACGGCGCGAGTTGGTCCTCCTCGAGGATCGAGCGGCTGAAGGCGTTGTCCTTCATCGTGCCCTCGTCGAAGGCGAAGGCGGTGACGGGCATGGCCTTCAGCCCTGACACACCGTCGTTGACCAGGCCGGTGGACAGGCCGGACAGCAGGACGACGAGCACGGAGATCAACGAGATCACCGTGCCCATCAGGGCGAAGCGGCCACGGGCGAACCGCAGCTCGCGCAGCGCCAGGAACATGGGACTCCTCGAGGGTCGGCGCATCCCGACACACTGTCGGGAAGATACCGACAGTGTGTCACTCGACCCCTGAGCGGTCAGTCTCGGGGCAGTCCCGACTCCAGCAGCGCGACGACGTCCGCGGCGGTCGACGCGGGATCGGCACCGTGCTGGACCGCCTGGACGCCTGCACCGAGGACACCGTGCACGAGGGGCACGAACCGCGCGGGCGCCCCGAGCTCGGCCGTCACCTCGGTGACCGGCCGCAACAGCTCGTCGTGCAGCACCATGAGGTCGTCGAGCCGGGCCGGCGAGAACTCGGCCTGGCGCAGGTGACCCTCCAGGTCGTGCTCGCCGTCGGCGGTCATCCGCATCGTCGTCTCGACGAGAGCCCGGAGCCGCTGCAGCCCGGGCTCGACGTCGCGCAGCGCCTCGGCCAGCGACTCGTTCCAGCGGCCGAACGCCTCGATCGCGACGGCCACCAGCAGGTCGTCCTTCGAGGGGAAGTAGTCGTAGAAGCTCGACCGCGACATCCCCGCACGCTCGGTGACCGTGCGGGGGTTGAGCCCCGCCGCGCCACCCTCCTTCAGGACGGCCTCGGCGGCGCGCACCAACGCGGCACGCTGTGCTGCGCGGTGCGCGCCGACCGTGGGCGCGGAGATCTTGGGCATCGGCCCATTATGGCCTGACGGTGAGCTTCCGGGGCGCCGACGTCGAGGCCTTCGTCTGCGACGAGCCCACGTAGACCGCGCGGATCCGCTGGCCACCGGTCGAGCGCAGCCGGACCGTGGCGACGGCCTTGCCGTTCCTCAGGCTCACGGTCTTCAGGACGCGCCCGCCGGACACGAACCGGACCTTCCCCGTGGGCACGTGGCCCGCGGCGCGGACGGTCGCGACGACCTTGACCGGCTTGCCACGCTTCACACTGCCCTTCGCGGCGAGCGACGTCCGGCTCGCGGCCTTGACGACCGTGACGGTGACCGGCGTGCTCGTGGACGCCGCCGCCGAGGCCGAGCCCGTGAAGCGGGCCGTCAGGCGGTGGGTGCCGACCGCGAGGCGCGGCAGCGTCACCGTGGCCCTCCCACCCGCCACGCGAGCCCGCGCCACGACCTTCGAGCCGTCGCGCAGCTCGACCGAGCCGGAGGTGGCCGCTCCTCCGAGCGTCACCGTGGCGGCCAGGCGCGCGCCGTATGCGGCACGCGACACCGACACCCTCAGGCCCGTCGTCGTGGCGAGCTCCGTGCCGAACGCGTCGGAGGCCTGGCCCAGGCGCAGGAACACCGTCTCGCCCGTGGCGTCCTTGAGGCCGTCGTTGTCGGTCACGGCGTACAGCGAGCCGTCGGCCGCGATCGTGAAGCCCTCGAGCTTCTCCTGCGTCCAGCCGTTCGTCGCCCGCAGCTGCGGCAGGACGTCGATCGCCAGTCGCTTCTCCACGACCGGCAGCTCCTCGGCGGAGTCCTCCGGGACCGAGAACGTGTAGATCCGCTTGTTGCGGGCGGCGGGGCCGTTGAGCTTGTCGCGCTCGATGACCGCGAAGGTGTCGTCGTCGATCGCCGTGATCTCCGACAGGCCCACCCAGTCGCCGCTACCGCGCAGTGGGCTCTCCAGCTCGTAGCCGAACCAGTGGAACGTGCCGTCGGCGACGTCGTACCGCCCGATCCGCACCACGTCCTCGCCGGTGAGCGGACGCTGGAGGGCGAACCAGACGTGCTCGCCGTCCGCGTCGTTCGTCGCGGTCACGCCCTCGAGACCCCACTTGCCCAGGCGCGCCGCGACGTCGGCGGGCAACGCGACGCGCTCCCGCACGGCCCCCGCGTCGTCGGTGCGCACGAGCACGTTGCCCGGGCCGGTCGCCCCTTCGGAGGCGAGCCAGAAGCCACCCTGGGGGCGCTTGATCAGGCCCTCGATGTCGAGCGCGGCCGGAGCCCCTCCGTCCGTGACCGCCACCGAGTCGGTGATCCGAGCCGGGGTGGCCGAGACGTCGACCCGGTAGAGCGTGCCGTTCTTGATCACGGTGTCGGCCGCGGTCCACAGCGTCTTCGCGTCCTTCGGGTCGCCGGACAGCGCGCCGAGCGCCTGCCAGCCGATCGGCGCGCCGCCCTGGTCGTCCGACACGATCGACGGGAACGCCGCCCGGCCCGGCTTCCAGGAGTAGAGGCCCACGGTGGCGCGGACGCCGACGCTCGCGTCGTCCGTCTCGCTGGACACCGCGAAGAGACCGCGCGACGGGATCGGCAGCAGGCCCTCGGGGCCGTTCGTGGTCGGCATGATCTGGACGAACTCCGGGTCGGCCGGGTCGCTGACGTCGTACACGGCGACGAAGTTGCTGCGCTCGGAGCCGACGAAGGCGTACGGCGTGCCGTCGAACTCGGCGACCGCGAGGCCCTCTGGCTCGGCGCCCTTCTTGGCGGCGCGGTCGTCGTTGTGGAGGCCGTGCCTCACGGCGATCCGCTCGAAGGTGTTGCCGGCGTCCCAGACGACGTCGCCGTCGGTGTCGAACACGGTCCAGCCGCGCGTGCCGCCCTTCCAGTCGCCTTCGTTGGCGGTGGCGAGGTGGTCGTCGCCGATCCAGGCGACCGCGTCGGGCTCGCGCGGCGCGGCGTCCAGCGAGTCGGTCAGCGAGATCGCGCCGTCCTTCTTCGCATCGACGCCGCTGAGCGCCACCGAGCCGGCGCTGAAGGCCTTCTCGACCTCACCCGTGGCCGTGTCGATCAGCACGATGCCGTTGTTCTCCTGGAGGGTCACGGCGAGCGTGCCCTTCCCGTTGATGGAGACGTACTCCGGCTCGGGGTCGGTCGGCTCGACGATGCCGGCGGCACCGAGCACCGCGGGGTCGAGGTCGACGCGGCGCAGGCTCCAGTCGGCCGGCGCGCCCTCGAGGTCGAGCAGCTGCACGAAGCCCGCCGGGGCCTGCGGCAGGTCGCCCTTCGCGCGGCCGGCCGGGGTCGCCTCCTCGTCACGCTGGTTCTCGATCGCGATCGCCGCGACCGACTTCGCGGGATCGAGGGCGATCGAGTCGGGCTGGCCACCGAGGTCGATGCTGCGGACCCGCACTCCGTCGGACAGCCGGACGACGTCGAGGCGACCACTCGGCTCGGTGAAGGACGCCGACGTGTCGACGACCACGAGGACGTACTTCCCGACGATGCTGACCGAGGTGGGCTGGTCGTCGGCGTCGCCGAGCTCCTCCAGCGACAGCGAGCCCTCGCCGCGCGGCGACGACGGGTCGCTGATGTCGAGGAAGCCGATGCGCTTGCCGAGGGCGTCGGTGTACACCAGCGTGCGGCCGTCGTCGGAGACCGCCGAGATCTCGGCGACCGTCTCGGCCGAGGCGGGCGTGCCCGCCGGGACGTTCTGGAACACGGGGTACGTCGCGACCCGGTGGAAGGACTTCTCGGGCGCCGCGTCCGCGGCGGAGGTGGTCAGGAGCGGGAGGGCCGTGGCCAGCACGGCGGTGCCGGCGAGGCACGCGAGGGAACGAGACACGGCGTCACCCTGACGGGCCCGGCCCAACTCCGGGCCGCGTCAGGCTGAACGCCGCGTGAACTCATTCCTGCCGGTCGGGTGCGTCAGGGCACGAGGACGATCTTGCCCCGCACACCGCCCTGCTCGCTGAGGCGATGCGCCTCCACGGCCTCCTCGAGCGGGAGCACCTTCCCGATCTCGACCTCGAAGGAGCCGGCGGCGATGAGCGGCAGGACCACGCCGAGCGCCTCGTTTCGCCAGCCCTGCTGCTCGGGCGTCAGCGGCTCGGGCGAGCCGCCGGACCACGCCTGCAGGCCCAGCTCGTGGTACTGCGCGCCCTGGACGATCGTGCCGATGCGGGTGCGGTCGACCAGCGCGAGGCTGGCCTCCAAGGCCTCCTCGGTGCCGGCGCAGTCGAGCGAGACGGTGTAGCCCTCGGGCGCGGCCTCGCGCAACCGCTCCAGGAGGCCCTCGCCGTACGTCACGGGGGTCGCACCGAGCTCGCGCAGGCGGTCGTGGTTGGCCTCGCCGGCCGTCGCCACGACCTGGGCGCCGCGCGAGCGCGCCAGTTGGATCGCCGCCTGGCCCACGCTGCCGGAGCCGCCGTGCAGGAGCAGGCGGTCGCCCGTCTCCACGCCCAGCGAGTTCAGCACCTGGTAGGCCGTGGAGACCGGCACGCCGAGCGCCGCCGCGACCTCGAAGTCGACGCCCGCGGGGAGCGCCGTGAGGTTCGCCGGGTCGGCCAGCACGTGCGTGGCGTAGGTGCCCTGGGTGTTCTGCAGGACGACCTCGTCGCCCGGACCGCAGCCGTCGACGCCCTCGCCGACCGCCACGATCACGCCGGCGCCGTCGAAGCCCGCGCCGCGCGGCTCCTCGAACGGCGGCGACGGCCGGATGCCGGCCCGCAGCTTCGTGTCGATCGGGTTCACACCGGCCGCACGGATCGCCACGAGCACCTGGCCCTCGCCGGGCAGGGGCTCAGGTCCCTCCGTGACCTCGAGGACCTCGGGTCCGCCGGTCTGGGTGTACGTCACGTAGCGCGCCATGCGACCAGTCTGGCGCAGACCCCCAGCGGGCGGCGACCGTCTCAGCCACGTCCGTCGAGGTCGAGCAGGCCCCGGTGGGCCGCCTTCACCAGCCGGCGCGGCACGCGGTGGACGCGGCCGTCGATCTCCACGGGGACGAGGTCGGCTGCCGTGGCCTTCCACGACGAGCGGCGGTGACGGGTGTTGCTGCGGGACAGTTTGCGCTTGGGAACGGCCATGACGGCTCCTTCGGAGAGGGATGTGGTCGGGTCAGGCGGCGCGGCGGATGGGACCGAGCCAGGCCTCGAAGCCGTCCTCGGTCACCTCCCAGTACGGGCCGCGCTCGTGCATCTCGGCATCGGTGAGCACGCAGGACGCGAACGCGCGCTCGAGCTCCTCGCGGCCGTCGTCCAGACCGACGACCGTGATCCGGGTGAGCGGGCGGGTCCGCCCCCACATCTCGGTCGAGCCGACGCTGAGCTGGCCGCCGGCACCGTCCCAGGCGCAGACCTGCCCGGGGCGCGACGGCAGCCAGAAGCAGCCCCGGGAGCGCCGGGGACCGCCGCCGAGGACGGCGATCGCGTCGCGGAGCCGCTCGGGGTGGAACGGTCGATCGGACGCGAAGTCCAGCACCCACGCGGTCGCGAGGTCGCGGTCGGGCAGCGCGTCGCGGCGCACCTCCGCGACCCACGACTCGTTCGCGCGGTGGTCGTGGACGCCCGTCACGAGAGGCTGGGCGTCGACCTGGCTGAACGACTCCACGACCGGCACGCCGGGCCGCACCAGCGCCCGGAGGACCTCGCGCTCCTCGGCGTCGAGGGTGTCCCCGACCGCCACGACGTCGGCGTACTCCACCATCGCGCAGGCGACCTCGGCCACCCCGCGGTGGTCGTCGCCGCGCACCGGGAGGTCGCGTTCATTGACCAGGTCGTCGCCCAGGAGGTCGTCGAGCAGCGTGTCGTCCGACAGGGCCACGAGCGACGCGGCGATCCGCACGTGCGGCACCTGGTGGGGCGCCCAGCCGATCACCCGGCAGACCTGCACCGCCTCGGCCGTGACGGGCAGCTGGGCGATGATCGTCTCCCAGCGCCCGTCCGCGGCGAGCCGCTCCAAGGTCGGGACCACGTCCTCGCGGATCGCGCAGCTCACGCAGGCGTGCTCGACGTCGATCTCGGTCCGCTCGACGACCCCTGAGGCATCGCTGACGATCCGCCACAGCACCTCGCGCTCGGGGTCGATGAGGTGGCGCACCGCGACCGCGCGAGGCAGGTCCCACTGCAGGGCGATCGCCGCGGCGGCCATGGGCTCGTCCTCGACGCCGCTGATGAGGACCACGGGCACCGCCGGCGTCATCCCTGTCGCGCCTTCAGCCGCGGGTTGCGCTTGTTGATCACGTACGTCCGGCCGCGGCGTCGCACGACCTGCGACCCGGGCTGGTCCTTCAGCGACCTCAGTGAGTTGCGGACCTTCATCGACTCGCTCCTTCCGTGGGGGTTCCGTAGCGGCGGCGGAAGCGCTCGACCCGGCCCTCGGTGTCGACGACCCGGCCGCGACCCGTCCAGAACGGGTGGCTGGCGCTGGAGATCTCCACGTCGACGACCGGATGGGTCACGCCGTCGACCTCCAGGCGCTCGTCGCTCATGAGGGTCGAGCGGGTCAGGTAGGTCGTTCCGGCCGACTTGTCCCGGAAGACCACGGTCTCGTATCGGGGATGGATGTCCTTCTTCACGGTCTCCTGCTAACGTCGTAGTTGACAATGATTATCATTCTACATGATGGAGGTGCGCATGTCGCGTGTCTGCCAGGTCACCGGCGCCCAGCCGGGATTCGGCCACCGGGTCTCCCACTCCCACCGCCGCACGAAGCGACGGTTCGACGTCAACGTCCAGACGAGGCACTACTGGGTGCCGAGCCTGAACCGCCGTGTCACGCTCACCCTCAGCGCCCGCGGGATCAAGACGGTCGACCGCCGCGGCATCGATGCGGTCGTCGCCGACCTGCTCGCCCGAGGGGTGAGGGTCTGATGGCGCGGCGCGGCCACGACGTCCGTCCGATCGTGAGGCTCCGGTCGACGGCTGGGACCGGATTCACCTACGTCACGCGCAAGAACCGGCGCAACGACCCCGACCGGCTGCTGCTGCGCAAGTTCGATCCCGTCGTCCGTCGGCACGTCGACTTCCGGGAGGAGCGCTGATGGCGAAGCGGTCGAAGATCGTCGCGAACGAGCGCCGGAAGGAGGTCGCGGCCCGTCACGCCGTCCGCCGGGCCGAGCTCAAGCAGGCCGTCCGGACGGCCGTCACCCCGGACGAGGTCCGCGCGGCGGTGCGCGCCCTGGCCCGGCTCCCCCGCGATGCCAGCCCCGTCCGCGTCCGCAACCGCGACCAGGTCGACGGGCGTCCGCGCGGGCACGTGGGGAAGGCGGGACTGTCGCGGATCCGGTTCCGCGAGGCGGCCCACCGCGGCGAGCTGCCGGGGATCACGAAGTCCAGCTGGTAGGCGTCGCCACCACCCGGAAACGCAGCAGGTCCGGATCCTCGGTGAGGATCCGGACCTGTGTCCTGTGGAGCATAGGAGATTCGAACTCCTGACCTCTTCCATGCCATGGAAGCGCGCTACCAACTGCGCCAATGCCCCTCTAACAACCTCCGTAAGATTACACGGCCGGTGCCGAGTTGCCCAAACCGGGGTCGGGTTCGTCGGCCTCGTCGTCCGACATGACCGGCTCGGGCAGGGATCCGGAGTTCCACTCCGAGAGGCGCCACTGCGACCACTCCTCGTAGCGGGCCTCCTGCAGCACCGACCAGTGGCAGTTCGACAGGCCGCCGAACTGGCGCCACGACTCCTCGGCGATGCCCAGGAACGACAGGATGCCCGTGCGCAGGACGGCACCGTGGGCGACGACCACGAGGGTCTCCCCCAGCGGCAGCGCGTCGAGGTGGTCGCGCAGCGCCGCCTCCAGGCGGGCACCGGCCTGGGCGTGCGTCTCGGCGCCCTCGATGCGGGTCTCGTCGCCGTCGGCCCACGCCTGCATCTCGGCCGGGAACCGCTCCCACGACTCGCGCCACGTCAGTCCCTCGCGCGCGCCGAACGCGAGCTCGCGCAGCCGCGGGTCGAGCTCGACCTCGAGTCCCGTCCGGTCGGCGAGCGCCTGGGCCGTGTCGGCGGCACGTGACAGGTCGGAGCTGACGATCCGCACGGGACGCAGCGACGCCAGACGGGCCGCGGCGTCGACGGCCTGCTGGCGGCCGACCTCGTCGAGCGGGATGTCGGTCTGGCCCTGCACGCGGCCGGCCACGTTCCACTCGGTGCGCCCGTGCCGCCACGCGATGACGCGGCGGCCGGGGTTGAAGCCGGGCTTCACGACAGCTTCAGGTCGATGGTCGGGCAGTCGCTCCAGAGCCGCTCGAGGGCGTAGAACGCGCGCTCCTCGGAGTGCTGGACGTGCACGACGATGTCGCCGTAGTCCATGAGGATCCAGCGCGACTCGCGCTGGCCCTCGCGGCGGATCGTCTTCGCGCCGATCTCGAGCAGCTTCTCCTCGATGGAGTCCTTGACGGCGTTCATCTGCGGCTGGTTCGACGCCGAGCACAGCAGGAAGACGTCGGTGATGGCCAGCTGCTCGGAGACGTCGAAGGCGATGATGTCGGCCGCCTGCTTGTCGGCGGCGGCAGCAGCAGCGGCACGAGTCAGTTCGATCGCGCGATCGGTGGCGGTCATGAGGGGTCCTTGGGTGGGTCGTGGGGTTGGTAGAGGCCGTGCTTGCCGATGTACTGGACGACACCGTCGGGCACGAGGTACCAGACCGGCTCGCCGCTGTGCACGCGTGCGCGGCAGTCGGTGGAGCTGATCGCCAGGGCCGGGATCTCGACCAGCGTCACCCGCTCCTTCGGCAGGCCCTCCAGGGTGGACTCGTCCATCTCGTGGCCGGGTCGCGTACAGCCGACGAAGTGCGCCAGCTCGAACAGCTCGCCGTGGTCGCGCCACGTGAGGATCGCGGCCATCGCATCGGCGCCGGTGATGAAGTAGAGCTCGTCGTCCGGGTACGTCGCGGCCAGCTCGCGCAGCGTGTCGATCGTGTAGGTCAGGCCGGCGCGGTCGATGTCCACGCGGCTCACCCGGAAGCGCGGGTTGGCCGCCGTGGCGATGACCGTCATCAGGTAGCGGTCCTCGGGCGGCGAGACGTCGCGGTCGGTCTTCTGCCAGGGCTGGCCCGTGGGGACGAACAGGACCTCGTCGAGGTCGAACCACGACTGCACCTCGCTGGCGGCAACGAGGTGTCCGTGGTGGATGGGATCGAACGTGCCGCCCATCACGCCGATGCGGCGGCGACGGTCGGTCATGCTCAGGTGTGCTCGCGACCCAATCCGAACAGGAACGTGATGAGCAGCAGCAGCATCAGGACTCCGAGGGCGATGCCGCCGACCACCCAGTGGTTGATCGCGGCCTCGCCGTGTTCGGCCACTTCCTCGGCGGCCAGCATCAGATCGAGCATGGGCGACAATCTATCAGCGCGTCTGACCGGTGCCGGTCACCACGTAGGTGGTCGTGGTCATCTCGGTCAGGCCCATGGGCCCGCGGGCGTGCAGCTTCTGCGTGGAGATGCCGATCTCGGCGCCGAACCCGAACTCCCCGCCGTCGGTGAACCGGGTGGAGGCGTTGACCATCACGGCGGCCGAGTCGACGCCCATCGTGAAGCGGCGGGCGGCGTCGAGCGAGCGCGTGACGATCGCCTCGGTGTGCCCCGAGGTGTAGCGCCGGACGTGGTCGACCGCCTCGTCGAGCGAGTCCACCACGCGGGCCGCGATCTGCGCGTCGAGGTACTCGGTGGCGTAGTCGTCCTCGGTGGCCTCGTCGACCCCGTCGAACGCGCCGAAGGCCTCGTCGCCGTGGATCGCGACGCCGCGGTGCTGTAGCTCCTTCACGACGCGGGGCAGGAACTCGTCGGCGACCGCGCGGTGCACGAGCAGCGACTCGGCGGCGTTGCAGACGCTGTTGCGCTGGGTCTTGGAGTTCAGGACGATGTCGAGCGCCATGTCGAGGTCGGCGTCCGCGTCGACGTAGACGTGCACGTTGCCCGTGCCGGTCTCGATGACGGGCACGGTGGACTGCTCGACGACCGTGCGGATCAGGCCGGCGCCGCCGCGCGGGATGACGAGGTCGACCAGGCCCCGCGCGGTCATGAGGTCGGTGGAGGTGCTGCGGTCCTCGGCGCTGATGGCCTGGATCGTGTCGGCGGGCAGCCCGGCCGAGGCGACGGCGTCGCGCATGATCTCGACGATGACGGCGTTCGAGCGTCGGGCCGAGCGCGAGCCGCGCAGCAGCGACGCGCTGCCGGCCTTGAGACAGATGGCCGCGGCATCGGCGGTGACGTTCGGGCGGCCCTCGTAGATCATGCCGATCACGCCCATCGGCACGCGGATCTGCTGCAGCTGCAGGCCATTCGGCAGGGTCGAGCCGCGCACGACCTCGCCGATCGGGTCGGGCAGCGCGGCGATGTCGCGCACGCCCTGCGCGAACGCGGCCACGCGCCCAGCATCGAGCGCGAGGCGGTCGATGACGTTCTCGGGCGTGCCCTCCGCCCGCGCCTCGGCCACGTCCTCGGCGTTCGCCGCGACGATGCGATCGGTGCCGGCGACGAGCGCCTCGGCCATCGCGGTCAGCGCCGCGTCCTTGTCCTTGCGCGTCGCGAGCGCCAGCACGCGCGCGGCGTCACGCGCGCGCAGAGCAGCCTCACGGACCTCGGTACCCATGCGGCGAGTCTAGTGGCGCGAACTAGGCTCGGGAGGTGCCCTCGTCCGACTCGCCACTGCGCCGGTCCTGGCGGTCGCTGACCGAGTTCGCACCACACGGCCACGCCCACTGGATCGCGCTGCGGGCCGGTGTCAGCTTCGGCGTCCCGCTGCTCCTGCTGTGGGCGATCGACCGTCTCGACTTGGCCCTGCCGGCCACCTTCGGCGCCTTCACCGCGCTGTACGGGCGGGCGAACGCGTACCGGTCCCGCGCGGCGATGCAGACCTCCGCCGCGATGGTGCTCGTCGCCGCCGTCGCGCTCGGCACCACCCTCGCGGCCGCCGACACGGGCCCGTGGGTCCTCGTCGTGGCGCTCACGGCGACGGACGCTGTCGCCACGCTCGCCTCGATCGCGTGGTCGTGGCATCCACCGGGCGCCCTCTTCCCCGTCTTCGCCGTGGGAGCCACGAGCAGCACCGGCGCCGCCGCGAGCGAGGTCCTGCCGCACGTAGCCGTGGCCGCGGCGACCGCGGTGCTGGCCCTCGTGGTGGGCACGCTCGGCGCTCTCACGCCGTCGCGTCGCAGGCCGCGGTCAGCCTGGGACGCTCCCCTGCACCGCGCGCTGCACAGCCCGCGCACCCTGGAGGAGGTCGCCCGGGTCGCCCTCGTCATCGGAGCGGCAGGAGCCTCCGCCGTCGCGCTCGACCTCGGTCACGCGTACTGGGCCGCGGTCGGCGGCGCGGCCGTGGCCTCCGGGCCCAGCACCGGTCACCAGGTCCTGCGCGGTCTGCACCGCGCCGTCGGCACGACCGTCGGCGTGGTCGTCGCGGGCGGGCTGCTCGCTCTCGAGCCGAACCCACTCGCGACGATCCTCGTGGTCATCGTCCTGCAGGTGATCGCCGAGCTGCTGGTGGGTCGCAACTACGCCGTCGCCCTCGTCGCGATCACGCCGTGCGCCCTGCTGATGGTGAGCCTCGGCTCGGACGCCCCGGCCTCCACGCTCGTGTTCGACCGGGTGGTCGACACGGTGCTCGGAGTCCTCGTGGGACTCGCGATCGTGCTGGGGTGGGACCGCTGGTTCACCGCACGGCGGCGAGGATCTCGGTGATGTACCCCGCCGATCGCTCCGAGCCGATGATTCCGGGCGCCATCTTGTTCATGACGTAGGAGAACGTCAGTCCACGGTCCGGGAGCATCACGGTCATCGAGCCGCCCCAGCCGCCCCAGAAGCAGATCCGCTCGTCCGGGAGGTACGGCAGCGTCTCCAGCTCGGGCAGGGCGAAGCCGATGCCGAACCGCAGCGGCACGCCCAGCACCAGGTCGACGCCGTGCGACTGCTCGCGGAAGATCTGGTCGATCGTGCCCTTCGAGAGCAGCCGGACCCCGTCGACCTCTCCCCCGCGCGACACGACCGAGAAGGCACGGGCCAGCGCGCGGGCGTTCGTGTGCCCGTTGAGCGCGCCCAGCTCGGCCCGACGCCACGGGATCGTGTTCGCGGCGTTCGCGTCGGCCACCGGACCCGTGAACGTCTTGACCATCGGCGAGTCCATCGCGACGGCGCTCAGGTCGATGTCCAGCGGCGGCGGGGGCACGATCTCGGCGATCCGGTCGTCGTCCTGCTCGGTGGCGCCGATCTGCAGGTCGACGCCGAGCGGGCCCGCGATCTCCTCGGCCACGAACCGCGTGAGCGTGCGGCCGCTGACCCGCCGGACGATCTCGCCCAGCAGGTGTCCCTGGTTCTGCGCGTGGTAGCCCGAGGCGGTGCCCGGCTCCCACCACGGCGCCTGCTCCGCCAGCCGCGCCGTCGACGCCTCGCGGTCGAACATGTCCTCCAGCACGAACGGCTGCTCCCATCCCGAGACGCCCGAGGTGTGCGACATGACGTGGCGGACCAGCACGCCCTCCTTGCCGTTCTGGGCGAACTCGGGCCAGTACGTGGCCACCGGCGCGTCGAGGTCGACGAGGCCGCGCTCCACCAGCACGAGGACCGCCAGCGCGGAGATCTCCTTGGTGGTGGACCAGACGTTGACGATCGTGTCGCGGTCCCACTCGCGGGTGCGGGCGACGTCGGCGTGCCCACCCCAGAGGTCGACGAGGGTCTCGCCGTCGAGGTCGACGGCGATGGCGGCGCCGAGCTCCTCGCCGGACTCGAGGTTCGCGGCGAAGACGTCGCGCAGGCGGTCGAAGCGGGGGTCGGCGGTTCCGTGGGGGGTCATGTCTCTCTCTTTCCTTCCGGTCACCCGAGCAGGGCGACGAAGACCTGGTACGCCGCGTCGGCGTCGGGGGTGCCGCCCGTGATGAGGTCGGCGTAGATGAACGACTCGGCCACCCGGACGACGACGAACGCGAGCTCGTCGGACGGGAGGTCGACCGGTCCGGGCGGCTCGGTCTGGATGAGCTCGCGCACGAGGGCGAGCATTCGTGCCTGGTTGGGCTGCTCGGATGTGGTGAGGATGCGCAGCGCCCGGGCCGGGTCACGGTGCAGGAACGCGCGGAACCAGGGCTCGTCGATCAGCAGCTGCACATAGGCGCGCAGGATGCTGGCGGCCCGGTGCTCGGTCCCCGGCGGGTGCTCCGCCACGACCCGGGGCCAGGCGATCTGCTCGGTGGTCTCCCACAGCGCGTCGGCGACCAGGCGGTCACGACGGCCCACGCGCCGGAACACGGTGCTGCGGTCGACACCCACTTCTGCGGCGACCTTGCCCACGTCGACCGGCTCGCCCGCGATCAGAGCGTGCCGGGCCGCTCGCACGAGCTGCTGCCGGGTCTGGTCCACGTCCCGCATCCTGCCGTATGACGTGGGTCACATGCAATGTTTTTCGGATTTGGTGCATCAGGTGGGCGGGAGCGCGTCGGCCCGGGCCGGATCCGTCGGGCAGACGTGCACGGGCTCCCCCGTCCACGCCGCGATCGCGGTGCGGTACTCCGGGGAGTGCTGGTAGCCGCCATGCGTCATCACGAGCGAGCCGGGATCGCCCGAGTCCGCGGGCCGCACCTCGAGCGTCGGGACGTCGAACACGGGGTGGTCGCGGTCGGAGTAGACGCGGTAGCCGAGCGGGTCGCCGCGGCGGAACAGGTTGACCCAGTGCGTCGGATCGCCGAGCTGGTGCCGCAGGCCGGTCGGCGCGGGCGACGCCTGCGGCCGTCCGTCGGGCACGTCCGGCCAGGCCTCGCCCAGCCTCGTCGGGCCCGGCGTCGGCACGTAGCCCAGGGCCGACGGACCCGCCGCCGCGGGGAACACGCGACCGTAGATCGCGCGGACCTGGCTGCCGTACGTGAGCAGCCGCAGCCGCGACGCCTGGCCGTTCAGGCGGCACGCCACCGCCACGCAGATCAGCGAGCCCTGACTGTGTCCGGACAGGACGACCGCCCGCTTCGGGTCGTCGCCCAGCGCCCAGCGTGCCCGCGCCGTGACCTCAGGGACGACCCGCTCGGCGTAGCAGGGCGGTGCGAAGGGATGGGCCGCCCGCGGCCAGAACGTGGTGACGTCCCACAGGATGCCCACGTTGCGGCGCGCCGTCGGCGATCGCCGGACCCGCGCCCCGGCCATCATCAGGCCGATGCTGCCGAGCAGCGCGACGTAGAGCGAGATCGTCGCGAGCGGCCGCAGCCCCGGGTAGACCGACCACGGCGCCCGGCCTCCCGACGAGAGGGCGAGCGTCGCCACGGCCAGGGCCGTCGTCACCATCCCCGAGCCGTCCAGCAGACGCTCGGCGCGGTGGGCCAGGCCCGCCGCGAGGCGCGCGTCGGTCACTCCGTCGCGATCCTGCGACGGCACCCGGAGGCTGTCGCGGCCCACGAGCCGCCGGATCGCGGGACCGGCCTTCGTCCGGTAGCGGACCACCATCACGACGGTCAGCAGGCCGCCCAGCACGAGCATCGAGGACTGCATGAGCGGCGTCCACACGAGCACCTGGGGCACGACGATCGGCGTCTGCGGCGGATCGGAGACCTTGAGCGCCACCTTCCCGTCGGCGGCCTTGACACGCAGGCACGGCACGAGCGCGTCGTCGCGGACGCAGGAGGGCGAGACGTCGAGGGCGCCGGCGGTCCGGAACCCCTTCGACTCCCCCGTGCACGGCTCCTGCGCCGGGTACGCGGGGTCGTCGGCACGACCGAAGCACGACCCGACCAGCCGGACCGTCCGCGTGCCCGGCGGCAGCACGAGGACGGCTCGGTCGACGAGCGTCGAGGCCAAGGAGTAGGAGGCCACGCCGTCGCTCTCCCGGGACAGCGCGTCGGCACGGATCGTGCCGTGCGTGACCCGCACGGCACCGCTCTCCAGGACGATGCGGGCTCCCTGCAGGCGGATGTCGCCGGACAGCGCCAGCCGCCGCTCCCCCTGCGCCGAGACGGGCGACCGCTCGTTGCGCACGGTGATGAGGTCGGCCACGGTCTGGGTGTCGCCGTTGAGGAAGTTCGCCGCGGCCACCGCTCCCGCCGACGTGAACAGCAGCGCCACCATCGTCGCGGCGCCGAGCATCACCGAGGCCCCCGCACCGCCCCAGGCCACGCGGCGATTGCGCTCCCTGCGGCTGCGGTTCCGGTGGAACATCAGCAGCACGACCCACGCCGCGACCGTCTCGACCGCCAGCACCCACGCCGGCACGAGCCAGCCGGACGCCACGACGAGCAGCACGCCGAGGACGACGACGCACGTCCAGCGCAGCCGCACGCGCCCGCCGACGAACACGATGACGTGCACGATCGTCAGCAGCACGAACAGCCCGATGAACCACAGGTTGGAGCCGTACCAGGCCAGGTCCTGCTGCGCGAAGGGCAGCTCGACCGTCCACAGCACGGCCAGATGCACCACCACGACGCCGAGCGCCGCCCAGGCCAGGGCGTCGAGCGGCAGCCGTCGCATCATCCGTCCCGGACCCGTCCACGGGAAGACGCGGCGGCTGAGCCGTCCCTGGTGCGGCCGGTCGCGGTACTCCAGGTCGTCCTGGTCGACCGCCATCGTCCGCAGCACGACGACCGCCATGATGGCCGCCGCCGCCAGCGTCGTCGGCCACACCCGGGACGGCCCCTCGCGCACCAGCACGTGGATGCCGGTGAACAGCACGACCGTGGTCAGGCCGGCGGCGACGTGCAGGCGCTGCAGCCGGCGGGTGCGCTGCTCGCCCCGCCACATCAGGGGGTGCTCGAGGATGCTGGCCCGAGGCCGGCCACGCTCCTCGTCAGTCATCGTCACGTCCGCCTCGTGCACCGCTGCCTCGTAGCGCGCGAGGCTCTGGAACGACAGCGCGACGAGCGTGAGCAGGGCACCGAGCGGGACCAGCGACATCACCGCGATGCGGGCGCCGGCCGACAGTCCGGCCACGCGGTCGAGCGCGTCGGGCAGGACGGGGCAGGCCACGGCGTTCGCGCGGAAGCACTGCCAGGCGACGAGGTCGATCGCGACGAAGCAGACGGTCAGCATCGCGATCACGGTGAGCAGCAGCGCGCTGATCCGGACGGCGCGCATCCCCCACCGGGCCTGCCCGCTGTCCTCGCCGGCCTGGGTCCGTGCCCAGAACGCGAGGTTCACCAGCGCGAACGGCAGCAGGACGAGCCACAGGACCCGGGTCACCCAGCCGAGCACGCCGCGCACGCCCGAGGTGAGCTCGCCCCACGAGTAGGCCTCGAGTGCCATCCCGCGCGGCAGCGTGCGCAGCGGTGGGTCGGCGCCGTCGCGGATGCGGTAGAAGCCGGTCCGTCCGTCACCGGCGACCTGGACGACCTCGTCGGCCGGGACGCCCAGCATCAAGTCCGTCGGCGTGCCGCGCACGCCGTGCACGCGCAGCTCCATCACGACCGTGCTGGCGTCCTGACCGGACATGACCGACCTCCTGGGGTGACCGTGTCACCGAAGGAGAGTCACGGGCAAGCCCGCGTGATGCGTCAGGAGACGAGGATGAGGTCGTCGCGGTGGATGACCGCGCGCTCGCGCTCGGGACCGTGCTCGGCGGCGAGCTCGGCCGTGGAGCGGCCCAGCATGCCGGGCAGCTCGTCGCTGTCGTAGTTGACCAGGCCACGCGCGATGACGGCGCCGTCGGGATCGACCACGTCGACGGGGTCGCCGGCGGAGAAGTCGCCCTCCACGCCCACGATCCCGGCGGCCAGCAGCGAGGCGCCGCGGTCGACGAGCGCCCGGCGCGCGCCCGCGTCGAGCAGCAGCCGACCTCTGGTCTCGCTGGCGTGCGCGAGCCACAGCAGGCGCGTGCCGCGTCGCTTGCCGGTGGGCTCGAACAGCGTGCCGACGGGCTCGCCCTCGACCGCCTCGACCGCGCGGGCGGCCGAGGTGAGGCGGACGGGGATGCCGGCGGCCGTGGCGATCCGCGCGGCGTCGAGCTTCGTGACCATGCCTCCGGTGCCGACGGCCGAGCCGACGCGCGCGACGTCGATGCCGGCGAGGTCGGCCTCGGACCGCACCGTGGCGATCGGCCGGGAGTCGGGCAGGTCGGGGTGGCCCGTGTAGAGGCCGTCGACGTCGGACAGCAGGATCAGCTGGTCGGCGTGGACGAGGTGGGCCACGAGCGCGGCCAGCCGGTCGTTGTCGCCGAAGCGGATCTCGGAGGTGGCGACCGTGTCGTTCTCGTTGACGACCGGCACGACGCCCAGCTCGAGCAGCTTCGCGAAGGTCTGGTGCGCGTTGCGGTAGTGGCTGCGGCGCGTGACGTCATCGACGGTGAGCAGCACCTGGCCGACGACCAGGCCCGCGGCCGCGAAGGCCTCGGAGTAGTGCGCGATCAGCGCGCGCTGGCCGACGGCGGCCGCGGCCTGCTGCGTGGGCAGGTCGCGGGGACGGCGCGGCAGGCCCAGGGGGCCGAGGCCGGCGGCGATGGCACCGGACGAGACCAGGACGACCTCGTCACCGCGGGCACGCACCGTGACGACGGCGTCGACGACGGTGCCGATGCGGTCGGGGTCGAGGTGTCCGTCCGGCGTCGTCAGCGACGAGGAGCCGACCTTGACGACGACCCTCACCGCAGGTCCTCGTCGTCGAGCTCGTCGTCGCCGGGGTACTCCTCACCGATCGTCCAGTCCTCGAGGACCGTGCTGGGGTCGAACGGCTCGGGCTCGCGGCCCTCGGCACGCAGCGCGGCCGCCTCGAGCTCCCAGGCGCGACGGGCGGCGAGCAGCTCGCGACGCTCGGCGTTCGTTCGGCGCGTGCTCTGGTCGATGCGCAGGTCCTCGCCGCGACGGCCGAGCACCTCGGCGCCGGCGGTGATCGTGGGATCGAAGTCGAACACGACCTCGTCGCGGCCCACCTCGCCGGCGTGCGCGGCACCGATGACGATGTCGTCGCCGGCCTTGGCGCCCAGGCCGAGCAGCTCGTCCTCGACGCCGAGGCGGTTGAGCCGGTCGGCGAGGAAGCCGACGGCCTCGTCGTTGCTGAAGTCGGTCTGGCGGACCCAGCGGGCGGGCTTCTCGCCGACGACGTGCCAGCGGCCGTCGATCTGCCTGACCTCGAACTCGCGGCCCACGCCCGACGGCGCCGGCGGGCGCAGCACGATGCGGGTGGCCTCGCGCTTCGGCTCGGCGGCGCGACGCGCGGCGACGATCTCGGCCATCGCGAACGACAGCTCGCGCAGGCCGGCATGGCTGGCCGCGGAGACCTCGAAGACGCGCAGGCCGCGCTCGCGCAGCTCGCCGATCACGAACTCGGCGATCTGGGCGGCGTCGGGGACGTCGGTCTTGTTGAGGGCGACGAGACGGGGACGGTCGCTGAAGTCGACGTCGGCGTACTCGCCGTAGCGCGCGAGCTCGGTCTCGATCACGTCGAGGTCGCTGAGCGGGTCACGGCCGGGCTCGACGGTGGCGCAGTCGATCACGTGCACCAGCGCGGCGCAGCGCTCGACATGGCGCAGGAAGTCGTGACCGAGGCCGCGACCCTCGCTGGCGCCCTCGATGAGGCCGGGCACGTCGGCGACGGTGAAGGTGGTGTCACCCGCGCGCACGACGCCGAGGTTCGGCACCAGCGTGGTGAACGGGTAGTCGGCGATCTTGGGACGGGCGCGCGAGAGCGAGGCGATGAGACTGGACTTGCCGGCCGAGGGGAAGCCGATGAGGCCGATGTCGGCCACGACCTTCAGCTCGAGCGTGACCGTGCGCTCCTCGCCCGGCTCACCCTTGAGCGCGAAGCCGGGTGCCTTGCGCTTGCTCGACGCGAGGGCGGCGTTGCCCAGACCGCCGCGACCGCCGGCCGCGATGACCAGGGAGGTGCCGGCGCCGACCAGGTCGGCCAGGATCTCGCCGCTCTCGTCGCGGATCACCGTGCCGTCGGGGACCTTCAGGACGAGGTCGTCGCCGTTGGCGCCGTTGCGGTTCGAGCCCGCGCCAGGCGCGCCGCTGGTGGCCTTGCGGTGGGGCTCGTGGTGGTAGTCGATCAGCGTGGTGACGTCGGACGCGACGACCAGGACGACGTCGCCGCCGTGCCCGCCGTTGCCGCCGTCGGGACCGCCGAGGGGCTTGAACTTCTCACGGTGGACCGACGCGACGCCGTGCCCACCGTTGCCGCCCGAGACGTGCAGGGTCACCTGGTCAACGAACGTGGGGATCGCCATGGGTGTCTCCTGGATGCGTCTGGGTGGGGAACGAGGCCCGAGAGGGAAATGAGAAAGGGGCAGTCCGCATCAGCGGACCGCCCCCTTCAGGAGGATCTGCGTGTCACTGCTCCGGAACGATGTTCACGACGCGACGGCCGCGCTTCGTGCCGAACTCGACCGCGCCGGGGGCGAGGGCGAACAGCGTGTCGTCGCCACCGCGACCGACGTTGGAGCCGGGGTGGAAGTGGGTGCCACGCTGGCGGACGATGATCTCGCCCGCGTTGACCAGCTGGCCGCCGAAACGCTTGACGCCGAGGCGTTGGGCGTTGGAGTCGCGACCGTTCTTGGTGGAGGCTGCGCCCTTCTTGTGTGCCATGTCGTCAGTCCCTTACTTGCTGATTCCGGTGATCTTGACCTGGGTGTACTTCTGACGGTGACCCTGGCGCTTCTTGTAACCGGTCTTGTTCTTGTACTTCTGGATGATGATCTTGGGGCCCTTGGCGCCGCCGATCACCTCGGCGTCGACCTTGACCTTGGAGGCGTCGGCACCGGCCGTCACCTGGTCACCGTCGACCACCATGACGGCGGCGAGCTGGACGGTGTCGCCCTCGGTCGCCTGGACCTGGTCGATCGAGATGACGTCGCCGACCGCGACCTTGGCCTGGCCGCCGCCATTGCGCACGATTGCGTACACCACGGGATTCCTCACTCTGTACTTACTGAAAAAGACTGGGTCGTGAAAGTCTGAAGGGCGCGCCGAGCGCACCGACTGTCGATTCTACTCGGGCGCCCCATCGTCGGTCAAAACGGGGGCGTCGGAAGCCTGCGCGGGCTGCTCCTGGGCCTGGGCTTCCGCGGGCTTCGGGGCGTCCTGCTGCGGCTGCTCGTCCTTCGGCTGCTCGTCCTTCGGCTGCTCGTCCTTCGGCTGCTCGTCCTTCGGCTGCTCGTCCTTCGGCTGCTCGTCCTTGGACTGGTCGCCCTTGTCCGAGCGCTGCTGGCGTCCGCCACCGTTGTTGCCACCGCCACCGTTGCCGCCGCCGCCGCCGCGGTTCGATCGGCCGCCACGACGTCCACGCCGCTGGCCCTCGTCCTTCTTCGGCTCGACCGGCGCGTCCTGGATGACGACACCCCGGCCGTTGCACTCCTCGCAGTCGTGGCTGAACGACTCGAGCAGGCCCGTGCCGATGCGCTTGCGGGTCATCTGGACCAGGCCCAGCGAGGTGACCTCGGCGACCTGGTGACGCGTGCGGTCGCGACCGAGGCACTCGACGAGACGGCGCATGACGAGGTCGCGGTTGCTCTCCAGGACCATGTCGATGAAGTCGATGACGATGATGCCGCCGAGGTCGCGCAGCCGGAGCTGGCGCACGATCTCCTCGGCCGCTTCGAGGTTGTTCTTGGTGACGGTCTCCTCGAGGTTGCCGCCCGAGCCGGTGAACCGGCCCGTGTTGACGTCGACGACGACCATGGCCTCGGTGCGGTCGATGACCAGCGAGCCGCCGGACGGCAGGTGGACCTTGCGGTCGAGCGCCTTGTGGATCTGCTCGTCGAGGCGACGGGCGGCGAAGATGTCCTCATCGCCGTCCCAGCGCTTCACCCGCTCCTCGAGGTCGGGCGCGACGTGCGCGACGTAGCCCGCCACCATGTCCCAGGCCTCGTCGCCCTGGATCGTCAGCGACGCGAAGTCCTCGTTGAACAGGTCACGGATGACCTTGATCATCAGGTCGGGCTCGGAGTAGAGCAGCTGGGGCGCCTTGCCGGCGGTCACCTTGCTCTCGATGTCCTCCCAGCGGGCGGTCAGCGCGGCGATGTCGCGCTGCAGCTGATCCTCGGTGGCGCCCTCCGCGGCCGTGCGGACGATGACGCCGGCGCTCTCGGGCAGGGCCTCCTTCAGCAGGCCCTTGAGGCGCGCGCGCTCGTTCTCGGGCAGCTTGCGGCTGATGCCGTTGCTGCCACCGCCGGGCACGTAGACCAGGAAGCGTCCGGGCAGGCTGATCTGGCTGGTCAGGCGGGCGCCCTTCTGGCCGATCGGGTCCTTGGAGACCTGGACGAGCACGGTCTGCCCGGGCTGGAGCGCGTCCTCGATCTTGCGCTGCTTGCCGTTCTGGATGTTCGACCAGTCGACCTCGCCGGCGTAGATGACCGCGTTGCGGCCAGCACCGATGTCGACGAACGCCGCCTCCATGCTGGGCAGCACGTTCTGGACCTTGCCCAGGTAGACGTTGCCGATGAGCGAGGTCTGCGACTCGCGGGCGACGTAGTGCTCGACGAGGACGCCGTCCTCGAGCACCGCGATCTGCGTGTAGTCGTCGCGCTGGCGCACGACCATCTCCCGCTCGACGGCCTCGCGGCGGGCGAGGAACTCGGCTTCGCTGACGATGGGCGCGCGGCGGCGGCCGGCCTCGCGGCCCTCGCGGCGGCGCTGCTTCTTGGCCTCGAGGCGGGTGGAGCCGGTGACGCCCGTGATCTCGTCCTCGGCGGTGCGCCCCTCGCGGACCTTCACGACGGTGTTCTCGGGATCGTCGGGCGAGCCCTCGGCGCCCTCGCCCGCCCGGGCGCGGCGACGGCGACGACGGGTGGAGCCGGAGCCGGACTGCTCGTCGTCACCGGACTCGGAGGAGTCCTTGTCCTTCGACTGGGCGTCGTCGGAGCCGGACTCGGAGTCGTCGTCGGTGGTGTCCTGGTCGCTCTTGCGGCGGCGACGGCCTCCGCGGCGGCGACGGCGGCGGCCGCCCTCGCTGCCGTCGTCGTCCGAGCCGTCCTCGTCGTCGTCGGAGTCCGAGCCGGAGTCGGCGTCGTCGGTCTCGGGGCGCTTGCGCTCGAGCGGCGGGGCCAGCTCGGTGGGCGGGGCCTGGAACATCGCGCCGACCGGCGGGCGCGTGCGGACCACGGGAGCGGGCTCGGCGGCCTCGCCGTCCTCGGCGTCCTCGTCCTCGTCGATCACCGGTTCGGGCTCGGGCTCCTCCTCGACCGGAGGCGCGAAGACCGCGGCGGGCGGCCCGGCGGGACGACCCGCGGCACGACGGCGCGTGCGGGTGGTGGTCGTGGTGGTGACGGGGGCCTCGGGGGTGTCCTCGCCGGTGGTCTCGGGCGTGTCGGCCGCGTCGTTCGGATCGAGCATGTGCTCTCCTTCGCCCGGCAGCGGCGCAGCCACCCACCGGGCTGGTCAACGGTCCCGCGGGACCTCAAGTCTGTCTGTAAGGACTCCGCCACGGCCTGTCACGCGGCCACCAGCCCGACCCGCCGCGGTCGACACCTGTCAGGGTGCGTCGCGGCCGGTGGCGAGCGGATCGCCGACCGTACCGTACTGCTCATCCAGCGGCCCTTGGTCCGAGCGGGTCGCCAGGGGCGCCTTCTCGATCGGCAGGCCGCACAGGGTGCGCAGTCCGGTGATCACGTCGTCCGGTCGTACCGACGGGGTGTCATGGCGTACGACCAGGTCCAGTATCGCACACCCGTGTGTGCCTGCCCGGGGATCGACGGCGAGACGCACGACCGCGGCCCGGCAGTCGAAGGTGCGCAGGCCCCGCTTCATCATGCGCTCGACGAGGACCTCGTCGCGGGCCAGGAAGGCCTCGACGGCGGTCCGTGCGTCCTCGGGCGAGACGTCGGGCAGCTCGATCGACCAGCGGCTGGCCTGGAGCAGGTCGGCCAGCGCGCCCCCGGGAGAGACGACCACGTCGACGACGTCGAGACCGTCGGGCAGGGCCTCGTCGAGGGCCGCGCGGACGTCGGCCGGCTCCATCGGGCGGGTCAGCCCGATCTCGGCGAACTCGGCCTCGCTGGCCGCGCCGGTGGGCGACGCCCCGGCGTACGAGATCTTGGGGTGGGGCGTGTAGCCCGAGGAGTGGCCGATCGGCAGCGCCGCGCGCCGGATCGCGCGCTCGAAGGCGCGGGCGAAGTCGCGGTGGCTGGTGAACCGCATCCGGCCGCGCTTGGCGTAGCGGATGCGCAGCTTCTGCACGATCGGCAGTTGGGGATTGGGGGCCTCCGGATTGGGGGTGCCCTCGAGGGTCGTGCTGCCGTCGTTGCTCACCGCTCCAGCCTACGGCGCCTCGAATCACGGCTCCGACAGCCGTCGAAAGCGCGTAACATAGGTCACATGCGTCACACCATCGCCGTGCTGCTCACCGCCGGCGCCCTCGTCCTGGGCGCCGCGCCGGCAGACGCCGCGACCCCGACGAGGATCGCGGGCTTCACGAAGGCGGGCCAGGCCGTCAAGCCGGGGACCGCCCTGAAGTACTCGGTCAAGGTCACCGCGAAGGGTCGCGCGTCCAAGGCCCGCGTCGTCACGCTCCAGCGCCGCGTGAACGGCACGTGGGTCAAGGCCGACCGCGCCCGCACGAACCGCTACGGGCGCGTCGTCCTGCGCTACCGCGCCCCGGCGAAGGCCGGTGCCGCGATCGCCCTGCGGGTCCGCGTCTCGGCGAAGGGCTCGCTCAAGGCCGCCAACAGCCCGGCGAAGCGGGTCGCCGCCCGGGCGCCCTGGAAGCCGGACGCCCGGTCGCAGGAGATCCTCCGCCTCGTCAACGAGGCCCGCGCCTCCGAGCGCGAGTGCGGCACGAAGAGCTACGAGGCGCAGGCCCCGGTCTCGCTGAACCAGCGGCTGACCGCCGCCGCGCAGGGCCACGCGAAGGACATGGCCGTCCACGACTACTTCAGCCACACCGGCCGTGACGGCTCGACCGTCGCCGACCGTGCCGACCGGCAGGGCTACGCGTGGCGCGCCGTCGGGGAGAACATCGCCGCCGGGTACGACTCCCCCGCCGAGGTCATGCGCGGCTGGCTGGGCAGCCCCGGGCACTGCGCCAACCTCATGAGCGACGCCTTCACCCACCTGGGCGTCGGGTACGCCACGGACTCGTCGTCGACGTACGGCACGTACTGGGTGCAGAACCTCGGCGCGCCCCTCTGACGCCGCCTTCGCTGATCCTGCCCCACCCGTCCCGCCGTCCGCGGCGTGTGCGTAGATGGAGCACGTGCCCGACCAGCCCACCACTCCCGCCCCGAGCGTCGGCGGGCGCTGGCTGGTCGGAACCGCCATCGTCCTGCTCGCGCTGAACCTGCGCGTGGTGGTCGCCAGCCTCGGCGTCGTCCTGCCCGAGGTGCGCCACGACCTCGCGATGACCCCCACCACGGCCGGGATCCTCACCACGCTGCCCGTCCTGTGCTTCGCCCTCATCGGCTTCAGCGCCGGGGGGCTCGTCCGCCGGTTCGGCCTGCACCACGCCTGCGTCGCGCTGCTGGCCGTGCTCGCGGCCGGTCTGGTCGCGCGGACCCTCCTCGACGAGACGCCCCTGTTCCTCGGCACGACCGCGATCGCCCTCGCCGGCGCGGCCGTCGGCAACGTCATCCTGCCGCCGCTGGCGAAGGTGCACTTCCCCGACCGCATCCCCCTCATCAGCGCCCTCTACGGCGCCGCGATCATGGGCGGTGCCACGATCGCCTCGATCACCACGGTGCCGATCAGCGAGGCGCTCGGCGGCTGGCGCCCCGGCCTCGCCGCGTGGGCGCTGCTGGCCGTGGTGACGATCCTGCCGTGGCTCACGCTGCTGCGGCACGACGTGCACACCGGCCCCGCCACGGCCGACCGGCTGCCGCTGCGCGAGATCACGCGGTCCCCGCTGGCGTGGGCCATGGTCGCGTGCTTCGGCGCCCAGTCGGCCGCCGCGTACGCGCAGTTCGGCTGGTACCCCGAGATCCTCACCGACGGCGGCGTGGGCGAGCACCAGGCCGGCATCCTGCTGGGCGTCATCACCGGCGTCGGCATCCCGCTGACGCTCGCCCTGCCCTGGCTCATGGCCCGCACGGGCGACACCCCCGTGCTCCCGGTGTTCTTCGGCGTCGTGAGCGCCGCGGGCTGGCTCGGGGTGCTGCTGGCGCCGGCGAGCCTGCCGGTGCTGTGGTCGGTGCTGCTCGGCCTCGGCGGCGGCGCCTTCACGTGGGTGCTGGCCATGATCGGCAAGCGCACCCGCACGCCCGCGGCGACGACGGCGCTGTCCCTGCTCACGCAGGGCCTGGGCTACCTGCTGGCCGGGCTCGGCCCGTTCGGCGTCGGTGCGCTCCACGACGCCACGGGCTCGTGGACCGCGCCGCTCGTGGCGCTCATCGTGTCGGCCGGGGCGATCACGGCCGCCGGCATCGTCATCAGCCGTCCCCGGATGCTCGAGGACACGCTGCGCTAGGCGGGACCGACCCCCGAACCCACCCCGGACCAGCTCTTGTGACGCCTTTCGCCCGTCCGAGGCGGATCCGGCCGAATCCCGCCACAAGAGTCGGGGCCGGGGCGGTCGGAGAGCCAGGGCGAAACGTCGGGCTAGTTCGAGTCGAACCGGCGGTCGAGCACGTCGATCGCGTACGACAGCACCGCGCCGGCGGTGCCGAGCACGAGGCGGGGGTGCTTCACGCCGCGGCGGACGAGGCCCTGCTCGAAGGCGCGGTCGACGGCGAATCCCACCGCCGTCGCTCCCCCGGCCAGCACAGCGACGCCCGTGCCGACGGCTGCTGACTGCGGAGCGGCGACCGGCTCGCGGTCGGCGTCGATGAGATCGGGTCGGGTGAGCGCGACGTAGGCGGCGCCACCGGCGACCAGGCCCGTGCCCGCCACCAGGGCGACGCGGACGGGACGCGGTGCGCGCCAGATGGGCACGATCGACGCCAGGCCGGTGAGGGCGGCGAACACCAGCGACTGGCGCGGAGACTGGTCGGCCATGTCAGACCACCGAGAGGGGCAGGAGCTTCTGGCCCGTGGGACCGATCTGGATCTCCAGATCCATCTCGGGGCACACGCCGCAGTCGAAGCACGGGGTCCAGCGGCAGTCCTCGACCTCGACGGCGCCGTCGGGGTCGATCGCGTCCTGCCAGTCCTCCCACAGCCACTCACGGTCGAGACCGGAGTCCATGTGGTCCCACGGCAGGACCTCGTCGTGGTCGCGCTCGCGCGTGGTGAACCAGTCGAGGTCGACGCCCTGCGGCTCCAGGACCTCGGCGGCCTGCTGCGCCCAGCGGTCGTAGCTGAAGTGCTCGCTCCAGCCGTCGAACCGGCCGCCGTCGCGCCACACGGCCTCGATGACGCCGCCGACGCGACGGTCGCCGCGAGACAGCAGTCCCTCGACGATGCCGGGCTTGCCGTCGTGGTAGCGGAAGCCGATGGCCTTGCCGTAGCGCTTGTCGGACTGCACCGAGGCGCGCAGCTTGCGCAAGCGCTCGTCGGTGGTCTCGTGGTCGAGCTGCGAGGCCCACTGGAACGGCGTGTGCGGCTTGGGCACGAAGCCGCCGATCGAGACGGTGCAGCGGATGTCGCGGCGGCCAGAGACCTCGCGGCCGGTGTCGATGACGCGCTTGGCGAGCTCGCCGATCTGCAGGACGTCCTCGTCGGTCTCGGTGGGCAGGCCGCACATGAAGTAGAGCTTCACCTGGCGCCAGCCGTGCGAGAACGCCGCGGCGACGGTGCGGATCAGGTCGTCCTCGCTGACCATCTTGTTGATGACCTTGCGCATGCGGTCGCTGCCACCCTCGGGGGCGAACGTGAGGCCGGAGCGGCGGCCGTTGCGGCTGAACTCGTTGGCCAGCGTGATGTTGAAGGCGTCGACGCGGGTCGACGGCAGCGAGAGCGAGGTGTTGGTGCCCTCGTAGCGGTCGCCGAGCTGCTTGGCGACCTCGCCGATCTCGGAGTGGTCGGCGCTCGACAGGCTGAGCAGGCCGACCTCCTCGAAGCCAGACTGCTTGAGGCCGTTGTCGACCATCTGGCCGATCGTCCGGATCGAGCGCTCGCGGACGGGACGCGTGATCATGCCGGCCTGGCAGAAGCGGCAGCCGCGCGTGCAGCCGCGGAAGATCTCCACGCTGAAGCGCTCGTGCACGGTCTCGGCCAGCGGCACGAGCGGCTTCTTCGGGTACGGCCAGCTGTCGAGGTCCATCAGCGTGTGCTTCGCGACGCGGGTGGGCACGCCGGGTCGGTTCGGCACGACCGCGCCGATCTGGCCGTCGGGGCGGTACGAGACGTCGTAGAACTTCGGCACGTAGACGCCGCCGGACGCGGCCAGGCGCGCGAGCACCTCGTCGCGGCCGCCGGGACGGCCCTCGGCCTTCCACTCGCGGACGACCTCGCTGATCGCGAGGACGACCTCCTCGCCGTCTCCCATGACGGCGGCGTCGACGAAGTCGGCGATCGGCTCGGGGTTGAAGGCGCTGTGGCCGCCGGCCAGGACGATCGGGTGCGACTCGTCGCGGTCGACCGCGTGCAGCGGGATGCCGGCGAGATCGAGCGCGGTCAGCATGTTCGTGTAGCCCAGCTCGGTGGAGAAGCTGAGGCCGAAGAGGTCGAACGCGCCGACCGGGCGGTGGGCGTCGACCGTGAACTGCGGGATGCCGTGCTCGCGCAGCACGGCCTCCATGTCGGGCATGACGGCGTACGTGCGCTCGGCCAGGATGCCCTCGCGCTCGTTGAGCACCTCGTAGAGGATCTGGACGCCTTGGTTGGGCAGGCCGACCTCGTACGCGTCGGGGTACATCAGCGCCCAGCGGACGTCGGCCTCGTCCCAGTCCTTGACGGTGGAGTTGAGCTCACCGCCGATGTACTGGATCGGCTTGGAGACTCCCGAGAGCAGCGGCTCGAGTCGGGCGTAGACGGAGTCGACAGGCATGACATCAAGGGTACGTGCCCACGCACGGGCCCCGGGACGCCTACTTCGTGACGGTGAGGGTCCGCACCACGCTGGTGGACGGCTCCAGGAGGTCGGTGCCGCCGAAGGAGGCGCTGACGGCGTGCTTGCCCACCGCCAGCTTCGGCAGCGTGACGACGACCTTGCCCTTCGACGCGGCGGTCAGGGTGACCGTGGCGACCTGCTTGCCGCCGACCAGGACGGCGACCGCGCCGGACGTCTGCGGCACCGTGCGACCGGAGTGGACCGAGATGGTCAGCTTCGCCTGCGCGGTCGACTTGATCGTCGCGGCGGACAGCGAGGTGCCCGTGATCGAGCGCTCCTGGACCAGCAGCGGGAGCGTCCCCGTGGCCGAGGCGGTCTGGTAGGTCGAGCCGCGGTACTGCACCGAGATCGCGCGGGGGCCGGGCGCCAGGACCGGCAGCGCCACCGTGACGGTGCCGCGGGCCGCGGCCGAGAGCGGCGCGGAGGCGACCTTCGCGCCGTCGGCCAGCACCCAGACCTCGCCCGCAGCGGGCGCGACGCCGCGTGCCGTGCCGACCGTGGCGACCACCTGGGCGGGCTCGTTCGAGCGCACCGCGGCCTTCGCCAGCGAGGCGCGGACGGTGGTGGGCTCGACGACCGCGAACGCCTGGGCCCTGGCCTTCGAGCGGCGGACGGTCTTGGAGCCCCAGTAGGTCGCCCGGATCGTGTGACGGCCGGGCGCGAGAGCGGGCAGACGGACGGTGACCTTGCCCTTCTTCGCCTTCGTCAGCTTCGGCGAGGCGATCCGCTTGCCGTCGACGTACACCGAGACGGCGTTGGTCGTGGTGCGCCCGTCCGTGGGCGTGACCGTGACCGTGGCCGTCGGGCGCGTTCCGACCGTGAACTGCTTCGCCGGCAGGACGATCGCGGTCCTCGCGGAGACGACCTTCGCCGGCTTCGTCACGACCACCTTGATGGTGGGGCTGGTGGCCTTGCGGACCTGGGCGCTGCCGTCGAACACCGCCGAGATCCACTGCTTGCCGCGCTTCATCTTGGGCAGCGTGACGGCGACCGAGCCGCGGTGGCCGGCCTTGAGGGTCACGGTCTTGACCGTGACGCCGCCGCGACGGACGCGGACCGTGCCCTGCGGCACGACGCCCTTCGCCGCCGCGACCTTCACGGTCACCTTCGGCTTGGCCGAGGTGGTGACCTTCGCCGGTCCGGAGACGGTGACCTTCGAGGTGACCGCCGGGGCCGGCGCGGGGGTCGTCGGAGCGGGGGTCGGGTCGGACTCGGCCGGCGGCGGGGCCGCGACGTCCTTGAAGTGGATGAACCGCTCGGGGTACCAGGAGGCGCCCGTCAGCACCTTGTACCGGCGGTACGTCTTGGACGTGTAGCTGTCCTCGGACAGGATCAGGAAGCCCGAGCCGACCTGCTCGACGTAGGCCACGTGGCTGGCGGCCTTCGACCATTGCGCGATCGAGCCGACGGCGGGTCGGTTGTCCACGACGTACCCAAGCTTCTTCGCGTTGGTGTGCCAGTCGCGGGCGTTGCCCATGAGGATCTTCGGCTCGGGCACCCCGGCCTTCTTCATCCGCCAGGCGGCGTAGTTCGTGCAGTTGTGCCCGGCGTACATCCGCCAGTGCATCTGGTGCATCACGTCGGCGTAGCCGGAGAGGTCGCACGTGGCGACCTCGGACTTGGTCTTGCCGGTGCAGATCACGGTGAACGCCTGCGCCGAGGTCGTGGTGGCGGTCAGTCCTGCCATGACGAAAAGGCACACGAGTCCCACGAGTCCCAACCGGCGCATGGGCGACAGCCTAGACCACCGACACGCCGAAATGAACTTAAAGTTGAACTTTAGGGTTGAAGTGTGTTAATGACACCGCTGTGATTCTCAGGCGCACAGCGGCCTCACAGGACGGACTCAGCCGTTCCCGCGCCCATCGGTCCACACTGGACCCATGAGCGTCGCCCCTGCCCTCACCCGTGTCGACGGCACCCCGGTGCGCGTCCTCGTGGTCGACGACGAGCCCAACATCGCCGAGCTGCTCCAGATGGCGCTGCGCTACGAGGGCTTCGACGTCCGCATCGCCGGCACCGGCCGCAAGGCGGTCGCCGCGGCGCGCGAGTTCGCGCCCGACGCGATGATCCTCGACTGGATGCTGCCGGACTACGACGGGCTCGAGGTGCTGGCGAAGGTGCGCGCCTTCTCCCCCGACGTCCCCGTCATCTTCCTGACCGCCCGCGACTCCGTGGAGGACCGCGTCGCCGGCCTCACCGCGGGCGGCGACGACTACGTCACCAAGCCCTTCAGCCTCGAGGAGGTCGTGGCGCGGCTGCGCGGCCTGCTGCGACGTGCCGGCGGGCGCCAGCAGGTCGAGACCCCGACGCTCGTCGTCGGCGATCTCGAGCTCGACGAGGACGGCCGCGAGGTCTCGCGCGGCGGCACGCCGATCGAGCTGACCGCCACCGAGTTCGAGCTGCTGCGCTACCTCATGCGCAACGAGCGGCGGGTCGTGTCCAAGGCGCAGATCCTCGATCGGGTCTGGGACTACGACTTCGGCGGCAACGACAACATCGTCGAGCTCTACATCTCCTACCTGCGCAAGAAGATCGACGCCGGGCGCGAGCCGATGATCCACACGAAGCGCGGCGCCGGCTACGTCCTGAAGGCGCCGGCGTCCTGATGCGGCCGCAGACCCTGACGGGCCGGCTGATCGCCTCCTCCGTCGCCCTGGTGACGGTCGTCAGCATGCTGGTCGCCCTGACCGCCACGATCATCATGCGGTCGTCGCTCATGGAGCGCCTCGACCGCGACCTGCAGCGAGCGGTCGAGCGGGCCGAGCGCGTCGAGGGACCGGGTGCCGGATCGAGCGGGCTCGTCACGGACTGCGGCGACCTGCCGACCCTGCCCCCGGGACAGAACGCCGGCAGCGTCACGGCCGTGTTCGGCTCGGCCTGCCGCATCGGCGTGCGCATCACCGACCGTGGCCAGCTCAGCCAGCTGTCCGCCGGGGCGGTGGACGCGATGAGCGAGGCCGAGGTCGGCTCCGAGCCGCGCACCGTGGAGCTGCCCGATCTCGGGTCCTACCGGGTCGCGGCGACGACCAACGCCACGGGCGACCGCGTGGCCTTCGGCCTGCCCACCGACGACGTCGACGACACGATCCGCAGCCTCATCGGCTGGGAGGTGCTGCTGTCGCTGCTGGGCATCGGCGCCGCCGCGGTGGTGGCGCGCGAGATCGTCCGCCGCCAGCTGCGGCCGCTGCAGCAGGTCGCCGCCGTGGCGCACGAGGTCGCCGAGACGCCGTTGGCCAGCGGCGACGTCGCCTCCACCCCGCGAGTGCCCGAGGAGCTGACCGACCCCGTGAGCGAGGTGGGCCGCGTGGGCGCCGCCTTCAACCAGATGCTCGGCCACGTCGACGACGCGCTCCACGCGCGGCACGAGAGCGAGCAGCAGGTGCGCCAGTTCCTCGCCGACGCGTCGCACGAGCTGCGCACTCCCCTGACCACGATCCGCGGCTACGCCGAGCTCACCCGCCGCACCGACGCCGACCCGAAGGAGTCCCTCGCGCGAATCGAGTCCGAGGTCGGTCGCGTGACGGCGCTCGTCGAGGACATGCTGCTGCTCGCGCGGCTCGACTCCGGGCGCCCGCTCGAGCAGCGCGAGGTCGACCTGACCCACCTCGTCGTCGAGGCCGTGGCCGACGCCCGCGTCGTCGACCCGCGCCGCAAGTGGCGCCTGGAGGTGCCGCCCGAGCCGGTCTCGGTCGCGGGCGACGAGCTGCGCCTGCACCAGGCCGTGACGAACCTGCTGACGAACGCCACGCGTCACACCCCGGAGGGCACCACCGTGACCGTGCGCATCCTCACCGACCCGACGCGCGTGCAGGTGCACGACGACGGCCCGGGCCTGTCCGAGGACCTCGTCCCCGTGGTCTGGGAGCGCTTCACGCGCGGCGACTCGTCGCGCACGCGCAGCGCCGGCGGAGCGGGCCTGGGCATGTCGCTCGTGCGCGCCATCATGCAGGCCCACGGCGGAGACGCCTCGGTGCAGAGCCGTCCCGGCGACACCACCTTCACGCTCACGTTCGCCACTATGCTCGACGCATGGCTCAGAAACAGTCCATCCTCGGACGCATCTCCCAGTTGACGAAGGCGAACATCAACGCGCTGCTCGACAAGGCGGAAGACCCGCAGAAGATGCTGGACCAGATGGTCCGCGACTACACGAACTCGATCGCCGAGGCCGAGCAGGCCGTCGCCCAGACGATCGGCAACCTGCGCCTCGCCGAGGCCGACCACGCCGAGGACGTCGCCGCCGCGAAGGAGTGGGGCGCCAAGGCGATCGCCGCGTCCAACAAGGCCGACCAGCTGCGAGCCGGTGGCCACGCGGGCGAGGCCGACCGCTTCGACCAGCTCGCCAAGCTCGCGCTGGGCAAGCAGATCACCGCCGAGACCGAGGCCAAGGCCGCCGCCCCGATGATCGCGCAGCAGAGCGAGGTCGTCGAGAAGCTCAAGACCGGCCTCGTCGGGATGCGCACCAAGCTGACCGAGCTCAACAGCAAGCGCGACGAGCTCGTCGCCCGCCACCGCTCGGCGGAGGCCCAGGCGCAGGTCAACGACGCGATCAAGTCGATCGACATCCTGGACCCCACGAGCGAGCTGAGCCGCTACGAGGACCGCGTCCGTCGCGTCGAGGCGCAGGTGCGCGGTCAGCAGGAGCTGACCTCCTCCAGCCTCGACGCCCAGTTCGCCGAGCTGGAGGCCGACGCCGGCCAGCTCGAGATCGAGGCCCGCCTGGCCGAGCTCAAGGGGCTCGGCCAGGGCACCCCCACCCCTGAGGAGAACGCGTGAAGCTCACCGAGCGGTACGAGTACCCCGCCAGCCCCGAGCAGGTCTTCGGGCTGGTCAGCGACCAGACCTTCCGCGAGCAGTCGTGCGAGCGCCAGGGCGCCCGCGACTACACGGTCACCGTGGAGGAGCAGGGCGGCAGGACGGTCGTCACGATCGTGCGCACGATGGAGTCGGACATGCCCGACTTCATCAAGAAGCTCACGGGCGACTCGGTCACCGTGACCCAGGTCGAGAAGTGGGGCCCAGCCGATGCCTCGGGCGGTCGCACCGCCGACGTCTCGGTGGACATCCACGGCCAGCCCGCGCGCATGACCGGCACGTCCACGATCGCCGGCACCGCCTCCTCCACCACGATGTCGCTCGACGGCGACGTCAAGGTCTCGCTCCCGCTCATCGGTCGCCGCATCGAGCCCGAGGTCGCCAAGGCGATCTCCGCCTCGCTGCGCGACGAGGTGGAGTTCGGCAAGACCCAGCTGTGACGTCGAGGACCCGCGCGTGAGGTACGGCATCCTCGCGTTCGACGACGTCGAGGTGCTCGACGCGTGCGGGCCCTTCGAGGTGTTCTCGGTGGCGGCCCGGCTGCTGGGCCGCGAGCCCGCCCCCACCGAGCTCACCGTCACGCTCGTCTCGGCCCACCCCGGGCGATCCTCCGTGGTCGCCCGTGGTGGGCTGGTCCTGGGCACCCACGCCTCGCTCGAGGACGCGCCCGACCTCGACCTGCTGCTCGTGCCCGGCGGCGTCACCGACGCGGTGGAGCGCGACGCCCGCGTGATCGAGTGGATCGCCGCCCGTGCGGCCACGCCCACGATCGCGTCGGTGTGCACCGGCGCCTTCCTGCTGGCCGAGGCCGGCATCCTCACCGACCAGCGCGTCACGACGCACTGGGAGGACCAAGCCGCTCTGGCCAGGCGGTTCCCGCGCCTCGACGTCGTCGACGGACCGCGCTGGATCCGGCAGGGCGAGGTCTACACCTCGGCGGGCATCTCCGCGGGCATCGACCTGGCGCTGCACCTGGTCGACCGGATCGAGGGCGGCCTGGGCACCCGCGTGGCGCGGCAGATGGACTACGACTGGCGGGCGTGAGCCCTCAGCGTGCGGCCAGCAGCGCGATGACCTGCGCGAGCTCCTGCGGCGCGTACCAGGCCAGGTCGCCGCTGGCGTCGGCGTCGACGTGGAACGACTGCACGTCCCGCAGCACGATCTGGCCGTCCTCGTCGTCGAGCTCGGCGCACACCACGACCGGCCCCTGCTCGGCCGCGGTCAGCAACGCGTCGTACTCGTCCTCCTCGTCCTGCGAGGCGGCGGTGACGCGCTCGGGCGTGATCGGCCGGTCGTCGGCCAGCGCGCGCAGCAGCTCGGCGTCGGCGGCCGCGTAGACGCGGGTCCTGCTCATGTGGGCCTCTTCCGTCCGCGCGGTGCCCGCGCTCGCCTCGGACCGATCGTCTCGGTCAGCTCCTCCAGGGCCTCCAGGATGCACTGGCCCAGCACGTCGGCGTCGGGCACCGACTCGCGGTCGGTGACGATGCCGAAGAACACCCGGCCGTCGTAGGACGTGACGCCCACCGAGATCGCCCGGTGCCCCGTGAGTGGGATCGCCGGGAAGATCTCCTTGAGCTGCTGGCCCGCCATGTAGACCGGGTCCTGCGGACCGGGCACGTTGGTGATGACCAGGTGGTAGGGCCGGTTCGCCTCGTCGGCGGCCACCCGGGCGCCCACCGTGTGGAAGGTGGAGGTGGCGAAGCCGGGCAGGTTGGCCAGCTTGTTGGCCGCCACCGCCGAGCCGGTCTCGCGGTGTCCCTTGAGCGCGTAGGAGACCTGGTGCAGCCGCACGACCGCGTTGGACTCCCCCACCGGCAGCGTGAGCATGAGCCCGCGCACGAGAGGGCCGAGCGACGTCGGGTGGCCGCCCTCTGCCTGGCCGTCGCGGGTGACCGACATCGGCACCATGGCCCGGAAGCTGGTCTTGGCGGTGACGGGCTCGGCGCGGGTGAGCATCCAGCCGCGCAGGCCGCCCGCGATCGCCGCGAGGATGACGTCGTTGACCGTGCCGCCGTGCTCGTCGCGGACCCGCCGGAACTCGCTGAAGGGGGCGCTCACCGAGGTGAAGCGCCGGTGTCGCGACAAGGTGGCGGTGAGGGGGCCGTGCGTGGCGGCGTCGGGTCCCAGCACCGGCAGGTGCGACGCGACGCGCGACCACTGGTACTCGCCGTTCCACAGCAGCTCGGCCGGGTGGCTCAGCTGGGAGCGCACCGAGCCGGCCAGCAGCTCGACCGTGCCGGGCGTGGCGCGCGGGGTCCACTCGTCGTGCGGGATCGTACGGTCGCGCTGGGTCTCCTCGAGGAGGACCTGCGCGAGGTCGACCGTGTGCGAGCCGTCGACGAGCGCCTGGTGCGACTTGAACAGCAGCGCCATCTCGCCGCCCTGGAGCCCCTCGATGAGGTAGAGCTCCCACAGCGGGCGCTCGTGGTCGAGCCGTCGGGCGATGAGCCGTCCGACGAGCTCGTGCAGGGCGTCGCGTCCGCCGGGCCGCGGGAGCGCCGAGCGGCGCACGTGCAGCGACAGGTCGAAGTGCTCGTCGTCGGCCCACACCGGCATGCCGATGCCGCCGGGGATCCGCCGCGGCACCTGGCGGTAGCGCGGCACGAGGTCGATGCGGTCGTTGATGACCTGGATCAGGCGGTCGTAGTCGAGGGGCCGGTCGCCCGGCTCGAGGATCGCCAGTGAGGCGACCTGACGGGGCGTCTCGGGATGGTCCTGGTGCAGGAACATCGCGTCGAGAGGGCTCAGTCGTTGCATGCGATCCCCTGCTGTCCTCGCCTCGGTCCGGTCCGCCGGTAGCCCAGAAACTTACCACCCGACCCACCCGTCGAACGGGCAACGAAAAGGCTGCGAGTCGCTGACAGCCCGGCCCTCACCGTGCCATCCTCCCCGGATGGAGACACGCACCCGAACGTCGGCGCCGGCGGTGACCGCGGCGCGCCGTCTCGCCGCCGCCTCGTGGGTCGGCGCCGCGCTGGGGCTGCTGGTGGGCGGCATCGGCGGCCGGCTGTTCATGGCCCTGCTGGCGAGCCTGAACCCCGAGGACCACGGGACGATCACCGACGACGGCTTCCCCATGGGCGAGTTCACGACGTCGGGGACGATCCAGCTGCTGATGACCGGCGCGGCCCTGGGCGTCCTGGGCGCCGGCATCTACCTCGCGCTGGGCTGGCTCGCGCTCGGTCCGCCGTGGTTCCGTCGACTCTCGGTCGCCGTGGGCGGCACCGTGATGGTCGGCGCGGCGCTCGTGCACGACGAGGGCGTGGACTTCACCCGGCTCGAGCCGACGTGGGCCGCCATCGCGCTGACCCTGGCGGTGCCGCTGGTGTTCTGCCTGCTCATGCCGCCGGCCGTGGACCGGGCCGTGCGCGACGGCTCCGCATGGCAGCGTGGCGGCTGGACGTGGCTCGCGCTGGTGCCGTGGGTGTTCCCGCTCTTCCCGGTGACGATCGTCCTGGTGGCGGGCTGGCTGCTGTGGCGCCGGGTGGGACGCCGGATGCCCGAGGTCGCGGCCTGGCTCCTCCGCAGCCTGCTCGTGGCGCTGTTCGCCACCGGTGCCTTCGTGCTGGGCTCGGAGATCGTGGGCGTCTACGACGCGATCGGCGAGGGCAGCCTCCTGTGACCTGAGCCGCGTCACCGCGCCGCCACCAGCTCGGACGCGAGCCGCTCGACGCGCGACACGTAGCCCGAGGTCGGCGCGACCTCGCGGAGTGGACGACCCGTCATCAGGGCAAGGTCGTGACCAGCGCCGTCCTGGGGCAGGAACGCCCACGGCGTGACGCCCGTGAGCTCGCGGACCGTCTGGGCGACCTCGCGCTCGGTCCAGCCCAGCGAGGCCCGGAATCCGTTCAGGACCAGCCGCGGCGGTCGCCTCCACGGACCCGCGTCGTCGAGCGCGCGGACGAGTCGTGCCAGGCCCACCGGATCGACCCGGCCGACCGCCATCACCTCGTCGGCGAGGTCGAGCACGCGTCGGGTGACCTGGTCGCGCGACGGCCCCTGACCCATCGCCGGCTCGACCCCGAAGCCGCAGTCGACGACCACCAGCTCGTGGTCGCGGCGCAGGTCGCGCAGCACGGCCTCGAGGGCGTCGGGCCGCAGGTGGTGCCACATGTCCGAGCGGGGCAGGCCGGTGAGCAGGTCCCAGTGCGGGGCGAGCCGCAGCAGGTGCGTCCCGGCCGCGCCCGCCCGCCCACGATTGACGTCGCGGCAGGCGGCCATGATCCCGCTGACCTCGTCGAGGACCCCGAGCAGCTGGCCGAGTGACCCGCCGTAGACGTCGGCGTCCACCAGGGCGGTGGAGCGACCCGCCGCCGCTGCCGCCGCCGCGAGCGACACCGCGAGGGAGCTGCGGCCCGGTGCGCCGGTGGCGCCCCACACCGCCACGAGCAGGCCGGGCTCGCTCTCGCGCTCCGGCTCGGGGACCGGTGTGGCCGCCGCGTCGGCGAGCGCACCGAGACGCGCCGACTGGTCGATCCCCAGGGGCGAGCCGTCGCCCTCGACGGCGGCCGGCCGGACGCCGAGCTGGAGCAGTCGCTGCACGACACCCGCGTCGAGGCCGGGACTGTCGACGGCGACGAGGGCCAGGTCGAGGCGGTGCGTTCCGGCCGTGGCCAGCAGGTCGGCGACGTCGACGCAGCGGCGGACCAGCACGAGTCGCGGGTCGGACTCGATCTCGGCGAGCGCCACCGCCTCCCAGTGCGCCCCGCACGCCGCGACCGCGACGCGCAGGGACCCGGTCGCGCTCACGGGACCCGCACGACGGTGAGGTGACCGGTGCCCAGCGCGGCGACCACGTCGCCGCCGGGTCCGCCACGGCCCGTGTCGACGACGAGGGTGCGCGAGCCGGTGCCGTCGACCCCCGACAGCGAGACGACCGGGACGTCGACGAGGACGCGCCGCGTGGACCGGCTCGGGTCACCGCTCTCGCCGGGCCCCGCCCACACGTCGACCCGGTCGCCCGCGGCGAGGTCCGGCGGGGCGGTGCCCGCGGGCACCGCCATCGCCAGCTCGCGACCGCGGTCGACCGATGCCGTGACCGCGTCGCGCGTGACGAGCGTGCCGGGGCCGGCGTCGCGCGCCCACACGCCGCGCGGCACGCCCTCGCCGGCCGGCACGAGCGAGTCGGCCGCCGCCGCCTCCACCCGACCGGCCACGGGCGACAGCTGCGAGGGATCGACCGGGTCGCCGGCCCTCACCTCGGCGCGAACGAGCCAGTAGTCGGTGGAGTCGCGCGCGGTGGCGACGAGCCAGCCGCCGGCGACGGCTGAGGCCAGGACGAGGACGGCACCGAGCACGAGTCGCGGCTGGCGCCATCTGGAGATCGAGGTGCGCCGGGCGAGCGCGCGCCGGGACGTGTCACCCCCCGTGACATGCATGGGCCAGTCATACGGGGTCGCGACCCGCGGCTGCCACCGGTCGTCCACAGTCCGGGCGTGACGTGCGCCTCGTCGCCGGTGCTGCGTGTGAGAATGGGCGCCATGGCCCCCGAGCATCAGTTCCTCACGGCGAACGACGTCGCCGAGACCCTCAAGGTCGACGTGCGGGTCGTGTGGGGACTGCTGAAGTCGGGCGAGCTGCGCGGCTTCCAGGTGGGCGGACGCAAGATGTGGCGGATCGAGGCCAGTGCCCTCGAGGACTACATCGCCCGGCAGTACGAGCGCACCGCGCGAGAGACCTCGGTCAACGCGGCACGAGAGCCGCGATCCACGCCCACGGCAGACTGACCCGCCGCCCGGCGGCGGCCACCTGCACGAAGTCCGCGCCGACCTCCACGATGGGTCCCTCGATGGTCCGGCCGTCGCGCCGCACCACGCGCACCTCCACGCCCGCGTCGCGCACGGCACGGGCGACCTGGCGCCGCGTCCTCGAGACCGTCGGCGCCGCGGCGGCACGACCGTCGTGCCCGACCACGGCCGCGATCGCCTCGGGCAGCACGACGATGCGGGACGTCTCGTCCTGCACGAGCACCACGTCGCCGACCCCGGTCACCCGTCCACCGATCTCGCCCAGGCCCACGACGTCGAGCCGGACGTCGGCACCCCCGAGCAGGTCGGTCCACGCCAGAGCGGCCCACTGCTCGTCGCGCAGGTCCTCCGCGAGGGCGTCGCGCTCGTCGGCGTGCTCGTCGATCGCCGCGCCCTCGAGGTCGGCGAAGAGTCGGTCCCAACGCATGAGGACACCGTAGGGCCTCGCACGGAGGCCCCACGGTGTCCTCGGGGGAAGGGGCGGGTCAGGCCTCGATCGCGGTGCTCTCGCTGGCGCCGCCGATCTGGATCTTGCGCGGCTTCGCCCGCTCCGCGACCGGGATGCTCAGGCGCAGCACGCCGGCGTCGTAGGCGGCCTCGATCCGCTCGAGATCGAGGTTGTCGCCCAGCACGAGCTGGCGGCTGAACGCGCCACGGGGGCGCTCGGAGGCGAGCATCTCCCAGTCGCCGTTGCGCGCGACGCGCTCGGCGCGGACCGTCAGCACGTTGCGCTCGACGTCGAGGTCGATGCTGTCCTTCGTCACGCCCGGGAGGTCGAACTCGACCACGAAGGTGTCGCCCTCGCGCCAGGCGTCCATCGGCATGATGGCCGGTCGGTTCGTCGTCCCGAAGAGCTGCTGGGTCAGGCGGTCGAAGTCACGGAACGGGTCGGTGGTGCGGATCATCATCGTCGTCTCCTCCTCGCTGGGTGGTGATGGGTTCATCCGTTGAAACCTATATTCGTCATTTCATATTCCTTGTCAAGTAGAGTTCAGTTCCAACGGAGGTGGAGCATGCGCGACGACGACGAGGCCGGGGTCTACGCGATCTCGGTGGCGGCCGAGATGGTCTCGATGCAGGTCCAGAACCTGCGCGTGTACGAGCGTCGCGGCCTGCTCGAGCCCACCCGGACGCCCGGCGGCACCCGCCGCTACAGCCGCACCGACCTGCGGCGCCTCGTACGCATCCGCGACCTGCTGGCCGAGGGGCTCAACCTCGCCGGCATCGAGCGCGTGCTCGCCCTCGAGGAGCAGCTGGCCCGGCTCCAGAGCGAGAACCGGCGGCTGCGCTCCCGCGCTTCGTCCTGACCTGATCTCCACAGGCCGCCAACGCACCCGTTGACGGCGGGGTCGGCATGCGCTTCGCTGGTCGCCATCACACGCCATCTGTCGTCAAATGCCTCCATCGGACGTCAGTGGCTCATCGATCGGGGGATCGGATGCACGACCTGACGACCATGGGGCCGGAGGCTGCACTGCGCACCGTGCTCACCGCCCTGTTGCTGGCCTGGGCCGCCTGGTGGTGCGTCGGGCTGCTCGCGGCACTCGTCGACCGCAGGCTCGCGGCGCGACTCGCCCCTCCCCTGCTGCGCGCCCTGCTCGCCACCGGCGCCGTCATGGCGGTGCAGGCGCCGAGCCACGCCAGCACCAGCGACGTCGACGCGCTCCAAGGGCTGTCCCTGCCCGAGCGCCCGCCGACGGCTGCCCCGCAGCCGGAGCCGGCCCGAGCCCCCGCCGCTTCCGCACACGTCGTCGCACCCGGCGAGAGCCTGTGGTCCATCGTGCGCGAGCGCTCCCCCGCCGCCGACGACGCCGCCGTGAGCGACCGGGTCCGCGCCTGGCACCGCGCGAACCGCGCCGTCATCGGCCCCGACCCCGACCTGATCCATCCCGGACAACGCCTCGACCCGCCAGGAGCACGATGATCACCGCCACCGCCCTCGCCACCGACCCGTTCGCACCGCGCCAGGTGCCGCTCCCCTTCACCTCCTCGGCACCGCTCCTGCCGGTGCCGGTGGAGCGCGGAGACGCCAGCGAGCTGCGCCACCGGTGCGCCCGCTTCACGCAGGCGCTGGCCGAGGTGATCACCGGTGTTCGGCCCGTGCGCCAGCTCGGGCCGTGGCTCAGCCGCGACGTGTACGAGCAGCTGCACCGCTACGTGACCGACCGGTTCGTCTCCGGCGGCCCGCGCCACAGCCCACGGGTCGTGTCGGTGCACATCGCCATGGTCGACGTCGGTGCCGCCGAGATCGCGGCCCGGATGGTGCACCGAGGCCGCTCGCACGCCCTTGCCGTCCGCCTGCAGCGCGGTCGCGACCCTCAGGGGCGCGCGACCTGGCGCTGCACGGCAGCCGAGTGGGCTTAACGAGCAGAGTGGGCGTGACGAGCGGCCTCGGTCAGGTCAGCGGTTCTTCTTGCGGGACTGACGCTGGGCCTTGGCCTTGCGGCGCGCGGCCTCCTTGGCCTTGCTCTGGCGCGCCTGCTCGTTCGGGTCGAGCTCCTCGTCCTCGTCGACGACCGACTCCTCCACCGCGATGGCCGAGCCGTCCTCCGACGGGGCGGAGTACGACAGCTGCTTGGGCGTGCTGTCCGCCTCGAGGCCCTTCGCGTGGATGTGCGGCGCCTCGCCGTCCTCGCCGTCCTCCTCGACCTCGATCTCGACGTTGAGGTTGAACAGGTAGCCGACCGACTCCTCGGAGATGCCCTCCATCATCGCGTTGAACAGGTCGTAGCCCTCGCGCTGGTACTCGACCAGCGGGTCGCGCTGGCTGTACGCACGCAGGCCGATGCCCTCGCGGAGGTAGTCCATCTCGTAGAGGTGCTCGCGCCACTTGCGGTCGAGCACGCTCAGCACGACGCGGCGCTCGAGCTCGCGGGCGACCTCGTCGCCCAGCTCGGCCTCGCGCTTGTCGTAGGCCGCCAGCGCGTCCTCGACGATCTGCGTGCGCAGCGTGGGGCCGTCCAGGCGCTCCTGACCGCCGGCCTCCTCGACGAGCTGCTCGTGATCGAGCGAGATCGGGTAGAGGGTGCGCAGGGCGGTCCAGAGCTTGTCGAGCTCCCACGCCGTCGGGTAGCCCTCGGTGGCCGCGGTGACGTAGGCGCCGGTGACGTCCTCGATCATCTGGCGCACGCGCGGCTCGAGGTCCTCGCCCTCGAGCACCCGGCGGCGCTGGGCGTAGACGACCTCGCGCTGGGCACTCATGACGTCGTCGTACTTGAGGATGTTCTTGCGGGTCTCGAAGTTCTGCGCCTCGACCAGGCCCTGGGCCGACGCGATCGACTTGGTGACGCGCTTGTTCTCGATCGGCACGTCGTCGGGGATCTTCATCGTCTGCAGGATCCAGTTGACCCACTCGCCCTTGAACAGGCGCATGAGGTCGTCCTCGAGCGACAGGTAGAACCGGGTGCTGCCCGGGTCGCCCTGACGGCCGGAGCGGCCACGCAGCTGGTTGTCGATGCGGCGCGACTCATGGCGCTCGGTGCCGATGACGGCCAGGCCGCCGGCGGCGACGACCTCGTCCTTCTCGGCCGCGACCTGCTTCTCGATGCGCTCGAGCGCCTCGGGCCAGGCGGCGTCGTACTCCTCCGGGGTCTCGACCGGGTCGAGGCCCTTGCTGCGCAGCTCGGCGTCGGCGAGGAACTCGACGCTGCCGCCGAGCATGATGTCGGTGCCGCGGCCGGCCATGTTGGTGGCGACGGTGACGGCGCCCTTGTGACCGGCGCGGGCGACGATCGCGGCCTCACGGTCGTGGTGCTTCGCGTTCAGCACCTCGTGGGCGATGCCCTGCTTCTTCAGCTGCTTGCTGAGGCGCTCGGACTTGGCGACGCTCGTGGTGCCGATCAGCACCGGCTGGCCCTTGGCGTGACGCGCGGCGATGTCGTCGACGACGGCGTTGAACTTGGCGTCCTCGGTGCGGTAGACGAGGTCGGGCAGGTCGTCGCGCTGGATCGGCTTGTTGGTACGGATCGGGACGACGCCGAGCTTGTAGATCTTGTCGAACTCGGCGGCCTCGGTCATCGCGGTGCCGGTCATGCCCGAGAGCGTGCTGTAGAGGCGGAAGTAGTTCTGCAGCGTGATCGTGGCCAGGGTCTGGTACTCCTCGCGGATCCGGACGCCCTCCTTCGCCTCGATCGCCTGGTGCAGGCCCTCGTTGTAGCGGCGACCCTCGAGCAGGCGGCCGGTGTGCTCGTCGACGATCAGGACCTCGCCGTCGATGACGACGTAGTCCTTGTCCCGCTTGAACAGCTCCTTGGCCTTGACGGCGTTGTTGAGGAAGCCGATGAGCGGCGTGTTGACCGCGTCGTAGAGGTTCGCGATGCCGAGCTGGTCCTCGACGACGTCGATGGCCTTCTCGGTGACGGCGACGGTGCGCTTCTTCTCGTCGACCTCGTAGTGCTCGTCGATGCGCATGGCGCCGACCATGCGGGCGAACTCGCCGTACCACTTGACCTCGTCCTCGGTGGGGCCCGAGATGATCAGCGGCGTGCGGGCCTCGTCGATGAGGATCGAGTCGACCTCGTCCACGATCGCGAAGTTGTGGCCGCGCTGGACGCACTCGTCGAGCGAGTCGGCCATGTTGTCGCGCAGGTAGTCGAAGCCGAACTCGTTGTTGGTGCCGTAGGTGATGTCGCAGGCGTAGGCCTCGCGGCGCTGCGCGGGGGTCTGGCCGGCGACGACGACGCCGACGGTGAGACCCAGGAAGTGGTGGACGCGGCCCATCATCTCGGACTGGTACTTCGCCAGGTAGTCGTTGACCGTGACGACGTGGACACCCTTCTCCGACAGCGCGTTCAGGTAGGACGGCAGGGTGGCGACGAGGGTCTTGCCCTCACCGGTCTTCATCTCGGCGATGTTGCCCAGGTGCAGGGCGGCGCCACCGAGGATCTGGACGTCGAAGTGCCGCTGGCCGAGCACGCGAGTGGCCGCCTCGCGGACGGTGGCGAAGGCCTCGGGCAGCAGGTCGTCGAGGGACTCGCCGCCCCCGAGGCGCTCCTTGAACTCGTCGGTCATGGCGCGCAGCTCGGCGTCGCTCATGGCGGAGAACTCGTCGCTCAGGGCGTTGACCTGGTCGGCGATGCGGTCGAGGCGCTTGAGGATCTTGCCCTCGCCGGCCCGCAGGATACTGTCGATGATCTTCGGCACCCGAACATCCTAGTGCGGGGTGGCACACTCCGTCGCCAGCCTGCGGGCCAGATCACCACGATCTCCCACCTCGACCCCGTCGAGGCCGAGCCAGCCCGCCATCCGGTGCAGCTCGCGGGCGAGCTCGGCGGCGGTGGAGGCGGGTGCGTCGGGCTCGGCGAAGGCCCCCGGGACGAGCAGCCGGCCGCGCGCCCGGTCGGCCTTGAGGTCGACCCGCGCCACGAGCCGGTCGCCCAGGAGGAAGGGCAGCACGTAGTAGCCGTGCACGCGCTTCGGGGCCGGGACGTAGATCTCGATCCGGTAGCGGAAGCCGAAGAGGTGCTCGGTGCGCGTGCGCTCGAACACGAGCGGGTCGAAGGGGCTCAGCAGCGTCCGCGCGTCCACGCGGCGCGGCCGGGTGGCCTCGGCGTGCAGGAACGCCGGGCGCTTCCAGCCGTCGATCGTGACCGTCTCGAGCGTCCCGTCCGCGACCAGCGTCTGGACCGCCTGCGCGGTCGGCTCGGGTGCGAGGCGGAAGTAGTCGCGCAGGCACTGCGCCGTGGCGACGCCCAGCGCGCGGGAGGCATGGCCCACGAGCGTCAGGTACGCCTCCTCGTCGGAGGGCTCGGGCATCGCCATCACGCGGGCGGGCAGCACGCGCTCGGGCAGGTCGTACTCGCGTTCGAACGCGTTGTTGCGGCGGGCGGCCGACACGCGCCCGACGAAGAACAGGTACTCCAGCGCCTGCTTGGTCTGCGACCAGTTCCAGCCCCAGTGCGTGCGGTCGCGCTCCTGCGCGCCCAGCCGGGCCTCGAGCTCGCGCGCCGTGATCGGCCCCCACCGTGCCACGGCGGCCTCGACCTCGTCGATGAGCGCGGGGTTCTCCGCGGCGGTCCGGGCCATCGCGCCCCACATGCCGCGACCCGAGCGCATCTTGTGGCTCATCGCGGGCCACAGGTCGACGTCGACGAGCGCGGCCTCGTGCGCCCAGTACTCGAACAGCAGCCGCGGGGCGCGGCCCGCGGCGCGGTGCAGCAGGTCGGTGTCGTAGGGCCCGAGCCGCGAGTACAGGGGCAGGTAGTGCGCCCGCTGCAGCACGTTCACCGAGTCGATCTGGAAGAACCCGAGCCGCCGGGCGACGCGCGCCACGTGCTCACGCCGCACCTCGGCGGGCGCGGGTCGCGTGAACCCCTGGGCCGCCAGCGCGATGCGCCGGGCCTGCAGCGCCGAGAGGCGCGGGGTCACAGGACGTCGTCGATGAGCTTGCTGCGGACGGCGTACATGGCCGCCTCCATCCGCGACTTCATCTGGAGCTTCTCCAGGATGTTGCGGATGTGGTTCTTCACCGTGTTCTCGCTGATGAACAGCTCGCCGGCGATGTCGCGGTTGCTCTTGCCGTGGGCGACCAGGCGCAGCACCTGCAGCTCGCGGGCGGTCAGGCTGGTGGCCGGGGCCGGCCCCTTGGCCATGTGCACGAACTCGTCGAGCAGCTTGGTGGCCATGCTGGGGCTGATCAGGGACTGCCCCGCCGCGACCAGCTTGACCGCCTCGGCGACCTGGTCGTAGGTGGAGCCGTCCTTGAGCAGGTAGCCCGCGGCGCCGGCCTTGATCGACTCGTAGAGGTCGGCCTCGTCGTCGCTCGCGGTCAGCATGATGATGCCGGTCGTGGGCGCGGTCTCCTTGATCGCGCCGCAGATCTCGACGCCGCTGCGCCCCGGCATGCGGACGTCGAGCAGGACGACGTCGAACGGCTCCTCCGCGATGCGCTCCAGCGCGGCGTCGCCGTCGTCGACGTCCTCGATCTCGAACCCGCCGTCGGCACCCAGGACCATCGTCACGCCCCTGCGGAAGAGCTCCTGGTCGTCGACCAGCAGCACCCGGATGGCGTCGGCGTTCGTAGTCACGGCACGATCATGCCACGTTCGAGGCGATTCACCCCTCGACCGACAAGCGGATCACGCCGTAGTCGTACCCCTTGCGGCGGTAGACCACGCTCGGCTTCATCGAGTCCTTCTCCACGAAGAGGAAGAAGTCGTGGCCCACGAGCTCCATCTCGTAGAGCGCCTGGTCCAGGGTCATGGCCGGCGAGGTGTGGTCCTTCTCGCGCACGACGAGCGGGCCGTCGCCCTGCACCTCGAGCGTCGCGACCTGGCGCACGTGGGGCTCTCCGGAGTCCTCGTCGGGCGATCCGGCCAGCCGCAGGTCGGCGGTGGCCTCCTCGATCGACGCCGGCGCGTGCTTGTCGCGGTGGCGGATCTGGCGCTCGCCCATCTTGCGCAGGCGCTTCTCCAGCTTGTCGACGGCGGCGTCGAGGGCGGAGTGCTGGTCGGTCGAGTTGGCCTCGACGCGGACGACGGGGCCCCGCGAGCGGAGCGTCATCTCGACCCGCGCGGCCTTGTCGTGCTGGCGCGGGTTCTTCTCGTGGGTCACCTCGACCTCGACGCGGTTGATGCGCTGACGACCGTCGAACTTCTCGATGCGCTGGAGCTTCTCGGTGACGTGGGAGCGGAACCGCTCCGAGATCTCACTGTTGCGTCCGGTGACCACGATTTCCATGTCCGTCTCCTTCTCCAGTCCCGAGGTTTCGAGCTTCTGGCTCACCTCGACCGTAGCCCGTCCACGGGGTGACCCGCCACCGCTGGACCGCCCTGCTCGGCGACCACGAGAGCTGCCGCGCCGAGCACCTCGACATCGCCCCGGGACGCCAGGGCGCGGACCGCCTCGCGCACCGTGGAGCCGGTCGTGACGATGTCATCCACGACCACCACGGGGCCGGTCGGGAGCGCCGTCGCGCGCATGCTCCGGGCCAGGTTGAGGGCGCGCTCCTCGCGTCCCAGCGCGTGCTGGTCGGCGGTCTGGCGCACGAGCCGCAGGCACCGCCGGGCCGAGCCGTGCAGCCCGATCCCCGTCAGGTCGCGGGCCGCCGCGACGGCCAGGTCGGCCACGAGGTCGCGCCCTCGCTCGCGGCGTGAGCGCCGGGTCGACGGCACCGGCACGAGCGTGACCGCCTCGGCGTCGCCCACGAGAGCCAGCACGGCGGCGGCGAGGTGGTGGGCCAGGAGCGGGTCGAGGCCCGAGGCGGCGCGGAGCTTCCAGGCCAGCACGGCATCGCGGCGCGATCCCGCGTGGACGCCCGCGGCGACCACCTCGAGGTCACCGGCGGCGACGTGGACGGGCTCGGGCGGCAGGCTCGCGGCGCACCGGCGGCAGACGCGTCCTCCGGGCGCCTCGCACAGCGGACAGCACGCCCCGAGCACGAGGTCGGCCGCCGCCTGCCACCACCGGTCCATCGAGCCAGTGTGGGCGCGCCGGGGCGCGGTCACCAGCGCCCGGACACGGCCTGTGGATCGTCAGGCGATGCCGCGGGCGGCGGGCAGGTCCAGCTGCACCCACCGCGTGCGGTCGAGCACCCAGACGCCGCCCTCGGTGTCCAGCAGGTAGAGGTCGGACCGAGCGGCCGGGGTCGCGACGAGGGCGACCGGGTCGATGCCGGGCAGCAGCTGCCCTCCCCCGGGCCAGGCGTCCACGGCGCCCGTGCCGTCGATGCGCACCGAGCGGACCTGCGTGCCCCGCGGCCCGAGGTGCGCGACGCGCGTGCCGTCGACCCAGGCGACCTCGCGGGCGGCGGCCTGCGTGGGCAGCTGCTCCGGCTCGGTCAGACCGACCACGCGGCCCTCGCGCCGCTCCACCCCGCCGAGCAGCAGACGCCCGCCCGACGTGGCCGCGTAGCGCGCTCCGCCGGGCGAGATCGCGAAGGACGAGAGGACCGGGAGGCCGGGGCTCGGGACGAGCGTCAGGGACTCGCCGTCGTGCACGCGGACGCGCGCCCGACCGTCCTGGCGGTCGACGAGCCAGCCCATCGAGTCGATGTCGACCGCGGGGCGCACGAAGCGGTCGCCCGTGAGGTCGAGCGGCCGCCCGCCCCGGGCGGTGGTGACGCGGGCGCGATCGGTCCAGACGCCGACCGCCAGCTCCTCGCCGACGGCCACGGCCGTGGCTCCGCCGTCGGTGCGGCCCCACGCGCCCGGCACCGGCTGCTGCGCCCGCGGGCCGACCTGGTGGACGATGTCGCCCGCCGTCACGTGCACCCATCGCCGCGACTTGTCGGGGCCGTACGAGGCCCAGCCACGGGCGTCCTGCACGAGGTCGCCGGTGGGCGCGACGACCGTGCCGTCGCCGGTGATCTGGACGTCCGTGACCGCCGGGACCTGCCGCAGCGTCCACGCGACCTGGGCCGAGAGACGCTTCTGCGTCGAGGTGGAGAGGTCGCCGACCCGCCGGGCGAAGTCGACCTGCGCCACTCCGCCGACGACCGGCACCGAGGCCCGCAGCTCGCCCTCGGGCGGGACGGCGGTGGTGAGTCCCGGAGGTTCGGGTGGCGGACCGAGCGCGAGGCTGGTCATGAGCGAGGTCGCGAGCTGGTCGCCGACGACCTCGTGGACCGGCACGGGCACCAGGTGACGGCCCGACGCGTCGAGGAAGAACAGGTCGAAGGCGCGCACGTAGTCCTCGAACCAGTCCCGGCTGACGAGCACGCCGTCGGGCGGGTTCGCGATGCGCCACTGCCCGTCGATCCGCTCGAGCGCGAACCGCAGCCGCTCGGTGCCCTCGGCGGGCGTCAGGGAGCCCTGCTCGTCGAGGCGCACCTCGGTGCCGAGCTCGACCCGGGTGGACCCGACCGACGCGGAGAACGCCTCGACGGAGGAGTAGACGGTGGTGCTGGCGCCCGGACGCCAGCGCTGGGCGGCGGTGGGCGTGAGGTACTCCGCGGCGACGCGGTGCGTGACCGGGTAGGCCAGCATCGCGTCGAGGAAGCCGCGCACGACCTGCGTCTCGGTCATGCCCGGGATCGGCCCCGACGGCGTGTACCGGACCGTGCTCTCGCCGAGACCGACCTCGTCCTCGACGCGCTCGACCGGACCCGACGTGGGGATGCCGGCGCACCCCGTCAGCACGGCGACGGCGAGGGCGAGCACGAGGCCCACGGAGCGGCGCGTCATGCGTACACCGACTTCGTGACGGGCGACCACACGCGCTCCCCCGCCTCGCGCGGGAGCGTCAGGATGAACTCGGTGCCCTCGCCCTTGCGCGACCAGACCTCGAGGGTCCCGCCGTGCAGCGCGGCGTCCTCGCGCGCGATCGCCAGTCCAAGTCCCGTGCCACCCTGCGAGCGGGCCGGATCGCCCCGCCAGAACCGGTCGAAGACGCGGCGTACCTCCTCGGTGTCCATGCCCACGCCGTGATCGCGCACCGCGAGCGAGACACGGTCCGGGGCCTGCGACACGACGACCTCGACCCGCTGGGACCGGCTGTACCGGGCGGCGTTGACGATGAGGTTGCGCACCATGCGGTCGACGCGGCGGATGTCGGCGTCGACGATCGCCGGCACGGCGACCCCGAGGGCGCGACCCTTGATCCCGGCGCGGGTCAGCGCCTCGTCGGCGGCGGCCGCCCGGGCCACGGCGGTGAGGTCGACGGGGTCGAGCTCGAGCGTGGCCGCACCGGCGTCGAAGCGGCTGAGGTCGAGCAGGTCCGACAGCAGCGCCTCGAAGCGGCCGACCTCGGTGTGCAGCAGCTCGGCCGCCCGGGCGGTCTGCGGGTCGAACGTCGGGCGCGCCTCGTAGAGCACCTGACCGGCCATCTGCACGGTGGTGAGCGGGGTGCGCAGCTCGTGCGAGACGTCGGAGACGAAGCGCTGCTGGAGGCGCGAGAGGTTCTCCAGCCGGCGGATCTGGCTCTGCAGGCTCTCGGCCATCTGGTTGAACGAGGTGCTCAGTCGGGCGATGTCGTCCTCGCCCTTGACGTGCATGCGCTGCTCGAGGTTGCCGGCGGCGAAGCGCTCGGCGATGCGGCGGGCCAGACGCACCGGTTCGACCACCTGGCGCGCGACGAGGAACGACACGAGCGTGACCATCACCAGCAGCACGCCCGCGCCGGCGAGCAGCGCCGTCCGCACGAGGTCGAGCGTCTCCTGCTGGTCGGCCATCGAGAAGACGTAGTAGAGCGCGTACTGGTCGTTGGAGCCCGGCGCCGTGACGCGCCCTCCCACGGTGACCACCGGGACGTCGTCGCCCGCGCCGAAGGGCGAGAGCTCGGAGAAGGTCCAGAAGGTGCCCTGGTCGGAGCCGACGCGCTCCGCGAGCGAGGACGGCACCTCGTCGATGCCGACGCTGCCCGAGGCCCGCACGGGGGCGTCGCCGCCCTCGGCCAGCGGGCCCTGCAGGACGAGCTCGTAGGCCCGGTTCTCCCCGCGCGTGGCGGCGAGGGAGTCGACCAGCTGGGTCAGCGCCGGCGACTGGCGGGCGGGCTCGCTGTCGACCGCCGCGTCGAGCTGGGACTGCGCCTGCTCGAGTCCCGCGCGCGCCTCCGCGATGGCCGCGTCGCGCCGGTTGTCGGCCAGGCCGCCGGCGACGTCACGCAGCAGCGCCCAGCCGACGATCATGATGACCGCCGTGCTCAGCAGCAGGGTGTTGATGACGACTCGCGTGCGCAGCGAACGGCGCCACAGCCCGACGAGTCGGCCCATCAGTGCGACGCCGGCTCGATGGCCTGGTAGCCGACGCCCCGGACCGTGCGGATGACGCTCGGGTTCTCGGCGTCGTCCTCGATCTTCTGGCGCAGCCGGGTCATGTGGACGTTCACCAGCTTGGTGTCACCCGGATGGTGGTAGCCCCACACCTTCTGCAGCAGTGCCTCACGGCTGAAGACCTGCTCGGGCGCGGAGATCAGGCACGCCAACAGGTCGAACTCCAGCGGGGTCAGCGACACGGGCCGGCCGTCGCGCGTGACCGTGTGCGCCTGGGGATCGAGCACGATGCCGCCGAACTCGATCCGCGCGCCGAGCGGGTCGCTGCGGCGCAGCCGCGCGCGGATGCGGGCGATCAGCTCGCTGTTGCGGAACGGCTTGGTGATGTAGTCGTCGGCGCCGACGCCGAGCCCCTCGACGATGTCGCGGGTGTCGCCCTTGGCGGTGAGCATGACGATCGGGACGCCCGAGAGCTCCCGGATCTGGCGGCACACCTCCATGCCGTCCAGTCCCGGGAGCATCCGGTCGAGCAGGACCACGTCGGGCTTGAAGGCCTCGAAGGCCTCCATCACGCCGTCACCGGTGCGACACACCGAGGTCCGGAAGCCCTCGCCCTCGAGGACGATCGTGAGCATCTCCGCCAACGACGCGTCGTCGTCGACGACGAGCACCCGATCATTCTTGGGGCGACGTTGCGACATGCTCAGTAGCGGTAGTGGTCCGACTTGTACGGACCGGCCACGTCGACGCCCAGGTACTCGGCCTGGGCCTTCGACAGCTCGGTGAGCTCGACGCCGAGGGCGTCCAGGTGCAGCCGGGCGACCTCCTCGTCGAGGTGCTTGGGCAGCACGTGAACGCCCAGCTCGTACTGGTCGGCCTTGCTGAACAGCTCGATCTGCGCGAGGACCTGGTTCGTGAAGGAGTTCGACATCACGAACGACGGGTGGCCGGTGGCGTTGCCCAGGTTGAGCAGGCGGCCCTCGGACAGCACGATGATCTTCTTGCCGTCGGGGAAGATCCACTGGTGGACCTGGGGCTTGATCTCGTCCTTGACGATGCCGGGGACCTTGGCCAGGCCGGCCATGTCGATCTCGTTGTCGAAGTGGCCGATGTTGCCGACGATCGCCTGGTGCTTCATCTTCTCGAAGTGCTCGACGCGGATGATGTCGAAGTTGCCCGTCGTGGTGACGAAGATGTCGGCGATCTCGACGACCGACTCGAGGCGCTTGACCTCGTAGCCGTCCATCGCGGCCTGCAGCGCGCAGATCGGGTCGATCTCGGTGACGATGACGCGGGCGCCCTGGCCGCGCAGGGACTCGGCCGAGCCCTTGCCCACGTCGCCGTAGCCGCACACGACCGCGACCTTGCCGCCGATCATGACGTCGGTGGCGCGGTTGATGCCGTCGATCAGCGAGTGGCGGCAGCCGTACTTGTTGTCGAACTTGCTCTTGGTGACCGAGTCGTTGACGTTGATCGCCGGGAAGAGCAGCGTGCCCTCGCGGAAGCGCTCGTAGAGGCGCAGGACGCCGGTGGTGGTCTCCTCCGAGACGCCCTTGATGTCCTTCGCGATGGTGGTCCAGTACTGCGGCTTGGTCTCCAGCGAGCGGGCCAGGACGCGCAGCACCTCCTTGAACTCCTCGTTGTCGGTGGAGTCCTGCGGCGGGACGGCGCCGGCCTTCTCGTACTCGACGCCCAGGTGCAGCAGCATCGTGATGTCGCCGCCGTCGTCGAGCAGGACGTTCGGTCCGCACTCCGCACCCTGCTCATCAGTGAAGGCGAAGACCTTCTCGGCCTCGTCCCAGTACTCGGCGAGGGTCTCGCCCTTCCACGCGAAGACCGGCGTGCCGGCCGGCGCGTCGACGGTGCCGTTCGGGCCGACGACGACCGCGGCGGCGGCGTGGTCCTGGGTGGAGAAGATGTTGCAGGTGGCCCAGCGGACGTCGGCGCCGAGCGCGGTGAGGGTCTCGATCAGGACCGCGGTCTGCACCGTCATGTGCAGCGAGCCGGCGATGCGGGCGCCCGACAGCGGCTTGGTGTCGCCGTAGCGCTCGCGCATGGCCATGAGGCCCGGCATCTCATGCTCGGCGAGCTCGATCTCCTTGCGGCCGAACTCGGCGAGGGACAGGTCCTTGACGCGATAATCCATACCCACCAGCGTACCGGCGAGGACCGAGCCCCAACGAATCGACGCGACACTCATCTGACGCCCGGCGGCAGCGCCGGAGGGAAGCGCAGGAACGGGCGCAGGTGCCACATCCGGTCGAGCAGCGCGTAGGTGCGGTCGGGCCCTGCGGGCTTGGCCCGTCCGGTCATGACCGCGTCGTGCAGGAACGCCGCCTCGGTGGCGAGTCGCTGGTAGCGCTCGACGGCCTCGGCGTGCAGGGGTCCGTACTGCGTGGCGAACGTGCGGGCCTGGCGACGGCGGGCGAAGCGGACCAGCCACGGCACCTCGGCGGGATGGATCCAGCCGCGTCGCGCCATGTCGCCGAGTGCCCGGGCCAGGACGTCGAGCTGGCGCATCCGCAGGACGACGGCGGTGATGCCCAGACCCAGCAGCAGGCAGGCCAGCACGACGTACGCCAGCAGGAAGCCGACGCCCCCTCCGACGACGATCGAGCCGTTCCACAGCGCGTGCAGCGCGACGCTGGCCAGGTAGCCGAGCGCGAGCAGTCCCCAGCGCTGGGCGCGCGAGGACCGGTGCACCGCGAGTCCCATCGCGATCCCGATCGCCGAGGCGAACAGCGGGTGGGCGAACGGGCTGAACAGGCCGCGGACGACGAACGTGGCGGTGGCCATCTCGGTGCCGGAGTACGGGACCTCGTCGAAGCCGAGGTAGCTGGCCGCGTAGTAGCCGACGTTCTCCATCGCGGCGAAGCCCAGCGCGACGAGGCCCGAGACGATGAGGCCGTCGAGCACGCCGTCGATGATCCGGCGCAGCCGCACCAGGGTGAGCACGACGAACAGGCCCTTGGCGAGCTCCTCGGCCACCGGCGCGCCCAGCGCGATGAGCCAGTCCTCGCTCATCCCGAGGCGGGACATGCCGATCTCCATCGGCAGCGCGATCGCGACGGCGATCACGGCGCCCCACACGAACGCGGCGGCCTTGTAGCGGAACGGCTCGGGCTCGACCCGGTCGAGCCACCAGTACGCGGCGAGCGCGACCGGCAGCGGGATCAGCGCGTAGACCAGCGCCAGCGAGGCGCCGGCCACCGAGCCCGACGTGGAGGCGAAGAACACCGCTCCGCCCGCACCCACGACACCGGCGATCCAGACGGCGATCACGAGCAGCTTGCGACCACGCTGGCGCAGGGGGTCGTCCTCGGCGGGGAGGGCGGCCTGCACCTCGGTCGTCGTCACGGAGACAGCCTAGAGCGCCGTCACGACCGCGGCCGCCACCGATAGTGTGGCCGCAGGCGCCCGTAGCTCAGCTGGATAGAGCAAGAGCCTTCTAATCTCGAGGTCGCAGGTTCGAATCCTGCCGGGCGCGCCAGCTTCCACCGAAGGAGACCGCCATGAGCGACCTGTTCGAGCTCGACCAGACCCAGCGCCTGCGTCGCGAGGAGGCCGCCGCGCGGCTGCACGCCCTCGCCGACGCCCTCGCGCGCCACAACTCCGTGGAGTTCGAGAAGAACGGGCACCGCATCACGGTCGACGTGCCCGACGAGGTCGAGCTGACCGTCGAGGTCGAGATCGGCGAGGACAACGAGATCGAGGTCGAGCTGCGCTGGTGACTGAGGGCCGTCAGGACGCGAGCGCGTCCTCGACGGCCGAGCGCACGGTCGCCGGGTCCTCGAGCTTCGTGCCGTCGACGAAGACCGACGGCGTGCCGGTGACGCCACGCTCGCGGGCCTGCTCGCGCACCTCGTTGAGCCACGGCACGAACGTGCCGTCCTCGAGGCACGACTCGATGTCCGGCACGCCGACGTCGCGGGCGATCGCCGCGAGCGCCCGCTGCGCGGGCTCGGCGTCCCCGGTGGCGAAGCCGGCGGCGAACAGCGCCGGCTTCATCGCCCAGAAGGCCTCGGCGCCCTGACGGTCGGTGACGCAGAACGCCGCGTTCATGGCGTCGTGGGCCGGGCCGGTGTCGGCCGTGCCGTCGAGGATCGTCATCGGCACGAAGCGCAGCGCGATCTGGCCCTGCTCCGCGAGGTCGGTCAGGTAGGCACCGTGCTCGTCCTCGAAGTCGGCGCAGTGCGAGCAGAGGAAGTCCTCGTAGACCTCCACCACGGGCGCGCCGCGGGCCGGGGTGCCGGGGTGCTGCACCCCGCCCTCGGTGAGCCCCCGCGGCTCGACCACCGGGCCGTCGGCCGCGTCGTCGCCGCCGAGCGAGGAGATCCCCCACGCCACGGCGGCGACCAGCACGAGCGCGCCCACCACGGCTGCGGTCGTGATCATGAGGCGCTGGCGACGCGCGGCCCGCTCGCGCCCGACCCGCGCCTGCTCGGCACGAGCGGCGCGGGCCTTGCGGTCGTTCGTCACGTCAGGACTTGGACGCCTCGGTGATCGCGGCCTGCAGCTCCTGCGGCGTGCGCGCCTCGGAGTTCTTGCCGTCGATGTGCACCGTGGGCGTGCCGGAGATGTCGCGCTCGTCGGTGAAGGTGTCCTTCACGTCGTCGATCCACGGCACGAAGCGCTCGGTGCGGACGCAGTCGTCGATGCCCGTGACGCCGGCCTCCTCGGCCAGGTCGATCAGTGCGGCGTTCTCGGGACCGGCGCCACCCTCGGAGGGCTGGTTCGCGTACAGCGCGTTGTGGACCTTCCAGAAGGCCTCGGGGCCGTCCTGGTCGACGGCGCACATCGCCACGTTGGTGGCGCGGCGCGAGTAGTCGTTGGTGCTCTGGTTGTGCAGGAACGAGAACGGCATGAAGCGCAGGCGGATCGCGCCCGACGCGGCCTGGTCCTGCAGGAACTGGCCGCTCAGCTGCTCGAACGAGCCGCACGCGGGGCACAGGAAGTCCTCGAAGACCTCGACGAGCGGCGCGTCCGCATTGTCGACGTCGCCACCGGTCGCCGGGAAGTCGACGCCGCTCTCGGTGAGGTTCTTCGGCTCGATGACCTCGGTGTTCTTCTCGTTGGAGTCGGAGAGGGACTTGATGCCCCAGCCGGCCGCGGCGATCAGCACGACCACGATCGCGACGATCGCGACGGTGATCTTGTTGCGCTGCTTGCGCTCGGCCTTCTCGCGCTCCTTGCGCATCTGCTCGGCGCGGGCGGCGCGGGCCTGGCGGTCGTTCGTCACGTGTGGCTCCTCAGACGTATACGCGGTACGGCCGGAAGCCTACCCGTCGCCGCCCACCTGTCGGCGTCGCGGACTAGGGTGGCGGGGTGAACGACAAGCTGGTGTGGATCGACTGCGAGATGACGGGTCTGTCGATCCAGGACGACGCCCTGGTCGAGATCGCGGCCCTGGTCACCGACTACGACCTCAACATCCTCGGCGACGGCGTCGACCTCATCATCAAGCCCCCGCAGGCGGCGCTCGACCAGATGAACGAGGTCGTCACGCAGATGCACACGACCTCGGGCCTGCTCGACGAGCTGCAGCACGGCATCACGGTGCGCGAGGCCGAGGAGCAGGTGCTCGAGTACGTGCGCCAGTACGCCAAGGAGCCGCGGAAGACCCCGCTCGCCGGCAACTCCATCGGCACCGATCGCGCCTTCCTGGCCCGCGACATGGTCGAGCTCGAGGACTGGCTGCACTACCGCGTCATCGACGTCTCCTCCATCAAGGAGCTGGCCCGCCACTGGTTCCCGCGCGCCTACTTCGCCGCCCCGGAGAAGGGCGGCGCCCACCGCGCGCTGGCCGACATCCGCGAGAGCATCGACGAGCTGCGCTACTACCGCCGCACGGTCTTCACGCCCGATCCGGGCATCGACAGCGAGTCGGCGCGCGCCATCGCCGCCGAGATCGCCGGGACCACCCCCTCGGAGTAGGTCCCGTGCGCGACGTCCGGTAGACTCGTCGCGCTGTGCCGCAAGGCGCACATGGTGGGTGTAGCTCAGTTGGTAGAGCACCGGCTTGTGGTGCCGGTGGCCGCGGGTTCAAGTCCCGTCATCCACCCCAGGAAACGGCCCGGAATCGAATGATTCCGGGCCGTTCTTCATGCGTCATGATGGGCTCATGGCCGAGATCAAGACGCAGCCGACCGACGCCGACGTCGAGGCCTTCCTCCACGCCGCCACTCCCGCGCGCCGCCGCGAGGACGGACTGCGGCTGGCCGAGCTCTTCCGCGAGGTCACCGGCACCGATCCGGTCCTCTGGGGTCCGTCGATGGTCGGGTACGGCAGCTACCGCTACGTCTCGCCCGCCAACCCGCGCACGCGCGGGAACTGGCCCAAGGTCGCGTTCTCCCCGCGCAAGGCCTCGCTGTCGCTCTACGGGCTGAAGGACCGCCCCGAGGGCGCCGCACTGCTGCCCTCCCTGGGCACCTACACCGAGGGCGCGGGCTGCGTCTACGTCAAGAGGCTCGACGACGTCGACCTCGACGTGCTGCGCCGGCTCGTGGCGATCGCGTGGGCCCGCGAGGACGACCCCGAGCCCTGACCCTCAGACGATCTGCTCGCGCACCCAGTGGCCGAGCAGGCGCGCGCACGCGTCGACCACGGCGTTCCACTCGAGCGCCGAGTCGTCCGCGGCGTCGCTGACGATCTTCACGAGGCGGCACGGGACACCGGCGCGCTGGGCGGCGCGGGCCACGGCGAATCCCTCCATGTCGACGAGGTGAGCCCGCTCGGCCAGTCCCGCGCGGACGGCCGGGTCGGTGACGAACAGGTCACCCGTGGCGAGCACGGTCCCGTCGCCGTCCGGCACGCCGATCTCGTCGACCGCGTCGTGCCCCAGGGCGCGGATCGCGTCGGCCGAGTAGTCGTGGTTGAGCACCGTGGACGGCAGGAAGAGCCCCGTGAGACCGGGCCGCAGGGCACCCGCGGTGCCCACGTTCAGCACGAGCTCGGGACGCAGCGCGGCGATCGCCTCGGTGGTCGCGGTGGCCGCCTCGACCTTGCCGATCCCCGTCAGCACCAGCGGCATCTCGGTCGGCAGGTGCGCGGCCTCGGCCTTCGTCGCCGAGACGACGAGGACCCGGTCAGGGCTCACTGGCGGGCCACCGGCACTCCTCATTGGCGCGCCACCGGCACGACGTCCGGAGCGCCGAGGCGCGCCGCGTCGGCCGTCTCGTCGTCGGGCATCGTCTGGCTCTCGCGCTCGGCGTCGACCCGCTTGAGGTAGTGGTCGACCTCGCGCTCGCGCTGCTCGTCGGACCAGCCGAGCGCCTCGGCCATGAGCGCGGCCGCGTCCTGCGCGGACTCGGTGCCGCGGTGGAAGGTCTCGATCGAGATGCGCGTGCGGCGGGCGAGGATGTCGTCGAGGTGGCGGGCGCCCTCGTGCGTGACGCCGTAGACGACCTCGGCACGCAGGTAGTCGTCGGAGCCGGCGAGCGGCTCCCCCAGGTCGGGACGCCCGGCGATGAGGTCGAGCACCTCGGTGGCCAGCGTGCCGAAGCGGTTGAGCAGGTGCTCCACGCGGCCGACGCCGATGCCGTGCGCGGCGGCGAGCGCCTGGCGCTGGTTCCACAGGGCCGCGTACCCGTCGGCGCCCAGCAGCGGGATGTCGTCGGTGACGCACTCGGGCACGCGCCGGTCGAGCAGCGTGCCCATCTGCTGCACGGCTGCGTCGATCGCGTCCTTGGCCATGATCCGGTAGGTCGTGTACTTGCCGCCCGCGATGACGACGAGTCCCTTCACCGAGGTCGAGACGGCGTGCTCGCGCGAGAGCTTGCTCGTGGCCTCGTCCTCCCCCGCCAGCAGCGGACGCAGACCGGCGTAGACACCCTCGACGTCCTCGGGCTCGAGCGGCTCGACGAGCACGCGATTCACGTGGTCGAGCAGGTACTGGATGTCCTTGGCGCTCGCGGCCGGGTGGTCCTTGCTGAGCGACCAGTCCGTGTCGGTGGTGCCGATGATCCAGTGGCGGCCCCACGGGATGACGAAGAGGACCGACTTCTCGGTGCGCAGGATCAGGCCCGACTCGCCGCGGATCCGGTCGCGCGGCACGACGAGGTGGATGCCCTTGCTGGCGCGCACGTTGAACTGGCCGCGCTCGGCCGCGAACGACTGCGTCTCGTCGGTCCACACGCCCGTGGCGTTGACGACCTGGCGCGCGCGGATGTCGATCTCGCGGCCCGACTCGAGGTCCTTGACCCGCGCGCCGACGACACGGTCGCCCTCGCGCAGCAGGTCGATCACGCGGGTGCGGCTGGCGACGTGCGCGCCGTACGCGGCAGCCGTGCGGGAGAGGAACATCGTGTGGCGGGCGTCGTCGACCTGGCCGTCGTAGTAGTGCAGGGCGCCGACGAGGGCGTCCTTGCGCAGCGCGGGCATGATCCGGCGAGCACCGGTGCGGGTGAGGTGACGGTGCCGCGGCACGCCGCGCGAGCGGCCCGACAGCAGCGCCATCGAGTCGTACAGGGCGACGCCGGATCCGGCGTAGAAGCGCTCCCAGACGCGGTGGGTCAGCGGGTACAGGAACGGCACGGGCTTGACCAGGTGCGGCGCGAGCTTGTCGATCAGCAGGCTGCGCTCCCCCAGGGCCTCGGCGACGAGGCGGAAGTCGAGCATCTCGAGGTAGCGCAGGCCGCCGTGGACGAGCTTGCTCGAGCGGCTGGACGTGCCGGAGCCGAAGTCGCGCGCCTCGACGAGGCCCACGGACAGGCCGCGGGTCGCCGCGTCGAGCGCCGCGCCGCCGCCGACGACGCCACCGCCGATCACGAGGACGTCGAGGTGTTCCGAGGCCAGCGCGTCGAGCGCCTCCTGGCGGTGCTGCGGGGAGAGGGCAACCGATCGCATGGACTCCAGTCAACCAGTGTCAGGCCACGGCTGCCGCGATCGCTCGGGCGATGCGGGTGGTGGCCTCCCGCGCGGGACGGCTGACGCCGGTGATGTTGACGAAGGCGTGGATCAGCGAGCCCTCGCGCGCCAGCGTGGTCGGCACGCCGGCCTGCTCGAGCCGTTCGGCGTAGGCGATCCCCTCGTCGCGCAGGGGGTCGAAGCCCGCCACGGCGACGTACGCGGGCGGGGCTCCGGACAGGTCGGGCTCGAGCAGCGGCGAGGCCTGCGGGTCGAGCGCTTCGGCCGGATCGGCCAGGTAGCGCTCGCGGTACCAGTCCATGTGCTTCTCGGTGAGGAAGAAGCCGTCGGAGAACTCCTGGTACGACGGATGCTTGGTGGACAGGTCCGTGACGGGGAACAGCAGCACCTGCAGCGCGGGCACGACCTCGCGTCCGCGGAGTCGGTTCGACAGCACGGCGCTGAGGTTGCCGCCCGCGCTGTCGCCCGCGACGACGATGCGGTGCGGGTCGAGGCCCCAGCCGGGCGCGTGCTCGACGGCGAAGTCCCACGCCGCCTCCGCGTCCTCGACCGCGGCCGGGAACGGGTGCTCGGGGGCCAGCCGGTAGTCCACGGACAGGACGTCGACGCCGGCCTCGGTGGCCAGGAAGCGCACGGCCGAGTCGGTGCTGACGCGGCTGCCCAGCACCCAGCCGCCACCGTGGAAGTACACGACGAGGCCCTTCGACTCGGTGGTCGCGCGGTAGCGGGTGGCGGGGATCGGGCCGGCCGCGCTGGGGATGAGGAGGTCCTCCTCGACGGCGAACTCGGGGAACACGTCGGCGAACACGAGGGCCTCGTCGGTCAGCATGCGGCGGGCCTGCTCGACGGGGTACTCGGTGAAGTCGCCACCGGGGATCCGGTTGAGGACCCGCAGCGCCACGGCGATCTCGGGCGAGAGCTGCTCCCCGTCGCGGTTGACCGGCGCGTGCCGGCCGAGCCGCGCGACCACGGACTCCGGGAGACGGGCGAAGCCGCGCACCACGGCACGCTCGGCCATCGCCGCGGCGGACAGGCCCGCGCTGGTGCCGGCGCTCACTCGACCCACCCCAGCGTGCGCTCGACGGCCTTCTTCCACTGGTGGTAGCCGGCGTCGCGCTGCTCGTCGTCCCAGTCCGGTCTCCAGCGCTTCGACTCCGACCAGTTCGCCACCAGCTCGTCGGTGCTCGACCAGAAGCCCACCGCCAGCCCGGCGGCGTACGCGGCGCCCAGGCACGTGGTCTCGGGGACCACCGGGCGGCTGACCTCGATGTCGAGGATGTCCGCCTGGATCTGCATGCACAGCTCGTTCGCGGTGATGCCGCCGTCGACGCGCAGCACCTCCAGCTCGATGCCGGAGTCCGCCACCATGACGTCGACGACGTCCTTGCTCTGGTAGCAGATCGCCTCGAGGGCGGCCCGGGCCACGTGGGCCACGGTGTTGAAGCGCGAGAGCCCGACGATCACGCCGCGGGCGTCGGAGCGCCAGTACGGCGCGAACAGGCCGCTGAAGGCCGGGACGAAGTAGACGCCGCCGTTGTCGTCCACCGTCTCGGCGAGCGCCTCGGAGTCGGCCGCGTCGTCGAAGACCTTGAGCTGGTCGCGCAGCCACTGGATCGCCGACCCGGTGACGGCGATCGAGCCCTCCAGCGCGTACACGGGCGGCTCGTCGCCGAAGCGGTAGGCCAGCGTGGTGAGCAGGCCGCGATCGGAGCGGACGATCTCAGTGCCGGTGTTGAGCACGAGGAAGTTGCCGGTGCCGTAGGTGTTCTTGAGCATCCCGGGCTCGAAGCAGGCCTGGCCGACGAGCGCGGCGTGCTGGTCGCCGAGGTTGCCCGCCAGGATCACCTCGGCACCGAACGGGCCGTCCTTGGTCGTGCGCCCGAACTCCTGGGACGACGAGGTGATCTCGGGCAGCATCTGCCGCGGGACGCCGAAGATCTCGAGCAGCTCGTCGTCCCACTCGAGGCTCTCGAGGTTCATCAGCATGGTGCGGCTGGCGTTGGTGACGTCGGTGACGTGGACGCCGCCGTCGGTGCCGCCGGTGAGGTTCCAGATGAGCCAGGTGTCGATCGTGCCGAACAGCGCGTGGCCCGCTTCGGCGTCCTCGCGCACGCCGTCCACGTTCTCCAGGATCCAGTGCAGCTTGCCGCCGGCGAAGTACGCGGCGGGCGGCAGGCCGGACTTGGCGTGGATGACCGTGCCGTGTCCGTCCTCGTCGAGGCGCTTCGCGAGGTCGGCGGTGCGGGTGTCCTGCCAGACGATCGCGTTCGCGTAGGGCTCGCCGGTGCGCCGGTCCCACACGACCGTGGTCTCGCGCTGGTTCGTGATGCCGACGGCGGCGAGGTCGGCGGCGGTGATCCCGGCGGCCTCGAGTCCCCGCTCGATGACCTCGCGCGTGTTCTCCCAGATCTCGGTGGCGTCGTGCTCCACCCAGCCGGCCTGCGGCAGCACCTGCTCGTGCTCCACCTGGTGCCGTCCCTGCTCCTCCCCGCGGTGGTCGAACACCATGAACCGCGTGCTGGTCGTCCCCTGGTCGATCGCGCCGACGAACTCCTGTGACATGCGCCTCACCCTAACGAGCCGGGGTGGCCCGGACGGACGATGCGGCATTTCGCCCCACTGAGGCACCCGAATGCCTCATCGTTCGTGAGCCGGCGCGCCCGTAGGCTCGGGTCATGGCCGAACGCGTCGTCATCGTCGGGGCAGGACACAACGGGCTCGTGGCGGCGGCGCTGCTGGCGCGGGCGGGGCTCGACGTCCTGGTGCTGGAGCGGCTCGACCGCGTGGGCGGCGCCGCGGTGAGCACGCAGGCGTTCGACGGTCACGACGCGCGGCTCTCGCGCTTCTCCTACCTCGTGAGCCTGTTCCCGCAGGCGCTCATCGACGAGCTGGGGCTCGACCTCGAGCTGCGCTCGCGCGACACCGCGTCGTTCACGCCGTGGCGTCGCGACGGACGCGCCGGCGGGCTGCTCGTCGAGACCTCCGGCGGCGAGGCCACGCGCGCCTCCTTCGCCGAGCTCACCGGCGGCGACGCCGAGTTCGAGGCGTGGAAGGCCTTCTACGACGAGGTCGGCACGCTGGCCCGGGCCCTCGCGCCCACGCTGCTGCAGCCCCTCCCCCACATCGGCGACGTGCGCGACCACGTCGAGATGGCCATCTGGACCGACCTCGTGGAGCAGCCGATCGGTGAGGCCATCCGGCGCCGGTTCGCCGACGACGTCGTGCGCGGGGTCGTCGCCACCGACGCGCTGATCGGCACGTTCGCGTCGCTCGAGGACCTCTCGCTCGTGCAGAACCGCTGCTTCCTCTACCACCTGATCGGCAACGGCACGGGCGAGTGGCGCGTCCCCGTCGGCGGCATGGGCGCGGTCACGCAGGAGCTCGCGCGGGTCGCCACCGAGGCCGGCGCCGAGATCCGCCTCAACTCGGCCGTCGACGGCATCGACGTGAGCGACGTCGACGTCACGATCTGCGGCGACGGGTTCGTCGAGCGCGCCGACCACGTGCTGTTCGGCGCGGCGCCGTACGTGCTCGAGCGGCTGCTCGGCCATTCCCCGACCAGCAAGCCCGCCGGGGCGCAGCTCAAGCTCAACGTCCTGCTCTCGCGACTCCCCGAGCTCGCCTCGGGCGTGGACCCACGCGTGGCGTTCGCCGGCACGTTCCACCTGGACGAGTCCTTCGACCAGCTGCAGCACGCGTGGTCGGTCGCCGAGTCGGGCGACCTCCCGCCGGCCACCGGCGAGTTCTACTGCCACACCCTGACCGACCGCTCGATCCTCGGCCCCGAGCTGCGCGACGCAGGCGCCGAGACACTGACCTACTTCGGCCTGCACACGCCCCCGGGCGTCCTCGACGCCCCCGGCGCGAAGGAGGAGGCCGTCAAGCGGGTCCTGGCCGCGCTCGACGAGCACCTCGCCGAGCCGATCGCGCCGTTGATCCTGGGGCTCGAGGCCAAGACGCCCACCGAGATCGAGCACGAGCTGGCCATGCCGGGCGGCCACATCTTCCACGGCGACCTCGCGTGGCCGTGGCTCGAGGAGGGCGAGCGTCCGCACTCCCCGGCCGAGCGCTGGGGCGTCGCGACCGCGCACCCGCGGGTGCTGCTGTGCGGCAGCGGCGCGCGGCGCGGCGGCGCGGTCAGCGGTCTCGGCGGCCACAGCGCCGCGCGGGCGCTGCTCGACTCGCTCTGACCGTCACCGCAGCCGCTCGTCGAGGAAGTCCAGGACGGCGTCGACGGCGCGCTGCTGGCGGTGCAGCGTCAGCGTGCTGTGCTTGCGGCCGTGGAGCTCGACGGCGGTGAACCGCTCCCCCAGCTCGCGACGCAGCACCTCGAAGCGCCCGCCGGAGGCCGGGTCGTCCTCGTAGCGCAGCCCCAGCACCGGACAGCCGGCGGCGACGCGGTCGAGCACTCGCGTGTGGTCGGCCGGGGACAGCCCGAGGTCGCGCGATCGCGCGGACGTGACGGGGAACGGCAGCGACGGCTGCGCCAGCACCGGGGCGACCACCGCGTCGTCCACCAGCATCGCCAGGGCGAACCCGCCCGTGAAGCACATCCCGACCGCGCCGACGCCGGGTCCGCCCACCGAGGCGTGCAGGTCGGACGCGAGCGCCGCGAGCCACCGCGTCACGGGAGCCGTGCGGCGCAGGGCGAGGGCCGTGAACTCCTTGCTGACGCAGCCGCGCACCAGCGATCGGACCGTGTACCCCGCCGTCATGGGCCGGCCGGGGTCGCCGAACAGGTTCGGCATGACCACCGTGAAGCCGCGGTCGACCACCTCGTCGGCGAACGCGATGCTCTCGGGGGTGATCCCGGGCAGCTCGTGCATCACGACGACGCCGGGCCCCGTGCCGCGCCGGAACGTCTCGTGCTCGATCCCCGCGTGAGTGAAGGTGCTGCGATTCCAGTCCGCGATGGTGGTCATGACGACCATCGTGGCACTCGATTTCATGTCGCGGGAGGGTATGCGCTAGTGTTGGTGATCGCGCAGCGCGCGAGCACCCCTAGCTCAATTGGCAGAGCAATTGACTCTTAATCAATGGGTTCTCGGTTCGAGTCCGAGGGGGTGTACCACCCGCTCGAAGGCCCCGGTTCACACCGGGGCCTTCGTCGTCTCATCGGACGTCGAACCCGCTCGACTCCACCGGCTCCAGGTCCGCCACGTCGCGCGACTCCACGACCGATCCGGGAGGGCCCTCGGCCATCCAGGCGAGCACGGCGTCGAGCCGCTCGGGCTCGCCCTGCAGCTCGGCCTCGACCGTGCCGTCGTCGCAGTTCCGCACCCACCCGGTGACCCGCTCGCGCTCGGCCACGAGACGCGTCGACCAGCGGTAGCCGACCCCCTGCACCCGGCCGCGCACCGTGACGTGGACCCGCCTCACGAACGCCTCAGTCCGAGCCGTACTGCTTGATCGCGCGGCTGATGCTGGTGTGCGAGACACCGACCTCGTCGGCGATCTCCTGGTAGGACATCCCGGCCTCGATCGCCGTGGCCAGGGCGGCCGCCCACTCGCGCCGGGCGCGGGCGATGGCCTCCTCGTACTCGGAGGTGGCGGCGTCGTACGAGTCACGGGCCGCTCGGAGCGCCCGGGGCACGGATTCGTCGTACTCGCGACGGTGGCGGAAGGCCATGTGGACAACTTAAGCCCGGTGGGGTCCGGGCGCGAGACGATTTCGTGAGCCCACGAATCGTTAGTACACTGATGACATGACCTCGGCCCCGAACCCGCTCTCCCTGGACGAGCAGGTGTGCTTCGCGCTCTCGGTCGCGTCGCGCACCGTGATCGGCTGCTACCGCGACGTCCTCGAGCCGCTCGGCCTCACCCATCCGCAGTACCTGGTGATGCTGGCGCTGTGGGAGAACGACGGACTCACCCTGCGCGGACTGAGCGACGCGCTGCGCCTCGAGCCGGCCACCGTGTCGCCCCTCGTCAAGCGCCTGGAGACGGCCGGCCTCATCCGTCGCGACCGCCGCGCGGGCGACGAGCGCGCCTTCTCGCTCACCGTGACCGACGAGGGCCGCGCCCTGCGCGAGAAGGCCCTGGCGGTCCCGGCGACGATGCTCGAGCGCTTCGACATGGACGTCGCCGAGCTCCAGCAGGTCAACCGATGGCTGCACGAACTCATCGAGCGGGCCGACCGGGCCCACGAAAGGACCACGGCATGAGCCAGCGCCTCCCCGACGCCTCGGAGGAGTCCCTCAACATCGTCCGCCGCCGGATCATGGCGATCACGTGGGTGGTCACGTCGATCCACGGCCTGTTCGGCGCGATCGGCGCCGCGCAGGCGATCGGCGACGACCGCCGCGGCGACCAGATCATCCTGCTCGGCGTCTCGGTGCCGCTCGCGATCATCATCTACGCCGTGACGATCGTGATCCTGCAGAAGCCGTTCCTCGGCTGGAGGACCACGCCGTGGCTCGTCCTGCTGCTGGGGATCTGCGCCGCGGGCTTCGTCTGGGTGCTCTGACTCAGCGCTGGAACGCGTCGGGCACGCCGTCGCCGTCGTCGTCCACCGACTCCTCGCGCTCCACGTCGCGGTAGTGCCGATTGCGGCGCCGCAGGACGATCGCGGCCAGGATCGACGCCGTCAGTGAGCCGGCCAGCACGCCGATCTTGACGTACTCCTCGAGCGCGTCCGTCGCGTAGGCGAGGTCGCCGATCAGCAGCGAGACCGTGAACCCGATGCCGGCGAGCATCGCCACGCCGAGGACGTCGACCCAGCGGATGCTCGGGTCGAGCTGCGCCTTCGTCGTGGCCGAGAGCAGCATGGCGCTGCCCACGATGCCGATCGGCTTGCCGAGCACGAGGCCCGCCACGATGCCGAGGGTGACCGGCGAGGAGAAGGCGTCGGCCAGCACGTCGCCCGACACGGCGACGCCCGCGGCAGTGAAGGCGAAGATCGGCACGGCGACTCCGGTGGACACGGGACGCACCCGGTGCTCCATCCGCTCGGCGATGCTGTCGTCGCCGCGCGCGGGCACGGTGAAGCCGAGCAGCACGCCGGCCACCGTCGCGTGGACGCCCGACTCGTGCATGAACCACCACGTGAGCAGCGCGAGGGGAATCAGGACCCAGCCCGTGCGAGGACCGCGGCGGGCGACGACGGCGAACAGCGCGAGCGGGATCACGGCGGCGCCGAGCATCAGGAGGTCGAGCGAAGCGGTGTAGAACACCGCGATGACCGTGATCGCGAGCAGGTCGTCCACGACCGCGAGGGTCAGCAGGAACGTGCGCAGCGCGGACGGGAGGTGCGTGCTCAGCACCGCCAGCACCGCCACCGCGAAGGCGATGTCGGTGGCCGTGGGGATCGCCCATCCGTGGGTGGTGCCGTTGCCGGCGTTGAACGCGACGAAGATCAGGGCCGGGACGGCCATGCCGCCCATGGCCGCCACGACGGGCAGCGCGGCACGGCGCGGATCGCTGAGGTCGCCCGCGACGAACTCGCGCTTGAGCTCGAGTCCGACGACGAAGAAGAAGATGGCGAGCAGCCCGTCGGCGGCCCAGTGCGCCACGGTCAGGTCCAGGTGGAGCGACTCGGGACCGATCCGGGCCTGGGTGAGGTCGAAGTACGCGTCCGACCAGGGCGAGTTGGCCCAGACCAGCGCGGCGAGGGCGGCGACCACGAGGATCGTGCCGCCCACGGTCTCGCGCCGCAGGATGTCGGCGATGCGAGCGGATTCGCGCCAGCTGCCGCGGGTGAACAGGCCGGGTGAGGTCATGGCAGTCCTTCAGGGGTCGGTGGCAGGACGCCGACCAGACTTCCCGGCACACCTGACGACCACCCTAGCGGTCGTGGCCGCCACCGCTCAGGAGTAGATCATGCAGGTGGTGGTGCCGTGCGCGACGAGCTTGCCGTCGGGGTCGAGCACCTTGCCCTCGGCCGTGGCGGTGCTGCGGCCGACGTGGATGATCGACCCGGTGCCGGTCAGCGTGCGGCCGTCCACCGGCACGGTGCGGATGTAGTTGACCTTGAGCTCGAGCGTGCCGTAGCCGACGCCCGGGCCGAGCATCGTGTGCACGGCGCAGCCCATCACCGAGTCCAGCAGGGTCGCGCAGGCGCCGCCGTGCAGCGTGCCGAGCGGGTTGGCCGCCGTCGGCAGCGACTGGATCGAGAACGACACCTTCCCCTCCTCCAACGACAGCACCTGCATGCCGAAGAGGTCGCCGATCACGGCGGGACGCTGGTCGCGCGGCAGCGTGAAGGCGAACTGCAGGAACTCGAGCCCGGTCATGCGGGACATCGCGGCGAGCTGGTCATCGGTGAGCGGCAGGGCGGTCATGCTGGTCAATGTAGACCGATCGGTCTATGGTGTCCACCATGGCCTCCCGCACCTCGCCCCGCGAGCGGCTCCTCGACGCCACGATCACGTCCCTGCGCCGCCACGGCGTGCAGGGCACCGGGATCGCCGAGCTGCTCAGCTCCAGCGGGACGGCGCGCCAGTCGATCTACCAGCACTTCCCCGGGGGCAAGGCCGAGCTCGTCGCGGCGGCCACCCGTCGGGCCGGCGACTTCATGGCCCGCCGCGACGGTGCGTCCGGGCCGCACGCGCACCTCGACCGGCGGGTCGACTGGTGGGTGGGCCAGCTGGAGCGCCACGACTTCGCCCTCGGCTGCCCGGTCGCCGCGGCCGCGATCGCCGGCAGCGAGTTCCCCGAGGTCGTCGAGGCCGCGGCCGAGGTGTTCGACACCTGGACCCGCTCCTACGCCGACCTCCTGGTCGAGGCCGGGGCCGAGCCGGAGCCGGCCACGGCGCTCGCCCGCTTCCAGATCAGCGCCCTCGAGGGCGCGATCCTGACCGCCCGCGCCCTGCGCACCGTCGAGCCCCTCGAGGACCTGCGCACGCACCTCCACCGTCTCGTCGACGACCTCCTGCCACACTGATCACGTGTGGGTGGGATGGATCGAGTTCGACCTGCGGCTCGGTGACGTGCACTCCCTCAAGGAGAAGCGCGCCATCGTCCGCCCGATCGTCAACGAGCTGCGGCGCCGGTTCTCGGTGTCCGCCGCCGAGACCGACTCCCTCGACCTCTACCGCCGCGCGGGGATCGGCGGCTCCCTCGTCTCGATCGACCGCGCGCACGTCGTCGAGGTGCTCGACGCCGTGGAGCGGTGGATGGCCGAGCGGCCCGAGGTCGAGATCCTCCAGGCGCACCGCCACCTGGCCAGCAGCGCCGACGACGAGGACGACCAGGCCGAGCTCCCGTTCGCGTAACGCCCGCGGCCTCCCTAGGCTGATGTGACTTCGATCACCACCGCCAGGGGGGCGCGATGAGCACGGCCGAGGAACGACCGACCACCTACCGCACGTTCGACGAGGTCCAGGAGACGCTCAGTCCGGCCGAGCAGCGCTTCGAGCGCATCCGCCGCACCACGGGTCTGTTCGCGGGCCCGGTCCTGGGCATCGTCACGTACCTCGCGTGCAGCTCGCTCGACGAGCCGGCGCAGCGCCTGGCCGGGGTGCTGGCGTGGGTCGCCGTCTACTGGATCTGCGAGGCGATCCCGATCCCCGTCACCGCGATGCTCGCGATGGCAGCGGTGATCGCGCTCGGCATCGCGACGGCCGACGACGTCTTCGGGGCCTTCGGCAACAGCACGATCTTCGTGTTCATCGGCGGCTTCATCCTGGCCGAGTCGATGCGCAAGCACGGGCTCGACCGGCGCTTCGCGTTCGGGATCCTGAGTTTGCCGGGGGTCGCCGCGTCGACCACGCGCATCATCGTGGCGTTCGGCGCGATCACCGCCGTGCTGAGCGGCTTCGTCTCCAACACCGCGACGGCCGCCATGATGATGCCGATCGGCGCCGGCATCGTCGGCTTCATGGCCTCGGCGATGCGCCGCAGCAGCGACGGTGACACCGACCTGAACCCGCAGCGGCTGCAGTTCGCCACCGCCCTGATGCTGATGGTGGCCTACAGCGCCAGCGTCGGCGGACTGCTCACGCCCGTCGGCAGCCCGCCGAACCTCATCGGCCGCGCGTACCTGGAGGAGGAGCTCGACGTCACGATCCCGTTCTTCCAGTGGATGATCCTGGCCTTCCCGCTCGTGCTGCTGATGTTCCTCGTGCTGTGCGTCCTGCTGGTGCGGCTCAACAAGCCCGAGATCAAGAGCGTCGAGGGCGTCGAGGGCTACATCGCCGAGGAGCGCCAGAAGCTCGGCACGATGGGCCCCGGAGGCCGCAACACCCTCATCGCGTTCGGCACCGCGGTCGCCCTGTGGGTGCTGCCCGGCGCGGTCGGCCTGGTCACCGGCGGCGAGTCCGACACCTACGACTGGCTGCTGGAGCACCTCGACGAGGGCGCGGTCGCGATCTTCGCCGCCTCGCTGCTGTTCCTGCTGCCGCTGGACTGGGGCAGGCGCGAGTTCACCCTGAGCTGGAACGACGCGGTGAAGATCGACTGGGGCACGATCATCCTGTTCGGCAGCGGCATCGCGCTGGGCGGACTGCTGTCGTCAACGGGTCTGGCCGAGACGATGGGCACCTCCCTGGGCGACCTGCTGGGCACCGAGACGCTCGTCGGCATCACCATCCTGGCCACCGTCATCGCCGTGATCATCAGCGAGACCACGAGCAACACCGCCAGCGTGGTCGTGGTCGCGCCGATCGCCGCCCAGCTGGCGCTCGCCGCCGACGTCAACCCGGCGATCCCCGTGCTGGCCGCGGTGTTCGGCGCGTCGTTCGGGTTCATGCTGCCGGTGTCGACGCCTCCGAACGCGATCGTCTACGGCACCGGCATGGTGCCGATCACCAAGATGCTCCGGTCGGGCATCGTGTTCGACGTCATCGGCATCGTCATCATCGTCACGGGCGTGACCGTGATGGCGAACCTGCTGGGGATCGGCTGAGGCGGGCTAGGCCGAGGTGGTCCGCTTCGCCCTGATCCCCCACTGGGAGAACGCGCAGGCGCCCAGCGCCACGACCATCAGCAGGACGAGGCCGACCGTGTAGCTGTGGTCCGCCTCGTTGTAGGTGGCTCCCATGACCAGCGGCGGGAAGAAGCCGCCGAGGCCGCCGGCGGCGCCGACGATGCCGGTGACGCTGCCGACCCGCTCGGGCGGCGCCAGCTGCGCGACCCACGCGAACACCGATCCGGTGCCCAGCCCCAGGAACAGCGCCAGCAGGATGAACGCGGCACCTGCCGGGACCTCGGGCACGGGCTGCAGCGCGACCACGCCGGCCATCACGACGGTGCCGAGCAGCGAGACCCCGGTGATCACCTTCGGGCCGACCTTGTCCGACAGGATGCCGCCCAGCGGTCGCGCGGCCACCGCGGCCAGCGCGAAGCCGGCGGTGCGGGTGCCCGCCGCGGCGAGGTCGAAGTCGTAGACGTCCTTGAGGTACGTCGGCAGGTAGGTGGAGAAGGCGACGAAGCCACCGAACGCCACGGCGTACAGGAACGACAGCTGCCACGTGATCGGCAGCTTCGCGGCGCCGACCAGCTTCGGCACGACCGGGTCGTGGTTGGCGGACCATGCGGGCGAGTCGCGCATCATCGTCCACGACAGGAGCGCCACGGCGACCAGCGCCGCCGCGATGAGGACGTGCGTCATCCCGTAGCCGAACCACTCGACCATCCGCGGCGTGAAGAACGCCGAGAGGGCGGTGCCGCCCATGCCCGCGCCGAACACGCCCGTCGCGAAGCCGCGGCGCGGCTTGTCGAACCACGCGTTCACGAACGGGATGCCCACCGCGAACGTCGTGCCCGCGATGCCGAGGAAGAAGCCGAACAGCAGCAGCAGCGGGTACGAGCCCCGGTCGCCGGCGAACGCGACGAGCAGCACGAACGGCGCCGACACGAGCATGAGGGCGGGGAACATGATCCGACCGCCGAAGCGGTCGGTCAGGGCGCCGGCCAGGATGCGGCCGAGCGAGCCGACCAGCACGGGCGTCGCCACGAGCAGCGACTTCTCCCCCGCGGTCAGGTCGAGCTGCTCGGCGTACCTCACGCCCAGCGGCGCGATGACGTTCCACGCCCAGAAGCTGATCGCGAACGCGAGCGTGGCCAGTGCCAGGTTCCGGCCCCGTCCCGCCTCGAGGGCCTGCTGCTGATCGCTCACCGGTCTCTCCTTCTTCCCGCGTTGTCACGGGTGCCGACGGGGTCCCAGCCGGGCCGCGGGTCACGGGCTCCGGCACCGTGCGCCGCATCGCGGCTCCGGTAGACGATGTAGGGGCGGAACAGGTAGTGCAGCGGCGCGGTGAAGGCGTGCACGAGCCGGGTGAACGGCCAGATCGTGAACAGCAGCATCCCCACCAGCACGTGGATGTGGAACTGGAACGGGGCCGCCGCCATCGCGTCGACGTCGGGCTGGAGCACGAAGATCGATCGGAACCACGGCGAGACCGTCTCGCGGTAGTTGTGCGCCTCGTGGCCGGCGCCGATCGAGACGAGCGTGGTCCACAGTCCCAGCACGATCGCGGCCACGAGCACGACGTACATGACCTTGTCGTTCGTGGTGGTGGCCATGAAGACGGGTCCGGTCGTGCGGCGGCGGTAGATCAGCAGGGCCAGCCCGCCGAGCGTCAGCAGGCCCGCGATCGTGCCGAAGAACAGGGCGTTGAAGTGGTAGAGGTCCTCCGTGACGCCCACCGCCTCGGTCCAGCTCTCGGGGATGACGAGGCCGCCGAAGTGGCCGATCGCGACCATGAGGATGCCGAAGTGGAACGCGGGCGAGCCGATCCGCAGCAGCCGGGACTCGTAGAGCTGCGACGAGCGGGTCGTCCATCCGAACTTGTCGTAGCGGTAGCGCCAGATCGTGCCGCCGACCAGCACCGCCAGCATCACGTAGGGCAGGACGCCCCACAGCAGGACGTTCATCGGCGTGCTCCTTCCGCGAGCGGCAGCAGCCGCGGGTCGAACGGCTCCAGGCCGACGGTCTCGGTGGGCTGCACGGGTCCGGCGAGGGCCATCGCCTCGGTGCGCGTGCGGGGCGACTCCCCCGGCAGGGTCGCGCACACCGCGCGCACGGCCCCGGCCCACGGGGATGCGTCGTCCTCCAGCTCGATGCGCAGCAGCTCGAGGCTCGCGCGGTACCGCTGCAGCAGCGCGGCGCCCGCCTCCGGGTCGACGACCGCGGCGAACTCCAGCACGACCGGGAGGTGGTCGGGCAGCTCGCCGCCGAGCCGGACGACCTGGCCGCTGTCGCGGTAGACCTGCTTGAACGCGGCGAGCACCTCGCCACGGCGACGGGTGTCGCCCTCGGTCCAGTACGAGAGGTGCAGCGCGTGCCGTCGGGTCAGGTCGAACGTGTCGACGTAGAGGTGGCGCAGCTCCTCCGGGTCGGTGGCGGCGAGCTGCTCGATGACCTCGAGCAGCTCGCGCACGGCGCGAGTCGGGCGCTGCTCGCGCAGCGCCGCCGCCAGCTGCGGCAGCGCCTCGATCACGTCGTCGTGCGGGTACGAGAGCACCCACGACGCGACCTGGTGGACGACCTGGGTGCTCATGAATCCTCGCTCCGGTCGGGGAACAACCCCTGCGGCACGCCGTTGCCGTCCCAGTTGAGGAGATTGACGCGGGACCGCAGGTGCTCGCCGCCGGCCGGGGTGTCGGTCTGCTGGCGGTCACGGAGTGCCTGGAACGTCTCGACCGCCACCGGGACGGGTCCGCCGCTGGCCTCGCCGAACGGGCCCGAGCCCCCCATGCCGGGTCCGTCCTCGAAGTCGAGGGAGCAGCCGATCTCCTCGAGGTGGTGGGCGTCCTCGGCGTGCGCCTGCGGGATGACGTAGCGCTCCTCGTACTTGGCGATCGCCATGAGCCGGTACATCTCGTACATCGACTCCTCGGTCATCCCGACCGCCTCGGGGATCGAGCCGTCGGGCTCGCGCCCCAGGCTCACGTCGCGCATGTAGGACCGCATCGCCGCGAGCTTGTTCAGCACCTCGGCGATCACCTCGGTGTCGCCGGCGGTGAACAGCTCGGCGAGGTACTCCATCGGGATCCGCAGCGAGCCGATCGCGCCGAAGAGCGTCTCGGGAGCCTCGGCGTCGTGGCCCTGCTCGCGCAGGAGATCGACGATCGGCGACAGCGGCGGGACGTACCAGACCATCGGCATCGTGCGGTACTCCGGATGCAGCGGCAGCGCCACGCGGTACGTCTTCGCCAGCGCGTAGACCGGCGACCTCCGGGCCGCGTCGATCCAGTCCTCGGGGATGCCCTGCTCGCGGGCCAGCCGCGCCACCTCGGGGTCGCTCGGGTCCAGCATGAGGTCCAGCTGGGCCTCGTACAGGTCCTGCGGGTCCGGGGTCGAGGCGGCGTCCGTCACGGCGTCGGCGTCGTAGAGGAACAGGCCCAGGTAGCGCAGTCGGCCGACGCACGTCTCGGCGCAGACGGTGGGCAGTCCGACCTCGATCCGCGGGTAGCAGAACGTGCACTTCTCGGCCTTGCCGGACTTGTGGTTGAAGTAGATCTTCTTGTACGGACAGCCGGTGATGCACTGGCGCCAGCCGCGGCAGCGATCCTGGTCGACCAGCACGATGCCGTCCTCGGCTCGCTTGTAGATCGCGCCCGAGGGGCACGACGCCATGCACGACGGGTTGAGGCAGTGCTCGCAGATCCGCGGGAGGTAGAACATGAAGGTCTGCTCGAACTCGAACCTGATCCTGTCCTCGCTCTCGCGGCGGACCTTCTCCACGATCGGGTCGAGGTGCCCCAGCTCGCTCGTGCCGGCGAGGTTGTCGTCCCAGTTGGCCGACCACGAGACCTTGGTGTCCTCGCCGGTGATGAGCGACTTCGGACGTGCCACTGGGAAGTCGTCGCCCAGCGGGGCCTCGATGAGCGTGGAGTAGTCGTACGTCCACGGCTCGTAGTAGTCGCTCAGCTCGGGCTGGACGGGGCTGGCGAAGATGCCGAACAGCTTGCGCAGCCGGCCACCGGCCTTGAGCGTCAGGTTGCCGCGGCGGTTCAGCTCCCAGCCGCCCTTCCACTGCTCCTGGTCCTCGTACCGGCGGGGGTAGCCCTGGCCGGGCCGCGTCTCGACGTTGTTGAACCACACGTACTCGGTTCCCGCGCGGTTCGTCCACGCCTGCTTGCACGTGACCGAGCACGTCTGGCAGCCGATGCACTTGTCGAGGTTCATCACCATGCCCATCTGGGCCATGACACGCATCAGTACGTCACCTCCTGCGACCGGCGACGGATCGTCGCGATGATGTCCCGCTGGTTGCCCGTCGGGCCCAGGTAGTTGAACGCGTAGGACAGCTGCGCGTAGCCGCCGATGAGGTGCGTCGGCTTCACCAGCACGCGGGTCACGCTGTTGTGGATGCCGCCGCGCCGGCCGGTGAACTCCGACTTCGGCACGTCGATCGTGCGCTCCTGCGCGTGGTGGACGTACGTGACGCCCTCGGGCAGGCGGTGCGTGACGATCGCGCGGCACACGAACACGCCGTTCGCGTTCGAGCACTCGATCCAGTCGTTGTCCTTGACCCCGATCGCCGCGGCGTCCTCCTGGCTGAGCCAGGCGGTGGGGCCGCCGCGCGAGAGCGACAGCATCAGCAGGTTGTCCTGGTACTCGGAGTGGATCGACCACTTCGAGTGCGGCGTCAGGTAGCGCACCGTGATCTCGCGGTCGCCGTTCTCGCCCAGGCGTGGCCCGCCGAACAGCCGGCTCATGTCGAGGGGTGGTCGGTAGATCGGCATCGCCTCGCCGAGGTCGCGCATCCAGTCGTGGTCGAGGAAGAAGTGCATGCGGCCGGTGAGCGTGTGCCACGGCTTGAGCCGCTCCACGTTGACGGTGAACGGCGCGTACCGCCGGCCTCCGGTCTCCGAGCCCGACCACTCCGGCGACGTGATGACCGGGACGGGCGCGGCCTGCGTCTGGGCGAAGGTGATGCGCTTCTCCTCCGAGCCCTCCGCCAGGTCGGCCAGCCGCTTGCCCACGCGCTTCTCCAGGGTGTGGAAGCCCTGCGTGGCCAGCTCGCCGTTCGTGGTGCCCGAGAGTGTCAGGATCGCCTCGGCCATCTTCGCGTCGGTGTCGATCGCGGGTCGGCCGGCGGCGACGCCCGAGTCGAACACTCCCCCGGACTGGGCGAGCAGCGACAGCGCCTCGGTGAGGTCGAAGGTCACGTTCTTGACGCCGAAGCCCAGCCGGTCGGCCAGCGGGCCGATCGCCTTGAGCTTGTCGGCCACGGCGGTGTAGTCGCGCTCGACGAGGTGCAGGGCCGGCATCGTCCTCCCGGGGATCGGCTCGACGTCGCCGCGCTTCCAGTCCAGGACGACGCCGCCGGGCTGCGCCGTCTCGCCGGGGGTGTCGTGCTGCATCGGCACGGCCACGATGTCGCGCCGCACGCCGAGATGGGTCCTCGCGAGCTCGGAGAACCTCTTCGCCACGTGGTGGAACATCGAGAAGTCGGTCTGCGACTCCCACGGCGGGTCGATCGCCGGCGTGAACGCGTGCACGAACGGGTGCATGTCGGTGGACGAGAGGTCGTGCTTCTCGTACCAGGTGGCGGCCGGGAAGACCACGTCCGACAGCAGCGTCGTCGACGTCATGCGGAAGTCGGCCGAGACGAGCAGGTCGAGCTTGCCCTCGGGCGCCTCGTCCCGCCAGACGACGTCCTTCGGCCTGACCGAGGCCTCCCCGTCGACCGCCTTCGTGTTCGAGTGCGTGCCCAGCAGGTGCTTGAGGAAGTACTCGTTGCCCTTCGCGGACGAGCCGAACAGATTCGAGCGCCAGAGCGTGAGCGTGCGCGGCCAGTTCTCGGGCGCGTCGACGTCCTCGATCGCGAACCTCAGCGAGCCGTCCTTGAGCCGCTGCACGACGTAGTCGTTCACGTCCTCGGCCGTCCCCGCCTCGATCGCCGCGAACGCCTCGTCGGCGAGGTCGAGCGGGTTGCGATCGAACTGCGGGTAGAACGGCATCCAGCCCATCCGCGCGGACTGCGCGATCGTGTCGGCCGTGTGCATGCCGGTCAGGTGCCCCTCCGCGAGCGGCGAGGCGAGGGCGTCGGCCCGATAGCCGTCGGAGCGCCACTGGTCGGTGTGCATGTACCAGTACGAGGTGCCCGTCATCGTGCGCGGCGGGCGGCTCCAGTCGAGGTTGTTCGCCAGCGAGATCCAGCCCGTGATGGGGCGGCACTTCTCCTGGCCCACGTAGTGCGCCCAGCCGCCGCCGTTGCGGCCCATGCTGCCGGTCAGCAGCAGCATCGACAGGATCGCGCGGTAGGTCGCGTCGGCGTGGAACCACTGGCAGACGCCGGCGCCCAGGATGATCATCGAGCGGCCGCCGGACTCCTCGGCGTTCCTCGCGAACTCGCGTGCCACGCGCACGCACGCCTCGGGCGTGACGCTCGTGACCTCGGCCTGCCACGCGGGCGTGTACGGCGAGGTCGCGTCCTCGTAGCCCGCGGGCCACCGGCCCGGCAGGTCGGGACGGCCGACGCCGTGCTGCGCCAGCATGAGGTCGAACACCGTGGTGACCAGCTGGTCGCCCACGCGGGTGACGGGCACGCCACGGCGCAGCACCTCGCCCTCGCCGTCGACGCCGGCGAACGACGGCAGCAGCACCTCGGCGGCGTCCGTCTCGACCCTCGCGTCCCGCAGCGACAGCGCCGGCGTGACGCCCTGCAGGTCGAGGTTCCACCTGCCCTCACCCGACTCGGAGTAGCGGTCGCCGAGCGTGCCGTTCGGGACCACGGTCTCGCCCGTGGCCGCGTTCACCAGGACCGTCTTCCACGCGCCCTCGGGCGTCTCGTCGCCGAGGTCGCGCGCCGTGAGGAACTTGCCCGGGACCAGGCCGCCGTGCTCCTCGTTCTGCTTGAGCGTGATGAGGAACGGCAGGTCGGTGTACTGGCGGACGTAGTCGACGAAGAACGGCACCCGCCGGTCGACGAAGAACTCCTTGAGGATGACGTGGGTCATCGCCATCGCCAGCGCGCCGTCGGTGCCGGCCTGCGCGGGCAGCCACTCGTCGGCGAACTTCGTGTTGTCGGCGTAGTCGGGGCTGATCGTCACGACCTTCGTGCCGCGGTAGCGGACCTCGGCCATCCAGTGCGCGTCCGGCGTGCGGGTCACGGGAACGTTCGAGCCCCACATCATGAGGTAGGTCGAGTCCCACCAGTCGCCGGACTCGGGGACGTCGGTCTGGTCGCCGAACACCTGCGGGCTGGCCACCGGCAGGTCGGCGTACCAGTCGTAGAACGACGTCATCGCGCCGCCGAGCAGGTGCGTGAAGCGGGCGCCGACGGCGTGCGACACCATCGACATCGCCGGGATCGGGCTGAACGTCGCGATGCGGTCGGGGCCGTGCTGCTTGATCGTGTGCACCTGGGCGGCCGCGGTGATCTCGACGGCCTCCTGCCAGTTGGTGCGGACGAAGCCGCCCTTGCCGCGGGCCTGCTGGTAGCGGCGGCGGCGCTCGGGGTCGCCGACCACGTCGGCCCACGCCAGCACCGGGTCGCCGAGGCGCTGCTTCGCCTCGCGGTACATCTCCAGCAGCACGCCGCGCGCGTACGGGTAGCGGACCCGCGTGGGCGAGTAGGTGTACCAGGAGAAGGCCGCGCCCCGAGGACAGCCGCGAGGCTCGTACTCGGGGCGATCGGGTCCGACCGAGGGGTAGTCGGTCTGCTGCGCCTCCCACGTGATGATCCCGTCCTTGACGTAGACCTTCCACGAGCACGAGCCGGTGCAGTTCACGCCGTGGGTGGACCGGACGACCTTGTCGTGACTCCAGCGGTCGCGGTAGAAGACGTCGCCGCGGCGTCCTCCCTCGCGAAAGACGGCTCGACCGTCGTCGGTCTCCTCCCACCGAGTGAAGAACCTCCCAGTCTTCAGCAGTGCAGCGCTTGCGGGGCCATCGAGGGGCTTCGCCATGACACCACCAGACCGCGTGGGGTGGGTCACACGCAACCCACCCATCACGTGCGGCACGATGAGGACATGGCCCCGTTCCACGCGATCGTCCTCGCGGGCGGACGGGCGAGCCGACTCGGCGGGATCGACAAGGTGATGGTCCCGGTCGGCGGACGCCCCCTCCTGGCCCACGCCGTGGCTGCGGCAGCACAGGCGGATCGGGTGGTCGTGGTCGGCCCCTGGCGCCGGCTCGACCTCGAGCGCGAGGTCGCGTGGGTGCGCGAGGACCCGCCCTTCGCCGGACCGGCGCATGCCGTGGCCACCGGGCTCGCAGCGCTTCCGCCCGACACGGACGGCGAGGTGCTCGTGCTGGCGGCCGACCTCGTCCGGCCCGACCTGCTGGTCGCCGCACTTCGCGGCGGGGAGGGCAACCGCGTCGCCGTCGACCCCGGCGGCCGCCGCCAGTGGGCCGCCTGCGTCGTGCGCGTCGGCGACCTAGCGGCGGCCGTCTCGACGGCGCCCACCGAGGGCGCGTCCCTGCGATCCTTGATCGGCCGGCTCGACCCGGTCGACGTCCCCGTCGACGCCGCGGCCGGTGCCGACGTCGACACGCCCGACGACCTGGAGGAGCACGCCGATGACTGACGAGACCCTGACCCGCTGGTGGCAGGCGCTGACCGCCGAGCTGGGCATCGACCCGCAGGCGGACCCGGAGGCGCTGCTCGACCTGGCCGGCACCGCAGCGCACTCGGTCGTGCGGCCCGCGGCGCCGCTCACGACCTTCCTCGTCGGCTACGCCGCCGGACGCGCCGATGCCGGCGCCGACAGCATGGCCGAGCTCATCGCGCGGGCCGAGCGGGCGGCCGAGGACTTCGCGTGACCGACCCGTCCTGGGAACAGGCCCGGGAGCTGGCCCGTGCGGCCGTGCGCCCGGCCGAGCCCACCGACCTCAACGTGCACGGCGCCCTCGGCACCACCACCGCCGCCGACCTGTGCGCGCTCGGACCCGTCCCCCATGCCGCGACCTCGGCGATGGACGGCTGGGCCGTGGCGGGCTCGGGTCCGTGGCGGATCGACGCGACCGACGGGCCGCTCGAGCCGGGGCACGCCCGGCCCATCGTCACCGGCGGCGTGCCGCCCGAGGGCGCCGACGCCGTGCTCCCGTCGGAGTGGGGTGAGGTCGATGGCGACCTCCTGCACGGCGATGCTCCCTCGGCCGGTCGCCACGTCCGGCCCGCGGGCGAGGAGGCGCAGGAGGGCGACGTCATCGTGGCGTCCGGCTCGGTGCTGACGCCCGCGCGGCTGGCGGTGCTGTCCGCCGCGGGGCACGACCTGGTCCGCGTGCGCCACGCGCCACTCGTCCGCCTGCTCGTCACCGGCGACGAGCTGATCGGCGCGGGTGTTCCCGCGGCCGGACAGGTCCGCGACGTCATGACCCCGATGCTGCCGCCGCTGTTGGCGGCGCTCGGCGCCAAGACCTCGCATCACGAGCGCGTCCACGACGACGTCTCCGCGCTGGTCGCCCAGGTCGGGCGCAGCGATGCCGACCTCGTGGTCAGCGCCGGTGGCACCGGACGCTCCTCCGCCGACCCGATCGAGTCCGCGTGGGACCGGCTCGGCGCCGACGTGCGGTTCCGCGGTGTGGACATGCGTCCCGGTCACCCGGTCTCGCTGGCCGTCCTGCCCGACGGCCGCGCCTGGCTGGCGCTGCCGGGAAACCCGCTGGCCGCCGCGCTGACGGCGCTGTCCTTCGTGCCGGCGCTCGTCGCGGGCTTCACGGACGTACCGCTCCCCCGCCTCGAGCAGGAGGTGGCCGCCGCGGCGTTCGAAGGCCGGGCCGGCACCACGCTCGTGCCCGCCGTGCGCACGTCCGACGGCCTCGTCCCGGCGGGAGCGAGCCGCCCTCACATGCTGCGCGGCCTCGCCGACGCCGACGCCGTGGCCGTGGTCCCGAGCCCGGGGCTCGCGGCTGGAGAGCGCGTCCCTGTGCTGGCCCGCGTCTGGTGAGTACCGTCGGAGACGTGGACGCGACCATCTATCACCATCCCCGCTGCACGACCTCGCGCAAGACGCTGGACCGGCTCCGCGAGACCGGCGTCGAGCCGACGATCGTGAAGTACGCCGACGAGGGCTGGACCGAGCAGCAGCTGCGCGACCTCTTCGCCGCGGCCGGGCTCACCCCCGCCCAGGCCGCTCGGAAGCGCGAGCCGCTCTACCGCGAGCTGGGCCTCGCCGACGCGACCGACGACCAGATTCTGGCCGCGATGGTCGAGCACCCGATCCTCGTCGAGCGACCCTTCGTCGTGACCGAGAAGGGCGCGCGACTGGCACGGCCGATCGAGTCGGTCGACGAGATCCTCTGAGTCCCCAGATTTGCTCCTCAATCCACCTTTCAGGACCTCTCAAAGGTGGATCAAGGAGCAAATCTCGGGCTGGCGGAGGGCCGTGAGCCCGGACCCGTCGCGCCCGTCCGGGCGCGGCGCGCCATACTGGCCCCGACCCTGACTCCCACGGAAGAGAGTTCCCGTGCGCAATCCTCGTGCCTTCCTGCGTCCGCTGGCCGTCGGCGCCCCGAAGCCCAGCTCCGACGTCCCGTTCCGCCCGAGCCGGATGATCCACTTCTTCGACCCGAGCAACGAGAAGATGGCCGCGAAGGTGCCGGACATCGCGAAGAAGGTCGACATCATCCTCGGCAACCTCGAGGACGCGGTGAAGACCGAGAAGAAGGAGGCCGCACGCCAGGGCCTGGTCGACATCGCGAAGGCCACCGACTTCGGCGACACGCAGCTGTGGACCCGCGTCAACAGCCTCGACTCCCCGTGGGTGCTCGACGACCTCATCACGCTGGTCACCGAGATCGGCGACAAGCTCGACGTCATCATGGTGCCGAAGGTCGAGGGCGCCCAGGACATCCACTACGTCGACCGCCTGCTGGCCCAGCTCGAGGCCCGCGCCAGCCTCGACCGCCAGATCCTCGTGCACGCGATCCTTGAGACCGCCGAGGGCGTCGCCAACGTCGAGGAGATCGCCGCGGCCAGCCCGCGCATGCAGGGCATCAGTCTCGGCCCGGCCGACCTCGCCGCGAGCCGCCGCATGAAGACCACCCGCGTGGGCGGCGGCCACCCCGGCTACATCGTGCGCCAGGACCCGACCGGCGAGGACCTCACCGTCGGCCGCACCACGTACCAGCAGGACCTGTGGCACTACACGATCGCGCGCATGGTGGACGCCTGCGCGATGAACGACATCCTCCCGTTCTACGGCCCCTTCGGTGACATCAAGGACGTCGTCGCGTGCGAGGACCAGTTCCGCAACGCGTTCCTGCTCGGCTGCGTCGGCGCATGGAGCCTGCACCCGGTGCAGATCGACATCGCCAAGAAGGTCTTCTCCCCCAGCCCCGAGGACGTCGCGCACGCGAAGCGCGTCGTCGAGGCGATGGGCGACGGCTCGGGCGCCGTCATGATCGACGGCAAGATGGAGGACGACGCCTCCTGCAAGCAGTGCCTCGTCATGCTCGACCTGGCCAAGTCCCTCGCCGAGCGCGACCCCGAGCTGGCCGCGGCCTACGACCTCTGAGGAGCCTGACATGACCGAGATCCGTCCCCGCCGCTCCGTCCTCTACATGCCGGGCGCCAACGAGCGCGCGCTGGAGAAGGCCAAGTCGATCGACGCCGACGCGCTGATCCTCGACCTCGAGGACTCCGTCTCCCCCGACGCCAAGGAGACCGGTCGCGCCAACGTGTGCGCCGCGGTCACCTCGGGCGAGTACGGCCACCGCGAGCTGGCCATCCGCGTCAACTCGATCGGCACGCAGTGGCACGACGACGACGTCGCCGCGGCCGCGAAGGCCGGCCCCGACGCGATCCTCGTTCCCAAGGTGGAGTCCGCCCAGCAGGTGCGCGACCTGGTCACCGCCCTCGAGGCCGCGGGCGCCCCGGAGCACACGCAGCTGTGGGCCATGATCGAGACGCCTACCGCCCTGCTGCACGCCGAGGAGATCGCCGCGGCGCACGAGCGCCTCACGGTGATCGTCCTGGGCACCAACGACATCGTGAACGAGACCTACGGACTGCACGTCCCGGGCCGCAACCCGCTCGTGCTCACGGCCCTGTCCTGGACCCTGCTGGCCGTCCGCGCCGCCGGCAAGGTCGTCATCGACGGCGTCTACAACGACGTCAAGGACGACGAGGGCTTCGCGGCCGAGGCCCGCCAGGGTCGCGAGATGGGCTTCGACGGCAAGACCCTGATCCACCCCTCGCAGGTCGAGCCGGCCAACGCGGCGTTCGCGCCCAGCGAGGCCGACGTCGAGCGCGCCCAGGGCATGATCGCGGCGTTCGACGAGGCGATGGCCGAGAAGAAGGGCGTCGCCACGTACAACGGCAAGATGATCGAGGAGCTGCACATCCGCGACGCGAAGCGGATCCTCGCCTACGCCGAGGCGCTGCAGGGCCGCTGACGCCGCAGGAACGCGAACGAGGCGCGTACCGGGACGAGAGTCCGGGTACGCGCCTCGTGGCGTGTCAGTCAGCGGTTGGCGCGAACGCCCCACACCTGGCTGTAGACGGAACGGGTCTGGCGCTGCGCGCGTCGACGGTGCTTCACCCGCTCCAGGACCACGACGCGATCGAGATCGGGGCGCGGTCGCGGCTTGATCTTCAGGTCGAACAACGACATGGAGGTCACCTCCTCTCCCGTGGTCGCCTCCGCGTGGACGGTCCCGGAGTTCGGGACGGGTGTCGGGGCAGTGGTGGTGTTCGCGGGCATGAGGTGGGTGAGAGTCGTGGTCATGACGCGCCTCCTTTCTGATTCGTGTGGGTGGTGGGCAAAAGAAGAGCCGCTCCGGACGAGCGTCCGAAGCGGCTGGTGATACGTGTCGACAGAAGGAAGTCGACTAGGTCAGCAACACGACGGAGGAGCGCCCGGCGGCGTTCGTGAACACGAGGAACGGGGTCATCGGTGCTCACCTCCTGCGTCTGTGTGACGTGTCACTCCGGTCGGAGCGACCTGTCGAAACTAGTGGATCAATCCTCGTCTGTCGAGGGTTCCGGCGGCGTTTCCTCGGATTCGTCGTCATGGACGAGCTCGGCGAGGCGCCGGCGCAGCTCGGCGAGCAGGTGACGCGGCTCCATCAGTCCACGTCCAGGAGGTCGTCGAGGGCCGTGCGCGGCACTCCCCCGGCCATCAGCAGGTCGGCCGCGAGCGACCGCACCTGGGCCGCGATCGAGGCGGTGTTCACGGTGAGCCGTTCGGCCATGGCGTGCATCGCCAGGTCGGAGGCCTCGACGAGTCGCTCGTTCGCCCGCTCGAGGTCGACCGAGGAGGCGTACTCGTCGGCGTAGATGCGCACCGCCTCCACGAGCGTCTCGACGGAGCGGGCCAGCCCGTCGGGGGCACGCTCACCGTGCCGGAGCATCGAGGCGACGCGTCGCGCCAGCACGCGGGCGTCGCGCAGCGCGTTGTCGAGGTCGTTGACGCTGCCGGCGTAGCGCTCCACGTCGGCCCGCTCCTTCCAGCGCAACGGAGCGAGTCGCACGATCTCGCTGACGTTCGCGGCGGTGGCGTGCAGCGACTCGATGACCGGCTGTGCGTCGCGCGCCTCGGCGAGCGCGGCGTCGGCCAGCTGCGCGTCGTGGCCACGCATCGCCGCGGCGATCCGCTCGAGCACGCCGGTGAGTCCGGCGAGCAGCTCCTGCAGACCCTCGTCGATGTCGCGGCGCGTGTTGCGCGGCAGCACGAGCAGCATCGCGAAGCCGCACAGGCCGCCGATCAGGGCGTCGACGAAGCGACTGACCGCAGGGTTGGCCGCGCCCGCGAGCGGCACGATCGCCGCCAGCAGCACGCCCGAGTTGATGGCCTGCGTGAGCGCCATGCCCCGCAGGTTGAACAGCATCGCCACCACGGCCGTGAGGGAGGCGACCAGCGCCATCTGCCAAGCTCCACGGCCGATGGCCAGGATCAGCATCTCGCCCACGAGCACGCCGAAGGCCACGCCCAGCACGAGCTCGAACACGACGCGCTGGCGCCGTCCGGCGCCGCCCATGAGCGTGATGACCGCCGCGATCGGCGCGAAGAACGCCTGGCTGTGGCCCAGGACGTACGTGGCGATGGCGAATGCGGCACCGGTGGACAGAGCGATCCGCAGCAGCATGCGCCAGCTGCGACGCACCCGGGTGAGCCGGTCCTGCAGCGTGACCTCGAGGCGGGGCAGGCGCAACCGGCGGAACGGGAGCCGGTCGCGATCGCTCACAGGTACAGGCCGGTCTGGCCCTCGTCGATCCGCTCGGAGGCCACCGCGTGCAGGTCGCGCTCCCGGAGCAGGATGAAGCTCTCGCCGCGCACCTCCACCTCGGCGCGGTCGTCGGGGTCGAACAGGACCCGGTCGCCGACCTCGACCGTCCGGACCTGCGAGCCGACGGCCTCGACCCGTGCCCAGCCCAGCCGGCGGCCCATGGCCGCGGTGGCGGGGATGACGATGCCGCCGGACGACCGGCGGTCGCCGGCCTCCTTGTCGAGCGAGACCAGGAGCCGGTCGTGCAGCATCCGGATCGGGAGCTTGGCGTCCATCACTTCAGGAGTCGGCGCAGCACCGCGAAGCCGGCGATCGTGGCGACCGTGCCGGTGACGACCGGGACGATGTGCTCGAATCGCGGACCGGTCTCCTCGTCGACGAAGTAGTCCTTGATCCGCTGCACCTGGCGCTTGGCGATGTTGCCGGGCTTCACGCGATCGACGAGCTCGTCGATGTTGCCGCTGAGCCGCGTCAGCAGCACCTCGAGCTCGTCGACGATCTCGTCGGGGGACGCCTGGGCGGGGTCCGCATTTCCTCGTGCCACGGGAGTCCTCTCGGTTCGGTGCGGGGTGCCTTGTCAGGATAGTGCCCATGACGACCCGCTTGCAGCCCGGCGATCCGGCCCCCGACTTCACCCTCCCGACCGACGACGGGAAGACCGTCACGCTCTCGGACCTGCGCGGCCGCCGCGTGATCGTCTACTTCTACCCCGCCGCGATGACACCGGGCTGCACGAAGCAGGCCTGCGACTTCAGCGACTCGATCGACCGGCTGCAGGCCGAGGGCTACGACGTGCTGGGCATCAGCCCCGACCAGCCCGAGAAGCTCGCGAAGTTCCGCGAGCGCGACGGCCTGTCGATCACGCTGCTGTCCGATCCGGACAAGCAGGTCCTCGGTGCGTACGGCGCGTTCGGCGAGAAGAAGCTCTACGGCAAGGTCGTCGAGGGCGTCATCCGCTCGACCTTCGTCATCGACGACGAGGGCAAGGTCGAGCTCGCGCAGTACAACGTGAAGGCCACGGGTCACGTCGCGAAGCTGCGACGCGATCTCGGCCTCGACGCGGCCTGACGGTCGCGGTCACGCGGCCCTACGCTGGGGCCGTTGCCGGTGTGGCGGAACGGTAGACGCGCCAGGTTTAGGTCCTGGTGTCCTCACGGGCGTGCAGGTTCGATTCCTGTCACCGGCACCCGATCAGATGCGCTCCAGCGCGCTCAGCTGATCGGTTCGAGCACGACTCAGCTCATCGGTTCGAGCACGACTCAGCTCATCGGTTCGAGCACGAACACGGGAATCTTCCGGTCGGTCTTCTTCTGGTAGTTGGCGTAGTCGGGCCACACGGCCACCGAGCGCTCCCACCAGGTCTCGTACTCCTCACCCTCGAGCTCGCGGGCGCGGTAGTCGCGCTTGTCGGCCCCGTCCTGCAGCTCGACGTGCGAGTTCGCCTTGAGGTTCCAGTACCAGTTGGGCTGCGACGGGTGCCCGCCCTTCGAGGCGACGACGGCGTACTCGCCCTCGTGCTCGACGCGCATGAGCGCGGTCTTGCGCAGCTTGCCCGACTTCGCACCCACGCTGGTGAGGACGATGATCGGCACCCCCTGCAGCAGATTGGCCTCACGCCCGTCCGTGGCCTCGTAGGTCTCGGCCTGCGTGCGGGCCCACTCGGACGTGCTCGGTTCGTACTCTCCGGTCAGCGGCATGGCCCCAGTCTGCCGCGCCACACCTCGCGACGCGACACACCCGCGACCTTTTCTTGATCGATTCAAGAAAAGCCCCTAGGGTGGAGCCATGACCTCCTCCCCCGCCATCGAGCAGTCGCTCCGCGACGCCGGGCTGAGGGTCACGCGCCAGCGCGCGGCCGTCATGGACGCCGTCGCCGCCAACCCCCACGCCGAGACCTCGACGATCATCGACCACGCCCGGTCGACGCTCCCCGAGATCTCGCACCAGGCCGTCTACGACGCCCTGCACGCCCTCACCGACGCGGGCCTCGTCCGCTGCATCGAGCCAGCCGGCTCGGTGGCGCGCTACGAGTCGCGCACGGACGACAACCACCACCACCTCGTGTGCCGGTCCTGCGGCCGCATCGTCGACATCGACTGCACCATCGGCGCCGCGCCCTGCCTCACGCCCGCCGAGGACCACGGCTTCGTCATCGACGAGGCCGAGGTCGTCTTCTGGGGCCTGTGCCCCTCCTGCTCTGCCCAGAACGCCTGACGAATCCCGAAAGGACCAGCATGTCTGACAAGAACCACGACGACGCGATCCTCGCCGAGGTCAACGACCCGGACGAGGCGAAGGGCAAGTGCCCCGTCGTGCACAACCAGCTGCCGAAGCCGGTGGCCGGTGACGCGAACCGCAAGTGGTGGCCCGAGCGCCTCAACCTCGGCATCCTGGCCAAGAACGCGCCAGTCCGGAACCCGATGGACGACGACTTCGACTACCGCGCGGAGTTCAGCTCGCTCGACCTCGCCGCGGTCAAGGCCGACATCGCGGCCGTCCTGACCGACTCCAAGGACTGGTGGCCCGCCGACTTCGGCAACTACGGCCCGCTCATGATCCGCATGGCGTGGCACAGCGCCGGCACCTACCGCGTGACCGACGGTCGCGGCGGCGCGGGCGCCGGCCAGCAGCGCTTCGCTCCCCTGAACTCGTGGCCGGACAACGTCAACCTCGACAAGGCCCGCCGGCTGCTGTGGCCCGTCAAGCAGAAGTACGGCCAGAAGATCAGCTGGGCCGACCTGATGATCCTCGCCGGCAACGTCTCGCTGGAGACCATGGGCTTCCCGACCTACGGCTTCGCCGGTGGCCGCGAGGACGTGTGGGAGGCCGACGCCGACGTGTACTGGGGCGCCGAGACCGAGTGGCTGGGCGACGAGCACCGCTACTCCGGCGACCGTGAGCTCGAGGCTCCCCTCGCCGCCGTGCAGATGGGCCTGATCTACGTCAACCCCGAGGGTCCCGGCGGTCACCCCGACCCGCTGGCCTCCGCCCGCGACATCCGCGAGACGTTCGGCCGCATGGCCATGAACGACGAGGAGACCGTCGCGCTCATCGCCGGTGGCCACACCTTCGGCAAGACGCACGGTGCGGCCGACGCCGACAACCTCGAGCCCGAGCCCGAGGGCGCTCCCATCGAGCAGCTCGGCCTGGGCTGGAAGAACAACCACGGCACCGGCCACGGCGCCGACACCATCACGTCGGGCCTCGAGGTCACCTGGACCTACCACCCGACGCGCTGGGACAACGAGTTCTTCCACATCCTGTTCGCGTACGAGTGGGAGCTGTTCACCTCGCCCGCCGGCGCGCACCAGTGGCGTCCGGTCAACGGCGGCGGCGCGGACATGGTCCCCGAGGCCCACGGCTCCGGAGCCCGCGAGCCGCGCATGCTCACGTCGGACATCGCGCTGCGCGAGGATCCCGCCTACCGCGAGATCTCGCTGCGCTTCAAGAACGACCCGCAGGCGTTCACCGACGCGTTCGCCCGTGCCTGGTTCAAGCTGACGCACCGCGACATGGGCCCGAAGGCGCGCTACCTCGGCGCCGAGGTCCCGCAGGAGGACCTGCTCTGGCAGGACCCGCTGCCGGCGTGGGAGGGCGAGGTCATCGGCGACGCCGACGTCACCGCGCTCAAGGCGAAGGTCCTCGAGACCGGCCTGACCGTCTCCGAGCTCGTCTCCACGGCGTGGGCCGCTGCGTCGTCCTTCCGCGGCAGCGACAAGCGCGGCGGCCTGAACGGCGCCCGCATCCGTCTCGCGCCGCAGAACGGCTGGGTGGTCAACAACCCCGCGCAGCTGGCGAAGGTCCTCAATGTCCTGCAGGGCGTCGCGGACGCCTACGACAAGGCGGTCTCGCTGGCCGACGTCATCGCGATCGCCGGTGCGGCCGCGGTGGAGAAGGCCGCGCGTGACGGTGGCGTCGAGATCACGGTTCCCGTCACGGTGGGCCGCGTCGACGCCAGCCTCGAGGAGACGGACGTCGAGTCGTTCGGCCACCTCGAGCCGCGCCACGACGGCTTCCGCAACTACGAGGGCAAGGGCGGCATGCCGGCCGAGTACGAGCTCATCGACCGCGCCAACCTGCTCACGCTGACCGCTCCGGAGACGACCGTCCTCGTCGGCGGCCTGCGCGTGCTGGGCGCCAACTACGACGGCTCCGATCTGGGCGTCCTCACCGATCGCGTCGGCACGCTGACGAACGACTTCTTCGTCAACCTGCTCGACATCGACACGCAGTGGACCGCCACGGACCCGTCGAGCACGCGCTTCGCGTCGAAGGACGGCCGCTGGACCGGCACCCGCGCCGACCTGGCGTTCGGCTCGAACTCCGAGCTGCGCGCGCTGGCCGAGGTCTACGGCAGCTCCGACGCGCAGGAGAAGTTCGTCCGGGACTTCGTCGCCGCGTGGACGAAGGTCATGGACCTCGACCGGTTCGACCTGGTCTGATCCACCTCCGCACGACGCCCCCGGGACCTCGGTCCCGGGGGCGTCGTCGTGTCCGCGGCCTCCGACGCTCGCCGCCCCTCTCCACTTCTGGAACGGGTTGCACGTTCCCCGCGATCGAAAGCGTTCATCCCGTTCCAGAAGTGGGGGGCCGCGCGCAGGACCGACCGCCCGCGGCCGCGTAGGGTTCGGAGCGTGAACAGCGACTCGGGCTCCCAGACCTACCTGCTGGTGGACGGCGAGAACATCGACGCCACCCTCGGCATGTCGATCCTCGGCCGCCGTCCCCAACCGCAGGAGCGCCCGCGGTGGGACCGGCTGCTCCGGTTCGCCGAGGACCTCTGGAGCCAGCCCGTCCAGGGCCTGTTCTTCCTCGCGGTCGACACCGACCTGCCGATGCCGTTCGTGCAGGCGCTGACGTCGATCGGCTACCGTCCGGTGCCGCTGTCGGGCACGCCCGACCAGAAGGTCGTCGACCTGGCCATCCAGCGCACGCTGGAGGAGATCGCCCGGCGCGACGCCGACGTCATGCTCGCGAGCAACGACGGCGACTTCGTCCCGCAGGTCGAGGCGCTCGTCAGCGGCTCGCGCCGCGTGGCCGTGCTGGGCTTCGACGAATTCCGCAACTCCCGCTTCAGCGCGCTCGTGCCCCGCGGGCTGGAGTGCTACGACCTCGAGCACGACGTCGACGCGTTCACCGTGGCACTGCCGCGCATCAAGGTCATCCCGATCGACGAGTTCGACCCGCGCGACTTCCTCTGATCACGCGGCGCGCGCGGCCTCCAGCCGGGGTCCTCGGCGCAGCTGCTCCCAGCCGGGACGACCGAGCAGGTCGATCTCCACGTCCCACGTGGTGAGGTGGTGACGCTCGTCGCCGGCGTGGAAGTCGGCTCCGACGAGCAGCGACTCGGAGGCCTCGCCGCCCGCGACGACCACCCACTGGGCGCGTCCCGGGACGGTGAGCACGGCGTCGTGCAGCTGGAGCCGGACGCAGCGCCCGGCCTCACCCGTGCGGGCGTCGACGAGCTCGGCCCTGCGGCTGGTGCCGACGGGCTGCGAGACCGCACACACGACGTAGACGGTCCCCTCGTCGTCGGGCGCGATCAGGTCGCCGGCTCGCAGCTGCGAGACGGGCCTCGCAATCGGCTCGGTCATGACGGTCACCTCCAGGCGTGTGCTCGTGGGCTCGAGCTCCCAGTCAGCCACGCGCCTCGGACACTTTCCAGCCGTCTCACCATGCGGCCGTTCGCGTGACAGCCGCAGCCGAACAGCCGTGCCCCCCCCCCCCCCCCCGGCACGCCAGATGTGTAGCGGCATCCACCGTTTTCCCGCGGATCCGCTGCGAAAAGGGTGGGCAGCGCTACACATCTCGCGCGCCGGAGGCGTGCACGAGGGTCAGAAGGCCTTGCCCGGGTTGAGCAGGCCCAAGGGGTCGAGGGCGTGCTTGATCGCGCGGTGGACGTCGAGACCCGTCTCGCCGAGCTCGCGGCGGGCGTGCTCGCGCTTGAGCAGGCCCACGCCGTGCTCGCCGGTGAGCGTGCCGCCGAGCTCCAGCGCGAGGTCGAAGATGCGGTCGGCGGCCAGCTGGACGTCCTCGGGCACCTCGTCGCCGAGTCTCGGGTCCCACGAGACGATCGGGTGCAGGTTCCCGTCGCCGGCGTGGGCGAACGTGTGCACGGTGACGCCGGTCTCCGCGCTGATCGCCTCGATGCCGCGCACGGCCTCCGCGAGCCTGGAGCGCGGCACGCAGACGTCCTCGATCAGGGCGCGGCCGAAGCGCTCGATCGAGGGCAGCGCCAGCCGCCGTGCCGCGAGCAGCTCGTCCGCGCGAGCGGCGTCCTCGGTGTGCTCGATCCACGTGGCGGTCGCTCCGAGCACCGCGGCGACGGCCGAGGCCTGGGAAGCCGCATCGGGGCCGTCCGTGCGGGCGAGCACGAGCGCTCCCCCGCGCGCGCTCAGGGAGGTGCCCTGCGCCGCGTCGATCGTCGCCAGGGTGCAGGCGTCGAGCAGCTCGAGCACCGAGGGCACGAGTCGGGCCGCGGCCAGGGCCGAGGTCGCCGCAGCCGCGGACTCCACGTCGGCGAAGCTGGCCGCCACCGTGGCCTCCGCGACCGGCACGGGACGCAGCCGCAGCGTGGCGCCGACGATGACGCCGAGCGTGCCCTCGGAGCCGACGAGCAGCGAGGTCAGGTCGTAGCCCGTCACGCCCTTCAGCGTGCCGCGGCCGGTGGCGAGCCGACGTCCGTCGGCCAGCACGACCTCCAGCCCCAGCACCGCGTCGCGCGTGACCCCGTACTTCACGCAGCGCATGCCGCCCGCGTTGGTCGCGATGTTCCCGCCGATGGTCGAGAGGTGGGCGCTGGCGGGGTCGGGGGCGTAGAACAGGCCGTGCTCGCGCGCGGCGGCGTCGAGGTCGGCGGTGATCACGCCCGGCTCCACCACGGCGATCTCGTCCACCGGGTCCAGCGAGACGATCCGGTCCAGGCCCGCGACGTCGAGGACCACGGCGCCCTGCGTCGCGACCGCTCCCCCGGCGAGGCCGGAGCCGCCGCCCCGGGTCACCACCGGCGTCCGCGTGGACGTGGCCCAGCGCAGCACCTCCACGACGTGGTCGACGTCGACGGCGCGCACGACCGCGAGGGGCTCGGCCCCCGGACGTCCGCTGCGGTCGGAGGTCGCGGCCGCGAGGGCCGCAGGGTCGGTCAGGGCACCGGGGGGAAGCGCGGTCACCACTCCACCCTCTCGTGCCCACGCCCCCGGGCGCGCGAGATGTGTGGCGGCATCCACCCTTTTTCCGGCTCGACCAGGGAAAAAGGGTGGACAGCGCTACACATCTGGCGCGCCGGAGGCGTGGATCAGCGGCGCAGGACCTTGCGGGCCAGGGTGTTGCCGAAGAACTGGCCCACCTGGACGAAGGCCACGATGATCAGCACGACCGTCCACGTGACGACGGTGTCGAACTGGCGGTAGCCGTACTGCTGGGCGAAGGCGCCCAGGCCGCCGGCGCCGATGACGCCCGCGATCGCGCTCATGTCGACGATCGCGACGAACGCGAACGTGTAGCCCAGGATCAGCGGACCGAGGGCCTCGGGGACCACGACGGTCGCGAGGATTCGCAACCGGCTGGCGCCCATCGAGCGAGCCGCCTCGATCACGCCGGGCTCGACGGTCACGAGGTTCTGCTCGACGATGCGCGCGATGCCGAACATCGCCGCGAGGGTCATCGCGAAGATGATCGCCCGGTTGCCGATGCCGATGCCCACGACGAGCCGCGCGAACGGCTGCACCGCCGCGATGAAGATCACGAACGGGATCGGGCGGAAGAAGTTCACCACCACGTTGAGCACCGTGAAGGCGACGCGGTTCGCGAACAGGCCGCCGGCGCGCGTGGCGTAGAGCGCCAGGCCCACGACGAGGCCCAGGAAGCCACCGATCGCGACGGTGATCGCGACCATGTAGAACGTCTCCCACGTGGCCGTGCCGATCAGCGGCCACAGCTCGGGGAGGTTGGTGTCCCGGGCGATCATGCGAGCACCTCCACGCCCTCGAGGCGACCCACCTGGGCCACCGCCTCGTCGACGCCGTCACCGTGCACCGACAGCGTGACGTGCCCGAAGACCGAGCCGCCGACGCGGTTCACGCCGCCCTGCACGATCTCCACCTTCAGTCCCCGTGCGACGAGCGCCGCGAAGACGTCGGACTGGCTCGTGCGGCCCTCGACGTCGACGACGACGAGACGCCCGCCGAAGCGCTCGCGCAGCGCCGCGAGCTCGGGCCCCTGCGGGACCTCCTCGACCAGCGTGCCGACGAAGCGCCGCGTCACGTTCTCGCGCGGGCGGGCGAAGATCTCGGCCACGCGTCCGCTCTCGACGATCCGGCCGTGCTCCATGACGCTCACCTTGTGGGCGAGCGTGCGGACCACGTCCATCTCGTGCGTGATGACGATGATCGTGATGCCCAGCTCCTCGTTGACCTTGCGGAGCAGCCCGAGCACCTCACGCGTGGTGTCGGGATCCAGGGCGCTGGTGGACTCGTCCGCCAGCAGGATCGACGGGTTCGTCGCGAGCGCCCGGGCGATGCCCACGCGCTGCTTCTGCCCGCCCGAGAGCTGCTCGGGATACGCGTGCGCCTTGTCGGCGAGACCGACGAAGTGCAGCAGCTCGGAGATCCGGCGCTGGCGCTCGGCCTGGTCGACGCCCGCCAGGCGCAGCGGGAACTCCAGGTTCCCCCACACGGTGCGCGACCGCATGAGGTTGAACTGCTGGAAGATCATCCCGATGCCCTGGCGGACGCGCCGCAGGTCACGCTCGCGCAGCTGGTCGAGCCGCGTCCCGTCCACCGTGACGCTGCCTGAGGTCGGCTGCTCCAACGCGTTGACGAGTCGCACCAGGGTGGACTTGCCCGCACCGGAGTAGCCGACGATCGCGTGGATCTCACCGGCCTCCACGTCGAGGTCGACCCCGCGGATCGCCTCGACGGGGGCGGCTCCCCGCTTCGTGGGCGCGAACGTCTTGTGGACGTCGCGCAGCTCGACCAGTGCCATGTCAGCCCTGCGCGGCGGTGTCCGCCTCGACGTCGGCGAGCGACGCCTGCAGGTCGGCCGCCGGCGTCTTCAGCAGCTGCGCCGTGTTGCCCGAGACCTCCTGCACGCCGTCGAGGACGGGCTTGCTGTTCTGGTAGATCTCGATCAGCTTCTGGTACGTCTTGTTGTCCTTGTCCTCGGCGCGGACGGCGAAGATGTTGACGTAAGGCAGCGCGTTCGGGTCGGAGGGGTCGTCCTGCGCGATCGCGTCGGAGAACTTCAGGCCGGCCTTCTCGACGAAGTCGTTGTTGACGATCGCGGCGTCGACGTCGGGCAGCGAGGTGGGCGTCAGGTCGGCCTTGATCGCCTTGACCTTGACCTTCGACGCGTCCTTGTCGATGTCGGCGAGGGTCGAGAAGATCGAGCCGCCGTCCTTGAGCTTGATCAGGCCGGCCGACTGCAGGATCAGCAGGCCACGGGCCTGGTTGCTGTCGTCGTCGGGCACGACCACGGTGTCGCCCTGCTTGAGCTCCTCGACCGAGTCGACCTTCTGCGAGTACAGGCCCAGCGGGTAGATCGCGGTGGCGCCGACGGGCACGAGGTCCTGCTTGTTCGAGACGTTGTAGTCCGCCAGGTAGACGATGTGCTGGAACTGGTTGATGTCGATCTCGCCCTCGGTGAGCGCCGGGTTGGGCTGCGCGTAGTCGGCGAAGTCGACGACCTCGAGATCGATGCCCTCCTTCTCGGCCTCGTCCTGGAGCGTCTTCCAGTAGGGGTCGCTGGCGCCCACGGTGCCGAGCTTGACCTTCGTCAGGTCGCCGCCGGCGCTGTCGCCACCCCGGGTGAGGGCGAAGGCGATGAGGGCCGCCACGACGGCGATCACGACGACAGCCAGCGCGATCGCGGGGCCGCGGCGCTTGGGTGCCTCGATGAGGGGGGAGTTGTCGGACACGGTGGTTCCTTTCCGGTGCGGGGCGCCCCGGTCCTTGTGGGAGGGGCGACGACGACCGTAGGCAGGTCCCACGAACCCCTCCGACCACGTCTCACACTCCAAGAACTGGCGTCGGCGAAGCCGAAAAGGTGTTAGCGCCTACTGTGGGGGCGTGTTCCGGATCCTGTTCTTCGAGCCGCGCATCGCCGGGAACACCGGCAACGCCATCCGCCTGGCCGCCGCCACGGGATCGCACCTGCACCTGGTGGATCCGCTGTTCGACTTCGAGGACGCGAAGCTGCGCCGGGCAGGCCTGGACTACCACGATCTCGCCGTCGTCACGGTGCACCGCACGCTCGACGAGGCCTACGACGCCCTGCTGCCGGCGCGTGTCTTCGCGTACACGACCGCGGCCACCACGCGGTACAGCGACGTCGCCTACGAGCCGGGCGACGTGCTGCTCTTCGGCCCCGAGCCCACCGGTCTGCCCGAGGAGGTCATGGCCGACGCGCGCATCACCGACCGCCTCCGACTGCCGATGCAGCCGTCGCGCCGGTCGATGAACCTCGCGAACTGCGCGTCCATCGCGGTCTACGAGGCCTGGCGCCAGCACGGGTTCGCCGGCGGGGTGTGACCCCTCGATAGCCTTGGGGGCATGAGCGACTCCCCTCGATCCGCCCACGCCTGGGGCCTGGCCACCGTCACGCCCGAAGGCACCGTCCTGGACGTCTGGTACCCCGCCCCGGCCCTCGGTCCGGCGCCGGAGAGCACCGTCGAGCCCGCCGAGCTCGTGGCCGCGTCGCGCCACGACGCCGTGCGAGGGGTCGAGACCCGCGTGGTCCACACCGAGATCGCCGACCTGGACGCCGCGCCCACCGACGCGTACGACGTCTACCTGCGCCTGCACCTGCTCTCGCACCGCCTCGTCCAGCCCCACGGACAGAGCCTCGACGGCGTCTTCGGCCTGCTCAGCAACGTCGTGTGGACATCGATCGGCCCGTGCCCCGTCGAGGGCTTCGAGGACGTGCGCGCCCGCGCCCGCGCCGCCGGCCTCGCCGTCGCGGTCACCAGCATCGACAAGTTCCCGCGCATGACCGACTACGTCGTCCCCTCAGGCGTGCGCATCGGCGACGCCGACCGCGTGCGCCTCGGCGCCCACCTCGCCGAGGGCACCACGGTCATGCACGAGGGCTTCGTGAACTTCAACGCCGGCACGCTCGGCCACGCGATGGTCGAGGGCCGCATCTCGGCCGGCGTCGTCGTGGGCAACGGCTCCGACGTCGGCGGCGGCGCCTCGATCATGGGCACACTGTCCGGTGGCGGCAAAGAGGTCATCCGCGTGGGCGAGGGCTGCCTGATCGGCGCCAACGCCGGCATCGGCATCTCGCTCGGCGACGACTGCGTCGTGGCCGCGGGCACGTACGTCACCGCGGGCACCAAGGTCACGCTGCCCGACGGCGCGGTCGTCAAGGCCGCCGAGCTGTCGGGCTCCGACGGCATCCTCTTCCTCACGAACAGCCAGACCGGTGCCATCGAGGCGCGCCCCCGCGGCGGCCGCACCGGCGTCGAGCTGAACGCCGACCTGCACGCCAACTGATGCGCTGGATCGTCGCCACCGTCGTTGCGACGGTGGCGCTCGTGCTCGTCGTCTTCAAGATCTACGAGACCGAGGCGCAGGCGCGCGACTACTGCGTGGCCACGGTGGGCGACCGCACGGCGGAGGTCGACCTCGAGCAGGCGAAGTGGTCGGCGCTCATCGCGGCGAAGGCCCAGGAGCGTGGACTGCCGCCGCGCGCCACGACGATCGCGATCGCGACCGCCTACCAGGAGTCGAAGATCCGCAACATCGACTACGGCGACCGTGACTCCGTCGGACTGTTCCAGCAGCGCCCGTCGCAGGGCTGGGGCTCGGTCGAGCAGATCCTCGACCCGTCGTACTCGATCGGGAAGTTCTACGACGGTCTGGTGAGGATCGACGGCTACGAGTCGATGGAGATCACCGACGCTGCGCAGGCCGTGCAGCGCTCGGGCTTTCCCGAGGCGTACGCCGACCACGAGGCCGACGCGCGCGTGCTGGCCTCGTCGCTGCGCGGCTACTCCCCCGCCGCGTTCTCGTGCGCCACCGACCCGAAGGCCGGCTCGGTCTCGTCCGATCTCGAGGAGTACCTCGACGAGGCGTTCGGCCGGGTCCGCGTGGACACCGACCCGTCCTCGGGCCAGAGCGCGATCGCGCTGACCGGGGACGACGTCGACGCCCGCGGCTGGGCGCTCGCGCAGTTCCTCGTGGCGAACTCCACCGAGTTCCGCATCGCCGAGGTCACCTTCGACGACATGCGCTGGGAGGCCGACCAGGACGAGCCCGGCTGGAGCCCCACCGAGGACGCCAGCCGCACCGAGGTCCGCTTCGTGCGGCGCTGAACCCGAGAACGCGAACGCCCCGCCCCCTCCCACTTCTGGAACGAGATGCACCCTCTCAGCGCGAGAAGGCGTTCATCCCGTTCCAGAAGTGGAGGGGCGGGGCGAGGGGCCGTCAGCCGATGTCGCGACGCAGCGTGACGAGACGGCCGATCAGCACGAAGACCAGCACGTAGGCCAGCAGCACGGCGGCGCCGGCACCGCGCGAGAGCAGGTCGGCGCTCGCGTCGGAGGCGAAGAAGCTCGAGCCCATCACGGCGTCCGCGGCCGCGCCGGGCATGAACTTGGCGACCTCGGACGTCGCGTCCCATGCGCCGAGCGCCACGCGGGCGATCGGCTCGACGAACTGCGTGAACGCCAGGATCACGATGATCGCCGCGACCTGGTTGGTCAGGACGCTGCCGATCGCGGTGCCCAGCAGGGCCCAGATCGTCATGACGAGGACCGACATGCCCAGCAGCTCGAGCACCGCGCTCGAGCCGAGGTAGGCGCCGTCGCCGCGCCACGCCAGGATCGGCGCGGCGCCCAGGACCGTCGAGGCCGTGCCGATCACGCCGTAGACGACGCCCACGGCGATGCCCGCCACGAGCTTGGCCGCCATGAGGATCGACCGGTTCGGCTGCGCCAGCAGCGACGCGGTGATCGTCTTGTGCCGGAACTCGCCCGTGAACAGCAGGCTGCCGATGATGAGCGGGAAGACGTAGCCGATCGGGCTGGTCAGCGAGTAGATCTGCTTCGCCAGCTCCTCCCCCTCGGCCAGCGGGCCGCCGCCGGTCATGTCGGTCCCCGTGTCGACGGTGAACGAGAACGCCATCACGGCGCCGATGAACACGAGGTATGCCACGAGCACAAGGGCCAGCAGCCACCACAGACGCGTGCTGAAGAGCTTGCGCAGCTCTGCCTTCACTGCAGCGCTCATGCCGCCACCTCCGTCGAAAGAGCACGGTACGTCGGCACCGACATGAGATTCTCCTGGTTCACTCGCTGGCGCTCGCTCATGCCGCAACACCGCCTCGCGACGCCGGGGCGTCGGGACTGGAGGTCAGGCGCAGGAAGACGTCCTCAAGGCCGACGCCCACGTCGGCCAGCTGGTGCACCTCGATACCTGAGGCGAAGGCGGCGGAGCCGACCTCGGCCGCCGGGACGTCGATGATGTCGACGCCGCCCGCGACGGGCTCGGTGCGCCAGCCCTTCTCGGACGCCAGCGCGACGATCTTGTCGGGCGTGGGGCCGGCGAGCCGCACCCGCGACTCGACCAGCGCGTGCAGGCCCTGCAGCGGCGAGGCGTGCACGAGGCGGCCTCCGGCGATGATCACGACGTCGTCCACCGTGTGCTGGACCTCGCTGAGCACGTGGCTCGAGACCAGCACCGTGCGTCCCTCGTCGGCGAACGCGCGCAGCAGGTGACGCAGCCACACGATCCCCTGCGGGTCGAGGCCGTTGGCGGGCTCGTCGAGCAGGATCACCTCGGGGTCGCCGAGCAGCGCGTAGGCCAGGCCGAGGCGCTGGCGCATGCCCATCGAGTAGCCGCCGACCCGGCGCTTGGCCGCGTCGGTCATGCCGACCAGCTCGAGCAGCTCGTGGCAGCGGGCGTCGGTGGCGCCGACCTGGGGCGCGAAGACGCGGAGGTGGTCGAGGCCGGTGCGGCCGGGGTGGAAGCTCGAGGCCTCCAGCGCGGCGCCGACCGTGGAGCCGGGGCGCACGAGGTCCTCGTAGCGCTTCCCGCCGATGAGCGCGTGGCCCCCGGTGGGACGCACGAGGCCCAGCAGCATCCGCAGCGTGGTGGTCTTGCCGGCACCGTTCGGGCCGAGGAATCCGGTCACCGCGCCGGGGCGGACGGTGAAGCTCAGGTCATCGACGGCCTTGACGGAACCGAACTGCTTGGACAGGTGATCGACGACGATGTCGGTCTCGGTTCGCATGACTCGACCCTAACGTCCGTCCGACCTTGGTCCGCGACTGGCGCAAGCCGGGGTGCCGACTGGCGCGGAAACGCCCGCCACTCGGCGAGTGGCGGGCGTCTCTGCGCCACTCGCCGGGGGGACGGGGCGAGGGCGACCAGGGGACGGCTCAGCCGCTGCCGCTGCTCTTGCGCGCCTGGCGGGACAGCGAGTCGATCGTGACCGCCAGCAGCAGGACCGCGCCGGTGACCATGTACCGCACGTAGGCGTCGACGCCGACCAGGTTGAGGCCGCTGGTGATGGACTGCAGCACGAGCATGCCGAACAGCGCCGAGTACACCGAGCCACGCCCGCCGAAGAGGCTGGTGCCGCCGATGACCGCCGCGGCGATCGCCATGAGGTTCGTGTCCGTGCCGCCCGAGGTCTGGCTCACCGCCTGGAGACGGCCGGCCGCCAGCACGCCGCCGAGCGCCGCGAACATCGAGCACAGCGCGAACACCGAGATGTAGACCCGGTCCACGCCGATGCCGGCGCGCCGCGAGGCCTCCTCGTTGCCGCCGACGGAGAACACGTGCCGGCCCCACGTCGTGCGGCGCAGCAGGAAGTCCATCCCGATGATGACGCCGACCCACAGCAGCGGCATCGCACCGATGCCGCGGTCGATGTTGAGGTACCAGGCCACGCCGGCGATGGCGGCCGTGATGAGCACCGCGCGCACGAGCACCGACTGCACGCTCGGCGTCGACAGGTTCGCCGCGGAACGGCGACGCAGGGTGCGCAGCCGCGCCAGCAGGTAGGCCACGCCCACCGCCGCCGCGAGCACGTACGACAGCCACGGGGGCAGGAACGTGAAGTTCGCGAAGTCGATCAGCGCCGACTCGCCCGGCAGGTTGACCGTGCCGTTCGACCCGAGCACCTGCAGTTGCGCGCCGAGGAAGGCCAGCAGGCCGGCCAGGGTGATGACGAAGCTCGGCACGCCGAAGCGCGTGTAGAGGACGCCGTAGAACACGCCGATCAGCAGGCCGGCGCACAGCGCGGCCAGGATCGAGCCCAGCAGCGGCCAGCCCTGGTAGACGAGCAGGACCGCCAGGATCGAGCCCGACAGGCCCGAGACCGAGCCCACCGACAGGTCGATCTCGCCCAGCAGCAGCACCAGCACGATGCCGACGGAGATCATGCCGATCGTGGCGGAGTCCAGGCTCAGCTCGACGAGGTTGCGCGACGAGAGGAACCGCGGGTTCATCGCGTAGAACACGATCCAGATGACGACCAGGCCCACGACCACGGGGATCATCCCGAGGTCACCCGAGCGCAGCCGCCGCTTCAGGTTGCCCAGCAGGGCCTTGGGCGAGGAGTCCTGGACGAGGCGCTCGTCCGAGCGGTCCGCGAAGGTGCTCATGCTTTCCCCTCCTCGTCCTCGACCAACAGGTCGGCCTGCGGGTTGGGGGCCACGTCGGCGCCCTCGGCGCGGGCGCGGCGAGCCGCCACCACGTTGTCCGAGGCGCCGGTGATCGCGGCCACCAGCTGGTCGGTGGTGACGTCGTCGATGTGGAACTCCGCCGCGTTGCGGCCGAGCCGCAGCACGTAGATCCGGTCGGCGACGGCCTGCACGTCGGCCATGTTGTGCGAGATGACGACGACGCCCAGGCCCGACTCGCGCAGCCGCTCGATGAGGTTGAGCACCTCCGCGGTCTGCGCGACGCCGAGGGCCGCGGTGGGCTCGTCGAGCATCACGATCTTCGGCTCGCCCACGAGGCTGCGGGCGATGGCCACGGTCTGGCGCTGGCCGCCGGAGAGGGCGGCGATCGGGATGCGCACCGACGGGATCTTGGCGGAGAGCTGGCGCAGCAGTTCCCAGCTGCGCGACTCCATCGTCTCCTCGTCGAGGACGCCGCCGGCGGTGGCCTCCTGGCCGAGGAAGAGGTTCGCGACGACGTCGAGGTTGTCGGCGAGCGCGAGGTCCTGGAAGACGGTGGCGATGCCGAGCGCCTGGGCGGACTTCGGGCCGTGGATGTGGACCTCGCGGCCCTCCACCTCGATCGTTCCGGAGTCGGAGCCGTAGACGCCCGAGATGATCTTGACGAGGGTCGACTTGCCGGCGCCGTTGTCACCGACGAGGGCGACCACCTCGCCGGGTCGGACGTCGAAGTCGACGTCGGTGAGCGCCTGGACGGCACCGAATCGCTTGCCGATGCCGCGCATGGACAGCACGGGTGTGGTCATGAGTGTTCCTGGGGTCGAGCGACGGGAGAAAAGGGAAGCACGGTGGGGCCGGCGGCGGCCGGCCCCACCGTGTGCCACTCAGGACAGGCCGGCCTTCTGGCAGGCGTCGGCGTACTCGGCGGTGCAGATCTGGTCGACAGTGTAGAACTCGTCCTTCACGACCGTGTCACCCACGTTGTCCTGCTTCACCGAGATCGGGTCCAGGATGAACGAGGGCACGCCCTGGAAGTCCTCGGTGCCGCTGATGTCCTCGCCATTGGCGAGGTCGACGGCCAGCTCGGCCGCCTGCTCGGCCTCGGCCTTGATCGGCTTGTAGACGGTCATGAACTGCTGACCGGCCACGATGCGCTGGATCGCGGCGAGCTCGGCGTCCTGGCCGGTGATCGGCGGGACGTCCGCGGCGCCGGCGGCCTTGAACGCGGCGAAGACGCCGCCGGCCTGGCCGTCGTTGGCGGCGTAGACGCCGGCGAGGTCACCGGGATCGACCTTGTTGAACTGCGAGCTGGTGAACTTCTGCGCGTTGTCGGGGCTCCAGTCCGGGTTGTCGTACTCGGCCACGATGTTCAGGCCGCTCGCATCGAGGACCGAGTGCGCGCCCTTCTTGAACTGCGCGGCGTTCGGGTCCGTCGGCGAGCCGTTGAGCATGAGGATGTCGCCCTTGTCGCCCGTGGCCTCGACGAGGGCCTCGCCCTGCATCTGGCCGACGCGCTCGTTGTCGAACGAGATGTAGTAGTCCGCGCCCTCGATGAAGCGGTCGTACGCCACGACCGGCACGTCGGAGCTCTGCGCCGACTTCACGATGGTGGTGGCGGCCTTGCCGTCGACCGGGTCGAGCACGAGGACGGAGGCGCCGTTCGTGATGGCCGACTGGGCCTGCTGCTGCTGCTTCGAGGCATCCTGGTCGGCGTTGAGGTAGTCGACCTTGCAGCTGTCGCACAGCTCCTTGACCTTGGCCTCGAAGAGCGGCTTGTCGAAGCTCTCGTAGCGGGTGGTCTTGGTCTCCGGGAGCAGCAGGGCGATGGTCTTGCCCTCGTCCGAGCCACTGTCGCCGTCGTCGTTGGAGCCGCACGCGGCCAGGCCGCCGAGGCCGATCGTCAGGGTCGCCGTGAGCATGGCGACGCGGGAGATGGTGTTCACAGTTCCTCCAAGAAATGTCGTCCCCACGTCGGCGTGGAGCATGACCAGTGAACTACGTCACAAGAAAAGCGTCAAGTAATGAACGCAAATCTTGTTACGCAACAGTAGAGCCCGTGTTTGCCTTCAACACTTGACGACAACTGCGACGTGAGTCACAGTGGACGCCATGTCCTCCAGCCCGGGTTCGACCGCTGCCCTGCGCGTCTCCAACCAGAGTCGCGTGGTCCGGGTCGTCCGCGAGGCCGGCGGGCTCAGCCAGGCACAGATCGCGCGCCGCACGCAGCTGGCCCCCGCGACCGTCTCGGGCATCATCCGCGAGCTGGTCACGGCGGGCTTCCTGCACTCCGAGGCCGGGGCGGGACGCCGCGGCGCCACCGTCACCGTCTCCCCCGAGGCCGGCGTCGTGGCCGGTGTCGACTTCGGTCACTCGCACCTGCAGGTCGCGCTGGCCGACCTCGCCGGCGACATCCGCGACTCGCGCGTCGTCCCGCTCGCGCCCGACGCCCCCAGCGACGAGGCGCTCGACCTCGCGCGCTCGATGGTGGACGAGCTGCTGGAGGCCGGGGACCTCGACCACGACGGCCTGCGCGCCATCGGCATGGCGATCCCCGCCCCGATCGGACGCGACGGCATCATCGACTCCGGCTCGATCCTGCCCGGCTGGGTGGGCGTCGACGCCCGCTCCGCGGCCGAGAAGGTCTTCGAGCGCACCACGGTGGTGGACAACGACGCCAACCTCAGCGCGCTGGCCGAGTGGATGCGCGGCGCGGGCCGCGGCCACCAGGACCTCGTCTACATCAAGATCGCCTCGGGCGTCGGCTGCGGACTCGTGCTCGACGGCCGCGTCCACCACGGCGGCCTGGGCACCGCCGGCGAGCTCGGCCACCTCACGATGGACGAGTCGGGTCCCCTGTGCCGCTGCGGCAGCCGCGGCTGTCTCGAGGCCTACGTCGGTGGCGCCGCCCTCATCGCCCAGTACGCGCCCACGGGCGGCGAGCTGGACGTGCAAGGCTTCGTCGAGCGCGCGCTGCGCGGCGACCAGGGCGCCCGACGTCTCATCGAGGACGCCGGACGCCACCTGGGCGAGGCCGTCGCGGCCGTCGCGAACCTGCTCGGCCCCGAGGTCGTCGTGATCGGCGGCGACCTCGCCGCGGCGGGCGACCTGCTGCTCGACGAGGTGCGCGCGTCGATGCGCCGTCACGCGCTGACGCCCGTGGCCCGGGAGGTGCGGGTCACCGGGTCCGAGCTGGACGACCGCCCGTCGTGCGTGGGCAGCGTGCTGATGGCCCTCGAGGCCGTCGAGCTGCCCGGCTGATCAGGCAGCGCTCAGGACGAGAGGCGCTTGGCAGCGGCGGCGATGCGCTCGTCGGTGGCCGTGACCGCGAACCGGACGTGGTGCGAGCCGGTGGCGCCGTAGAAGTCGCCCGGAGCAACGAGGATGCCGCGGTCGGCCAGCCACTCGACGGTGTCGCGGCACGGCTCCCCGCGCGTGGCCCACAGGTACAGCGAGCCCTGCGAGTGGTCGATGCGGAAGCCCGCCTGCTCCAGCGCCGTGCGCAGTGTGGCCCGCCGCGCGAGGTAGCGCTCGCGCTGCTCGTCGACGTGCGTGTCGTCGGCCAGGGCGGCCTCCATCGCGGCGGCGACGGGCGTGGGCACCATGAAGCCCAGGTGCTTGCGGACCGCGAGCAGCTCGGCGACGACCGAGCGGTCGCCCACGAGGAACGCGTCGCGGTAGCCCGCCATGTTGGAGCGCTTCGACAGCGAGTGCAGCGCGAGGATGCCGTCGAGCGAGCCGCCGTTGACCTCGGGGTCGAGCACCGAGACGGGCTCGCCCTCCCAGACGAACTCGAGGTAGCACTCGTCGCTGACGAGCAGCGCGCCCGACTCGCGGCAGAAGTCGACCCACGCCTTGAGGTGCTCGCGGCCGACGACGCGGCCGTGCGGGTTGGCCGGGAAGTTGATGAACACGAGCTTCGGACGCTGGGGGCCGAACGCCACGCGCGAGTCCGTGGCGATCGCCGTGGCCCCCGCGTAGGCCGCGCTCACGGCGTAGGTCGGGTAGGCCGTCTCGGGCAGGCCGACGACGTCGCCGGGGCCGAGGCCGAGCTGCACGCACAGGTTGGCGATGAGCTCCTTGCTGCCGATCGTGGCCAGCACGTTGTCGGTGCCGACGCCGGTGATGGAGAAGCGGCGCTCGAGCCAGTCGACGACGGCCTGCCGCAACGACTCGGGGCCGAGGACCGTGGGGTACCCGGGCGAGTCGGCCGCGGCGATCAGCGCCTGGCGCGCGACCTCGGGCGTGGGATCGACCGGCGTGCCGATCGACAGGTCGACGAGGCCGTCAGGATGCTCGGCGGCCCGTGCCTTGGCGGCGGCGATCGTGTCCCACGGGAAGTCGGGGAAGCGTCCCGACACCCGGGCCTCGGCCATCGCCCGTCACTCCTGGTTCTGGGGAGGCAGGGCCTTGACGAACGGGTGGTCGGCGTCGATCACGCCCATCTTCGCGGCACCACCGGGCGAGCCGAGGTCGTCGAAGAAGTGGACGTTCGCGTCGTAGTAGTCCTTCCACTCGTCCGGGGTGTCGTCCTCGTAGAAGATCGCCTCGACCGGGCAGACCGGCTCGCAGGCGCCGCAGTCCACGCACTCGTCCGGGTGGATGTAGAGCATGCGGTTGCCCTCGTAGATGCAGTCGACCGGACACTCGTCCACACAGGCACGGTCCTTGATGTCGACACACGGCTGGGCGATCACATACGTCACGGGCTTGCTCCTTCGGGGTCGGTCCCCAGTATCTCCCGGGGGACCCGGGCTTCGCTGGCCGGGTTCGCCTCATGAGATCGTGTCGCCGTGGATCTGGTCGGTCGTCGCGTCTCCGTGCGCCATCGCAGCGGCGACGGCGCGCGCGACGTCGTGGGCCGCGTGCTGAGCGCGGAGCCCGACGGGCTGCGCATCGAGCGGCGCGATGGCGAGCTCGCGTTCGTGCCCGCGGGCACCGTGCTGGCGATGCGCGTCGTGCCCGACCGGCCCGTCCGCACGCGCGCGGCCGGCGCGATCTCGTCCGAGGACCTGACCCGCGTCACGTCGCGCGGCTGGCCGGCCACCGAGTCGGTGCCGCTGGGCGCGTGGGAGCTGCGGGCGGCGAGCGGATTCACCGGCCGCGCGAACTCCGCGGCCGTGCACGGCGACCCGGGCACCGACGACCCGTTCGGCGCGGTCGTCGACTTCTACCGCGCCCGCGACCTGCGTCCGCTCGTCCAGATCGTCGAGGACTCGGCGTGGCACCAGCGGTTCGTCGAGGCCGGCTGGGTCGGCGTCACCGACCAGCCGCCGGGCGCGATCGTGCAGGTCGCCGACCTGCGCGATGTGCCTGCCGCCGATCCCGAGGCGATCGTCGCCGACCACGCGACCGACGGCTGGCTGCGGCACTACGGACGCGTGCGCGACGCCTCCACCGCGCGCGCGGTGCTCGAGGGCCCGGCGACCGTGGGCTTCGTGTCGATCGGCGACGCCGCGATCGGGCGCATCGTGGTGACTGGCGAGTGGGCGGGACTCGCGGCGGTCGAGGTCGATCCCGCGCACCGCCGTCAGGGGCTGGCCCGGCGGATCGTCGAGACCTCACTGGCCTGGGCCGCGGCGCACGGCGCCGACAAGGCCTACCTGCAGACGATGCGCGACAACCACCCGGCGATCGCTCTCTACGCGCCCTTCGGCTTCCGCACGCACCACGCGTACCGGTACCTCACCGCCCCCTGAGCCTCCGAGCGAACCGTGCAACTTGTGGAACGGGCGCGGCGAGCCTTCAGTCGTCCTTCTCGGGCTTCTTGCCGCAGATGACGCGGTCGGCGGCCTGGTAGTAGGCCGTGTCCTTCTCGGTCTTGACCCGCTTGCCGCCCTGGTAGAAGTCGCGGTGGATGTCGATGTCGAAGCCCGTGACCGGCGCCTGCGAGACGCAGCGGTCGGTGTCGTCGTACTGCGTGCCCGGGTTGCGGAAGTTGTAGCGGTCGCTCGAGCGCGACTTCACGTCGTAGACCTTCGTGCCGTACATCTCGACGTTCATGCGGCCCACCGTGCCGGGCGCGCTCTTGTCGACCCAGGCATGGATGACGACGCCCGTCTTGTAGGGGTTGCGGAAGCGCAGGTCGAGGCTGCCGTAGTAGATCGTCGCCTCGCGGCCCACCGGGTAGCGGTCGATGTAGAACGCGTGCGGGTGGTGCTCGACGTCGTCGAGGCCGCCGAAGAACGCCGCGTTGTACGCGGTGGTGGCCACCTGCGAGACGCCGCCGCCGAGCTCCTCGCGGAACACGCCGCCGTTGATGACGAAGCCCGACACGAAGCCGTTCGCCGCGGTCCGCTCCCCCACGATGTCGTTGAAGCTGAACGTCTCGCCGGGCTCGAGGACGACGCCGTCGATGCGGCGGGCGGCCTCGGCCTGGTTGGTGTTGCGGTAGTCGGCGTGGGGGTACTCGGTGGTGAAGGAGCTGATGCGCTCCTTGATGCCGAGCGCCTTCGCGTCCTCGGTGGTGAACTCGGGCTGCACCGCGCTGGCCTCGACGGTGATCGAGCGGGCGTCGCCCGTCTTCGTCAGCACCGGCACCAGCTGCGTGGCCATCGTCTTGGGGTCGAGGCCCACACCCGCCTTGCCGGGCACGACGAACGCCTTCCCGCCCTCGAAGCGGAACGAGGCGTCGACGGCGCTGCGACCGATGCCGGTGGTGGAGCTGGTGAGCGGCTTCGCGAGGTCCTTCGCGTCGATGACCGGGGTCATCGCGCCGTCCTTGACGACCACCGCGAGGGCCGGTGCGTACGCGGTGACGGGCAGGTCGATGGTCGCGTCGCCGACCTGGAGCTTGACCGGCGCCGCCACGGCGGGCCGGGCGATGTCGCGGATGGCCTGACGCAGGCCGGCGCGGTCGACGGCGGGCGCCACGGCCTCGACCGGGACCTCGACGGGCTCGTCCTGCGTGAGCCACGCGTCCTGGATCGCCTCGGCGAACTCGTCCTGCGGGACCTCGTTGCCGGCCTTCGGCGCGCGCGCCTTCGGCTTCGCGTCGGGGAAGGTGATCTGCGCCTCGACGACGGGCTGGTCCACGGTCTCGGCGACCGAGGCCACCGCCGCGGCCAGCTTCGTCTCGTCCACGTCGAGCACGGGGTCGTGGTCGGAGCCGCCCGCGACCAGGGCGACCATGTCGCGCGGGTCCCAGGAGCGGCCGCCCGCGGCGCGCACGCTGGCGGCCACGTCGACCGCGAGGCCGGCCTGGGTGGGCTCGATCTCGAAGTCGCGGTCGTCGAACGTGGCCCGGATCGGCTCCTTCGAGCGCTCCGCGAGTCCCTGCTCGAGGGTCTCCTCGGCCTCGTCGGGGCTCTGGCCGCCGACGTCGACGCCGGCGATCGACGTGTCGGCCGGCAGTCGCTGGCCGGTGAGGACGTACCCGGCGACGTAGGCGAGGGCGATCACGGACACGACGGCGCCCGCGACGATCAGCAGGCGACGGCGGCTCATGCGCCCCCTCGGTAGGCCGTCTTCTCGGACTCGGGCTGGCGAATGATCGTGCCGTAGTGCGAGCGGTAGTAGAGCAGCGGGTCGTCGGTCTCGTCCTGGTACTGCGCCCAGGTCACCCGGCCGACGAGGATCAGGTGGTCGCCGCCGTCGTGCTCGGCCTCGGTCTCGCACTCGAGCCAGGACAGCGCGTCGTCGAGCAGCGCGAGCCCGCCGGGGCTGCGGTGGTGCGGGATGTCGGCGAACTGGGTGTCGAGCGGGCGCCCGCGGTGGGCGAACCAGGCGGAGGCCTGGCGGCCGTGCTCGGACAGGATCGACACGCCCCAGCGGCGCGACTCACGCACGGCGTCGTGGAAGCGGCTGCCCTTGTTGGAGCACACCAGCACGAGCGGCGGGATGAGCGAGACGGAGGTGAACGCACTCGCGGTCATCGCGTGGTCGACACCCTCGTGCTGGGTGGACACGACGGTCACGCCACTGGCGAATCGCGACAGCGCACCCCGGAATGCGGCTTGATCGACGGACTTCTCCACCCGTCAAGCCTACGGGCTCCGGCCCAAGCAGCCCGACTCAGCGCAGGCCGGCGAACAGGTCGTCCTCGAAGCCGGACTCCCCCACGGGTCCGCGCCGACCCTTCGCGAGGCGGTAGTACTCGGTGCCCCACGTGATCGCCGCGAGGTCCATCCCCATCGCGAAGAACTCGCCGTCGGGGGTGATCTGGGTGGCGTGGGCGCGCATCGCGTCGAGCTTGGCCTGCACGTGCTCGGGCGTCGACGAGACGGCCGTGCTGAGGTCCTCGTCCTCGGAGAACATCGGCGGCAGGTTCTCGAGGTCGAACTGGAACGGCATCTCCTGGCCGGCCTCGGCCATCATCGCCGCGCCCTCGCGCAGCCGCGAGGCGGACTCGGCGGTCCAGTAGATCTTCGGCACGTCCCACGCGGGACCGAGGTCGCGCCGGTGCGACTCGACGGCGGCCAGCGCGGCCGCGTAGGTCGAGACCCGGTGGGCCTGGATGTGGTCGGGGTGGCCGTAGTTGCCGAACTCGTCGTAGGTCACGAGCACCTGCGGGCGGACCTCGCGGATGATCGCGACGAGGTGGTTCGCGGCCTCGAGCAGGTCGGCCCGCCAGAACGCCCGCGGGTCGATCTCGTCCATCGCGGCGGCGTTGCCGTTCTCGTCCCAGACCATGCCGGAGTCGCGGTAGGCGCCGTCGCCGCCGAGCCGGCGGAAGTCGGTGACGCCCAGGTGGGCCATCGCGTCGGTGAGCTCGGTGAGCCGCTGGGGGCCGAGGCGGTCCTCGTGCTCGGCCGCGAGGTGTGCCAGCTCGGGGACCAGCACCTCTCCGTGCTCGCCCAGCGTGCAGTTGACGAGCGTGACCTGAGCCCCCTCGGCGACGTACTTCGCCATGGTGAGTCCCGATTGGATCGACTCGTCGTCGGGGTGGGCGTGCACGAGGAGCAGTCGGCGGTCGGACATGGGTCCCAATGTAGGGGCCGACGGTGACAGACCGCCCTGACAGGATGGGGGCATGACGGAGTCCTACCCCCGGCTGGCCGCACGCACCCTGCGCTTCACGCTCGGCGTCCCCCGCAACCTGACCGTCTCCCCCGACGGCGGCACGGTGCGCTTCATCCGCACCGCCAACGGCGTCTCCCGCTCGGGCGGGCTGTGGGAGTACGACGTCGCCACGGGCGAGGAGTCGCTGCTGGTCGACCCGGTCGCCGTGCTCGGCGGGGCCGACGAGGACCTCTCACCCGAGGAGCGCGCGCGCCGCGAGCGCAGCCGCGAGGGCGCCGGCGGCCTCGTGTCCTACGACGTCGACCAGACCGGCCGCTGGGCCTGCTTCGCGCTCTCGGGACGCCTCTTCGCCGTGCACCTGGGCGCCGACGCCGTGCGCGAGCTGCCCGCCGAGGGCGCCGTGATCGACCCGCGACTCGATCCCACCGGCCGCCACGTCGCCTACGCGAACTCCGCCGGCGAGCTGCGCGTGGTCGACGTGGCCGGCCGCGAGGACCGCGCGCTGGTCACGCCCGACACGCCCACCCGGGTGTGGGGCCGTGCCGAGTTCACCGCCGCCGAGGAGATGGACCGCCACCGCGGCTTCTGGTGGGCGCCGGACGGCCGCTCGCTGCTGGTCGAGCGCTACGACGACGTCGACGTCGAGGTGTGGCACGTCGCCGACCCCGCGCACCCCGACCGCCCCGCGGTCGAGCAGCGCTACCCGGCCGCGGGCACCGCGAACAGCGTGGTCACGCTGTGGCACGTGCCGCTCGAGGGCGGCGAGCCGGTCGAGATCGCGTGGGACCACGACGCCTTCGAGTACCTCGCCCGGGTCGACTGGTCGGAGGGCTCGGACCCGCTCCTGCAGGTGCTCAGCCGCGACCAGCACCGCAGCCTCGTGCTCGAGGCCGACCCGGCCACCGGCGCCACCCGCACCCTGCGCGAGCTCTCCGACGACGCGTGGGTCGAGCTGTCGGCCGGTCCGCGCCGCGACCCGCAGGGCCGCCTCGTCACGGTCGAGGACGTCGACAGCCGCCGTCGCGTGTGCGTGGACGGCACCCCCGTCAGCGGCGACGCCTGGCAGGTGCGCTCGATCGTCGAGGTCGACGAGGACGGCGTGCTCGCCACCGCGTCCGACGAGCCCACCGAGGTCCACCTCGTGCGGTTCGCCGCCGGCCGCAACGCCGAGGTCCTCACCGAGGGCGCAGCCGTCCACGGCGCGGTGGTCGGCGGCGGCACCACCGTCGTCGTCCGCACGGACCTCGACTCCACCGCCAGCACGTTCACGGTCCGCCGCGGCAATGCCACCGGCTCGCTCCGCGTGCTGTCCGAGCCCGCGCCGATCTCACCGTCCGTCGAGCTGGTGCGCCTGGGCGAGCGCGAGCTGCGTGCCGCGGTGCTCTTCCCGCGTGACCACGTGCCCGGCTCGACGCGGCTCCCGCTGCTGCTCGACCCGTACGGCGGCCCGGGCGCCCAGCGCGTGCTGGCATCGGGCCGGATGTTCCTCAAGTCGCAGTGGATGGCCGACCAGGGCTTCTGCGTCGTCGTGTCCGACGGCCGCGGCACGCCCGGTCGTGGCTCGGAGTGGGACCGCGCGATCCACCACCGGTTCGCCGAGGTCACGCTGCAGGACCAGGTCGACACGGTCGCCGCGATCGCCGAGCGCTATCCCGACGACGTCGACACCGGCCGCGTCGGCATCACGGGCTGGTCGTACGGCGGCTACCTCGCCGCGCTCGCGGTGCTGCAGCGCCCCGACGTGTTCCACGCGGCCGTCGCCGGAGCGCCCGTCACGGAGTGGCGCCTCTACGACACCTGCTACACCGAGCGCTACCTCGGCCACCCCGACGAGGTGCCCGAGGTCTACGACGCCAACTCACTGCTGCCGCTGGCCCCGAGGCTCGAGCGACCGCTCATGCTCATCCACGGGCTCGCGGACGACAACGTGGTCGCCGCGCACACGCTGCGGCTCTCCTCGGCACTCCTGGCGGCGGGACGCCCCCACACGGTCCTGCCGCTGTCGGGGGTCACGCACATGACGCCTCAGGAGGAGGTCGCCGAGAACCTCGAGCTCATACAGATGGAGTTCCTGCGGCAGCAGCTGGCTTGACCAGTCGCAGCCGGCGACCGCCCAGTCCGGCGACCGGGCGGTTGATCGGCACGACGTCGCCGTGACCGCGCGGGGCCTCGACGAGCGAGGCCATCGCCTTGCCGAACTCCTCGGTGGCCTGGTCGGCCGCCTCGAGGCGTCCGGCCTGGAGGTGGAACGACTGCCACATGTCGGGGTACTCGCGGGCGATGACGCGGGGGCTCTCGGTGCGCAGCGTCACCTTCTGCAGGAACGCCTCGGCGTCGGTGCGGAGCGGGTCGAGGCCGCTGTAGTGGACCACGATCGGCGGGAGGCCGTCGAAGTCGCCGTGCAGCGGCGAGACGCTCGGGTCGAGCGGGTCGGCGCCGCCGAGGTAGGTGCGCGCCCAGCGGGTGGCCAGCGCGGGGGTGAACCACGGGTCCGAGGCCGAGGGGCGGGCCCGCTCGATGTCGGCGTTGAGGTCGAGCCAGGGGCTGATCATGCCGATCGCGGCCGGCATCGGCAGGCCGAGGTCGCGGATCTCCAGTGCCATCGACAGGGCGAGGCCGGCACCGGCGTCGTCGCCGGCCAGCACCACGGTGCTCGGGTCGACGCCGTAGGACGGGAGCGCGCGGTACAGCGCGATCAGGGAGTCGAGCGCCGCCGGGTAGGGGCTCTCGGGGGCCAGCGGGTACTCGGGCAGCAGGACGTCCATGCCCGCGTGCATCGCGACATGGGCGGCGAAGGCGCGGTAGGCGCGCGAGCTGCCGACGACGTGGCCGCCGCCGTGCAGGTAGATCATCGTGGCGCGGCCGGTGGCCGGGCCGGTGTTCTCGACGGTGACGAACTGCACGGGCAGTCCGGCGATCACGTCGAAGTCGTAGATCGCGCCCTCGGGGGCGCGGGCAGCTCCGGCCATCGAGTCGGCCATGGTGCGCTTGGCGCCCAGGCTCACGCGGGTGGAGTGCATCACGGACCGGGCCATCAACAGCCGGGTCCGGACGAGCGGCTTCGGAACGCTCATATCTTCTCCTTCGCGAAGGCCGGGGCAGCATCCCGACCTAAGTAAGTAGGTATTGACTTCAAGAGAGTGACGCCAGATTAGGGCCGCCATGACGCGATCTGCAATCGAATTCGTCGAAATGGTGACTTGCGTAACTTTTGGTCGCACATCCAGTCACATGAGTCACACAAACCCCATAAGTTTCAAGGCTTCTGCCCCATGTTGCCGTGGTGTGTCCTACCGTCTCTTCCGTGACCGGAGAACGCACACCCAAGCGGCGGATGTCCGCGGAGCGTCGACGGGCCCAGATCATCGAGTCGGCCCGTCGCGTCTTCGCGGAGAGCGGCTATGCCGCCACGCGCACCCGCGAGATCGCCGCCGAGGCCGGTGTCAACGAGGCGATGCTGTACCGGCACTTCCCGTCCAAGGAGGAGCTCTTCGAGGCCTCCGTGCTCGAGTCGATCGACGCGGCGATGGTCCGCGCCACCGAGAACGCCCACGGCATCAGCCGCGACCTGGCCGGCTCCGCGAGCGACGTCGAGGACGGCATCCGCAGGTTCTTCACCGACCTCGCCGACCTCGCGGTCGACCTCGGCCCGCTCATCGGCGCGACCGGCTTCGGGCCGAACTCCCCCGTGCGCACCAAGCTCATCGAGCGCCTCGACGCGCTCTTCGAGGTGGCCACCGCGATCACGGTCAACGGCATCCCCGACCTCATGCGCGACGAGATCGACGTCCGCCTGGGGCTGGAGGAGGTCTTCGGCGCGCTCTGGTTCTCGGCCGAGATGGCGCGCTGGACGGGCCGGACGTTCGACCGCGAGACCGTCCTCGACCAGATGATGGTGACCGTCTTCCACGGCATCATCGAGCTGCCCGAGGACGACGACGCCACGCAGACCGCCTGAGCCTCAGGCGCGCTTGAGCCGCTTCGGCGCCTCCGGCAGCGGCGGCGGGACCGATGCGGGTCCCTCCGACGCCTCGACGAGCCAGCCCCCGGCCTCCTCGGCGCGCTGCGCGAGTCCCGGGAGGGACGCATCGACCTCGACCAGCCACGCGGCGTCGTCGAAGTCGTCCTCGCCGGCGAACTCGTCGCGGTGGAGGCGACACGGGACGTCCTGCGCCCCCAGGGAGGCGACGAACGCGATCGCGTCGTCGCGCTCGTCGAAGTGCACGTCAGCCATGGTGCGACGGTAGCGCCCGCGCCTTCGACCTCGGCAGGATCCACCGGGTGAGGACCAGACCCCACAGCGCCGCCAGCACGAACATCACCAGGCCGTAGACCGCGGCGGGCACCGAGAGCTCGACGCTGTCGAGCACCTCGACGGCGACGTAGATCGCGAGCGTGGCGTTGTGGACGCCGATCTCGAACGAGCAGGCCACGGCCTGCCGGTCGGTGACGCCCGCCCACGAGGGCACGACGAACCCGATGACCAGGCTGGCGATGCAGAAGATCGTGACCGCGAGGCCCACCGAGGCGGCGTAGTCGCCCACGTTCGATCGCTGGTCCACGACGATGCCGGCGATGATGACGAACAGCAGCACCGCCGAGCCGATCCGGACGGGCTTGTCCATCGCGTCGGCGAAGTCGGGCCGCTTGGCGCGGACCAGCATGCCCAGGCCGACGGGCACCAGGACCACGGCGAAGACCTCGATGACCTTCCCGTACTGCAGCGAGACCTCGTCGCCGAGGTCGAAGTAGGCCATCGCGAGGTTGGTGACGATCGGCAGCGAGATGATCGCGACCACCGAGTTGATCGCGGTGAGCGTGATGTTCAGCGCGACGTCGCCGCGGAACAGGTGGCTGAAGAGGTTCGCGGTGCTGCCGCCGGGCGACGCGGCCAGCAGCATCATGCCGACGGCCAGCAGCGGCGGGAGGTCGAGGGCGAGCACCAGCCCGAAGCACACCACCGGCAGCAGCACGAGCTGGCACAGCAGCGCGATCGCGACCGCCTTGGGCGACTTGCGCACCCGCGCGAAGTCCGCGACGGTCAGCGACAGCCCCAGCCCGAACATGATGACCCCGAGGGCGACCGGCAGTCCCACGGTCGACAGCATCGAATCCATGGCCGACACCCTACGTGACACGTGTCACATTCCGGGGCGGTCCGACGAGGTCGGTCCCGGAGGCCTCAGAGCGCGGCGCGGATCTCGGGCAGACGGGCCTCGAAGGCCGCCAGCCGGTCGCGCGTGCGCTGCGGCTCGCCCTTGCGCGCGAGGTTCAGCATGCCGGGGTCGCCGCGCTCGATGCCCGCCGCGATCCGCTCGGTGGCGGTGGTCATGCGGGCCACCACGGCGTCGAGCAGCGCCATCGGCCCCCACTCGGCGTACGCGTCGACGACCAGGTCGAGCCGGCGCACGACGTCCTCGAGCGGGATCTCGCGGTACAGCGGGATCGCGGTCCAGCACAGGAACGCGAGATCGTCGATCCGCTCCCCCGGGCCGGCGAGGTCCCAGTCGATCATCGCGACGAAGTGCCCGCTCTGGATGATCCAGTTGTAGGCGCCCGGGTCGTTGTGGCAGATGATCTGGTCGCCGGTGAGCTCGACCTCGCCCGCCTGACGCCACACGCGCGGGCCCTCAGGACGGAAGTCCTCGACGATGTCGTGGAAGTCGCGCAGCCAGCCCACGGCCTCGACCAGCACGGAGTCCAGGACGACCTCGTCGTCGACCGGCACGCCGCGGCCCTCGACGTACGAGACGATCTCGCGGCCGTCGTCGTCGAGCCCGGAGACGTGCGGGATGCCGCCCAGGCCCTCGTTCTCCAGCCAGTGCAGCAGCTCGTGGACGGCGGGGGTCCAGGCACCGGTCGGGCGGCGGACCGTGCGGCCCACCCGCCAGACACCGCCGGATCCACCGGGGAGGTGTTCGGGGATCTCTTCGCCTTCTGACACGCTGGCATCGTGACACACCACCACGCGATCCAGCCTCCCGAGGGACCGCCGCGACCCCGCCTCGCGTGGTCGCTGACCGCCGTCGTCCTCGTCGTCGCGCTCGTCGCGTTCGGCGCGGTCGCGGCGCTGTGGCCCGACAAGGCCGACGTCCCGCAGGGCGCGGATCCCTACGGCTCGGTCGCGATCCTGGACGCCACCGTCACCGAGGTGAACCCCTTCGACTGCGGCAGCACCGGCACCGGGCCCGACAACATCCCGATGGTCGAGGGCTCGTGCGCGAACGTCACGGCCGAGACCGAGCGCGGCTCGTCCGCGGTGTTCACGCTCGATCCCACGCGCTACGTCGGCGGGGCCGTCGAGGTCGGCGACAGCATCCGCGTCATCGAGGTCCAGCCCGAGGGCCAGCCGGCCTCCTACGAGTTCTACGACCACCAGCGCGGTCCGCAGCTGCTGATCCTCGCCGTCGTCTTCGCGATCCTCGTCGCCGTGGTGGGTCGCTGGCGCGGCCTGTTCGCGCTGCTGGGCATCGGGATCACGCTGCTCGTGCTGCTGCGCTTCGTCCTGCCCGCCCTGCTGGCCGACCAGCCACCGATCGCGGTAGCGGTGGCGGGTTCGACCGTGATCATGCTCGCCGTGCTCTACCTCGCGCACGGCGTCTCGATCCGCACCACCGCCGCCCTGTTCGGCACCCTGTTCGGCATCGCCTTCACGGCGCTGGTGGGGGCGATGTCCACCGACTGGGCGCACCTGACGGGCGTGGGCTCCGAGGACGACCACCTGCTGCTGGCCACCGCGCCCGCGATGAGTCTCGCGGGAGTCGTGGCGGCGTCGATGGTGATCGCCGGCCTCGGCGTGCTGAACGACGTCACCGTGACCCAGGCCAGCGCGGTCTGGGAGATGCGCGCCCTCAAGCCCACCGCGGGCCGCGCCGAGCTGTTCGGCTCCGCGATGCGGATCGGCCGCGACCACATCGCGTCGAGCGTCTACACCTTGGTGTTCGCCTACGCGGGCACGGCGATGACGACGCTGCTGCTGATCTCGGCCTACCAGCGGCCCCTGCTGGAGGTCGCCGTCACCGAGGGCATTGCCCAGGAGATCGTGCGCACGCTCGTCGGCGCGATCGGGCTCGTGCTGGCGGTGCCGATCACGACCGCGATCGCGGTGTGGCTGGCCCCCGAGAAGCTGCGTCCCGAGGACGTCGTCACCGGGTCGCGCGCGCTCTGACGGCGTCCGCGAGGCGCTCGGCCGCTCCCTCGGCGAGGTCGAGGTAGAGGCACGGCTCGACGGCCTCGATCTCCATGACGACCGGACCCGACGGGCCGGGCACCATGTCGACGCGCACGTAGAGCGGCACGCCGAAGCGGGTGGCCAGCTCGCCGTGGGCGGCGTGCGCGAGGTCGAGGAACTCCGGGGACGCCTCGCCCGACGTGACGAGGTCCTCGTCGTGCATGATCGCGGCCTCGGAGGCCGGGTCGTCGGGATCGAGCAGCTCGGGCGTGCCCTGCTCGCGCAGGACCGGCTTCTTGTGCAGGACGTGCGAGACCTCGCCGTCGAGGAAGACGACCGCGGTCTCGCCCGCGGCGTCGACGCCCTCGACGTAGGGCTGCACCATCGCGACGCGACCCGAGGCGTTGATCTGCGCGATCAGGTCGCGGGCCTCGTCGTGGTGGTCGGGGTCGAACCTGCCGGTGTCGCGGCCGCCGGCGGAGACCGTGGGCTTGACGACGACCTCGCCGCGCAGCTGGGGCGTCTCGGCACCGGGCACGACGTACGCCGTGGGGACCGTGGGCACGCCGAGCGCGCCGAGGTAGGCCTTGTCGGAGTTGAAGGCGATGAGGTCGGGCGCGTTGGAGACCCGCTCGCCCAGCGACCGCACCCAGGCCACGAACGCCTCGCGCTGGATCGTGTAGTCCCACGCCGAGCGGATCACGACGTGGTCGTACACCGACCAGTCGACCGCGGGGTCGTTCCAGACGACGAAGTCCGCGTCGAGCAGGCGCGCGGCCGCGTGGTCGTCCTCGAATCCCTCGGCGAGCTTGGCGCAGGTGGCGAAGGCGATGCGCTGGGCCATTCAGAGTCCCTTCCGCTGGCGGAACACCGCGACGAGCGCGTTGGCGTGTCCGTGGCCGAAGCCGTGCTGGTCCTTGAGGAACGCGACCTGCTCCATGTGCTTCGCGGTCGCGACCGACTCCAGCTCGCTCATCCAGTGCTCGATCGGCTCGCCGTACTTCTTCTCGATCGCCGGGAAGTACGAGGCGGGGCCCTTCACGCTCTCCGTCATGGTGCGAGCGTAGTCAGTCGCCCGGACGGAAGCGCAGGCCTCGGTCGGACAGCGCCTCGCGGAGCAGCCGCACGGCCTTGGGTCCCACGCCGTGCAGCGCGAGGACCTCCGCCTCGGAGCGCTCGGAGACCTGCGCGAGCGTCGTGATGCCGGCGGCGTGGAGCGCATGGGTCGCCGGCCTGCCGATCGAGGTCGGGAGGTCTCCCGCGGCGCTCACCGCACGTCCCCGTCCACGTAGAGCCAGCGTCCGTCCTCGCGGACGAAGCGCGACCGCTCGTGCAGGATGCCCAGCTCGCCGTCGACGAGGTACGTGGCGCGGAACTCCACCACGCCCGTCGTGTCGCCGGGCCCGCCGGCCTGCGTGTCGACGATCTGCAAGCCGCGCCAGCGCGGGTTGTCCGCGAGATCGAGGTCGTCCGGGCGGGTCGAGGGGTGCCATGTCGCGAGCAGCCAGTCGCGGTCGCCGCGCCGGAACGCGTCGAACCGCGAGCGCATCAGCGCCTCGGCCGTCTGGGGCTGGTCGGTCACGGCTCCAGCCTGACACGGCATGATCGCGCCATGGACGTCCTGCGCTCGATCGCCCTGTTCGCCGTGGCCGCCGTCGCCGAGATCGGCGGCGCGTGGCTGATCTGGCAGGGCGTGCGCGAGCACCGCGGCGTGATGTGGATGGGACTGGGCGTCGTGGCACTCGGCCTCTACGGGTTCGTGGCCACGCTGCAGCCCGACGCGAGCTTCGGGCGCATCCTCGCGGCGTACGGCGGCGTGTTCGTGGCCGGCTCGCTGGCCTGGGGCATGCTCCTGGACGGCTTCCGCCCCGACCGCTGGGACGTCGCCGGCGCCGCCATCTGCCTCGTCGGCGTCGCCGTCATCATGTACGCCCCCCGCAGCGCCTGAGGCCGGCCTCCGGCGGGACGAACGATGATGACTTTCGCCCCGCTCCGGTCCCCGAATGCCTCATCGTTCGTGGGTGCGCTCAGTCCGAGAGCGCCTCGAGGAGGTTGCCCATGAGCCGCCACAGCACGTGGTGCTCCGGATCCCTCACCACCTGGTCCATCCCCGCGAGCTCCAGCATCATGTAGCCGTGGAGCGCGCTCCACCACTGTGCCGCCACGGCCTTCGGGTCGTCGCGACGGAGCCTCCCGGCGTCCATGGCCCGCTCCACCAGCGTCACCAGCTGCCGGAAGGCCGCGTAGGCCACATCGGGGTCAGGTCCCTGGCCACCCAGACCACGCACACTGATCGCTCCGAACATCACGGCGTAGAGGTGGGGGTTCTGGAGGGCGTTCTCGCGGTACGCGGCCGCGGTGGCCAACAGGTCGGCCGCCGGGTCGTCCGTCCTCTCGACGGCGTCCACCCGGTCGATGAGGCGACGGAATCCCTCGGTCGCGACGGCGTCGACGACCTTGCCCATGCTGCCGAAGTGCGTGTAGACGGCCATCGTGGAGGTGCCGGCACCCGTGGCGAGCCGGCGGGCGGACAGCGCCGACGGGCCCTGCTCGTCGAGGATGCGCGCCGCCTCCTCCAGCAGTCTGCGACGGGCGTCCGGCGTGTCGGCGGTGGTCTCCGAGCTCATGCTGGACACCCTGCCATAACGGCGTTATGGTCGAGCGATAACAGCGTTATGCGGCTCGGGCGCATGTCTGAGGAGACGCCATGACCCACACCATCGACCCCATCACCAGCTCGACGAACCGGTACCTGCGCGACAACTTCGCGCCCGTTCGCGAGGAGCTCACGGCGACCGACCTGGCCGTCACCGGGCGACTGCCCGCCCACCTCGACGGCCGCTACCTGCGCATCGGCCCGAATCCGCTCGACGACCCCGGCGACCAGCACCACTGGTTCCTCGGCGAGGGCATGGTGCACGGCGTCCGGCTGCGCGACGGACAGGCCCAGTGGTACCGGAACCGCTGGGTGCGCTCGGCCGATGTCGCCGACGCCCTCGGCGAGCCCGTGCGCGGCACGCCCGGCGAGCTCGACTTCGCCGCCAACACCAACGTCCTGCAGCACGCCGGGCGCACGCTCGCCCTCGTCGAGGCGGGCGCGCCGCCCTACGAGCTGACCCACGAGCTCGACACGGTGGGCCCGTGCGACTTCGGCGGCACCCTGCCGAGCCTGCCCGGTCGGCCCGGCTACGCGGCGCATCCCCATCGCGACCCCGACACCGGGGAGCTGCACGCCCTGTCCTACAGCTGGATGCGCGGCAACAAGGTGGCCTACTCGGTGCTCGGCAACGACGGCCGGATCCGGCGCAGCGTCGACATCGAGGTGCACGGCAGCCCGATGATGCACGACTTCGCCCTCACCGAACGGCACGTCGTGATCCTCGACCTGCCCGTCACGTTCGACATCGCGATGGCCACCGCCGACGTGCCGCGCCTCATCAGGCCACTCGTCCGCGGAGTCCTCAACCGGGTGATCGGGCGCAATCCGCTGCCGGAGCCGGTGATCGCCCGGATCGCGCGCGGCGGGAGCGACGAGCCCTCACTCCCCTACCGGTGGAACCGCGACTACCCCGCCCGGATCGGGATCCTGCCGCGCGACGCCGATGGTGACGCCGTGCGGTGGTTCGAGATCGACCCCTGCTACGTCTTCCACACGCTGAACGCCTACGACGACGGCGACTCCGTCGTGGTGGACGTGGTGCGGCACCCGCGGATGTTCGACACGGTCCTCAACGGGCCGGACGAGGGCCCTGCGGTGCTGACCCGGTTCACCCTCGACCTGCGCACCGGCCGGGCCCACGAGAGCGGCTTGGACCAGCGGTCGCAGGAGTTCCCTCGGCACGACGAGCGGCTCACGGGACGACGGCACCGGTACGGCTGGGCCGTGGGCTTCGAGGACGGCGTCCCGGGCGACACCGTCCTGCGGCACGACCTCGCCACCGGCACCACCGACGCGCGCCGGCTGGGCTCCGGGATGGAGGCGAGCGAGTTCTGCTTCGTGCCCGACCCCGACGGCACGGCCGAGGACGACGGCGTGCTGATGGGCTACGTCCACGACCGCGCCGAGGGTCGGAGCCAGCTGCGCCTGCTCGACGCCGCGACGCTCGAGGACGTCGCGACGGTGCACCTTCCCGGCCGCGTGCCCGCGGGCTTCCACGGCAACTGGGCACCGGAAGGGACGGACCTCGCCGACGTGTGACCTCAGTCGTCGAGCGCCCGCGCGGCGCGCCCGCCGACGACGGCGCCGTGGATCACCAGCACGAGCATCGCGGCAGCGCCGAGCATGACGGTGACGAACATGGCGGTCTCGGAGACCGGCGTGAGCATCACGACGGCGACCAGGAGCGATGCGGCTCCGGCTGCCTGCGTGGGGCGCTCGGCGCGCTGGTGGGCGGCGAGCCAGGCCTCGTCGCTGACCATCGTGCTGGGCGTGCGGATCCCGGCGAGCGCGTTGCGACGGAGGCGGCCCGAGGCCGCGGCGCGCGCCATCCACAGCAGCAGCACTCCCGTACCCGCCATGACGACGAACAGCACGAGGCGCGCGATCAGCAGCTCGGTCACCCGTCCACCGTAGGGGACGCAGAATGATGCCTTTCGCCCCGCCGGGGTACCCGAATGCCTCATCGTTCGTCCGCTGCGGAGCACGCCCGGCGGACGTAGGGTGCTGGCGTGAGCGACGAGGCCTTCGAGTCCCTGATGACGTCCGTCGACCCGCCCCTGGTGGTGGTGACGACCGCGGCGGAGGACGAGCGCGCGGGCTGCCTCGTCGGCTTCCACTCCCAGTCCAGCATCGACAGCGGGCACTACAGCCTGTGGCTGTCGAAGGCGAACCACACGTACCGCACGGGTCTGCGCGCCACGCACTTCGCGGTGCACTTCCTCACCGACCAGGACCACGCGCTCGCCGAGCGGTTCGGCACCGCGTGCAGCGCCGAGACCGACAAGTTCGCCGACCTCGAGGTCGACACCGACCAGCACGGCACGCCGCTGCTGCGCGACCTCCCGAACCGGCTGCTGCTCGAGCGGATCGCGGTGCTCGACGACGGCGGCGACCACGTCTGCCTGGCCACGCGCGTGCTCTCGGCCCACAGCGGCGGGCCGTTCACGCCGTTGCGCGTCTCGGACGCGGACGACCTCGAGCCCGGACACCCGGCCGAGGCGCGCGCCGTCTCGCCCTGAGTCAGCCCTCGAGCAGGCCGGCCAGCGTGTCGAGGTCGGCCGCCACCTGGCGGCAGTCGCGGTCGAAGTCCTCGTCCGAGAGGTCCAGCTGGCGCACGGTCATGAGGATCTCGGCGCCCTCCGGGTGCGCGAGCACGCGGAACGGATTGGTGACGACGTCGCCGTTCGGCAGGGTGACGTCGTGGTCGAGGACGCCAAGGTCGTTGCGCGGGACGAAGCGCACCGACACCTCTCCCATCGGCGACTGCATCCGCAGGACGTCGCCCTGCACTTCGATGTCCTCGGCCTGCGCCAGCCCCGCCGCCCAGCGCGGCAGGTGCGCGGGATCCACGGCGAAGTCGTAGACCTCCTCGGGCGATGCGGCGATGACGCGGCTGACGTGACGGGACTCCATGGGTGGCAGCATGCCACCGGTCACCGTCGAAAACAGCCCCGGCGAGCGCCGCGAGGCCTAGCCTTGCGCCATGGAGAGCCTCGCGGAGTGGTGGATCATCCTGGGCTGGGCGCTCGCAGCCTTCATCGCCCCGGCCATCGCCGCACTCGCGGGCCTGCTGAGACCGAGTCGTCGACTCCGGAGGGTCACGGAGGCCGTCGCACTCGTCACCTGGCTCCTGTGGCTCGTCCAGTTCGTGGTGTGGGCCAATGCCCACGACATGCCGATCCCCGGCGAGACCGTCCCGAACGAGCTCTTCCCGATTCACGAGGCGCTCGCGCACGCGAGCGCGGCCGGATGCGTCATCTTGCTCCCGCTTGCCGTGGCCGTGGTCGCGACCGGTCGCCCCGCCCGACAGCACGTGCGAGTCGAGGGCTGAGCCCGTGGGCAACCGGAGCGTCGCCGAGAAGATGGGCGTGAAGCCCGGCTGGACGGCCCACTTCGTGCACGCGCCCGACGGCGTGCCGGAGTCCATGGGGCTCCCCGACCTGAGGATGGTGCCGTTGCGCGGCGAGATCGACTACCTCCACCTCTTCGTCGTCACGCAGGACCAGATGCGAGCCGAGTTCCCCCGCCTCGTGCCGCACGTCGCGCCGCAGGGCAAGCTCTGGCTCTCGTGGCCGAAGGGACGCGGTCTGGGCTCCGACCTGACCCTTCCGAAGGTCATCGAGATCGGCTACGACTGCGGCCTCGTGGAGAGCACCTGCCTGTCCGTCGACCCCACGTGGAGCGGGCTGCGGTTCACCCGCCCGAAGGAGGGCACGCGGTACCGCAACAGCTTCGGCACCCTGCCGGGCCAGCGCTGACCTCCGTCCGCGTCCACGCCTCCGGCGCGCGAGATGTGTAGCGGTCTCCACCCCTTTCCGGAGGATGGGGCCGAAGAACGGTGGCGAACGCTACACATCTGGCGCCGCGGAGCGGTGGGTCAGGTCCACAGCTCCCGCAGGGCCACGGCCGCCAGCGCCACGTCGATGCCGACGCCGAGCAGCCACCACGGGGTGAAGGTCACGAGCAGCAGCGCGAGCGAGATCAGCGACGCCGCCAACAGCACACCCGGCCACCAGGGCGCACCCGCGAGGAACGCGATGCCCGCGACGACGAACACCGCTGCCGCCGCCAGGGCCACGACCGTCGTCGACGAGCCGAGCTCGCCCAGCAGCCACGAGTGCCGCACGTCGAAGGGCACGTCGTCCGAGGCGGGCGCCAGCCAGATCGCGGCGTGCACCAGACCGTGGGCGATGAGAAAGGCACCGAACAGCCAGCTCATGGGATCTCCTCCTCCTAGGGGCTCATCACGTGGGAGTCCACCCAGCGCTCCAGCGCCGGGACGAGCAGCAGGGCGGCGATCCCCGCCAGCATGAGCACGTGGACGAAGGCGTTCCACAGCCACGTGCCGGTGGGCTCACCACCGCGGGCGGCGGCCACGGCGTAGGTGAGGAGGGCGACGAGCCCGATGGCCGACGACGTCAGTGCCGCCGTCTCCCACCAGGGGTGGCGGGCGAACAGCCCGTAGGTCGCCAAGCAGAATCCCGCGATCGTCACGAGACAGAGAAGCCGCGTGACCCACCACAGCGCCCCGGAGGTCGCGACGCCGCGCCCGGCGAACGCCGGCGTCAGCCACAGCCACGTACTGCCGGCGAGCAGGAGTGCGATGCCGCCCATGCTCCGGATCGTCCACATGGCCCTCGCCTCCTACCCCTCGATCGTCCCGCCGTAACGCTGGCGCGCACAGGGCCGAAGGGCACGAGGTGACCCCGCCCTTCGACCCCTTCGCACGTCATCCGACGGCGACGAGGAGCACCGAGGCGAGCACGCTCGTGCCCACGAAGTAGGGCGCGTTCACGAGGCCGTAGAGCAGCGGTCGCGGGACGTTGGGATTGATCGCGATCTGGAAGGCCATCGCGGTCAGGTAGCCCACGCCGACGACGAGGCCGAAGACCACCGCATCGCCCGTCGTGGTGACACCGAGAGCCTCGAGCAGCACCGCGGTCGCGAGCAGGGTGACGAGCTGGCACACGACCGGCCCCACCGCGGACACGGCGCTCACCGGAGGCGTCGACTCCCCCGCCCGCCCGAGGGCGAGTGCATAGGGGCGGGGCACGACGACGGCGAACCACACGCCCGCCAGCACGATCGAGGCGACGGCGGCGATGCCGAACGCCAGCCAGCTGATGTCACCCAGGACGTTGAACATGGAGACCCTCATTTCCGGCGGCCACGGTGGCCGCTCTCGTGGCAGCCTCCCGAGCATTGCGGTCAGCATCTGTCCGTTACTTGCGCCAGAATCGAGACGTGACGACGACCTCGGGACGGCTGCTCGCCCTGCTCTCGCTCCTGCAGACCCGCCGCGACTGGACGGGCGAGGTGCTCGCGTCGCGTCTCGACGTCAGCCCCCGCACCGTGCGCCGCGACGTCGAGCGGCTGCGCGAGCTCGGCTACCGGATCGAGGCCTTCACGGGGCCGGCAGGCGGCTATCGTCTCGACGCCGGAGCGGACCTTCCGCCCCTGCTCCTCGACGACGACCAGGCACTGGCCCTGGCCCTCTCACTGCAGGTCTCCACCACCACCGGCCTCGGGCTCGACGACCGGATCGGCGAGGCGGCACTGCGGGCGCTCACCGTTCTGCGCCAGGTCATGCCGTCACGACTGCGGCACCGCCTGGACGCGTTGCCCGTCGACGTGGTCGAGGCGCGATCGGGCCCGGCCGTCGACCGCGACGTCCTCCTCGCGATCGGCGCCGCCGTCCATGCGCGCGAGGTCCTGCGGTTCGACCACGCCGGCGTTCGGCGCCGCGTCGAGCCCCATCACCTCGTCCACCGGCACGGCCGCTGGTACCTCGTCGGCTGGGACCTCGACCGCGCGGACTGGCGCGTCTTCCGCGCCGACCGGATCAGCCCGCGCGTCCCGAATGGACCGCGGTTCGTCCCGCGCGACCTGCCGGGCGGCGACCCTGCGGCCTTCGTCACCTCCCGGTTCCGGGGGTCCGTGGACAGCGACTGGCCGTGCCGCGGAGCGGCGGTGGTGCACCTGCCGATCGACCGGGTGCGCCCCTTCGTCCGCGACGGTCACGCCGAGACGGTCGCGGACGACCGCACTCGCGTCGTGGAGGGCTCGTGGTCGTGGCCGGCGCTCGCGGCCTCGCTCCTGCGCTTCGACGCCGAGATCGAGGCCGTGGAGCCGCTTGAGCTCGCCCAGGCCTTCCGCCTCCTCGGCAGCCGCGCCGAGACAGCGGGACGAGCGCCACACCGCTAGAGCCAGCCCCCGGTGATCGCCGAGCCGCGACCCGGGTGCGATCAGCGGTCAGACGACGACGAGCTCCTTGCCGGCCGGATCGTGGTCCGCCAGCGCGACGCTCTGGACAGCGGGGTCGTCGTAGGTGCTCCAGTAGTACGTCGTGGTCCGCGCCGAGAAGAGCCCGGTGTAGATGGTCGTCTCGAACTCACCGGAGCCCATGGCCGCGCTCCCGTCGACCATGGCGACCTGCTGGAGCGTGTGGAACGCGCGGCTCACGTTCTCCTCCTCCGTCGACTTCTGCGGGTAGTGCGCGTTCACGTAGGCCGCGCGCACGAACCGGGACGGCGAGTAGTAGTCCCCGGGAATCCCTCGCATGTGCGACCCGGAGCCGAACGGCGCGAGGCGCGCTCGGCCGACCTCGGTCTCTTCGGGGAACTCCGGGCCGACGTTGAGGTAGTTGCGCAGGTTCTCGTGGTGCCAGCCGAAGCCCGGCTGGTTCGCCAGGACGTCAACGTCGTCGTCGAAGACCTGCACCCCCTCGTCCGTGGCCTCCACCACGATGGCGCGTGTGGCGTCGCCGATGATCCAGTGCAGCAGCGAGCTCGGGTACCGATCGTTGATGGGCTTGTCCACGATGACCAGACTCCGCAGCGCCGCCTCGACCTCGTCGACGCTGGAGAACTGGGACGTCACCCAGAGTGGGAACTCGTACGCAGCGACGTTGGTCGCGCCCTCGACCGGCTCCTGCGCGTAGCGCGCGTAGCCCGGGAAGTTGAGTCCGGCCACCGCCAGACCCGCGTCGTTGCCGCAGTCGAAGTAGAGGGGCGTGCCCTCCTCCACGATCGCCATCCCGATGACGGCGTGCCGGATGCTCGGCACCGCCCCGAAGGGCGAGGGCACCTCGACACCGGTGGGCGTCACCACCACCCGCTCGCCGTAGCCCTGCGTCCAGTCGAGATTGCGGGCCAGGTACAGATGGCCGCTCCCGTCGGAGAATCTGATGCTCGTGCACATGGTGCCGCCCCCCGCCGGGAGTGGCCGCGTGGCCGTGCATCGCAGTCGCCGCCGGCTTCCATCGTCCGGTCGCCGAGGTCGGATCCACCCGGCGTGCTGTCCTTCTCAGGATGGACCCGTCGGGAAGTACCCGCGATTCGTCGCGGATCTTGAGATGGTTGGGCCCCTACCCGGGCCTCAGCGCCAGAACATCGCGAACGATCACCCTGGCGCCGCGCGGACGTCTATCGTTCGCGCAAGAACTAGCGCCCGACGCTCAGCGCGGCCTGCCATGCTGCTTTCTCTCGTTCGACTCCAAGAAGCCACGGATGACTGACCACACGATGGGCCGTCTGGAGTTCGGGTCCCTGCGCGATGCGTGGAGGGGCGAGGCGTCTGACTTCACTCCGCTGCTGGCTGAGCGGTTGGACGTACGTGGCCCTCTGGGAGTGAGGGTGCGCGTGGGCAGCGGTTCCGGACGGTCCAGTGTCTCAGCGGTCGCGCTGCACGCGTCCCTCGTCCCACACGGGCTCCGAGCTCTCGCGCACCACGCCGTCGGCCCCGAAGACCAGGAATCGGTCGAAGGTCTTGGCGAACCAACGGTCGTGAGTCACGGCCAGGACGGTGCCCTCGTACGACTCGAGCGCGGCCTGCAACGCCTCGGCCGACTCCAGGTCGAGGTTGTCGGTGGGCTCGTCGAGCAGCAGCGACGTCGCTCCGCCGAGCTCGAGGCGCAGGATCTGCACCCGTGCCTTCTGCCCTCCCGAGAGCCGTTCGTACGTGGTCTCGGCCTGCTGCTCCAGCTCGTAGCGCCGCAGTAACGACATCGCCGGCCCGCGCTGCAGGGCATGTTCGGCCCACAGGATGTCCAGCAGCGTGCGGCCTTCGAGCTCGGGGTAGGCGTGGGTCTGTGCGAAGTGTCCCGGCACGACCCGCGCGCCGAGCTTCCAAGCACCCGAGTGGTCGACCGGCTGGCCCGCCAGCAGGCGCAGGAAGTGCGACTTGCCGGAGCCGTTCGAGCCGAGCACGGCCACTCGCTCGCCCTGGAACACCTCGAGGTCGAACGGCGCCGTCAAACCCGTCAACTCCAGCTTCTCGACGGTGATCGCACGCACGCCGGTGCGGCCGCCCTTGAGGCGCATCGTGATGTCCTGCTCGCGCGGCGGCTCGGGGGGCGGCCCGATCTCCTCGAACTTCCTCAGCCGGGTCTGCGCCGCGGCGTACCGCGACGCCATCGCATGACTGACGGCGGCGGCCTGCTGCAGGCTCACCACCAGCTTCTTCAACCGCGCGTGCTGCTCGTCCCAGCGCTTGCGCAGCTCCTCGAACCGCGCGAACCGCTGCATGCGGGCCTCGTGAAACGACGCGAAGCCGCCGCCGTGCACCCACACGTCCGCTCCGGCCGGCGACGGCTCGACCGACAGGATCTTGTCAGCGGCCTCCGACAGCAGCTCGCGGTCGTGCGAGACCAGCAGCACGGTCTTGCGGGTCTCGCGCAGCTGCTGCTCCAGCCGGCGCTTGGAGGGCACGTCGAGGTAGTTGTCGGGCTCGTCGAGAAGCAGCACCTCGGCCGGTCCGCGCAGCAACGCCTCCAGCACGACCCGCTTCTGCTCACCGCCCGACAGCGTCACGGCCTCACGGTCCATGACGGAGTAGTACGAGGCACCGAGCGCCTCGATCGTGCACATGTCCCAGGTGTTCTCGTAGTCGTAGCCGCCGGCCTCGGCCCAGTCCGAGAGCGCTTGGGCGTAGGCCATCTGCGTGGCCTCGTCGTCGTTCGAGGCCAGCGCGGCCTCGGCGGCATCGACCGCTCGCGCGGCGTCGCGGATCCGGTCAGGCGCCACGCTCACCAGCAGGTCACGCACCGACGAGCCGTCCCGAACCGTCCCGACGAACTGCGGCATCACTGCCAGGCCGCCGGAGACGTTCACGGTGCCCGAGTCGGGCGTCAGGGAGCCGTCGATCAGCCGGAGCAGCGTCGACTTGCCGGCCCCGTTCGGGCCGACCAGCGCCACGACGGAACCCTCCCCCACCCGGAACGACACGTCACCGAGCAGCAACCGCCCGTCCGGCAGGACGTACTCCAGGTGTGCGACGTCGACGTGACCCATGACAGAAGCCTGTCAGGGTGAGGCCACCCCTCAGCCCAGGGGTCCGCGCGCAACAGCTCCACCCTGAACCGAGGGCGGGCGCCCGAGGCTCAGACGTTGAAGCGGAACTCCACCACGTCGCCGTCGGCCATGACGTAGTCCTTGCCCTCCATGCGGACCTTGCCGGCGGCCTTGGCGTCGTTCATCGAGCCGGCGGCGATCAGGTCGTCGAAGGACACGATCTCGGCCTTGATGAAGCCCTTCTGGAAGTCGGTGTGGATGACGCCGGCGGCCTCGGGGGCGGTGGCGCCCTTCTTGATCGTCCAGGCGCGCGCCTCCTTCGGGCCCGCGGTCAGGTAGGTCTGCAGGCCGAGGGTGTCGAAGCCGACGCGGGCCAGCTGGTCCAAGCCCGGCTCCTCGATGCCGAGGTCCGCGAGCATCTCGGCGCGCATCTGCTCGGCCTCCTCGTCGTCGCCCAGCTCGACCAGCTCGGCCTCGCTCTTGGCGTCGAGGAAGACGGCCTCGGCGGGCGCGACGAGCTCGCGCATCTTCGCCTTGAGGTCCTCGTCGTTCAGCTCGTCGGTGTCGCAGTTGAAGACGAACAGGAAGCGCTTCGCGGTGAGCAGGTGCAGGTCGCGCAGCTCGGCCAGGTCGAGGCCCGCATTGAGCACGCCGGTGCCGGCCTCGAGCGCCTCCTTGGCCTTCTTCGCCTCCTCGAACTGCGAGACGAGCGACTTGTCCTTGCGCGACTCCTTCTCGAGGCGCGGCAGCGCCTTCTCGACGGTCTGCAGGTCGGCCAGGACGAGCTCGATCGAGATCGTCTCGATGTCGCTGGCGGGGTTCACGTCGCCGTCGACGTGCGTGACGTCCTCGTCGCGGAACACGCGGGTCACCTGGCAGATCGCGTCGGAGTCGCGGATGTGCGAGAGGAACTTGTTGCCCATGCCCTCGCCCTCGGACGCGCCGCGCACGATGCCGGCGATGTCCACGAACTCGACGGTGGCGGGCAGGATGCGCTCGGAGCCGAAGATCTCGGCTAGCTTCTCCAGCCGCGGATCGGGCACGCCGACGACGCCGACGTTGGGCTCGATCGTCGCGAACGGGTAGTTCGCCGCGAGGACGTCGTTCTTGGTCAGGGCGTTGAAGAGCGTCGACTTGCCGGCGTTGGGAAGTCCGACGATTCCGATGGTGAGGGCCACGGGGAACCAGCCTACTGCCGCGTGCCCACGACCAGGGAATCCCCATGTCGCGCAGGTGTAACTCCGTGATACCTTTCGCGTGACCAGCGTCACATTACTTGGGAGTACCTCGTGTTCCGATCCGCTCGATTCCTCGTCACCGCGGCCGCCGGCGCCCTGCTCGCCGGCCTCGTCGCGGCCCCGCAGGCGGCCAACGCCGCGCCCACGTTCTACGACCCGCCCGCCGACCTCCCCTCCGGCAAGGGCACGGTGATCCGCACCGAGCCGATGAAGCTCGCGCTGACGCTCAACGGCCTCTACCTGCCCGGCAAGGCCACCCGCATCATGTACACGTCCACCGACGCGGCCGGCGAGCCCGCGGCCGTCAGCGGCGCCTACATCGAGCCGACGAAGAAGTGGACCGGCACGGGTCCGCGCCCGCTGGTCGCGGTCGCCGCCGGCACCCAGGGCCAGGGCGACGCCTGTGCCCCCTCCAAGTCCCTCGAGACCTTCCTCAACGTCGAGGGCGACGAGTTCGGCATCGGCTACGAGATCCCGAGCATCCACGACTTCCTCAACCGCGGCATGGCCGTCGTGCTCACCGACTACATCGGCCTGGGCACCACCGACCGCGTCCACACCTACACGAACCGTCTCGACATGGGCCAGGCGCTGCTCGACGCCGCCCGTGCCGCGCTGCAGCTCCCCGACACCTCGGTCACCACCGCGTCGCCCATCGGCCTCTACGGCTACTCCCAGGGTGGCGGCGCGGCGGGCTCGGCGGCCGAGCTGGCTCCCTCTTACGCCCCCGAGCTGAACCTCAAGGGCGCCTACGCCGGCGCTCCCCCGGCCAACCTCGTCGAGGTGCTGAAGTCCGCCGACGGCACCGACCTCACCGGCGTCATCGCCTACGCGATCAACGGCATCACGCCGTACTTCCCCGAGCTGCAGAGCGCCCTCGACACGCTCGCCACGCCCGCTGGCAAGGAGGCGCTGGAGAAGGTCAAGACGCAGTGCATCGGCGGCACGCTGTTCTCGTACGGCTTCCAGAAGACGTCGAAGTGGACCACCAACGGCAAGTCGCTCTACGACATCGTCAAGAACGACGCCGCCCTGCGCGCCCCCGTCGACGCCCAGCGCATCGGCCGGCTCAAGCCGAACGTGCCCGTCCAGGTCCTCACCGGCACGAAGGACGACATCGTCGACCACGCGCAGGCCAAGCAGCTGGCCAAGGACTGGTGCGCCCAGGGCGTCAACGTCACGTACACGCCCGTCGTGCAGCTGGTCGGCACTGGCGGAACCGCGCTGAACCACCTCGGTCCGGCGATCACGCGCCTCGGCCAGACCCACGACTGGCTGGCGGATCGCCTCACGGGCAAGGCCGTGAAGTCGAACTGCAGCTCGCTGTGGCTGCTGCCCTGACGGGCGTCCGATGACGTGGCCGGGCGATGATCGAGTCGTGGAGAGCGACCCGATCGTCGCCCGGCTGCGTGCTGCCGGGTGCGTGTTCGCCGAGCGCGAGGCCGCGTTCGTGCGCCGTCACCTGATCGACCCCGGCGACGTCGAGCGGGCCGTGGCCGCCCGGGTCTCCGGCCTGCCGCTCGAGCAGGCCGTGGGCGTGGCCGAGTTCGGCGGCGTCGCGGTCGCCGTCGCCGAGGGCGTGTTCGTCCCCCGCCGTCGAGCGGAGGCGATCCCCGAGGTGGCCGCCGTCCTGCGTCCCGACGCCGAGGTCGTCGTCGACCTCGGCTGCGGCAGCGGAGCGATCGCCGCGGTCATGACGCGCCGCCTTCCGACCGCGCAGGTCCACGCGGTCGACCTCGATCCGGCGTCGGTCGTGGTCGCCCGGGCCAACGGTCGCCGCTTCGGGTTCACCACACATCACGGGTCGTGGTGGGACGCCCTGCCGCCGGCGCTCCGCGGCCGCATCGACCTCGCCGTCGGCTACCTCCCCCACGCGCCGAGCGCGCGGATCGACGGCATCCATGGCGACTTCCGCGCGCACGAGCCGCGCTCCAGCGTCGACGGCGGCCGCGACGGCCTCGACCACGTGCGCGCCGTCGTCTCCCCGATGGCCGAGTGGCTGGCGCCCGGCGGCGCCTTCGTCACCCTGCTCTCGGCCGAGCAGGCCGCGCACGTCCCTGCCCGCATCGCCTGGCAGGACGACGACGACGCCGTCATCGTCCTCGATCGGGCCGCAGTGGCAGCATGGCTGTCGTGACCGTCATCAAGATCAACGCCATCACCGTTCCGAAGGACTCCGGCGACGAGCTGGCCCACCGCTTCGCCAAGCGCGCCGGCGCCGTCGACGGACAGGAGGGCTTCGAGGGCTTCGAGCTGCTCAAGCCCACCGACGACCGCGAGCAGTGGCTCGTCGTCACCCGCTGGCGCGACGAGGAGTCGTTCCGGGCGTGGCTGAGCTCGCCCGCCTTCGGGCACGGCCACCGCTCGGAGTCCGAGCGCGCCGGCGGCGAGGCGCCCGAGCCCGTCTCCACCCACAGCGAGGTCTGGAGCTACCAGGTCGCCGACCTCACGCGCGACTGACCCTCACGACCCGCGCAGGGCGTCGAGAACCTTCTGGACCCGGCGCTCGCGCGTGTCGTCCTTCTTCGCCTCGGCCACCGAGCGGGCGTGCTCCTTGCGGTGCGAGTAGGCCAGCGCGTCGAACGCCTCCCGCAGGCCCGCCGCGTCGAGCGCCGTCGCCAGCGCATCGGGGACGTCCACCTCGCGCGGCGCGTCGTCGAGCTCGATCCGCACGTCGACCTCGTCGCCGATCTCGACCCCGAGCGCCTCGCGCTTCGCCTTGCTGAGCCCGATCAGGTTCTCTTCGCCCATCCGCGCGAGCCGGGCGGGCTCGGTGACCGAGCCGATCGTGATCCGCACGGGGAACGAGCGGCCCGCGCCGAACGACTCGACCTGCTCGTCGGTGAGGACCACGGCCGCCGCCGGGCCGCGCGGCTCGAGGGTCGTGCTGATCGCGAGGGTCATCTTGGGCATGGTGCCTCCTGGGTGCGCGTGACCCGATCGTTCCGCCGGGGCGGCACCCTGTCCACCCTGTCGGACGGATCTTGGTACCACGATGTCGCTGGGACGACCACACGGTCGAAAGATCCGTGCATCTCCGGCGCGCACCGCCTCGGACCAGAACTGTCAGACCCCGACACCACCATGGCCGCATGGCCACCTTCCCCAGCCTGACCGTCCTGCTGCTGCTCCTGCTCGTCGCCGGCCTGGCCGGCGCGCTCGGCTACCTGCTGGGCGTCCGCGCCCGGCCCGCGTCGGCCCACGACGTCGAGGTGGCCACCGCCGCCACCTCGCGTGCCGTCGCGCCCGTGCGCGAGAGCCTCGACCGCTTCGACACCCGCCTGCGCGACCTCGAGTCCAGCCGCATCGAGTGGCACGCGCAGCTCCGCGAGCAGGTCGAGTCCGTACGTCTCACGGGTGAGGCGCTGCGCCGTGAGACCGCCTCGCTGTCCACCGCGCTGCGCCGTCCCGAGGTGCGCGGCCGGTGGGGCGAGATGCACCTGCGCCGCACCGCCGAGCTGGCGGGCATGACCGAGCACTGCGACTTCGACCTGCAGGTCAGCACCGACGACGGGCGGCTGCGTCCCGACATGGTCGTGCGGCTGGTCGGCGGCCGCGACATCGTGGTCGACGCGAAGGTACCGCTCGACGCCTTCCTCGACGCCACCGCCACCGACGACGCCGACGTCCGCGAGGCCCACCTCGACCGCCACGCCCGCCAGCTGCGCGGCCACGTCGACCAGCTCGCGGCGAAGTCCTACTGGCGCCAGTTCGACGCCGCGCCGCAGTTCGTCGTGCTGTTCGTGCCCGGCGAGTCCTTCCTCTCCGCGGCGCTCGAGGCCGACACCGCCCTGCTCGAGCACGCCGCCGAGCGGCAGGTCGTGCTGGCCTCCCCCACCACGCTCGTGGCGCTGCTGCGCACGGTCGCCCTGGCATGGACGCAGGAGTCGATCGCCGACAACGCCCGCGAGATCCACCGCGTCGCGCGCGAGCTCTACGAACGACTCGGCACCGTGGCCGGGCACGTCGACCGCCTCGGCGCCTCGCTCGAGCGGGCCGTCCGGTCCTACAACGACGCGGTCGCGTCGGTGGAGTCCCGCCTGCTCGTCAGCGCGCGGAGGCTGCACGACCTCAAGGTCGACGACCAGCCGCCGTTCCATCCGCGTGTGATCGAGGCGACACCCCGCGTCATGACCGCGCCCGAGCTGCTCGATGAACTAACGTCATGAGCATGAGCTCGCCGGCAGCCGGCGCCGTCATGGCCCTGGCCAGGACCCCGGCCGTGGCGTCCAGGTACGACCTGACGCCACGTGCGACCGTGGCGTGCTCCGCCCTCACCCTCGCCGCCGTCACCGGGCTCGACCTCATCGACGGTCGGCTGGGCGTGGCCTTCGCGGTCGGCTTCGTGCTCGTCGTGCTCACAGCCGCCACCGCGGTGCAGGAGCGCGGGCTGTTCACCGTCGGCGTCATGCCGCCCGTGCTGCTCGTCGGGTCGCTGCTCCTGCTGGCGTGGCAGGTGCCCGAGGCCATCGTCGTCGAGGGGCTGCCCGCCGACACCGGCCTGTTCGGCCGCACCCTCACCGCCACGATCGCCCACGGCGTGCCCCTGCTGATCGGGCACGCCCTCGCGCTCGCGGTGATCGTGGCGCGAATCGTCAGCGTCCGCCGCTGAGACCCGGTCCCGAGGCCTTCGAGGCCACCCACGAGCCCGCCAGCGACAGGCCCACGAAGACCACGACCAGCACGATCGCCGTCGTGACGAGGGTTCCCGTGCGCCCGCCCGCGCCGATCAGCAGCACGCTCGCCACCACCGCGGCGATCGAGGCGACGGCGGCCGTCCAGCGATCGCGCAGCCCGAACCAGCCGTGCGCGACCGCGCTGGCCAGCACGGGGAGTCCGGCCATGAGGCCGGTGACCAGCAGCGTCAGGAACATCAGCCCGGCCGAGAAGTCGTCCTGCGAGCCCACCAGGAGGGGGACGTAGAGCAGCACGCCGGCGGCCAGGATCGAGGAGACGACCGAGGTCATGAGCAGGGCCTTGTCGCGGCGCATGGGGTCCTCTGGGGGGTGGTGCGGACGAAGCGACTCCCCCGGCGGAGGCGACGCCCCACACTATCCGACCCGTGACCACGCCGCCGGAGAGCGCCGGAGTCGACCCGGTTGCCGGGCGCGCATCCCCGACCTACCGTGACAGGACGACGACTCTTCCGGGGGGAAACCATGATCGTCCGACGTTCCGTCGCCGCCCTGTCCGCTCTGACCCTGGCCGCCGGCGCGGTGGCCCTGCAGTCCCCGGCGCAGGCGCGCGGGGGCGGTCACGACCGGCCGGTCGCCGCCGGCCCCACCGCCTACGGCTACGGCGGAGCGGTCAGCTCCGTCGACCGCGACGCCAGCGAGGTGGGCCTCGCCGTGCTCAGGTCGGGAGGCAACGCGGCCGACGCCGCCGTGGCCACCGCGGCCGCACTGGGCGTCACCGAGCCCTACAGCGCGGGCGTCGGCGGAGGCGGCTATTTCATGTTCCGCGACGGTCGCAGCGGACGCGTCACCACGATCGACGGTCGCGAGACCGCTCCCGCGGGCGTCACGCCCCGCACCTTCTACGACGAGGCCACGGGCCAGCCGCGCCCCTTCGCCGACCTCGTCTCCTCGGGCGTCTCGGTGGGCGTGCCCGGCACGGTCGCCACGTGGGACAAGGCGTCGCGCCTGTTCGGCAAGCGCTCGCTGGCACGCAACCTCGCCCCCGCGACGCGGCTCGCCGCCCGTGGCTTCACGGTCGACCAGACGTTCCGCAACCAGACGCTCGACAACAAGACCCGCTTCTCGGCCTTCCCCGACACGGCCGAGCTGTTCCTGCCGAACGGCGACGCGCCCGTCGTCGGGTCGCGCTTCCGCAACCCCGAGCTGGCGCGCACCTACGCCCTGATCGCCCGACGTGGCGCCCAGGCGTTCTACCGTGGCGCACTCGCCGAGGACATCGCCCGCACCGTGCAGGACCCGCCGAAGAGCCCCACGACGACGCTCCCGGTGCCGCCCGGGTCGATGACGACGCGCGACCTGAAGGGCTATGAGGTCCGCCTCCAGAAGCCGACGAAGGTCAGCTACCGCGGCCACGACGTCTACGGCATGGCGCCGTCCTCGTCGGGCGGCATCGCGGTGGGCGAGGCGCTCAACATCCTGGAGAACCACCGCCTCGGCGGTGGCACGCGCACGGCCCAGAGCCTGCACCTCTACCTCGAGGCCTCGGCCCGCGCGTTCGCCGACCGCGCCGCCTACCTCGGCGACCCGGCGTTCGTCGACGTCCCCACCCGCACGCTGCTGAGCCAGCGGTTCGCCGACTCGCGCGACTGCACGATCGACCCGAACCGCGCGTCCACGCGCCCGGTCCCGGCCGGCGCCCTCGACGGCAGCGGCTGCGCCACGGCGGCCTTCGACGAGAAGGCGGACACCGAGAACATCTCGACCACGCACCTGTCCGTCGTGGACAAGTGGGGCAACGCGGTGGCCTACACCCTCACGATCGAGCAGACCGGCGGCTCGGGCATCACCGTCCCCGGTCGCGGGTTCCTGCTCAACAACGAGCTGACCGACTTCAGCACCACCTACGACGCGAACGACCCGAACCGGATCGAGCCGGGCAAGCGTCCGCGCTCCTCGATGTCGCCGACGATCGTCACGAAGAACGGGCAGGTCCGCTACGTGGTGGGCTCCCCCGGTGGCGCCACGATCATCACCACCGTGCTGCAGATCCTCATGAACCGGATCGACCTCGGGATGACGCTGCCCGAGGCGGTGGCGGCGCCGCGTGCCTCGCAGCGCAACGCGGCGACCACGCCGGCCGAGCCGGAGTTCATCGCGCGGTACGCGGACGCGCTGCGCCCGTTCGGCCAGGTGCTGGTGCCCTCGGGCGACACGTTCACGTCGGCCGCCGAGATCGGGGCCGCGGCCACGATCGAGGTGGACCGTCGCGGCTTCATCACCGCCGCGGCCGAGCCGAAGCGCCGTGGCGGTGGCACCGCCCTGGTGGTGAGGCCCGCTCGCCGCTGAGGGCGGGCGGCGGGGCCGTCAGGCCTGCGCGGCGGCCTTGATGTCGCGGCGCAGCTCGGGCGGCAGGGCGAAGATGAGCGACTCGTCGGCCGTGCGGATCGCCTTGGCGTCGCCGATGCCGCGCTCGCCGAGGTAGAGCAGCACGTCCTGGACGAGGTCGTCCGGCACGGAGGCTCCGGACGTGACGCCGACGGTGCTGACGCCCTCGAGCCAGGCCTCGTCGATCTCGCTGATGTCGTCGATGCGGTACGACGCCTTGGCGCCGGCCTCGAGCGCGACCTCGACGAGGCGGACCGAGTTGGACGAGTTCGCCGAGCCGACGACGATCACGAGGTCGGCGTCCTTGGCGATCTCCTTGACCGCGACCTGGCGGTTCTGGGTGGCGTAGCAGATGTCGTCGCTGGGCGGGTCCTCCAGCTGCGGGAACTTCTCGCGCAGCCGGCGCACCGTCTCCATCGTCTCGTCGACGCTCAGGGTGGTCTGGCTCAGCCAGCTCAGCCGGGTGCCCTCGGGGAACTCGAGGGCGGCGACGTCGTCGGGGTGCTCCACGAGGGTGATGTGCTCGGGGGCCTCGCCCGCCGTGCCCTCGACCTCCTCGTGACCGGCGTGGCCGATCAGCAGGATGCGGTAGTCGTCGGCGGCGAAGCGGCGCGCCTCGTGGTGCACCTTGGTCACCAGCGGGCAGGTCGCGTCGATCGTCTTCAGGCTGCGCTCGGCGGCCTCGGCGTGCACCGCCGGCGAGACGCCGTGGGCGCTGAACACGACGGTGGCGCCGTGCGGGACCTCGTCGAGCTCCTCCACGAAGATCGCACCGCGCGCCGCGAGATCGTTGACCACGTGCTTGTTGTGCACGATCTGCTTGCGGACGTAGACGGGGGCGCCGTAGAGGTCGAGCGCCTTCTCGACGGTGATGACGGCCCGGTCGACGCCGGCGCAGTAGCCGCGCGGGTCGGCGAGGAGGACCTGGCCCGAGGTTCCGGGCATGCCGAGATCGACCTGAGTGGACATGGCACCAGCCTACCGACCCGGCGATGAGGACCGCAGCGTCGGCGCCGCCTCATAGGGTGGGCGCATGGCCCTGGAGACGAGCGCGGACAAGCCCGCGCCCCTGCGCTCCGTCTCGCTCGCGCTGCAGGGCTGGATCGCGCGCCTCGGCGCGGTGTGGGTCGAGGCCGAGGTCGTGCAGCCGAAGCTGAGCGGCAACACGTACTACCTCACCCTGCGCGACCTCACCGCCACGATGAGCGTCAGCGCCACCGCGTTCCGCGGCGTGGTCGAGTCCAGCGCCAGTCCCATCACCGACGGCACCCGCGTGATCGTGCACGCGAAGCCCGAGTTCTACTCGCCGAACGGCCGCCTGTCGCTGCGCCTGCTCGAGATCCGTCCCACGGGCGAGGGCGAGCTGCTCGCCCAGCTCGAGCGCCGTCGCCAGCTGCTCGCCGCCGAGGGCCTGTTCGAGGCGCGCTGGAAGCGACCGCTGCCGCTGCTGCCCACCTCGATCGGCCTCATCACCGGCAAGGGCTCGGCGGCCGAGCGCGACGTCCTGGAGAACGTCCGCGACCGCTGGCCGGGCGCCGCGATCGAGGTCCGCCACGCGCTGATGCAGGGCTCGCAGTCGGCGATGGCCGTCATCGCGGCGCTTCGCGAGCTCGACGCCGCGGCCCACGTCGACGTCATCGTCATCGCCCGCGGCGGCGGCTCGATGGAGGACCTCCTGCCGTTCTCCGACGAGGCGCTCGTGCGCGCCGTCCACGGCGCCACCACCCCCGTCATCAGCGCGATCGGCCACGAGCCCGACGTGCCGCTGCTCGACCTCGTCGCCGACCTGCGCGCCTCCACGCCCACCGACGCGGCCAAGCGCGTCGTGCCCCACGTGGGCGACGAGCTGACCGGGCTCGCCGGGGCCCGCGAGCGCGCGCGCCAGGCGATCGCCGCCCAGCTGCACCGCGAGCAGGCGGGGCTCGACGCCCTCCGCAGCCGCCCAGTCCTGCGCTCCCCCGCCGCCTTCGTCGACACCCAGCAGGAGGTCGTCTCGGCCCAGCGCGAGCGGGCCCGGCTGGCCATGCGAGCCCGGCTGGCCCGCGCCCACGACGAGGTCGGCCACCACCTGGCGCGCGTGCGCGCCCTGTCGCCGCTGGCCACGATGCAGCGCGGCTACGCCGTCGCCCTCGATCCCGAGGGCCGCGCGGTCACGTCCGTCGGCACGATCGCCACCGGCGACGACCTCGTCCTCCACCTCACCGACGGCCTCGCCACCGTCCGCGTCACCGACCTGCAGGAGCATCCCCATGAGTGAACTGCCCGACCCGTCCGAGCTCTCCTACGAGCAGGCGCGCGACGAGCTCGTCTCGATCGTGCAGCGCCTCGAGACCGGCGGCACCACGCTCGAGGAGTCGCTCGCCCTGTGGGAGCGCGGCGAGGCCCTCGCCGAGGCGTGCCAGCGGTGGCTCGACGGGGCGCGGGCCCGGGTGGATCCCGCTCAGGACGTGAAGGGCTCCAGCGACGCGACGTAGTCCTCCACCACGGCGCGCTGCGCGCTGCTGGTGACCACGACGATCTCGGACTCCACGGCGCGGCCGAGCGTGGTGTCGCCGTCGGGTCCCTTGAACACCTGCCACGTGACGCCGTTGATCTCGACCTCGCCGTCGGGCTCGCTGCCCTCGGCACGATCCTGGACGAGCTTGGTCAGCTCGTCGGCCGCGGCGGTGCGCTGGGTGAGGCCCACGTACTGGTTCACGTCGGTCACCACGTTGAGCTGCCAGCGGTCGTCGATGAGTTCGGCCCGCGTGGCGCGCCAGCCCTCGGGCAGCTCGGTGGGCACGAGCGGCACGAAACCGGCGCGCACCTCCACGCCGCTCGCGGCGGTGCGCCAGTCGACGTCGGCGGTGGGCTGGTCGGGCGTCTGCGTGAAGAGCTTGCCGAACAGGAAGATCGCCAGCACGACGCCGCCCAGCACCAGGACCGAGCGCAGCACGTCACCCATCGCCGGAACGCCTCGTGAGTACCCGCTCATCCTGCTCCTGTCCGCGCCTGCGGCGACCGTTCGGTCGCCTCGGCCAGCCTAGCCTTCCGGCCCGATAGGCTGTGCGCGTGGACGCACTGAAGCCCGCCGAGGCCGCCCCTGATCGCAACCTCGCCCTGGACCTCGTCCGGGTGACCGAAGCCGGGGCCATGGCCGCCGGCCGCTGGGTCGGACGGGGCGACAAGAACGGCGCCGACGGCGTCGCGGTCAACGCGATGCGCTCGATGATCAACACCGTCTCGATGGACGGCGTCGTGGTCATCGGCGAGGGCGAGAAGGACGACGCCCCGATGCTCTACAACGGCGAGCGCGTCGGCGACGGCACCGGTCCCGAGTGCGACGTCGCGGTCGACCCGATCGACGGCACGACCCTCACGGCCAAGAGCCTCCCCAACGCGATCTCGGTCATGGCGGTCGCGCCGCGGGGCTCGATGTACGACCCGTCGGCCGTGTTCTACATGGAGAAGCTCATCGCGGGCCCCGAGGCCGCCGGCAAGGTCGACATCCGCCTCCCCGCCTCGGAGAACATCGCGATCGTCGCCAAGGCCAAGGGCCTCGACGTCGAGGACGTCACGGTGTGCGTGCTCGACCGCCCCCGCCACGACGCGCTGGTCCAGGAGATCCGCGAGACCGGCGCCCGCATCAAGTTCATCGCCGACGGCGACATCGCCGGCGGCATCACCGCGGCCCGTCCCGACTCCGGCGTCGACCTGCTGCTCGGCATCGGCGGCACGCCCGAGGGCATCATCACCGCCGTCGCGATGAAGTGCCTGGGCGGCGTCATCCAGGGCCGCCTCACCCCCACCGACGACGAGGAGCGCCAGCGCGCCATCGACGCCGGCCACGACCTCGACCGCATCCTCACGACCGAGGACCTCGTCACCTCCGACGACTGCTTCTTCGTCGCCACGGGCATCACCTCGGGCAACCTGCTCCGGGGCGTCCGCTACGGCGCCGGCAGCGCCACCACCGAGTCGATCGTCATGCGCTCGCGCTCGGGCACGATCCGCACGATCCGCAGCGAGCACCGCCTGCACAAGCTCGCGGCGTTCTCCTCCATCGACTACGAGCACTGAGCCGATGGGTCCCGGGCAGGCCGGCGAGGAGACCGTCGCGGTCTCCGACGAGCTGTTCGCGCACCTGCCCAACGGGCTCGACCTGTGCCACCAGACGTTCGGCGACCCGCGTGACGAGCCCGTCCTGCTGGTGATGGGCCTCGGCGGCCCGATGACCTGGTGGCCCCAGGACTTCTGCGCGCGACTGGCGCGCCGCGGCTTCCACGTGATCCGGTTCGACAACCGCGACACGGGTCGCTCGACGAAGCTGCGGCACCACCCGGTCACGCGGGCCGACCTCCTCAAGGCGTACCTCGGCCGCGGCACGGCGCCCTACGGTCTCGACGACCTCGCCGATGACGCCGCGGCGCTGCTCGACCACCTGGGCATCGAGTCCGCCCACGTCGTCGGGGTGTCGATGGGCGGCATGGTCGCGCAGACCCTCGCGGTCGACCACGCCGACCGCGTCCGCTCGCTGACCTCGATCATGTCCACCACGGGCCGCCGCCGCGTCGGCTGGATCCACCCGCTCGTGATGCGCACGATGCTCGCCCCCGCCGGCCGCACCCGCCCCGAGTACGCCGAGCTCTCGGTCAGGAACGGCAAGGTCGTGGCCTCGCCGGCGTTCCCCACGCCCGACGACGTCGCCTACGCCCGCGCGCTCGAGACCTATGACCGCGGCTGGATCGCCAGCGGCGTCTCGCGCCACATGATGGCCGTGCTGACGCAGCCCGACCGCACCGAGCGACTCGGCGCCGTCACGGTGCCCACCCAGGTGATCCACGGGACGAAGGACCTCCTCGTGCACCGGTCCGGCGGACGGGCCACCGCCGATGCGATCCGCGGCGCCACCCTGCTCGAGATCGCCGGGATGGGGCACGACCTGCCGGCGCAGCTGTACGACACGTTCGTCGACGCGATCGCGGCCACGGCGGCCCGCGCCCGCTGAGCCGACCTCGCACCCGCCTCGCGACCTGCGCCCACTAGGGTGCGAAGCATGACCGACAACACTCAGTGGCGCATCGAGCACGACACCATGGGCGAGGTCAAGGTCCCCGCCGACGCCCTCTACCGCGCCCAGACGCAGCGCGCCGTCGAGAACTTCCCGATCTCCGGCACGCCCATCGAGTCGGCCCAGATCCGCGCCCTCGCGCAGATCAAGGCCGCCTGCGCGACCGCCAACGCCGAGCTCGGCATCCTCGACCAGGCGATGGCCGACGCGATCGTCGCCGCGGCGGACGAGGTCGCCTCCGGCGCCCACGACGCGCACTTCCCGATCGACGTCTTCCAGACGGGCTCGGGCACCTCGAGCAACATGAACACGAACGAGGTCATCGCGACGCTCGCGACGAAGGCCTCGGGCATCGAGGTGCACCCGAACGACCACGTCAACGCCTCGCAGTCGAGCAACGACGTGTTCCCCACCTCGATCCACGTCGCCGCCACCGAGTCGGCCACCACCGTGCTGATCCCGGCCCTCGACCGCCTCGCGAAGAGCCTCGAGGCCAAGGCCGCCGAGTTCGCCGAGGTCGTGAAGTCGGGCCGCACCCACCTCATGGACGCCACGCCCGTCACCCTCGGCCAGGAGTTCGCCGGCTACGCCGCGCAGATCCGCCGCGGCATCGAGCGCGTCGAGGCCTCGCTCCCCCGCACCGCCGAGGTCCCCCTGGGCGGCACCGCCGTGGGCACCGGCATCAACACGCCGAAGGGCTTCCCGCAGCGCGTCATCGAGATCCTCGCCGAGCGCACCGGCCTGCCGCTGACCGAGGCACGCGACCACTTCGAGGCGCAGGGCGCCCGCGACGGCCTGGTCGAGATGTCGGGCCAGCTCCGCACGATCGCGGTGAGCCTGGTCAAGATCAACAACGACCTGCGCTGGATGGGCTCGGGCCCGCGCACCGGCCTGGGCGAGATCCACCTGCCCGACTTGCAGCCCGGCTCGAGCATCATGCCCGGCAAGGTCAACCCGGTGCTTCCCGAGGCCACGCTCATGGTGTGTGCCCAGGTCATCGGCAACGATGCCGCGATCGCCTTCGCCGGCGCCTCGGGCTCGTTCGAGCTCAACGTCATGCTGCCGGTCATCGGCCGCAACATCCTCGAGTCGATGCGCCTGCTGGCGAACGCCTCCACCACGCTGGCCGACCGCTGCATCGACGGCATCACCGCCGACGTGGAGCGCTGCCTCGAGCTGGCCGAGTCGAGCCCGTCGGTCGTGACGCCGCTCAACCGCCACATCGGCTACGAGAACGCCGCCGCGATCGCGAAGAAGTCGGTCAAGGAGCGCAAGACGATCCGCCAGGTCGTCATCGAGGAGGGCTACGTGGAGCGGGGCGACATCAGCGAGGCCGACCTCGACGCCGCGCTCGACGTCATGAGCATGACCCACCCCTGAGGCTGGGCTTCGCTCGGACGCCGCTCGCCCCTCGGGGCGGGCGGCGTCCGTCGTTCAGCCGAGCCTACGGGCGACCACGTAGTTGTCGCGGTCGAAGACGATCTCGTACGAGGCGCCGTGCTCGGCCCCGTGCTGGACGGGGTCGGTCTGCGTCAGCTGACGGTCGAAGATGATGTAGTCGGGCACGACGTCGCCGATCGTCCCGATCCAGTAGGCGTCGTCGTGGCTGCCGGTGAGGTACTTCAGCACCGCGATGTCGGTCTCGACGACGGCGTCCTCGGGAATCGTCCCGATCGCCTCCTGCATCGCCTCCCGCCGGGGCGACGCCTCCCAGGTCTCGGGCTCGAGCAGCTTCACGACCGGACCGCCGGCCAGCAGGTAGCCGCCCACGGCGGCGCCCAGCACGACGCCCGGCCACTCGAGCCGTGGCCGTCTGCCGATCGCGTCGATCATCGCCACGAAGACGATCGGCATGATGACGATCGAGTAGTGCCAGTCGGTGCCCCAGTAGTACTCGACGTCGCCGAGGAATCGCCACAGGAAGGTGGGCGCGGCCACCACGGCCCACGGCGACCAGAGCGCCGCGAAGCCCGTGACCCCGAAGGTGAGCAGCAGGGTGAGCAGCTTGCGGTCGGCCTCGGTGGTCAGCGTCTCCCATAGCCCGACCTCGCCGCCGAGGTTGCCCGTGTAGTCGTACCCGCCCCCGGTGTTGAACGCCGGGATGACGACCCACACGACGAGGACGAGCGCGACGGCTCCGACGATCGCCAGGATCAGTCCGCGGCGACGCTCCCCGACCAGCCACAGGGCCACCCCGACCGCGGCGACCGTGACGCCCATGTCCTCCTTGACCAGCAGCAGCGGCAGCGACCACCAGACGACGGCGGCGTACCGCTGCTCGACGAACGCCACGCCCGCCATCGCCAGGATCGGGACCGCGAAGGCGACCTCGTGGAAGTCGGCGACGACGGCGTTGCCGAAGCCGAAGGCGAGGCCGTACATGACCGCTATCGTCCAGCCGACGCGCGCGCCGAGCCGATCGACGGCCAGGCGGGTCACCGGCACGACCGACAGGCCGATGAGCAGCCCCTGGGCCACCAGCAGCGTCTGGCCGTACGGGAACAGCCAGTACGCGGGCGCCAGCAGCGCGTCGATCGGTGAGAAGTGGTCGCCGAGGATGTTGTAGCCGGGACCCTTCACGGGCACGATCGGCGCCTCGAACCGCGAGTAGGCCTTGACGGCCTGCTCGAAGATCGCGTTGTCCCACGAGTTCACGGTCAGCCGCCGCCACGACAGCACGGAGACGAGGCTGTAGAGCAGCCCGACGACCGCACCCCAGGCCCAAGGCATCCAACGGTTCACGCTCGACACCGTACCCGGCGGTAACCCTCGGTTGCGGGTCGTCGGCGCGTCGTCTCGCCGTGGCGGTGCCGGGCCGGGCTGGTGGGAGTGGTGGGACGTAGGGTTTCGTCCATGAGCAGGACTCGGGCGGTCTCGGTGGCAGTGGTGTCCCTCGCGCTGCTGGGGCTGATGGCGCTCGTGATCGCGGTCAACCTGCGCTCCGCTCCAGACGCCGACGGCGGGAACGAGCCCTCCACGTCCGCGACCGTGCAGCCGGAGGTCGAGGTCGACGGCGTCGCCACCGTGCGGCTCACAGTGCCGACCGACGACTTCGCGACCGAGCCGGCCGCACCGTGCCACGACCTCGTCACGAGCGTCACGGACCCCACCGACGTCGAGCTCGCGATCACGGCGCCCGGGCACGAGCGCCAGGAGCTCTCCGCCGCCGTCTCCGTGACCGAGACGGCGAATCCCTTCAACAGCCTCAAGCGCCCCTACGACCTCGAGCTCTCCGAGGTCGCCTCCGTCCTGGGCCTGCCCGCCTCGCGCGACTGGGTCCTCCTGGACGAGTTCGCCGACCGGTCGCTGCTGCGCAGCGCCACCGCGATGGAGATCGCCCGCCGGATCGGTCTCGACTGGGTGCCGCGGCTCGTGCCGGCGAACCTCGAGATCAACGGCACCGCGTGCGGCCTGTACCTGCTCGGCGAGCGCCCCACCGTCCAGGACGGTCGCATCGAGATCGCCGCCGACGACGAGCTGCTGCTGGCCGACGCCCGCGACCTCGCGGACCGGCCCCGGTTCCGCACCGAGCGGGGCCTGCGCGTGTACCTCGACGAGGGCTCCGCAGCCGACCGCCAGGAGGTCGCCGCGCGCTTCCAGGAGATCGAGGACCTCCTGTACGACCCGGCGTTCCCGGACAACGGCTACCGCGACCGGCTCGACCTCGACTCGTTCGCCGACTGGTACCTCGTGAACGAGCTGACCAAGAACCTGGGCAGCCCCCTGCAGGACGACGTCCACTTCGTGCTGCGCGGCGACGACACCCTCGCGATGGGACCGCCGTGGGACTTCACCGCCTCGCAGGGCAACCGCAAGAACGGCTCCTGGCGCCTCGACCATCCGAAGGGCTGGTGGCTGCAGCGGTCCTGGTACGGGATCAGCGACGACCCCGCGTGGCGGCGCGCCTTCTCCCCCACGCAGGTGTGGAACCAGCGGCAGGGCCACTACTACAACGTGCTGATGTCCGATCCGGAGTTCGCGGAGCGCGTGGCGCAGCGGTGGAGCGAGGTGTCCGAAGACCTCGGCACGATCGGCGACTTCGTCGACGAGCGGGCCGCCGTGATCGAGGACGACGCGGTGGACAACTTCAGCCCACCCGAGGTCGACGGTCCCGGACTGCCGATCGCGGCGAGCCCCCTCGACAGCGACCCCGAGACGTTCGTCTTCGCCAACGAGGACCCCGCGGTGGAGCCCGGCGAGGGCTGGCGGAACGAGGTCGACCTGCTGCACCGGTGGCTGGAGCGTCGCGTCGCGTGGCTCGACGGAGAGCTGCTCGAGCAGGGCTGACCCTCAGGCCAGCGGGACGTCCTCCTCGGGCAGTCCCACGGGGATCGTGTGCCGGTCGTCCAGCTCGCGGGCCGCGCGCACGAGCGCGGCGTTGTCGGGTGTCGTGCTGCCGTCGGGCAGCCGCAGGGTGTCCTCGAGTCCGATGCGGGTCTCCAGCCCGAGCGCGACCGCGTGACGCAGGGCCGGCCACGCGGAGCGGGCCTCGCCGTGCAGCAGCACCGGCACCCGCGGGTCGACGGCCCGCACCGCCTCGAGCATGTCCTGGGCGAGGATCACCAGCTCGGTCTCGCCGATCCCCTCGGGCAGCTCGATCAGCACGCGCGCCACGTCGCCACGCAACGGGGACTGCGCCCACGCCTCGACGGCGTCGAGGCTCCACAGTCCGGCCTCGATGCCGATGCCGTGCTCGAGCACGGCGGCGGCCACGGCCTCGGAGCCGGTCTCGTGCCAGTTCACCGAGGCGAGGTCGGGCAGGACGGTCCAGCGGCGGATCGCCTCGACGCGGGCGGCGGGGTCGGGCAGCGCCCAGGCGCCCGTGGTGACGCCGATCGGCACCGACGGGGACACGAAGCGCACCGCGGTCATCACCGCGTCGACCGCGTCGGCGTCGAGGGTGTCGAGTCCGTCGACGTCCTTCGGGTGCAGGTGGATGCAGTCGGCGCCCGCCTCGACCGCACGGACGATGTCGGAGGCGAGCTGGACGGGGGTGACAGGCAGGGCGGGGTGCGCGGCCGGAGGGCGCGCGCCGTTGAGACAGGCCTGGATCAACGAGCGCCCGCCCACGGAGTCACAGCTCCGGGAACCAGAGGGAGATCTCGCGCTCGGCCGACTCCGGGGAGTCGGACGCGTGCACGAGGTTCTCGCGGTTGGACAGCGAGAAGTCGCCGCGCACCGTGCCGGGCGCGGCCTTGCGGCCGTCGGTGGCGCCGTTCAGGGCGCGCACGACCTCGATCGCCTCGTCGCCCTCGAGGACCAGCGACACGAGCGGTCCGGAGGTGGCGAAGGCCCGCAGCGGCGGGTACCAGGGCTGCTCGGTGTGCTCGGCGTAATGGGCGTCTGCCATGTCGGCGTCGATCGAGCGGTGCTCCATCGCGACGATGCGCAGTCCCTTGGTCTCGTACCGCGAGAGCACGGCCCCCACGAGGCCCCGGGCCACGGCATCGGGTTTGATGAGAACAAGCGTGCGCTGCGTCATGTGCCCAACCTATCCTCCGCGCGCGCCAAGGAGTTCCCATGGTCGACAGCACGCACACCACCACCCCCGCCTGGTGGCGGGACGCCGTGATCTACCAGGTGTACCCGCGGTCCTGGGCGGACGCGGACGGCGACGGCATCGGCGACCTGCCGGGCATCACCGCGCACCTGGACCACCTGGTCGCGCTGGGGGTGGACGCCGTGTGGCTGTCGCCGTTCTACACCAGCCCGCAGAACGACGCGGGCTACGACGTCGCCGACTACCGCGACGTCGATCCGCTCTTCGGCACGCTCGAGGACTTCGACGCCCTCGCGGCGCGTGCCCACGAGCTCGGCCTGCGCGTCATCGTCGACCTCGTGCCCAACCACTCGTCGGACCAGCACGTGTGGTTCCAGGCGGCGCTGGCCGCCGAGCCCGGCAGCCCCGAGCGCGGCCGCTACATCTTCCGCGACGGCGCGGGCGAGAACGGCGAGCTCCCGCCGAACAACTGGCAGAGCAACTTCGGCGGCTCGGCGTGGACCCGCACCACGAACCCCGACGGCACCCCCGGCCAGTGGTACCTGCACCTGTTCGACCCCAGCCAGCCCGACTTCGAGTGGAACAACCCCGAGGTCCAGGAGGAGTTCCGCTCGATCCTGCGCTTCTGGCTCGACCGGGGCGTCGACGGCTTCCGCATCGACGTGGCCCACGGCCTGCACAAGGAGGAGGGCCTGCCCGACTCCCCCGAGGACTACGACCTCGCGATCCACCCCACGGGCCACCAGCCGATGTGGGACAAGCCGGCCGTGCACGAGGTCTACCGCGACTGGCGACGCGTCGTGGACGAGTACCGCGTCGAGGGCCAGGACGCCGACCGCATCCTCGTCGCGGAGGCGTGGGTCATCCCCGACGAGGCGCTGGCGCGCTACGTCCGTCCCGACGAGCTGCACCAGTCGTTCAACTTCGGCTACCTCATGACCCCGTGGCGGGCGCGCGAGCAGCGCGAGGCCATCACCCGCGGCCTCGAGGCCACCGCGGCCGTGGGCGCGCCCCAGACCTGGGTGCTGTCCAACCACGACGTCCCGCGGCACGCCTCGCGCCTGTCCTACGACATCGAGCGCGCCACCCGCGTGCTCGGCATCGGCCCCGACCACCCGCAGCCCGACAACGAGCTGGGCCTGCGCCGCGCCCGCGCAGCCACCTCGGTGATGCTCGCGCTGCCGGGCTCGGCGTACCTGTACCAGGGCGAGGAGCTCGGCCTGCCCGAGGCGACCACCCTGCCCCCCGAGGTCCGCCAGGACCCCACCTTCGTTCGCACGAACGGCGAGGACGTGGGCCGCGACGGCTGCCGCGTGCCGGTGCCGTGGCACGCCGACCAGCCCGCCTTCGGGTTCAGCCCCACGGGCAAGAGCTGGCTGCCCCAGCCCGAGGTCTACGGCGACCTCGCGCCCAACCGCCAGGACGGCGTCGCCGGCAGCACGCTCGAGCTCTACAGGCGACTGCTGGCTGTGCGGCGCAAGTACGGCCTGGGCCGGGGCGAGCTGCACTGGCAGGAGGCCGGCGACGACGTGCTGGCGTTCACCGTGACGGGCTCCGGCGGGCGCCGGGTGCAGGTCGTCACGAACTTCGGTGCCGCGCCGCTGGACCTCCCGCACGGTGAGCTGCTGTCGGTCAGCGGTCCGCTCGAGGGTCACCGCCTGCCCGGCGACACCACCGCCTGGATCGCACCCGGCTGAGCCACCCGGCGCCGCCTGACTTGCGGCGTTCGTCCGCCCGCCGTAGTTTCGTGTGAGCGGCGTCACATTTCTTCGAGTCGCACGCCGCATGGTCTCGGGGGAAGGTCGGGTGGTGCACGTGACAAGGCGATCGAGGAAGACCCGCCGATCCGTCGGCCTGGCCGCGGCTGCGACGCTCATCGCGTCGCTGGCCGCCTGCGCCGGCAGCGACGACGGCGGGGTCCCCACCATCAACCTCTTCGGCGGTGCGTCCGCCACGGGGTTCCAGGATCTGATCGACGGCTGCAACGAGCAGGCCGACGGCGCGTACGAGATCGTCGGCAACCTCGTACCCAGCGACGCCGACGGACAGCGCGAGCAGATGGTCCGGCGCCTCGCCGCCGGCGACACCGGCATGGACCTCATCGGCATGGACGTGGTCTGGACCGCCGAGTTCGCCGAGGCCGGCTGGATCCTGCCGCTCACCGACGAGCAGGCCGCCCAGGCCTCGGAGAACACCCTCGAGGTGCCGCTGGAGACGGCCACCTGGAAGGACAAGCTGTACGCGATTCCGAAGCACACCAACGCCCAGCTCATGTGGTACCGCAAGTCCCTCGTCGACAAGGTCGGCGACGGCAAGCCGCCGGAGACGTGGGACGAGATGTTCGAGATGGCCCAGGAGCTCAAGGACGCCGGCGATCCGTACGAGATCGGCTTCACCGGAGCCCGCTACGAGGGTCTCGTGGTCGGCTTCAACACGATCCTGTCGTCGTACGGCGGCACGATCGTCAACGAGGACAGCACCGAGACCACCATCGACGACAAGACCACCCAGTCGCTCGAGCTGCTGAACAAGCTGGCCACGTCGGGCCTGGCGAACCGGTCGCTGTCGAACTCGCAGGAGCCCGAGGTCTTCGCGCAGCTGCAGAACGGCCAGTCGGCGTTCAGCCTCAACTGGCCGTACGTGCTGAGCGCGATGCGCGAGGCCAACCCGGACATCGCCAAGGACCTGGCCTTCACGACGTTCCCGTCCACCGTCGAGGGCGAGCCCTCCAAGGTCACGGTCGGTGGCATGAACTTCGCGATCAGCAAGTTCAGCGAGCACCCGAAGGAGTCCTTCGACGCCGCGATGTGCCTGCGGTCGCCGGAGAACCAGCTCAAGCACTCGCTGACCGCCGGTGAGCCCCCGGTCGACGAGACGGTGTTCGAGGACCCGGAGTTCAAGGAGGCCTACCCGCAGGGCGAGGTGCTCCTCTCCGCCCTGAACACCGCCAGCTCTCGACCGATCTCGCCGGTCTACCAGAACATCTCGACGATCATCTCGTCCACGCTCTCGCCGCCCTCGAGCATCAAGCCCGAGGAGACGACGAAGGAGCTCGACTCCTCGATCAATGACGCCATCGAAGGGAAGGGGATCCTGCCATGAGCGTTCTGGACAAGGTGGAGGACGACAGCGCGGAGATCGCGCGGCAGCGGTTCAGCGAGGGCAAGAAGGCCGAGCGCCGCTTGGGCCTGATGCTCGTGGCGCCCGCCGTGATCCTCATGATCGCGGTCACGGCCTACCCGATCGCGTACGCGATCTACCTCTCGCTGTTCCGCGCCGACCTGCGCACACCGGACGACAACGAGTTCGTCGGCCTCGACAACTACGTCACGGTGCTGACCAGCGACATCTGGTGGCAGGCGTTCGGCTTCACCCTCCTGCTGACGGTGGTCAGCGTGGCGTTCGAGCTGGCGCTCGGCATGGGCCTGGCAATCGTCATGCACCGCACGATCGTGGGCCGCGGCCTGGTGCGGACCTCGGCCCTGGTGCCGTACGCGATCGTCACCGTCGTCGCCGCGTTCAGCTGGCGCTTCGCCTGGAGCCAGGACATCGGCTGGCTCGCCGGCGACAGCGCTCCGCTCACCGGCCAGTGGAGCTCGTTCTGGATCATCGTCCTGGCCGAGGTCTGGAAGACCATCCCCTTCATGGCCCTGCTGCTCATGGCCGGCCTGGCGCTCGTCCCCGAGGACCTCATGAAGGCGGCGTCGATGGACGGCGCCTCGCCGTGGCAGCGCTTCTGGAAGGTGACGGTCCCGCTGATCAAGCCGTCGATCCTGGTGGCGGTCCTCTTCCGCACCCTCGACGCCTTCCGCGTGTTCGACAACATCTACATCCTCACCAGCGGCGCGAACGACACGTCCAGCGTCTCGATCGTGGCCTACAACAACCTGATCCGAGGGCTCAACCTCGGCATCGGCTCGACGATGTCGGTGCTGATCTTCATCACCATCGCCATCATCGCGATCATCTTCGTGAAGCTGTTCGGCGCAGCGGCACCAGGCTCCGACGAAGGGAAGAGGTGACGTCATGAGCACCGCAGTCGAGACGCCGAAGAGCAAGGCGATCTGGTGGGGCGTCAACGCCATCGTCCTGCTCTACGCGTTCATCCCCGTCATCTGGATCATCTCGCTGTCGCTCAAGCCCGACGCGACCCTCAACGACGGCCGCTTCCTGCCCAGCCAGATCACGGGCGAGCACTACGAGGCGATCTTCCAGAACGACAGCTTCACCCGGGCCCTGATCAACTCGATCGGCATCTGCCTGATCTCCACGTTCGTGGCGATCGTGGTGGGCACGATGGCCGCCTACGCGGTGGCGCGCCTGGACTTCCCGGGCAAGAAGTTCGTGGTCGGCGCGTCGCTGATGATCGCGATGTTCCCGCAGATCGCCCTGGTCACGCCGCTGTTCAAGATCCTCACCGGGATCGGCCTGTTCGACACGTGGCTCGGCCTGATCATCCCCTACATCACGTTCGCCCTCCCGCTGGCTATCTACACGTTGAGCGCCTTCTTCCGCGAGATCCCCTGGGAGCTGGAGAAGGCCGCCAAGATGGACGGCGCGACGCCCTACCAGGCGTTCCGCAAGGTCATCGCCCCGCTCGCGATGCCCGGGGTCTTCACGACCGCGATCCTGGTGTTCATCTCGTGCTGGAACGACTTCCTCTTCGCGATCTCGCTGACCTCCAGCGAGCGCTCCCGCACCGTGCCGGCGGCCCTGAGCTACTTCACCGGCGCCACGACGTTCGAGAAGCCCACGCAGTCGATCGCCGCGGCCGCGGTGGTCATCACCATCCCGATCGTCATCTTCGTCCTCTTCTTCCAGCGCCGGATCGTTGCCGGCCTCACCAGCGGCGCCGTCAAGGGCTGAAAGGAAACATCATGGCTGAAATCGTCCTGGACCACGTGGTCAAGCGGTACCCCGACGGAGCCCTCGCCGTGGAGGACTTCAACCTCGAGATCGCCGACGGCGAGTTCATCATCCTGGTCGGCCCCTCGGGCTGCGGGAAGTCGACGACGCTGAACATGATCGCGGGGCTGGAGGACATCACCACCGGCGACCTCAAGATCGACGGCACCGTCGTGAACGACAAGGCGCCGAAGGACCGCGACATCGCGATGGTGTTCCAGTCCTACGCGCTCTACCCGCACATGACGGTCTACGAGAACATGGCGTTCCCGCTGACCCTGGCCGGCGTGGACAAGTCCACGATCAAGCAGAAGGTCGACGAGGCGGCGAAGATGCTCGAGCTCGAGCAGCACCTCGACCGCAAGCCCTCTAACCTCTCCGGCGGCCAGCGTCAGCGCGTGGCGATGGGCCGCGCGATCGTGCGCAGCCCGAAGGCCTTCCTCATGGACGAGCCGCTGTCGAACCTCGACGCGAAGCTGCGCGTGCAGATGCGCACGCAGGTGGCCCGCATCCAGAAGACCCTCGGCACCACCACGGTCTACGTCACCCACGACCAGACCGAGGCGATGACGCTGGGCGACCGCGTCGTGGTGATGCGCGCCGGCAAGATCCAGCAGGTGGGCTCCCCCACCGAGCTGTACGACCACCCGAACAACCTGTTCGTGGCCGGCTTCATCGGCAGCCCGTCGATGAACTTCCTGCCCGCGACGATCGAGGGCGAGTCGCTCTCGACGGCGATCGGCGAGCTGCCGGTCCCCGACGCCTACCGCGAAGCCCTGCGCTCGGGCAGCGCGAGCCGCGACGTCATCGTGGGCATCCGCCCCGAGCACTTCGAGGACGCCTCACTCGTCGCGGCGGACGCCCCCGGCGCCCGGGTCAACGTCGACGTCGACCTGGTCGAGCAGATGGGCTCGGACGTCTACGCGTACTTCACGGTGCAGGGTGGCGCGGCGAACGCCGACCTCGACGACCTCGCGAAGGACACCGGCCAGGACATGGCCGGCGAGGGCACGCAGATCAACGCCCGCCTCAGCGCGGAGTCGAAGGTGGGAGCCCGCGAGGGCGCCGAGCTGTACGTCGACAGCAGCAAGATCCAGGTGTTCGACGCCCAGTCCGGGGAGAACCTGGCGCACGGGTCCTGACCCGCAGATCTGCAGCAGGCGCGGCCGTGAGTCATCGAGACTTGCGGCCGCGCTTCTTTCCCGCGGCGACCTGCTTCATGATCTCGCGGTCCCACGCGTGCTCGCGGATCAGCCGGTACCGCTCCCCCGCGACCCGCATGTAGGCGTCGCCGGCGGTCTCGTCCTCGCCCTGGAGGCCCGCCTCCTCGATGAGCTCGAGCACGGGGAGGAACTCCTCGTCCATCCAGCGCTGTGCCATCGTCTTCTTGTCCATCAGCTGCGCCTCGGCCATCATCGTGCGAGCCGCCCAGGCCTCGACCATCTCGGCGAGCACGCCGTAGCCGTGGGGCTTGGTGACCCGGACTCGCTCGCGGACCGAGGTCGGGAGCGGGACGCGCTGGATGAAGAGCTTGCGCCAGTGCTTGAGCTCGAGGCTGTCGCGCCGGCCGATGTCGCGCGGTTCGAGCAGGGTCTGCACCTCGGTGACCTCGGCCTCGATGAGCCGCAGCCGCAGGGCACGGGCGACGGAGACGCGGTGGTGCCCGTCGCGGACGAAGTAGTAGTCCCCCAGCTTGTAGACGTCGATCGGCGGGATCTCCTCGCCGACGCGGCTGGCACGGGCGATGCGCTCCCACCGCGCGCGGCTCTTGTCGGAGGTGGGCCGGAAGCGGCGGTCGAAGTCCTTCACCTTGTCGACCGAGCCGATGATCGCGTCGAGCGGGATCAGCTGCAACCCGAGGCGTCGCTCGCCGCGTCGGCCGAGGGCGTCGACGACCTCGTCGAACGACAGCGCCCGCGTGGCTTCACCGCCCTCGCCGCGCAGGCGGGCCGCCAGCGCCGACAGCGTCTGCAGGCGACGCGACCGCATGAAGTCGCTCTCGGCGTCGATCCGGGGGGAGCCGGAGTCAGCCATGACCGCCCACCGGGTCGAGCACGGGCGCGATCTCGAGCAGCTTGTAGGGCACCACGTTGCGGATCGTCGTGTCGCCGACGACGCGGTCGGGCTGCGGCTGGCCGAACGGGTGGATGTGGCCGTGCAGGTGCCACGTGGGCTGCAGCGTCTCGATGACCTCGTGCAGCGCCTCGAAGCCGTGGTGCGGCGGGTCGTCGCCGTCACCGAGGCCGCGGGGTGGCGAGTGCGTCAGCAGGACGTCGACGCCTCCACCGCGCTTGGCCGCGACCTTCATCAGCCGCTTGGCCCGCTTGGCGAACTCGTCCTGGGTGTACTGGTTGGGTCCCTCGTTGTAGCGGATGCTGCCGCCGAGGCCCGCGATGCGCAGCCCCGCGACGTCGACGATCGACTCGTCGGCGTTGGTCCCGCCGAGCGGACGAGGATCCTCCGGGGGCAGCCCGTTGCCGGCCAGCCAGCCGCGGAAGCCCGAGAGCGGCGCGTCCACCTCGGGGTCGTGGTTGCCCGGGACGAACACCACCGGGACGTCGAGCATGGAGGACAGGAACTCGAGGTAGTCCCAGGGCAGATCGCCTGCGCCGAGGACGAGGTCGGGGTCCATGCGGCGCACGCCGGCATCGTGGATCACCGGCGAGATCTCGTCAGCGACCACGAGCACGCGCACCATGCCTCCACCGTACCGGGGAACCGGGTGAGCCACGTCACATCTCAGGCGGTCAGGGAAGCGCTGGCAGCAGCCGACCTACTCCTCCGCGGCGGCCCAGCGGGCCTTGTCGGCCTCGATCCGGCGACCCAGGAAGAACGCGCCGAGCCACAGCGAGGCGAACATCAGGCCGATGAAGAACATGATCGGCACGAGGAAGCCGGTGAGGAAGGTGGCCACCTGGATCCCGTGGCCCACCCAGTAGGCCCACGGCCGCCGCAGCATCCCGGCCGTGAGCAGGCACAGGACCGCGAGGCCTCCGCCGATCACACCGGCCACCGCGGGATCGACGTCCTCGACCGCGATCATGACCGGGACCGAGAGGCCCAGGATGATCGCCTGGAGCGACAGCATCGCCGCGCACATGTGCCTCACTGCGACTCCTCCCCCGCGCCGCGCAGCAGGGTGCGCGCCTCACCGACCGTGACGACCGAGCCCGTGACGATGACCCCGCCGGAGCCGATCGCGTCGTCGAACTCGTCGCCCGAGGCGTCGGCGAAGGCGATCGCCCGCTCGAGCGCGTCGTCGAGGCGGGGCACCACGGTGACCCGCTCGGATCCGAAGATGCCCGTCGCGAGCTCGCCGAGGTCGGCGGCCGGCAGCGAGCGCTCGGTGCTGTTCTGCGTGCAGATCAGGTGCGCGACCGAGGTCTCGAGCTCGCGCAGGATCTCCTCGGCGTCCTTGTCCGCCATGACGCCGACGACGCCGATCAGCGGGTTGAAGGTGAACTCCTCGCCGATCGACTCGACCATGGCGCGCACCCCGTGCGGGTTGTGCGCGGCATCGAGCACGATCGTGGGGCTGCGGCGAACCACCTCGAGGCGGCCGGGCGACGTGACGGCGCCGAAGCCCGCGCGCACGAGCTCGGGGTCCAGCTCGGCGTCACCGGTGAAGACCTCCACGGCGGCGAGCGCGAGCGCCGCGTTGCGGGCCTGGAAGGCGCCGTGCAGCGGCAGCAGGATGTCCTCGTAGCGGCCCTTGACGCCCTGGATCGTGAACATCTGCCCGCCCACGGCCGGCGTGCGCGACTCGACGCGGAAGTCGACGCCCTCGAGCACGACCGGGGAGCCCATCTCGGCGGCGCGGGTCAGCATCACCTCGAGCACCTCCTCGGACTGCGAGGCCAGCACGGTGCGCGAGCCGCGCTTGATGATCCCCGACTTCTCGACGGCGATGTCGGCGGGCGTGTCACCGAGGTAGGACGCATGGTCGACGTCGATCGGCGTGATGACCGCGACGTCGGCGTCGGCGACGCTCGTGGCGTCCCACGCGCCGCCCATCCCGACCTCGACGACGGCCACGTCGACCGGGGCGTCGGCGAACGCCGCGTAGCCCATCGCGACGAGCATCTCGAAGAAGCTGAGGGGGTGCGGCTGGCTCTGGTCGACGAGGTCGGCGTAGACCGCGACGTCGGCGTACGCGTCGACGAACAGCTCGTCCGACAGCGGCTCGCCGTCGATGCAGATGCGCTCGTTGATGCGCTGCAGGTGCGGGCTCGTGAATCGACCCGTGCGCAGGTCGAGGGCACGCAGCAGCGCGTCGATCATGCGGCTCGTCGAGGTCTTGCCGTTCGTTCCGGTCAGGTGGACCAGCGGCTGCGCGTTCTGCGGGTCGCCCATCAGCTCGCAGATCGCGCGGATGCGGTCGAGGGACGGCTCGAGCCTGGTCTCCGGCCAGCGGGACAGCAGGGCGAGCTCGACGTCGGGATAGGTGGGCCTCATCCCTGCCAGTATCCCAGCCGGTGCCGCAGGGGTCTGCCTCCAGGGGCGCCGACATCCCAGCGGCTCCGGAGCCACCAGTGACCCCTGGTGCGAATGATTCCAATCTCGGGGTTCTCACCCATTCTCAGGGCCGAGGAGCGGGAAGAGACTGAACGCATGAATCGTCAGGTCGCGGGGTGGATCACCCATCGGTGGGTCAAGTGGGTCGTGCTGGCCCTCATGCTGGTGATCCTGGGCGGGCTGGGCTCGTTCGGGGCCAAGCTCACGAGCGTCCAGGACAACGACATCGCGTCCTGGCTGCCCGAGGAGGCCGAGTCGACGCAGGTCATCGAGAAGGCGGGCTCGTTCTACGACGAGAACACCGCCCCGGCGATCGTGCTGCTGACCTCGGACGCCCCGCTGACCCCCGCCGACCTCGCAGCCGGGCAGCAGGCGGCTCAGGCCATCGGCGCGCTCGAGGACGTCCCGGTCGGCGAGGTCGTCGGTCCGATCCCGAGCGAGGACGGCGTCGCCGCGCAGCTCATCGTTCCGATCACCCTGGACGACGAGGGCTGGGAGGACCTCCCCGACTTCATCGACGAGGTGACCGAGGCGGCCGAGGACGCCGTCGAGGGCACGAGCCTGCGGGTCGACGTCGGCGGTCCGGCCGCCCTGGGCGCCGACCAGGCCGAGGCGTTCGCCGGCATCGACGGCATCCTGCTCGCGGCCGCCGTGGGCGTCGTCGTCGTGATGCTGCTGCTGACGTACCGCAGCCCGATCCTCTGGCTGATCCCGCTGTTCTGCGGCCTCATGAGCGTCTTCGCCTCGCAGGGCCTGGTCTACCTGCTCGCGAAGTACGGCGGACTCACGGTCAACGGGCAGAGCGCCGGCATCCTCAGCGTCCTGGTGCTGGGCGCCGGCATCGACTACGCCCTGCTGATCGTCGCCCGGTACCGCGAGGAGCTGCGCAACTACGAGGACCGGCACGAGGCCATGGCGCACGCTCTCCACCGCGCCGCTCCGGCCGTGTTCGCCAGCGGCAGCACCGTCATCATCGGTCTGCTCTGCCTGCTGTTCGCGCAGATGAACTCGACGGCCGGGCTCGGTCCCGTCGGCGCGGCGGGCATCGCCGTGGCCCTGCTCGCGATGCTCGTGCTGCTCCCGGCCCTGCTGGTGATCTTCGGCCGCTGGGTGTTCTGGCCGTTCATCCCCCACTTCGGCGACCCGCAGCGGACCTCGAAGGGCTTCTGGGCCCGGGTCGGCACGTGGATCGCGCGGGCACCCCGCGTCGTGTGGGTCGTGACCTCGCTGGTCCTGATCGCGCTGTCGTTCGGCATCGTGAAGCTCGACGCCACGGGCCTGAGCAACGCCGAGGCCTTCACCACCGACCAGCCCTCGCTGGCGGCCGAGGAGCGGATCGCCGAGCACTTCCCGGCCGGCGCGGGCGACCCGCTGCAGATCATCTCGAACGCGCCGCAGGCCGCCGAGGTGCGCAGCGTCGTGGCCGGGATCGACGGCGTGGACGCCGCCTCGGTGACGCAGCCGCAGGTCTCGGGAGACGTGGCCTACATCGAGGCGACGATGACGGTCCCCAGCGACTCGACCGAGGCGCGCGACATCGTCGAGACGGCCCGCGCCGACCTCGACTCCGTCGAGGGCGCCGACGCTCTCGTCGGCGGCAACACCGCCCTGAACCTCGACGTGCAGGAGGCCTCGGCCGCCGACAACCGGCTGATCATCCCGATCATCCTCGCCGTCGTGCTGCTGGTCCTCATGATGCTGCTGCGGTCGGTGGCCGCGCCGCTGATCTTGCTCGTCACGGTCGTGCTGTCGTTCGCCGCGGCGATGGGCATCAGCGCGCTGGTGTTCCACTACGTGTTCGACTTCGCCGGCGCGGACTCCTCGTTCCCGCTGTTCGCGTTCGTCTTCCTCGTGGCGCTGGGCATCGACTACAACATCTTCCTGATGACCCGCGTCCGCGAGGAGTCGCTCCTGCACGGCACGCGCCGGGGCGCCCTCATCGGCCTCGCGGCCACGGGTGGCGTGATCACCTCGGCCGGCTTCGTCCTGGCCGGCACGTTCGCCGCGCTGGCCACGCTGCCGATCGTGTTCCTCGCCGAGCTGGGCTTCGCGGTCGCGATCGGCGTGCTGCTCGACACGATCATCGTGCGCTCGGTGCTGGTGACCGCGCTGAACCTCGACATCGGCCGCCGCATCTGGTGGCCCAGCCGGCTGGGGCGCGACGACGGCGCCCCGCCGGATCAGCCGGTGAACTCGTCGGAGAGCACGGCGAAGATGCCCGTGTCGGCCCAGGCGCCGCGGAACCAGACGTCCTGACGGAAGTGCGCCTCCTGGCGCATGCCCAGCCGGCGGCACAGCGCGATCGAGGCCTCGTTGCGCGGGTCGAGGTCGGCGATCACGCGCCGGAGGCCGAGCCGGTCGAACACCCACCGGATGAGCGCGGTCGCGCCCTCGGTGGCGTAGCCGGCGCCCTGGAAGTCGGGGTGCAGGGTCCAGCCGAGCTCGGCCGTGAGCGCGTCGAGGGACTTCACCCGCAGGTAGAGGTGCCCGAGCATCGCGCCGTCCTCGCGACGCTCGAGGGCGAGCTGGAGGTAGTCGCTCTCGCTGCCGATGCGGTCGGCCCGCGCCCAGTGCTCGACGCGGTCGGCGACCTCCTCGCGGGTGCGCGGCTCGAACAGCATGTACTCGCAGACGTCCTCGCGTGACTGGTACGAGTGCACGGCGTCGACGTCGGCCAGGGTCATGAGCCGCAGCCGAAGCCGCTCGGTCTCGATCGGGGCGAACCTCGCGGGACGGAAGTGGGAGCGGACCTCGGGCAGCTCGAGCATCCGGCCCGCCAGCGGGGCGAGACGGTCGCCGAGCGAGTGGGCCTCCTCGCGGGTGAACCAGCGCGCCTCGGCGATCTCGGCGGCGGCGACGACCTCCCCGTCGAGGCGCAGCGCGAACACGTCGGCGACGAGGTGGTGGTCGGGCTCGTTGGCGGCGTCGGCCTCGAAGCGGCCCCACGACGCGAGCTCGTCGGGATCGATGCGGACCTCGAGCTCCTCCTCGAGCTCGCGCACGAGCGCGTCGACCGCCTCCTCCCCCGGCTCGGGCTTGCCACCGGGCTGCATGAACACCTCGGACCCGTGCTTGCGGACCATGAGGATCCGGCCCTGCGCGTCCGTCGTGAATGCGGCCACCACGTGGATCGTGGGCCGGTCGCCGTCGCTCATCTGATCGCCTCCGTGCACCATCCTGCTGGACGGACGGCCGCGCGGTGCCGCACCCCCGGGGCGCCACGTAGAATCGACGCTCGTGACCACCCCACAGAGCCGCGTCCCGGAGAAGCCCGTCCTCGAAGGCCTCGAGGAGAAGTGGGTCGGCGTATGGGCCGATCAGGGCACCTACGCGTTCGACCGGACCAAGACCCGCGACCAGGTGTACTCGATCGACACCCCGCCGCCCACCGTCTCGGGCTCACTGCACGTCGGTCACGTCTTCAGCTACACGCACACCGACCTCATCGCGCGCTACAAGCGCATGCGCGGCCTCGAGGTCTTCTACCCGATGGGCTGGGACGACAACGGCCTGCCCACCGAGCGTCGCGTGCAGAACTACTACGGCGTCCGCTGCGACCCGTCGCTGCCGTACGACCCCGACTTCACGCCGCCGGCCAAGCCCGACCCGAAGAAGCAGATCCCGATCAGCCGTCGCAACTTCATCGAGCTGTGCAACGAGCTCGTCGTCCGCGACGAGCAGGTCTTCGAGAGGCTGTGGCGCACGCTCGGCCTCTCGGTGGACTGGTCGCAGACCTACACCACGATCGGCCACGACGCGCAGGCCACGAGCCAGCGTGCGTTCCTGCGCAACCTGTCGCGCGGCGAGGCCTACAGCCAGGACGCCCCCACCATGTGGGACGTCACGTACCAGACCGCGGTCGCCCAGGCCGAGCTCGAGGCGCGCGACTACCCCGGCCACTACTACCGGGTGGCGTACCACCTGGCCGACGGCCGCAAGGTGCACATCGAGACCACGCGTCCCGAGCTGACGCCCGCCGCCGTCGCGCTCATCGCGCACCCCGACGACGAGCGCTACCAGCACCTGTTCGGCACCACCGCCCACTCGCCGATCTTCGGCGTCGAGGTGCCCGTGCTGGCGCACACGCTCGCGGATCCCGAGAAGGGCTCCGGCATCGTGCACTGCTGCACCTTCGGCGACCTCACCGACGTGCAGTGGTGGCGCGAGTTCGACCTGCCGAACCGCACCGTGATCGGCCGCGACGGCCGCATCCTGCGCGAGACGCCCGAGTGGATCGCGGGCGGCCCCGGCGAGGCCGTGTACGCCGAGCTGGCCGGCAAGACCGCGTTCAGCGCGCGCGAGGCGATGGCCGCCGCGCTCAAGGAGTCCGGCGACCTCGACGGCGAGCCCAGCGCCACCCAGCGCATGGCGAACTTCTACGAGCGCGGCGACAAGCCGCTCGAGATCGTCTCCACGCGCCAGTGGTACATCAAGAACGGCGGCCGCGACGCCGAGCTGCGCCAGCACCTCGTGAGCCTCGGCGACGAGATCGACTGGCACCCCGGCTACATGCAGTCGCGGTACACGAACTGGATCGAGGGCCTCAACGGCGACTGGCTGGTCAGCCGCCAGCGGTTCTTCGGCATCCCGTTCCCGGTCTGGTACCTGCTCGACGCCGACGGCGAGCCCGACTACGACAACCCGATCCTCGCGCCCGAGTTCGACCTGCCGGTCGACCCGGCCTCGCAGGCACCGGCGGGCTTCGACGAGTCGCAGCGCGGCCAGCCCGGCGGCTTCATCGCCGACCCCGACGTCCTCGACACGTGGGCCACCTCGTCGCTGACCCCGCAGCTGATCTGCGGCTGGGAGCGCGACCTCGACCTGTTCGAGCGCACGTTCCCGATGGACCTGCGTCCCCAGGGCCACGACATCATCCGCACGTGGCTGTTCTCCACCGTCGTGCGCTCCAACCAGGAGTTCGGCACCGCACCGTGGAAGCACACCGCGCTCTCGGGGTTCGTGGTCGACCCCGACCGCAAGAAGATGAGCAAGTCCAAGGGCAATGTCGTCGTCCCCGACGAGATCCTCGAGAAGTTCGGCGCCGACGCCGTCCGCTGGCGTGCCGCCGGCGCCCGCCCGGGCGCCGACTCGCCGTTCGACGAGACGCAGATGAAGGTCGGCCGCCGCCTCGCGATGAAGGTGCTCAACGCGAGCAAGTTCGTCGTGGCGCCGGTCGAGCAGTACGGCCTGGGCGCCGACGCCTCGCTGCTGGACCCCGCACTGGTCACCGAGCCGCTCGACCGCGCGCTGCTCACGGGTCTGCGCGACGTCGTCGAGACGGCCACCGCGCACTTCGAGGCCTACGACTACACGTCGGCGCTCGAGGTCACGGAGAAGTTCTTCTGGGACTTCTGCGACGACTACCTCGAGCTGGTCAAGGAGCGCGCCCGCGGCGAGGACACCGCCGGCACCTCCGCCAAGGCCACGTTCGTGCTGGCGCTCTCGGTGCAGCTGCGCCTGCTCGCGCCGTTCCTGCCGTACGTGACCGAGGAGGTCTGGTCGTGGTGGCAGGAGGGCTCGATCCACCGCGCCGCCTGGCCCGCCCCCGACGCCGACCTCGCGGTCGAGACCTTCGACGCGCGCCTGCTGGCGATCGCGGGCGAGGCCCTCGCGGGCATCCGCGGCGCCAAGTCCACGGCGAAGGTCAGCCAGCGCACCGAGGTCACGGCCGTGTCGGTCACGGGTGACCCCGCCGCGCTCGAGCTGCTCGACGCCGCGCTGCCCGACGTGCGGGCCGCCGGCCGCGTGGTGGGCGAGGTCGTCACCACCGCCGGCGAGGGCGCCCTCGTCGTCGACGCCACGCTCGCCGAGGCCTGAGCCTTCGGACGCCCGTCCGGTCGAACACTGGTCGGGCGTCCGCCGCGCCGCGTAGACTTCCACGAAAAGTCACACAGTCCCACAGGGACGTCGGGGGAGGTCGCGTGTACGCCGCTGAGCGCCAGGTGCTGTTGGCCGAACGGCTGGCCAGTCAGGGGCGGGTCTCCGTCAACGAGCTGGCCGCCGAGCTGGAGGTGTCCACCGAGACGATCCGGCGCGACCTCGCGGTCCTCGAGCGCGCGGGCGCCGCGCGCCGCGTGCACGGCGGTGCGGTGCTCTCCTCGTCCTACTCACGGCTCGAGGCGAGCCTGACACAGCGCACGGGCGAGCGACCCGACCTCAAGGCGCGCATCGCGACCGCCGCGCTGAAGTTCCTCCCCGAGACCGGTGGCAGCGTCCTGCTCGACGGTGGCAGCACCGTGGCCCACCTCGCCGAGGTGCTGCCCACCGATCGCCGCCTCACCGTGCTCACTCACAGCGTCGCGATCGCGCACCAGCTGCTGGGGCACGAGGGCATCGCCCTGCACACCCTCGGTGGGCGCGTGCGAGAGGTCACCGGCGTGGCCGTCGGCCACACCACGGTGGAGGCGCTGCGGGCCACCCGCGCGGACGTCGCGTTCATCGGCACGAACGGCATCGCGCCCGACCACGGCTTCAGCACGCCGGACTCCGAGGAGGCCGCCGTGAAGCACGCGCTGGTCGAGTCGGCGCGCACGCGGGTGGTGCTGGCGGACTCGACCAAGTTCGGCCCGCACCAGGTGTTCTCGTTCGCGGCCCTCACCGATGCCACGGCCGTCGTCACCGACGATGGCGTCAGCGACCGCGGCCGCGCGATGCTCGAGGAGCTCGGCGTCGAGGTCGTCGTCGCCTGACTCCCATCCCCGGGGGACGAGATGTGCTCCATTTTCCACGATTGAAGGGCGTTCAAACGTCGAAAATGGAGCACATCTCGGGACGGACGGAGGCTACTCGGCGGGCTGGGTGGCGAAGTCGATGCCGGAGTTCTGCAGTCGGTTGATGAGGGCCGAGCCCATCGCGACGGCCGTGGTGGTCTGGCCGGACACCGCGGGCAGGTCGTCGTAGGCCAGGCACATCGCCGACTCGGCCAGCATCTTGGCGGTCTCGGTGTAGCCGGGGTCGCCGCCGCGCACGGTGGTGACGACCTTGGTGTCGCCGCCGGTGCCCACGAGCGTGAGGGTGAACCACGACTTCGCGCGCTCCTCCTCGCTCGGTCCGTCGCCGGCTGACTTGAGCTTGACCAGCAGCGCCCGCACGGGCGGGATCTGCGCGCCCACGGCCACCGCGCCCAGCAGGGGCGCGGCCAGTGCCATCATGCGCCGTGTGCGGAAGTGCGCGTGGTGCTCGTACGTGAAGTCGGGGCCGTAGCGGTCGAGGGCGCGCGCCGAGCGCAGCACGATCTGCGGGTCGATCGTGGGCAGCGGCACGCCGAAGCCCTTGGCGGGCGGCTCGGCCCGGCCGACGCCTCCCCCTCCGCGCACGCGCCGGTTGGTGGGACGTCCCTCGCGCGCCCGGCGCTGCTTCGCCGCGGCCCGCGAGCCCCGGAACTGGCCGATCTGCCCGAGCGCCGAGTGATAGGTCCCGGCCGAGAAGCTGGCCTTGGCGCGGATGTAGCCCTTGATCGTGATCGGCGTGCCCGCCGGCAGCTGCTGGACCGTGTAGAGGACGCCGAGGTCGTACGGGATGGAGTCGAAGCCGCAGGCGTGCACGAGCCGGGCACCCGTGGCCTCGGCGGTCTCGTGGTACTTCAGCCACATCTCGTCGACGAACTGCGGCTCACCGGTGAGGTCGACGTAGTCGATGCCCGCCTCGGCCGCGGCCCTGACCGCCGGCTCGCCGTGCTCGAGGTACGGACCGACCGTGCTGATGAGGACGCGCGTGCCCTCGGCCATCGCGGCCATCGAGGACTCGTTCGCCAGGTCGGCGACGACGATCTCCGGCGCGGTGCGGCCCGTGGCGGCGATCCGCTCGGCCACCTGCTCCAGCTTGGCGCGCGAGCGCCCTGCGATCGCCCACGTGGCGTCGGCGGGCAGGTGCACCGCGAGGTAGTCGGCGGTGAGCCCGCCGGTGAATCCGGTGGCCCCGAAGAGGGTGAGATCGACCATGGGTCGACGCTATACCGCGGTCAGCTCGCCTTCTTGTCGGCCTCGTCGTGCGTCAGCACGGTCGGGCTCGCGTGACCACGGACGGTCTCGGCCGTGACGATCACCTTGGCGACGTCCTCACGGCTGGGGATCTCGTACATGACGTCCTGCAGGGCGTCCTCGACGATCGAGCGCAGGCCGCGGGCGCCGGTGTCGCGCTCGAGGGCCAGGTCGGCCATCGCCTCGCACGCCTCCTCGGTGAACTCGAGCTCGACGTCGTCGATCGCGAACAGGCGGATGTACTGCTTCGTCAGCGCGTTGCGCGGCTCGGTGAGGATCGAGACCAGCGCCGGCTTGTCGAGCTTGTTGACCGCCGCGATGACCGGCAGACGGCCGATGAACTCGGGAATCAGGCCGAACTTCAGCAGGTCGGTCGGCACGACCTTCGACAGCTTCTGCGCGTCGTTCTCGTCGACGACGGGCGCGAGGTCGGAGTTGAAGCCGAGCGTCTTCTTGCCGCTGCGCTGCTCGATGATCTGGTCGAGGCCCGCGAACGCGCCACCGACGATGAACAGCACGTTGGTGGTGTCGATCTGGATGAACTCCTGGTGCGGGTGCTTGCGACCACCCTGCGGCGGCACCGAGGCGGTGGTGCCCTCGAGGATCTTCAGCAGCGCCTGCTGCACGCCCTCGCCCGACACGTCGCGGGTGATGGAGGGGTTCTCGCTCTTGCGGCTGATCTTGTCGATCTCGTCGATGTAGATGATGCCCGTCTCGGCCTTCTTGACGTCGTAGTCGGCGGCCTGGATGAGCTTGAGGAGGATGTTCTCGACGTCCTCGCCGACGTAGCCGGCCTCGGTGAGCGCCGTGGCGTCGGCGATCGCGAACGGGACGTTCAGCATCCGTGCAAGCGTCTGCGCGAGGTAGGTCTTGCCACAGCCGGTGGGACCGACCATGAGGATGTTCGACTTGGCCAGCTCGACGGTCTCGTCCTTGTTGATCCGACCGGACGCCTGGGCCTGCACGCGCTTGTAGTGGTTGTAGACCGCGACGGCGAGCGACTTCTTCGCGCCCTCCTGGCCCACCACGTAGGTGTTGAGGAACTCGTAGATCTCAGCGGGCTTGGGCAGCTCGCCGAGGCTGACCTCGGCGCCCTCCGCGAGCTCTTCCTCGATGATCTCGTTGCACAGGTCGATGCACTCGTCGCAGATGTAGACGCCGGGGCCGGCGATCAGCTTCTTGACCTGCTTCTGGCTCTTCCCACAGAAGGAGCACTTGAGCAGGTCGGCGGTCTCACCAATGCGTGCCATGCGTGTTTCCTGTCGTTTCCTGGCGGTCCCCCCACGATGCCACATGCAGGCATCGTGAGGGACCCGTCAACGGCGTTTGCGTCCGGACGTGTCGCTCAGACCGGGGTCTTGAGCGTCTCGAGGACCTGGTCGATGATCCCGTACTCGACGGCGGCCGGGGCCGTCAGGATCTTGTCGCGCTCGACGTCGCGGCTGACCTCCTCGGGCGTCTTGTTCGACGCCTCGGCGATCATCTTCTCCAGCAGCTCGCGCATGCGGATGATCTCGTTGGCCTGGATCTCCAGGTCGGAGATCTGGCCGCCCGTGCCCTCGGTGTAGGGCTGGTGGATCAGGATGCGGCTGTTCGGCAGCGCGAAGCGCTTGCCCGGCGTGCCGGCGGCGAGCAGCACCGCGGCGGCCGAGGCCGCCTGGCCCAGGCAGAAGGTCTGCACGTCGGGCTTGACGTAGCGCATCGTGTCGTAGATCGCCGTCAGCGCGGTGAACGAGCCGCCGGGGCTGTTGATGTAGATGCTGATGTCGCGGTCGGGGTCCATCGACTGCAGGCACAGCAGCTGCGCCGTGACGGCGTTGGCGACGTCATCGCTGATCGGGGTGCCGAGGAAGATGATGCGGTCCTCGAAGAGCTTCGCGTACGGGTCGATGCGACGGAAGCCGTACGAGGTCCGCTCTTCCCACTGGGGAATGTAGTAGCTCATCGGACGTCTCCTGCCGTGTTGACGATCTCGTCGATCAGGCCGTACTCCTTGGCCTGCGCGGGCGTGAACCAGCGGTCGCGATCGGCGTCGGCCTCGATCTGCTCGACGCTCTGACCGGTGTGCTGGGCCTGCAGCTCGTTGAGCTGCTTCTTCAGCAGGATGGACTGCTCGGCCTGGATCTTGACGTCCGACGCCGAGCCGCCGATGCCGCCCGAGGGCTGGTGCATCATGATGCGCGTGTGCGGCAGCGCGTAGCGCTTGCCCGCGGTGCCGGCGGCGAGCAGGAACTGGCCCATCGAGGCGGCCAGGCCCATGCCGACGGTGACGATGTCGTTCGAGATGAACTGCATCGTGTCGTACATCGCCATGCCCGCGTCGACGGAGCCGCCGGGGCTGTTGATGTAGAAGAAGATGTCGGCCTCGGGGTCCTCGGCGTTGAGCAGCAGCAGCTGCGCGCAGATCGCGTTCGCGTTCTGGTCGCGGACCTCCGAACCGAGGAACACGATGCGTTCCTTCAGCAGACGGTTGTAGATGTGTCCGTCGAGGTCGGAGGGACCCGCCTCGACGGCCATCTGGGGGCTCATGGGTGCGTTCACGTCTTTGACCCTAGACCGCCGAGACGACGCAGACACGCGCCCGGCACCCATGTTCGCCATCGGCGTACAGGCTCCTCTCAGGCGACGTGCGCCTCGACCTCGGCGGAGATCGCCGCGAGGGTGCGGACCATCCCGTCGAGCAGCTCGTCGTCGTGGCTCTCGATGCCGCCCAGGGCGAGGGTGGCCACGACCCGGCTCAGCAGGCTGCGGCGCCCACCCGCGAGGTCACGGCGCAGCGTGAGCCGGGTGCCGCCGGCCTCGGGGTCGAGGCGGTAGCTCCAGCGCGCCGCGGGTCCGTAGACGTGAAAGGCGAGGCGCTGCGGCCGGACCACGTCGACGTAGCGGCTCACCGTGGGCCAGACGAAGCCCTTGCGCTTGTTGAGGTTGAGCGAGACCTGGTTGTGGCTCAGCCGGCGCGGGTAGAACAGCTGCGCCCACGTCTCGGGGCTCCAGCGGCGCATGCGGCGCTGGTCCTTCAGCACGTCCCAGACCTTCTCGGGCGGGGCCGCGACGAACGTGGAGGTCTCGAGCGGCGGGACTCCCCCGCTCAGGCTTTTCCCGCGAGGTCACCGCTCTCGGCCGCGGCCTTGATGCGCTCGAGGGTCTGGCGCATGCCCTGCTCGAGCTCGACCTCGAAGTTGTCGGTGCCGCCCAGGACGCGCTGGGTGAGGAAGTTCGACAGGTTCGACACGCCGTGCGGGGCGTGGCGGCTCTCGGTGAGGCGGGTGCCGCCGGTGGCCGTGGGCTCGAGGTCGTACGACCACACCGTGCCGTTCTCGGCGATCTTGAACGCGAACCGCTTCCCGGGCACGAACTCCTTCACCTTGGAGCGGGTGGGCCAGAACAACGGGCCGCGGCGGTTGACGTTGATCGTGGTGGTGCCGACGCCGACGGGTCCCTTGCCGCGGACGATCATCTTGCGGCACTGCGGGCTCCAGCGCGGCATCTGCGCCGGGTCGCTGACCAGGTGCCAGACGACCTCGGGCGGCGCCTCGATGTCGATGGTCGCCGAGATCTCCTCGCGGTTGGCCATGGTGGTCTCCCCTCGTCGTGCGGTCGTTGCCACGGGAGCCTAGTGGACCGTGACAGCAGAACTGTCACATGGGGGTGACCCCGCTCACAGTGTGGGCGGTCAGGACTCGAGCTGGCGCACCCGGCGCGGCCGCGCGTTGACCCACGAGACCAGCCAGTCGGCGATGCGCGGATGGTTCAGCAGCGCGAGGTGGTGGGCCGACGGGAGGTACTCCAGTCGCGCGTGCGGGACGACCGGTCCGTGCCGCCCGATCCCGGCCGAGGACGAGAAGTGCACGATGAGGTCGCCCAGCACCGCGCTGAACGGGTGGCGCTGCGTCGCGCCCACCGTGGCGGCGACGAAGTGATACTCCGCGTGCGCGAGCGGAGCCGCCGCGATCCGGTCGAGGCCCCAGCGCGCCGTGAGGTCCTGTCCCTCCCACTCGTCGGCCGTGATGTAGCCGTGGCGCAGGTCGACGATGCCCGCCGACCGCGCGTCGAGGATCGCGCCGAACGGCGTGGACTGCGGCCAGATGCGCAGGATCCGCGAGCCCAAATGGGCGGCCTTCTCCAGGTTGGCACCCGCGTGCGGCGTGCCCAGGCAGACCACGTCGCTGACGCGGTGCGCCCAGCCGTGACCCGCGACCGTGGCGCGGTTCGTAGCCGCGCGCACGACGAGCCCTCCCATCGAGTGACCGACCAGCGTGATCCGCTCGACCGCCACGGGCCACGCGCCCACGAGCTGTTCGAGCAGCTCGTCGAGGTGCTGGCCGTTCTCCGAGACGTGCAGGCCGGTGTTGTAGCGCAGCAGGACCGGGGTGGCGTCGGTGTCGGCGGCCACCCGGTCGGCGTACGTGGGCCGGTCGCGGCCGCGCCCCCAGGACTCCTCGTTCTCGCACAGCCCGTGGACGAGGACGACGAGGTGGCTCGTGGCGTCGGGGTACGCCTGGCGCAGCTTCCAGGGCGTGGCCGGGATGTCGGCCCCGGCGTGCCGCAGCGACATCGTGATCGCCTGCGGGTCGCCGAGGAGACGCAGCTCGTCGCCGATCAGGCCGTTCACCGCGGAGCGGACCTGCCGTCCGAGGCGCGTGCCGTCGACCGGAGCCCCCACGCCGCGCGCCGCCAGCGACCGTGCCGCGCCGCCCGATCGTCTCAGGACCGCCGAGAGCGAGCCGTAGACCGAGCCCGCGACCGCGTCGTGCACGGCCTCGGGGACCCGGCTGCCGACGATCCGCGTCGCGCCGAAGGCCCGACGAGCGACGGCGGCGTGCACGTCGCGCACGGTGCCGAGCACGAGGCGGTCGCCGTACTCGAGCGCGAGCGCGGCGACGTCGGTCGTGCGCGCCGTCGGGGACATGGCCCCATGGTGCCGCACTCCCCCGCGTCGCAGCCACGCGATCTCGGACCGTGAACGGCAGCCGCCCCCGCGAGCCGGGGCTCGCGGGGGCGGGATCACCGTGGGGTGGAGGACCTCAGAAGATCCAGCCGCAGTTCGAGCTGAAGCCCTTGCCCGCGACGAGGTCGTTGAAGAATCCGACCGCCTGACCGCTGCCCTCGTACCCGGAGGCGACGTGGGTGGGGGCGAACAGCGTGCTGTACGAGATCTTCGATCCCTTCGCGCACCAGTCCTTGGCGGCCTGCTTGACGGTCGCATTCGGGATGACGTCGTCGGCCCACGACGACGTCACCTTGAACGGCACGTCGATCTTCTTCGACCCGAGCTTCAGCTGACCGAGCCGAGCCGCGATGTCCGCCCGCGACAGGTAGGACGTGATCGTCTTGCCCTCCTTGGTCAGCGTCTTGGTGTCGAGCCAGCCGCTCGGCAGGCTCTCGGGCAGGCAGCCGTAGTCGGTGTCGGCGCCGTCGAGCAGCTTCTGGCCCGCCGCATTGGTGAGGTCGCGGATGCCCAGCTCGGGGTACGTGACGTCGAGCATCTTGACCGCGAAGAGCATGAACGTCTGGTACGGACCGTGCTCGATGTTCTTCGCGATCGCTCCGAGGTCGACCGTGGGAGCCGTGGCGTGACCGCCCTTGATCCGCAGCTCGGGCGCGTAGGTCGGGGCCAGCTCGAGCGCGCCGGCCGTGGCTCCGCCGCCCTCGGAGAAGCCCTGGAGGAACACCGGAGCGGTCTTGGAGTAGCCGAGGTTCTGCGCCGCGCGCACCACGTCGAGCGCGTTCTGGCCCAGCGCGACGTTGTTGGCGTACGGGTGGGTGCCGGGCGTGCCCAGACCCTCGTAGTCGGTCATGGCGACGGCGTAGCCGGCGTCGTAGAACTGCTTGAGCCAGTTGCCGTCGTAGAGCTGCGCGGTCGCCACGAGCTTGCTCGGCGCGCAGCGGTCGTTGAGTCCCTGGGTGCCCGGGCTCAGCGAGATGATCGGACGCTCGCCGCCCTTCGTCCAGGCGGCCTTGGGGACGATGACCGTGCCCGTGACGGCGGTCTTGTTGCCCTTCGCGCCGGTCGAGACGTACTGGACCTTGGTGACGGTGGCGTCGGCCTTGCCGCCGAGGGCGTCGAGGGCGTAGGTGCCGGGCGCCTGCCTGAGGATCGTGCCGGGGCTCCCCGAGATGGTCGCCGGCGGGGCGTAGACGTCCTCGGCGGCCTGCGCCGGTGAGGACAGGGAGGTCACCGCGAGCGCGGCGACGGCTGCGGCCGCGAAGGTCGCGGCGAAGGGGCGTGGGTTCACATTCACTCCTGAGCGTCGTTGGTGGGAGAACGACCTGTAACCGATAGTTACAGTAACGAGGAGTTACGTTCTCGTGTGAAGTGGATCACGTCAAGCCCCCGTCCCACGAACTCCCCCTCACGCGAGAGAGCCGGCACCCCGAGGGGTACCGGCTCTCTCAGCGGGGTGGGACGGGCCCACCGGGGATCACTGCTCCTCGGACGCCTCGTCCTCGTCGCTGCCGATCGTGCCGTCGGCGCGCAGGTTCTTCAGGTCGACGGCGTTCCCGGACTTGTCGGTGACCTTCGCGGACTCGACCAGCGCGGCGAGCGCCTTCCCGCGCAGCACCTCGCTGATCATCTCGGGCACGTGATTGTGCTCCATGATGTGCTGGATGTACGAGTTCGGGTCCTCGCCGGACTGCTGGGCGCGGCGCATGATGTGCTGGCTCAGCTCGTCGTTGTCGAGCGGGTACTCGTTCTCCTCGACCAGCTGGTCCAGGACGAACTGGGCCACGATCGACTCGCGGACGTCGCGCTCCAGCTCGGACTCGAACTCCTCGACGGTCTTGCCGTCCTCCTGGTCGTTCAGGTAGTCCTCGAGCGTCAGGCCGGCCATCGCGAGCTGCTGGTCCATCTGCTGACGACGGTTGGCCAGCTCACCCTCGGCGAGGCCCTCGGGCATCGGCGCCTCGATCTTGGAGACGAGCTCCTCGAGGACGAGGTCGCGGGCCTCGGCGGCCTGCTCGATGCGCTTGCCGCGCGTGAGGCGCTCGACGAGGTCGGCGCGGAACTCGTCCATGGTGTCGAAGTCCGACGCCATCTGGGCGAACTCGTCGTCGAGCTCGGGCAGCTCGGTCTGGCGCACGTCCTGCAGCGTGACGGTGACGTCGACCTCGTCGCCCTTCAGCTCGCCACCGACCAGGGTGGTGGAGAAGGTCTTCGACTCGCCCTTCGACAGACCGGTCACGGCCTCGTCGAGACCGTCGAGCATCGTGGCCTTGCCGATGACGTAGGGCAGACCCTCGGCCTGCGCCTCGTCGATCAGCGAGCCGTCCTTGTTGGCGGCGGAGAGGTCGATCGAGATCGAGTCGCCCTCGGCGGCCGGGCGGTCGACCTCGGTGAAGGTGGCGAAGCGCTCGCGCAGCTGGTCGAGCTGCTCGTTGACGTCCTCGTCGGCGACCTCGATGTCCTGGACCGTGACCTCGATCTGCGAGGCGTCGGGGATCTCGAGCGTGGGACGCACGTCGAGCTCGGCGGTGACCTCGATGGTCTCGCCGTCCTCGAACTTCGTCAGGTCGATCTCGGGCTGGCCGAGCGGCGTCGTGTTGGTCTCCTGCAGAGCGGCGGTGTACCAGCCCTGGAGTGCGGAGTTGAGAGCCTCGTCCAGGACGGCGCCACGGCCGACGCGCTGATCGATGATCGCCGCGGGGACCTTGCCCTTGCGGAAGCCGGGGACCTGGATCTGCGCACCGATGGTCTTGTAGGCCTTGTCGAGGTTCGGCTTGAACTCCTCGAACGGCACCTCGATGGTCAGCTTGACCCGGGTGGGGCTCAGCGATTCGGTGCTGCTCTTCACGTGTTGACTCCTGCGTCGGTGGGCTCTCGGACAGCCCACGGAGTCCTCACGCAGGCCAGCGTCCAGTCTACGGGGCGCCCGTGGTGGCGGGTCAAACGGGCTGCCGCGCGCGGGCCTACACTGATCGGTGCCTCCGGGATGTGGCGCAGCTTGGTAGCGCACCTGCTTTGGGAGCAGGGGGCCGCAGGTTCGAATCCTGTCATCCCGACCATGGTCCGCGCACCGAGCGAGGACGCGCCCCGCTCGTCCGCGCCGCCTAGGCTGTCAGCATGACGACCGACTCGGCGACCGGACGGGTGGTCCACGCCCGCGTGGTCGACGAGCCCCTCGACGTGGGCGAGCACCTCGCCGCCGTCGCCGGGCCCGCACACGGGGCGATCGACGTCTTCGTCGGCACGATCCGCGACCACGACCCCGATGCCGACGGCACCGTCGTGCGTCTGGAGTACGAGGCCCACCCCGACGCCGAGGGCATGATGAACGCGCTCGCGGGGCAGGTCGCGCTCAACACGGGCACCACGGTCGCGATCTCGCACCGCTACGGCACGCTCGGGGTCGGCGACGTCGCCGTCGTGATCGCCAGCGCGGCACCGCACCGCCGGGAGGCCCTCGAGGCCACGCGTGCCCTCATCGAGCTGATCAAGACCGAGGTGCCGATCTGGAAGCGCCAGACCGACGCCGAGGGCCGGTCGGACTGGGTGGGCCTGTGACCCTCGTCGACGGCTTCGGCCGCGTGCACCGCGACCTGCGGATCTCGCTCACCGACAAGTGCTCGCTGCGGTGCACCTACTGCATGCCCGCCGAGGGCGTGCCATGGATCGAGCGCGACAGCATCCTCACCACCGACGAGCTCGAGCGCGTCGCGCGGGTGTGCGTCGGACTCGGTGTCACGTCGATCCGACTCACCGGCGGCGAGCCGCTCGTGCGCAAGGACGCCGTCGAGGTCGTGCGCCGGCTGGCGGCCCTGGGCCCCGAGGTCTCGATGACCACCAACGGCCTGCGTCTGGCCGAGCTCGCCGAGCCGTTGAAGGAGGCCGGCCTGTCGCGCCTGAACATCTCGATCGACACGCTCGACCGCGAGCGGTTCGCCCAGCTCACCCGGCGCGACCGGCTCGACGACGTGCTGGCGGGGATCGATGCCGCGCGCGAAGCCGGGTTCACACCGCTCAAGCTCAACGCCGTCGCGATGCGCGGGGTCAACGAGGACGAGCTCGTCGACCTCGTGGAGTTCGCGGTCGGCAAGGGCGCCCAGCTGCGGTTCATCGAGCAGATGCCGCTGGACGCCGGCCACACGTGGGACCGCGCCGCGATGCTGAGCGGCGAGGAGATCCTCGCGCAGCTGCGCACGCGCTGGCGTCTCGATCCCGTGCCCGGCCGCGGCTCCTCCCCCGCCGACACCTGGTCGCTCGACGGCGGGCCGGGAACGGTCGGCGTGATCGCCTCGGTCACCGCTCCGTTCTGCGCGGCCTGCGACCGCATCCGGATCACCGCCGACGGTCACGTGCGCAACTGCCTCTTCGCGCGCGACGAGTCCGACCTCGTGCCCGTCCTGCGCGGCGGCGGCAGCGACGAGGACCTCGAGCGGATCGTCACCGCGTCGATCGCGGCCAAGCGCGCGGGCCACGGGATCGACTCGCCCACCTTCGTGCAGCCCGACCGCCCCATGAGCGCCATCGGCGGCTGATCGGCTCAGCCCCCGGCGTAGGGCGGGAGGACGTCCACGGTGCCGCCCTCGGGGATCGGGGTGGAGCGCTCGGTCGTGCGCGTGCCCTCCAACAGCACCGAGCAGCGCGTCAGCACCGGCCCGAGGTCGGCGAAGCGCCGCGAGAGGTCATCGAGCAGCTCGCCGATCGTGGCGGCCTCGGACGTCGTCTCGGAGAGTCCCGCGGCCTCGCGGGCGGCGGCGAACAGGCGCACTCGGACCGGTTGCATGCAGCCAAACTAACCTCCGCGAGGGCTGGCCACGATCCGGCGAGCGGGTAGCGTCGACTCGGTGAGCCGTTCCAGCCTTCCCGAGCTCCTCGTCGAGCGGGCCCGCGGGCGAGCCCCGGTGTGCGGCGTCACCCGCGTCATCGCGATCGACGGACGCAGCGGCTCGGGCAAGACGGCGCTGGCCCTCGACGTCGCCGACCTGACCGGTGCGCCGATCCTGCACCTCGAGCGGCTCTACCCCGGCTGGCACGGCCTCGCGCGCACCCCCGCGATGGTGCGCGCCCTGCTCGCGGACCTGGCCATCGGCGAGGTCGGCCGCGCCCGGCTGTGGAACTGGGAGCGCGACGAGCCGGGCAGGTGGCTCTCGCTGCGGCCGACCCCCGAGCTGATCATCGAGGGCGTCGGCGCCGGTGCCACCGTGCTGCGCCCGTTCCTCAGCCACCTGGTCTGGCTCGAGGCGCCCGAGGACCAGCGTCGAGAGCGGGCGCTCGCCCGCGACGGCGCGACCTACGAGCCGTGGTGGGACGTATGGGCCGCGCAGGAGGAGGAGTACCTCGCCTCGGACCACACCCGCGAGGTCGCCGACCTCATCGTGTCGACGGGTGCCTGACGCCGACGGGGTCTGTGGCATCATGGACGTGGCGCTCCGGCGCCGCGCGGACGTAACTCAATGGCTAGAGTCCCTGCCTTCCAAGCAGGATGTTGCGAGTTCGAATCTCGTCGTCCGCTCCACCGCCGCCGCGGGATCAGTCCCGCGGCCGCCGCACGAGGGCCACGACGGCCCGCACCGCCAGGAACGCGATCCAGGCGCCGCCGAACACCACGAACACCCAGCCCTTCTCGGGGTCGCTCGTGCTGGTCAGGATGAACACGCCCATCAGCAGCACGGCCACGCACGTGACCAGCAGGGCCCACGAGGACAGCGGCGCGCGCGGGGTGTCGTCCATGCCAGCACCCTACGACCCGGTCATGCGGTGACCGTCCGACCTTCGGTCCACCCCTCGCAGGCAGCGTCTCGGAGAGCGGCGGGATCGGAGCTCGTCACAGGAGGCGCGCCCGTCTCCTCTGATCCGCTTCCCGCATGGAGCCATCGGCCGACCGGCAGAGCCTCCAGATCGGCTGCCGTGAAGACCACGTCGAGGGTGAGGTGCCGGTCGGATGCCGGCCCGGCGACCGTCGCGCTGATCGAGTACGAGGAGTCGGTCCGGAAGCCACCGACAGGGCGCAACGTCCGGCGCGGTGGGCCCTCCTCGATCTCCTGGACGGGTTGCCACGCCGGAGAGAGCACTGCGGTCAGGGACAGGTCGACGTCGCCGATCACCGGTGCACGGGAGCGGAACCTCGCCGAGTCCCACCCCACCTCCTCGTCGTCGGGCCACTCATAGACGGTGAGGCCCACCACCGACTGGCTCGGGGCCGCACAGGTCAGGACCCTCACGACCGGACCGGACTCCACGCGCCCCACGAGAACGGCCCCGTACTGGGGCCCGGGGCTGGTGTCACAACCTTGGAGGACCAGTGCCGCCAGCACCGCGGCGCCGGCGAGGCCACGTCCGACCCGTCGCGAAGCCTCGGCCACGTCGTCCTCCTCCCGGTCCCGCCGCGCGAGTCAGTCCGGCAGCCGGTGCAGGATCAGCACGGCGCGGTCGTCCTCGCCGGGCTCGGTCTGGCCGAGGATGCGCGCGGGGGCGCCGTCCATGCCCTGGCTGATCGCGATCCTCGCCGCGCCCCGGAGCCACTCGATGCCGACCGCGAGGTCGAGCGTGCGGGTCTCGACGACGCCGTCGGTGTAGAACATCAGCGCCTCGCCCGGCTGGATCACGCCGGTGGACCCGCGGAACTCGGGCCGGTCGATGATGCCGAGCGCCAGGCCGCGGGCGCCGGTGACGGTCCACTCCTGCTGGTCGGGCTTCCACTGCATCGCCGGCGGGTGGCCCGCGTTGAGCAGCTCGTAGCCGCCGGTCTCGAGGTTGACGAGCACGTGGACGGCGGTGGCGAAGCCCTCGTCCCACGACTGGCGCAGCAGGTAGTCGTTGCCCGCGGCGAACAGGCCCACGGGCGGCAGCGAGCCGATCAGACCGCCGAGAGCTCCCGCGAGCTGCAGCGACTGGGTGCCCGCGGAGACGCCCTTGCCGCACACGTCGACGAGGACCATCTCGAGGTACTTCTCGTCCTTGGACAGGTTGGCGACGAGGAAGTCACCGGCGAACTTGGCCGAGCCGGCCGACTCCATCGCCGACTCGCTGACCCAGCCCTCGGGCAGCTTCGGCACGGCGCCCTGGGCCTGCAGGCGGTCGCGCAGCTCCATCAGCATCGCCTCGCCCAGCGCGGCGGGGAGACCGGAGCGGGTGCGCGACGAGCTGTAGAGCAGGATGCCGGCGCCGATGTACACGGCCAGCAGCGACGCCGGACGGGCGGAGTTCCAGCCGCTGTCGAGCGTGTAGACCAAGGACGACACCGTGGCGGCGAACAGCACGATGAACGTCAGCGAGGCCTGGGGCCACCACTGCAGCAGCATCCCGCCCACGATGATCGGCAGGATGAACATCGTGCTGGGCATGATCGCGTACCAGGTCAGGCTCACGATGAACATGACGACGGTGACCAGCAGCAGGGCCGCCAGGACCGCCATCTGTCCGTCCTTGGAGCCCGAGCGCCATTCGCGGGCGTTCGAGGACAGATAGCGACCGACCGGGTCGCGTCTGAGGCCTCGCACCGTGCTCACGGACCGACCTTATCGGCGCCGCTGGCAGCGCGGACACCAGAACAGGTTTCTGGCGGCCAGAACCTCGGTGCGGACCTTGGTCCCGCAGACGTGACAAGGACGTCCGTCGCGCCGGTAGACGTAGACCTCGCCACCGTGATCGTCCTCGCGCGGCGGCCGTCCCATGGCCTCGGGCTCGTGCTCGGGACGCACCGTGTCGATGCGTCCGGTGCGCACGCCCTCCCCCATCAGGTCGACCAGGTCGGACCAGACGGCGAGGAACGTGCTGGGCCGCAGGTCGCGCCCCGGCGTCTTCGGGTCGAGGCGGTGACGGAAGAGGACCTCGGCGCGGTAGACGTTGCCGACGCCGGCGATGACGCGCTGGTCCATCAACAGCGTGGCGATCGGCGCCCGCGAGCGCGCCACCAGCGCGGCGGCGCGCTCGACGTCGGCGTCCGGGTCGAGCGGGTCCTCGCCGAGGCGGGCCAGCACGGCCTCGACCTCGCCGGGCGTGAGCAGCTCGCAGGCCGTGGGGCCGCGCAGGTCGGCGGTGACGCGGTCGGAGGCCAATCTCCAGCGGACTTGGCCGACGACCGGGGGCTCGGGGTCCTCGACGAACGCGAACGACCCGTACAGGCCGAGGTGCACGTGCGCCTGTTGCTCGGTGCCGGAGAAGGCGACGAACAGGTGCTTGCCGTGTGCCGTGGCCTCGACGAGCTCGCGTCCGTCGAGCCCTGCCGCCGCCTCGAAGCGGCCCTGCGGGCTGGTCGACCGCACGCTCTTGCCTCCGAACGTGCCGGTCAGGTCGAGCGCGAGCCGGTGGAGGGTGTGACCCTCAGGCACGGAGCTCGACCTGCCCGTGCCCGTTCCTCACAGGCTGCCCTTCTCCTCGTACTCGGCGAGCAGGTCGATGCGGCGCTGGTGGCGGTCGGCCTGGCTCCACTCGGTGGTGAGGAACGCCTCGACGATCTGCTCGGCCTCCTCGACCGTGTGCATGCGCGCGCCGATGCCCATGACCTGGGCGTTGTTGTGCTGGCGGGCGAGCTGGGCGGTCTCGACGCTCCAGGTCAGCGCGCAGCGGATGCCGGGGACCTTGTTCGCGGCGATCTGCTCGCCGTTGCCCGAGCCGCCGATGACGATGCCGAGCGAGCCCGGGTCGTCGACGACACCCTGGGCGGCGTCGATGCAGAACGGCGGGTAGTCGTCGAGCTCGTCGTAGGCGTGGGCGCCGTGGTCGACGGGCTCGTGCCCGTGCTCCTGCAGCCAGGTGACGAGGTGGTTCTTGAGTTCGTAGCCGGCGTGATCGGCACCGAGGTGGACGCGCATGCGGCCATTCTCGCAGGTGGGGTCAGCCGCGGACCATCGGCGTGTGGGCCATCTCGTGCACCCACGCGGCGAAGGCCCGGGCGGACTCGTCGCCCTCGAACTCGCCCAGCACGCGCACCTTCAGCTCGCGCCGGCGCTCGGCCAGCGGGTCGCGGTGCAGCATCTCGTCGAGCACCTCGGGCAGGCCCGTGAGGTCACGGTCGACGACGTACGCGCCCGCGGCCACGGGCACCGCGTCGACGAACTCGTCGAGGTCGTGGACCATGCTCACCATCAGGTACGGCTTGGCCGAGGCGAGCCAGTCCGAGACGACGCTGGACACGTCGGACACCAGCGCGTCGACGCTGTTCATGCACTCGGCGATCGACCACTCGCGGACGGCTCGCTCACCCCACACGTGACGCCCCGGCGTGGCGCGGTCGTCGTGGTCGGCCTGCAGGATCGCGTTCAGCTCGACGAGACGCTTCGACCAGTACGGGTCGCGCAGGAACACCGGGTGCGGCCGGAACACGACGTCGGCGCCGGCGTCGAGCAGGGCGCGCAGGATCCGGTCGGCCACCTTCATGGAGGAGAAGTCGGTCATGCTGCCGTTGCCGATCCACGTGGGCGCGTAGAGCACCGTGGGTCGTGCGACCTCGGTGACGGGCGTGGAGGCGGGCAGGACGTCGCCCGACTGGGGGCGGCCCAGCAGCACGAAGCGCTCGCGCGGGATCTCCACACCGTGCCGGGCATAGCGCTCGACGGCGGCCTCGCCCGACGCGACCAGCACGTCGAACCGCTGGTGGCGCGAGTGGTGGCTGCCGGACTTGTCGGAGTCACCGTGGCCGAGCCACACGTGGCGCACCGAGCGGATGCCGATGAGCTTGAGGTGGCCGGGGGCGTTGTGCACGTAGAAGAAGGTCGTGAGGCTCGGCACCGTGAGGACCCGCATGTCTCCGAGGACGTCGGAGCCGGCGGAGATCCACGGCATCCGTGGCTGGATCGCGGCCCGCAGCTCGGCGCAGTAGTGGCTGCGCAGGCCGACGATGACGCCGCGGTCGCCCGACGCCAGCAGGTGCGACTCCCACATCCCGACGTGGATGGGGCCGCCGCCGTAGCCGCCGTAGCCGAGGGCGAAGCGGGGCTCGAAGTCCGCGAGCGCGCGACGGAGCGTGCGGCGGGCCCGCCAGAGGACGAGCTTGTCGGCCAGCACCGGCGTCGCGGCCGCGGCCAGCAGCACGAGCAGGAGGAGGACCACGGCGGTCGGCGCGAAGGCGACGGCGAGGGCCAGCACAGCTCCGAGCCAGCGCACGGCGACCACGAAGGGGCCGCGGTCGGGCGGGTCGGGAGCGGGGCACGTCTCGGGCTCGGGCACTCCCGGAAGGCCGTGGACGTGCGGCGGCGTGGCCGGGCGCAGCATCGCGGCGCGCACCAGCAGGGCGCCGACCACCGCGGCGGCCGCGCCGGCGAGCAGCGATCCGTCGAGCGCCACGCGCACCAGGACGGCCACCACGGCGACGAGGACGATCGCGGCGGTGGAGCCGGCGAACCAGCGGTCTCGGGTGGGGACGTCGGTGCGGAAGCGGTGACGCACGTCGTCGAGCCAGCGGTCGCGGCGTCGGCGCACCCGCTCCAGCAATGTCGACATCGCACCCAACCTAGCGCTTGGACCGCGGGCCCCGGCGCCCCTCTCCCGCGCCCCGCGCCCCGCGCCCGACTTTTGTGACGGCTTGCGGATGGTCTGAGGCTTCTCGACCGAATCTCGTCACAAAAGTCGGGGGTGGGTCGGCGCGGGCGGCCGAGGCGGCGCGATGGCCTCAGTCGAAGATCGGCTCCCGCGTGCGGGTGCGCTTGAGCTCGAAGAAGCCGTCGTAGGACGCGAGGGCGCGGGCGCCGTCGAACACGGTGCCGGCCTGCTCGCCCTTGGGCGCCGGCGAGACGACCGGGCCGAAGAACGCGGTGTCGCCGATCGCGATGACGGGCGTGCCGACCTCCTGGCCGACGCGGTCGATGCCGTCGTTGTGCGAGGCGCGCACGGCGTCGTCGAGCGAGCTGTCGTCGGCGGCGTCGGCGAGCTCGACGGGCAGTCCGGCCTCGGCCAGCGCCTCCTCGTACATCGCGCGGTCGAACTCACGCCCTTCGTTGTGACGGCGGGTGCCGAGGGCGGTGTAGAGGTCGCGCAGGACCTCGTTGCCGTGCTGCTGCTCGGCCGCGATCGCCAGGCGCACCGGGCCCCACCCGCGCTCGATCATGTCCTTGTACTCCTGGGGCACGTCCTTGTCCTCGTTGAGCACGGACAGGCTCATCACGTGGAAGGAGGTGCGGACGGGGCGGACCTTCTCGACCTCGAGCATCCAGCGGGAGGTCATCCAGGCCCAGGGGCAGAGCGGGTCGAACCAGAGGTCGACGGTCTCGGTGGTGGTCATGTCCGGTCCAACACCGGATGACCCTCCCGCATTTCCTCCACCAGCGAGGCGACCACGGCGTCGAGCTCGCCACGGTTCTGGGTGGCCACGGCGCGCTGGCGCTGGTAGGAGGCGCCGCCGGCCCGCATGATGTCGCGGATCCCCTGCAGCTCCTCGGTGCAGTCGAGGTCCGCCGCGACGGGCTCGAGCTGGACCAGCAGGCGCTCGAGGTCGTCGGTGACGAGCTCCTCGCGGGCCTCGCGGTCGAGGATGAGGATCGCGTCCATGCCGTACCGCGCGGCGCGCCACTTGTTCTCCTGCACGAACCACGACGGGATCGACGGCAGCTCGCGGCCGGCGTCGAGCTCGCGCGAGTGGAACTCGACGAGGCAGTGCGTGAGGGCGGCGATGCTGGCCAGCTCGGACATCGTGGGGATGCCGTCGCAGATGCGCATCTCGAGGGTGCCGAACTTCGGCGACGGCCGGATGTCCCAGCGGATCTCGTCGAAGTGGTCGATCACGCCGGTGTGCATCATGTCGTCGACGTACTGCTCGAGCTCGTGCCACTGGTCGAACTGGAACGGCAGGCCCGCGGTGGGCAACTGCTGGAACATGAGGGCGCGGTTCGAGGCGTAGCCGGTGTCCTGGCCGCCCCAGAACGGGCTGGAGGCGCTGAGCGCCAGGAAGTGGCCGTAGTGCGTGAGCATCGCGCGGCTGATCGGCAGCACCTTGTCGCGGTCCTCGATGCCGACGTGCACGTGGACGCCGTAGATGAGCATCTGGCGGCCCCACCACTGGGTGCGGTCGATCAGGGTGGCGTAGCGCTCCTTGTCGGTGACCTTCTGCTGGGTCCACCGGGCGAAGGGGTGCGTGCCGGCGCACATCAGCTCGACCCGCAGCGGGTCGGTGACCTCGCGCAGCCGCTCGATGCTGCGGCCGAGATCGTCGGTGGCCTCGCGCACCGTGCGGCACACGCCGGTGACGACCTCGACGGTGTTGAGCAGCAGCTCCTGCTTGATGTGCGGGTGGTCCTCGCCGTTCCCCGGAGCGACGGCGTCGAGCACCGTCTGGGCCACCTGGCGCAGGTCGCCGGAGTCCTGGTCGACCAGCGCCAGCTCCCACTCGACTCCGATCGTCGATCGCTCGGAGGCGGCGAAGGGGATGTGCATTCCTCCATCCTGCACGACTCGTCGGACCATGCCGCGACGAAAGCGCCCCGTGTGACCCAGATCGTGCCGCGGCCTGACTGTGACAGTGGGGGTGCCCAGTGCAAGAGTGGGCACCATGCCCGGTACCAACCTCACCCGCGAAGAAGCCCGCCAGCGCGCGACCGTCGTCTCCGACCCCCAGTACGACGTGCAGCTCGACCTCACCCTGGACGGCGAGCGCTTCGGCTCGGTCACCACCCTGACCTTCGCCGCCCAGCCCGGTTCGGCCACGTTCGTCGACCTGGTCGACGGCGAGCTGACCTCGATCACGCTCAACGGTCGCGAGCTCGACCTGTCGGCCTACGCCGACAGCCGCATCGCGATCGATGGGCTCGAGGCGCAGAACGAGCTCGTCGTCACGGGCACGTGCCTGTACTCGCACTCCGGCGAGGGCCTGCACCGCTTCGTCGACCCCACCGACGACAAGGTGTACCTCTACACGCAGTTCGAGGTGCCGGACGCCCGCCGCGTGTTCGCCACGTTCGAGCAGCCCGACCTCAAGGCGCAGTTCACGTTCCACGTCACCGCGCCGGCGCACTGGAAGGTCGTCTCCAACTCCCCCACGCCCGAGCCGGTCGTGCTCGACGGGGGCAGCGCCGTGTGGCACTTCGAGCCCACGAAGACGATGAGCACCTACATCACCGCGCTGGTCGCCGGCGACTACCACGAGGTGCGCGACACCTACGCCGGCGAGTACGGCCAGATCCCCCTCGGCGTGTTCTGCCGCCAGTCGCTCGTGCCGTACCTCGATGCCGACGACATCCTGCTCATCACCAAGCAGGGCTTCGAGTTCTTCGAGGGCGCGTTCCAGATGGGCTACCCCTTCGGCAAGTACGACCAGCTCTTCGTGCCGGAGTACAACATGGGCGCGATGGAGAACGCGGGCTGCGTGACCTTCCGCGACGAGATGATCTTCCGCAGCCGCCAGACGGTCTCGGCCTACGAGCAGCGCGCGAACACGATCCTGCACGAGATGGCCCACATGTGGTTCGGCGACCTCGTCACCATGAAGTGGTGGGACGACCTGTGGCTCAACGAGTCGTTCGCCGAGTTCGCGGCGCACCACTCCTCGGTGAAGGCCACGCGCTTCACCGAGGCCTGGACCGGCTTCACCAACAGCCGCAAGAACTGGGCCTACCGCCAGGACCAGCTGCCCACCACGCACCCGATCGCCGCGGACAACTACGACCTGCACGCGGTCGAGGCGAACTTCGACGGCATCACCTACGCCAAGGGCGCCTCGGCGCTCAAGCAGCTGGTGGCGTGGGTCGGCGAGGACGACTTCTTCGCCGGGCTGCGCGCGTACTTCACGAAGTACGCCTACGGGAACACCGAGCTGACCGACCTGCTCGCCGAGCTGTCCGAGGCCTCGGGCCGCGAGCTCGACAGCTGGGCCGCGGAGTGGCTGCAGACCTCCGGCGTCAACACGCTGCGCGCCGACTTCGACGTCGACGCCGACGGCCGGTTCACCCGCTTCGACGTCGTGCAGACCGCCACCGAGGAGTACCCCACGCTGCGCCGCCACCGCATCGCGATCGGCCTGTACGACCGCGGCGAGGACGGCCGTCTCGTGCGCACCGAGCGCATCGAGACCGACGTCCGGGGCGAGAGCACGTCGATCACCGAGCTCGTCGACCAGCGTCGTCCCGACCTCATCCTGCTCAACGACGACGACCTCACCTACGCGAAGATCCGCCTCGACGAGGGATCGTTCGACACCCTGCTGGCGGGCATCGCCACGTTCGCGGACTCGCTGCCGCGGGCGCTGTGCTGGGGCTCGGCGTGGGACATGACGCGCGACGCCGAGCTGCCGTCGGCGTCGTTCGTCGACCTCGTGCTCGCGGGCGTCGGCACCGAGTCCGACCTCACGGCCGTGTCGTCCCTGCTGCGCCAGGCGCAGTCGGCGATCAGCCTGTTCACGTCCGACGAGCAGCGCGTCGAGCTGGCGCGCCGCTGGGAGCAGGGCGTGGCCGAGCTGCTGGCCGCGGCCGAGCCCGGCAGCGACCACCAGCTCGCGTTCGCCCGCGCGCTGTCGGCCGCGGCCACCACCCCCGACCGCCTGCGCGACGTGCTGGGCGGCTCGGTCAAGGGCCTCGAGGTCGACGCCGACCTGCGCTGGACCCTGATCCGCGGGCTCGCCCGCCTGGGCGACGTGGACGAGGCCGAGATCGACGCCGAGCTGGCGCGCGACGACACCAACCAGGGTCGCGAGAACGCGGCCGGCGCCCGGGCTCGTCGTCCCGTCGCCGAGGCCAAGGCCGAGGCCTGGCGCAAGGTCGTCGAGGACGCGTCCACGCCCAACGAGACCCGCCGCCAGATCGCGGAGGGCTTCCAGGTGCCCGGCCAGGCCGAGCTGCTCGCGCCCTACGTCGACCGCTACCTCGAGATGGCCGACACGGTCATCGACCAGATGGGCGTGTGGATCGGCCAGAACGCGCTGATCCACCTGTTCCCGCTGGCGAACCCGTCGTCCGACGCACTCGCCAAGGTGGATGCGTGGCTCGAGTCCACCTCGGCCCCCGCCGCCGCGCGTCGCTACGTGCTCGAGGGTCGCGACGACCTGCGCCGCGCCCTCGCGGCCCGCGCCGTCAACTGACATGGGACGGCGGCCGCGCCGAGATCTCGAAAGGTCTCGGCACGGCCGCCTGACAGTCGCTCAGAGCGTCACGTCCTCCAGCATCTCCGTTACCAGTGCCGCCACGGGCGAGCGCTCGGACCGGGTGAGCGTGACGTGCGAGAACAGCGGGTGGCCCTTGAGCTTCTCGACCACCGCGACGATGCCGTCGTAGCGACCCACGCGGAGGTTGTCGCGCTGCGCGACGTCGTGCGTCAGCACCACCTTGGAGTTCGCGCCGATCCGCGAGAGCACCGTCAGCAGCACGTTGCGCTCCAGCGACTGCGCCTCGTCGACGATGACGAACGCGTCGTGCAGCGAGCGGCCGCGGATGTGCGTGAGCGGCAGCACCTCCAGCATCTGGCGGTCGACGATCTCCTCCACCACGTGCGGTGAGGCGACGGCGCCGAGGGTGTCGAACACGGCCTGCGCCCACGGGCCCATCTTCTCGTCGGAGCTGCCGGGCAGGTAGCCGAGCTCCTGGCCGCCCACGGCGTACAGCGGCCGGAACACGATCACCTTCTGGTGCTGGCGGCGCTCCATGACGGCCTCGAGGCCGGCGCAGATGGCGAGCGCCGACTTGCCGGTGCCGGCGCGACCTCCGAGCGAGACGATGCCGACGTCGGGATCGAGCAGGAGGTCGAGCGCGACCCGCTGCTCGGCCGAACGGCCGTGGATGCCGAACGCGTCGCGGTCGCCTCGGACGAGCCGCACCTGCTTGTCCGGCGTGACGCGGCCGAGCGCGCTCCCCTTGTCCGACAGCAGCACCAGGCCGGTGTGGCACGGCAGCTCGCGGGCGGCCTCGAGGTCGATCGTGCCGTCCTCGTAGAGCTCGTCGAGGTCGACCGAGTCCACCTCGATCTCGGTCATGCCGGTCCAGCCGGTCTCCAGGGCCCACTCGGCGCGGTACTCCTCAGCGGTGAGGCCGACGGCCGAGGCCTTGACGCGCATCGGCAGGTCCTTCGAGACCAGCACGACGTCGTGGCCCTCGTTGGCGAGGTTGCGCGCGACCGACAGGATCCGGGTGTCGTTGTCGCCGAGGCGGAAGCCCGACGGCAGCGACGAGGCGTCGGTGTGGTTGAGCTCGACCCGCAGGGTCCCGCCCTCGTCGCCGACCGGCATCGGGACGTCGATCGTGCCGTGCTGGACCCGCAGGTCGTCGAGGAATCGCAGCGCGTTGCGGGCGAAGTACCCGAGCTCGGGATGGTGGCGCTTGGCCTCCAGCTCCGTGATGACGACGACCGGGATCACGACCTCGTGCTCGCCGAAGCGCTGCATGGCGGCCGGATCGGCCAGCAGGACGCTCGTGTCGAGGACGTAGGTCCGGTGATCGGGGCGGGGCGGAGTCACGCTCTTCGAAGCAGCCACGGCAATCTCCTCGAGAGCCACGCGCGCGCCCGGCGCCCAGCCCTCACTAGTGGGTGGGGGCCTGAGCCTTCCGGGAGAAGGGCTCGGGTTCGAGCATGGGCACACCCCGAAAGTACGACCGTGAGTGGCCGGATCGGGGAAGGTCAGCGGCGTGTCTTCGTGACGATCGCGTGAACGATCGGAGCCGCGCTCAGCCGCCGAAGCGGCGCTCGCGCGCGGCGTAGGAACGCATGGCTCGCAGGAAGTCGACGCGGCGGAACGCCGGCCACATCGCGTCGCAGAAGTAGAACTCGGAGTGGACGCTCTGCCACAGCAGGAAGCCGCTCAGCCGCTGCTCGCCCGACGTGCGGATGACGAGGTCGGGGTCGGGCTGGCCCTTCGTGTACAGGTGCTCGGCGATGTGGTCGACCTCGAGCGTGGAGGCGACGTCCTCGAGGGTGCGGCCGGCGGCGGCCTGCTCCAGCAGCAGGGAGCGCATCGCGTCGGTGAGCTCCTGGCGGCCGCCGTAGCCGACGCACACGTTGACCGAGAGCGCGCCCTCGTGGTCGACGGTCAGGTCGGCGGCCCGCTTCATCCGCGCGGCGGACTCGGCGGGGAGCATGTCGAGGTTGCCGATGAGGCGCAGCCGGTAGCCGAGCGACGCGAGGTCCTCCACGAGGCGCTCGATGACGACCAGCAGGGCCGACAGCTCGTCGGCGGGGCGGCGCAGGTTGTCCGTCGACAGCAGCCACAGGGTGACGATCTCGACGCCGAGCTCGTCGCACCAGCCGAGGAACTCGGTGATCTTGTCGGCACCGGCCTGGTAGCCCAGGTCGACGCCGGCGCCCGCGCCCTTGGCCCAGCGGCGGTTGCCGTCGACGATCGCGCCCACGTGGCGCGGCAGCTGCGCGGGATCGAGCCCCTTGGCGAGGCGACGCTCGTACGCCCCGTAGATGAGGTCACTGACCGGCATGCCGCCAGAGTACGCGCCGCCCGCGTGGGACGACCGTCACGTGGTCGTCCGATTCGCCGCTGACCGGGACCGCACTAGAATCAAGGCATGGCGCCCCCCAAGCACGAGACCCTCGTCGACGATGTCGGTGAGCGCCTGCGCGAGACCGTCGACGAGATCAAGCCCAAGCTTCGCGGCTGGCTGCACGCCGCCACCGCTCCCCTGGCGCTGATCTCGTTCCTGGTGATGCTGGTGCTGGCCGACAGTCGCGCCGCTCGCGCCGGCGCCGCGGTCTTCATGGTCAGCGCTCTGCTGCTCTTCGGGGTCAGCGCCGTCTACCACACGGTGCCGTGGCGCGAGCGGGCCAAGCGCGTGCTGCGCCGGCTCGACCACTCGAACATCTTCGTGATGATCGCCGGGTCGTACACCCCCTTCTCCCTGTTGCTGCTGGACAAGAGGGACATGCTCACGCTGCTCACGCTGGTGTGGGGTGGCGCACTGCTCGGTGTGCTGTTCAAGGTCTTCTGGATGACGGCCCCGCGCTGGGTCTACGTGCCGCTGTACCTGGCGTTGGGGTGGGCAGCGCTCCTCTATCTGCCGGACTTCTACGCGGCGGCGTCCACCGTCGTGTTCGTGATGCTGTGCGTCGGCGGTGCGCTGTACACCCTCGGTGCGCTGGTCTACGCCTTCCAGTGGCCCGACCCCAGCCCCCGCTGGTTCGGCTATCACGAGGTGTTCCACGTCTTCACGATCGCGGCGTTCATCGTGCACTACATCGGCGTCAGCTTCCTCGTCTACAACTCCTGAGTTCGCGGAGTCGTGGCCGGGCTCCCGCGATTCGCCGACCCGCCCGGATCCCGACTCCCCCGGAGTCAACTTTCGTGACGCCCGTCCCCACTTCTGTGACGCTTTCGGCTCAGACGGTCGCGGACGGGCGAAACGCGTCACAAGAGTCGAGTGGGGCGCGGCACCACGTCCTACCGACGGACCAGTGCCTCCGGGTCGGTGACCGGGAGCGCGCACACGAAGTCGCGGCACACGTAGGCCGTCGGCTTCCCGTCGATCGCCTCGCGGCCCTCGAACAACGGCACCGACGATCCCGCCTCGGTGGCGGCGACGACGGCGCCCGGCGACAGGAGCGCGAGGGCGGCGCGGTGCATCGGTCCGCCGACCTCGCCCACCACGGCGACCTCGGCGGGTCCGTCGAGCAGCGCCTCCGCGGCCGCGAGGGTCCAGCCCGCGAACCGCGGGGCGCCCGTGGCCAGTGCGGCGGCCGACTCCACGCAGGCCACTGCGGCGGCCCTCACGTCGTGGTCGCCCGTGACGGCGGCCAGCGCGAGCAGGCCGTGCGCGAGAGCCGACGCGCCCGACGGGTGCGCGTTGTCCGCTGCGTCGCGCGGGCGGACGAGGAGCGCCTCGGTGTCATCGGCGGTGTCGAACCAGCCGCCGTCCTCGGCGCGGAAGTGGGTGATCGCGCGGTCGGCGACGTGGCGCGCGCGGTGGAGCCAGCGGTCGTCATCGGTGGCGCCGAGGACCGCGACGAACCCCTCGATGGTGGCGCCGTGGTCCTCCAGCACCGCCGCGTGCCCGGACCGCACGCCGCCGAGGGAGGTGCGGACGAAGCCGGGCTCGACGTGCAGGTCCCACAGCAGCGTGGCGGCCTGAGTAGCGGCCTCGACGAGCTCGGGACGTTCGAGCGCGATCCCGGTCTCGGCGAGCGCCGTGATGGCGTAGGCGTTCCAGGCGGACACGACCTTGTCGTCGCGGGCGGGGCGCGTGCGTTCGGCGCGAACCTCGAGGAGTCGCTGCTTGACGCGCTCCCAGCGCTCGGGGTCATCAGGGTCCTGCTGCAGCTGGAGGGTGGAGAGGCCGCGCTCGAACGTGCCACCGCCGGTGACGCCGAGCAGCTCCACGGCCCATGCGGCGTCGGCCGTGCCGAGCGCCTTCATCAGCTGGTGCGGGTTCCAGACGTAGTAGGTGCCCTCGTGGCCGTCGCTGTCGGCGTCGAGGGCCGAGGCGAGCCCGCCCTCGTCGGTGCCGAGCTCGCGCAGCATGAAGTCGGCGGTCTCGTGGCAGACGCGCTCGGCCAGGGCGGTCGCGGGACCGTTCTCGCCGCGGGCCTTCAGGGCACGCAGCCAGTGGAGGTAGGCGCGGAGGAGCTGGGCGTTGTCGTAGAGCATCTTCTCGAAGTGCGGCACGCGCCAGAAGCGGTCGACGCTGTAGCGCGCGAAGCCGCCACCTAGCTGGTCGTACATGCCGCCGCGGGCCATTGCCTCGAAGGTGCGGCTGAGGGTGGTCCAGACCTTCTCGTCGCCGGTGCGAGCGTGCTGGCGCAGCAGGAACTCGAGCACCATCGAGGGCGGGAACTTGGGCGCGGCGCCGAAGCCGCCGGCCTCGTCGTCGGCCTGCTTCAGGAGCGCGGCGGCCGCCGCGTCGAGGTCCTCGGCGGTGAGCGGGTCGCCGCCGAAGTCGTCGTTCTCGCCGAGGAAGCTGCGCACCTGGCTCGCGGAGTCGAGGACCTCGTCGCGCCGGTTCTGCCACGCGTCGGCGAGCGCCTGCAGCACCTGGCTGAACGCGGGATGTCCGGCGGTGGGCTCGGGCGGGAAGTAGGTCCCGGCGAAGAACGGCTCGCCGCTCGGGGTGAGCACGCACGTCATGGGCCAGCCGCCCTGCCCGGTCATCGCCTGCGTCGCGCGCATGTAGACCGCGTCGATGTCGGGCCGCTCCTCGCGGTCGACCTTGACGTTGACGAAGTGCTCGTTCATGTACGCCGCGGTCGCCGGATCCTCGAACGACTCGTGCGCCATGACGTGGCACCAGTGGCAGGCCGCGTACCCGACGCTCAGCAGGATCGGCAGGTCCCGCCGCTCCGCCTCCGCGAGCGCCTCCGCGCCCCACTCCCACCAGTCCACGGGGTTCTCCGCGTGCTGGCGCAGGTACGGCGACTGGGACTGAGCGAGTCGGTTGGCCATTTCGTCACGCTACCGGCGGCGGCCAGCCCTCACCTGCTCAGCACCGCCGCTCCTCCCACTTCTGAATAGGGATGCCCGGGCCCAAGCCGTAGGAAAGTGCGGCCTGCTGCAAGAGTGGGCACGGGAAGCGGTTCTTCAGACGCCCGCGATCACCGCGGATAGGGTGTCGGCATGGTCGAGCCTGACGTCCTCGAGGAACTTCGGAAGTTCGTGTCGGAACGTGACTGGAGCCAGTTCCACACACCCGCCAACCTTGCCAAGAGCATCGTCATCGAGAGCGCCGAGATTCTTGAGCACTTCCAGTGGGACGACTCGTTCGACCGGGACGAAGTGCTCGATGAGCTGGCCGATGTGCTGACCTACGCGCTGCTCCTCGCCGACCGGCTGGAGGCCGATGCGAGCGAGATCGTCCTGAACAAGCTGACCAAGACGCGCGAGAAGTATCCGACGGAGCTCGCGCGCGGCACGAGCGAGAAGTATGACCGGCTTCACGATCAGGCGTGAGCGCTTCGCGCGAGATGCCGTCGCGCGCTGGGCCAAGATGGAGGTCGCCCACGACGACTGGCCGGTTGTCTACGCGATCCGGGGATCGAACCACGTCTACATCGGCGAGTCGGTCAACGCGGCGACCCGGATGCGCCAGCATCTTGACTCCCCCAAGGCTCCTCTGCTCGACCGCTTCCACGTCGTCCTCGACGAGACGTTCAACAAGTCGGTCTGCCTGGACCTCGAGACCTATCTGATCCGCCTGTTCGGGGCGGACCAACGCTTCCGCGTCTTGAACAAGCAGACGAACTCCCGGAACAGCAACTACTACGATCGTGCTCGATATCGCGAGCGGTTCGCTGAGATATTCAGGGCGCTGAGGGACGAGGGGCTCTTCAATGCTCGGCGCCTCGAGGATCTCGAGAACAGCAACCTCTTCAAGCTCTCTCCGTTCGTCTCCCTGACCCAGACCCAGACCGTTGCCGTCGAGAAGATTCTCTCGATCGTCCAGCTGGAGACGCCCGCGCGGGATTCCCGACCGATCGTCGTGCAAGGGGACCCCGGAACGGGGAAGACCGTGGTGGGTGTCTTCCTCGCCAAGCTTCTAGTCGATCTCCACGATGCCTACGACCCGGCTTTGGACGAGGAGACATTCGCCGAGGAGTCGAGCGCGCTTGCCGCGCGAGCGGTGAAGAACCTTCGCATCGGCTTCGTGGTGCCACAGCAGGCATTGCGCAACACGCTCAAGAAGGTCTTCGAAGCCATCCCTGCACTCAACTCAGTGCCGGTGATCACGGCCTTCGAAGCGGCGGAGGACGAAGCAGGCTTCGACGTCCTCATCGTCGATGAGGCGCATCGTCTCCAGCAGTTCTCGGGTGCGCTCCAGACGAACAGCACTCGCTTTCGCAGGATCAACCGCAGCCTCTTCCCCGATGACCACGAAGGAACCCGACATACCCAGTTGGACTGGGTCCGTGCGAAGAGCAGGCACCCGATCCTGTTGCTCGATGCCAAACAGTCCGTTCGACCGATGTCGGACCTCCCGACCGCCGTGGTCGCCGGCCTGACGGACGAGGCGCGAGCGGATGACCGCCTGATCACGCTGGGGACTCAGATGCGCAGTCTCGCGGGCGACGACTACGTCGACTACGTCGTGGACGTCCTCACTCTGCGGCAGGAGCGTCGCGTCGAGTTCATCGACTACGACCTGCGCTTCTACGACGACATCAGGCGCATGCGACAGGACATCTTCAAGCGCGACGGCGAAGTCGGACTCTCGCGCATGCTTGCGGGGTTCGCCTGGCCCTGGGTCAGCAAGAAGCACAAGCAGACGCCGGACATCACCATCGATGGCCTCTCCATGTTCTGGAATCGCACCGACAAGGACTGGATCAACTCTCCGACGGCCATCGAGGAGGTCGGCTGCATCCACACGAGTCAGGGGTACGACCTGAACTACGCGGGGGTCATCATCGGCCCGGAGCTCCGTTGGGACGAGGCCAAGCAGAAGATCGTCTTCGTCCGCGAGAACTACCACGACAAGAACGGCAGCAAGAACAACGTCGCACTCGGTCAGAGTTACGACGACGAAGATCTTCTCGAGTACGTAGTCAACGTGTATCGAGTGTTGCTCACCCGCGGAATTCGCGGTACGTACGTCTACGTCTGCGATCCTACGCTCAGGGAAAGGCTCCGGAGGTTCTTCCCACCTCCCCCGCACCTGCCACTCGACGAGTGAGCCGGACTCAGCGGGGCAGGCGGTAAAGGACGTGGTGGCGCAGGGGGCTGTCGGCCGCGAGCGCGGGGTGGTCGAAGTCGTCGGCCGGGTCATGGGTCATGCCGAGGCGCTCCATGACGGCCCGCGAGCGGAGGTTGCCCGCGGCGGTGAAGGAGACGATCTCCTTCAGGCCTAGCATGTCGAAGCCGTGGCGGACCGCCGCGTGAGCGGCCTCGGTGGCCCAGCCGTGGCCCCAGGCCCAGCGGGCGAAGCGCCAGCCGACCTCGACCGGTGGCGAGCCGCGCAGGAGGGCGCGGACCTCGGGCGGCACGGGGTTCAGCCCGGCCATGCCGGCGAAGCGGCCCTGCGCCTCGACGACCCACAGGCCCCAGCCCTGGTGCGCCATGCGCGTCTCGAAGCGGTCGGCGAGGGCGTCGCTCGCGGCGCGATCGAGGACGGACGGGAAGTGCTCCATGACCTCGGGGTCGGCGTTGAGCTCCGCGAAGGGCTCGCGGTCCGCCGGCGTCCAGGGCCGCAGCGTCAGGCGCTCGGTCGTCAGCGTGGGCACGGGTCAGTCGGCGAGCGCCGGGGGCCAGACGACGGTGAACCGCTCGAAGACGGTGGGCAGCGCGTCGAAGTCGGTCACGTGAGGAAGCCGGCGACGGAAGAAGCCGCGGTGGGCGTCGAGCCACCAGTCGCGCGTGCGGTCGCCCTCGCCCTCGTCCCAGGCGAACACGTCGTCCACGGAATCGAGGCGGCCGATGCGGATCTCGTGCGTGTGCAGCACGGCCACGGCCTCACCGCGACCGTCGAGCATCACCCAGTGGGCGTCCTCCGGCGCCACGCCCACCTCGACCGGCGAGGCGGTGGCCCGCTTCGTCCCCGACAGCACGAGCTGCGCGAGTCGGTCGGCCATCTCGGGGGTGTCGCCGAACGGCTCGACCTCCGGGACCTCGTCGGCGAACTGCGGGTTCGCCTCGACGAATTCGTGCCAGAGACGGGGCAGCTCGGTCACGGCTTCGGCGGGTCCTCGTCGGTGGGCGTGTCGGCGTCCTCGCCCTCCCAGGGCTGGCGCGCCTTCTTGGCCATCTTCGTGAACGACCACAGCAGCAGGCCGATCACGATGAACAGGGCCAGCGTGTAGAGGCCGGCCAGCCAGCCGATCGGCTGGTTGCCCTCGGGGTCGATCTCCTGCGTCGCGAGAATCGCGAAATCCAGCATGGTCACCGGATCAGCCTAGTCCTGCTCGTGACCGCACCACTGATCGGCCGGGACGGCCGCCTTGACCTGGTCGACGTGCTCGCCACATCCACGCCACGTCGTCTTGCCGCACTGCCTGCACGGGACCGGAGAGCACATCTGCTCGTTCCTCACTGTCGAATCGGTGTTCCACCGCAGCGTAGGCGACGACCTCAACCGGCCCGCGCGCACGTGTGGCCGCGCCCGCCGTGGGTACGTCCCCGGCATGACGACGAACACCCGCCTCATCGAGACCACGCCCGAGCGCGTGTGGGAGGTCCTGTCCGACGGCTGGCTCTACCCGCTGTGGGTCGTCGGTGCCTCGCGCATGCGCGACGTCGACCCGTCGTGGCCGATCGTCGGCTCGAAGCTGCACCACTCCGTCGGCGTCTGGCCTGCCCTCATCGACGACAGCACGAGCGTGCTCGAGGTCAACCCCGGCCATCGCCTCAAGCTGCTCGCCCGCGCCTGGCCCGCCGGCACGGCCGAGGTCGTGATCACCCTCGCGCCGCAGGGGGCCGGGACCCTCGTGACCATCTCCGAGGAGCCCGCGAGCGGGCCGGCCACCCTGATCCCCCGCCCCGTCCGCGGTCCCTCCCTCAAGTGGCGGAACTCCGAGACGCTGCGACGGCTCGCCTACATCGCCGAGCGACGCGACCTCCCGACCTCGTGAGCCCCCGCGGCTACGATGTCGACGACCTCCCGATGCTTTGCCCGAAGGTGATCCACCCGTGACCCACGACGCGATCGTCATCGGCGCGGGCCCGAACGGCCTCGTCGCCGCCAACCACCTGATCGACGCCGGCTGGTCGGTCCTGGTGCTCGAGGAGCAGCCCGAGATCGGCGGGGCGGTCCGCAGCGACCGGTCCGTGCACCCCGACTTCGTCCACGACACGTTCAGCACCTTCTACCCGCTGGCCGCCGCCTCGCGCACGATCCAGGGCTTCCGTCTGGAGGAGCACGGGCTCCGCTGGACCCACGCGCCCGCCGTGCTCGGCCACCCCACGCCCTACGGCGACTGGGCGATCCTGCACCGCGACCGCACCATCACCGCCGCCCTCATGGAGGAGCAGCAGCCCGGAGACGGCGAGGCCTGGCTCGAGCTCTGCGCCGCGTGGGACGAGATCGGCGACGCCCTCATCACCTCGCTGCTGACACCGTTCCCGCCGGTCCGCGGCGGCGTCTCGACGCTCGCGAAGCTGCGTCGCGTCGGCGGCCTCGACTTCGTCAAGACGCTGCTCAGCCCAGTCGTCGACCTGGCGGACGTCCGATTCACGGGCTCCTCCCCCGGACTGCTCCTCGCGGGCAACGCCGGGCACGCGGACATCCCGCTCGACGCGCCGGGCTCGGGCCTGATGGGCCTCATGATGACGATGCTCGGCCAGACCGTGGGCTTCCCCGTTCCGGAGGGCGGCGCCGGGATGCTCACCCGCGCGATGGCCAGCCGGCTCGAGTCGCTGGGCGGCCAGATCGAGACCTCCACCCGGGTCGCCCACGTCGAGGTCGTCGACGGGCGCGCGGTGGGCGTCCGCACCGCCGACGGCGAGCGCCACGAGGCCCGCCGGGCGGTGATCGCCGACGTCATCGCCACCCAGCTCTACGGCGACCTGCTCGCCCCGTCCGACGTCCCCGCCAAGATCCACGAGCGGATGCAGGGCTTCCGCCTCGACCCCGGCACCGTGAAGGTGGACTGGGCGCTCGACGGTCCGATCCCGTGGGCCAGCCGGCCCCCGCACGACCCCGGCACGTTCCACGTGGCCGACTCGCGGCTTGAGATGAACGTGGCGCTCCAGCAGGTGCACGCGGGCCACGTGCCCGCGCAGCCCTTCATGCTGGCCGGCCAGATGAGCACGACCGACCCCACCCGCTCCCCCGCCGGCACCGAGTCGGTGTGGGCCTACACGCACGTCCCGCAGAAGACCGTGGCCGACGCGGGCGACGGCTCGGTGCGCGGCACCTGGGACGCCGCCGACGCCGAGCGCTTCGCCGACCGCATGCAGGCGCGGATCGAGCGGCTGGCGCCCGGCTTCGGCTCGCGCGTGATCGCCCGTCGCGTGCTGGGACCACGCGAGCTCGAGGCCCGCAACGCCAACCTCGTCGGCGGCGCCATCAACGGCGGCACGTCACAGCTGCAACAGGAGCTGTTCTTCCGCCCCATCCCGGGGCTCGGCCGGTCGGAGACGCCCGTCCGCGGCCTCTACCTCGGGTCGGCCTCGGCCCACCCCGGCGGCGGCGTGCACGGCGCGCCCGGCATGAACGCGGCGCGCGCCGCCCTGGCCCACCACCGGGTGGACGGCGTGCTCGAGCCCGTGCGCGGCGTCGCCCGCCGGGCGCTGCGCCGCTGACTCAGCGCAGACCGGCGAAGAGGTCGTCCTCGGGCAGCTGCGTGTCGACGAACGACTTCACGAGCTCGTAGTCCTCGGTGGGCCAGGCCTCGGCCTGGACCTCTCGCGGGACCGCGAACCAGAAGCCGTTCGGGTCGATCTGGGTGGCGTGCGCGATGAGCGCCCGGTCGCGCACCTCGAAGTACTCCGAGCAGGGCACGCGCGTGGTGAGGCGCTTCTCGTGCTCGGGGTCGATCTCGCGCGTCTCGAGCCAGTCCTTGTACGGCGACTCGAGGCCGTGACGCTCCATCGCGGCGTTGATCGCCTCGATGCGCGCCCGCGACCAGCCGTGGTGGTAGTAGAGCTTCTGCACCTGCCACGGCTCGCCGAGGTCGGGGTAGCGCTCGGGGTCGGCCGCGGCCTCGAAGGCGTAGATGCTGACCTCGTGGCACTTGATGTGGTCGGGGTGCGGGTAGCCGCCGTTCTCGTCGTACGTGGTGAGCACGTGCGGGCGGAACGAGCGGATGAGCCGCACGAGCGGCGCGGCCGCCTCCTCGATCGGGACGAGCGCGAAGCAGCCCTCCTCGAGCGGGGGCTTGGGGTTGCCCTCGGGCCAGCCGGAGTCGACGAAGCCGAGCCAGTCCTGGGCGATGCCGAGGATCTCGCGCGCCTTGTCCATCTCCTCGCGGCGGATCTCGGCGATGAGGTCGGGGTTCTCGAGGATCCCCGGGTGCTCGAACGCCGGGTTGAGGATCGACCCGCGCTCGCCACCGGTGCAGGTGGCCACGTGGACGTCGACCCCCTCGGCCACGTACTTGGCGGTGGACGCGGCGCCCTTGCTCGACTCGTCGTCGGGATGGGCGTGCACGTGCATCAGACGCAGGGTGCCGGCTTCGGCGTTCTCGACCACGTGCCCCAGTCTTTCACGCCCCTGAGACACTGGTAGTCGTGACCGACCTGGAAGCGCGATACGGACGCCACCGCCGCACGACCCCCCGCTGGCTGTGGCCCGTCGTCGCCACCATCGGCATCTCGATCGGCGTCGCCTGGGCGGCATGGGCTTCCTGGTCCGACGTCCCCGCGCACCAGGCCCGGGTCCACTCCTACGAGGTCCTCGACGACCGCACCACCAAGGTCGATCTCGAGATCTTCTACGACGAGCCCGTGGCGCTGACGTGCCGCGTCTTCGCCCAGAGCCAGGACAAGGTCGTCGTCGGCGAGCGCACGATCGAGGTCCCGGCGTCATCGAAGTCGCAGACCCGGGTGGTCGCGGAGATCCGCACCGAGCGCCGTGCCGTCACGGCCGTCTTGGACTCCTGCGACGCGGCCTGATGCTGTAGACTCGGAATTTCACCCCGGGAGGTCCCGGGGTGTCGTACGTAGTGAGGAGCACGCCATGTCGACTGAGACCGAGACCATCTGGGTCACCCAGGAGGCCTACGACCGACTCGTCGCCGAGCTCAACCGCCTCAAGAACGAGGTCCTGCCCGACATCACGCAGAAGATCGCCAACGCCCGCGAGGAGGGCGACCTGCGCGAGAACGGCGGGTACCACGCCGCTCGCGAGGAGCAGGGCAAGACCGATGCGCAGATCCGTCAGCTGGAGGATCGCCTCCGCCGCGCCGAGGTCGGCGAGGCGCCGGCCGACGACGGCAAGGTCGAGGCGGGCATGAAGGTCACGATCCGCTTCCAGGGCGACACCGAGACCGAGACGTTCCTGCTGGGCTCGCGCGAGCTGCTCAGCCTGGACTCCAGCGTCGACCTGGACATCTACTCGCCCACCTCGCCGCTCGGCTCGGCGATCGTGGACAAGTTCGCCGGCGACACGGTCTCCTACGAGGCCCCGAACGGCAAGACGATCACCGTGGAGATCCTCGAGGCCAAGCCCTACTGATCCCGCGTGCCACCGCTCGGTGGCTGCGAGCGCCCGTCACCTCCGGTGGCGGGCGCTCGTGCGTGCGGGCTCAGATCGGGTCGTAGCCGAGCTCCACGAGACGGCGCCAGACGTCGGCGCGGTGCTCGGGACCGCGGGTGGCGACCTGCAGGGCGACCTCGACCTCGCGCACGCCGAGGGCCTCGGAGCCGCGGTCGTGGTGCACGTTCAGGATGTTGACGTCCATCTCGGCCAGCGCGGTGAGCAGGCGCATCAGCTCGCCGGGACGGTCGGAGATGCGCACGCGGAACATGAGGAAGCGGCCGCCGGACGCGAGGCCGTGGCGGATCACCTCGAGCAGCAGCAGCGCGTCGATGTTGCCGCCGGACAGCACGGGCACGATGGGTCCCTCGAACCGGTCGGGGTGCTCCAGCAGCGCCGCCACGCCCACCGCGCCGGCGGGCTCGACGAGCAGCTTGGCCCGCTCGAGCAGGCCGATCAGCGCCTGGCTCATCGACTCCTCGGAGACCGTGACGACCTCGTCGACGTGGTCGCGGATCAGTCCGAAGGGCACCTCGCCGGGGCGGGCCACGGCGATGCCGTCGGCCATCGTGGCGCCGAGGTCGGCCTCGACGGGCATGCCCTCGGCGAGCGAGTCGGGGTAGGCCGCGGCGGCCTCGGCCTGCACGCCGACGACCGTGATGTCGGGGCGCTCGGTCTTGACCAGACCGATGCCGGCCGCGAGCCCGCCACCGCCGAGCGGCACGAGGATCGTGGCGACCTCGGGCAGCTGCTCGATGATCTCGAGGCCCACGGTGGCCTGGCCCGCGACGATGTCGGGGTGGTCGAACGGGTGGATCAGGGTGGCCCCGGTCCGCTCGGCGAACTCCGAGGCCGCGACGAGCGCCTCGGTGACGCCCGAGCCGTGGAAGCGGATGTCGGCACCGTAGCCACGCGTGGCCGCGACCTTGGGCAGGGCCGCGCCGTGCGGCATGAAGATCGTGGCGTCGGCGCCGAGCTGCGCCGCCGCGAGGGCGACGCCCTGCGCGTGGTTGCCGGCGCTGGCTGCGACGACGCCGCGGGAGCGCTCCTCGTCGGACAGCCGGGCGATCCGGGTGTAGGCGCCGCGGATCTTGAACGACCCCGCGCGCTGCAGGTTCTCGCACTTGAACCGGACGTCGCGCCCGGTCAGGGCGTGCAGCCAGCGGGAGTGCGTCAGCGGCGTGACCTCGCTGACTCCGTCGAGCAGCTCGCGCGCCGCGCGCGCATCGTCGAGATCCACACGTCCACCCTAGGCCGTGGCCGGCGGTGGCTCGCCGAGGTCGCGGGACTCCTCCCCCAGCACCCCGTCGGTGTCGGGTGGCTCCCCGTTCGCGAGGTGCCGGACCACGCTGTTCAGGCAGGCCGCGAACGGCACCGAGAGCAGCGCGCCGACCACGCCGGCGACGACGAGGCCCGTGGCGATCGCCAGCAGGATGGCCAGCGGGTGCAGGGCGACGATCGCGCCCATGAGGAACGGCTGGAGGACGTGCGACTCGAGCTGCTGGACCGCGATCACGCCCGCGAGCATGAGCAGTGCGGTGACCGGTCCCTGGGCGACGAGCGCCACGAGGACGGCGACCATGCCCGACACGAGCGCACCGACGATGGGCACGAACGCGCCGAGGAACACCAGGACGCCGATGGCCGCCGCGAGCGGGACCTGCAGGATCAGCGCGACGCCGGCGATGCCGATCGCGTCGACCAGCGCGACGAGGACCGTGGCCCGGACGAACGCGGTGAGCGAGCCCCACGCCGCGCGGCCCGAGGAGGCCACGCGCGGCTGCGCGGCGCGCGGCCAGAGCGCCACCACCCACGACCAGATGCGGCCGCCCTCGTAGAGGAAGAAGAACAGCGCGAACAGCGCGATGAAGAACCCGGTGACGAAGTGGCCGATCTGGGTGCCGACCTCGGTGGCCTGGTTGACCACCGACGAGTCGCTGGAGGAGATCGCGGACTGCACCCGGTCGACCCAGTCGGCCAGCTGCCGGTCGGAGAGGCCGAGCGGCCCGGTGCGCGCCCAGTCCTGCAGCTGGGCGATGCCCTCGACGACGCTGTCGCGCAGGTCGTCGAACTGCGTCGAGAGCTGCTGCCCGACCAGGCCGAGCATGCCCACCAGCGCGAGCACCAGCCCCAGCACGACGGCGAGCGAGGCCACGAGCCGCGGCACCCGGTGCCGCACGAGCCAGTCGACGCCGCCGATCGTCAGCGCGGCCAGCAGGATCGCGACGGCGATGGGGATGGTGACCTCGGAGAAGTGCCCCAGGCCCAGTGCCAGGACGTACAGCGCGGCGCCGATGACGACGATGCGCCAGGCCCAGGCTGCGGCGATCTCGATGCCGATGGGAACCTCGTACCGCCCGGCACCGCGCGGCGTCTCGTTGCTCACGCATCGAGGCTACGGGAACACTCCGACGCCGCACGGTGTTGACGACGACACAGGAGGTCCCATGCGATTCGGATTCGACAAGACGACGCTGCCCACGGCCGACACGGCCCTGCCCGGCCGCGACATCCGCCCCTTCGAGGTCGGCGACCGCCACCTCGTCACGGGCAACCCCATCGAGACGGACGGCCCCGAGGGCTTCGGCGTCGCGGTCTTCGGCCTCGGCTGCTTCTGGGGTGAGGAGAAGACGTTCTGGGAGCAGCCCGGCGTCTGGTCGACCTCGGTCGGCTACGCCGGCGGTCACACGCCCAACCCCACCTACGAGGAGGTGTGCACCGGACGCACCGGTCACGCCGAGGTCGTGAAGGTCGTCTTCGACCCCTCGGTCACCAGCTACGCCGACCTGCTCAAGGTGTTCTGGGAGAACCACGACCCCACGCAGGGCATGCGGCAGGGCAACGATAGCGGCTCGCAGTACCGGTCGATTCTGCTCACGACCACGCCCGAGCAGCAGGCCGAGGCAGAGGCGTCCCGCGACGCCTACCAGAAGCAGATGACCGCCCACGGGTACGGACAGATCACCACGCAGATCCGTCCGCTCGAGGACTACTGGTACGCCGAGGAGGGCCACCAGCAGTACCTCGTGAAGAACCCGTACGGCTACTGCCCGCTGCACGCCACCGGCGTCTCGTACGCCTGAGGCCGGACCGGTGATGGATCTAGTCAACCACCGGAATTGACGTTCACCAACGTGCCAGAACGGATGTGCGTAGGCTTCAGGCGACTGACTGGAGGTCCCGTACATGAGTGAGCCGCTGCCCCTGCGGAAAGTAATCGAGAAGATCAACGACGGCGCGATCCGCATTCCCGGGTTCCAGCGCAAGTTTGTCTGGGAGCCGATCCGGGCCGCTCTCCTCATGGACAGCATCTACAAGGGTTACCCGTTCGGCTCGGTACTCCTCTGGCGGACCCGGACGGAGCTGAAGACCGAAAAGATGGTGGGCGGCTTCGAGCTGCCAGATCCGGAGAAGGATTACCCCATCGACTACGTCCTCGACGGGCAGCAGCGGTTGACGTCAATCTTCGCAACGTTCCAGACTTCGCTCCCGGCACCAGCTGAGGACCCGGAATCTTGGCTGCCGATTTACTATGATTTTTCAGCACAGGAGGATGCGCAGGACTCCCGCTTCTTAGCCTTGCAAGAGGCCGAGGTGGACACCGACAAACACTTTCCGCTGCGGACGTTCTTCGACCCTGTGACTTTCTCCAGGGCAGTCGCAAACCTCCCCGAAGCGCGCAATGTGGAAATCGTCAGCGTGCAAGAGAAGTTCAAAGAGGCGCTCATCCCTGCGGAGACGTTCGAGACCGAGGATCGAACGCGCGTCGCAATCGTGTTCGAGCGCGTCAACCGGATGGGCGTAGAACTTGACATGTTCGAACTCCTAACTGCATGGACATGGAGTGAGGAATTCGACCTTCAGAACAGGTTCGCCGACTTGGCGGAGGAGTTCGCCGACTTCGGGTTTGGCGAGGTGGGCGCCGACAACGACTTGATGCTGCGCTGCTGTGCGGCCATTCTCAAGGGCGACCCGGCGCCCTCGGCGATGATCGACATTAACGGAAGCGAAGTCCGCCAAGATTTCGACAAAGTCGAAGAGGCATTGCGCTTGGCCATCGACTTCCTGCGGACCAATCTGCAGGTGCGCCACCTCAAGTTTCTTCCCTACAGTGCTCAGTTGATTCCTCTCGCAACATACTTTTCCATTGATCAGAGCAAGTCGACGCCGGCGTCGGACGTCGAGGTGTTGCTGCGCTGGTTCTGGCGTTCAACCTTCGCTCATCGGTACAGCGGTAACCCTGGCCGCAATATCAAGCACGATGTCGAACAGGCGGCGGCGCTCCGAAGCGGAAAACAGTCAACCCTCGATCAGATCAGTGCGACGGTTGGTCCAGATTTCTTCCTCGACAACAGCTTCAGCGCCCGCACGGTTGCGTCGAAAGCGCTGATTCTCATGCTCGCCGGCAACTCGCCGCGAAGTTTCCTCTCCGGGTCCCCCGTAAATCTTGACATCGTACTCTCGGAACCCAACCGCAAAGAGTTCCACCACTGCATGCCGAAAGCCTGGTTGAAGAAGAACCACGAATCGATCCCCGAAACGAGACAGAACTCGCTCGCCAACTTTGCAATCATCAGCCGTTCCGAGAATCGTGAGATCGGCGGAAAGGCACCGTCTGAGTACCGCGCCAAGATGCCGAGTTCAATCGCCGCGATCGAGTCGAGTGCGTTCCTGCCCGACAGCTTGTGGTCCGACGACCCGAAGGCGTTCTTCCCCGACCGAGCAAGTCTTCTTGCGTCGCGTGCCGAGGAGTTGATCGCATGAGAATTGATCGCTCTTCTGAGATGGATCAGCAGTACCTCGTGAAGAACCCGTACGGCTACTGCCCGCTGCACGCCACCGGCGTCTCGTACGCCTGAGGCCGGACCGGTGATCCTGCGTCGCTGGCGGGGCGCCGTGCGCCCCGAGGACGTCGAGGCCTACCTGGCGCACCAGAGCGCCACGGGGGTGCGCGCCTACCGCGCCACCCCCGGGAACCTCGGCGTCCTCGTCCTGCGCCGGCCCGTCGGCGACCTGGTCGAGGTCGTCACGCTCTCGCTGTGGGAGTCGATGGACGACGTGCGGGGCTTCGCCGGCGCCGAGCCCGGGGTCGCCGTGTTCTACCCCGGTGACGACGACCTGCTCGTCGAGAAGGACGCCCATGTCGACCACCACGAGGTCACCGAGGCCGAGCTGGACGCCGGCCTCCTCGGCCGGTTCGCGGGCTGACGTGGGCTGGAGCCGCGCCGAGCTGGAGTCGTTCGCCGGCAGCACGATCCCGGACCTGATGCCCGACGAGCCGCGCCTGCTGTTCGTCGGCATCAACCCCGGCCTGGTCAGCGCCGCCACGGGGCTGCACTTCGCGCGGCGCGGGAACCGCTTCTACCCGGCGCTCGTGCGGGCCGGCCTCGTGGACTCAGACGACCCCGCCGAGGCCGTCGGCCAGCTGCGCGAGCGTGGCGTCGGCATCACCAACCTCGTCGCGCGCGCCTCCGCCCGCGCCGACGAGCTGGAGCCCGCGGAGCTGGTCGAGGGCCGCGAGCGGCTGGTCTCGCTCGTGCGCGAGCGCGCACCGCGGGTGGTGGCGGTCGCGGGCATCACGTCCTACCGCACCGCGTTCGGGCACCGCGCCGCGAAGCCGGGGCGCCAGCCCGACGACCTCGCGGGTGCCCAGGTCTGGGTGGTGCCGAACCCGAGCGGCCTCAACGCCCACGAGACCGTCGAGTCCCTGGCGCGCGCCTACCGCGAGGTGGCGCGGGCGGCAGGACTCCTCGACGACTGAGCTTCCGTCCTCACTCGGACGACGGGTAGATCCCGTTGTTGCAGATGCTGTAGCGCAGCCCGTTCGGGGTGACCGCTCGCAGGTCCGGGACCGCGAACGTCGTGGACCCGTTCCCGCCGAAGTAGGTGCCGAGGAGCGAAAACAGCGCCTGGTACTGCGAGATCGGCAGGATCCGGCCATCGGCGGGCACTCCCCGCCAGCCCACGCCCAGCACGACCGTGCCGACCGTGCAGTCGTAGTCGTCGCGGAACGCGCGGGCGGAGCCCTGCCACTGGTTGAACTCGCCGGACAGCAGCGAGTTCCCAGCCGGGCCCTGGATGCCCTGAGGACCTTGCGGGCCCGCCGGACCCTCGGCGCCGGCCGCGCCCGTGGCGCCGGCCTCACCGTCGGCGCCGGCCTCGCCCGTGGCCCCCATCTCACCCTGCTCGCCCGTCTCGCCCTTGTCGCCCCGGTCGCCCTTCGCGCCTGCGGCCGCGACGAGGATCCAGTCCGCCGGGGAGGTCGCGGGGTCCGCGGCGATCGAGGAGCGCGCGGCCACGTACGTGCTGCCGCCGCGGGTCACCACCGCCGCTGGAGGACCGGCGCTGTAGGTCGTCGAGGCGCTCCAGGACGACACCGCGCTCCACGGGACGAGGCCGTCGTCGCCTCGATCCCCCTTGGCGCCGGTGGCGCCGGTCGCGCCGGTTTCGCCGTCATCGCCCTTCTCGCCCTTGGCACCCGCGGCACCGTCGTCACCCTTGTCGCCCTTGGCACCCGCGGCACCGTTGTCGCCCTTGGCACCCGTCGCACCCGCGGCGCCGTCGTCGCCCTTGTCGCCCTTCTCGCCCTTCTCGCCCTTCTCGCCCTTGGCGCCGTTCGACCCAGCGGCACCGTCGACGCCGTCCTCACCGTCGGCGCCGTCCTCACCGTCGGCGCCGTCCTCGCCGTTCGCTCCGGACGCGCCCTTCGCGCCAGGCGCGCCAGCCGCGCCAGCGGATCCATCGGCGCCGTCGAGACCGTCCTGCCCGTCCTCACCGTTCGAGCCGTCCTCGCCATCGGCGTCGACCCCGCCGTCGGCGGCCTGCGGCTCGCCCTGCCACGTGACCGGCACGAGGTCGTCGGCGCAGGTCCCGGAGTCGGAGAGGTACAGCGAGCCGGCGGACACATCCATGCAGCCGTACATCGGCGAGCTCACCGGCACCGCGTCATTGCTCGTCGCCGTCGTCACGGCGAGCGCGGAGCCCGCCCCGACCACCGCCGACGCCGCTCCGCAGGCCAACACCATCCGCAAGGAGCTCAGCATCCTCGCCCTCCACTCGCTCGACCGGGCACGGCACGCCCGATCGGTTCGGGGCCTGAACGGATGTTACCGACGATGTGTCGGATGCGTGTGGGGTTGACGAAGATGACGGTGTGACATGGTCGGTCGTCGGCCGCCCCCGATGTCCGCGACGGCGTCTAGCGTGACCGGCATGGACCAACGCATCAGTCTCATCACTCTCGGCGTCGCCCACCTCGAACGGTCGCGCGCCTTCTACGAGGACGGCCTCGGGTTCTCGAAGGACAACGACGAGGACGGCATCGCGTTCTACCAGTTGCCCGGGATGATCCTGGCGCTGTGGACGCGCGCCGGGCTGGCGGAGGACCCCCGCGTCGAGGACACCGGAGCCACGTTCAGCGGGATCACGCTGGCCCAGAACGTCGGCTCACGCGACGAGGTCGACACCGTGATCGAGCAGGCCCGCGCGGCCGGCGCCACGGTGCTCAAACCGGCCGAGCCCACCGAGTGGGGCGGCTACTCCGGCTACGTCGCCGACCCCGACGGCCACCCGTGGGAGATCGCGCACAACCCGTTCTGGACCGTGCACGCCGACGGCCGCACCACCCTGAGGTGAGCCGGCGTCAGTGCGCCACGGGGCAGCCCGTGGGCACCTCGGCCGGACCGTCGTCGTCGGCCAGCGCCTCGGGCCCACGCGAAGGCGTCCGACGGGTCAGCGTCACCTCGAAGCCCTTCGGCACGATCGTGAGGCGCTCGTCGATCCGCAGCTCGTAGTCGGGGTCGGCCGCGATGTCGTAGCGGTGCAGCAGCCGCGCGAGGACGAGGATCGCCTCGTGCAGCGCGAACTGGCGCCCGATGCAGGCCCGGTCGCCCGTGCCGAACGGCTTGTAGACGTTCTTCATCCGGCCCTTGGAGTTCTCGGGCAGGAAGCGGTCGGGATCGAACTCGTCCGCCGTCGGCCCCCAGGCCACGGGGTCGCGGTGCATCATCGGCAGCACGATGATCGCCCAGTCGTCGGGCGTCATCACGGCCTCGTGGTCGGTGCCCGCCGCGATCGTGGTGGTCTCGCGCGGCGAGCGCGCGAACGCGGGCGCCGTGGGCCACAGGCGCAGGCCCTCGTCGAGACAGCGGCGCAGGTAGCGGAACCGCGGCACCTGCTCGAACGTCGGCTCGGCGTCCGGGTCGTCGCCGAGCAGCGCGTCGGTCTCGGCCTGGGCCTTCGCCAGCAGCTCGGGGTGGCGCGAGAGGTAGTAGAGGACGAAGCTCAACGCCCCCGAGGTGGTCTCGTGGCCCGCCACGAGGAACGTCAGGATCTGCTCGCGGATGTTCTGGTCGTCCAGCCGCACCCCGGTCTCGGGGTGCGCCTCGTAGAGCATCCGGTCGAGCAGGTCGTCGCGTCGCTCGCCGGTCGCGCGGCGGTCGCGCACCATCTCGTCGACGAGGTCGTCCACGTAGGCGCGGTGCTCCGCGTTCGCCTCGTCGATCCGCTTGGCGATGCGCTTGCCGCCCGGGATCGAGTCGAGCGACGACTTCTGCATGCCCGTCATCAGTGCGGCGATCATGGCGTCGACGAACGGGTGTCGCTCGCGCGACGTGAACGATCCGAAGTCGCGGCTGAACGCGCAGCGGCTGATCGTCTCCATCGTCAGCTTGGTCATGTCGGCGGTGACGTCGATCGGTCCGTCGATCCCGTCCCAGACCGCGAGCATCTCGGCAGCCGTCTCGAGCATCGTGTCGTGGTAGCCGCGCATCGCCGCCTTGGAGAACGCGGGCATCAGCACGCCGTGCGCCGTGTCCCAGTTGGGCTCGTGGTCGAACGCGGTGAACAGGGCGTCGCCGACGAACTCGCGCAGCGCCACCAGGGCCGGCGGCAGGTTCTTGTGGAAGCGGGTCTCGTCGCACATCTCGGCGGCCAGCTCGGCACCGGTGACGAAGACGAACTTCTGGCTGAACACGCGCACCTCGAACAGCGGACCGAGGTCCTTGCCGACGCGCATGACGTTGGCCAACGGCGTGCCCGTGCGCATCGTCAGGGCGTCGTAGGCGACGGGGCGGCGACCGGGCGGGTGCGGCAGGCGCTGGCCACCCCACGCGTTCTTGACGGTGAAGACGCTCACAGTCCCGCCTTCCCCGCGAATCGGGCCACGAGCCGCTGGTAGTGCGGACCCGCCACCCGCGACACGACGTCGATCACGCGGGCGTCGGCGCCGATGAGCACCCGCGCCTTGCCCTTCTCGACGCCGCGCAGGATCACCTCGGCGGCGCGCTCGGGCGTGGTGCGGGCGACGCGGTCGAATGACGAGGCCAGGTCGTCGTGGTCGAGCCCGTCCACCTGGCCGGCGTTGCGAGCGACATTGGTCCTGATGCCGCCGGGGTGCACGCACGTGACCTTGACCGGCCGACCGCGCGCCACCATCTCCATCCGCAGGGCCTCGGTGAAGCCGCGGACGGCGAACTTGGCCGCGTTGTAGGCACCCTGCGTGGGCACCGAGATGATGCCGAAGACGCTCGAGATGTTGACGACGTGACCGTCGCCGGACGCGATGAGGTGCGGCAGGAACGCCTTCGAGCCGTTCACGACACCCCAGTAGTCCACGTCCATGACGCGCTCGAGGTGCTTGAAGTCCATCGCCTCGATGTCGCCGGTGAACGCGATGCCCGCGTTGTTGTAGACCTGATGGATCACGCCGAAGTGCGCGGCGACCTCGTCGGCGTAGGCCAGCACCCGCTCACGCTCCGAGACGTCGAGATGATCGGCGCGGACGTCGGCGCCCGCGGCCTCGAGCATCCCTCGCGTCTCGGCCAATCCCGCGGCGTCCACGTCGCTGACGGCCACGCGGGCTCCCCGCTGCGCGAGTGCGACCGCGAGGGCTCGTCCGATGCCCGATCCCGCGCCGGTGACGACGGCGACCTTGCCTGTGAAGTACGTCATACCCACCTCCGGATACCGACAGTATCCGAAAGTGGGCCTCAGGCGCGACGAACGCGCGGACGAAGTCTCACGTGGGGCATCGGCGGGGCCGGAATGACCTGGTCGCCGTGGCCCTCGACGTGGCCGTAGCGAGGCGCGAGCGCCTCCCAGGACTCGCGCGCCTCGACGATCTCCTCGTGCGAGCGGCCGATGAAGTTCCACCACATGACGATCTCCTCGCCGAACGGCTCGCCGCCGAGCAGCATGACGATCGTGGGGCGGTCGACCTCGAGCGCCAGACGCGCGCGGCCGGGGGCCACGTACTCCAGCGAGCGGTGCGGAACGGCTCGTCCGCCCACCCTGACGGCGCCGTCGACGGCGAGGATGCCGTGCTCGAAGTCGGGATCCAGGTCGAACTCGTGGCGCCCGGGCTGAAGCCGCAGCTCGACGCCGACGAGCGGCGTGTGCACCGTGGCCTTCGACGTCTCGCCGGCGAAGCTGCCGACCAGCACGACGCCGGCCCAGCCCTCCCCCTCGACGCGCGGCAGGTCGGGGTGGTGCTCGAAGGCGGCGGGGCCGCGCCGCGTGGCGTCGGGCAGGGCCACCCACAGCTGCACGCCGTGCATCTCGCCGGGCGGGCCCTCGGTGAACTCCGAGTGCGACACCCCGTCGCCCGAGGTCATGAGGTTGAGCTCGCCCGGCTCCAGCACGACGTTGCTGCCGAGGCTGTCGCGGTGCCGGATCCGTCCCTCGATCGGCCACGTGACGGTCTGCAGCCCGATGTGCGGGTGCGGCAGCACCTCCATGCGGTGCTCGGTGGGACCGAAGTGGTCGACGAAGCACCACGCTCCGATGAGCGGGATCTCCTTGCTGGGCAGCGTGCGATGGACCTTGAGTCCGCGCAGCCCGCCCAGCGGGACCTCGCGCGGCTCGATCGTCCGATCCGGACTCATCGCACCAGCGTAGTGCGGAGCCGGTCGATGGTCTGGGGCGTGCCGCCGGCGCGCTGGAACCAGCCGACGGCGCCGCCGGGGTGCTGGTCCCACGTGTCGAGCACGCCGCTGATCGCCTCGACCGGCGTGGCGATGTAGCCGGCCGGCAGCATGGCGCGACGCTCGCCGAAGAGACGGTTGAAGCGGGCCTGGATCTGCTCCTCGTGCTGCGCCGTGACGAGGTAGTCCTCGACGATGTCGTCGCGCTTCGCGCCGAGCAGCGCGAGCACCATCGCGATCGAGACGCCGGTGCGGTCCTTGCCCGCGGCGCAGTGGACGAGGGTGGTGGCGTCCTCGGCCTGCGCGACCGCGTCGATCACCTCGACGAGGTGCTCCGCCGTGGTCTGCAGCATGAGCTGGTAGAGCTCGGCCAGCGACTCCGGCGGCGCGACGCCCGGCCGCAGCGCGCTGAGCAGCGGGAAGTTGAGCACCGTGACCCCCGGCCCGGCGAGCGGGTGCTGGGTCTCGGTCTCCATCGAGGAGCGCAGGTCGATGACGACCGTGGGCGGCCACGTGATGTCGTCGGGCGCGACGTCGTCACCCAGGGGCAGGGCGCTGCGCAGCAGGCGGCCGGGACGGATGACGCCGCCCTCGACGGAGGTGCCGCCGAGGTCGCGCAGGTTCGGGACGGTCTCGTTCACCCCTCCATCCTAGGAACCGCGTCCGACCGTCTGGTCCGACTTCCTACACTGGACGCGTGCCCAGCCCCGCGAGGACCACTGCCAAGGCCGCCGCGAGGACGGCTGGATTCAGCCTCGGCACCTACGCGATCCTCGTGGGACAGGCCCTCCTGGCGCGCAAGCGGATCGGCACCACCACCGACCGTCCGCCCTCGGGCAACGGCGTCTACGGCGAGGACCTGCCGGGCGAGCCGGTCCGCTGCCTGCTGCTCGGCGACTCGACGATGGTGGGCTACGGGGTGAAGGACCTCGAGCACACGCCGTCGGCCCTCATCGGCACCGGCCTGTCGCACCTGCTGGGCCAACCCGTGCAGATCCGCAACGAGTCCACCGTGGGCGCGCGGTCGCGCGACCTGCAGCACCAGATCACCGCGTCCGACCTCGACGACCCGCAGCTGGCGATCATCCTGATCGGCGCCAACGACATCACCCACCAGGTGCCCGCGAAGCGCTCGGCCCGCCGCCTCGCGGCCGCCGTCGCGCGCCTGCGCGGCCTCGGCAGCGAGGTCGTCGTCGGCTCGGTGCCCGACTTCGGCACGATCAAGCCGCTGCCCGTCCCCCTGCGCACCGTCTGCCGCTACTGGAGCCGCCACCTGGCCCGCCGCCAGACCGTGGCCGCCGTCGAGGCCGGCGCGCGCGTGATCTCGCTGGCCGACGTGCTCGAGCCGCTGCTGCTGGTCAAGGGCGACGCCCTCTTCGGCGATGACCGCTTCCACCCCAGCGCCGACGGCTACGCCACGGTGTGCGGGTTCCTCGTGGCGGCCGCCGTGGCGCAGTGGCGCTCGCGCGACGAGCAGCCCGAGGTCGGCGCCGTGGAGCAGATGCCGCTCGGCGAGGCCGCCGAGTGGGCGTCCGAGCACGGCGGCACTGAGGTCGCGCCGGCTCTCCGCGGCCGCCGCTGGGCCGCCGTCCTGCGCCGCCGCTGACCTGCCTGTGGCGGTGAGTCCTCAACCCTTCCCGTTCCTGGGCGGTGGGTCGTCAACCGCACGAGGCCCCGATGCGGTTGATCGCGCACCGGTCGCCAGAGGGAAGGGTTGACAGCTCACCGCTCCCCGCAGGGTCCCGGACACGACGAAGGCCCGCCACCTCGTGGTGGCGGGCCTTCGTGCTGGGGTCTCGGGTGACCCCGTGGATCAGCTGTCTCCGCGCAGGATCGCGAGGAGGCGCAGGATCTCGAGGTACAGCCAGACCAGCGTGACGGTCAGGCCGAACGCCGCGCGCCAGGACTCGCGCTCCGGGAGGCCGGCCTCGACGCCGCGCTCGACGAAGTCGAAGTCCATGATCAGGCACAGGACGCCGAGCACGATCGCGACGCCGCCGACGAGGATCGCCAGCATCGGGTTGTCCATGCTGCGCAGGCCGCCGTTGGGGAACACGCCGAACAGGCTCAGCACCAGGTTGAGGACCATGACGCCCATGAACGCGAACAGCGAGATCATGACGACCCGGCGGAACTTCGCGGTGACCTGGATGTTGAAGAACTTGTAGGCGGCCAGGGTGGCGGCCGCGGCGACGAACGTGGCCAGGACGGCCTGGAACACGATGCCGGCGTCGCCCACCCAGGTGGAGATGATCTTGGAGAAGGCGCCGACGAAGACGCCCTCGACGAGCGCGTACGCCATGACCAGCGGGGGGCTGATGACCTTCTTGAAGGAGTTGACCATCGCCAGGACGAAGCCGATCAGCGCGCCGCCCATGGAGAACGTCCACGCGGTGGCCAGCGCCGCGTCGGAGTCGATGTCGCCGATCATGAACCAAGCGACCGCGGCGCCGAGCACCACGAGGCCGAGCGTGATGGCGGTCTTCTCGACCACGGTGTCCAAGGTCATGCGTCCGGGGGACGTGGGAGCCTGCAGGCCGGGGGTCTGCGTTCCGTCACCCGAGCCGGACAGGTCGATCTTCCACTGCGACGGGTCTGCGTACTGAGTCGTGTTGCGGCCGTTGAACTCCGCGTTGTTCGCAAAGACGGGGTTGCTGCTCCTCATGATCTCCTCCGGGAGAATGTGGCCCCGCGCGCCGGTGGTGGCGGGGTCGGTGTACTCACCCTATACAACGCCCCCACCACCGCCAGGCTTCCCGCTCAGGGCTTCTTCTTCCCGTCCTTCTCCTCGGTGGCGGCCGCGGAGTTCTTCGCGTCGGCCGTCGGGCTCGCGACGAGCAGCGCCGGGACCTTGAGGAATGGCGCGGGACGGTCCTGCGCGACCGCTCCCGTGACCGGACGGGTCGGATCGTCGAAGGAGGACTCGGCCATCTTCATCGGGAAGACGTTCCACGCCGAGGCGCCCGTCTCGAGCTGCACGGGCATCCAGGCGCCGGGCTTGGCGCACTCGTCGAACTCGTCCTTCTCCAGGCAGCCGTTGCCGCCGGGGACCGAGGTCGTGAGGGGCTTGCCGTCCTGGTCGAACAGCTGGACGCCGTTGAGCCTCTCGCCGCGGGCGTTGTAGGCGAAGATGTTCGTGACCTCGCTGCCGTTCAGCCAGACGCCGGTGCCGTCGCCACCCTCGTACCCGCTCCCGTACTCGTACTCCGGCGGGTTCTCGTAGGCCATCTCCAGCTCGGCGCCCGTGGCGTCGTTCGCCAGCACCGGGATCAGCGCGAACGCGGCGAACGCGTTGCCCAGGACGATCAGGACGGCCACGGGACGCGGCCAGGACCTCAGGCCCAGGAAGACGCTGCCGGCCACCAAGAGGATCAGGAGCAGCCACTTCGCGAAGTCACCGGGGAGGACGTCGGTCTTCCACATGCCCAGGATCGTCAGGCAGAACACCTGGTAGGCGACCCAGCCGCGCACGATCCACCACGCGGGACGCAGCGTCACGAGGAAGTCCAGCGTCGAGGAGACCGCCGGGCTGCGGCGCAGACTGCGCTCGACGTCGCGTCCCGCCTCGGCGAAGGAGGTCCCGATCGCGTGGAGTCGGCCCTTGGGAGCCTGGGGCGTCGGCAGTCCGGCGGCGCCGCGCAGCTCGTGGGCGTAGGCGGTGGGGTCGGGCAGCTCGCGCGCCAGGTCCTCGGCGTACGCCTCGGCGAGGTCGGCCTCGAGGCCGTCGGTGAGCTCCTCGACCTCGTCGGCGGGGAGGTCGGCCAGCGCGGCGCGGACGGCGGCCGCGAACGCGACGATCTCGGCGGGGAGGGTGGTGGCGTTCATGCGGCGGTCCCTTCGAGCATGCGGTCCATGGTGCGGGCGAACTCGGCCCAGGTCTTGCGTTGCGCGGCGAGCATGGTCCGGCCCTGCTCGGTGATGCCGTAGTACTTGCGGTGGGGCCCCTCCTCGCTGGGGACCACGTACGACGTGAGCGCGCCGGCCGAGTAGAGGCGGCGCAGCGTGCCGTACACCGACGCGTCGCCCACCTCCTCGAGCCCGGCGGCCCGCAGGCGACGGACGACGTCGTAGCCGTAGCCGTCCTCGCCCTCGACGACGGCCAGGACGGCCACGTCGAGCACTCCCTTGAGCAGTTGGGTTGCATCCATGCGTCGGACAGTACCACGCAATCCGCATTAGTGTGCGAAACGTGACACCGGCACGTCGTGTCGCACCACTGAACGAGGTTTCCTGTCACTTCACGGGGTTCGCGAACCTCGTGAAGTGACAGTTTCCCCGGTTAACCGGGGAAACCGTCAGGCCCGGACGTCGTGCAGGTGGTGCACGAGGTCGTGCAGGGCGTAGCGCGTGAGCGTGTCGGCGGTGAAGGCCGAGCCGTTGGATCGGAGGCCGGGGCGCGACCAGTCGCGCACGGCGTCGATCTCGGCCGCGAACGCGGCGGCGGCCGGAGTGAGCTCGGCGGTGACGACGGCGGGATCCTGGTCGGCGTAGCGGGACTCGGCCGCCGTGGCGTCCTGGTCCCAGTTCGCGAACTCCGGCCCGTCCTGCTCGCGGATCAGCGCGAGGCGGTCGGCGAACAGGTGCAGCACGTCGCGCACGTGGCACGCGTACTCCAGCACCGACCACGTCGCGTCGTCCGGGCGCTGCGCGGCGTCGGGCCGGGCCAGCGCCTCACCCCACCGCGGCACCATCGCGCGGACCTCCTCCCCCGCCCGCGTGGGCTCCGCCGCGTCCGCGTCGAAGCCGCACTCCTCACAGGTCTGCTGCAGGACCCAGGTCCAGTCCTTGGTGTCGGGGATGATCGCCATGCCGCTCACGATGGCAGGCTCGATAGGTTCGGACCATGCCCGAAACCGCCGAAGATCGCACGGATCACGACGAAGACCCGTTCCGACGCGAGGTCGTGTCGTTCACCCGGCGCGGCGGCCGGCTCACCGAGCGCCAGCAGGACGCGTGGGACGACGTCGCCCACCGCTTCGTCGTCGACGTGCCGCGCGGGCGCACCAGCACCTCCGTGGCCGACGGGTTCACGATCGACCCGGCCGAGCTCTTCGGCCGCGACGCTCCCCTGGTGCTCGAGATCGGCAGTGGCCGCGGCGAGTCCCTCGTGCACGCCGCGAAGTTGAACCCTGACACCGACTTCCTCGGCCTCGAGGTCTACGTGCCCGGCGTCGCGCAGACCCTCGTCCAGCTGCGCCACGAGGGGGTCGAGAACGTGCGGCTCGCGGTCGTCGACGCCGTGCCCGCGCTCACCCGGATGCTGCCGGCCGAGAGCGTCGACGAGGTGCGCGTCTGGTTCCCGGACCCCTGGCACAAGAAGCGTCACCACAAGCGCCGCCTCGTCACGGACGAGGTCGTCCCCCTCGTCCACCGCGTCCTCAAGCCGGGCGGCGTGTGGCGGCTGGCCACCGACTGGCAGGACTACGCCGACCAGATGCTCGAGGTGGTCGGGCGCGCCGAGGGCTTCACGACCTCGGGCGACTGGGCCGAGCGGTTCGAGGGCCGGCCGATCACGAAGTTCGAGGCGAAGGGCATCGCCAAGGGACGCACGATCCGCGACGTCTCGGCGCTTAGGATGACCCCATGAGCAACGAGCGGACCACGGCCGAGCTGCTCGGGATCGAGCCCGGATCGCTGCTGTGGATCGTGGGCGACACCGTCGAGGAGACGGCCGTGCTCGACCCCCTGCCCGAGGGTGTGGAGACGTACGCCGACGAGGAGCCCGAGCAGTCCGAGAGCTGGTTCGACGACACGTGGACCGGCGCCGAGAACCAGCCCGAGCCCACCGACCCCGTGCGACCCTCCGGCATCGACACCGCGGTGATCGCCGTGTCGAACAGCCAGGAGTTCCACATGCGGCTCGACGACGTGCTGCCGCGCCTGGGCTCGATCGGCCGCGTCTGGGTGCTCTACCCCTCCGACGCACTGCCCCTGTCGATCCTGCGCGCGGGCGTCGACGAGTACGGCTGGGACACCGCCGCGCCGCTCGAGCTCGACGAGACCTGGTCGGCGATCGAGCTCAAGCAGTCCTGAGCGCGTGCTCCCGGCGGGATTCGAACCCGCACTGAAACGGGTTTAAGCCGTCTGCCTCTGCCGTTGGGCTACGGGAGCCTGGCCCAGCCTACGAGTCCGAGGACTCGCGGTGGTCCACGACGACGTCCGCGGGCTCCTCGCCCGCGAGCAGCCGCTCCACCTGGCCGCGCACGACGGCCTGGATGCGCGGCGCCATCGCCGAGGTCATGCCGCCGACGTGCGGCGTGATGATGACGCCCGGCGCCAACCACAGCGGGTGGTCAGCCGGGAGCGGCTCGGGGTCGAAGACGTCGGAGGCGTAGCGGATCCGGCCGGCCTCGGCGAGGACGGCGTCGGTGTCCGCCGTGCGGCCGCGGGCCACATTGACGACGATCGCGCCGTCGGGCAGGGCGGCGAGGAACTCCGCGTCGACGATCCGCTCGGTGTCGGGCGTCAGCGGGACCGCCACGACGACGGCGTCCACCGTGGGCAGCAGGTCGGCGAGCTCGTCGGTGCCGTGCACGTGGCCGTGCTCGTCGTCGCGGGCGCGGGTGCCGACCCGGACGATCTCGCAGCCGAAGCCGTCGAGCCGGGCGGCCATCCGCCGGCCGATGCCGCCGACGCCGAGCAGCAGCACGCGCCGGTCGAGCAGGCTGGTGGTCCAGCTCTTGCGCCACCGGCCCTCCGCCTGCTGGGCGGCGAAGACGTCGAGCTTGCGCACGGCGGCGAGCAGCAGCGCCATCGCCAGCTCGGCCGTGGAGTCCTCGTGCACGTCGACGGCGTTGGCATAGCGGCCACCGGCCGACAGCACGTCGCCGACGCCGTCGTAGCCCAGCGACTGGCCCTGGATCAGGCCGATGCGGGACGCGTCGACGGCCGCCATGTCGGAGGGGTCGAGCGTGTACGGCCACACCGCGAGGTCGAGCCGGCCCTCGGGCTGCGGGGCCTTGCCGTCCCACTCGACGACCTCGACGGGGAGATCGTCGAGGACGCCCTGCCAGGAGGAGTCGGGCACCGAGATGCGCATCAGGCGACCTCCCTCGCGGCCGCCCAGGCGATGCCGTCGAGGATGTCCTGCTCGCTCACGACGAGCTCCTCGGTGGTGCGCGGCAGGTGCTCGAGCACCCGGTCGAGGATGAGCGCACCGCCCGCGATCACGTCGGCGCGGCCCGGGTGCATGAACGGCAGCGCGCGGCGGTCGGCCACGGGCATCTGCATGAGGGAGCCGCAGGCGGCGCGGACGTCATCGACGTGGATGCGCGCCTGGTGGATCACCTCGCTGTCGTAGGAGGGCAGCGCCAGCGAGTGCGCGGCGATCGTGGTGATGGTGCCCGCGACGCCGACGATCTCGTCGGACGGCTCGAGCTGTGACAAGACCGGCGCGAGGACGGCGTCCAGGTGTGTCATGCAGGCGGTCACCTCGGCCACGGACGGCGGGTCGGTGAGCAGGAAGCGCTCGGTCATCCGCACGGAGCCGAGGTCGAACGAGTGCGAGAAGGTCGGGGCGCCGCGCCCCTGGACGACCTCGGTGGAGCCGCCGCCGAGGTCGATGACGGCAGTGAGCGCCTCGGCGACGTCGCCGGTGGCGCCCTCGAAGGAGGCGCGTGCCTCCTCCTCGCCGGTCAGCACGCGCGGCCGGACGCCGAGGATCTCCTCGACCCGGTCGGAGAAGTCCGCGGCGTTGTCGGCGTCGCGCATCGCCGAGGTCGCGGCGAACGAGACCACGTCGACGCCCATCGCGTCGATGACCCCGCCGTACTCGCGGCAGGCCTCGAGCGTGCGCTCGACGGCCTCGGGGGCGAGGGTGCCGGTCTCGTCCACACCCTGTCCCAGACGGACCACGCGCATCTCGCGCAGCAGGTCGGTCTTGGCGTCGCCCTCGATCTCGGCGATCAGCAGTCGGATGGAGTTGGTCCCGCAGTCGATCGCCGCCACCGTGCTTCGAGCCATGCCGTCAGGCTATCGGGGTCGCCTCTCACCGCGGCACGGGCGTGCCCGAGATGTGTAGCAACCTCCACCGAAATCCCCTCGGATCGGAGCGAAAAGGGTGGATACCGCTACACATCCGGCGCGCGGGACGCGCGGGTCAGGCGGAGGGCGGGGCCTGGTCGGCGGCGGGGGCGCAGGCGGAGTGGCCCCAGTAGTCGCCGAGGAGGGCGACGGCCTCGTCGCCGAGAGGGTTGACGCCCGGGCCCTTGGCCAGCGAGTGGCCCACCAGCACGTGGAGGCACTTGACGCGGTCGGGCATGCCGCCGGCGCTGATGCCGTCGATCTCGTCGACGTGACCGATGGCCTCGCGCTCGGCGAGGTAGGACTCGTGCGCGGCGCGGTAGGCCGCCGCGAGCTCGTCGTCCTCCCCCAGTCGCTGGGTCATCTCGGCCATCAGGCCCGACGCCTCGAGCGTGCCGATCGCGCCGGTGAGCCGCGGGCAGGTCAGGTAGTAGAGCGTGGGGAACGGGGTGCCGTCGGGCAGCCGCGGCTCGGTCTTCACGCCGTTCGGGTGACCCGAGGGGCAGCGCGAGGAGACCTCGATCATGCCGCGGGGCGGGCGGCCCAGCTGCTCGGTGATCGCGGCGATGTCCGCGGGGTCGATCATTCGTCGGTCTCCAGCTCGGGGTCGGCGTCGGTGGGCTCCGCGGCCCGGTCGGGGGTGCCGGCGGCCTCGACCGAGCCCCACAGCCGCTCGACCCACGGCCGGCGCGGGGCGACCTCGGGCTCCTCGAGGGTGGACGACTGGCCCTTGAGCTCGCCGTCGACGCCGATCACGCGGTAGCCGATCTCACCGGGCATGACCCAGCCGAAGCGCTCGCGGGCCTGCTGACGGATGTAGGCCGGATCGCTCCAGCGGCGCTCCTGGTCCTCCAGCTGCGCGATGTCCTGCTGCGTCTGGCGGTTCTGCGCCTCGAGCGCGGCGATCTCGGACCGCTGCTGCCACCAGGCGTGCACCGAGGTGGTGTAGGAGGCGATCAGCATGACCGCGACGCCCAGCAGGATCAGTGCCCGGGTGGTGAACCGGGTGCCGGAGCCCCCGGACGACGCGACGGGCGCGGCCTGCGGCCGGGCCGTGGTGCGCGGGGTCGACCGTCCGTCGCGCCGACCCGTGGGTCGACGCGACGACGGGGACGATCCGCGTCCGGCCATGGCTCAGGCGAACCGCGGGAAGGCGCCGGCGCCCGCGTAGCTGGCGGCGGGGCCGAGCAGCTCCTCGATGCGCAGCAGCTGGTTGTACTTCGCGACGCGGTCGGAGCGGGCCGGGGCGCCGGTCTTGATCTGGCCGCAGTTCGTGGCGACGGCGAGGTCGGCGATCGTGACGTCCTCGGTCTCGCCCGAGCGGTGGCTCATCATGTTGTGGAAGCCGGCGCGGTGGGCCAGGTCGACGGCGTCGAGCGTCTCGGACAGCGAGCCGATCTGGTTGACCTTGACGAGCATGGCGTTGCCGGCCTTCTCGGCGATGCCACGGCTCAGGCGCTCGACGTTGGTGACGAACAGGTCGTCGCCGACGAGCTGGGTCTTGTCGCCCAGGGCCGCGGTGATGGCGGTCCAGCCGGCCCAGTCCTCCTCGTCCAGCGGATCCTCGATCGAGACGATCGGGTACGAGGAGACGAGCTCGCTGTAGTAGGTGATCATCTCGTCGGACGACTTCGCGACGCCCTCGAAGGTGTAGCCGCCCTCGCCGTGGAACTCGCTCGCGGCGACGTCCATCGCCAGCGCGATGTCGGAGCCGAGCGTGAGGCCGGCCTTCTCGACGGCGATCGCGATGAGGTCGAGCGCGGCGCGGTTGCTCTCCAGGTTCGGCGCGAAGCCGCCCTCGTCGCCCAGGCCCGTGGACAGGCCGCGGTCGTGCAGCACGCCCTTCAGCGCGTGGTAGACCTCGGCGCCCCAGCGCAGCGACTCGGCGAAGGACTCGGCGCCGATCGGCGCGATCATGAACTCCTGCACGTCGACGTTGGAGTCGGCGTGGGCGCCACCGTTGAGGATGTTCATCATCGGCACGGGCAGCACGTGGGCGTTGGGGCCGCCGACGTAGCGGAACAGCGGCAGGCCGGCCGACTCGGCGGCGGCGTGCGCGACGGCCAGGGAGACGCCGAGGATCGCGTTGGCGCCGAAGTTGCCCTTGTTGGGGGTGCCGTCGAGGTCGAGCATGGCCTCGTCGATCGCGCGCTGGTCGTCGGCGTCGAAGCCCACGAGGGCCTCGCACAGCGTGGTGTTGACGGCCTCGACGGCCTTCAGCACGCCCTTGCCGAGGTAGCGGTCGCCACCGTCGCGCAGCTCGACGGCCTCGAACTGGCCGGTGGAGGCGCCGGAGGGCACCGCGGCACGGCCCAGCGTGCCGTCGTCCAGGACGACCTCGACCTCGACGGTCGGGTTGCCCCGGGAGTCCAGGATTTCGCGGGCGGCGACGTCGTCGATGATGGCCACGGCAGGCTCCTCGAGTGGGTTCGGGGTGTGGGGGTCCAGCAGAGTCAGCCTAGCGCCGTGACGACCCGGATCGAGGAGGCCCCGCGGCGGGCGGACGCACGATGAGGCATTCCGGTCCCGCAGCGGGGCGCCATGCCTCATCCTGCGTCCCGCGCGTGGGACAGTGAGCGCAGGTACGAGGGAGGTCTGTCATGACGATTCACAGCGAGGGCCCCGGCAGCGGGCTGGACCAGGTCCGCCGCGCGGGCATCGAGACCACGGGCATCGAGATCATCGACGAGAGCGAGCGCGTCGCGCGGCCCTCCGACCTGTTCTGGCCCTGGTTCGCCGCGAACGTGTCGGTCTTCGGCATCTCCTACGGCAGCTACGTGCTGGGCTTCGGCCTGTCGCTGTGGCAGGCGACGATCGTGGCCGTCCTCGGCATCGTGGTGTCGTTCGCCGCGTGCGGCCTCGTGGCCATCGCGGGCAAGCGCGGCTCCGCGCCGACGATGATCCTCTCGCGCGCGCCGTTCGGCGTGGTCGGCCAGAAGGTGCCCGGCGTCTTCAGCTGGCTCATCTCCATCGGCTGGGAGACGTTCCTGGCGATCATGGCCACGCTCGCCACCGCCACGGTCTTCCGCGAGCTCGGCTGGAGCAGCGGCGACGCCGTCAAGGTCATCGCGATGATCGTGGTGGCCGCGCTCATCGTCGCCGCCTCCGTCGCCGGCTACCACATCATCATGGCCATGCAGTCGGTTCTCACGTGGCTGACGGGCATCGCCACGATCGGCTACATCGTGCTCACCGTCGACGAGATCGACATGGACGCCGTGACCTCGATGCCGAACGGCTCGGGCCAGGCGGTCGTCGGCGCGTTCGTCATGGTGATGACCGGCTTCGGGTTCGGCTGGATCAACATCGCCGCCGACTGGTCGCGCTACCAGCGCCGCGAGACCAGCGGCGCCCAGATCGTCCTGTGGAACACCTTCGCCGGAGCGCTCGCCCCGGTGGTGCTCGTCCTCTACGGCATCCTGCTGGCCGGCTCCTCCGAGGAGCTCAGCGCCGGCATCGTGAACGACCCCATCGGCACCCTGGCCACCGTGCTGCCCACGTGGTACCTCGTGCCGTTCCTCGTGGCCTCGGTGCTCGCGCTCGTCAGCGGCGCGGTGCTCGGCATCTACTCGTCGGGCCTCACGCTGTTGAGCCTCGGCGTGCGGATCCCGCGACCGGCCGCCGCGTTCATCGACGGGGTCATCCTCACGCTCGGCACGATCTACGTGGTCTTCTTCGCCGAGAGCTTCCTGGCGCCCTTCCAGAGCTTCCTCATCACGCTCGGCGTCCCGATCGCGGCGTGGGCGGGCATCATGATCGCCGACATCGCGCTGCGGAAGCGGGACTACGACGAGGAGGCGCTGTTCGACTCCTCGGGCCGCTACGGCGCCGTGAACTGGGTGCCCGTGATCACGATGGCCGTCGCCTCGGTCGTCGGCTGGGGCCTGGTGGTCAACAGCTTCGCCCAGGACGCCAGCTGGAACAACTGGCAGGGCTACCTGATCGAGCCGCTCGGACTCGGCGAGTGGGTCGCGGACGGCGGCTACTGGACCGGCAACTGGGCCTACGCCAACCTCGGCGTCCTGCTGGCCTTCGCGATCGGGTTCCTCGTCACGCTGGTGTTCCAGCGGTCGCGGGTCGCCCGTCAGGAGGGCCGCGCGTGAGCGAGCCCTGGCTCGTCGTGATCGACCCCCAGCGGGTCTTCGCGGCGCCGGACTCGCCGTGGGGGTCGCCGATGTTCGACGCGATCGTGGAGCCCGTGCGCGAGCTGGCCGCCCGGCACCGCACGATCGTCACGCGGTGGGTGCCCGCGCCGGGCGAGGAGCGCGTGGGCGGCTGGAACGCGTACTTCGCGGCATGGCCGTTCGCCGACCGGCCGGCGGACGACGCGCTGTTCGACCTCGTGCCCGAGGTGACCGACCTCGCTTCCGACGGCACGGTCGACGCGACCACGTTCGGCAAGTGGCCGGCGCTGGGGGCAGTCACGGGCCCGGCGCCCGAGCTCGTGCTCACCGGCGTGGCCACCGACTGCTGCGTGATCTCCACGGCCCTGGCGGCGGCCGACGCCGGCGCGACCGTGAAGGTCGTGGCCGAGGCCTGCGCCGGCTCCACGCCGGAGAACCACGCCAAGGCCCTCGACCTCATGGCGCTCTACGCCCCGCAGATCACCGTCGCCCGAGGCGCCCGAGATCTGTAGCGGCAGCCACCCTTTTGCGGTCGGATCGGCCGAAAAAGGGTGGACAGCGCTACACATCTCGTCCGCCGGAGGCGGATCCTGGGTCAGCCGTCGGCGTGGCGGCGGGTGGCGCGTCTCAGCTCAGCCTCGGCGTCCACGCCCTGGACCCTGGCCTCTGCCACGAGCCTCAGGAGGCGGGCGCCCAGGTCGTCGCCCTCGACGGGGCGGTCGACGCGACCCAGCACCTTGTCGGCGGCCATGAGGGCCGGCAGGTCCTTCGGGATGCCCTCGGACGGGTGGGTGCGCTGCTTGCGCTCGGCCTTGAGGCGCTGCCAGTTGGCGTCCACCTCGGCCGCCGACGACACCGTGACGTCGCCGAACACGTGCGGATTGCGGTGCACGAGCTTGTCGGCGATCTCGCGCACGACGTCGTCGGTGCTCCAGCCCTCGTCGTCGGACTCGGCGATCGCGGCATGGATGACCACCTGCATCAGCAGGTCGCCCAGCTCCTCGCGCAGGTGGCCCGAGTCGGCCAGGTCGATCGCCTCGGCCGTCTCGTACGCCTCCTCGATGACGTAGTGGCGCAGCGAGGCGTGGGTCTGCTCACGGGTCCACGGGCACTCGGCCCGCAGCCGCCGCATGACCTCGACGAGGCGGTCGAACTCGTCGCTCACGTCAGGAGCACTGCAGCGCGGCTGGGCGGTCCTCGGTGGCGGTGGCGTCGAGCTCGCCGCCGGCGACCGACAGCGACCCGCTGTCGGCGATCTGCTGGACGGTGTCGTCGAGGCCGAAGCGCGGGTCGATCTCGATGTCGCTGTCGGCGGTGGCCTGCGCGAGCAGCTGCTGACCGGCCTGCTGGAGCGCCTCGCCCTCCTGGAGGGAGGAGTCGGCCTCGCGCGCCATCTGCTGCGCGATCACGCCGGTGCGCTGGTTGCGCTCGATGAGCTCGAGGGCCGCGTCGAGGTCGTCGCCGAACATCTGCTCCAGCTGCTCGCGGTCGGCGGCGGCGAGCGCCGGGACCGTGACCTGGTAGCCGCGCTCCTTCGCCACGCGGTCGGCGACGGCGCCGGACACGAGGTCGGCCACCGACTGGCGACGCAGCGCGGAGGAGTCGATGCCGGCGGCGCTGCCGCCCTGGCCCGAGAGCGAGGCGGTGCAGTACACGTCGGCGACGTCATCGACGTCGGACATGGGGATCCGGGTGCCGTCGACGACGGCCGCGGCGCCGGGGTTGACCGGGCCACAGCCCGCCATCAGCAGCGCGGCGAGTCCGAGGACGGCCAGGCGGGTCTTCGACATGGCGTCAGACTACCGAGCGTGACTCAGTTCACGTCGGACGGCAGGCCCGCGCCGGTCGTGGCGACCCACTCGGCCACCGTGTCCTCGCGCACGGCCTGCCACAGGTCCTCGCCCGCCTGGCGATCCAGGTAGACGACGCTCTGCTCCCCCTCCATGCCCGTGCCCTTGACCGGCACGGTCGTGAACGCGACGTCGGACCCGCGGATCGAGCGCAGCGACCACGCGAAGTCGCGCAGCTCGCCGGTGGACCAGCCCTCGTCCACGGAGAGGTTCTTCGTCACCGCGTCGAGCGCGCCGTAGAGCCGCACCGGGTTGGCGAAGGTGCCGGTCGAGAGGGTCTGCGCTATGAGGGCCCGCAGGAAGTTCTGCTGGCGCTTGATGCGGTCGAAGTCGCCGCCCGCGAGACCGGCCCGCTGACGCACGTAGTCGAGCGCCGTCGCCCCGTCCATGCGCTGGGTTCCGGCGCGCCACGTGCGGCCGGAGTAGCCGTCGGTGACGGTGTTCGGCACCGTGATCTCGACGCCGCCGAGGGCGTCGGTGAGCGCCTTGAAGCCCTCCCAGTCGATGACCGCGACGTGGTCGATCCGGACGTCGGTGAGGTTCTCCACCGTCTCGACCGCGAGCGCGGGACCGCCCCACGCGAAGGCCGCGTTGATCTTCGCGGGGCCGTGGCCCGGCACCTGCACCCACGAGTCGCGCGGGATCCCGATGACGCCGATGCCCTCACGGTTCGACGGGACGTGCACGACCATCATCGTGTCGCTGCGCTGACCCGCGACCGAGCCGTCGACGCGCTTGTCGCTGCCCATCAACAGGATGTTCATCGAGTCGCCCGGCGACTCCGCCGGACGGTCGCCCGCCGGCATGGCCGAGGGCAAGTGGTCCACCTGGCCGCCGAGCTTGTCCTGGAGCCACAGGCCGGTGCCGAGCGCGGCCACCACGGCGATCGCCACGACGATCGAGGTGACGATCGTCAGGCTGCGCAGCACGCGCCGCCAGCGCGGCTTCGCCGCGGGCGGCGCCTCGGTGGTCTGGGCGTCGGTCACGCCTGACAGTAACCCGGATCCGCCCGCGATTCGGGCGGTTTCGGAACCTCTTGGGACCCTCTCAGGCGATCAGCCGGTGATGGTGTCGACGACCGTGGCGACCCACTCCAGCAGCGGCCGCCCCCGCAGCGGCTTGCCGCCGATGCCGGGCTCGCGCGGAGCCGGCACGAGGAGGACCTTCACGGCCTCCTTGTACAGGCTCTTGGGGTAGACCCGGTTCATCCGCAGCTTCGCCGACTCGGACAGCTGGACCGGGTTGAAGCGGATGTTCGAGCCGGCCGAGGTGACCTCGGACAGCCCCGCCGCCCTCACCTTCACCCGCAGCCTCGCCACGTCGAGCAGCGCCTCCACCGAGTCGGGCATCCGGCCGTAGCGATCCTCGAGCTCGGTGCGCAGCTCGTCGATGTCGGACGTGGCCCGCACGTCCGCGAGCCGCTTGTACATCTCGAGGCGCAGTCGCTCGCTGGGCACGTAGTCGTGCGGCAGGTGCGCCTCCACCGGCAGCTCGAGCTTGACCTCCTTCTCGGGCGCCGCGTCGCCGCGGAACTCCGCGACCGCCTCGCCGACGAGTCGGATGTAGAGGTCGAAGCCGACGTCGGCGATGTGGCCCGACTGCTCGCCGCCGAGCAGGTTGCCGGCGCCACGGATCTCGAGATCCTTCATCGCGACGGCCATGCCGCCGCCCAGCTCGGAGTGCTGCGCGATCGTGACGAGGCGGTCGTGCGCCGTCTCGGTGAGCGGCTTGTCCGGCGGGTAGAGGAAGTAGGCGTAGGCCCGCTCGCGACCACGGCCCACGCGGCCGCGCAGCTGGTGCAGCTGCGAGAGGCCGAGGGTGTCGGCGCGCTCGATGAGCATGGTGTTGGCGTTCGAGACGTCGAGTCCCGACTCCACGATCGTGGTGCACACCAGCACGTCGAACCGCTTCTCCCAGAAGTCGACCATGACCTCCTCGAGCTGGTGCTCGCCCATCTTGCCGTGGGCCACGGCGACGCGGGCCTCGGGCACGAGCTCACGCAGGCGGGCGGCGGCCTTGTCCATGCTCTGCACGCGGTTGTGCAGGTAGAAGACCTGGCCCTCGCGCAGCAGCTCGCGCCGGATCGCGGCGGTGACCTGCTTGTCGTCGTAGGCGCCGACGAAGGAGAGCACCGGGTGGCGCTCCTCCGGAGGCGTGGCGATCGTGCTCATCTCGCGGATGCCGGTGACGGCCATCTCGAGCGTGCGCGGGATCGGCGTGGCGGACATGCTGAGCACGTCGACGGCGGCGCGCAGGTGCTTGAGCGCCTCCTTGTGCTCGACGCCGAAGCGCTGCTCCTCGTCGACGATCACGAGACCGAGGTCCTTGATCCGCACGCCGGGCTGCAGCAGTCGGTGCGTGCCGATCACGAGGTCGACCGAGCCGTCGGCCAGGCCCTCCAGCGTGGCCTTGGACTCCTTCTCGGTCTGGAAGCGCGAGAGCGGCTTGATGGTGACCGGGAACTGGCCGAAGCGCTCGGCGAACGTGGCGTAGTGCTGCTGCACGAGCAGCGTGGTCGGCACGAGCAGGATGACCTGCTTGCCGTCCTGGATGGCCTTGAACGCGGCGCGCACGGCGATCTCGGTCTTGCCGTAGCCGACGTCGCCGCACACGAGGCGGTCCATCGGCACGGTGCGCTCCATGTCGCGCTTGACCTCGTCGATCGTGGCGAGCTGATCGGGCGTCTCGACATGGGCGAAGGCGTCCTCGAGCTCGGCCTGCCACGGGGTGTCGGGGCCGAACGCGTGTCCCTTCGTCGACTGGCGCGCGGCGTAGAGCTTGATGAGCTCGTCGGCGATCTGGCGCACGGCCCGGCGGGCGCGGTTCTTGCGGTTCGTCCAGTCGCCGCCGCCGAGGCGGTCGAGCGTGGGCGACTCGCCACCCACGTACCGGCTGACCTGGTCGAGCTGGTCCATCGGCACGAAGAGGCGGTCGGCGGGCTGACCGCGCTTGCTGGGCGCGTACTCCAGCACGAGGTACTCGCGCGCCGCACCGTGGACGACACGGTTGACCAGCTCGACGTAGCGGGCGACGCCGTGCTGCTCGTGCACCACCGGGTCGCCGGGCTTGAGCTCGAGCGGGTCGATCTGGCGCCGTCGGCGCACGGGCATCGACTTCTCGGTGCGCTCGGGCGCGCGCTGGCCGACGAGGTCGTCGCGGGTCAGCACGACGAGGCCGAGCGACTCGGAGACGAAGCCGTGGGCGATGTCGGCGCAGATCACCTGGACGACGCCCTGCTCGACACCGTCGGTGCCGGAGGCGCGGTCGACGATCGAGCCGGGGATGTCGTGCTCGGCGAGCCACTCGACGCTGCGCTGGGCCTGGCCGTGGGCCGGAGCGACCACCACGAGGTGGCGGCCGTCGGCGCGCCACTTCACGATGTCGGCGACCGCGGCCTCGGTGTCGCCGCGGTACTGCGGCGCGGGCTCGGCGTCGACGACGTGCGACGCGTCGAGGGCGAACGAGGAGATCTCGCCCCAGCCCAGGCCGAGCTCGGCCACGTGGTCGCGGACGTCGCCGAGCTCGTGGAAGCCCGCCGAGCCGAGGTCGATCGGGCTCTCGCCACCGCCCGCGGCGGTGGCCCACGACGCGGCGAGGAACTCCTCGCTCGTGGCGAACAGGTCGGCGGCGCGCGCCTTGATGCGCTCGGGCTCGGAGGCGATGATCGTCGATCCCGGCGGCAGCAGGTCGACGAAGAGCTCCATCTCGCCGGCCAGCACGGGCGCGAGCGACTCCATGCCCTCGACGGCGTGACCCTCGGAGAGCTTCGTGAACAGCTCGCCCAGCGACGGGTGGCTCTGGGCGTAGCGCGCGGCGGTGGCGCGGACCTCGTCGGTCAGCAGCAGCTCGCGGCACGGCGGGGCCCACAGCCGCTCGACGGGCTCGAGGGTGCGCTGGTCGGCCACGGCGAAGCGACGGATCTCGTCGACCGTGTCGCCCCAGAACTCCACGCGCAGCGGGTGGTCCTCGGTGGGCGGGAAGACGTCGACGATGCCGCCGCGGACGGCGAACTCGCCGCGACGCTCGACGAGGTCGACGCGGGTGTACGCGGCGGCGGCGAGACGGGCGACGACGTCATCGAGCTCGACGTCCTGGCCCGCCCGCAGCTCGACCGGCTCGAGGTCGGCCAGGCCCTTGACCTGCGGCTGGAGGATCGAGCGGATCGGCGCCACGACGACCTTCGGGCGCTCGTCGCCGCCGTGCACGACACGGCGCAGCACGGCGAGGCGCCGGCCCACGGTGTCCGAGCGCGGCGAGAGCCGCTCGTGCGGCAGCGTCTCCCACGCGGGGAAGGTGGCGACCTGCTCGCGGCCGATGAGCGAGCCCACCGCGGCGGCGAGGTCGTCGGCCTCGCGCTCGGTGGCGGTGACGGCGACGACGACGGACTCGTCGCCGGCGAGCGCCGACGCGGCGAAGGGATGGAACGCGGGAGGAGCGGTGAGCTGCGCCGTGCGGGCCCCGGATCGCAGGGCCGAGGCGAACTCGACGAGGTGGGGCTCTGCGGCGACCGCTGCCGTCAATTCAGGTTGTGCCATGGCCTGTCAAGCCTACGGGCAGGACCAGCGCGGGACCCGCCGGGCGATCCTCAGGACGAGGCCGGACCCGGCGCCCGACGGACGGCGGTGACCATCGCGATCGCGTGCTCGCGCTCATGCGACAGCGAGAGGGACCAGGCCTCGAGACCTCGGGCCCGCGCGTGCTCGGCGGCGGCGGCGCTCAGCCGGAGCCGTGGGACTCCCCCGTCGTCACGCCGCACCTCGATCGTCAACGGGTCGAAGCGGTCGAAGCCGCCCTCGAGCGCCTTCATGACCGCCTCCTTCGCGGCCCAGCGCGCGGCGAGCCGCTCGGGCCGCCCGTCGCAGTACCGGAGCTCGTCCTCGGTCCAGTACTTCTGCAGGAACGGCAGGCCCGACCGCTCGACCGCGGCGGCGATCCGCGCGACGGACACGATGTCGACGCCGCACGCCACGGCTGCGGCATCGGTCACCGGGGCGTGGCGGCCGAGACCGCGGCGAGGAAGCTCTCGGCGGCGACGACGCTGCCCTCCTCGTTCAGGTGGCCGGGGTCGCGGGCGTAGCCGTCGTAGAGGGAGTAGAAGGTCTGACCGTCCTCGACGGCGGCCACGCGATCGCCCGACGGGGTGGTGGACTGCATCGCGGCGATGTCCCACAGCTCGCCCGGCTCGGTGAACTCGGCGCGCACGAGCTGGTTGTACTGCTCGCGGGCGATGTTGTGCTGGTTGGCCAGGCCGTCGTCGCGGCCGATCGCCTTCTTGACCCAGCCCTTCCAGCTGCGGCGGGTGGTGAGCGGCTCGGTGGTGGCCACGAACGCGGTGTCGGGGTACGCCTCCTGCAGCGAGCGCAGCGTGTCGCGGTAGGCCGCGAAGACCTTCCGGGTGTCCGTGGACGCCCACAGGTCGACGTAGCAGAGCTTGAACACGACGACGTCGGCGTCGTCGCCGACGCCGGAGCGCACGACGGAGTCGAACTCCTCGATCTTGCCCATCGGGTCGCCGTTGGTGCCCACGTGCATGTGGGTGACGCCCGGTCCGGCCACGCTCGTGCCCTCGGCGACCGCCGGCTGCGGCAGTCCCTCGCGCTCGTGCACGAGGGCGAGCCCCCGCAGCACGTCGTCGCCCACGGACTGGTGGGCGAAGAAGACCTTGGTCGATTCCAGAGCTCTCACGTCGGCCTCGCTCGCCTCGGCAGGGGTGAAGGGTTCGCCGGCCACGTCCTCGACGTCGGCGGCCACGGCGATGCCGACGCCGGCCGCGAGCGCCACGGCCGCGACCGCGGCGGCGGCCGCGATCCAGATCCTCGCCATGGAAACTCCTCCCGTCGGCGGGTATCAGCAGAGAGTCCTGTGACTCCTGTGAAAATACGTGGTCCGGTACCCCTGATCGTACCGTCCCGCGGTTGCCCAGAACCCGAGAATTCAGCGTTATTCGACTGGTACTGTCCGGTGACACCGAGGTCGGGGACACTCGGTGGAACACCAGCGGTTGCGGAGATGAGGAGTACCCATGGCCACGCGAGACGAGTTGGTGCAGGAGCTGCGCGACCTGATCCTGGGGGAGCTCATCCCCCTCGATCCCGAGGAGCTGAAGGACGACTCGCCGCTGGTCGACGACGTCCTGGACTCCCTGGGCATCGCCGAGGTCGCGGTCTTCGTCGAGGACCGCATCGGCCGCCCGCTCGCCGCGGAGGAGGAGACGCGCGCCACCTTCGCGTCCGTCGACTCCGTCGTCGACTTCATCGTGCAGCACAGCTGATCCGCTCCGGGACCGGCCATGTGCGGAATTGCGGGGATCGTCGCACCGGCGGCCCACGACGACGCCCACCGACTGCGGTCGGTCGAGCGGATGCTGGCCAGCATCGCCCACCGCGGTCCTGACGAGAGCCTCTCCACCAGTTCCGGCCCGGCGCACTTCGGCACCGTCCGGCTGGCCCTGGTCGACAAGCCCACGTCGCGCCAGCCGATGGCCGACGACGCCGGCCGCTACCTGCTCTCGTTCAACGGCGAGGTCTACAACTTCGCCGAGCTGCGCTCCCAGCTGTCGGGCCTCGGCCACTCCTTCCGCACCGCGGGCGACACCGAGGTCGTCCTGCACTCCCTCATGGAATGGGGCACCGACGCCTTCGCGCGCTTCCGCGGACAGTTCGCGATCGCGTTCTGGGACGACGAGCGGCGCCGGCTGCTGCTGGGGCGCGACCGGCTCGGCATCGTGCCGCTGTTCTGGACCCGCACACCCGCCGACGAGTTGGTCTTCGCCTCCGAGGTGAAGGCGTTCGCCGACGCCGGCCTGCGCACCCCGATGTCGCTGCCGGACATCGTCGACGCCGGCGTGCTGTGGGGCCTGCACCCCGGACGCACCGCGTTCCACGGCGTCTCCTCGGTGCCGGCCGGCTCGTTCGTCGCGTCGCACGAGGGCCGCGAGACCGTGACCCGCTACTGGAGCTTCGCGTTCGCCGACCAGCGCGACGACCGCCCCGTGGACGACCAGGCCAAGGAGCTGCTGGGCCTGCTCACCGCGGCGGTCGAGCGCCGCGTGCCCCAGTACGGCGATCCCGCGGTCCTGCTCTCGGGCGGCCTCGACTCGAGTGCCGTCCTGGCGGCCCTGCGCGCGATCCGGCCCGAGCAGCAGATCGACAGCTTCTCCATCCAGTTCACGCAGGACGGGCTGAACGAGGCGCCGTTCCAGGCGATGGTCTCGGAGCACTTCGGCACCCGCCACGACGCGATCGTGTGCGACGACGAGGCCGTGGCTCGCGCCCTCGAGCTCATCACCCGCCACGCCGAGCTGCCGCTCATGCGCACGGCACCGGGCTCGTCCATCGCGCTCGCCGAGCGGATCAAGCACAGCGGCTCACGGGCCGTCCTCAGCGGCGAGGGCGCCGACGAGCTGTTCTGCGGCTACGACGTGTTCAAGGTGGCCTCGATCCGCGACCAGTGGAGCGCCGACCCCGACTCCCCCGCCTTCGCGCGACTGCTGGAGAAGGCGCTCGCGCACCAGGAGCAGCTGGGCCGCGGCGCGGGACGCGCCTTCTACGAGCGCGGCCTGGAGCAGCACGACGACCCGGTCTTCTCGCACCTGCACCGCTGGAGCGCGGCGTTCCGCATCACGCAGTACCTCGCCGAGCCGCTGCGCGAGCAGGTCTCGCTGGAGGGCACGCTCGAGGGCGTCCGCGAGCGCCTGCCCGAGGCGTTCCACGGCTGGTCCACGGTGGAGCGGGCCCAGTACCTCGAGGCCACCTACTTCCTGGGCACCTCGCTGCTGGCCACGCAGTGCGACCGCCCGTTCATGGCGCAGAGCGTGGAGTGCCGCTACCCGTTCCTCGACGAGGACGTCATCGACTTCGCGCTGACGCTGCCCGAGTCGTCGAAGCTGCACGAGCTCAACGAGAAGCTCGTGCTGAAGGAGGCCGTCCGCGACCAGCTGCCGCCGGCCGTCACCGAGCGGGTCAAGCAGCCGTACACCGCGCCCGAGGGCGGCGTCTTCCGCTCCCCCACCGGACGCGCCCTGCTGGAGCGGTACCTGTCCCCCGACGCGGTGGCCGACACCGGGGTGTTCGACCCGCGCCGTGTCGCCTGGCTCATCGACAAGACGCAGCGCAGCCGCACGAGCTTCCACGACGACCTCGCGCTCGTGTGGATCCTCAGCACCCAGATGCTCGTCCAGACCTACGGGTTCGCGGACGCGAACGCCGACCTTCGAAGGGGAACCGCATGACCGACATCCAGGAACTGAGCCGCCGGATCGATCTCGAGGACGTGGCCGCCACCACCGACCTGCTGGTCTCGTCGATCCGCGACACGGCCCGGCACTTCCGCCGCACCGGCGCGATCGTCGCGCTCAGCGGCGGCATCGACTCCTCGGCCTGCCTCGGTCTCGCGGTCCGCGCGCTCGGCCCGAAGCGCGTCGTGGCGCTGACGCTGCCCGACAAGGAGAGCTCGGTCGAGACCGTCGGCTACGCGCAGGAGGTCGCCGACGCGTTCGGCGTGGAGCTGCTGCACCGCGACATCACCGCGCCGCTCGACGCGCTCGGCTGCTACGACGACCGTCTCGCCGTGGTGCGCCGGATCGTGCCGGAGTTCGACGCCGACGCGGGCGACCGCTACTCGGTCGAGTTCGACCCGGCCCTCGGCAACGACGAGCAGCTCCAGTCGTTCCGCCTCAACGTGATCCGCGGCGGCGAGCAGACGATGCACCGCCTCGGCGGCCGCGACTTCCTGACGATCATGGCCGCGACGAACCAGAAGCAGCGCATCCGGATGCTCTCGACCTACCGGATCGCCGACGAGCGCAACCAGATCGTCGTGGGCACCTCCAACCGGCTCGAGCTCGACCAGGGCTTCTACGTCAAGCACGGCGACGGCTGCGGCGAGGTCTTCCCGCTGCGCCACCTGCTGAAGTCGCACGTGTACGAGGTCGCCGCGCACATCGGCGTGCCCGAGTCCGTCCAGAAGCGCCCACCCACGACCGACACGTTCAGCGCGCCGCAGAGCCAGGAGGAGTACTTCTACGGCACGTCGGTGCGCACGAACGACGAGCTGTGGCTGGCGTGGGACCAGAAGGAGGACGCCGGCGCCACGGCCGAGCGGCTGGGGCTGTCCACCTCCGACGTCGAGAAGTTCTTCGAGCTCTACACGCGCCGCTCGCTGTACGCGGAGTACCTGCTGACGTCGCTCTGAGTCAGGCCTCGGGCGCCGGCGCCGGCCGGCGCCGTACGAGCTTGCCCGTGCGGGTGGTCTCGAGTCGCTCCACCACGGTCACCTCGCGCACCAGCCCGCGCGGCTCGACGGCGGCCAGGATCCGGCGGGTGAGGCCGTCGCGCTCCACGCCCGGCGCGAGCTCGACGAACAGGGAGCACTGGGCGTCCTCCACCGTGTCGTCGGCCAGCAGGAGGGCTCCGGCCACCCCGTCGACCCGGGCGACGTCGGCCTCGACCGCCACCGCAGAGACCCGGTTGCCGCGGAAGTTGATCATCTCGGCGAGCCGACCGGTCACCGTGAGGTGGCCACGCTCGTCCAGGCGTCCGAGGTCGGTCGTGACCAGCGGCGTGCCCGGCTCGCGCACGGGATCGCCGAGGTAGCCCAGGAACACCGACGGGCCCGTGACGCGGATGCGGCCCTCCCGCCCGGTGACCACGTGGCCGTCCTCGTCGACGACGTCGACCGTGGTGCCCGGCAGCGGCAGCCCCACCGAGTCGGCCGGCGCGGCGCTCGAGGGCGGGCGCACCGCGACCCGCGCCGTGGCCTCGGTCAGCCCGTACATGAGGTGCGTCCCGCCGACGAAGCCCGAGGTCAGCTCGGCGAGCGCGGCGTCGGAGACCCCTCCCCCGGCCAGCAGCAGCGTGCGCAGGTGCGGCGCGAAGTCCTGCCCGAGCGTGAACCGCCGCGCGACAAGGCGCAGGTAGTAGGGGACGCACGGCAGCACGGTCACGCGGTGCCGGTCGAGCAGCTCGGCCAGCGGCCGCGACGGCAGCGTGCCCGAGGTCATCAGCAGCGGCACTGAGCGCATCAGCGCCAGCAACACCATCGAGAAGCCGTAGGAGTGGGTGGGGTCGAGGATGAAGCCCAGCACGTCGGAGTCCGGGTCCCACGGCTCGACGACCTGGTCGACCGCGGTGACGTTGCAGGCCACGTTGCGCGCGGACAGCCGCACGCCCTTCGGCTCGCTGGTGGTGCCCGACGTGAAGAGCAGCAGCGCCTCGGGAGAGCCGGTGTCGGCGATGCCGTCGCCGGGACGGTGGCGCGGGTCGGTGGACGGCTCGACGTCGAACGGCTCCAGCACACCGGCGGCGAGGTCGACGCGGCAGCGGGAGCGGGCGGCGAGCTCGCGCGTGCGCTCGGGCGTGGGACGCGGGAGCATCACGAGCGAGCGGCCCGCCAGCAGCACGGCGACGAGGTCGACCACGGCCTCGTGGCCCGTGCCGGACAGCGCCACGCGCTCGTCCTCCGGAACCGTGCGCTCGATCTGCGCGGCCCGCGCGCGGGCGCGGTCGTTGAGCTCGCCGCGGGTCAGCGTGACGTCACCGTCGATCACCGCGACGCGCTGCGGGTCGTCGGCCAGCCGCAGGAGGTCGGCGAACGCCGCTGCGATCATCGCAGCCTCAGCGACCGCGCGGGGGGCGAGACGACGCTGCCACCCTCGGGGACGTCGGTGACGACGACGGCGTTGGGCCCGACCTTCGCCCCGTCGCCCACGCTGACGGCGCCGATGACCACGCAGCCGACGCCCAGGTGGACGCCGCGGCCGATGCGCGGGGGCTGGTAGTAGGCCTCGGCGTGATCGGGCTCCCACCGCCGCCCGAGGGTGACGCCGTGGTAGATCATGCAGTCGTCGCCGATGACGGCGCCGGGCTGCAGCACGACGCCGTTCTGGTGGACGAAGACGACGTGGCGCCCGATCGCGGTGTCGTGACTGACCTCGAACCCGAGGACGTTCCGGACGTAGGCCGCGTTGACGAGCTTGTAGGCGATGCGGCCGAGCCGGCCCCCGAGCAGCCCGCGCTGCGGGGCGTGGACCCACTCGCCGAAGCGGTGCACCGCGAGCATGTGCTTGGCGGGGACGAGCCAGCCGCGGGCGTGAGACGCCATGTCCTCGCGGACGATGTCGACCAGGCCCTGCCACGTGGACAGGTCCCATCCGGTGGGCGGCGTGACGACGACGGGTGGGGTCCGCCGGGGCGCCTGCTCTGTCGTCATGGCAGGAGTATGGCACCGGCGCGGGGCCGCCGGTACCGCCTCGAACCGCGGCCGGACGAGCGCCGCGGTTTCACCACGACGAGGTCCCGGACTCCCTAGGCTGGTGCCCATGTCGCACGCGTCCGGGCCTCGGCCTCACGTCCTGGTGATCGTCCAGAACCTGCCCGTCCCGCTGGACCGCCGGGTGTGGCTGGAGTGCCGAGCGCTGATCGCCGCCGGCTTCGACGTCAGCGTGATCTGCCCGAAGGGACCGGGCGACCCGTCCTCGGAGACCCTCGACGGCGTCCGCATCCACAAGTACCGGCCGGCGCCGCAGGCCTCGGGCGCGCTGGGCTACCTCGTGGAGTTCGTCTACTCCTGGCTCCGCACGGCTCGGCTCTCGCTGAAGGTGTGGCGCGAGCGCCCCTTCCAGGCGATCCAGGCCTGCAACCCGCCGGACACCTACTGGGCGCTGGCCCGGCTGTGGCGTCGCCGCGGCGTGACCTTCGTCTTCGACCAGCACGACCTCAACCCCGAGCTGTTCCTCTCGCGCTTCGGCGAGCCGACCTCGCTCATGGGCCGGCTGCAGCTGGGGTTCCTGCGCTGGCTCGAGCGGCGCACGTACGCCACGGCCACCCACGTCATCTCGACGAACGAGTCGTACCAGCGGATCGCGATCGAGCGCGGCGGGTTCGATCCCGCCGACGTCACCGTCGTGCGCAGTGGCCCCGACACCTCCACGATGCGCCCGATCCACCTGCCCGAGGACGCCGACCGCACGCGCCACACGCTGGCGTACCTGGGGATCATGGGCCCGCAGGACGGGGTCGAGACGGTCCTCGACGTCATGGACGAGCTCGTGCACCGCCGCGGCCGCACCGACGTCGACGCCGTCCTCATGGGCTTCGGCGACTGCTACGAGGACCTGCGCCGCCGCAGCACCGAGCTGGGGCTCGACGACGTCGTCACGTTCACCGGCCGGGTCGGCCCGCCCGAGATCGCGCGCCACCTCAGCGCCGCCAGCGTGGGCCTGTGCCCCGACCTCAAGACGCCCCTCAACGACGTCTCCACGATGAACAAGACGATGGAGTACATGGCGTACGCGCTGCCCACCGTCTCGTTCGACCTCGTGGAGACGCGCGTCTCGGCAGGTGAGACCTGTCTGTTCGTGGAATCGGGCGACGTGCGGGCCTTCGCCGATGCCGTCGAACGGCTGCTCGACGACCCGGAACTGCGCGTCAGGCTGGCGCGAGAGGCCCGCGATCGGGTCTCGACCCACTTGGACTGGAAACCGCAGTCGGAGGCTTACGTCGGCGTCTGGGAGTCCCTGCTGGGTAGCACGGATCACGCCGGACCAGTCAGAACGAACTATGTGGACTTGGTCACACGGGAGGAGTTGGAGCGCTTCGTGCTCTCGCGCGGGCCGATCCCTCCCGCATCCTGAAGCACACCCGTCACACGGAACGGCCCGTTCTCCCTGTCATTCCGCTTGCATCGCCGCGTCGCGCCATGCAAGGGTTGGCGCGACCAAGCCCCTATTCACAAGGCTTAACTTCATGCCGTTGACCCACCGTTCCCCCAGAAAGCACCGCAGGATCTCGGCCAAGCGGAAACTCAACTTCTCGCGACGCAGCCTCGTCATGGCACTGCTCGCGGTCTCCCTCACCACCCCAGCCCTCTTCGCAGCGACGGAGCGCGCGCCCGCCGCGCAGCAGACCCAGAGCCTGCTGCCCGACGACCTGCGTCCTCGCGCCCTGGGCGACTCCCGACCGTGGGAGGTCGGACTCAAGTTCCAGGTCACCAGCCCGGCGTACGCCGAGGCGATCCAGGTGTACCGCAACCACACGCTCAGCGCGGGGACGATCGCGACGCTGTGGTCGTCCACCGGCCGCGCCCTGTCGACCGTGACCTTCGAGCCCTCCGGCCAGACCGGCCTCGACACCGTCCAGCTGGACTCGCCCGTGCAGCTCGAGCCGGGCGACGACTACATCGTGTCCTACTCGGCGCCCCAGGGCCGCCAGCCGCAGGACCAGCGCCAGTTCACGCGCTCGATCAGCAACGGCGTCCTGAAGGCCGAGCCCAACGCCGGCGTCTACAGCGGCCGCCTCGGCAACTTCCCGACCCGCACCTACCGGGCCTCGAACTACCACGTCGACGTGGTGGTCTCGACCGGTGGCGCCGGGCCGACCACGCCCCCGCCGACCACGAGCCCCACCACCGGCCCGACCACGGCACCCACGAGCGAGCCGACGACGGCGCCGACCACCGAGCCCACGGGCGGCCCCACCACGGAGCCGACCAGCCAGCCGACGACGACGTCGCCCACGACGAGCCCCACCACCGCTCCGACGACGGCGCCCACCACGGCACCCGGTGGCACCAACTTCCCGACCCGCGCCTCCACCGGCACGCCGTCGGGCTGGTCGCCGCGGACCACCGTGAACGGTGACTACAACGTCACCACCGCGGGCGCCGTGGTGCAGGACCTGCGCATCGTGAACGGCAGCCTGAACATCCGGGCCAACAACGTCACGGTACGTCGCGTCGAGATCAGCAGCGGCCAGATCAACAACGTCTTCAGCCGCCAGTGCTCCAACGGCCTGGTGATCGAGGACACGACGATCCTGCGGGGCAGCACCGACATCGGCCAGCCCGCGATCCAGTTCGGCGGCTACACCGCGCGGCGGGTGAAGATCGACGGCCCGTCCGAGGGCCTGCGCGTCGGCGGCAAGGACTACGGCTGCGGCGAGGTCCGCGTCGAGGACACGTTCGTCAACGTCAACGCCTACGCGGGCTGCGAGCGCGCCGGGAGCGGCATCGACTGGCACGGCGACGCGCTGCAGGGCTACAACGGCCCGAAGGTCACGGTGCGCAACTCGGTGCTCAAGCTGAACCCGACGCCGTACTGCATCGGCAACTCGGCGTTCTTCTACCCCACCCAGGGCAACACCAGCGCCGACATCGACAAGGTGCTGGTGTCCGGAGGCGGCTTCGTCTTCCGGCTCGACACCCCGGGCACCGTCCGGAACCTCAAGGTCGTCGACGACTCCTGGTACTACGGGCCCAGCCACAACCAGTCCTGCACCGGCGGGATCACGTGGGGCGCGGGCAACGAGTACGTGAGCTACAACGAGGGCACGGGCGCCTGGTCGTCCAAGCGTCCGCTCTCGTGCCTGGGCTTCCGGGGCTGACCCGGAGTCCGACCGACCGCGCCCGCCGCGCCGAGCCTCAGCTGCTGCTGACGAGCTCGCGCTCGGCGGGCGCGGTCGTCTGCGGGCTCCGCCGGCGCTGGGCGCGGCGCTCGATGGCGGCGACGATCGTCAGCGTGATGCCGCCGCCGATCACGAGCGTCATGATCTTGGCGAACATCGGCTGCCCACCGAGGCGGTAGACGGCCGGGGACTCCGGCGACGGGGCGATCGTCACGCGCTCGTCGGCGGCGACGTCCTGCTCGTCCTGCAGCGCCTCGAGCTCCGCGCCGATCTCGGCCAGGGCCGCGCGGTGTCGCTCGCGCGCGGTGTCGGGATCGGGCGCCGCGACCTCGATGTAGAGAGCGCGCGTGTCGTAGTACGGCGCCCACTGGACCCCGTTGTCCGGCAGCGTGATGAGCACGCCGTCGCGGACCCCGCGGCCCACCATCGTGGCCGCCGACGACGCCGTCTTCGGCAGCGCCTCCATCCCGTTGATCCGCTTGCCCACGATGCCGGCGACCGTGATGAGGTCGGCGGCGTTGACGCGCAGCTTGTTCGGGTAGACCTGGCTGGCCGGCGCGACGAACACGGCCTGGCCGCGCAGGTAGTAGACGTCCTGGCGGGCCTCGACGGCGGCGATCGCGACGTAGGTGACCATCAGCCCCAGGAACACGACGTACCAGCGGCGAGCCGCCGCCACCAGCACGTCCCAGAAGACCACGTCACTCCTCGTCCGCGGCCCGACCGTCCGCGTGTCCGCCCAGTCTGACACGGGCCACGCCGCGAACCGCCCGGAACGACGGGCTTGGTCCCACCAGTCACGGCCCCGATCGAGAAAGCGCCCCACGTGACGCATGCCTCGTTACGATGGGGGCACGATGGCCGGCACGGGGTCTTCGTGCGGCAGTCGGGGAACGAGACCGTTGGGGAATCCATGCTGGTAGAAGTCGTCAGGACGGTGCTGAGGCGCTGGTACGTCGTCGTGGCGGGCCTGCTCCTCACCGGAGTGCTGGGCTACGTCGCGTACACCTCCACGCCGCCCGTCTACGAGGCCAGCGGCACGGTGCTGCTGCTCCCGCCCGAGGACCAGGTCAGCGGCGAGGGCATCCAGAACCCGTTCCTGCAGCTGAACAACCTCGACGTCCCGACGTCCCTCGTGGTCGCGCGCCTCAACGGCGACGAGGTCCGCGAGCAGATCGTCGCCGAGCAGCCCAACGCGCTCTACCAGGTCTCCACCGACCCGACGATGCGCGGGCCGGTCGTGCTGGTGCAGGTCTCGGCGCAGACCGCCGCGGCCACGATCGACACCCTCGAGCTGGTCCTGGCCGCGGCGCCGCAGGCGCTGGCCGACCTCCAGCGCCAGCAGGACGTGCCGAAGGGCGACTCCATCACCTCGATGCAGCTGGCCGCCGACCTCGACGCCACCCCCGTCACCCGGGCCACCACGCGTGCCCTCGTCGCGGCCGTCGCCGTGGGCCTGGCGATCACGGCCGGCGCCACCGCCGGCATCGACGCGCTGGCGCGTCGCCTCGGGGCGGCCAGGCGCCGCCGCGAGGCCGAGGCGGAGGCCGAGGAGCAGGGCGCCGAGCCCACCGCGTCCGACGACGCGGACGAGTCCTCGAAGGAGTGGGAGCCCGCCGACGGCGAGCGCCACGCCGAGACCTCGCGGAGCCTCACCCCGCCATGAGCTCGACCGTCCGGACCCCCGCGCGGATGGACTCGGTCACGTGGCTGCTGCTCTACCTGACCGTCCTCTACGCGATCCCGTCCCGGCTGGTCGTCCCCGCGCTCGGCAGCGCCGGCTCGCCCTCGATGCTCGTCGGCCTGGTGAGCCTGGGCGGCTGGGCGCTCTACCAGGTGGGCCGCACCACCAGCCAGAGCCACCCGCGTGAGGTGCTGCCCGTCCGCCGGGCGCTGTTCGGCTTCGTCACGTGCGTCGCGATCACGTACGTCGTCGCGATGTCCCGGCCGATCGACTTCGACGAGATCAGCCCGGTCAACGTTGCGATGGCCGTGACGCTGTCGTGGACGGGCACCCTGCTGGTGGCCCACGACGGCATCTCGACGATGGAGCGGGCCCGGACGCTGGCCACGGCGCTGGCCTGGGCCGGCGGACTGATGGCGTTCCTCGGACTCATGCAGGTGGTCACGAGCGACCCGATCATCAACCGCATCTCGATCCCGGGCCTGTCGGCCGCCGAGTTCCAGATCTTCACCCGCGGCGAGACGATCCGTCCCTCGGGCACCGCCACGCACCCGATCGAGTACGGCGTGATCATGGCGATGCTGCTGCCGTTCACGCTGCACGCGGCGTTCCACACCACCCACGACCGTCGGCTGCTGCAGTGGATCCCCACGCTCATGGTGGGCGTGACGATCGCGCTGACGTTCTCGCGGTCGGCGTACGTGAGCGCCGCGGTGGCCGCCGCCGTGCTGGTGGTCGGCTGGCCGCGCCAGCGCCGGCGGCTGTTCCTGGCCGGCGCGCTCGCGATGGCCGTGGTGCTGTTCGCGGCCGTGCCGCGGTTGTTCGGCACGATCCAGTCGCTGTTCCGCAACGTCGGCACCGATCCGAGCATCACCTCGCGCACCGACAGCTACGAGATCGCGTGGGCGTTCATCACGCAGTCGCCGGCGTTCGGGCGCGGTCTCGGCTCGTTCCTGCCCAAGTACCGCATCTTCGACAACCAGTACCTGCTGCTCATGGTGAGCATCGGCCTCGTGGGCACCGCGGCGTTCCTGCTGCTCGCGCTCGCGGGGCTGTGGGTGTCCCTGCGCGTGCGCCTGCTCGCCCGGGACGAGGACACCCGCGACCTCGGCCTGTCGCTGCTCGCCGCGATCGCCGCCGGTGCCACGGGCATGGCGCTGTTCGACTCGTTCGCGTTCCCGATGACGATGGGCACGTACTTCCTGCTGCTGGGCATGGCCGGGGCGGTCCATCGCATCGTCGTGCTCGAGCCACGGCGTCCCGACCCGTCGCTGGTGCCCACCGGGTCCACCGTCACCCACCCGCTCCGCGTCCTGCGGCGTGCCGTCGCGCGCCGACTGCGCCGGAGGTGGGCGCGTCAGGTCAGAGCATCGCGTCCAGGACCGCCACCGGGTCCGTGAACACGAGGTCCGCGGCGCGCTCGACCTGCGCGGGGTCGAAGGCGTCGCCGCGGTACGAGACCGAGATCCGGAAGCGCCCGGCGTCGGTCGAGCTGATCCAGCCGATCGTGTTCGGGGCGATGCCCTCGGTGCCGTGCACGGCACGCCGCTCGGCACCCGGCACGGTCCACGGCATCGACTCGTAGATCTTCAGCACGCCGGGGTTGCTGACCGAGACGCGCGCCCGCACGGGACGCGGCACGGTGTCGGCAGCCGTGGGCGGCACGGGCGGGCGGCGCTTCGCGCGCAGCAGCCGCGCGGCGACGGCGGCCAGGGGCCGCCCCGAGCTCAGCATCGCGTCGAGGCGCTCGCCCAGCATCTCCGGCTCGAAGCCCTCGGACCACACCGGGACGGACACGCCGGTGATGAAGTTGCCCCCGGTCGTGACGCCCTTCGGCAGGTAGCGGCGCAGGTCGACCACGAGGTCGCCCTGGGGCTCGATCGGGAGACCGGCCTGCTCGGTGGCGGCCGCGGCCAGCAGCAGCATCGTGGGGCTGATCCCCAGTCCGTGCTTCGCGCCCCACGCGCGCACCCCGGCCATCTCGGCGACGTCGCAGTCGCGGTGCAGGCGGCGGGTCAGGCCACCCGGGTCGATCAGCGGCAGCCGGTCGTCCTCGCGTGGGGCCTCGCCCGCCGGCGGCGGACCGGGGACCCCGCCGCGGTCGCGCACGAGGGCGATGGCGTTCCGGGGGTGGCGCCCGAAGGTGTTCCAGAGTGCCTTCGAGAGGGGCCGGTCGGTGACGCCGTCGAACATCGCCGGCACGGGCGCGCCCGCGGCCATCATCAGCACGATCGCGGGCAGGCTCGAGGCCAGCGGCGCGTCGAGCAGCACGTGGTCCATGGCGGTGGCGAGCTCGTCGTCCTTCAGCGCGAACTGCACCGGCAGGTCCGGGACGAGGTGGGCGACGAGCCAGTCCTGTGCGGACTCGGTGACGTCGTCGGGCACGACGCGGACGACCTCGTCGGCGCGGTCGGCGATCGCGGCGCCGCGGTAGCGCCAGTGGTCGGCGTCCGCGCGCTCGAAGCCGACGCGGGTCTGCGGGCCGTGGGCGGCCAGGCGCACGAACGCCTCGCGCAGCGCCTCGGGCGGCGGCAGGTCGAGGGGGCTGAAGGACTGGCGGATGATCGACCCACCCAGGAGCCGGTCGATCCCGGCGATCGGCACGAGCCGCGAACCGTCTGCCATGTCACGAGCGTAGTGCCGGAATCGCCCGCCCGAGGGCGTCTCGCGGATACGATGTGGCGACCGTCCCCGAGGCCGAGGTGAGCGCTGCGATGACCGACCGCCCCGTTCCCGTCGCGCCCGTCCCCGAGCCGCGCCGGCTGCGCCTCCTGCTGGTCGTCTCGACGGCGCACCCCGAGTCCGTCGGCGAGGCCTGGATCGCGTACCAGTGGATCCACCGGCTCGCGGAGCGTCACGACGTCACCGTCCTGTGCTACCGCCAGCGCGCCGGGCTGCCGTTGACCGGGACCGTCCCGAACGCTCGCGTGGTCGAGTGGACCGAGCCCCCGCTGATCGGCCGGCACGAGCGCTTCAAGGCCATGCTGAACCCGGGCTACTACCCGTTCGCGTGGCAGGCACGCCGCTGGATCCGGCGGGCCCTGGCGCGCGGCGAGCGGTTCGACCTGGCGCACCAGCTGACCCCGGTCTCGCTCCGGTTCGCCTCCCCCCTGGCCCGCTCGGGCATCCCGTACGTGATCGGCCCCGTCGGCGGCAGCCTCGACTCGCCGCCGGCCTTCGCCGACGAGGAGGGCGGCGCGCCGTGGTTCACGGGCCTGCGCCGGCTCGACGCGCTCCGGCTCCGCCACAGCCGCGGCCTGCGCGCCACGTTCGCGAATGCCGCGCTCGTCGTCGGCATCGCCGACTACGTCCGCGAGCAGCTCGGCGACATCCGCCTGCGTGCGTTCACCACGATGAGCGACACCGGCATCGAGTCGCTGCCCGCACCGGCGCCGGGCAGCGACCGCACCCGGGGTGTGCGCCTGCTGTTCGTCGGACGGGTCATCCGCACCAAGGGCGTGCGCGACGCGGTGCGGGCCCTGGCGCTGCTGCCGCGCGGCACGGCGACGTTCGACGTCGTGGGCGACGGCTACGACCGCGCGGCCTGCGAGGCGCTCGCCGCCGAGCTGGGGGTGGCCGACCTCGTGCGGTTCCACGGCCGGGTCCCGCACGAGCAGGTGGACTCCTTCTACGAGCAGGCCGACGTGTTCGTGTTCCCCAGCTACCGCGAGGCGGGCGGCATCGTCGTCATCGAGGCGCTCTCGCACGGCCTGCCGGTGGTCGCGTGCGACCGCGGCGGACCGTCGAGCACGGTCACCGACGCGTGCGGGATCCGCGTGCCCGTGACCGATCCCGAGCAGCTGGCCCGGGACCTCGCCGACGCCCTCGCCCGACTGTGCGCCGACCCCGTGCTGCGCGCCCGGCTCGCCGAGGGAGCCCGGCGGCAGAGCGCGGAGGTCTCGCTGTGGGACCGCCGCGTCGAGCACGTGGAGGAGCTCTACGCGCGGGTCCTCGAGGCCGGACTCACGCGCCGCGGACCCGGCGGCCGAGCACGGCGCGGGCGGGCCCCGCGATCCGGCCGGGAAGGACCGAGAGCACGGTGGCGGTGGTCTTCGGGCGCAGCACCGCGAGGGCCAGCAGGTACGTGATGCCCACGGCGGCCCCGCCCAAGAAGATCTCGAGGACGAGCGGCAGCGGGTCGGCGAGGTGCAGCACGCCCCAGCCGACGGCGCCCGCGACGATCGCGGTGGGCACGACCCCGAGGAACGGCAGGATGACCTGCCAGCGGGTCGCCCCGATGACGGGCGCGACCGGGATCGAGCGAAGCAGCGCCTCGACCGTGGCGATCGTGGCCCAGCCGACGACGACCGCCATCAGCCCGAACTGGACGAGGTACAGGGACACCAGCAGCGCCAGGCTGTAGATCGTCGCGATGAAGGCGAACCAGCGACCGGGATGTCCGGTGCCGACCAGGAGCGCCTGGTCGACGGCCCAGCCGACGCCCGCGATCGCCATCACGGCCAGGGCGGGGACGACGTGGGCGCTCTCGGCCTTGTCCGCGCCGAACAGCAGCTGGACCACCTCGGGCGCCGCGACCGCGAGGAACACCATGAGCGGCGTGATGACCGCGTAGGCCACGGACGAGGCCCGCAGGTACGCGCCGCGCAGCCGGTCGACCGAGTCGCGGATCTTCGCGAACGCGGCCATCGAGACCGGCAGCAGCGCCGAGATCGACAGGTCCTGCGCCGTCTGGACCAGCCGCTGCGCGATCGAGAGGTAGCCCATCTCGCGCACGCCCAGCCCGGCCACGACGATCGCGGTCTCGGCCCAGACGCGCAGCGCGTAGACCAGGCCGCTGCCCACGACGTGCAGGCCGAAGTCGACCATGACCTTGAAGCGCGCGAAGGAGAAGCCGGGGTGCGGCCGCCAGCGCGCGACGATCCACACCGAGACGAGCACGATCAGCTGGCCGCACAGGACCTGCAGGACGAGCGCCCAGGCGCCGCCGCCGGTGAGCGCGACCGCGATCGCGACGACCTGGGCGATGATGGCGGCGTTGGCCTCGAGGAGCGCGAGCTTGCGGAACTCCATCGCCCGGCGCAGCAGGGCCACCGGGACCGAGCCGAGGGCGACGGCCAGCACGGACAGGCCCATGACCTGCAGCAGCGGCGCGGCCTCGGGCACGCCGAGGGCCGAGCCGATGAACGGGGCCGCCACGGCGATCGCACCGGCCAGCAGCAGGCCCGAGCCGAGCGAGAACCAGAACGCCGTGGCGAGGGTGCGCTCGTCGACGTCGTCGGCCTGGACCAGGTACGCCGAGAAGCCCGCGTCGGCGAGCACGTAGATCAGCGGCAGCAGCGTGGTGGCCGTGGCCGCGACGCCGAAGTCCTCCGGGGACAGGATCCGCGTCAGGATGATGATCGTCAGGAAGCCGCCGAGGCGCGTCACCCAGCGCTGAGCGGTCATCCACAGCACACTGATCGAGGTGTGGCGTGCGAGGCCCGTGTCGTCGCTCATGCTCACCCCATCACCCTCGTGGGTCGCACGCCGGGGAGGCCGCAGCACGAGTCCCGGGCGTCTGCCGCAAACCGCCGAAAGGCACCGGCCGACCGCTTTACACTGTACTGCGCAGCACTGCTCCCAGTGGGCGAATCCGCCAGACCGGCCACCGTGCGTGGACGACGTCGAGAGGACCGATTCATGAGCGACGGTCGACAGGCTTCGAGCGCGGCCCGCCGCGTCCTGCGGCCCCGCACGTGGCGACGCTGGGCGCGCCTGGCGAACTTCGCCGGCTACGACGGCGCCGAGCTGGACGACGCCACGATCGGCGCGGGCGTGCGCCTCTCCCCCACGGTCTCGGTGCGCAACGGCAGCCGGGTCACGATCGGCGCCGGCTCCCACATCGGCCAGGGCAGCTGCCTGTGGGCGGGCGACGCGAGCGGCAGCATCACGCTCGGCGACCACGCGCTGCTCGGGCCCGACGTGTTCATCACCGCCTCGAACTACGACTTCGACGCCGGCCCCGGTCCCGTGATGGACCTGCCCAAGCGCGAGGCCGACGTCGTGATCGGCGCGAACACCTGGCTGGGCACCCGCGTCGTGGTGCTGCCCGGCGTCACGATCGGCGACGGCACGATCGTCGCCGCCGGTGCCGTCGTCACCCGCGATCTCCCGCCCGACTCGGTGGCCGCCGGCGTCCCCGCCACCGTCGTCCGGCGCCGCGGTGCGTCCTCATGACTGCGGACGTCACGATCGTCATCGTCACGTACAACAGCGCCGACTGGGTGGGTCGCTGCCTCGACTCGCTGCCCGCCGCGCTCGGCGACCTCGAGGCCGAGCTCGTCGTGGTCGACAACGCCTCGGCCGACGACAGCGCGAAGGTCGTGGCGCGCCACGCGCCCCACGCGCGGCTGATGCACAACGACGTCAACGCGGGCTTCGCCCGCGCGGTCAACCAAGGTGCCGCGGCCGGCTCCGCGCCGTGGGTGCTGCTGCTCAACCCGGACATGGAGGCGCGGCCCGGCTCGCTCGCCGAGCTGGTCGGGTTCGCGCACCGCCACCCCGGTCACGGCATGTACGGCGGCCGCACCCTGACCACCGAGGGCGAGCTCGAGCCTTCCTCGTGCTGGGGCCTGCCGAGCCTGTGGAGCACGTTCTGCTTCGCCTCGGGCCTGTCCACCGTCTTCCGTCACTCACGCGTGTTCGACCCCGAGGCCATCGGCGGCTGGCAGCGCGACTCGGTACGCGAGGTCGGCATGATCACCGGCTGCCTGCTGCTGGTGGAGCGCCGGCTGTGGAACCGGCTCGGCGGCTTCGACGAGCGCTACTTCGTCTACGGTGAGGACGCCGACCTCAGCGCCCGGGCGCGAGCCCTCGGCGCGCGTCCCGTCATCGACCCCGCGGTCGAGGTCGTCCACGCGATCGGCACGTCCTCCCCCGGCACTGCCGGCAGCAAGCCGCTGCTGCTGGCCGGCAAGATCACCTACGCCCGTACGCATCACGGGCGCCTGGGGCCGCTGGGTGTCTGGCTGCTGCGCGCCGGCGTCGGCCTGCGCGCACTCGGCGCCCGCCTCACCGGCAGGGGCGCGAAGTGGCTGGCCACGTGGCAGCGCCGCGCCGAGTGGTGGGACGGCTTCCCCGAGGGCAGCGGACGATGAGCGGCGCGGCCCGGGCCAGCATCGTCATCCCCGCCCACGACGAGGAGCGCGTCATCGGGCGCACGCTGAACGCCGCGCTCGCCGGCACCGCGCCGCACGAGTACGAGACCGTCGTGGTCTGCAACGGCACCACCGACGCCACGCCCCGGATCGCCGCGGCGTTCGACGGCGTCCGCGTGGTCGAGATCGCCACGCCCTCCAAGACCGCCGCGCTCAACGCCGGCGACGCCGCCGTGTCGGCGTTCCCGCGCGTCTACCTCGACGCCGACGTCGTCCTCGGCCCCGGCGCGCTGGAGGCCGTGGTCACGGCGCTCGAGGCGGGTCACCCGGCGGCGGCCCCGCGCCCCGTCTTCGACACCACGGGCCTGTCGCTGCCGTGCCGCGCGTACTACGCGATCCGCTCGCGGCTCGGCTACGTCAGGCACCACGTCATCGGCGCCGGCGTCTACGCCGTGTCGGCCGAGGGGCGTGCGCGGTTCGGCGCCTTCCCCGACGTCATCGCCGACGACGGCTGGGTCTACGCCCACTTCGACCACGCCGAGCGCGTCAACCCGCCCGGCGCCACGTTCACCGTGCACCCGCCGCGCACGCTGCGGTCGCTCTACCGGCGCCAGGTCCGGATCGTCGCGGGCAACCAGCAGCTGGCCGCCCTCGGCCACCGGGTCGAGGCGCCGCGCCCCACGTGGCGCGACATCGTGCGGTCCGAGCCGCGGCTGATGCCCGCCGCCGTGGTCTACGTGACCGTCACCGTGGCGGCCCGCGCCCACGCCCGCCTGCGGGCGCGACGCGGCGACCACGGCTGGAACCGCGACGAGACCTCGCGCGGCGTCGTCGGCACCGAGGCGGGACGCTGATGCGCCGCCTCGTCCTCATCGGCCTGGCGCTCGGCGTCGGCCTCGTCGCGCTCGCCGCCGCCGCGTTCTTCGTGCTCGACCCGTTCGACGACGGAGCGCCCTCGGGCGACGTCGTGTCGCTGTGGCCCGAGGTCCCACCGGCGCACGTCGACGTGGTGAGCGACGCGGACCCGGTCGAGCTCGGCACCGCCTTCACGAGCAAGGTCGAGGGCGATGTCGCCGGCGTGCGGTTCTGGTGGACGCCGCGCAACGAGGGCCCGCACACCGCCAGCCTCTGGTCGCCCGACGGCGAGCGGCTCGCCACCGTCGACTTCGAGCAGGCCGGCGGCCAGGAGGGCTGGCGCACCGCGTGGTTCGACCAGCCCGTCGAGATCTCCGAGGGCGAGCGGTACGTCGTGTCGTACCACGCGCCGCGCGGCCACTTCGCCCAGACGGTGGGCTTCTCGGGACAGTCGTACACCGGCGCGCTCGCGGTGGAGCCCGGCGAGAGCGGCGTCTATGCCGACGGCGAGAGCGCGTTCCCGACGAAGTCGTGGGAGTCCAGCCAGTACTGGGTCGACCCGCTGTTCGTGCCGCGGGAAGAGGTGCCGGAGGCGGACGCCCCGGCCCTGCCGAAGATCGTCGACACCGACGACTTCCGCGCCGAGGGCTTCCCGACCTCGACGAACACGGGTGTGCCGAAGGACTGGGAGCCGCAGCAGACCTTCACCGGCGACGTCGACATCGACGAGCCCGGCGCGGTGCTGGAGGACGTGCGCATCGTGAACGGGGTGCTGCACGTGCGCGCACCCGACGTGACGATCCGGCGGGTCGAGTTCGTGGGCTCGCGCATCGACAACCTGCAGGCGAGCTCCTGCAACAACGACCTCGTGATCGAGGACTCCAGCTTCGTCCGTGGCGACACCGAGCTCTTCCAGCCCGCCGTCCAGTTCGGCGGCTACCGCGCCACGCGCGTCAAGGTCATCGGACTGTCCGAGGGTCTGCGTGCCGGCGGTCGCCCGAACGGCTGCGGCCCGGTCGTGATCGAGGACTCCTACGTCAGCATCGCGCCGGCGGACGGGTGCCCCGACGTCGACTGGCACGGCGACGGGTTCCAGGCCTACGACGCCGCGGCGGTGACGATCCGCGACACGACGATCCTGCTCAACCACGACGAGGGGTGCCTGGGCAACGGCGCGATCTTCCACCCGAACGACGCGGGCAACGAGCGCCTCACCGTGGAGAACGTGCTGGTCGCCGGCGGCGGGTTCCCGTTCCGGCTCGGCACCCCGGGCGAGGTCTCGGGCCTCAAGGTCGTCGCCGACTCGTGGGAGTACGGACCCACCACGATCACCTCGTGCGGGGCCACGCGCTGGGGCTCCGGGAACGAGGCCGTCACGGTGTCGAAGGACGGCGCGGTCGCCAGCGTCGGCGCGCTCAGCTGTCGGTGAGGGAGGAGTACGCGGCGCGCTCGGCGTCGGCGACCCTGCCGTAGAGCTCGGGCAGATCGGCGGGATCGGCCGCCAGCACCTCGTCGAGCCGCGCGTGCGCCGCCTTCGCCCCGGCGTACACCTGGCGGCCGTACTCGTCGCGGCGCTTGAGCGCGTAGAGGAAGAGCTTGTAGCGCAGGTACCGGCGAAGCCTGCGTCGCGCGAGTGAGCGGTCGGGCATCACCTTGGCGCAGATGTACACGTAGTTGAGGACGTGGAAGAAGCCGTAGTCGAAGCCGGCGGCCCGCGCTCCCGGCGCCACGCAGTGGAACACGAGCGAGCGCGGCGCCGCGGCGACGAGCGACCCGGCCGCCAGCACGCGCAGGCCGATGTCGATGTCCTCGTGCGTGGCGTAGCCGACCCGCGAGCCGAGCGTGGCGTCGAACCGCACCGCCCGCAGCACGTCGGTGCGGAACGTCATCCGGTAGCCGCCGATCGTGGGCACGAGCGGGTGGTCGAGCCCGTCGGCGACCGCCCCGGAACGCAGCGCGCGCGTGCGCTCGGCGCCGTAGAGGACGAAGGGGGCGGGCACCAGCAGCCGCTCCACACGGTTGCGGACGGCCATCACGGCGGGCACGTTGGTCAGTCGCCGGGTGGGCGCGACGGGCACGTCGACACCGGGGGGCGCGGAGGCCACGGGAGTCGCGGAGACGGCGCCGTAGCGCGCGTTGCGGTCCTGCTCGTAGACGCCCATGAGGTGCTCGGCCGTGTCGGGGAACCACAGCGAGTCGTCGTCGGGGTACATCGTGACCGGCTCCTCGACGAGGTCGAGGCCCTGGTTGCGCTGCGCCGGCAGGTTGGCGTGGTCGCCGTAGCGGACGACCACCGGGACGTCGGTGTCGCGGGCGACCGCCTCGCAGTACGCGCGCACGGCTTCGTGGTCGTCGCTGCGGTCGACCACGACGATCCGGGCGGCGGGCCGGGTCTGCGCCACGAAGAGCGGCAGCGAGATGCGCAGCATGTCGAGGCGGTTCCGCGTGGCCACCACGATGGCGTAGTCGAGCATCGCGCCGAGCCTATCCGCGCCCCGCGGTGGCGCGGGCGCAAACGGTGGGACCGGGCTCGCCCGCCAGGCGGGCGTCGGTCCAGGCGAACAGGTCGGGGTACAGCGGCGAGTCCTCCAGCACGAGTCCCAGGTGGTCACGCCCCTCGACGGTCAGGTAGTCCAGGACCTGGTCGCGCGCGCACGCCCGGGTGGCGAACTCGGCCTGTCGCTCGGCCGGGACCACGGTGTCGGCCGAGCCCTGCGCCAGGAGCAGGGGCGCCGGGACCGGGAGCTCGGGCTCGTTCTCCCCCAGTCTCCTGCCCATCGCGCCGTCGGCGAAGTACTGGTCGAAGATCGCACCGTCCTGGAACGACATCACCTCCTCAGCGAGCTCGGAGTAGGCCTGCGGGTCGGGCAGGCACTCCGCGGCCAGCTTCCGGCCGAACGACTCGGCCTCGTCGCTCGCGTAGTCGCCCCAGCTGACGTCGTCGTACGCCGCGTCGTAGGACGCCATCGTGTACGCGGCGAAGATGCGGTCCTGCGCCGGCAGCCGGTCGAATGTCTCGCGCAGGAAGGTGGCCGGCGCGAGGGCGGCGACGCCGTCCAGCTCGAGCTCGGGCGCGTAGGTCGGCTGGAGCCCTCCGGCCCAGAGGGCGGCGTGACCGCCCTGGGAGAAGCCCCAGACGGCGGTCCGCGGCGACGTGCTCAGCCCGTCGACCTCGCGCGCGGCCCGGGCGGCGTCGAGCATCGTCCGGCCGGCGCCCTCGCCGATCAGGTAGGGCTGCTCGCCGTCGGCGCCCACGCCGGGGAAGTCGGGCGCGACGAGGACCCAGCCGCGCCGCAGCACCTCGTCGCCGACGTACATCGACCCCGCGGCCATCGGGTCCTGCTGCAGGCTCGGCGAGCAGTCGCGGGCGAAGCCCGACGTCCCGTGGCCCCACACCAGGACGGGGAGGTCGGTCAGCGTGGAGTCCTCCGGGGCGTAGACGGCCGCACTCGCCTCGACGGGCTCACCGTCGCGGTCGGTCGTCGTGTAGAGGATGCGCCAGGCCCGGCTGCCCGCGAGCGGCGACTCCGCGACCGGCTCGACCTCGAGCACCGTCCCCGGCTCCTGCGGCAGGGGGCCGTCGGTGCGCCGGGCGTCAGACGGCTCGTCCCGCAGCGCCCACAGGAGCACGACCGCCACGACCGCCAGCGCGAGCAGGGCGGCCAGCACGACGAGCACCGTGCTGCGGGACGGGGTGGGGTTCACGGCGCCTCGCCTACCCGAAGTAGCGGTAGCGGTGCCAGCGCGGCCACCGCGATCGGACGGCCGCGGTGCGCACGGCCGCGCGGGCGTGGGCGGACAGGCCGTCGGGCGAGTGGCCCTCGCGCAGCGCCTGGAGGTCGGCCCACTGGGCCCGCTCGACGACGTGGCGATCGATCCGGCGCGCGGTGTCGAAGGCCTCGTCGTACGCCTCGTCGGACAGCGGCGACTCCTGCGCGAGCAGCAGCGCGGTCAGCAGCACCTCGTCGGCCAGCCGGCGCCGCACGTGCGGGTGGAGCCGCTCGGCCGCGTCGCGGTCGCCCCACGACGACAGGAAGCGGTCGTAGGCACGCCAGCGCTCCCACGCGTCGCGGGCGAGGCCGACCTGCATCGACATGCTGCTCGGGTGACGGCGGTAGTAGGCCTGGTCGACGCCGTTCACGTGCCCGACGTCGGCGACGGCGGCGATCTTGAGCCACATGAGCGCGTCGTGGGTGAACGGCAGGTCCTCGTCGTAGGGCCCCACCTCGTGCTGCACCGAGGTGCGCACGACCGCCTCGGGCGAGGCGATGTTGCTCCACGACCGGCGCAGCTGCATCCGGATCCAGTCGTCGCCGTCCCACGTGGTCCACGTGACGGCCGGCCGGGTGGGCCGGCGCACCGGGTCGGTGAGGAACTTCTGCGTCTTGCCGTAGACCAGGCCGATGCTCGGATGGGCCTCCATGAGCGCCGTGGCCCGCCCGAGCGCGCCGGGCGCCAGCTGGTCGTCGGACGAGATCAGGACGACGTAGTCCGAGTCGGCCTGCGAGACGCCCTTGTTGAACGTGGGGACGGCGCCGAGGTTGACCTCGTTGCGGATCAGCCGCACGTTGTCGTGCTCGGCCGCGAGCCGCTCGGCCACCTCGGCGGAGTCGTCGGTGGACTTGTCGTCGAGGATCGTGACCTGGGTGGTGACGTGCGGCTGGCGCACGATCGCCTCGACCGCGGCCGGCAGGTAGTGTCCGTAGTTGTAGCAGGGCACGACGACCTCGACGTGGGGCAGCCGCCCGGTGGTGGGACGGGTGGGCCAGCGCAGCTTCACGAAGCGTCCTCCTGCACGACCTTCGCGAGGGTCGTGACGACCTCGTCCTGGTCGGAAGCGGTCAGGTGCGGGTGCATGGGCAGCGAGAGTATCCGCCGGGCGGCCTCCTCGGCGACCGGGAACGAGCCGGGTCCGTGCCCGAGGTGGGCGTAGGCGTCGGTGAGGTGCACGGGCGTCGGGTAGTGGATCGCGGCGCCGATGCCCTCCTCGTGCAGGCGCGCCAGCACGCGGTCGCGGTCGTCGACCTGCACGACGTAGAGGTGCCAGACGTCCTCGTTGCCCGGCCGCACCCGTGGCGTGCGGACGCCTGGCACGTCGGCCAGCAGCTCGGTGTAGCGGGCGGCTGCGGCGCGGCGGGCCTCGTTCCACCGCTCGAGCCGACGCAGCTTCGCGCTCAGCACGACCGCGTGCACGGCGTCGAGGCGCGAGTTGATGCCGACCCGGTCGTGCACGTACTTGACCGTGCTGCCGTGGTTCGCGGTGCTGCGGACGACCTCGGCGACGGCCGCGTCGTGGGTGAGCACGGCCCCCGCGTCGCCGGCGGCACCGAGGTTCTTGCCGGGGTAGAAGCTGGTGGACGAGGCGTCGCCCAGGGCCCCGGCGACGCCCGCGGACGAGCGCGCGCCCTGCGCCTGGGCGGTGTCCTCGACGATCGCGAGGCCGTGGCGCTCGGCGATCGGCCGCAGCAGCTCGACGGGCGCGGTCTGGCCGAACAGGTGCACCGGCACGAGGGCACGGGTGCGGTCGGTGATCGCGGCCTCGACGAGGTCGGGGTCGATCAGCAGGTACTCGGGGTCCGCGTCGACCAGCACCGGCACCGCGCCGATCCGCGCGACGGCACCCGCCGTGGCGACGAACGTGTTGGCCGGCAGCACCACCTCGTCGCCCGCCGTGACGCCCACGGCGCGCAGGGCGAGCTCGATCGCGTCGGTGCCGTTGGCCACGGCGACGCAGTGGTCGACGCCGACGTAGGCCGCGTACTCGCGCTCGAACGCCTCGATGTCGGGCCCGCCGATGAACTCCGACGAGGCGAACAGCTCCTGCCACCGGGGCAGGACCTCGTCGGCGATCTCGGCCTGCTGGGCGGCGAGGTCGAGGAAGGGCACTCTCATGGCTGCTCCGGCTTCTGCAGGACTCGGTTGGCGCCGACCACGACGGCGCCCGGCGCGACGTCGCGCGAGACGACGGCGCCGGAGCCGATCACGGCGTCGTCGCCGATGACCACCCCCGGGAGGATCGAGGCGTTCGAGCCGATCGCGACGCGGTCGCCGATCACCGGCGGCTCGCACGTCCACTCCGCGGCCCCGGCCTGCGGGTAGCGCGAGTTCGCGGTCATCACGCCGTGCCCGATGAACACGTCGTCGCCGACCCGCATGCCCTCGCACACCAGCGTGTGGGACTGGATGCGCACGTTCGAGCCGCAGACGACGTCGTTCTGGACCTCCACGAACGGACCGACGAAGCAGCGATCGCCGAACGTGGCCTCGTAGATGTTGACCTGCTCGGCCACGACGCAGTCGTCGCCGAACGTCGAGTCGCGGATGCCGAGGGACAGCCGCCGCGGCTCACTCACCTCATCTCTCGCAGGATCGCGTCGGAGGCCTCGAAGACGGCATCGATCTTGCCGCACAGCACGGAGAACAGACGGTCGTGCTGACGCACCTCGGTGACCCGGGAGTCGCCCATGTCGGTGGCCAGCTTCGTCTTGGCGGTGACCCACAGCTCCTTCTGGTCGTGCTCGATGTGCAGGTACTCCCCCACGTCCTGGGCGATGCGCTCGGCGACGTGCTCGCGCTCGGCGATCTCGTAGCGGTGGGGGTAGTCGGCCCGGAGCTCGTCGTGCGAGTCGTACCGGCGCATCGGGGTGTACGCGACCGAGGACAGCGTGTGGAGCCCCTCGTACGCCGGGTAGACCGACACGTAGTCGCCGTCCATGATCGTCACGGCCCTGGCGGGTGGCAGCGAGGTCTTCGCCAGCACGAGCGCCGCCAGCTCCCACTTGATGCGGAAGTGCTTGTCGGCGGGCAGGCCCATGTTGGGGTCGGTGTAGCTGGCGTTGATGACGTAGTCGAACGGCCCGAACTCGCGCGAGCCGCTGCGCAGGACTCCGGCGGCGGCGTCGACCTCGTCGATCGGCGTGTCCACGTGCAGCACGCCGTCGAACCGGTGCACCAGCCGCTCGCGCAACGCCTTCACGTCGATCGACTTCTCCAGCACCTTGACCAGCAGCCCGTAGTCGTCGGGCCGGCGCAGCAGGTCGCCGGTGATCGGCAGGACCTCGTACTTCAGGTGGAACGAGTTCATCACGGCGAGGTACTCCTCCACCGACACCAGTCCGTCGTGGTGCACCGCGTAGAGGTTCTCGTCGACGTCGCTGAGGAACTCGGAGTACTCGCCGGTGAAGCGGTCGAAGCCCATGATCGACTGGTAGATCGTGTAGCCCGAGCGCGGGTAGTGGAAGCCCATGTGCAGGCGGCACTGGTTCGTGGTGCCGGCGCCGACGAGCGGCGTGGGCTCCCGCTCGAAGATCTCGACCCGGACGTCGCCGAACCGTCGCTCGATCTGCTGCGCGATGTGGAATCCGAAGAATCCACCCCCGATGATCCCGACGCGCATCGCTCAGCCCGCCGTGGTCCGGCCGACGACGACGCGCTCGAACCGCGCCACGGGCGAGCCCGAGACGGCTCCTCCCGCGTTGAGTCCGATCCTCACGTTCGTCAGCGTACGACTGACGGTGCCCACCTCGCGCCAGTTTTGACCAGCATCCGTGGAGAAGGCACCGGTGATCACGCCGGTGGCGGCATGGCGGGTGAAGCGCAGCTGCAGCGAGGTGGCCGTCGTGGCCACGCGCTGCACGACCGGGGTGCCCGACCGCTCGTCGATCAGGGCCACCGTGTGGGCGCCCGCCGCGGAGTTGTAGGCACGGGTCAGCTCGACGTAGTTGTCGTCGTCGACGTAGAGCACGATCCCGCCGTGCTGGTAGTTCGCCGTCGGTGCGTAGCTCATCGTGGTGGTCACGCTCGTCCACGTCGCCGGCAGGTCACGGAACACGGTGTTGGTCGTGTTGTTCATCGCCTGCCACAGGTCGCCCTGGCCCGTGGCCAGGCCCAGCCCGTGCGCCGCGTAGCTCGGCGCCGCCGTGGCGCTCTCGGTGTTGCGGACCGCGCCGGCCGCCGTGCGGGCCGCGAAGTCCCAGCCCGCGGCCAGCAGGCCGGCGCGCGACGTCTGGTCGAGCACGTGCGTGTCCGTCGTCTCGGTCGGGGCCGTGGGCGTCGGCGTCGGCGTCGTGGGGGTGGGGGTGGGGGTCGGCGTCGTGGGGGACGGCGACGGCGTCGTCGGCGTCGGCGTCGGCGTCGCTGTCGGTGTCGGCGTGGTCGGCGACGGGGCCGGCTCGGTCGGTGCGACCGTGGCCGGCACCTGGATCGTGGCCTCGCGGAAGGTCGCGGTGACCTGCGCACCCGTCGCGCCGCCGGAGTTCAGCGCCAGCCGCGGAGCCGTGAAGCCGCGCGTGACGGTGCTGACCGTGCGCCACGTGGCTCCGGCGTCGCTCGAGAACGAGGACACGATCTGGTTCGTCGCCGCGTTGCGCTCGAACCGCAGCACGAGGTCCGTCGCGGTCACGCCCGAGACGGCCTGCGCCGCCGGGGTGCCCGAGGTCTCGTTGACCGCCATGACGATCTGTCCGCCGGCGGTGGAGTGGTACGACCGCGCGAGCTCGAGGTAGTTGTCGTCGTTGTCGTACAGCACGATCCCGGCGTGCTGGTAGTTCGCGGACGGCGCGTGGGTCAGCCGCACCCGGACCGAGGTCCAGTTGCTGGGCAGGTCGCGCAGGACCGTGTTGTCGGAGTTGTTCGACGTCGACCACAGGTCGCCCGACGTGGTCGGCAGGCCGAGGCCCTGCGCCGAGTACGTCGCCGTGGCGCCGCTGGTGCGCTCGGTGTCGCGCACGATCCCGGCGCCCGTGCGGGCGCGGAAGTCCCAGCCGTCCGCGATCATCGCGGCGCGGTTCGCGTAGCCGAGCGAGAACGTCCCGCCCGCGGGCGGCGTCGTGGTGGGCGGCGTCGTCGTCGGGCTGGTCGTGGGCTGGGTGGTCGGCGTCGTGGTGGGCTGCGTCGTCGGCTGGGTGGTCGGCTGCGTCGTCGGCGTCGTGGTGGGCGCGGTGGTCGGCTGGGTCGACTCGTCCGCCGCGACGACGACCTCGTCGTACAGCGCGGTGGGCTGCGAGGTGGTCTGCGCGTCGGCGCCCGTCAGCAGCGCGAGTCGCGAGAACGCCCGCGTCGAGCTCACCGAGCCGGCCGGGATCCACGAGGCCCCGCCCGTCGTGGAGTACGCCGCGGTGATCGTGTTGCCCGACCGGGTCAGCCGCAGGCGCAGGCTCGTCGCCGTGGCCGTCTGCGCCTGGACGATCTGCGCCGTGCCCCCGACCTCGTTGACCAGCGAGACCCGCTGGCCCACGTTGAAGCTGCGCGTCAGCAGCACGTAGTTGTCGTCGTCGTCGTACACGCCGATGCCCGCGGACTGGTAGTTCCGGGTGGGCGCGAACGACGGGACCGACAGCTCGACACGGCTCCACCCGGAGGGCAGGTCGCGCAGCAGCGAGTTCCGCGAGTTGTTCATCGATGACCAGATGTCGCCGGTGTCGACCGGCACTCGCAGGCCGGAGGCCGAGTACGAGACCACGGCGCCGGACGTGCGCTCGGTGTCGCGCACCGCGCCGGCCGCCGTCCTCGCCTTGAAGTCCCAGCCGTCGGCCAGCAGCGCCGCGCGGTCGGGGTAGTTCAGGAGGTAGCTCTTCTCGCCCTTGGGCGTGATGGTGAGCGACACCGGGACGATGACCGGGCTGCCCGCCGCGCCGGACGCGTGCAGCTTGACCGAGCCGGAGTACGTGCCCGCCGCCAGGGAGCCCGGGTTCGCGCGCACCGTGACGCTGCCGTCGCCGGTGCCCGACTCGGGCGTGACCGAGAGCCACGAGGCGCCCGAGACGACCTCGGCACCCCAGGTCAGCGTGCCCGCGCCGGAGTTCGTGACGGCGAGCGTCTTCTCCTTCACCGCCCCGTCCTGGGCCGACGTGAAGGACAGCGGGGTGTCGTCGACCTCGAGGATCGGCGGCACCGTCTCGGACTTGAGGATCTTGACGGCCTGCTTCGACGTGGTGACCGCCGAGGAGAAGTAGAGGGTGGAGGTGTCGCCCTCGGTGCGGATGCGGAACGGCACCGTCGCGCCGGCCACCCGGACGCCCGAGACGTGCGGCACGCCCGTGACGTCGACGGTGAACGTGAGGGCGTCGCGCGACTTCACGAACGCCTCGGCATCACGCTGCGGGACGGCAGGCAGGGGCAGCCGGCGGATCGTGAAGTCGAGGGCGTCCTGGCCGTCGACGACGTCGTCGATCACCGTGCGGTTGCGCTGGTGGATGTACTTCACGACCGTGCCGATGGGCGCCGACCAGACGTCCTTCGTGGCGGCGTAGGCGATCGCGCCGTCGTCGTTGGTCATGTCGTGCAGGACGAGGTTGGCCCACTTGCCCTGGCTCTGGGCGTCGTCGACGATCGTCTTCAGGTCGGCCGGGGGCACGGGCGTGTGCTCGTGGGAGTTGAAGCTCTTGAGGTCCATGAAGTCGACGGGCGTCGTGTCCTCGAGCGCGTTCCAGTTGTAGCCGCGCGCGGACAGGAAGTAGTCGGCGGCGGTGACCCCGTACTCGATGTTGCGGAAGCCACACGGCCACACGAGGCTCTGGACCTCGTCGGCCGAGCCCGTGGCCTGCGCGACGGCCGAGATGCTGCCGGTCATGTGCGAGATCAGGCTCGTGCGGCTCACCAGCGTGCACAGGTGGTAGAGCAGGTGCGAGCCCAGCTCCATGCCGTCGGCGTACATCTGCGGGTAGCTCGCGGGAGGCGTGCTGCCGTTCATGACGAAGGTGCCCTTGGTCCCGGCGGCCTTCAGCTCGGCGTACCCCGAGTCGTACGAGTCGTCGGTGGAGGAGCTGAACGCACCGCGGTGGCCGTCCTTCCAGGTGGAGATGCCCACCGGGCCGGACGGGTTCACCACGACGCGCACGTCGACGGTCTGGCTCTGGTCGACGCCGGGCGCGTCGTCGCGGACGGTGACCTGGGCGGAGTGGACGCCTGCGGACAGCTCGTCGCAGTCGGCCGTGACGGTCAGCTGCGCGGGGCTCGGGCCCGACGTGGCGGACAGCGAGATCCATGACGCGTCGGCGGAGGCGGTCCACGGCAGGTCGTCACCGTTCCAGGTGACGACCGAGACGGCCTGTCCCCCGGTGCACGGGCGGCCGGCGCGGGTGCCGAAGGCGATCTGCGAGGGCGAGGTGTCCAGCACCGAGCGGCTGTAGTCGGGCTGCGTGGCGGCCTGGACGGTGGGGGCGCTCGTGGTGGGCGCGGTGGTCGGGGCGCTCGTGGGAGCGGAGGTGGGCGCGCTGGTCGCGGCGCTCGTGGGAGCCGGGGACGGCTCGCTCGTCGGCGCGGGCTCGGAGGCGCTCGGCGTCGGCGTGGGGTCGGTGGTCTCGGCGGACGCCGGAGCGCCCAGGGCCGAGGCCAGCACGGCCAGCGTCGCGAGGATCGTCGCGGTCCGCCGGCCCGGGGGGTTGAGATGAAGCATCACGCCGTCCTTCACAGATGGCCTCTGCACTCCCGCCTGTTGCGACGCATGAGACCCGAATCTCCACACTGATGTCGCGGTGCGTTCGTGAACCTTCGAGACCGCGAGCACCCCCCGTGTCTCGGAGCCTAACGACCGGAACGCCGGGGTTTTGTCGGCTTTCCCAATGTTGTGACCAGTGCGACTGATGTGGTGTGTGACGTCATCGTCATCACCCGCGGAGAGGCACCATCGGGCCTCCTTGATACGTCCAGCGAGTCCCTGCCGTATCACGAGTGCCCACCTATATCTGGCATATCAGTGGTCACGCGAGTCACACGTGCCCCATACTTCGAGGGTGAACACGAAGACGCTGGGCCTCGGCTCGCTGGTGGCGCTCGTGGCGACGGCCGTCGTCACGGCCGGTGCGATCACGTCCGCTCGCGCCAGCGCGCCCGCTCCCCGCGCGGCCACGGCCGCCACCACCGCCAAGGTGAAGATCGTCAACCCGACCCAGCGCGTGGTGGGGTGGGCCGGCTCGGTCCGCGTCGTCCCGCAGGTCAAGCGCGCCCGAGGCGTCAAGCTGCTCTCGAAGCGCATCACCGTGTCCCGCAGCGGCAAGCGCCTCCACACGAACCGCAGCGCCGTGCGCCTGCGCCCCGGCACGTACCGTGCCGTCATCACCGTGAAGTCCCGCTCGAAGGGGCGCACCGCCACGACGCGCCGCGCGATGCGCCTCGTCGTGCGCCAGAACGCCTGCGCGACCGCCCCCGACATTCGCGCCCTGAGGATCGACGCGGCGTTCTCACCCTCGGTCCGCGGCACGTCGCTCGCGCAGACCCAGCGACTGATGCGCTCCCCCGGCACGCTCGAGCGCGTCAACGTCTCGCAGGTGCTGCAGCACTCCGCGCGGCTGTCGCGCCTCTACTCCGACCCGAACGTCATGGCCCAGGCGAACGCCGAGCTCGGCCCGCTGCGGCGGCTGGCGGCGAAGGGCGTGACCTCGGTGCAGGAGCGCGAGTTCGCGGCCTGCGGCATCGCGACCCGCTTCGTCGGCGTCTTCGCCGACGGCGAGCTGGTCCAGCTCAAGACCATCTGACGCGGCGGCGTCAGGAGTTGAAGGCGCTCTGCGTCTTCTCCAGGCCGACGGAGATCAGGCTCTCGACCGCGTCGGCGGCCTCCTGCGTGACGATGTCGGCCTCGGTGCGCTCGACCTTCGCGAACGGCTTGAGCACGAAGTCGTGCACGGGCTGCTGGCCGGGCGGGCGCCCGATGCCGAACCGCACGCGCAGGAAGTCGCCCGTGCCGATCGACTGACGGATCGACTTCAACCCGTTGTGCCCGTTGTCGCCGCCGCCGGACTTGCAGCGCAGCGAGCCCAGCGGCAGGTCGAGCTCGTCGTGGATGACGATCAGCCGGTCGGGCGTGACGTCGTAGTACTTCATCAGCGCGGAGACCGCCCCGCCGCTCTCGTTCATGTAGGCGCGAGAGCGGCCCAGGACCGTGCGCTCGCTCGCGAGCAGGCCCGAGACGATGTCGGCACGCGCCGCCTTCAGAGACGAGAACCGGCCGCCCATGCGGGCGGCCAGCTCATCGGTCACGTGGTACCCGACGTTGTGCCGGGTGGCGGCATAGGACGGGCCGGGGTTCCCCAGCCCGACGACCAGCCAGGTCATCAGCTCTCGGTGGACTCCGGCTCGGCGGCCTGCTCCTCGGCGGGCGCCTCGGGCTGGTCGTGCTCGATGCCGGCCTCGGCCTCGGCGTCCTCGAGCTCGGCCTCGACCTCGGCCGCGGTGGGCGCGTGGGTCAGGTTGAGGATGAGCAGGTCCTCCTCGACCGCCAGGGCCGCACCCTGGGGCAGGTCGAGGTCGGAGGCGAGCACCTGCGCGCCGACCTGCAGGCCCTCGACCGAGACCTCGATCTCGGACGGGATGTGCGTGGCCTCGACCTCGAGGGCGACCGTGGCGTTCTCGGTGACCAGCAGGACGCCGGCCTCGGGCTCGCCCACGACGGTGATCGCGACGTCGACGGTGACCTTCTCGCCACGCTTGACGATGAGCAGGTCGACGTGCTCGATGAAGCCCTTGAGCGGGTCGCGCTGGACCTGCTTCGGGATGGCGAGGTGGTTGTCCGAGCCCAGGTCGATCGCGAGCAGCGCGTTCGGGGTCTTGAGCGCGAGCATCGTGTCGTGGCCGGGCAGGGTCACGTGGATGGGGTCGGTGCCGTGTCCGTAGAGGACGGCGGGGATCTTGTCGTCACGTCGGATGCGGCGCGCGGCACCCTTGCCGAACTCGGTGCGCTGCTCGGCGGAAAGCTTGATCTCGGCCACGGGGATTCTCTCCTTGGAGGGTTCAGTCTGAAGTCTGGGCTCGGCGCTCGACACAGCACTCCTGTGGAGCGCCCTGTCGATCACGGTCCGGTGGACCCTCGCCGAGGCAACCCCACGAGTCTAACCCACCCGTGCGGGCGAGCCGAAATCGGCCGCGAGGAGCGACTCAGGCCCAGCAGCGGGTCAGCACGAGGTGGGTGGCGAGCGCCATCAGCGCCGAGACGGCGACCGAGAGGATGCCCAGCGTGCTCACGGTGAGGACGCCGCTCAGCAGCACGACGCCGGAGGCGACCATGATCGCGACGACCACCGGCTCGCTCACGCGGCCCTCGAGCCAGCCGACCGCGAGCCGGGCCAGCACGACGATCACCGCGGCGGCCAGGGCGAGCGCCACGACCAGCACCGCGAGCGGCAGCAGCAGGTTCGTGGTGAGGTCGCCGGCCGAAAGAGCCAGCAGCAGCGTGCCCGCGACGCCGATCGCGGCGTACAGCAGCGCCAGCTGCGCCGCGGCGCGCACGACCGACCCGGTGGTCACGCCGTCCTCACTCCGGGACTCGCCTCACTCGGAGAAGAGGCTCGTGACCGAGCCGTCCTCGAACACCGCCGAGACGGCCTGCGCCAGCAGCGGGGCGATCGACAGGACGGTGAGCTTGTCGAACTGACGGTCCTCCGACAGCGGCAGCGTGTTGGTGACGATGACCTCGGTGGCGACCGAGTTCTTCAGCTTGTCGACGGCCTCGCCCGAGAACACGGCGTGCGTGGCGGCGATGACGACCTCGGCCGCGCCGTCGTTCATGAGGGCCTCGGCGGCCTGGCAGATCGTGCCGCCGGTGTCGATGAGGTCGTCGACCAGGATGCACGTGCGGCCGGCGACCTCGCCGACGACCCGGTTGGCCTTGGTGACGTTGGCCTGCGAGATGTCGCGGGTCTTGTGGATGAACGCCAGCGGGGCGTTGTCGAACTGGCGGGCCCACTGCTCGGCGACCTTGATGCGGCCGGCGTCGGGCGAGACCACCGCGAGCGGCTTGTTGCCGTAGCGCTTGCGCACCTGACGCGTCAGGATCGGCATGGCCAGGAGGTGGTCGACGGGGCCGTCGAAGAAGCCCTGGATCTGCGCGGTGTGCAGGTCGACCGTCATGAGGCGGTCGGCGCCGGCGGCGAGGAAGAGGTCGGCCATGAGGCGGGCGCTGATGGGCTCGCGACCGAGGTGCTTCTTGTCCTGGCGGGCATAGCCGTAGAACGGCAGGACCACGGTGATGCGCTTGGCCGAGGCGCGCTTGAGCGCGTCGATCATGATGAGCTGCTCCATGATCGCCTCGTTGATGGGCGCGGCGTGGCTCTGGATCACGAAGGCGTCGCAGCCGCGCACCGACTCCTCGAAGCGCACGTAGATCTCGCCGTTGGCGAAGTCGTAGGCCGTGGTGGGCACGCAGTCCACCTCGAGCAGCTCGGCGACCTCCTGGGCGAGGATCGGGTGCGCGCGGCCCGAGAACAACATGAGGTTGCTCGTGGGCGTGCGCTTACTGAGGCTCTTGTTGGTGGCCACCGCTGGTCTCCTGCGTGGTCTGGTCCGCGGCGTGCGCGGAAGGCGTACCCGGTCGCCGGCTCGCGACCCACCCCTCGATTGTCCTCTGTCCCGACGCGGGGACGGCCAGCGCCCCCGGCGCCACGTCCTCGCGGACGACCGTTCCCGCGCCCGTGTGAGCGCCGTCACCGAGGCTCACGGGCGCGACGAACACGTTGTGGCACCCGGTCTTGACGTGCGTGCCGATCGTGGTGCGGTGCTTGTTCACCCCGTCGTAGTTGGCGGTGATCGCGCCGGCTCCCAGGTTGGTGCCCTCCCCCACCTCGGCGTCGCCGATGTAGGACAGGTGCGGCACCTTCGCGCCGGGGCCGATGTGGCTGTTCTTGACCTCGACGAACGTGCCGACCTTCGAGCCGGTGTCGAGGACCGCGCCGGGGCGCAGGTAGGCGAACGGGCCGACGGTGGCGCCCGGGCCGACCACGGCATCCGACCCGTGCGTGCGGACGACCGAGGCGTCGTCGCCGACCTCGACGTCGCGCATCGTGGTGTCGGGCCCGATCGTGACGCCCTCGCCGATCGTGGTGGCGCCCAGCAGCTGGGTGCCCGGAAGGATCGTGGTGTCGCGGCCGATCGTGACAGCGCTGTCGATCCACGTGGTCTCGGGGTCGACGATCGTGACGCCCTCGGCGAGCCAGCGATTGACCGTGCGGCGGTTGAGCTCCCGACCGAGGCGCACCAGCTGGCGGCGGTCGTTGACGCCCTCGGTCTGCCAGACGTCCTCGAGGACGTGGGCGCCGACGGGCAGTCCCTCGGTGACGGCCTGGCCGACGATGTCGGTGAGGTACAGCTCGGCCTGCGCGTTGTCGGTGCTCAGGGCCCGCACGGCGCGGTCGAGGAACGGGCCGTCGACGACGAGGATGCCGCTGTTGACCTCGCGGGTCGCGCGCTCCTCGTCCGTGCAGTCCTTGTGCTCGCGGATCGCGGTGACCGCGCCCGAGGCGTCGCGCAGGATCCGTCCGTAGCCGGTGGGGTCCTCGGGCTCCGAGGTGAGGATCGTGACGGCGTGGCCGTGCGCGCGGTGCTCGTCGACGAGGCCGCGCAGCGTCTCGGCGGACAGCAGCGGCACGTCGGCGTAGGTGACCAGGTAGGTCGCGGAGGTCGAGCCGGCGGCGTCCAGCGCGACGCGGACGGCGTCGCCGGTGCCGCGCTGCTCGGTCTGGACGGCGATCGTGGCGGAGGGGTCGAGCCGCGTGACGGCCGCCTCGACCTGCTCGCGGTCGTGGCCGACGACGGTGACGACGTGATCGATCCCGGCGGTCCGCACGGCGTCGAGCGCGTGGCCCAGCATGGGGCGCCCGGCGATCTCGTGCAGCACCTTCGCTCGACGCGACTTCATCCGGGTCCCGGCACCAGCTGCCAGAACGATCGCGGTGACCTGCTCGCTCACATCACTCCTCGGTTCGACGACCTTCCGAGTGTAGGTGTCCCCCGGCCGGGCGTCCCAGCCGAGACCGGCGTTGCGGCGTCGAGCAGCCGAGGGTCCGGCCGTCATGGGTCGCGCAGTCGTTAGGGTGACGCCATGACCGCCGTGGGAGACCCTGGACCCTTCGCGTCGCATCTGGGCTTCCGGGTGGTACGCGCCGATGCCGAGGGCGCCGTCGTCGAGGCGACACCCGGGCCCGATCACGTGAACGGCGGCGGCATCCTGCACGGCGGGTACCTCAACGCCCTCCTCGACAGCGCCACCGGGTGGGCGGTGCACGCGACCGGGGCCGGCGTCGTCGCCCCGCACGTCCAGCTCAGCACCCAGTTCGTCCGTGCCGGCGCACCGGGCAGGCCGCTCGTCTGTGTGGCGACCTGCATCAGCGCCGGCGGGCGGATCGCGATGACGGAGGGGGAGATCACCCAGGATGGACGGGTGATCGCCCGCGCGACCGGCACGCATGCCGTCATCGCACGGGGCTGAGAGGCGCTGGCTCCCCGGGTAGGAGTCGAACCTACGTCGCTTGTCCTGATTCAAAGTCAGGCGGGCCCTGCCGGCAGACCAACCGGGGATCGGTGGCCTCAGGCTACCGGAGCAGGCTCGTGCGCCCGGCCGCTGCGGCGTACGGCAACTATCTCTACGTCAAGATTCTTGATGGACTACCGTGACGGTATGGACGAGGTCGACGAGATCGTCGCGGCGTGGCGCCGTGAGCGCCCCGACGTCGAGGTGTCCCCGCTCGAGGTCTTCAGCCGACTGATGCGACTGGCCAAGCACCTCGAGCGGCTCCGCAAGCAGGCGTTCACCGCGCACGAGCTCGACGTGTGGGAGTGGGACGTGCTGTCCGCGCTGCGCCGCTCGGGCGAGCCCTACGAGCTCTCCCCCGGCCACCTCGTCGCCGCCACGATGGTCACGAGCGGCACGATGACCAACCGCGTCGACCGGCTCGTCCAGCGCGGTCTCGTGCAGCGCCGGCCCGCCCCGTCGGATCGACGCGGCGTGCTCGTGCGGCTCACCCCCGAGGGCCGCCAGCGCGTCGACGGCGCCCTCGACACCCTCATCGGGCTGGAGTCGGCGATCCTCGAGGATCTCCCCTCGACCGAGCGCGACCACGTCGCCCAGGCCCTGCGCACCCTCACGAGCCACTTCAACGGCTGACCTGACCGCGCCGCCCCCTCCCCCACTTTTGGAACGGCTTGCACCGTTCCGGGGCGCGAGAGGGTTCAACGCGCTCCAGAAGTGGAGGGTGCGTCAGGGCTCGAGGGCGGCGGAGGCCTCGAGCCAGGCCTCCTCGGTGGCCTCGAGCTCCTCGGCCAGCGGGCGGCGCTCGGCGTCGAGCTCCATGAGGCGCGCGGGCTGCGTGGCGGCGTCGACCATCGCGCGGTCGAGGTCGGCGATCCGCTCGGTGAGCCGCTCGATCTGGCGCTCCATCCGCGCCACGTCCTTCTTCAGCTGGCGCTCGTCCTGCCCGCCACGCGAGCCCTGCGCGCGCGGCGCGGGCGCGGCGACGGCCGCCGGCTCCGCGTCCGCGGCGGCACGCAGCCGGAGGTACTCGTCGACGCCTCCCGGGAGGTGGCGCAGGTGCGAGTCGAGCACCGCGAACTGGTGGTCGGTGACGCGCTCGAGCAGGTACCGGTCGTGCGACACGACCAGCAGCGTGCCCGGCCACGTGTCGAGGAGGTCCTCGATCGCGGCCAGCATGTCGGTGTCCATGTCGTTCGTCGGCTCGTCGAGGATCAGTACGTTCGGCTCGTCGAGCAGGATCAGCATGAGCTGCAGCCGGCGCCGCTGGCCGCCCGAGAGGTCCCGGACCGGCGTGGACAGCTGGGCCGAGGTGAAGCCGAGCCGCTCGAGCAGCTGGCCGGGCGTCATCTCCTTGCCCTCGGCGACGTACGAGGTGCGCTTGCGCGCGACGACCTCGCTGACGCGGTCGTCCGCCACGGCGTCGAGGTCGGCGAGGTGCTGGGTGAGCGCCGCGATCTTCACGGTCTTGCCGCGCTTGACGCGGCCGGTGGTGGGCAGGACCTCGCCGGTCACCAGCCCGAGCAGGGTGCTCTTGCCCGCACCGTTCGGGCCGAGGATGCCCGCCCGCTCGCCCGGACCGATCCGCCACTCGACGTCGCGCAGCACGGGCTGGCCGTCGTAGGCGACCGAGACGTCGAGGATGTCGACGACGTCCTTGCCCAGGCGCGCGGTGGCCAGCTTCGCCAGCGAGACCCCGTCGCGCACGGGAGGCTCCCGCGCGATCAGCTCGTTCGCGGCGTCGATGCGGAACTTGGGCTTCGAGGTGCGCGCGGGGGCGCCGCGCCGCAGCCACGCCAGCTCCTTGCGCATGAGGTTCTGGCGCCGCTCCTCCGAGGCCGCGGCCTGCCGGTCGCGCTCGACGCGCTGCAGCACGTAGGCCGCGTAGCCGCCCTCGTAGGCGTCGACGCGCGCGTCGTGGACCTCCCACGTGAGCGTGCAGACCTCGTCGAGGAACCAGCGATCGTGGGTGACGACGAGGAGCGCCTCGGTGCGGCGCTTCACGTGCTCCGCCAGCCACGTGACGCCCTCGAGGTCGAGGTGGTTGGTGGGCTCGTCGAGCACCAGCAGGTCCCAGCGCTGCACGAGCGTGCGGGCCAGCGCGACGCGGCGCCGCTGACCGCCGCTCAGCGTGCCGACGAGCGCCCGGTGCTCGACGTCGCCCATGAGGCCGGCGAGCACGTCGCGGACGCCCGCGTCGGACGCCCACTCGTGCTCGGGGCGGTCGCCGACGACCGAGGTGATCGCGGTGAGCGACGGGTCGAGGACGTCGTCCTGCTCGACCACCCCGACGCGCAGGTCGCGCCGCCACGTGACGCGACCGGAGTCGGGCTCGAAGCGCTTGGCCAGGATCCGCAGCAGCGTGGACTTGCCGTCGCCGTTGCGACCGACGACGCCGATGCGGTCGCCGTCGCCGACGCCCACGGTGACGTCGGACAGGACCGTGCCGGACGGGAACGACTGGCCGATGCGCTCGGCGACGACGAGGGGCGGCATCAGACGAGCCGCGCACCCGACACGGGGCCGCGGGACTGCAGGACGTCGGCCGCCGCTCCCGTGCTGGCCAGCGCCATCGCGAGGTCGAGCGCGTGCTGGTCAGAGGCGGCCAGGAATGCGGTGGTGGGGCCCGAGCCGGAGATGATCGCGCCGAGGGCGCCGGCCTCCAGGCCGACCTCGAGCGTGTCGGCGAGCTCGGGACGCAGGGACAGGGACGCGTCGGTCAGGTCGTTCGAGAGGGCTTGGCCGAGGGCTTGCGCGTCGCCGGCGCGCAGCGCGTTGAGCAGCGCGTCGGGGACTTCGGGCTCCTCCGGGGCATCGGGGGTGATGCGGTCGAACTCGGCGTAGACGGCCGCCGTGGACAGTCCTTCGGGCGCGGTGGCGAAGACCCAGTGGTAGCTGCCGCGGGCCAGCACGGGGCTCACGGTCTCGCCGCGCCCACCGCCGATCGCGTTGCCGCCGTGGAGGAGGAACGGGACGTCGCTGCCCAGCTCGGCCGCCAGCGGCTCGAGGTCGGCGCGGCCGAGACCGCCGCCCCACAGCTCGTTGCAGCCGACGAGCGCGGCGGCTGCGTCGGCCGAGCCGCCGGCCATGCCGCCCGCGACGGGGATGAGCTTGCGAATCGCGATGTCCGCGCCGAGGGTCTCGTCGCCGAGGCGCGTCCGCAGCAGCTTCGCCGCCCGGACCGCGATGTTGTCGTCGCCGTCGGGCACCTGCGACCCCTCGGGGAGGTCCAGCTCGGTGTGCACCGCGACCGCCAGCTCGCCGTCCTCGCGCGAGGAGATGCGCAGCTCGTCGTGCAGGTCGACGGCCTGGTAGACGGTGGCGAGCGGGTGGAACCCGTCGGCGCGCACCCGGCCCACACCCAGGCACAGATTGATCTTGGCCGGCACTCGCACGGTCACCCTCGTCACCACGCCCACCAACCTAACGGGCGCCGCCGGGTGCGGCTTCCCCGGTGACGGTGGCTGGCCGTCCCGGCCAGCAGATGTGTAGCGCTGACCACCCATTTTCGGCGTCAACCCTCCGAAAACGGTGGATACCGCTACAGATCTCGCGGACCGGAGGTCCGATCAGCGGCGCCCGGCGGCTGGCCGTCCGGCCACGAGATTCGTAGCGCTGTCCACCCTTTTCAGGCCGAAACCACGCGAAAACGGTGGATGCCGCTACAGATCTCGCGCGCCGAGGGCGTCGGCGATGGCGGCGAACTGCTCGACCGTGAGCTGCTCGCCGCGGGTGCGGGGGTCGATGCCGGCGGCGACGAGGGCGCGCTCGGCGGCCTCGCCGCTGCCCGCGTAGCCCGAGAGGGCGGCGCGGAGGGTCTTGCGACGCTGGGCGAACGCGGCGTCGACGACGGCGAAGACCGTCCTGCGGTCGCCCACCGGTGGCTCGCGGCGCACCAGCGAGACCAACGCGGAGTCCACGTTGGGCGCGGGCCAGAAGACGTTGCGGCCGATGTTGCCGGCGAGCCGGACGTCGGCGTACCAGGCCGCCTTCACGCTCGGGATGCCGTAGGTGCGCGAGCCGGGACCCGCGGCCAGACGGTGCGCGACCTCGGCCTGCACCATCACCAGCACCGACCGCAGCGACGGGAACTGCTCGAGGAAGTGCAGCAGCACCGGCACCGAGACGTTGTACGGCAGGTTCGCCACGAGCGCGGTGGGCTCGGGGCCGGGGAGCTCGCGCACGTGCATCGCGTCGGCGAGCACGAGGTCGAACCGGTCGGCGGCGCCGGGCGCGAACTCGGCGATCGTGGCGGGCAGCCGGCCCGCGAGGACCTCGTCGATCTCGACCGCCGTGACGTGCCGCGACCGGTCGAGCAGGGCCAGGGTCAACGAGCCCAGGCCCGGCCCGATCTCGACCACGGCGTCGTCAGGACCGACGCCCGACACGTCGACGATGCGCCGCACCGTGTTCGCGTCGATGACGAAGTTCTGCCCCTTCTGCTTCGTGGGGCGAACGCCGGCCTCGGCGGCCAGCCGACGGATGTCGGCGGCGCCGAGGAGGCGGACGGAGCCGGAGGCCCCGGACTCGCTCAGTTGACGCCCACCTTGGCCGCGCAGGACCACTGGCCCCAGCCGGAGCGCTTCTGCAGGATCTCGGCGTACTTGATCTGCGTCGCCTTGCTGTGCTGGTGCGGGAGCCCGGGGCCACCGACGCTGCGCCAGGTGGCGGCCGAGAACTGCAGGCCGCCGTAGTAGCCGTTGCCGGTGTTGATGCTCCAGTTGCCGCCCGACTCGCACTTGGCGATGCGGTCCCAGACGCCACCGTCGATCGTGTTCGGGTCCTTCGTGCCGCGCTTCTGCACCTCGGCGATCGGCGGACGGACCGTGCTGCGCGAGATGACGCGACGCTCACGGATCTCGCCGTCGGCCAGGATCAGCTCGACCTTGGCGCGGTCGACGCCGTCGCGGCCCTCCTTGAGGACCTCGGTGTCGCCGGTGAACAGCGACGAGTCGTCGGTGTAGGTGACCTTGTGGTCGACCTCGATCTTCTCGGTGCGGGTGACCTTCTCGATCCGCACGACGCGCAGGGCCTGCTTCGGCTTCAGGTAGGAGCCGAGACCGGGCTTGACCTCGTCGAGCTCGCCGACCTCCACGCCGCGCTGCTGCAGGAGTGCCTGCACGGTGGGGGCTGCGGTGACGAAGCGCTGCTTCTTGCCGTCGACCTTGAGGGTGACGGGCTTGGGGTTGCTCACCACGACGCTGTTGCCGTCGAGGCCGAGGCGCTCGTCGGGGGCCATCGAGAGCGTGGCACCCTCCTTCGGCTTCACGCCGAGGGTGTCGAGCGCGCTGGCGACGTCGACGTCGTGCACGGTGTTCTGGGTGATCCTGCCGTCGACGACGAGCGTGACGGCCTTCTCGCGACGGACCTTGACGACGTCACCGTCGTCGATGTCGGTGCCGACGGCGGGGCTGACCTGGTCGGCGGCCGCGAGCGTGACGTTCTTCTCGGCGAGCAGGTCGCCGACGGTCTCGCTCTCGGTGCGGACCTCGGTGACGACGCCGTCGACGTCGAAGCGCACGAGGTCGTCGTAGGTCGATGCGTGGACGACGCCTCCGACGGCGACCGCCAGACCGAGGGCGACCAGGCCCATGGTGACGGTGTTCCGGGGCGTGATTTCAGGCAACAAACGGGGCACGAACTACCTCAGGGTTGGAGATACAACCTTTCCACCATGCGTGCTGGTGGCCGGGATTTCAAATCCTGTGACTCATGTGACTGTAGCGACACGCTCGGGCCAGTGTCCCCCGAACGCCCGATCGGTGTTCGCGTCGATGGCCTCGCAGAGCTCCTCCACGGGGGCCTCGAGCACCTCGGCCATGAACCGGACGGTGTGCGGGATGAGGAACGAGGCGTTCGGCTCCCCCCGGTGCGGCATGGGGGTCAGGAACGGCGCGTCGGTCTCGACGAGGATGCGGTCGCGGGGCGCGATCCGCAGCGCCTCGCGCAGGTACTCGGCGTTCTTGAACGTCACCGTGCCGGCGAACGAGAGGTACGCGCCGCGCTCGACGCACCGCTGGGCGAAGTCGGCGTCGCCGCTGAAGCAGTGCATGACGACGCGGTCGGGGGCGCCCTCGTCGTCGAGGATCGCGAGCACGTCGTCGTGGGCGTCGCGGTCGTGGATCACGAGCGTGCGGTCGTGACGCTTCGCGATGCGGATGTGCTCGCGGAAGCTGTGGTGCTGGAGGGGTCGCAGGTCGGCGCCCGTGCGGAAGTAGTCGAGCCCGGTCTCCCCCACGGCCCGCACGACGGGATCGGCGGCGAGCCGGTCGATCTCGGCGAGGTCCGCCTCGAGGGTCTGACTGCGCGCGGCGTCGTTGGGGTGCATCGCCACGGCGGCCACCACGCTGGGCTGCGCACGGGCGACCTCGACCGCCCACCGCGAGCCCTCGAGGTCGCAGCCGACCTGGACCGTGCGGGTGACGCCCACGGCCGCGGCGCGGTCGAGCGCCTCGTCGACCGGGATCAGCGCCCCGCCGCGGATGCGGGTGTCGAGGTGGCAGTGGTTGTCCACCACGGGGCGCGGCAGCGGCGCGGGCGGCTCGGGCCAGCCCTCGGTGAGCGTCACCGGCTCAGGCCTCGGCGAGGTCGATGCGCGGGAACAGCGATGGCACCTTGGTGATCGTCGCGCCCTCGGGCAGCTGGCCCCACCGGGCGACCTCGTCGATCCGCTGGTCGGCCAGCGCGCCCAGCGCGGGCTCGGCGCCGAGGGACTCCCACAGCGACGTGGTGGCCTTCGGCATGACGGGGTGCAGCGTCACCGCCAGGACGCGCAGGCCCTCGGCGGCCGTGTGGAGGATCGTGCCGAGACGCTCGCGCTGCGACTCGTCCTTCGCGACGGCCCACGGCTGGGTCTCTGTGATGTAGAGGTTCAGCGCATCGACGATGCGCCAGATCGCGGCGAGGGCGTCCTGCGGCGCGATGCGCTCCATTGCCTCGTCGGCCTCGGCGACCGCGGTGGCGACGGTGTCGACGATCCGCTGCTCGGCGTCGCCCAGCGGACCGGCCGCGGGCAGTGCACCGTCGAAGTACTTGCCGATCATGGCGGCCACGCGCGAGGCCAGGTTGCCGAAGCCGTTGGCGAGCTCGGCGTGGTAGCGCGCGCCGATGTCCTCCCACGAGATCGAGCCGTCGCTGCCGAACGTGAGCGCGCGGGTGAAGTAGTAGCGGTAGGCGTCCGAGCCGAACGTGCCGACGATCTCGGTGGGGTGGATGCCGTTGGCCTTGCTCTTGCTCATCTTCTGGCCGCCGACGAGCAGCCAGCCGTGCGCGAACACGCGGTGCGGGACGGGCAGCCCGGCGGCCATCAGCAGCGCGGGCCAGATGACGGCGTGGAAGCGGACGATGTCCTTGCCGACGAAGTGCACGTTCGCGGGCCACAGGTCCTCGAACCGCTCGTCGTCGACGCCGTAGCCGGCCGCGGTGACGTAGTTCAGCAGCGCCTCGATCCACACGTACATGACGTGCGAGTCGTCCCACGGCAGCGGGATGCCCCAGTCGAACGTGGAGCGCGAGATCGAGAGGTCCTTGAGGCCGCCGCGCACGAACGCGAGCACCTCGTTGCGCGCCGACTCGGGCTGCACGAAGTCGGGGCGCTCCTCGTAGAGCGCGAGCAGCCGCTCGGCGTACTGGCTCAGCGGGAAGAAGTAGTTCTCCTCGGTGACGTGCTCGAGCCGGCTGCCGTCGAGCGTGGAGACCTTGAAGCCCTCGTCCTCGCCCTCTCCGTCGGCGACGTACTCGTCGGCGACGAACTCCTCGGAGCCGACGCTGTACCAGCCGGAGAACTCGCCCTTGTAGACCTCGCCGCGGTCGTGCAGGTCCTGCCAGAACGCCTGGGCGCCCTTCTCGTGGCGCGCCTCGGTGGTGCGGATGAAGTCGTCGTTGGCCGCGTCGATCGTGCGCAGCATCGGCAGCCACTCGTTCTCGACGAGGCGGTCGACCCACTCCTGCGGTGAGACGCCGTTGGCGTCGGCCTTGCGCAGCACCTTCTGGCCGTGCTCGTCGACGCCGGTGAGGTACTGGACGCGCTCGCCCCGCTGGCGGTGCCAGCGCGTGATGACGTCGCCGATCGTGGTCGTGTAGCCGTGCCCGATGTGGGGCGCGTCGTTGACGTAGTAGATCGGCGTCGTGGCGTAGAAGGTCGGCTCGGGCACGAGTCCGAGTCTAGTGAGCGCGCCGACACGACCCGGACCGCCCGGCCGCTGACGTGCCGGAGCGAGCCCGCACGGCCGGGTAACGGGAATCACCCGCCTCGACTCTGGGAGAACCACGCGTGACGCTGGAGACTGGAGAGTTGGGCCACCTTCACGGCCCGGGAGCGAGAAACATGAGAATCGAAGCCATCGCCACGTCGGTCGACGGCCCGCACTCCGCGGTGCTGGAGCCGACGTCGGCCACCATCGAGACCGGCGCGGTCACCATCGTCGACGGACCACCCGGCACCGGCCACACGGCGTTCAGCCTGCTGCTGGGCGGACGCCTCGTCCCCTCGTCGGGGCGGGTCCTGATCGACGGCGAGGCCGACGGGCAGCGGCTGCGCGACGTGGTCGCGCTGGTCGACGTCCCCGACGTCTCCGAGCCCGACGACGTCGTCTCGCTGGCGACCACGATGGGCGAGGAGCTGGCGATGGCGCGACGTCCGGCGGGCCGGGGCGACGTCAAGGACTGGCTCGACGAGCGCGCGGCGGCGCAGTGGCGTCGCACCCGCGTCGAGGACGTGCCGGCTGACGTGCGGCTCGCGCTCCTGGCCGACGTCGCGGCCCGACGGCCGGGCGTGGAGGCGCTGGTCCTGTGCTGCCCCGACCGCTACGGGGCCGACCCGCACGCGGCACTCGGCGTGGCCCACGAGCTGGCCGACCGCGGCCTCGCGGTCTGCCTCCAGCTGACCACGAACTCGCTGCGCAACGTCCGGGCCTCGCACACCACGCTGGGAGCCGTCCGGTGACCGCGCTCCGACTCGCGCTGAGCGAGCTCCGCCGCCTCACCGCCGGACGCATGCCGCGGCTGGCCGTGCTCGCGATCGTGCTGATCCCGACCATGTACGCCTCGCTCTACCTGTGGGCCAACCACGATCCCTACGGCAAGCTCGCGACCGTGCAGGCCGCGCTCGTCGTCGAGGACGTGCCCGCCGAGAGCGACCAGAGCGGCACGGTGCACGCCGGCCGCGACGTCGCCCACGACCTCGTCGAGGACGGCTCGTTCGACTGGCAGGAGGTCGACGCCGACGCGGCCGCCGCGGGCGTCGAGGACGGAACCTACCTGTTCGCACTCACCATCCCGCGCGGCTTCTCCACCGCGCTCGCCTCGACCGCGGACTTCGATCCCGCGCAGGGCACGCTGATCCTCACGACCAACGAGGCCAACAACTACCTCTCCTCGACGATCGCCGAGCAGGTCCTGACGAAGGTCAGCTCGTCGATCGCCGAGAACGTCAGTGAACGCGCGGCCTCGTCCTTCCTGCTCGGCTTCTCGACGCTGCACGACCAGCTGAAGAAGGCCGGTGAGGGCGCCGAGACCTTGGCCGACGGGCTCGTCAGCGCGCACGACGGAGCGCTGCGACTGACCGACGGCGCCAGCGACCTGGCCGACGGCGAGGCGCGTCTCGTCGACGGCCAGCAGCGGCTGAACAGCGGACTCGAGGATGCGGTGACCGGCGCCGGCCGGCTCGCGGACGGCTCGGGCGATCTCGCCGACGGCGCGTCCGAGCTGGCGTCCGGCGCGCGCCGGGTGGCCGACGGCACCGAGCAGCTGGCCACCGTGGCCGACCGCGTCGCCGACGCCGCCACGCAGGCCAGCGGCGACCTCGACCGCGCCCGCGAGGACATCGCCGAGCGCCTCGCCGACTCCGGTCTCACGCCCGAGGAGCAGGCGGCGGTGCTCGCCACCCTCGACGACCTGCGCCAGCCGCTCGACGAGCTGGGCGAGCGGGTGGAGACGACCACCGGTCAGATCGACCAGCTGGCCGACGGTGCCGATCAGGTGGCCTCAGGCGCGGGCGAGCTCCGCACCGGCGCGGACCGCCTCTCCACGGGCGCCGGCACGCTCCGCGACGGCCTCCGGACCGCGCAGGGCGGCAGCGCCGAGCTGCTCTCCGGCCAGCGCGACGCCCAGGCGGGCGCCGAGCAGCTGGCCGACGGGGCCGGCACCCTCGCGTCCGGACTCGAGAGCGCCCGCGACGGCTCGCGCGAGCTGGCCGACGGACTCGCCGACGGCGTGCGGTCGATCCCGGACCTCTCCGAGGAGCGCCGCGACGAGACGGCCCGGACGATCGCCTCGCCGATCCGCACCGAGGACGTCGCCCAGGCCTCGGCCGACAGCTACGGTGCCGGCCTGGCCCCGTTCTTCCTGGCGATCGGCGCCTGGGTGGGCGGCTACGTCATGTTCCTCCTGGTGCGACCGCTGTCGAACCGCGCGATCGCGGCCCGTCAGTCCCCGTGGCGCACGGCGCTCGGTGGCTGGCTCACGCCGGCCGTGCTGGCCGCGGCCCAGGTGCTCATCATGCTCACCGTGGTGATGTCGGTCGTCGGCATCGACGTGCTCCGCTCGACCCAGGTGGCGCTGTTCCTGCTGCTCGTGGCGGCCGCCTTCGTGGCGATCGTCCACGCGCTCAACGCCTGGCTCGGGCCCGTGGGACAGCTGCTCGGACTGGTCCTGCTGGTGCTCCAGCTGGCCAGCGCGGGTGGCACGTTCCCGTGGCAGACGCTGCCGCCCACGCTGCAGTCGATTCACCACGTGCTGCCGATGACCTACGCGATCGACGGCATCCGGCACCTGATGTACGGCGCGAGCCTGGACTCGCTGCCACGCGACATCGCGGTGCTGACGGCCTACGTCGTGGGAGGCGTCGCGGTCTCCGCGGCCGCGGCCTACCGACGCCGGATCTGGCGCGTCTCGCAGATCAAGCCCGAGATCGCGCTCTGAGCCTCAGCGGTCGCGCAGGCGTGGGGCGAGGTCGCGCTCGAACAGCTCGAGGAAGCGCGTCTGGTCGTGGCCCGGCGCGTGGAAGACGAGGTGGTTGAAGCCCCAGTCCACGTACTGGCCGATCATCTCCGCGACCTCGTCCGGGTCGGAGCCGACGATCCAGCGCTTCGCGATCTGCTCGATCGGCAGCGCGTCGGCGGCCGCCTCCATCTCGACCGGGTCGGTGATGGAGTGCTTCTGCTCGGGCGTCAGCGACAGCGGCGACCAGAAGCGCGTGTTCTCCAGCGCCGTGTCGAGGTCGGTGTCGTAGGACAGCTTGATCTCGATCATGCGGTCGGCGGCCTCGGGGTCGCGACCGGCCTTCTCGGCGCCCTCACGGAACGCCGGCAGCAGCTTCTCGGTGTAGAGCTCGGGGCCCTTGCCCGACGTGCAGATCGAGCCGTCGCCCATGCGGCCGGCGTACCGCGCCACGACCGGGCCACCCGCCGCGACGTAGACCGGGATCGGCTCGTCGGGGCGGTCGTAGATCGAGGCGTCGTGCGTGGAGTAGTACTCGCCCTCGAACGAGACGCGCTCGTCCGACCAGAGCTCGCGCATGAGCCGCACCGACTCGCGCAGCCGCGCGAAGCGCTCCTTGAACTCGGGCCAGTCCTGCTCGCCGGCGCCGCGGAAGCCCGTGGCGATCTCGTTGAGCGCCTCGCCCGTGCCGACGCCCAGCACGATCCGCCCCGGGTAGAGGCAGCCCATCGTGGCGAAGGCCTGCGCGATGACGGCCGGGTTGTAGCGGAACGTCGGCGTCATCACCGAGGTGCCGATGACGACCGAGCTGGTCCGCTCCCCCACCGCGGTCATCCACGCCAGCGAGAACGGCGCGTGGCCGCCGGTGTGCCGCCACGGCTGGAAGTGGTCGCTCGTCCAGACCGACTCCATGCCGTGCGCCTCGGCGGCGACGGCGTACTCGACGAGGTCGCGCGGGCCGAACTGCTCGGCCGACGCCTTGTACCCGAGCTTCAACGGCTGACTCATGTCGACTCCTTCGTGGCGTGGGCGGCGGCATAGACCACCTTGCGGGAGATCCCCGTGCGCCGCGCGACGTCCGCGACGGCGTCCTTCGTGCTCAGTCCCTCGGCGCGGGCCTCGTCCACCAGGGCGGCGAGGTCGGTCTCGTCGAGGTCGGCGGGGGCGGGCGGCTCGCTGCCGCTGACCACGATCGTGATCTCGCCCCGGACCCGCTCACCGTCGCCGGCCCAGGCGGCGAGCTCGGACAGCGGACCGCGCACGACCTCCTCGTGGGTCTTGGTCAGCTCGCGGCACACCGCGGCGGGCCGGTCGGCGCCGAACGCCTCGGCCATCGACTCGAGGGTGGCGGCGGTGCGGTGCGGGGACTCGAAGAAGACCATCGTGCGCTGCTCGTCGGCGAGGGCGCCGAGCACGCGGGACCGCTCGCCGGACTTGCGCGGCGGGAAGCCCTCGAAGCAGAAGCGGTCGACCGGCAGGCCCGAGACGGCGAGCGCCGTCAGCACCGCCGACGGCCCGGGAATCGCGGTGACGGGCAGGTCCTCGGCGACCGCCGCGGCCACGATCCGGTAGCCGGGGTCCGAGACGCTGGGCATGCCCGCGTCGGTGACCAGCACGACGGTCGCCCCGTCGCGCAGGTGGTCGAGCAGCTCGGTGGTGCGCTGCTGCTCGTTGCCCTCGAAGTAGGAGACGACGCGGCCCGGGACCTCGACGCCGAGGTCCGCCGCGAGGCGACGGAAGCGGCGGGTGTCCTCGGCGGCGACCACGTCGGCCGACGCGAGGGCGTCGGCCAGCCGGCCCGATGCGTCGGCCACCGTCCCGATGGGCGTCGCGGCGAGGATCAGCACCCCTCGATCCTGCCACGGACCCGCGCACGCGCCGGTCGGCCGTCGTCCGGGCCCCGCGACCGGAAGGTAACTGCGAGTTCAGAACACTCTCCCGCCGGGCGTCCCGTCTGGCTAGGGTGTGCGGGTGACCCTGCTCGACCGGATCAGCCTACGCGCGTGGGAGTGGATCGGCCCGATCGCCATCGCGCTCCTCGCGTTCGCCCTGCGGATCTGGAAGGTCGGCAGCCCGAACTCGCTCACCTTCGACGAGACGTACTACGCCAAGGACGCGTGGGGCCTCATCCACGGCGGCTACGCGCGCGACGCCGTCGAGGACGCGAACGGCCGCATCATCAACGGCGAGACCGACGTCTTCACGCAGGACCCCACGTGGATCGTCCACCCCGACGGCGGCAAGTGGCTCATCGCGTTCGGCGAGAAGATCTACGGCCTCACGCCGCTGGGCTGGCGCTTCGCGGCGGTCGTCGTGGGCTCGCTCATGGTGCTCGTGCTCGCGCGGCTCGTGCTGCGCCTCACCGGCTCGCTCGCGCTCGGCTGCGTGGCCGGGCTGCTGCTGACCCTCGACGGCCTGCACTACACGATGTCGCGCATCGCCCTGCTCGACATCTTCCTGGCGTTCTGGATCCTGTGCGCCGTCGCGTGCCTCGCCGTCGACCGCGACTGGCTGGGCGAGCGGCTGGCGCTCGACCGGCGCTACTACGCGTGGCGGCCGTGGCAGCTCGCCGCCGGCGCCTGCTTCGGCCTGGCCGTCGCCACGAAGTGGAGCGGCCTGTACGTCCTGGCCGCGTTCGGCCTCACGGTCGTGATCTGGGAGGTCTGGGCCCGTGGCCGCGTCGAGTCGGTGCAGGACGCCTTCGTCCGCGTGCTCCGGGTGGGGCTGCCCGCGTTCGGCTGGCTCGTCGGCGTCGCGCTCGTGGTCTACCTGCTCACCTGGACCGGCTGGTTGCTGCACCACGACGTGTTCGAGGCCCGCTTCGGCAACGGATACGGCGACGAGCCCGTGTGGGGCAGCGTCTCCGATCCCACGCGCGGTCCCCTCGGGGGCCTGATCGACGCGTTCCGCTCCCTGTGGTCGTTCCACGTCATGACCTGGAACTTCCACACGGGCGACTACCTCGCCTCGAAGTCCCACCCCTATGAGTCCAACGCATTCGGCTGGCTCATCCAGTGGCGGCCCACGAACGTCTCGTCGAACTTCGACATCGCCGCCGACGTGTGCGGCGCCTCGGCCGACTCCAAGTGCGTGCGCCAGGTGCTCACGCTGGGCAACCCGGCGATCTGGTGGGTCGGCACCCTCGGCCTGGTCACCGCGCTCGTCGCGTGGATCCGCAACCCCACGTGGCGCTGGAGCCTGCCGCTCGTGGGCGTCCTGGCCACGTGGGCGCCGTGGTGGATCACCTCGGGCCGCCCGATCTTCACGTTCTACGCCATCGCGATCGTGCCGTTCATGATCATCGCGCTGTGCCTGGTGTTCAGCGCGATCCGCCGTCGCATCCCCGACCGCTACTGGTGGCCGGGCCTCGCGGCCTACCTCGGCGTCGTCGCCGTCACGTTCTGGTACTTCTTCCCGATCCTGGCCAACCGGATCATCACGTACGACCAGTGGCGCGAGCGCATGTGGTGGGACCGCTGGATCTGAGACGATGCGCTGCACCGCGACATGAGAGGTCGTGGAGGCAAGGATCGAGACGATGGCCGGACCGGCCCACGGCGCGGGGTACGACCCGCCACTGAGCGACACGGCGCTGCTGGCGCGTGCGCAGGCAGGGGACACGTTCGCGTTCGGCACGCTGTTCGACCGGCACGTCAGCGCCGTCTACTGGCAGGCGCACCGGGTCGTCGGTGACGCGAGCGAGGCCGAGGACGTCTGCCAGGACACCTTCGTCACGGCGTGGCGTCGCATCGGCGACATCACGATCGTCGACCGCTCGATCCTGCCGTGGCTCATGGTCACGGCGCGCTACACCGCACTGAACGCCGGACGGAAGCGCGCTCGCCTGCACGCGGTCGACCTGGAGCACGAGCCGGTGGACCCCGGCGCGGACCCTTCCGGCCACGTGGAGGAGGCGGCGGTCGCGGCGGCCATCGACGCTGCCGTCGCCCGCCTCTCCCCCGTCGACCGACGGCTGTTCGAGCTGTGCGTCGACGGCGACCTGACCTATGAGCAGGCGGCCGCGGAGCTGGGCGTGACCCACGGGGCCGTCCGCAACCGCGTGTCGCGACTGCGGGCCCGCCTGCGCGGCGACCTGCGAGAGGAGCGTGCCCGATGAGCGGGACGGAGCTGCCGGTGCTGGAGCCGGAGCGGATCGAGCGGATGCGTGCGCACGTCATGGACGTCGTCGCCGAGGACGCGGAGGACGCGCGCCGGCGCCGACGGCGGGTGCGCGCCGCGTTCGCCGGCGCCGCGGCCGCGGCGGTCGTGGTGGTGGGTGGCGTCGGAGTGGGACTGGGCGGACCCGCCGGGACCTCCGGGGGCTCGGACTCGATGACCTCGAGCGACTCCGGCGCGGCGGAGGGTCCGACCTCCCGGTCCGACGCGGGCGGGGCCGAGGCCGACGAGGAGGTCGCCCCCGACGCCGAGCTGCCGACGAGCAGCACGGTCGTCACCACGGGCTCGATGTCGGTGGAGGTCGACGACGTGCGCGAGGCCGTCACCGCCATCCGCGTCTTCGTGGCCCAGCGGGAGGGGCGGATCGACGGCGAGAGCATCGAGAGCGGGACCCAGGGGTCGGCCTCGTTGACCGTGCGTGTCCCCGCCGGGGCCGTCGAGGCGCTGCGGCGCGAGCTGGACGAGCTCGGCGGGCCGGCCTCGGTGTTCCTCGAGCGCACCGACGAGGCGGCCACGATCGCCGACGTGGACGCGCGGATCGCGTCGCTCGAGACGTCGATCCGCCGGCTGCGCGCGATCATCGCCGAGTCCTCGTCGACGCGCGACCTGCTCGACGCGGAGGCCCAGCTGACCCAGCGCCAGAGCGATCTCGAGGCGCTGCAGGCCCAGCGGCGGGTGCTGCGCGACCAGACCTCGCTCGCCACGATCGAGGTGCTGGTGGTGCCGCGGGACACCGCACGGTCCGTCGAGCCCGGTGAGGGCTTCGTCGGCGGCCTGACGCGTGGCTGGAACGCCCTCGTCGCCACCGTCGACGGGATCGTCGCGTTCGCCGGTCTGGTCACGCCGTGGCTGGTCCCGGCAGGCCTCGTCGCGGCCGTCGTGCTGTGGCTCCGCCGCCGGAGGGCCCGCGCCTGACGAACGATGAGGCATTCGGCCCCGCTGGGGTGCCCGAATGCCTCATCGTTCGTCAGACCCCCGGGACGACGCCACCCCCGATGTGGCAGCGTGAGCCACGACACGGGCGACGGGCGCCCGGGACGACGGAGGTACGCGATGAAGCTCGGACTCAGCCTCGGCTACTGGGGTCAGGGACAGCCGCCGGGCCAGGCCGAACAGCTGGCGCTGGCCGAGGAGCTCGGCTACGACTCGGTGTGGACCGCCGAGGCCTACGGGTCCGACGCGCTGACCCCGCTCGCGTGGCTCGGCGCCTCGACCTCGCGCATCAAGCTCGGCACCGGCATCGTGCAGATGTCCGCCCGCACGCCCACCGCCACGGCGATGGCCGCGATGACGCTCGACCACCTCTCGAACGGACGCATGATGCTGGGCCTGGGCGTCTCGGGCCCGCAGGTCGTCGAGGGCTGGTACGGCCAGCCCTACCCGCGCCCGCTGGCCCGCACGCGCGAGTACTTCGACGTGCTGCGCCAGACGATCGCGCGCGAGCGGGTCGCGCACGACGGCCCGCAGATCCAGATCCCCTACCGCGACGTCTACGGCCTGAAGTCCACCGGCCTGGGCAAGTCGCTGCGCTCGACGCTGCACCCCGTGCGCGAGCAGATCCCGCTGCTGCTCGCGGCGGAGGGCCCGAAGAACATCGCGCTGTCCGCCGAGATCGCCGATGGCTGGATCCCGTTCTTCTACTCCCCCTGGGACGCCGAGTTCGCGCACACCGCGCTCGAGGAGGGCTTCGCGAAGCGCGCCCCCGAGCGGCTCCCCCGCGAGCAGTTCGAGATCGCCTGCCCCGTCCAGGTGATCGTGTCGGACGACCTCGAGGCCGCGGCCGACTTCATCCGCCCGTTCATCGCGCTCTACGTGGGCGGCATGGGCGCGAAGGGCGCGAACTTCCACTTCGACGCGGTCGCACGCCTGGGCTACGAGGAGGCCTGCGCGAAGATCCAGGACCTCTACCTCGAGGGTCGCAAGGAGGAGGCCACCGCCGCCGTCCCGCTCGACCTCGTGGAGAAGATCGCGCTGATCGGCCCGAAGGAGAAGATCCGCGACGACCTCGCCGCCTGGCGCGAGTCCGTCGTCACCACCCTCACGATCGGCGGCAACGCCGACACGCTCCGGATGATGGCCGAGCTCGTCCTCTGACGCTCCCCCTCGCAGACTGAACGAGGTTTCCTGTCACTTCGCGAGGTTCGCAAACCTCGCGAAGTGACGGTTTCCCCGGTTAACCGGGGAAACCGTCAGCCCAGCCGGAGCCCGAGGGCGGCGGCGCCGAGGCCGCAGGCGAGCATCGCCGCGGCATGGGCGGCGGCGAGCGAGAGGGCGCGCGGGCCGCGGGAGCGCGCCAGCAGAAACGCCTCGACGCTGGCGGCCGAGAAGGTCGTGTAGCCGCCGAGCAGGCCGGTGCCGAGGACGAGGCGCACGTCCGAGTCCGCGACCGTGACGGCCACCACCAGTCCCAGCACGAACGAACCGGTGACGTTCACCGCGAACGTCCCCAGCGGCACGGGGGCGCGCACCGAACGCGTGACGAGACCCTCCGCGACGAATCGCAGCACGGCCCCGACGCCGCCCGCGAGCGCGACGAGCGCGATCACCGGTCCCGCTCCGCGGCGGGAGGCCGGACGCCGCCGCCCACCAGGACGCCCGCAGCGGCCGCCAGGACGCCCAGCAGGACGCTCAGCACCCCGTAGGCCAGCCCGAGACCCACGGCACCACCCGTCAGCAGCCGCTCGACCTCGACCGCGAACGTGCTGTAGGTCGTGAATCCGCCCAGCACGCCCGCGCCGAGGGCCGGGCGCACGTACCGGAGCCGTCCGACCTCGCGTCCCGAGACCACGGCGACCAGCGCACCCAGCAGGAACGACCCGACGACGTTCACCGCGAACGTGGCCCACGGCCAGTCGCCGGCGGCCGGCGGGAAGGCCTCGGCCAGCGACGCACGCACGGCCGTGCCGACCGCACCGCCGATCAGGACGAGGACGAGCGCCACCGGACTCGCGTACAGCGGCCGCGCCTGCGACGAGGCGTCATCAGCGCGCACGGGACTCCTTCCGGCGACGGCGGGTGCGCGCCGAGCCTACGCCCCGCGAACGACAGCGCGGTGGACCGTGGCCGAGGCCACGATCCACCGCGCCGGTGGGGGGTTCGAGCTAGCGCTGGAGCTTGAACACGTAGACCCGGGTGACCGTGCGCGGCTTGCCGCCGGTCGGGGTGTACGTGGCCTTGACGCGCAGCTTCGTCGCGACGGCGGACTTTCCGCTCGCCTTGAGCTTCTTCTTCAGCTTCTTGATCGTCGAGCCCGACGGCTTGACCCAGACGGACGTGTGGCCCGAGGAGCCGACCTTCTTCGTGACGGTCTTCAGCGTGCCCTTCTTGGAAGGGCCGACCTTGATTTTGCCGGCACCGGGGAGGTCGAGCTTCAGCTTGACCGCGGCGGCACGGGAGTGCGCGGCGGGCTTGGGCAGCTTGAACACGTTGCTCGGGGCGACGGCGGGCTTGATGCCGGTGCGCACCGAGGTGTCCAGGATGCTGCGCCAGCCGCCGTCCTGACCGTCGGCCTGCGCGGGAGCCGCCCAGTACCAGTCCCACCCGAGGGAGACGACCAGGCCCTTGCCCTCACGCTTGGTGAAGACGCCGGCGTTGTCGTTGTCGGAGTCGGCGTACTCGACGACCGCGCCGGCCGGGAGGGTGGAGATCACGGCCGAGTTCGAGCCGTTGTTGTCCGGCAGCGCGGCCGGGCCGCCACGGAACGGGCTGCCCGCGGGGGCGCGCTTGGTCCAGCCGTCGTCGCCGGTGGTCTCGATCTTGTAGCCGAACAGCGTGTTGAGCGTGTCCTCGTAGTCCGAGGCGACCACGATGGTGCCGCCGTTGCGGACGAAGGACTTGACGGCGCTGCGGCTCGCGGAGCCGATGTTCTGCGCCCACGCGTCCCGCTCGAGCTCGGGCACGACCAGCGTGTCCTTGCCCTTCAGCGCCGCGGTGATGGCGGCCGGGGTGCTGGTGGTGAGCTCGGTGACCGTGTGGCCGTCGGCGCGCAGGCCGACGATCATGTTCGCGGCCTCGTGGCCCTCGTTGGTGGGGACGTCGGCCAGGGCGATGGTGTCGACGAAGCTGGGGTCGTTGAGGACGACGACCTTGGCGCCGGGCGCGGCGGCCGGGGCGGCCGTGGCGACAGGTGCGGCGAAGGCGAGAGCGCTCGTGACGAGGGCTCCGCCGAGGAGTCCGGACACGACTCGGTACTGGGTCTTCGGGGGGATCATGCGCGTGAGCCTAGGGGCGCGTGGTGCGGGAGTGTCGCGCTTTTTCGCGAAGGTGGTCCGAAGGAACCATCGCGTGTAGGAAGCTCGGATGAGGCGCGCGGGCCCGGAAAGTGAGCGACGCCCCCGGACCGGGTCCGGGGGCGTCGATGACGTGGAGCATAGGAGATTCGAACTCCTGACCTCTTCGATGCGAACGAAGCGCGCTACCAACTGCGCCAATGCCCCAAGGTCGTACATCAGGATAGCAACACGGTCCCCGGTGTCGCTCCTGCGGGGGTGGGTGACCGGCTCAGTGGCCGACGGCGCGCTGGTCGGAGCCCGCGTCGCCCTCGTCCATGCCGGGCAGCTCGGTCTGCTCGCCCTCGACGTGGCCCGAGGTCCACGCGCCGGGCTGGCCGAACTCGATCGTGCGCACCGTCCGGCCCGCGCGCGGCTTGCTCACGTAGGTGGGCACGGTGATCGGCAGCGGGTCCCACAGCGGCTCGCCACTCGTGGCCGAGACGCTGGGCACCGCGATCTGCAACTGCTCGTCGAGGGCGTCGGCGGCCAGCGGCGCGTCGGTCTCCATGACGTTGCGACGCTCGAGCGCGAGGTCCTCCACCTGGTCGGAGACGACGATGGTCATCTCCTCGTCGGCGGCGGTGCCCCCGACGGTGGTGGACCGGTCGGACCCGACACGGCCCGAGGCCCAGCCGAAGGCCCGGACGACGGACGACGGCACGGCGCGCAGCCCGCGCACGATACGGCCCTGCGAGGAGCCGCGGGCGATGCCGCGCTCCTGGCGCACCATGACGCGGCACAGGACCAGCCAGGCGACGATCAGGCCGACGCCGATCGCGGGCGTCCACACGGGAACGAGGCTGGCGACGGTGACGCCGGTCAGCACCGCCAGCACGGCCACGAGCGTCAGCAGCACGTTGCGGCGACGACGGGCCGCGATCTGGGCGGCCTCGCGCGTGACGCGCGGACGTTGCGCGTCGACCGCCGGAGAAGTCCGGTCGACGCGAGGGGAAGTCGAGGGGGTGGCGGGCTCGGCGCGCTTCGTCACGGGCGGGGCCACCTTCTTCGTGACGGAGGGCGCGGGACGCTCCTCGGCGGCCACCACGGTGCGGCGCGGCTCCACCACGCGACGCGTGGGACCGTCCTGGTCGAGGGAGGAGTTCTTGCCCGCCTCGTCGTAGCGACGCAGGACGAGCGGCACGAAGTACGCCGCCCACAAGGCGACGACGAACGCGACGATCAATCCGCTGGAACCCACGCTTGAAACCGTAGGTCGTGACGCGCTCGATCCGTGGGAGCCTGCCGGGTGTGTCGCACCAGAGTTCACGCAGGCCCCGTCGGACTCAGGTGGTGGAACCGTCCCCGCGCAGGCGCGCCAGGACGCCGTGCGGCACGTCCTCCTGGAGCAGCTGGAACATCCGGTGGTCGCGCCACTCCCCCGCGATGTGCAGGTAGCGCGGGGCGAGACCGAACTCCTCGAAGCCGAGCTTCTCCACGACGCGCAGGCTGGCGGCGTTCTCGGGACGGATCGAGATCTCGATCCGGTGCAGGCCGGCCTTGGTGAACAGGTGGTCGCACACGAGCGCGACCGCGGTGGGCGTGACACCGCGACCGGCGTGGCTGCGTGCCACCCAGTAGCCGATGCTGGCCCACAGCGCCGAGCCGCGCGTGATGCCGCTCACGGTGACCTGCCCGACCATGTCGCCGGCCCACGTCACGGCGAAGGGCATCGCGGAGCCCTCACGGGCGCGGCGGCGCAGCGTGGCGATCGTCGCACCGTAGGACTCGGGCGCGTTGCCCTCGCCGCGCGGCAGCGTGGCCTCCCACTGGACGAGCCAGTCGGCGTTCTCCGAGCGCAGCCGCGCCCACGTGGAGGCGTCGCGACGCACCAGCGGACGGACGCCGACGAGACCGTCCGACAGCGTGGCCGGCCACCCGCGTGCCATCAGAAGTTGCGGTCCAGCACGAGGGTGCGGACGGTGTCGCCCAGGTGCAGCGCGCTCTCGTCCTCGCCCACCACGATCAGGGCGTTGGCCTTCGCGAGCGTGCCCACGAGGTGGGGTCCGGCGTGCGGCAAGGGGGTGACCTTCGCTCCGCGGTGCGTGACCTCGAAGAACGCCGGGCGGTACTCGCGCACGCCGGTGTCGGACGTGAGGTCCTCGGCCAGGACGGCGTGCACCTGCGGGCGGCGGTAGGGCGTGCGGCCCAGCATGCGGCGGATCGCCGGCACCACGAAGACCTCGAAGCCGACGTACGCCGACACCGGGTCGCCCGGCAGCGTGATGACGGGGGTCTGCTCGTCGAAGACGCGCCCGAAGCCGTGGGTGCGGCCCGGGTGCAGCGCGACGTCGGAGAAGGTGACCTCGCCGACCTCGGTGAGCGTGCGCTTCACGAGGGCGCGCTCGTCGCCCGTGATGCCGCCGGTGGTGATGACGAGGTCGGCACGCACGAGCTGGTCGGACAGCACGCGCTTGAAGTGCGCGGGATCGTCGTCGACGACGCCGACGCGGTAGGCGATCGCGCCGAGGTCGCGCACGGCCGCGGCCAGCATCGAGGAGTTCGCGTCGTGGACGGAGTCGGCGTCGAGGTGGGCGCCGGGCTCGCGCAGCTCGCGGCCCGTGGACATCACGACGACGCGCGGACGCGGACGGGCGCGCACGCGGTCGCGGCCGATCGCGGCCAGCAGGCCGATCTCGCGCGGACCGAGCACGGCCCCCTCGGGCAGCGCGACGGCACCGCGCGAGAGGTCGCCGGCGGCGTGCCGCACGCCCGACCCGGCCAGCACGGCGCGGCCGATGGCCACCTTCGTCCGGCCGCCGTCGGTGGAGTCGGCGGGGACGACGGCGTCGGCGCCGCGCGGCAGCGGCGCGCCGGCCATGATCCGCACGCACGAGCCGCCACTGATGGCGAAGGGCTTGCCCAGGCCGGGGACGATCTCGGCGACGACCGGGAGCTCGACGGGCTCGCCCGGGCGGGCCCCGACGACGTCGGTGGCGTTGACGGCGTAGCCGTCGACCGCGGCCGCGGAGAATCGCGGCAGGTCGTCGTCGCTGAGGACGTCCTCGTGGAGGGTCAGGCCCAGCGACTCGACGACGGGCTGGTCGTAGGCCGCGAGGGGTCCGACGCCCCGCAGGATGGTCTCGAGGTGGTCCTCGACCGTCAGGCGGCCGGGGGCGACGCTGACGGGACGCGTCCGCGGAGGCAGTTGTCCTGACGACATGCGTGCCAGCCTAACGGCCGTTCCGCGCTAGATCCCGGACAGCACCGTTCCGGAGGCCACGTGGCGCGGTCGGCCCTCGTCCTCGAGGACCACGTCGCCGCGCACCACGACGCCCTCGCCGAAGCTCCAGTCCCCGCGCACCGTGAGCGACGAGGCGTACAGCAGGCCGACCGAGAACGGCAGTCGCTTGTCGAACTCGCCGATGGCCTTGAAGTAGCGCTTGTCGAGGTCGACCGACGGGACGTCGTCCACGCGGGCGCGCATCTGGTAGTCGGGGCCCACGTCGTAGACGTCGGAGCGCAGCAGCAGCAGGTCGTCGGTGGTCTTCACCGGCAGGAAGCGCGCGCGGTCGACCTCGATCGCCGTGGCGCCCTCGAACACCGAGATCGCCGCGCCCATCGCGGACTCGATCTGGATCACCTCGGGGCTGTCGGGATCGGTGGGGTCGACGTTCTTCTGGTTGCGGATGAGCGGCAGGTCGAGGACGCCCTGCGCGCGGTCCAGCTCGGCACGCAGCGCGTGGAGGTCGAACCAGAGGTTGTTCGTGTGGAAGTAGCGGTGAACCGACAGGTCGGCCGCGGCCTCGCGGTCCTCAGGGGCGATCTGCGCTGTCTCGCGCAGGATGAGGCGGCCGTCGGAGCGGCGCACCACGAGGTGACCGCCCTTGACGTCGGCCGGCGTGCGGCGGCAGACCTCGGCCGCGTACGGCGCCCCGGTCTCGGCGAACCACGCCATCATCGCCGGGTCGGGCACGGCGCCGAGGTTGTCGGCGTTGGAGATCGAGGCGTACCGGTAGCCGGCCTCGATCAGCTGGTCGAGCACGCCCGAGGCGTCGAGGGCGGTGTAGAGGTCGGCGTGGCCCGGCGGGCACCACTCGAGCGACGGATCGTCGGGCCACTCGACGGGCGCGAGGGTCTCGGCGTCGAGGCGGGGCTCGCGGTTCTGCAGGAAGTCGAGCGGGAGGTCGCCGACCTTCAGCTCGGGGTAGTGCGACAGGGCCTCGAGGGTGTCGTCGCGCGTGCGGAAGCTGTTCATGAACAGCAGCGGCAGGTCGACCCCGAGGGTGGAGCGCACGTGCCACACCTGGTCGACGATGAGGTCGAGGAAGCTCAGGCGGTGCTTGATCGGCAGCAGCGACTTCGCCTGCTGCATGCCCATCGTGGTGCCGAGGCCGCCGTTGAGCTTGATGACCACCGTCTCGGCGGCGGCTCGGCGCAGCGTCTCGGTGTCGTAGTCGAGCGAGTGGATGCTCGCGACGTCCTCGAGCGGCTCGACCTCGGACTCGGGGATGAGCCCGGACGCACCCTCCTCGAGCTGGTGGTAGAACGCCGTGAAGACGTCGATCGCCTGCTCGGGCAGCCCGACCGAGCGCATCTTGTCCTGTGCGGCTGCCAGTGCGTTCATCGGCCCTAGGCTAGCGCCATGTCGGCGTCCGTGACGGGTGAGAAGACGAACCTCCGTCGGCTGCTGGCCGCACGTCGGCGCGATCGCACGACCGCGGAGCGGACCGGAGCCGCCGAGGCGATCGCCCTGCACGCCACCGCGCTGCCCGCCCTGGTGCGTGCGCGGCGGGTGGCGGCGTACCTCTCGCTGCCGAGCGAGCCGGGCACCGAGCCGCTGATCGACCTGCTGGCGGGACGCGGCGTGGAGGTGCTGGTGCCGCTCGGCCGGCCCGACCGCTCGATGGACTGGGTCGTCCACGAGCTCGGCTCGGTGGCCGTGGGGGCGCTCGGCGTGCCCGAGCCCACCGGTCCGCCGCTCGGCGCCGGCGCGCTGGCCACGTGCGACGTCGCGCTCGTGCCCGGGCTCGCGGTGGACCACGCCGGCAACCGGCTCGGCCGGGGCGCGGGCTACTACGACCGCGCCCTCGCGGACTTCCCCGGCGTCGTGTGCGCCGTCGTGTTCGACGACGAGCTCCTCGAGCACGTGCCGCACGAGCCGCACGACCACCCGGTCGACCTCGTGCTCACGCCCGCGGGCGTCTTTCGTCCCTCCCGGGACCGAGATCTGTAGCGGTCTCCACCGTTCTCGGGCGGTTCCGGCCGAAAAAGGGTGGCTACCGCTACAGATCTCGCCCGCCGGAGGCGGGAACGGTCAGGAGACGGCGACGATCGGGAGGCGGTAGGCCGCGGGGGCCTGGTCGGGGACGACGGGGTTCTTCGGCAGGATCGGCTCGATGCGGCGGTAGGCCTGGCCCAGCGCCGGACGCTGGTCGGCCTCGCCCTTGTTGGGCCACATCGCCACGGCCCGCTCGGCCTGCGCCGTGATCGTGAGCGAGGGGTTCACGCCGAGGTTGGCGCTGATCGCCGAGCCGTCGATGACGTGCAGGCCCTCGTGCCCGTAGAGCCGCTGGTAGGGGTCGATGACGCCGGTCTCGGGCGAGTCGCCGATCGCGCAGCCGCCGAGGAAGTGCGCCGTCATGGGAATGCCGATCGGCTCGGTGACGATGCCGCCCGGGACGCCGTCCATGTAGTCGGCCATCTCGGTCACCGCGCGGTGCGCCTCGGGGATGTGGGTGGGGTTCGGCTCGCCCGATCCCTGCTTGGTCGTCATCTTGCGACCGCCGAACAGCCGGCGCTTCGTGTAGGTCGTGATCGAGTTGTCGCGCGCCTGCATCACCAGCGCGATGACGGTGCGCTCGGACCAGTGGAACGCGTCGTAGAGCTTCGGCAGCCGCGGCGCGATCCGCACGATGTTCTTCAGCACCGTGAGCACGCTCGGCTTGCCCTGGCCGCTGCCGTCGGTGGACAGCACCATCTGGACGAACATCATCACGTTGGAGCCCTTCCCGTATCGGACGGGCTCGATGTGGGTGGTGTCGTTGGGGTGGATCGACGACGTGATCGCCACGCCGCGCGTGTAGTCGACGTCGCGGTTCATCGCGACCGAGCCCATGAGGGCCTCGGAGTTGGTGCGGGTCAGCAGGCCGAGGCGCTTCGAGACGTGCGGCAGGCTGCCGCCGTCGCGCAGCTGGTGCAGCAGTCGCTGCGTGCCTAGCGAGGCGGCCGAGAAGATGACCTGCTCGGCTCGGATCACGGGGTTCTTGCCACGCCACTTCCGGGTGGATCGCGAGTGCACCTCGTAGCCGCCGGCGGCCGGGCGCACGTCGACCACGGTGGTGAGGTCGCGGACCTCGGCCCCGGCCTGCTCGGCCAGGTAGAGGTAGTTCTTGACGAGCGTGTTCTTGGCGTTGTGTCGGCAGCCCGACATGCACTCGCCGCAGTTGATGCAGGTGCGGCGGTCGGGTCCGACGCCGCCGAAGTACGGGTCGCCGACGTCGCGGCCCTCCTCCTCGCCGAACAGCACGCCGACGGGCGCGAAGTGGAAGCTGTCGCCGTAGCCGAGCCGCTCGGCGGTGGTCTTCACGACCGTGTCGGCGGGGCTCATCTCGGTGACCGGGTTGACGCCGAGCATGCGCTTGGCCTGGTCGTAGTACGGCGCGAGCTCGCTCTTCCAGTCGGTGATGTGGCTCCAGGCCGGGTCCTCGTAGAACGGGTCGAGCGGCTCGTAGAGCGTGTTGGCGTAGACCAGCGAGCCACCGCCGACGCCCGCGCCGGCGAGCACGAGCGAGTTGCGCAGCAGGTTGATCCGCTGGATGCCGTAGCAGCCGAGCCGCGGGGCCCACAGGTACTCGCGCAGGTGCCAGGAGTTCTTCGCGAACTCGTGGTCGGCGAAGCGGCGGCCGGCCTCGAGCACGAGGACCTTGTAGCCCTTCTCGGTCAGCCGCAGCGCCGAGACGCTGCCGCCGAACCCCGATCCGATGATGACGACGTCGTAGTCCTGCTCGGTCATGGTCGTTCCTCTCTCAGGCTCGGGTGGTGAGTCGGCGCAGCAGGCCGAGGCCGACGGTCAGCAGGGAGCCGAACGTCCGCCTCGACAGGAAGGCGGGTCCGCTGACGGGCATCAGCCGCTGCACGCCGATCGACTGGGTCTCGGTGAACCGCAGCAGGCCCTCGGCGCCCTGGCGGCGTCCGGTGCCGGACTCCTTCATGCCGCCCATGGGCGCGCCGATGCTGCCGAACGTGGCGGCGAAGCCCTCGTTGACGTTGACCGTGCCCGCGCGGAGCCGCTCGGCCACCTTGCGGGCGCGGCGCGTGGGTCCCCACACGCTGGCGTTGAGGCCGTAGACCGTGCTGTTCGCGGCCTGCACCGCCTCGCCCACGCTGCGGTACGGGTAGAGCGAGACGAGCGGACCGAACGTCTCCTCGGCGAAGCACAGCGCCGCCGGGGGCACGTCCTCCAGGACCGTGGGCTCGTGGAACCACGGGGCGATGTCGGGACGGGCCCGGCCGCCGGACACGAGGGTGGCACCGTGGTCGAGCGCGTCGGCGACGTGCTTCTCGATCGTGGCCAGCTGGGCGGGCGAGACGAGCGTGCCCATCTCGACCTCCCAGTCGGCGTTCGCGCCGTAGGCCAGGTGCGACAGGCGCTCGGCCAGTGCGTCGCGATAGCGCGGGTAGATCGACTCGTGCACGTAGATGCGCTCGATCGAGACGCACAGCTGGCCGGCCGAGCTGAAGGCCGCCGTGACCGTGCCCTCGACCGCCTTCTCGACGTCGGCGCCGGGCAGCACGATCATCGGGTTCTTGCCGCCGAGCTCGAGCGAGCAGCCGATGAGCCGCTCGGAGCACTGGGCGGCGATGCGCTTGCCGGTGGCGGTGGAGCCCGTGAAGCAGATGTAGTCGGCGTTCGCGATGATCGCCGAGCCGATGACCGAACCGGCGCCGCTGACGACCTGCCACAGGTCCTTCGGGAAGCCCGCGCGGTGCATCAGCTCGATGATCGCCAGGGCGGTGAGCGGCGCTTGGCTGTCGGGCTTGTGCACCACGGCGTTGCCGGCGGCGACGGCGGCGAGGCCGTCGACGAGCGCCATCGACAACGGGTAGTTCCACGGCGTGATGAGGCCGACGACGCCCTTCGGCCGCTGGTGCTGGCGCACGCTCGTGAGCCCGGGGTAGACGCCGCCCCGGCGGTGCGGGCCGAGGATGCGCGCCAGGCGACGGCCGTAGTAGCGGCCGGTCAGCGCGGTGTGCAGCACCTCGTCGAAGGCGTGCGCGCGCGCCTTGCCCGACTCCAGCTGCACGAGGTCGAGCAGCTCGTCCTGGTGCTTCAGGACGAGGTCGTGCAGCCGCAGCAGCGCCTTCTTCCGGCGGCGCAGCGAGGTGCGCGCCCAGGTCAGCTGGGCGACGCGAGCGGCAGCGAAGGCGTCGAGGACGTCCTGGTCGGTGGAGACCGGGATGGTGGCCACGTCGGCTCCGCTCAGGGGCGACACGGTGGTACGGGTCTCGGTGCCCGTCGCCCGGATCAGGCGGGTGAGCTGGGCGGCGCGCTCGGGCGCGACTGTGATCTGGGCGACATCAGGCATGGACAGGACGATACCGAAGAAATCCGACATGTGACACCACGACTGTCACATCCCGTCACCGCGGGTTACAGCAAGGCGGGGTCGTCCAGCCGCTTGGCGAAGCAGAGCGACTCGGGCACCTGGTCGTACGGCTCGTAGATCTCGATCGGCTCGTAGCCCGAGCGCGTGTAGAGGGCGATCGCGGCTCGCTGCCGCTCCCCCGTGTGCAGCACGACGCGGTCGGTGACCGCACGGGCGCGGTCCTCGATCGCCGCGAGCATCCGCGCCGCGAGGCCCGTGCCGCGCGTCTCGGGCAGCAGGAACATCCGCTTGATCTCCACGAGGTCGCGCAGGCGGCGCAGGCTGACCGTGCCGACCGGCCGGTCGCCGTCGAGCGCGAGCAGGCACGCGAGCACGGACTCCGGGGTGACGTCCTCGGCCCCGACGGAGTGCCGGGGCGTGCCGTACAGCTCGCCCATCTCGGCGCCCATCCGAGCGCGCAGGTCGAGCACGCGGGGGTCGAGGAAGTCGACCTCGACGATCTCGGCGGTCATCGCCGCACCACCGGGCCGGGCTCGCGCACGTCGGCCAGCATCGTGTGGGCCGCACGCGTGGCCTTGAGCAGCGGCCGGTCGAGCGTGGCGATCGCGAGGCCCTCGGTCTCCTCGACCGAGGCGAGGACGCGGCCCTCGGGGTCGTAGACCGCGCTGCCGCCGTCGAACTCCGCGCCCGCGACCGAGCCGCTCAGGCCGCTGACGACCGCGTACATGCCGTTCTCGACCGCACGGGCGCGGTAGTAGACCTCGCGCCGGTGGGCGCTGCCGGCGAAGTACGCCACCGACGCGGCGTAGACCTCGGCGCCGGCAAGGGCTACCGCGCGGGCGTGCTCGGGGAAGCAGCCGTCGTAGCAGATGGACAGGCCGACGGCCCAGCCCCGGACGTCGATGATGACGCTCTCGGAGCCGGGGACGACGTGCTGACCCTCGTCGCCGCAGGGGTTCTGCTTGTCGTAGACGCGGCGAGCGGCCGGGTCGTCGCCGAGCCCGAACGCGAGCGTGGAGATCGTGAACCCGTCGGGCCCGTCGAGGCACGCGCCCACCAGTACGACCGTGCCCGCGGCAGCCGCCGCGTCGGCGATCGGCTGCAGGCGCGGATCCGACTCGCCCACCACGATCGGCGGCAGGCGATAGCCGCCGAGGAACAGCTCGGGCATCACCAGCAGGTCGGCTCCGCCGGCCTGCTGCACCGCGCGGACGACGGTGGCGATGTCGGTCTCGACGTCGCCGGCCGAGGCGAACTGGCCGGCCGCGACGGTGAGCGTCACCCGAGGACGACCTCGATGCGCTGGAACTCCTTGAGGTCCGTGTAGCCGGTGGTGGCCATCGCGCGGCGCAGGGCGCCGACGAGGTTCATCGTGCCGTCGGGCACGTGCGAGGGACCGAAGAGCACCTGCTCGAGCGAGCCGACGGTGCCGATCTCGACGCGCTCGCCGCGCGGCAGGTCGCCGTGCCAGGCCTCGGCACCCCAGTGGAAGCCGCTGCCGGGGGCGTCCGTGGCGCGCGCGAACGGCGAGCCGATCATCACGGCGTCGGCGCCGCAGGCGAAGGCCTTGGCGAGGTCGCCGCTGCGGCCGATCGAGCCGTCGGCGATGACGTGCACGTAGCGGCCACCCGACTCGTCGAGGTAGTCGCGGCGCGCCGCGGCGACGTCGGACACGGCCGAGGCCATCGGCACCGCGACGCCCAGCACGCTGCGCGTGGTGTGGGTGGCGCCGCCGCCGAAGCCGACCAGCACGCCGGCCGCGCCGGTGCGCATGAGGTGCAGGGCCGCCTGGTGGGTGGCGCAGCCGCCCACGATCACCGGCACGTCGAGCTCGTAGATGAACTCCTTGAGGTTCAGCGGCTCGGCGTTGCCCGAGACGTGCTCGGCCGAGACGGTGGTGCCGCGGATGACGAACAGGTCGACGCCTGCCTTCACGACCGCGTCGGCGAACTGCTTCGTGTGGCCCGGCGAGAGCGAGCCCGCGACGGTCACGCCCGCGTCGCGGATCTCCTGGAGGCGCGCGGTGATCAGCTCGGCCTTGATGGGCTCGCTGTAGATCTGCTGCAGGCGCGGAGTGACCTGCGCGGGCTCGATGCGCGCGATCTCCTCCAGCAGCGGGCGCGGGTCCTCGTAGCGGGTCCACAGGCCCTCGAGGTTCAGCACGCCGAGGCCGCCGAACTTGCCCAGCGCGATCGCGGTCTCGGGGCTCATCACCGAGTCCATCGGAGCGGCGACGATCGGCAGGTCGAAGCGGTACGCGTCGATCTGCCAGTGCGTCGACACCTCCTGCGGGTCGCGCGTGCGGCGACTCGGCACGATGGCGATGTCGTCGAAGTGGTACCCCTGCCGGCCGCGCTTGGCCAGTCCGATGTCGATGCTCACGCGCCCAGCCTATCGGGCCGCGATGACGTCAGAGGATCGTGTAGTTCGGCGCCTCGACCGTCATCTGGATGTCGTGCGGGTGGCTCTCCTTGAGGCCGGCCGCGGTGATCCGGACGAAGCGGCCGCGGTCGCGCAGCTCGGGGATGGTGCGCGAGCCGACGTAGAACATCGACTGGTGCAGGCCACCGACGAGCTGGTGCGCCACGGTGGACAGCGGGCCGCGGTAGGCGACGCGTCCCTCGATGCCCTCGGGGACGATCTTGTCGTCGCTGGTGACGTCGGCCTGGAAGTAGCGGTCCTTGGAGTAGGACTTCTTGCCGCGCGAGGCCATCGCGCCGACCGAGCCCATGCCGCGGTAGGTCTTGTACTGCTTGCCCGCGACGAAGATCAGCTCGCCCGGGCTCTCCTCGCAGCCGGCCAGCAGGGAGCCGACCATCACGCTCTCGGCGCCCGCGACGAGCGCCTTGGCGATGTCGCCGGAGTACTGCAGGCCGCCGTCGGCGATGACCGGGACGCCGGCCGGGGCCGCGGCCAGCGTGGCCTCGTAGACGGCCGAGATCTGGGGCACGCCGACGCCCGCGACGACGCGCGTGGTGCAGATCGAGCCGGGTCCGACGCCCACCTTCACCGCGTCGACGCCGGCGTCGACGAGCGCCTGGGCGCCCTCGCGGGTGGCGACGTTGCCGCCGATGATCTGGACGCCGTCGAAGGCCGAGTCGGCCTTGAGCTTGCGCACCATGTCGAGCAGGGCGCGGGCGTGGCCGTGGGCGGTGTCGACGACGAGCACGTCGACGCCGGCCTCCATGAGGCGGCTCGCGCGGTCGTAGGAGTCGCCGAAGAAGCCGACCGCGGCACCGACGAGCAGGCGACCCTCGGCGTCCTTGCTGGCCATCGGGAACTGCTCGGACTTCACGAAGTCCTTGACGGTGATGAGGCCGGCGAGCTTGCCCTGCTCGTCGACGATCGGCAGGCGCTCGCGCTTGTGCTGGCGCAGCAGCGCGGAGGCGTCCTCGCGGCTGATGCCGACGGGCCCGGTGATCAGCGGCATGTGGGTCATGACGTCGTGGACGAGCGTGGTGGCCCACTCGGCGACGGGCGTGAAGCGCAGGTCGCGGTTGGTGACGATGCCCAGCAGCGTGTTGTCCTCATCGACGACCGGCAGGCCCGAGACGCGGTACTCGCCGCAGCGCTCGTCGAGCTCCTCGAGGGTGGCCTTCGGGCCGATCGTGACGGGGTTGGGGATGATGCCCGTCTGGGTGCGCTTGACGAGGTCGACCTGATAGGCCTGGTCCTCGATCGAGAGGTTGCGGTGCAGGATGCCGATGCCGCCCTCGCGCGCCATGGCGATCGCCATGCGCGACTCGGTGACGGTGTCCATCGCGCTCGACAGCAGCGGGATCCGCAGCGAGATGTCACGCGTCAGCCGGGTCGTGGTGTCGACCTCGCTGGGGATGACGTCGGTCTCGCCCGGGAGCAGCAGGACGTCGTCGTACGTGAGGCCGAGAGGAGCGAACTTGTCGGGGATGCCCACCATGGCGCGAGTCTACCCGCGCCCCGACGCCGTCCCGAGGCCGCGGGATGTGATCCGCGTCGTCAGTGCAGGCTCGTCGCGGGGCTGACCTGGAGCATCTCGTCGACCGACGAGAACTTCACGCGCGGACGGCCCTCGCGGCGGCCCGCCTTCTCCTCGGCCTTCTCGATCGCGAGCATGCGGCGACGGCCCACGACGCCGTCGACGCGGGTGCGCACGAACGGTCCGAAGGTGAGCCTGCGGCGCGGCGCCGGCGGGATGAGCCCGGCGTTCGCGTCGGCGATGATCGACTGGATCGTCTCGTGGGCGCACGTGCGGTTGGTGCCGATGCCGCCCGTGGCGCCGCGCTTGATCCAGCCGACGACGTAGGTGCCCGGCACGGGCCGACCCGTGTCGGGGTCGATCACGCGACCGTGCTCGTTCGGGACCGTGGCGGTCTCCTCGTCGAACGGCAGATCGGGCACGGGAGTGCCGCGGTGGCCGGTGGCGCGGATCAGCGTGCCGCACGGCACCTTCACGGCCTGCTCGGCGACGCCCGACGGCGCCATCTGCACGGCCTCGACGCGGTCGTCGCCCTCGATCGAGACGACCTGGCGGCCGAACGCGAAGACGAGGCGACGGCGCTCGCCGGGCGGCGTGGTGAGGTCGACGTCGACCAGCGGCAGCGCGGCCAGGACCGCGGCGTTGGTCTCGGGCTCGGCGTCCTCCAGCTCAGTCACGGTGAACTCGTCGCGGGCGACCACGACGTCGATGCCCGGCGGCATCATCAGCAGCTCGGGCCGGGTGAACGCCGCGACCGACGGCCCGCGCCGGCCGAGCAGGACCACCTCGCGGACGTCGAGCCCGCGGAAGGCCTGCACGGCGTGGTCGGGCATGTCGGTGCGCGCCAGCACGTCGGGGTCGTGCAGCAGCAGCCGGGCCAGGTCGAGCGCCACGTTGCCGTTGCCCACGATCACGACGCGGTCACCCTGGAGCACCACGCCGGTGGGCTCGACGTCGAGCGCGCCGTTGTACCAGCCGACGACCTCGGGCGCGGGGTAGACGCCGGGCAGGTCCTCCCCCGGCACCCCCAGCTCGCGGTCGCGGCGCGCGCCGACGCCGTAGATCACGACGTCGTGGTGGCGCAGCACGTCGCGGTGGGAGATGTCGCGGCCGACCTCGACGTTCATCACCATCGAGGTGCGCGGGTGCTTGTAGGCCCACTGGAACAGGTCGGCGAACTTCTTGGTGTCGACGTGGTCGGGAGCCACCCCGCCGCGCACGAGACCGCCCGGCACGGGGAGCCGGTCGATCATCGTGATGCGCGCGTCGGTGGACAGCAGCAGCTGACGCGCAGTGTAGGCCGCGGCCGGACCCGTGCCGACGATCGCGATCGACAGCGAGCGCTCGAGGTCGCCGCCCATCTCCTCCCACGTGTGGACCTTCGGCTCCTCGCGCTCGGGGCGCCGCTCGAAGTACGCGGCGTTGAGCTCGGCGAAGATCGTCTCGGGGCCGCGCAGCAGGTCGATCGGCTTCGGCGCCGCCACCGGGCAGGCGTCGGCGCAGGCGCCGCAGTCGATGCAGACGCTCGGGTCGACGTAGACGATGTCGGTCGTCGCGAAGTCGCGCTCGTCGGGGGTGGGATGGATGCAGTCCACGGGGCAGACCGAGACGCACGAGGCGTCCTTGCAGCAGGACTGGGTGATCGCGTAGGCCACGGCGGGTGCTTTCGGTTCGGGTCGGCGTGGCCGTCAGAGCATGTGGACGGTGCGGTACATCCGCATGGCGGACGGGGTCAGCAGGCCCACCTCGGACAGGAAGTCCATGAGGTGCACGCAGCTCATCCGCATGAGGTTCTGGTGGTGGGTGTTGGACTTCGCCGCCGCCTTCGCCTCCTCGGGATCGAGGCCGGCGTTGGCGTAGACGTCGTCGTTGACCAGCGAGTCGACGATGATCGCGGCCACGATCGAGATGACGAACGCGGCCAGGTGCCGGCGCGGCTTGGAGATCCCCTCGAGGTACTCCTTGATCTCCATGCGCGCGAACTTCATGTGGCGCGCCTCCTCGACCACGTGGATCTTGCTCGTGGTGCGCACCTCCTCGAGGACGTTCTCGCCGCGCATCCAGTCGCGCTGCATGATGTCGAGGACCTCCTCGGCCACGAGGATCGAGGAGTACGCCATCTCGCCGGTGGCGGTGGTGCGGAAGACGCGGGCCAGCTCGTGGAAGAGACGGCGCGGGCGGTAGTGCGGGACGCCCATCTTGCTGCAGGTCTTGCTGAACATCAGCGAGTGGCGGCACTCGTCGGCGATCTCGGTGAGGGCGAAGCGGAACTCGGGGTCGCCGTAGTCGGCCGAGTACTGCGAGCGCAGCACCATCGACTGGAGCATCGTCTCGAACCAGATGCCGGTGCTCATGATCGAGCCGACCTCGTGGCGGGTGAGGTCGATCCGCTGCTGCTCGGTCATCCGGTCCCACAGCGGCGTGCCGTAGAGCGTGGACCACTCGGGGTTGAGGCCGTACTTGTGCGGGTCGAGCGGCTTGTCCCAGTCGATCTCCTGGTCGGGGTCGTACGACAGGACGGCGGCGGACTCGAGCAGTCGCTCCAGCTCGGAGTCCATGTCGATGGACTGGCGGAACTCGACGGCGGCGCGATCGTCGGTGACGGTCATGCGATCTCCTCGGTCATCGGTATGTGACATTGTGAATGTAACATAGACTGTGAGACGCGTCACCACCTTTTCGGAGCCGTCCCGGATCCCCGGTCCGCACGCCGGGGATGCGACGCCGCGCCACACCGTATTGGGCTGCGCGCGGACGACGATTGGGCCCATGCTGTTGTGCATGCCCAAACGGACGCCGACCGCTCACACCGCCGAGGTCGCCAGCTCGTTCGCCCAGTGGCTGCGCCGCCGCCGCGAGCAGGCCGGCATGACCCAGGAGGAGCTCGCGCACCGCGCGGGACTGAGCCGCAACCAGGTGCAGAACCTGGAGAACAACCGCAACAACAACGCCACCGGCCGCTCCTCGGCCAACCCGAGCCTGGACACGATCCTGGCCCTCGAGGCGGCCTTCGGACTGGAGCTGGGCGACCTGCTGGTGGACGTGCGGCGGTTCATGGAGTCGTCCGACCGCTGACCCTCACGCGCTCGACCTCGGACACGATCCGGTCGAACACGTCGGCCGCGTGCTGCAGTGCCGCGGCGAACGCACGCCCCTCCCCCGCCGACGCCGCATAGGCCTCGGCCCCGTAGGCCAGCTCGATCCGGTCGCCGGGCAGCGCGCCGTGCAGGATGGCCACCCAGGCCCCACCGGGCACCGGGAACACACGGGCGTGCTGCTCGTCCTCTGCCGTCTCGCCGGAGCGGTGGTCGGTGCACCACCACGGGCAGGTGGTCGATGGCGTCGTCATGGGGCAGTCCTATCAACGGGTGCGGACACCGGGTCGAACCCTAGGTTATTGGGCCCGACGGACACTGTCGTCCCTCGTCTCACGAGCGGCTCCGGCCCGTCCCGCCGTCACCGCACGACGCAGGCCCCGGGCGGGTGCCCGGGGCCTGCGTCGTGACGGTGTCGGTCAGTGGTGGTGACCGGCGTGCGCGTCGTCCTCGTCGGCCGGCTTGTCCACCACGAGGGTCTCGGTGGTGAGCAGCATGGCCGCGATCGAGGCCGCGTTGGCGAGCGCCGAGCGCGTGACCTTGACCGGGTCGAGGATGCCTTGCGCGAGCAGGTCGCCGTACTCGCCCGTGGCCGCGTTGTAGCCTTCGCCCGACTCGCGGACCTTGGCCACGACGACCTCGCCGGAGACGCCGCCGTTGCGGGCGATCCACTCCAGCGGGGCGTCCGCGCCCTTGCGGACGATGCGAGCACCGATGGCCTCGTCGCCCGAGAGCTCGAGGTCCTGGTCGAGCACGCCGACCGCGTGGACCAGCGCCGAGCCACCGCCGGGGACGATGCCCTCCTCGATGGCCGCGCGGGTCGCCGACACGGCGTCCTCGATGCGGTGCTTCTTCTCCTTGAGCTCGACCTCGGTGGCCGCGCCGACGCGGATGACGCAGACGCCACCGGCCAGCTTGGCGAGACGCTCCTGGAGCTTCTCGCGGTCCCACTCGGAGTCGGTCTGCTCGAACTCGGCCTTGATCTGGGCCACGCGGCCCTCGACCTCGGCCTGCTCGCCGCCGCCGTCGATGATCGTCGTGTCGTCCTTGGTGACGACGACGCGACGGGCGGTGCCGAGGACCTCGAGGCCGACCTGGTCGAGCTTGAGGCCGACGTCGGGCGTCACGACGGTCGCGCCGGTGAGGGTCGCGATGTCCTGCAGCATGGCCTTGCGGCGATCGCCGAACGCGGGCGCCTTGACGGCCACGGACGTGAACGTGCCGCGGATCTTGTTCACCACGATCGTGGACAGGGCCTCGCCCTCGATGTCCTCGGCGATGATGAACAGGGCCTTGCCGGACTGGACGACCTTCTCCAGCAGCGGCAGGAGGTCGGACACGGCCGAGATCTTGCCCTGGTTGACGAGGATGTAGGGATCGTCGAGGACGGCCTCCATGCGCTCGGTGTCGGTGACCATGTACGGCGACAGGTAGCCCTTGTCGAACTGCATGCCCTCGGTGAACTCGAGGTCGGTGCCCATGGTGTTGGACTCCTCGACGGTGATGACACCGTCCTTGCCGACCTTGTCGAACGCCTCGGCGATGAGCTCGCCGATGACCGCGTCACGGCTGGAGACCGTGGCGACGGCGGACATGTCCGAGACCGAGTCGACGGCGCGAGCGCGCGAGTGCAGCTCGTTCGTGACGGCCTCGACGGCCGCCTCGATGCCCTTCTTGAGGCCGACCGGGTTGGCGCCGGCCGCGACGGCGCGCAGGCCCTCGTGGACCATCGCCTGGGCCAGGACCGTGGCGGTCGTGGTGCCGTCACCGGCGACGTCGTTGGTCTTGGTGGCGACTTCCTTGGCGAGCTGGGCGCCGAGGTTCTCGAAGGGGTCGTCGAGCTCGACCTCACGCGCGACGGACACGCCGTCGTTCGTGATCGTGGGGGCGCCCCACTTCTTGTCGAGGACGACGTAGCGGCCCTTGGGGCCGAGGGTCACCTTGACGGTGTCGGCGAGCTTGTCGACACCGCGTTCGAGGGCGCGGCGTGCGTCCTCGTCGAATTCCAGAATCTTGGGCACGAGTGCTCCCTAACGGTTGGCTTGGGTGGACTCAGGCGATGACGGCGAGGACGTCGCGGGCGTTGAGGATGAGGAACTCCTCGCCGCCGTGCTTGACCTCGGTGCCGCCGTACTTGCTGAAGAGCACCTTGTCGCCGACGGCCACGTCGACGGGGATGCGCTCGCCGCTGTCGCTGACGCGACCGGGGCCCACGGCCACGACCTCGCCCTCCTGCGGCTTCTCCTTGGCGGTGTCGGGGATGACGAGACCCGACGCGGTGGTCTGCTCGGCCTCTCCGGCCTTGATGACGATGCGATCTTCGAGCGGCTTGATGGTGACCGACACTGGTCGACCTCCCCTTTCGATGAGAGACGTTCGGTTGGCACTCACTCGTTGGGAGTGCCAGTCGTCAGCGTAGCACCGGCTGGCACTCGTCCCAACAGAGTGCTAGGTCCGAAGCCGGGGCACGCGGTGGCAGACTCGGGCGCGTGGACGCCCAGACCTTCGCCACCCTGACCACGCCGGCCGGGCAGGCGCTGCTGGCCGAGGTGGCCGCCTGCGCCGGGCGCGAGTCCGACCTCGCCCTGGGCACCCGCCTGCGTCGCGACCACCCGGTGGAGCTGGTGGCCGCGGCCGTCACCCAGAACCACCTGCGCGGCCGGGCCGTCGCGAAGTTCGGCGCGGACGCCGCCCACCTCTACTACACGCACGACGCGCTCGAGCAGTCCACGAGGCGGACCGTCGCCGACCACCGCGCCACGCGGCTGGTCGCCCTCGGCGCCACCCGGGTCGTGGATCTCGGCTGCGGCATCGGCGGCGACCTCATCGCCTGCGCCCGCGCCGGACTGGCCGTGCGCGGCGTCGAGCAGGACGAGGTGCGCGCCGCGATCGCCCGCGCGAACCTCGCCGCCCTCGGACTGGAGGGCACGGTCGAGGTCGGCGACGCGACGACCACCACCGTCGCAGCCGACGAGGTGGCCTTCGTCGACCCGGCCCGTCGCGACGGCGCGGGACGCACGTTCCGGCTGGACGCCCTCGTGCCGCCCTGGGACTTCGTCACGGGGCTGCTCGCCGGGCGGGCCGTCGCGAAGGTGATGCCGGGCATCGCGCACGACGCGGTGCCGCCGGGCGTGCAGGCCGAATGGGTGTCCCACGGTGGCGACCTCGTCGAGGCGTGCCTGTGGGCCGCCGGTCTCGGGGCGCCCGAGGGCCGGGTCGCCACGGTCCTCCCGGCCGGGGTGAGCCTCGTGGCGCGCGGCACGCCGGCCACGGTCGGGCCTCTGCTGTCGCATCTCGTCGAGCCCGACGACGCCGTGATCCGGGCCGGGCTCGTGGCCGAGCTCGCCGAGGACCTCGCCGGTCACCTGCTCGACCCCCACATCGCCTGGATCACCACCGAGCCCCCCGACGCCGCACCACTCGGCCGCGCGTTCCGGGTCCTCGAGGAGCTGCCCTACCGCGAGAAGCAGCTGCGTGCGGCGCTGCGCGAGCGCGACATCGGCACCCTCACGGTGAAGAAGCGCGGCGTCGACGTCGTGCCCGAGCGCCTCGTCGCCCGCCTCAAGCTGTCGGGTTCGCGCACCGCGACCGTCGTGCTGACCCGCGTCGCCGGGGAGGCCCGCGCCTTCCTCGTCGAGCGGCAGCCCTGAGCGTGACGTTCCGGGGGCAGCACCCGGATCCGACCCCGGGAACGTCACTGCCAGCGATGCCCCGGGCACGGTAGCGTCGGGCCATGACCCGCCGAGTCGACCTCAACGTGGACCTCGGCGAGGACCGCGCTCGCTGGGAGTCCGGTGAGGACGTGTGGCTGCTGGGGCTCGTCACCAGCGCCAACGTCTGCTGCGGCGCCTACGCCGGTGACGACGACCTGATCCGCGCCACGTGCGAGGCGGCCGTCGCGCACGACGTCGCGATCGGCGCGCAGGTCGGCTACCGCGACCGCGAGGGCTTCGGCCGGCGCGAGGTCGACCTGGCTCCCCGCGACCTCGTGGACGAGGTGCGTCACCAGCTGGACCACCTCGCCGAGCTGGCCGACGCCGCCGGAGGGGTCGTCACCTACCTCAAGCCGCACGGCGCGCTCTACCACCGGATCGCGCGCGACCCGCACCAGGCGGAGGCGGTCGTCGAGGCCCTCCTCGCCGACGGGAATCCGCTGCCGCTCGTCGGGATGCCGGGGTCGATCGCGCTCGAGATGGCCGAGGACGCCGGGATCCGCGTCGTGCACGAGGGGTTCGCCGACCGCGCCTACACGGCCGAGGGTGGCCTCGTGCCGCGCGACCAGCCGGGCGCCGTGCTCACGGACCCGGACGAGGCGGCCCGTCAGGCGCTGTCGCTCGCCGAGTCGGTCGACTCGCTGTGCGTGCACAGTGACAGCCCCGAGGCCGAGGCCCTGCTGCGCCGGGTGCGCGAGGTGCTGGCCGCGCACGACGTGGCGATCGAGGCCTTCGGCTGAAGATGAGGATCCTGCCCTGCGGCGATCGCGCCGTGCTGCTCGACTGCGCCGACGCGGCCGAGGCGCGGCGCTGGCACGCCGCCCTGCGCGAGCACGGTGCGACCCTCGGCGCCACCACCGTGCTGCTGCGGGGACGCCCGGCCGACCTGCGGTCGCTCGTCGGCGCCACCGAGCCCGCCGACCTGACCGACGTCGTGGGCCGCGAGGTGGAGGTCCCGGTCGTCTACGACGGCCCGGACCTCGACGTGGTCGCGCGGCACTGCGGGCTCGAGCCGGACGAGGTCGTGCGCCGCCACGTCGCCTCGCGGTGGACCGTGGCGTTCGCCGGCTTCGCGCCCGGCTTCGCCTACCTGTCCGGCGGCGACCCGCGACTCGAGGTGCCGCGGCTGGAGCGGCCTCGGCCCCGCGTGGAGGCCGGATCGGTGGGGCTCGCCGGGCGGTTCAGCGGCGTCTACCCGCGCCCCTCCCCCGCCGGCTGGCGACTGATCGGTCGCACCGACGCGCCGCTGTGGGACCTCGCCCGCGACGACCCGGCGCTGCTGCACCCCGGCGACCTCGTGCGGTTCGTGGAGGTGGCGCGATGAGCGAGCGCCAGCGAGCGAGCCATTCCACACCACGAATCGCGACACCGACCTACCTTCGCTCTTCCGAGGCGGTGGCGCGATGAGTCTGCGGGTGCTGGAGCCGGGTGCGCTGAGCCTGGTGCAGGATCTCGGGCGGCCTGGGCTCGGCGACCTGGGCGTGGGCCCGTCCGGCGCCTTCGACCGGCGGGCGCTGCGCGAGGCCAACCACCTGGTGGGCAACCCGGAGGGTGCGGCGATCGTCGAGGCGCTCGGCGGCGGGCTCGCCCTCGTCGCGACCGCGGCGCACGTCGTCGCGGTGACGGGAGCCGCCGGGCCACTGACGGTGGACGGCACTCCGGTGAACTCCGGACGGGTGCTCGCGCTGCGCCGCGGCCAGGTGCTGCGACTGGGTGTTCCTGAGCTGGGGCTGCGGTGGACCGTGGCGGTCGGCGGCGGGATCACCGTGCCTCCGGTGCTCGGCAGCCGCAGCACCGACACCCTCGCCGCCCTGGGACCTGCGCCGCTGTCCTCGGGGGCCGAGCTGAGGGTCGGGGTGCTGGCGGACGCGGTCTCGCTCGAGGCCTACCCGGCGGCGCTCGCCTCGGGCGAGGTCACCGTGCGCGTCGTGCTCGGGCCGCGGGACGACTGGTTCACGCCGGCCGCCGTCGCGGACCTGCTGTCGAGTCCGTGGCGGGTCGACCCCGTCTCGGACCGGATCGGGGTACGGCTCGACGGACCGGCGCTGGAGCGCGCCCGCGACGGGGAGCTCGAGAGCGAGCCGGTCCTGCGCGGCAGCATCCAGGTGACGACCTCGGGGCGACCGGTGGTGCTGGGCCCGGACCATCCCGTGACCGGCGGCTACCCGGTCATCGGCGTCGTGGTGGACCCCGACACCGACCTGCTGGCGCAGGTGCGCCCGGGCGACGTGGTCCGCTTCCGGCGCCACCGCGCCTGACGCCCTCCCCGTCCCGCCGAGTGGCGCAAACCGGGGTCGCGAGCGGCGGGCAGCCGGGTCAGGCGGCGACGATGCGGGTGACGGGGAGGCTCGAGTCGACGGCGAGGTCGAGCGAGCTGGGGGCGATGCCCCGGCGGACGACCTCGGCGCCGAGGGCGGCGACCATCGCGCCGTTGTCGGTGCACAGGGACGGCTTCGGGATGCGGACCTCGACGCCTGCCTTCTCCGCCCGCTCCAGGACGTAGTGGCGCAGTCGGCCGTTGGCCGCGACACCGCCGCCGAGGATCAGCCGCGGCACGTCGTGCTCGAGACACGCCTTGATCGCCTTGCGGCTCAGCACGTCGCACACCGAGTCCTGGAACGAGGCGGCCACGTCGGCCACGGCGACCTCGCGGCCCATCCGCTCCTCGTGCTGCACGTGGCGGGCGACGGCACTCTTCAGGCCGGAGAACGAGAAGTCCCAGCGGTACCGCTCGAGGTCGCGGCCGGTGGTGAGGCCGCGCGGGAAGTCGATCGCCTTCGGATCGCCGTCGCGGGCGACCTTGTCGATCTCGGGACCGCCCGGGTAGGGCAGGCCGAGCAGGCGGGCGACCTTGTCGAAGGCCTCGCCGGCGGCGTCGTCGATCGTGCCGCCCAGCAACGTGATGTCGGTGGCGATGTCGTTGACCAGCAGCAGCTCGGTGTGGCCGCCGCTGACCAGCAGCGCGATCGAGGGCTCGGTGTACCGGCCGTGCTCGAGCTGGTCGACCGCCACGTGGGCGGCGAGGTGGTTGACGCCGTAGAGCGGCTTGTCGTGCGCGAGGGCCAGCGCCTTGGCCGCGGCCACGCCGACGAGCAGCGCGCCGGTCAGGCCGGGGCCGCTGGTGACCGCGATCGCGTCGACGTCGCGGACGTCGACGCCCGCCTGCTCGTAAGCCTGCTCGAGCGTGGGCAACATCGCCTCGAGGTGCGCGCGGCTGGCGACCTCGGGGACGACGCCACCGAAGCGGACGTGCTCCTCCACGCTCGACGCCACGGCATGGGCCAGCAGGGTGGTGCCCCGCACGATGCCCACGCCGGTCTCGTCGCAGGAGGACTCGATGCCCAGGACCAGCGGTTCGCTCACCGGTCCATTGTGCCGTGGGCGGGCCACCGGGCTCGTCACCGGACCTCGGCGGTCAGTCGCGCTCGGCGCGCTTGGCCTCGCGGGCCGCCTTCTCGTCGAGGTCCATCTGGCGGGCCTCGTCGGGCGTGGGCGCGGTGCCGCCGTAGCGCGCGGGCGCCCACCACTGGCCCTCGGGCGAGACGGGGTACTCGCGGATGGCCTTGTCGAGCAGCACCGTGAGCGACTCGTGCAGGAGCGCGGTCTCGGTCACCGGGTCCTCGCCCGTGACGGGGATCGGCTCGCCGACGTGCAGCGCGATCGTCTTGCCGCGGCCCCACAGGTCGGCGTCGTGGTCCTTCGTCTTGAGCAGCTGGGTGCCCCACACGACCATCGGAACGAGCGGCACGCCGGCCTCGGCGGCGGCGCGGACGGCGCCGGTCTTGATCTCCTTGACCTCCATCGAGCGGCTGATGGTGGCCTCGGGGAAGATGCCGACGATCTCGCCGCGCCGCGCGTACTCGGCGGCCTCGTGCAGCGAGGCCTCGCCCTGCGCGCGATCGACTGGGATGTGGTGCATCGAGCGCATGATCGGGCCCGAGACCTTGTGGTCGAACGCCTCCTTCTTCGCCATGAACCGCACGAGCCGGCCGGCCGGCTGGGCCGCGAGTCCGTTGAAGACGAAGTCGACGTAGCTGACGTGGTTGGAGGCCAGGATCGCCCCGCCCTCACGCGGGATGTGCTCGGTGCCGGACGTCTGGAAGCTCATGCCCAGCACCTTGAACAGCGTCTTGGCCGTGCCGATGATCGGCGGGTACGTCAGGTCGCGCATGCGAGCACACTAGTGCACGCGCGTTCACCCGAAGGGCGTCTCACTCGTCCTCGACGACGTGGACGGCGGCCTCCTCGGCACTGGCTCCGGCGCCGTCGATGCCGACGTCGTCGCCGACCAGCTCGGAGACGTGGTCGACGCCGTTCCCGCCCTCGGGATCGACCAGTCGACCGGAGCGGCTGGCGCCGACCTCACCGTCGTCGAGGTCGTCCTCGCTCCACTCGGCCTCGGGGTCGACGTCGGGCTGCTCCTGGCGCAGACGCTGCTCGAACGACTCGCCGTCACGCTGCTCCTCGGCGGTGGTGCCGTAGCCCTCGCCCGCGGACCACCGCTCCGGGGCCGTCAGGCCCTCGTCCAGCGGATCATGGGTCTCGCGACCGAGCAGCGTGTCCTGGTCCTGGTCCTGGCTCAGGTACTGGGAAGGGGCCGGGGGCTGGTTGCGGGGATCGCTCATGTCTCCACCTTGCCACGCACCGGGCGCACTCGCCGGGCGGCGGATCTCAGTCCGCGCGGGTGTCCCGGGCGGGCGCAGACTGCCGGAACGAGCGGGTCAGCAACACCGCCACGACGACCACGACGAGCAGCACGAAGAGCCACCCGAGACGCTCGGATCCGCCCGAGAAGACGGCCAGGAAGGCACTCATCCCGATGGTCGACCAGATCGACGCCCAGATGACCGCGCCGGGCACCAGGCCGGTGAGATAGCGCGGGAATGACATCCGCGCGAGGCCCGCGCCGAGGTTCACGGCGGTCTGCGCGCCGACCGTGAAGAAGCTCACGGTGACCGCTGGCGGGCCCCAGCGCTCGACCTGCGCCATCGCGGCCCGCACCCGGGGGCCGGGCTCGCGCTCGCGCAGCACGCCGGCCGCGATCGCGCGGCCGATGCCATAGGTGCCGCCGGCGCGCAGCAGCACGATCACGAAGAACGTCAGCCACGCCCAGAACCACGGCCACGCCCTGATCGCGTCGAGCACCTCGCTCACGACGACCTCGTCGCGTCCGGCGCGGAGAGGTCACGCTCCATGAGCACGGCGTCGGCACCCGAGCGGTAGTAGCCGCGGCGGCGGCCGGTCTCGCGGTAGCCGGCGCGGCGGTAGAGCGCGAGGGCCGGCTCGTTGTCGTCGGCGACCTCGAGCAGCAGCCGCTCGGCACCGCGGGCACGGGCGGCGTCCTGGGCGGCCCCGAGCAGCTGGGAGCCGACGCCCTGGCGGCGCGAGCCCAGCCCCACGGCGATCCGCATGAGCTCGGCCTCGGGCGCGAACATCCGGATCGAGGCGTAGCCACGGACCCCGAACTCGTCGACGAGCGCCAGGACGATGCGGTCGCCGACGAGCTCGTCGCGGACCTGGGCGGACGACCACGCGTCGGGCCCGAAGCTGGCGTTCTCGATGGACTCCAGCGTGTCCAGATCGCGCAGGCCCGCCGTGCGGATCATGCGCGCTTGGTCGCGACCTGCGGTGTCGCGTCGGGTCGGCGCAGGTAGAGCGGCTCGAGCGGGACCTCGGCGGCCGTGCCGCCGGCGACCAGGCGGGCCAGCGCGGCGGCCGACGGGTCGAGCGGACCGTCGTGCACCGTCGCGAAGCGGTCGGCGTAGAGCGTGCCGCCGCGACCGACCACGGGCATGCCCAGGGCGGCCACGGTCTCGGGGTAGTCGACGTCGGGACCGGTGACGCGCACGCCCTCGGGCGTGAAGCGGCCCCAGTAGACCTCCTTGCGCCGGGCGTCCGTGGCCACGACGAACTCCTCGTCGAAGTCGGCGGCGGCCTCGGCCGCGAGGATGTCGAGCGAGCACACGCCGTGCGTGGTCAGGCCCAGCGTCTGGCCCAGCGACAGCGCGGTGACGACACCGACCCGCAGGCCCGTGAACGGGCCGGGACCCACGCCGACGGCGACGTCGGTGAGGTCGGACGGAGCGGCGCCGGCGCGCTGGAGCGCGGTGCGGATCGCGGGGGCCAGCAGCTCGCCGTGCGCCATCGCGCCCTCCCCCGTCGCCTCGGCGACGACGGACGAGCCGTCGTGGACGGCGACGGAGATCGCCGGGGTGGCGGTGTCGAACGCGAGCAGCAGCACGGGCCCAGCCTAGTTCCGCCCCGGACCGACGTTCGAGCGGCCGCCGCTCAGCCGAGCAGGACCGAGCGCAGCGGCTCCTCGAGCCACCGCGGGCCGTGCGGGCGGATCGTGACGACGCGCATCTCGTCGGACGGGACGCCGCACGCGGTGCCGAGCGGGTCGCCGGGGCTCGCGCCGCGCGTCTCGATCGTGATCGCGAGCCAGCTGTCGGAGAGCTGCTCGGCCATCCCCTCGCCCCACTCGACGACCGTCACCGACTCCTCGGTGGTGGCGTCGAGGTCGATGTCGTCGATCTCGGCCGCGTCGCCGAGCCGGTAGGCGTCGACGTGCACGAGCGGCGGCCCGCCGACCTCGCTGGGGTGCGTGCGCGCGATGACGAACGTGGGCGAGGTGACGGGGCCGCGGACGCCGAGCGCATCGCCCAGGCCCTGCGTGAAGGTGGTCTTGCCGGCGCCGAGGCCGCCGGTGAGCACGAGCAGGTCGCCCGCGCGCAGCAGCGTGGCCACGCGCGCGGCGAGGTCGCGCATCGCGTCGGCGTCGGGCACCTCGCGCGCGAGCCACAGCGTCTTGGCCATCTCGATCGTGGGGCCCTGCTGGCGCACCGGCAGGTAGAGGCGGTGGTTCCAGAAGCGGAAGTTCGCGGGCAGCTCCTCGCGCACGTGCAGCCAGATGCCGTCCATGCCCTGCTCCTCCGCGACGTCCTCGGCGACGCCGACCATGGCGGAGGCGACCCCGCGGTCGCGGCCGAGCGGGTCGACGCTGACGCGGAGCAGGCCGAGGCGCCCGGGACGGGACCGGTCGAACAGGATCGCGCCCATCGGATGGCCGCGGCGCGTGGCCAGCAGACCGCCGTCGCGCTCGAGCGAGGCGGCGACGCTTTCGAGCGTCTCGTCGCCGGCGGTGGCCGGCGGGTCGAGCACGGGCCGCGCGGCGAACGCGCGGTGGATGACCCCGAGGACCTCGGCCGCGCGGTCGGGTCCGACCAGCGCGACGTCGAGCTCCGACGTCATGCTCGACACTCGCTCATGCGATGTCCTTCAGGACGCGCTCGATCGCCTCGGTCACCTGCTCGTGCTCCTCCAGCATCACCATGTGGCCGGCGTCGTTGACGGGGACGAGCTCGGCCCCGGCGATGTGCCGGGCGAGCCAGCGGCTGTGACCGAACGGCGTCATGACGTCCTTCGTGCCGCACACGACCGAGGTCCGGCAGCGCGAGATCGTCTCCAGCCCGGCGCCGAGGTCGAGCTCGACGAAGTTGTCGTAGAAGTTCAGCACCACGGTGGTGGGCGCGCGCAGGATCATCTCGTCGGCCATGTCGACCACGGCGGGCTGCGCGTGCGGCCCGAACGCCCAGCGGCGGATGATCGAGAAGCTGTTGAACTCCCGACCCCAGTCGAGCACCGGGGTGGCGGCCTTGGCCAGCGGCATCACGAAGCGCAGGGCGGGGCTGCGGCGCATGAGCTTGCCGGCACTGGTGCTGATGAGGACGACGCCGCGGACGCGGTCGTCGAACAGGTCGGGCTGCAGCTGCGCGAGCTGCATGAGGGCCATGCCGCCCATCGAGTGGCCGACGAGCACCACGGGCCCCTCGGCCGCGTGGGCGTCCAGCACGCGGCGGACGTCGTCGGCCATGTCGTGCAGCGAGGAGTTGCGGGGGCCGCTGCGGCCCGAGCGACCGTGCGAGCGGTGCTCCATGAAGACGAGGCGGGCGTGGCCACGCAGCGCGAGGCGCTGGAAGTGCCACGTGTCGAGGTCGCACATCCAGCCGTGGAGGAAGACGATCGTGGGCCCGGGACCCTCGTCGACCTCCACGTGGATCGGGACGTCGTCGGCCGCCGAGACGTAGTACGAGTCGCCGCGGACCGAGCCGAACTCGACCTCCTCGCCGCGCTGGAGGCGGCGCTGCTCGGTCTTGCGGTTCTTCAGGACCGTGGCGGCGGCGCCGGCGACTCCCGCTGCGGCGAAGGCGCCCGCGGTGGCGGCGACGCGTCCTGCGACCGATGTCATCGCTCTCCTCGGTAGGTCCGGGACCAGCGTCCGGCGAGTCGGGTGACGATCTCGTAGGCGATCGTGCCGGCAGCGTCCGCCCAGTCCTGCGCCGTCGGCTCGCCGTCGTCGCCGGACCCGAACAGCGTGACCGGATCGCCGATCCGGGCGGGTCGGTCGCCCAGGTCGACGACCAACTGGTCCATGCAGATCGTGCCACGGACGGGCGCCCGGCTCCCGGCGAACCCCACCTCGGCGCGGTTGGAGGCGGTGCGGTGGATGCCCTCGCCGTACCCCACCGGGACGAGGCCGAGCGTGGTCTCGTGGTCGGCGGTCCAGCGCCAGCCGTAGGACACCGAGGCGCCAGCGGGCACCCGCTTCACGTTCGCCAGGACGGTGCGCGCGGTGAGCACCGGGGTGACGCCGGGCGCGGGGACGGCCGGGTCGGGGTCGATGCCGTACGACGCGATGCCCCAGCGGACGAGGTCGAAGTGCGAGGAGGGTCGGGTCAGGCCCGCGGCGGAGTTCGCCAGGTGCCGCAGCCCCGGCTCGACGCCCGCCGCGGCGAGCTGGTCGACCGCGGCGCGGAACACCGCCTCCTGCTGGTCGTTGGCCGGGTGGTCGGGCTCGTCGGCGCTCGCGAAGTGCGACCAGATGCCCGTGACCTCGATGCTCCCTGCGGCTTGGAGGCGCGCGGCGGCCGCGACGAGCTCGTCCCACTGCGGACCGAAGGCGCCGTTGCGCGAGAGGCCCGTGTCGACCTTCAGCTGCACGCGCGGACGGTCGCCGGCGGCGGCGATCGCCTCGAGCTGGTCGACGCCGGAGGCCGTGACCTCCACGTCGGCCGCGACGAGCTCGGCGAAGGGCGCACCCGGTACGGCGAGCCAGCACAGCAGCGGGCCGCGGTCGCCGGCGGCGCGGAGCTCGAGCGCCTCGGCGGGCGTCGCGACGCCGAGCCAGTCGACCGACTCGCGCGCCGCGCGCGCCATCGGCACCATCCCGTGGCCGTATGCGTTCGCCTTCACGACGGCCATCTGGAGCGCGTCGGGCGCGTAAGAGCGCAGCACCGCGAGGTTGGCGCGGTACCGGTCGAGGTCGACCACGAGCTCGGCGTTGGCGGTCACGGGCGCTCACCCTCCCCGTCGCCGGGGCGACGCGGCTCGCAGAAGTCGTGCAGGACGGACCCCAGCTGACGGGCGACGTCGGAGGCGACGAGGGGGCCGCGGAGTCGCTCGGCCGCCAGTCCGTGCAGCAGCGCACCGACCGAGCCGGCGTCGAACGCGTCGAGGCCCGTCGCGAGCAAGGAGCCGATGAACCCCGCCAGCACGTCGCCCGCACCGGCCGTGCCGAGCCAGGGCGTTCCCGAGAGGTTCACGCGGGTGCGGCCGTCGGGCGCGACGACGAGCGTGCGCGGCCCCTTGAGCAGCACCGTGGCCGTGTACCGCTCAGCGGCCTCGCGGGCGTGCCGGAGGGGATCGGCCTCCACGGCCTCGCGGTCGACGCCGAGCACCGCGGCGAGCTCGCCCGCGTGCGGGGTCAGCAGCGCGTCGACCTCGAAGGACTGCGGCAGGTGGTGCAGGGCGGTGGCGTCGACCACGATCGGCACCTCGTCGCGCAGGGCCGAGGCGAGCGGGACCGGCGAGTCCTCGCCGCCCGAGCCCACGACCCACGCCTGCACGCGACCGCGGCGCGCCACGATCTCGGGCGCGCGGTCGACGACCCGGCGGGCGAGGTCCTGGGCGCCGACGAAGCGGATCATCCCGGCGGGTCCGGCCTGGGCGCCCGCGACGCAGAGGTGGGCGGCGCCGGCGTACTGCGGGGAGCCGGCCCTGACGCCGAGCACGCCGCGCGTGTACTTGTGGGCGTCGTGACCGGGGACGATCGCGTCGCGGAACCGCGCGCCGTCGCCGGCGTCGAGCGCCTCGAGCGCGGGCTCGCCCGCGAGGTCGAGCCCGATGTCCACGACCTCCACCCGGCCGGCGAGCGCCGACGCGGGACCGAGCAGCAGGCCGTGCTTGGCGGTGGCGAACGTGACGGTGAGGTCGGCGCGGATCGCGGGCCCGTCGAGCCGGCCGTCGTCGACGCCGATCCCGGACGGCACGTCGACCGCGACGACGAAGGGACGCTCGCGCTCGACCCACTCCGCCCACGCGGCGGCCGTGCCCTCGAGCCCGGGACGCGCGCCGATGCCGAAGATCGCGTCCACGACGTGGCGGTGGCCCTCGGGCCCGTCGACCACCTGCGCGCCGGCCTCGCGGGCGGCGGCGAGCCCGGCTGGGTGAGCCTTGGTCTCGTCGAGCAGGCACAGGTTCACGCGCCGGCCCTCCCGGCACAGGTGGGCGGCCGCGAACAGGGCGTCGCCGCCGTTGTTGCCCGGCCCGACGAGGACGACGAGCGTCTCGGTGGCGGGCAGGGCCCGCGCGACGTGCTGCGCGAGCCCGGCGGCGGCGCGCCGCATGAGCTCGTCCCACCCGGCGTCGGCCGCGGCGACCTCCTCCGCCGCGCGCACCTGCGCGACGGTGTGGGCGGTCAGCATCAGCTCACTCGACCGTGACGGACTTGGCCAGGTTGCGCGGCTGGTCGACGTCGTGGCCGAGCAGCTCGGCCAGCTCGCACGCGAAGATCTGCAGCGGGACGGTGGCCACGAGCGGCTGGAGCAGCGTGGGCACCTTCGGCAGCCGGATGACCACGTCGGAGAACGGCACCACGGTGTCGTCGCCGTCCTCGACCAGGACGATCGTGTAGGCGCCGCGCGCCCGGACCTCCTGGATGTTGCTGACGATCTTCTCCTGCAGCTGGTCGCGGGCCCGGGGCGGCACGACGACGAACATCGGCAGCCCCTGCTCGACCAGCGCGATGGGGCCGTGCTTGAGCTCGCCCGCGGCGAAGCCCTCGGCGTGGACGTAGGCCAGCTCCTTGAGCTTGAGCGCGCCCTCGAGCGCGACCGGGAAGCCGACGTGGCGACCCAGGAACAGGAACGAGCGCCGGTCGACGAGCTCGGCCGCGAGCTTCTTGACCTGCTCGGCCTCGTCGAGCATCCGCTGCACCTTCGCCGGGATCTCGTGGAGCTCGTCGATGATGTGCGTGATCTCGTCGCCGTACTTCGCACCCTTGACCTGAGCGAGGTAGAGGCCCAGGAGGTAGCAGGCCACGACCTGCGACAGGAAGCCCTTCGTGGACGCGACGGCGACCTCGGGGCCGGCGTGCGTGTAGATCACGGCGTCGGACTCGCGCGGGATCGTGGACCCGTTGGTGTTGCAGATCGACAGCACGCGGGCGCGCTGCTGACGCGCGTACCGGATGGCCATCAGGGTGTCCATCGTCTCGCCGGACTGGCTGATCGCGACGACGAGCGTGGAGCGGTCGATGATCGGGTCGCGGTAGCGGAACTCCGACGCCAGCTCGACCTCGCAGGGGATGCGGGTCCAGTGCTCGATCGCGTACTTCGCCACGAGGCCCGCGTAGGAGGCCGTGCCGCACGCGATGATGATGATCTTGTCGATCTCGCGCAGCTCGTCGTCCGACAGGCGCATCTCGTCGAGCTGGAGACGACCGTCGGTGGTCATGCGGCCGAGGAGCGTGTCGGCCACGGCCTTCGGCTGCTCCTCGATCTCCTTGGTCATGAACCAGTCGTAGCCACCCTTCTCGGCGGCCGTGACGTCCCAGTCCACGGTGTACTCGGTGGTGGGGGCGGTGTTGCCGTCGAAGTCGGTGACCTCGATCGCGTCCTTCGTGATCGTGACGACCTGGTCCTGGCCCAGCTCGATGGCCTGCGCCGTGTAGTCGATGAAGGCGGCCACGTCGGAGCCGAGGAAGTTCTCGCCCTCGCCCCGGCCGACGACCAGCGGGGAGTTGCGGCGTGCGCCGACCACCACGTCGGGGTTCAGGGCGTCGGAGAAGACCAGCGTGAAGGCGCCCTCGAGGCGGCGGCAGACCGCGCGCACGGCCTCGGAGAGGTCGTCCTGCTGCTGGAGCTCGCGGTGCACGAGGTGGACGACGACCTCGGTGTCCGTCTCGGAGGCGAACTCGTAGCCCTCGTCCTCGAGCTCGGAGCGCAGCTCCATGAAGTTCTCGATGATGCCGTTGTGCACGACCGCGACACGCTCGTCGGGCGCGAGGTGCGGGTGCGCGTTGGCGTCGGTGGGTCCACCGTGGGTGGCCCAGCGGGTGTGGCCGATGCCCGTGGTGGAGGCGGGGAGCTCGTGCTCTTCGAGCTCGGCGTCGAGGTTGGCGAGCTTGCCGGCCTTCTTGGCCCAGGCGATCCGCTCGCCGTCGACGACCCCCACTCCGGTGGAGTCGTAGCCGCGGTATTCCAGGCGTCGCAGTCCACCCATGACGACGTCCAGCGCCTGGCGATGGCCCACGTATCCGACGATTCCACACATGGGTTCAGGGTACCGACTGCGCGGTTGGCGGCGCCGCTGGCAACAATGGTCGGTATGTCACGCGACTCCTCCCCGTACGTGGAGCTGGAACGCAAGGCGTGGGCCGAGCTGGCGCGCGACGCCGTGCAGCCGATGTCCGGCGAGGAGATCGAGCGCGTACGCGGCCTCGGCGAGGAGCTCGACCTCGACGAGGTGCAGCAGGTCTACGTGCCCCTCACGCAGCTGATCAGCCTGCGCGTGCGGCTGGCCGAGGCGCTCTACCGGGCGACCGAGCGGTTCCTCGGCGACCCGCAGCCCGACCGGGTGCCGTTCATCATCGGTCTCGCCGGATCGGTGGCCGTGGGCAAGTCCACGACCGCCCGCCTGCTGCGCGACCTGCTGGCCCAGCACGACGACCACGCGCACGTCGCGCTGGTCACCACCGACGGCTTCCTGCTGCCGAACGCCGAGCTCGAGCGCCGCGGCATCATGCACCGCAAGGGCTTCCCCGAGTCGTACGACCGCAAGGCGCTGCTGCGCTTCGTCATGCAGGCCAAGAGCGGCGCCGAGCACATCGAGGCGCCGGTCTACGACCACCTGACCTACGACCGCACCGACGCGACCGTCTCGCTCAAGCGCCCCGACATCCTCATCGTCGAGGGCCTCAACGTGCTCGCTCCCCCGCGGCTGCGCGGCGACGGCTCCCCCGGCCTGGCGATCAGCGACTTCTTCGACTTCTCGATCTACGTCGACGCGAACAGCCGCGACATCCGGCGCTGGTACATCAGTCGCTTCCTGCGCCTGCGCGAGACCGCGTTCGCCGATCCCGCGTCGTACTTCCACCGCTACAGCACGCTGACCGACGCCGAGGCCGTCACGCGCGCCGAGGAGCTGTGGGACACGATCAACTGGCCCAACCTGCGCGAGAACGTGGCCACCACGCGCGGCCGCGCAGACCTCGTGCTGCGCAAGTCCGCCGACCACAGCGTGCAGTGGGTCCGGCTCCGCAAGCTCTGACCCGCGGGAGTGGCGGTGAGTGGTCAACCCATCCCACCAGGTGGCGGTGAGTGATCAACCACAACCGGACCTCGTGAGGTTGATGACGCACCGGCTTGAGGCAGGACGGGTTGACAGCTCACCGCCCACTCGGCGTCAGGCGAGGTGCTTGACCCACTGGTCGGCCCACGCGGTGGCGCGGTAGCCGAGCTCCTCGTTGACCGCGATCATGTTGACGTTCTGGGCGTCGTTCCACGTGACGATGCGGCCACGGCCGGCGAGCAGGTCGCTCGCGTCGCGCATGGCCTGGCGCTTGAGGGAGAGGCCCAGGCCGCGGCCGCGGTGCTCGGGCAGGACGAGCGTGTCCCACTGGTAGACCTCGGGCGTCTCGTGCGGGAACAGCAGCTGCGTGTGGCCCGCGAGCGAGCCGTCGGGCGCCACCGCGACGACCGTGTGCGCGACGCGGCGCTGCCGCTTCCACTGCTCGACCTCGTGCAGCAGCCGATCGGCGTCCCAGAACTCGTTCTCCAGCGTGACCTCGCCCGACGGCGCCTCCTGGTTGAGCAGCGACCGGAGCCGCGCGTACTGGTCGAGCCACTCCCGCGGCGGGCTGCCTCGCCAGCCGGCGAGCGTGTAGCCGTCGCGCGGATCCGCCGGCGGCACGTCGGCCGGCAGTCGCAGCTCGCGCTGCACGTTCGTCGTGTCCGGCGCGTAGCCCCGGGCCAGCATGAACTCGCGGCCCGATCCGGTCTCGGCGTCGATGGGCCGCAGTGTCTCGGTGAGGATCTGGTCGCGCCCGTCCTCGGCCACGCGCAGCTCGATCCGCTCCAGCAGCGCCGAGCCGTGGCCGCGACGACGCAGCTCGGGCGGCACCCAGACCTCGACGAACGCGGTGGAGGCGTTGTCGCGCTCGGGGAACACCGCGAGCGCCACGGCGACGGGCGTCTCGCCCTCGCGCAGCAGCAGCGAGTCACAGCGCTCGTAGGCGTCGCCGACGAGCATCACCCGCAGCTCGTCGGCCGACCACGGCTGGTCGATGTCGCGCTCGTTCGAGCGCTGGTAGACGTCGTGGAACTCCACGAAGCTGCCGTGGTCGGTGGGGTCGAGGACTTCGATGGTCGCGCCCATGCGCGCATTCTCGCACCGCACGGGCGCCGAGCGACAGGTCAGACGACCCGGGTCAGGAAGACGCTGTTCGGGTCGGGGACGTAGTCGGCGAACGGCTCGCACTCCTCGAAGCCGTGGCGCACGTACAGCCGGCGAGCGGCGGCGAAGTAGGGCTCCGAGCCGGTCTCGAGGCTCAGCCTTTCGAGGCCACGGGCGCGCGCGGTGTCCAGCAGGTGCTGGAGCATCGCGGTGGCCACGCCCCGGCCACGAGCCGCGGCGGTGGTGCGCATCGACTTGATCTCGCCGTGTCCGTCACCGAGGTCCTTCAGCGCGCCGCAGCCCAGCAGGCGGCCGTCCTCACGCACCGTGAAGAAGCTGATCGCCTCGTGCCGCAGCGCGCCGAGGTCGAGCGCGTGCACGCTCTCGGCGGGGCTGGTGGCGAACATGTCGGCCAGGTGCTCGGCCAGCAGCGCGTGCACGTCGTCGCGCTCGAGCCCACCGGCCTCGACGGTGACCACGGTCAGATCGCGAGGTGCGTGCGGACGACCTCGGCGAGGTGGTCGGCGATGTCCTGCGCCTCCTGCGAGGTGGGCGCCTCGACCATCACGCGCACGAGCGGCTCGGTGCCCGAGGGGCGCAGCAGCACGCGGCCGGAGTCGCCGAGCCTCGCCTCGGCGGCCTTCACCTCGGCCAGCACGACCTCGTGGCTCGCGGCGCCGGCGCGGTCGACGCCGCCGACGTTGACCAGCACCTGCGGCAGCCGCTGCATGACCGAGGCGAGCTCGGACATCGTGCGGCCGGACTCGGCCATCTCGGCGGCCAGCTGGAGCGCCGTGAGGGTGCCGTCGCCGGTGGTGGCGTGTCGGCTCATGATGACGTGGCCGGACTGCTCGCCGCCGAGCGTGTAGCCGCCCTCGCGCATCGCCTCGAGCACGTAGCGGTCGCCGACGGCGGTGCGCAGCACCGTGATGCCGGCGGCCTCCATGGCCCGGGTGAAGCCGACGTTGCTCATGACGGTGGCCACGACGGTGTCCTGCGCGAGCGAGCCCTCGCGCTGGCCGCGCAGGGCCAGGATCGCGAGGATCTGGTCGCCGTCGACGACCTCGCCGTTCTGGTCGACCGCCAGGCAGCGGTCGGCATCGCCGTCGAAGGCGAAGCCCACGTGGGCGCCCTGCTCGACGACGATGCGCTGGAGGTCGCCGAGATGGGTGGAGCCGCAGTCGCGATTGATGTTGAGTCCGTCGGGCTCGGCGTGGATCGCGACGACCTCGGCGCCGGCGCGCGCGAACGCGTCGGGCGCGGCCTCGTGGGTGGCGCCGTTGGCGCAGTCGAGGACGACCTTCAGGCCGTCGAGCCGCGCGGGCAGCGTGTCGAGCAGGTGGCGCACGTAGGCGCCCAGGCCCGCGTGGCTGTCACCGACGCGACCGACGTCGGCGCCGGTGGGGCGGTCCCACGGCTCCTCGAGCCGCTGCTCGATCGCCGCCTCGATGTCGTCGTCGAGCTTGACCCCGCCGCGCGCCAGGAACTTGATGCCGTTGTCGGGCATCGGGTTGTGGCTGGCGGAGATCATGACGCCCATGTCGGCCTCGAGGAACGAGGTCAGGTACGCCGCGCCCGGGGTGGGGACCACGCCGAGGCGGTGGACGTCGACCCCCGCAGACGCCAAACCCGCGACCACCGCGGCCTCCAGGAATTCTCCGGAGGCGCGGGTGTCGCGGGCGACGACTGCCGTGGGGCGCTGGTCGGCGAAGGCACCGGCCTCGCCCAGGACGTGGGCGGCGGCCACCGAGAGGTCGACCGCGAGCTCGGCGGTCAGGTCCCGATTGGCCAGACCGCGAACGCCGTCGGTACCGAAGATCCGGCCCATGCGCGCCGGCAGATCAGCGCTTGCTGTACTGCGGCGCCTTGCGGGCCTTCTTCAGACCAGCCTTCTTGCGCTCCTTGATGCGCGAGTCGCGCGTCAGCAGGCCGGCCTTCTTGAGGGTCGGACGGTTGACGTCGACGTCGACGTTGTTGAGCGCACGGGCCACGCCGAGGCGCAGCGCGCCGGCCTGGCCGGTCATGCCGCCACCGCTGACGCGAGCGATCACGTCGAAGGAGTCGACGAGGCCGGTGACGGCCAGCGCCTCCTTGGCGATCTGCTGGTGCAGCTTGTTGGGCAGGTGCTCCTCGAGCGGCTTGCCGTTGACGGTCCAGACGCCGGTGCCGGGCACGATGCGCACGCGGGCGACGGCCTCCTTGCGGCGGCCGGTCGCGGAGCCGGGGGCGATGATCGAGTTGATCTCGGTCGTCCCGACGGCGCCAGCGGACTCGGAGGTGTACGCGACACCCTCGGAGTTGGTGGTGAACTCGGTCGTCTCTTCGGTGGTCTCAGCCACGATGAACCTGCGCTTTTCGCTTACTGGGAGATCTGCGTGATCTCGAACGGCTGGGGCTTCTGGGCGGCGTGCGGGTGATCCGGGCCGGCGTAGACCTTCAGCTTCGTGATGAGCTGACGGCCGAGGCGGTTCTTCGGCAGCATGCCGCGCACGGACTTCTCGATCGCCTTGCGCGCGTCCTTGTCGAGCAGGTCGCCGTAGGCGATCTGCTTCAGGCCGCCCGGGTAACCGCTGTGGCGGTACACGTTCTTGTCCGTGCGCTTGTTGCCCGACAGCGCGACCTTGTCGGCGTTGACGATGATGACGAAGTCGCCACCGTCCACGTGGGGCGCGTACGTGGGCTTGTGCTTGCCACGCAGGAGGGTCGCCGCGGCAACCGAGAGACGGCCGAGGACGACGTCCTCGGCATCGATGACGTGCCACTGACGGGTGATGTCAGCAGGCTTCGGGCTGTACGTACGCACGGATGACCTTCTCGCTGCAAATCGAAATCTGTGAAGTCGGGACTCGCGTTGGTGAGCACGCAGGACGTGCCGCAACACAACGACTCCCCAGATTACCCGGCGACCCCTCCGCTGGTCAAAACGGGTCGGCCGAACGTGACCCTGCTCTCGCGCAGCGTCTCGGGGGACACTAGGTTGGAGTGGGTCGCTCACCCCCGCGACCGTTACTTCTCTGACGTCACAGGAGACCCGCATCGTGACCGACAAGCAGACGCTGACCATTCGTGACAACCGCTCCGGCGAGGAGTACGAGGTCGAGATCACCGACGGCAGCATCCGCGCCGCGGACCTGGGCAAGATCGGCAAGTCCGACGACGACCCCGGCCTGTCCGTCTACGACCCGGGCTTCACGAACACCGCCTCCACCCGTTCCGCCGTCACCTACATCGACGGCGAGAAGGGCATCCTGGAGTACCGCGGCTACCCCATCGAGCAGCTGGCCGAGTCCTCGACCTACCTCGAGGTGGCCTACCTCCTCATCCACGGCGAGCTGCCCACCAAGGAGCAGCACGACCAGTGGGTGCACGAGATCACGTTCCACACGTTCGTGCACGAGAACCTCAAGAGCCAGTTGCAGGGCTTCCGCTACGACGCGCACCCCATGGGCATGCTGCTGTCGAGCGTGGGCGCCCTGTCGACGTTCTACCCCGAGGCCCGCAACATCAAGGACCCGCAGATCCGCCACGAGCAGATCGTGCGCATGATCGCGAAGATGCCGACCCTCGGCGCCTGGTCCTTCCGCCACGCGCAGGGCAAGCCGTACGTCTACCCCGACAACGAGCTGTCGTACACCGAGAACTTCCTCTCGATGCTGTTCCGGATGAGCGAGCCGAAGTACGACCCGGACCCGCGTCTGGCCAAGGCCCTCGAGGTGCTGTTCATCCTGCACGCCGACCACGAGCAGAACGCGTCGACGAACGCGGTGCGCTCGGTCGGCTCCAGCCAGGTCGACCCGTACTCGGCCGTCAGCGCCGGCATCGCGGCCCTCTACGGCCCGCTGCACGGTGGCGCGAACGAGGCCGTCCTGAAGATGCTCAAGCGCATCAAGACCAAGGAGAACGTCCCGGCGTTCATCGAGGGCGTCAAGAACGGCGACGAGCGCCTCATGGGCTTCGGTCACCGCGTCTACAAGAACTACGACCCGCGCGCCACGATCATCAAGAAGGCCTGCGACGACGTCTTCGAGGTCACGGGCGTCAACCCGCTGCTCGAGGTCGCCCAGGAGCTGGAGAAGATCGCGCTCGAGGACGAGTACTTCGTCAAGCGCAAGCTCTACCCCAACGTCGACTTCTACTCGGGCCTGATCTACGAGGCGCTGCAGTTCCCGCCGGAGATGTTCACGGTCCTGTTCGCCATCCCCCGCACGTCGGGCTGGCTGGCGCAGTGGCTCGAGCTCGTCGACGACCCGGAGCAGAAGATCGCCCGCCCGAAGCAGATCTACACCGGTGCCCGTCAGCTGGACTTCACCCCGGCCAGCGAGCGCTGGAAGTGAGCTGAGTCCTCACGCCGCGAAGGCCGCGAGTCCCGAGAGGGGCTCGCGGCCTTCGCCGTTCCCTGGGCGTCGCGCGCCGTCCGACCTCCCGGGCCCACTTCTGGAACGCGTTGCACCGTTGCGTGGACGAGAACGGTGCAACGCGTTCCAGAAGTGGAGAAGTGGGCGGGCAGTCAGCGGCGCTCGAGCAGGAGGGTCTGGGCGACGCGACCGACGGGCCGGGTGAGGTCGTGCAGGACGGCCTGGCTGAGACCGACGCCGTCCTGGCCGATCCAGCTCTCCGCCACGAGTCCCGTCCAGGCGCCCGTGGGGGCGTCGGCGAGGTGGATCGTGAGCTCGGTGTTCATGAACACCCAGTCCGCGGGGTCGAGCCGCGAGCCGACGCCGCTGGCGGCGTCCGCGATCGCGATCGTGCGCTCGAGCTCGTCGCCCGTGTCGCCCTCGACGAGCGGGTAGGGCATCGACGCCCAGGCCATCGCCGGGCCGTCGATCCGTCCGATGCCGGTGCGCACGGCCCACTCGAGCGAGCCGACGAAGCCGCGCCGCCAGCTGGCGGGGACGCCGAGCTCGCCGCGGTCGAGCTCGGCCGGCGTCGGGTCGGGTGGCTGGGCGTCCGGTGTGTGGACGACGTCGGAGGAGTCCTGCGTGCGCAGCCACCACGCCGACGCCTGCGCCACGGGCCGCAGCCCCGACGGCCCGCGCTGGGACGCCACGGCCGACAGCAGTGCGATCTTGCGCCCGGGCCGCGCGACCGAGGCCGTGACCTCGATCGGGGCCATGGCCACCGGTCCGAGGATCTCGACGGTCGTGCGCGCGATGCGCCCGGGAGCGGCTTGTGGGAGCAGGCGCATCGCCCGGGTCAGCACCGCGCCGACGGGCCCGCCGTGCTGGAGGTCGTCGCTCCACGGGCTGCCCGCGGCGGACGTGGGCTCGAAGGCCTCGCGCACGCCGTCCTGACCGTCCGGTCCGCGGTCGACGAGGCGGTAGCAGCCCGTGGGCGGGCTCGGCTCAGTTCTCACGCACCAAAGCCTCCTGCACGACGTGGCACGCCTGGGCGTCGGACTCGCCGAACACGGCGGCCTCGATCAGGGAGCGACCCGCGTGGGCCGTCGGCGTGGCGTGCTCGAACAGCAGCCAGTCGTCGGCCCGCGCCGGGTGGTGGAACCAGAGCCCGTGGTCGAGGGAGACCGCGCTCCAGCGCTCGGCCAGCGACCGCTCCCGCCCGGCACGGTGGCCGTGCGGCGCGACCGCCATCGACATGAGCATGAGGTCGCTGACGTAGCCGATGGCGGCCTGGTGGACGAGCGGGTCGTCCCCGAGGTCCTCGGCGACCCGCATCCAGATGTTCTGCACCGGTGCGGCCGAGTGAGGCGGGGTCTCCTCGGTCTCGGGCGAGATCCGCACCTCGACGGCGCTGAACCCCTCCCAGTACTCCCCCAGGCCGCCGTCGGCGGCGGCCAGCTCGCGCAGCTCGGTGCTGGCCTCGGCGGTGAGGCTCTCGGGACGGCGACGCGAGTGGGACAGACCTTCGCGGGGCTCGACGAGCGAGATCGTGGAGCGGCAGATGAGCCGATCGTCCTGGACCGCGTCGACGACACGGGTGGAGAACTGCCGACCGTCGCGGAGGTGCTCGACCTCGAAGCGGATCGGCAGGTCGGACCGGCCGGGCCGCAGGAACGTCGTGTGCAGCGAGTCGACGAGGCGCCCCGTCACGGTGTGGCCGGCCGCCATGATCGACTGCGCCACGAGCTGGCCGCCGTAGAGCTGCGGCAGCGCGACGCCGTCGCCGTGACCGATCCAGGCGCCGTCGCCGGCCTCGCTCAGGTCGAGGATCGACCCGAGCGAGGCCACCGACGTGGTCACGCCTTCGGCTCCGAGGCCACCTTGCGCGGCGGCCGCGGGAAGAAGAAGCTCGTGCGCGCGACGTACGCCTCGAACTCGGGGCCGCGCTTGCGGCGCATCCCCTTCTCGGTGAGCTTGCCGCCGCTGAAGGTGGTCAGCAGCCAGGTCATGAGGATCGGCGAGAAGACCGTGAGGACGCCCCACGGCGAGCCGAGCGCCAGCAGGAACAGGCCGACCCACACGCACGCGTCGCCGAAGTAGTTCGGGTGGCGCGTCCAGGCCCACAGGCCGCGGTCCATGATCCTGCCGGCGTTGGCCGGGTCGGCCTTGAAGCGCGAGAGCTGCCAGTCGCCGACGGCCTCGAAGAGGAAGCCGATCGTCCAGATCGCGATCGCGACGATCACGAGGGCGTCGACGCCGCGCGAGACGTAGACCGCGAACTGCACGGGGATCGACACGACCCACGCGAGCACGGCCTGCATGCCGTAGATCTTCTTCACGAGGAACGGGATCAGCGGACGGCCCTTGCGCGAGCGGAGCAGTGCCGTGTAGCGCGGGTCCTCGCCCTTGCCGATGTTGCGCTTGCCGATGTAGAGGCCCAGTCGCAGGCCCCAGATCGCGGTGAGCGCGAAGACGATGAGGCGACGGGTGTCGTCGCCGTCGGATCCGGCGGACATCAGCCACGACACGGCCGCGATGACCACGAAGGACGGGCCCCACGTGATGTCGATGATGGAGTGGTCGTTCACCAGCTGGGCGATCGCCATGACGATCGCGAAGAACACCACCACGGCACCGGCGGTGACGAGCAGGTTGAGGGCGAAGTCGCCCCACGGGTAGTCGAACATGCGTCCTCTTCTTACGGGGTCGGGCTCGCGGCGAGGTCCGCGGCGAGGCTCTGGAAGGCGTCCTGGGCGTGGGTGAACGTGTGCGGCTCGCCCTCGCGGGACCGTGCCAGCAGCTGCTCGAGGGCGGCCGGGTCGAGGGGCTCGTCGGCGTCGTAGCCGACCGTGCCCCACTCGACGGCGTCGGCGGCGCGCAGCGCGGAGCCGGCGGCGACGACGACCTGGCCGTTGATCGTGCTCTCGGGCGAGGACAGCGCGGTGACGAGCGGCGCGACGAGGTCGGAGCGCATGCGGTCGGCGTGGCGCGGGTCCATGCCCGCCTCGGTCATCTGCGTCGTGGCGTACGGCAGCACGACGTTCGTGAGCACGTTCTTGCCCGCGCCCTCGACGGCGGCGGTGCGACCGAAGGCGATGACGGCGCCCTTGCTCGCGGCGTAGGCCGAGACGGTGGTCTCGCCGTGCAGTCCGGCGGTGGACGCGATCAGCACGACGCGGCCGAAGCCGGCCTGGCGCATGTGGGCCATCGCGGCCGACGCGGGCAGGACGGTGCCGGTGACGTTGATCGCCATGACCTGCCCGAAGTTCTCGGCGCTGGTCTTGTGCGCCATCTGCGGCGCGCTGACCGCGGCGCTCGTGACGAGGACGTCGAGCCGCCCGAAGTGCTCGAGCGCGTCGGCCACCAGCCTCTCGCCGATCGCGGGGTCGGCCACGTCGTCGTGGTTGGCCACGGCGCGCCCTCCGCTCGCGAGGATCTCCGCGACCACGTGGTCGGCCGGGCCGAGGCCGTTCTCGTCGACCTGACGGTTGCGGTTGTTGACGACGACGGCGGCTCCCGCCTCGGCCAGGTGCAGCGCGAACGCGCGTCCCAGGCCCTTGCCGCCTCCGGTGACGACAGCGACGCGGCCGTCCAGGGCTCGACTCATGGATCCTCACTTCGATTGATAGAGATACTCCGTTAGTTGTAGTACGGTGTGACGCAGATGACAAGTCCCCACGCGGGGAGCCGCACGACTTCGAGGGATGGCCGATGACCGACGGGGGACCCACGCTGCTCGAGCCGGGCGGCACGAACTCCGTGGGGAGGATGCTGGGCCTGCTCGGCGACGAGTGGTCGCTGCTGATCCTCGGCCAGTCCTCCCGAGGGCTGACCCGCTACGGCGAGTTCCGCCGGGCGATGCCCATCTCGAACTCCGTGCTGACCCACCGCCTGACGCAGCTGAGCGAGCACGGCCTGCTCGAGCGGCGCATCTACCGGACCAATCCCCTGCGCGCCGAGTACCTGCCGACCGCCCGCAGCCGCACCCTGTGGCCGATGATGCTGGCCATCTGGGAGTGGGAGCGCCGCTGGACCGGACCCGCCGGGGAGGCCCTCCCCCGCCGGCGCCACGACACGTGCGGCGCCGAGTTCGCGCCCCTGCTGACATGTCGGGCGTGCGGGGACCCGGTCGAGGCCCGGGACATCCGCGCCGCCTGGGGACCCAGCGGCAGCTGGGAGCGCTCGGTCCCGGCGTCGGCCACGCGCCGGCGACCCGACTCGGTCCAGGACTCGCTGCAGTACCCCCAGACCCTGGAGCTGTTCGGGAACCGGTGGTCCTCCGCCCTGATCGGCGCGGCGTTCCGCGGCATGGTCCGGTTCAGCCAGTTCGAGACCGCGCTCGGCGCTCCCCCGACCCTCATCGCCGAGCGCCTGCGCGCGTTCGTCGGACTCGGGGTGCTGGAGTCCCGCCAGCACGCCCGGCACCCCGGCCGGCCCGAGTACCACCTGACCGACAAGGGTCGCGCCTTCTTCCCCGTCACCGCGCTCTCGCTGCACTGGGCCGAGAAGTGGTTCGTCTCGCCCGAGGGTCCCGCGCTCGTCCAGACCCACACGGCGTGCGGCGAGGACTTCGTCGCGCACCTCGCCTGCGACCAGTGCCGTCAGCCGCTGGTCACGGGCACCATCACGATCGTCCCGGTCACCGAGGACCGGACCACACCCGAAGAAGGAACAGCATGAACGGAGCACGCACCGTCGCGGACCTCCTCCGCGCGAGCAGCCGGTCGCACCGCGACTCGCCCGCGATCGTGGGCGAGGGACGGACCGTCACGTACGGCGACCTCGACACCCGCACCAACCAGGTCGCCGCGGGGCTCCTGGCCCACGGACTGGAGCGCGGCGACCGCGTCGCCTACCTCGCCCGCAACGGCACCGAGTTCTGGGAGCTGTTCTTCGGGACGGCGAAGGCCGGGCCCGCGGTGGTCCCGCTGAACTTCCGCCTCGCGGCGGACGAGATCGCGTGGATCCTCTCGGACGCCGAGCCCACGGTCCTCGTGGTCGAGGACCACCTGACCTCACTCGTCCCGGCCGACTTCGACGGGCTGCGGCTGGTGTTCTCCCAGGAGGGCGAGCCGACCGTGCCCGAGGGCTGGCAGGCCTACGAGGCGTGGCTCGCGGCGCAGCCCACCGAGGACCCGCACCAGGACGTGGCGGGCGACGACCTGCTCTCCCTCATGTACTCGTCCGGCACCACGGGCAAGCCCAAGGGCGTCACCACGACGTCGGACGCGATGCTGGCCGCCGTCGAGGCGTTCTCCGCGCAGTTCGAGGTGGGCCCCGACACCGTCAGCCTCGTGCCGACGCCGTACTACCACATCGCGGCGGGCGGCTGGTCGCTCATCTCGCTGGCCCACGGCGGCCAGATCATCCAGTTCGTGGAGGTGACCCCGCAGAGCATGCTCGGGCTGCTCGTCGGGCACCGCGCCACCCACGTGATCATGGTCCCGACCGTGATGCAGATGGTGATCTCCAACCCCGCGGCCGCCGCGGCGGACTACTCCAGCGTCGAGCACCTCGTCTACGGTGGCTCGCCGATCTCCGAGACCGTCATGCTGCGCTCGCAGGAGATCTTCGGCGCGAAGCTCTCGCAGAGCTACGGCCTGACCGAGACGATCGGCGTCACCACGATCCTGCGTCCCGAGGACCACGTCACGGGCGCCGACAGCAAGCTGCAGTCGGCCGGCCGCGCCGTGCCCGGCACCGAGGTCCGCGTCGTCGACGAGGAGGGCAAGGACGTCGCGTCCGGCGAGGTCGGCGAGGTCGTCGTCCGCGGCGCGAACGTCACGCGCTCCTACTGGCGCCGCCCCGATGCCACCGAGGGCGCGTTCTTCGACGGTGACTGGTTCCGCACGGGCGACGCCGGCTACCTCGACGAGGACGGCTACCTGTTCCTCAAGGACCGGCTCAAGGACATGATCGTGTCCGGCGGCGAGAACGTGTACCCGGCCGAGGTCGAGAACGTCCTCATGGCGCACCCGGCCGTGCAGGAGGTCGCCGTCATCGGCGTCCCCTCCGAGCGCTGGGGCGAGACGCCGCACGCCGTCGTCGTGACGAAGCAGGGCCAGACCGTGACGAGCGACGAGATCGTGGCGTTCTGTCGCGAGCACCTCGCCCACTACAAGTGCCCGACCTCCGTGGAGGTCATCGACATGCTCCCCCGCAACCCGTCGGGGAAGATCCTCAAGCGAGAGCTGCGCGCCCCGCACTGGGCCGCGGCCGAAAGGACCATCGGATGACCCACCCCTTCCCGATCCTGCGCCAGGTCGTCATCGGCGCCCGCGACCTCGAGGCGACCAGCCGCGAGCTGCGCGAGGCGTTCCACCTCGAGCCCGGGTTCCCCGACCCGCTGCTGGAGGAGATGCACCTGGCCGACGAGACCATCCCGGTCGGGCCGCAGGCCCACCTCGAGCTGGTCGGCCCGCTGAACGAGCAGGCGTCCATCAACGCGTGGCTCGACCGCGTGGGCGGCACCGCGGGCTACTGCGTCTCGGTGCAGGTCCCCGACCTCGACCCGCACCTCGAGGCCATCGAGGCCGCCGGCGTCCGCCTGGCCATCCAGGCCGAGGCGTACGGGCGTCGCATCGTCCAGCTGCACCCGGGCGACATGGGCCTGCTCCTCGAGCTGGACGAGATCCCCGACGCCGACGAGTGGTTCTGGGACCACCTCGAGCACCCGCCGTCGCCCGACCCGTACATCGACGACGTCGTCGCGGTCGACCTCGCCACGCCCGACCCGCAGGCGCGGGCCGAGCGGTGGGCCGCGGTGTTCCGCGTGCCCGTGCTGGAGAAGGACGGCGTGCCGATCGTCGAGCTCGGCTCGCGGACCGTGCGCTTCGTCCAGGACGAGCGGCCGCGGATGAGCGCCATCGACGTGCACGCCACGCCCGCCGGCGCCGGCCTGCCCGAGGAGATCGACCTCGGCCAGGTCACGCTGCGCGTCCTCAAGGACTGAGCCGGGACGAACGACAGGGGCGGGACCGACGCGGTCCCGCCCCTGTCGCGTCGCCGGGGAGGAGGGATCCGGCGACCGTCGCCCTCACCGCCGGGCGAACTCCTCACGCAGCCGGACCTTCAGCAGCTTGCCGCTGGCGTTCAGCGGCAGCTCGCTCACGAAGGCCACGTCCACGGGGCACTTGTAGTGGGCCAGGCGCTCGCGCGCCCAGCCGATCAGGTCCTCGGCGGTCAGCTGCTCGCCGGCGTCGCCCGCGGCGCGGACCACGACGGCCATGGGCGACTCGCCCCACCGGTCGGACGGGACGCCGATGACGGCGACCTGCGCGACGCCCGGGTGGCCCGTCAGCACGCTCTCGACCTCGGCGGGATACACGTTCTCCCCACCCGACACGATCATGTCCTTGAGCCGGTCGCCGAGGTAGAGGTAGCCCTCCGCGTCGAGGCGGCCGCCGTCGCCGGTGTGCAGCCAGCCGTCGGCGTCGACCGTGGCCGCCGTCTCCTCGGGGCGACGCCAGTAGCCCTTCATGACGTTGCCGCCACGGATGAGGACCTCACCACGCTCGCCGGCGGGCACGTCCTGGCCCGTCGCCGGATCGATGATCCGGACCTCGTTGTTGCCGCGTACCTGGCCGACGGACCGCAGCCGGTGCACCGTCTCGGGCGTGACGCGGTGGTCCTCGGGGCCGAGGAACGAGACGCCGCCGGTGGACTCCGTGAGGCCGTAGCCCTGGTAGAAGTCGCAGCCGAAGACCTCGGTGGCCTCGCGCAGGACGGGCTCGGGCATCGGGGCGCCGCCGTACATCATCCAGCGCAGCGCCGACCAGTCGCCGGCGCGCGTCTCGGGCAGGCCGAGCAGGAACTGGATGACCGTGGGCACCATGACCGAGTGGCTGACGCGGTACCGCTGGAGCACGTCCAGCAGGTCGGCCGGGCCCTGCGGGTTGATCATGAGCACGGCCGCGCCCTTGAGGTTCGCCATCAGCGCCAGGCCGAAGCCCGTCACGTGGAAGAACGGCACGGGCGCCAGCGCCACCGAGTCCGCGTCGAAGCGGACCACCTTGAGGGGGCCGGCGAGCGCCGAGCTGAGGTTCCGTCCGGCGAGCTCGATGCCCTTCGGTCGGCCCGTCGTGCCGGACGTGTAGAACATGACCGCCGTGTCCTCGGGATCGCGGGCGATGCCCGGGTCCTCGCCCGACTGCGCACCCGCCCACGCGACGAGGTCGGTCAGGCCCTCGACGGGCTCCACCGTGACGACGCGGGCCACGCCGGGCACCGCGGCAAGCGCCTCGGCGTGGTGCTCCATCCCGGCGCCCAGGACGACCACGCGCGGCTCGACGTCCTCGACGATCTGCAGGACCTCGGCCGGCGCCAGCCGGAAGTTGATCGGCACGGGGATCGCGCCGGCCTTGCCGCTGCCGTACAGCGCGTCGAAGAACGCGACGCTGTTCTCCCCGACGTGGCACACGCGGTCGCCCGGCTGCACGCCCTCGGCGAGGAGGGCCTGCGCGAACCGGCTCGTCGACGCGTCCAGCTCGGCGAACGTCACCTGCCGTCCGGGCTGAACGAGCGCGACGCCCTGGGGGTCGTGGGCCGCGCTGCGGCGGATCACGTCCTCGAGGCGACGGAACGTGGTGCCGTCGCCGTGGGTCTCCAGGTCGATGGCGCGCGTGCTCACGGCTTCGTCACGAGCTGGTCGACGAACAGCAGCCGGCCCAGGCCGCGCTCGTAGCGGATCGGGTCGAGGGCCATGCGCGCGCGCGACTCGATCGCCATGCGGTCCGTGTCGCACGTCCAGTCGCCACGCGCCATCGCCTTGAGGCCGACGCGCGCGACGTCGCGCGGGTCCTCCTTCTGGCCGTCGACGTGCGCGGCCATCCGGGTGTCGACCGAGCCGACGATCAGCGAGGTGACGCCGACGTCGAGCGGCTCGAGCTCGGCGCGCGCGATGCCGCCGAGGTAGAGCGCGGCGGCCTTCGACGGCGAGTAGCCGCCCATGAAGGCCGTGGGCGCGATGGCCGCGACCGAGAGGACGTTGACGATCGCTCCACCGCCGTTGCCGGCGATCACGGGCGCGAACGCACGGGTGGTCTCGAGCGGGCCGAAGTAGTTGACCTCCATCTCGCGGCGCGCGGCGTCGGGATCGGTCGCCTGCACGAGGCGGTCGCCGGCGTGGAGGCCCGCGTTGTTGATCAGCACGGTGGCGTCGGCGCAGTGGCGCGCGGCGGCGGCGACCTGCTCGCGGTCGGTGACCTCGAGCGCGACGGGCTCGGCGCCCGTGTCCGCGAGCTCGGGCGTCACGTCGTCCACGTCGCGCACGCCGGCGTAGACCTTGGCGGCCCCGGCGGCGAGCGCCTCCTGGACGAACGCCAGACCGATGCCTCGGTTGGCTCCGGTCACCACGAGCGTGGCGCCCGCGATCGGCGTCCTGCGACCGCGGCTCATCGCCGGCTCCCCTGCGTCGCTCCCGGACGTCCCGACATCGGTGTCATGGCAACCCCTTCCCTCGCGCTACTCACTACGTTTAATGTAGTAATCTGTATCACACCGTCAACTGAAGTGTCACGAGGAGAGCCATGGCGATCGCACGGGGCTTGCATCCGCAGGCCAAGGTCAGCGCGTACCAGTCGAAGGGATGGTGGACCGAGGAGACCCTCGACGGGTTCTACCTCCAGCAGGTGGCCGAGCGCGGCGCACACCTGGCCATCGTCGACCCCGCGAACCGCGCTGACCTGCTGGGATCGGCGCCGCGCCGGCTGACATGGAGCGAGCTCGACGACGAGGTCCTCGCGGTCGCCGCCCGCCTCGACGACCTCGGCCTGGAGCGCGGGGACGTGCTCGGCGTGCAGCTGCCGAACACCATCGAGCTGGCCGAGGTCTACCTCGCCGCGTGGCTCCTCGGCATCGTCGTCTCGCCACTTCCCATGCAGTACCGAGAGCACGAGATCGTCGGCATGGCGAACCAGGCCGGCTTCCGCGCCTTCGTCACCGCAGCCGCGTTCGCGGGCCGCCGTCCCGCCGAGGAGGCCGCCGCACTGCGCGACCGCGTGCCGACCCTCGAGCGCGTCGTCGCGTTCGGCGACGCCACGGAGCTGGAGGGCCTGCCCGAGGGCATCGACGCCTGGACGCCCACCGTCGCCACGAGCGACCAGCGTGCCCGCATCGAGGCCCGCCGGGCCGCCGACCCGAACGACGCGAACGACTGCGCGACGATCTGCTGGACCTCGGGCACCGAGAGCGAGCCGAAGGGCGTCCCCCGGGCGCACCTCGAGTGGGCCGCCATCAGCACCGCCACCGTGGACGCCCCGCGCGTGACGGCCGACGACGTCCTGCTCAACCCGTTCCCCATGGTCAACATGGCCGGCATCAACGGCATGTTCCTGCCGTGGCTGCGCACCGGCGGCGTGCTCGTGCAGCACCACCCGTTCGACCTCAAGACGTTCCTCGGCCAGATCGCCGTCGAGCGCGCCACCTACACGGTCGCTCCCCCAGCGCTGCTGTGGATGCTGCTGCACAACGACGACCTGCTGGGCCAGATCGACCTGTCGAGCCTCACCCGCATCGGCTCGGGCTCGGCGCCGCTGCAACCCGTCATGGTGCGCGGCTGGCAGGAGAAGCTGGGCATCGGCGTCATCAACTTCTTCGGCTCGAACGAGGGCATCGCCCTGCTGTCGAGCCTCGAGGACTTCCCCGATCCCGACGACCGCGCGCAGTACTTCCCGCGCTACGGCGCGCCGGGCGTCACGTGGTCCTCCGAGGTCGCCGACTGGGTCCAGATCAAGCTCGTCGACCCCGTCACGGGCGAGGAGGTCACCGAGCCCGGCGTCCCCGGCGAGCTGCGCATCGGGGGCCCGACGATCTTCGCCGGCTACCTCAACCCCGAGACACGGGCGAACCCGTTCGACGAGGACGGCCTGCTGATGACCGGCGACATCTTCGAGATCGCCGGCGACCGGAACCAGTTCCTGCACTACCTCGACCGGGCGAAGGACCTCGTCATCCGCGGCGGCATGAACATCGCGCCGGCCGAGATGGAGGCCCTCGTCGGCGAGCACCCCGCGGTGGCCGACGTGGCCGTGGTGGGCGACCCCGACGAGCAGATGGGCGAGCGCGTCGCCGCGGTCGTCACCCTCAACCCCGGCGCCACGCTGACGCTGGAGGAGCTCGTCGCCTTCCTGCGCGAGGCCAAGATCGCGTCCTACAAGCTGCCGGAGCGTCTCGAGATCCGTGACGAGCTGCCGCGCAACCCCGTCGGCAAGGTGCTCAAGCGCGAGCTCCGCCGTCCCGTCACCCTCTGAGGAGAGCCATGAACGACCGTCATCCCCACGTCCAGCTGCTCGACCGCATCATCGCGGCCGCCGAGGCCGGCGACCCGACCGACCTGGCCGAGATCTACGCCCCGGACGGCGTGATCTGGCACAACCACGACGGCGTCGAGCAGACCGTCGAGGAGAACGCCCGGGTGCTCACGGGCATCGCCAAGCGCGTCACCGACCGGCGCTACACCGATCGCCGGATCCAGCTGTTCGACGGCGGCGTCGTGCAGCAGCACGTCCTGCGCGGCACGAACGTGCGCTCGGGCGAGCCCGTCGAGCTGCACGCCTGCGTCGTCGTCACCGTCAACGAGGACGGCCGGATCGCGCGCCTCGACGAGTACATCGACTCCGCCGAGGCCGCCCGCTTCAGCGGCTGAGTCCCCGCACGGACGACCGCCCCGGACCCTGAGGGGTCCGGGGCGGTCGCGTGCTCGGCGGCGGTCAGGCCAGTCCGGTGAGGCGGCGCAGCAGCTCGACGAGCTCGCGACGGTCCTGCTCGGTCTCGCGGGTGGCGTCGACGCGGTGCGTCTCGCGCGGGCGCCGGTCGTGCCAGAACAGGCCCGAGGTCGCGCCGGGCTCCCGCGCCGAGGACAGCCAGACGGCCGTGTCGGCGCCCTGCTCCGGCGTGCGGAAGTCCGACTCGAAGCGCCGGATGAAGCCCTGCATGGCGCCGGACTCACGCAGGCCCGGCGAGTCGGTCCAGCCCGGGTGCGTCACGTGGACGACGATCCCGCGGTCGGCCAGCTCGGCGGCCCGCAGCTCGGTCAGCACGATCTGCGCGCGCTTGGTGCGCGAGTAGGTCGCCTTCGGGTCGAACGCGTCGGCCTCGCCGCGCAGCTCGCCCAGGGTGAGGCGCTGGCTGTAGGCGCCGCCCGACGTCATCTCGACGATGCGCGCGGGAGCGGACTCAGCCAGGCGGTCGAGCAGCAGCTCGGTGAGCAGGTACGGACCGACGACGTTCGTCGCCCAGCTCATCTCGATGCCGTCGACCGACGTCTCCCACTCGTCCCACATGCCCCCGGCGTTGTTGATCAGCACGTGGATGCGCGGCAGCCGCTCGAGCAGCTCGGCCGCGGTGGCGCGCACCGACTCCAGGGAGGACAGGTCGAGGCGCACCCACTCCACGCGCTGGTTGCCGGTCGCGGCCACGACCTCCTTCACGGCGGCCTCGCCGCGGTCGGCGCTGCGGCCCAGCATCACGACGTGCGCGCCCAGGGCCGCGAGGCTCGTCGAGGCGCCCAGGCCCACGCCGGCGGTGCCGCCGGAGACGACCACGGTGCGCCCCGCGACGTCCTGCATGTCGGCGTCGTCCCACGTGGGCCGGCGCCGCTCGTAGCCGATCCGGCTGAAACTGATGGTGTCGTCGGCCGCCACCTCGGCGTCGATCACGTCTGCATCGCTCATGCTTTCACTGTAACAGTGACTCGACGGACCATGACAGGCTTTGTCTCGCGCCTTGAATGCGCTGATTTACGGAGCCGATCGTCTGCATTTCGCGTCGCACGATGTTCCACGTGCTTCCGTTTCGATACGTTGTGACAAGTCACTATCCAGGAGGTCCCCATGCCCGAGGCGGTCATCGTCTCCACTGCCCGCACCCCCATCGGACGCGCCCGGAAGGGGTCGCTGTCCTCGGTCCGCGCCGACGACCTCGGCGCCGTCGCCGTGCGGGCCGCGCTGGAGGCCGTCCCGGGCCTCGCGCCGGAGTCCGTCGAGGACCTCGTGCTGGGCTGCGCGGTCCCGGAGGGCCAGCAGGGCTTCGGCATCGCGCGCACCGTGGGACTGCTCGCCGGGCTGCCGAACACCGTGCCCGGCCTCACCGTGAGCCGGGCGTGCGCGTCGTCGCTGCAGGCGATCCGCTCGGCCGCGCACGCCGTGGCCGCCGGCGAGGGCGACGTCTTCGTGGCGGGCGGCGTCGAGAGCGTCTCGCAGGTCCCCGCGCCGAGCGGCTACGACGACCTCAACCCCCGGTTCACCGACCCGTCCCGCGAGGACTACGTCGCCGACCTCTTCCAGTCGATGCTGCAGACGGCAGAGAACGTGGCCCGTCGGCACGACGTCTCGCGCGAGCGGATGGACGAGTTCGCCGCGCTGTCGCAGTCCCGCGCCGTGGCCGCGCAGGAGTCCGGCTTCTTCGACGCCGAGATCGTGCCCGTGACCCTGGCCGACGGCACGGTCGTCACGCAGGACGACGGGCCGCGCCCCGGCACCACGGTCGAGTCCCTCGCCTCGCTGCCCGCCGTCCTCGGCCCCGAGGGCCGGGTCACCGCCGGCAACGCGTGCCCGCTCAACGACGGCGCCGCCGCGGTGGTCGTCATGTCCGAGCAGCGCGCCCGCGAGCTGGGCCACCGGCCGCTCGCGCGCATCGTCGCCTCCGCCGTCTCGGGCCTGGAGCCCGAGTACATGGGCGTCGGCCCGATCGAGGCCGTCCGGAAGGTCCTCGACCGCGCCGGGATGACGATCGGCGACATCGACGTCGTCGAGCTGAACGAGGCCTTCGCGGCCCAGGTGCTGGCCGTCACGGACGCGCTGAGGATCGACATCACGGAGCAGCTCAACCCCTACGGCGGGGCGATCGCGCTGGGCCACCCGTTCGGGATGACCGGCGCCCGGATGATGACGACGCTCCTGCACGGCCTGCGCGAACGCGACCAGCAGCACGGCATCGCGACGATGTGCATCGGCGGCGGCATGGGCATGGCCATGCTGGTCGAGCGGATCGACTGACCGTGCGGCTGTCCCTCACCCCCGAGCTCACCGAGTTCCGCCTACGCCTGCGTGACTTCTTCACGACCGAGGTCCCGTGGCACCTGCGCGAGCCCGTGATCGAGGCGGCCCCGCTGGACCGCGACGTCATCGTCGACACCCACCGGATCCTGCACCGCGCCGGCCTCGCCGTGCCGGGCTGGCCGGTGGAGTGGGGCGGCCGGGACTGGTCGCCGCTGCAGCGCCACCTGTGGAGCGAGGAGCTGCATCTCGCGGGCGTCTTCCCGCCGCTGAGCCCGAACGTGGGACTCGTGGGCCCGGTGCTGGCCGCATTCGGCAGCGCCGACCTCAAGCGCCGCTTCCTGCCGCCGACCGCCGCGCTGGACCTGTTCTGGTGCCAGGGGTTCTCCGAGCCCGAGGCCGGGTCCGACCTGGCGTCGCTGCGCACCACCGCGGTGCGCGACGGCGACGCGTGGGTCGTCAACGGGCAGAAGACGTGGACGAGCCTGGCGCACTGGGCCGACTGGATGTTCTGCCTCGTGCGCACCGACCCGGACGCGCCGCGCCGCCAGGCCGGGATCTCGATGCTGCTGATCGACCTCGACTCCCCCGGCGTGACGATCCGTCCGATCGAGATGATCGACGGCGAGGCGGAGGTCAACGAGGTCTTCCTCGAGGACGTGCGCGTGCCCGCCGACCAGCTCGTCGGCGAGGTGAACCGCGGTTGGGAGTACGCGCGGTTCCTGCTCGGCAACGAGCGCGTCGGCGTGGCCCAGGTCGGCCAGACGAAGCTGCGCCTCGCGCAGGCGAAGCGGTACGCCCGCGAGCACGGCCGCTGGGACGACCCCGCGGTCCGCGCCCGGTTCGTCACGCTCGAGAGCGAGCTGCTGGCCGTCGAGCTGACGTCCCTGCGGGTGGCCGCGGAGTCCGCCGACGGGCGCCCCGAGCCGGCCTCGTCCGTCCTGAAGCTGCGCGGCACCGAGCTGCAGCAGCGCGTGGCCGAGCTCGTGCTCGACCTGGCCGGCGCGGACGCGCTCCTGGCCGCAGGCACCGCGCCCGGCGTCACCCGCTGGGCCCGCCGCGCCGCGGCCGCCCACCTCAACCTGCGCAAGGTGACGATCTACGGCGGGTCGAGTGAGATCCAGCGTGGCATCGTCGCGTCGGGCGTCCTCGGCCTCTGACCCCACGCACGACAGCGGGCCCGGTCGAGGGAAACGGGCCCGCTGCGTGGTGGTGTGCGAGATCAGTCGACGCTGATCACGTCACCCGCCGAGACGAACCGCTTGTCCTTGGCGGACCAGGCGAACGGGCCGAAGCCGCTGACGCCGCCGGAGCGATCCGCCGTGCTCTTCCACGTCACGCCGTCGAGCAGCACCGGGGACGCGTAGTCCTGGTCGCGCGAGGCCTTCATGATGCTCTCGCGGGTCAGGCCGTCCTCGGACTCGGCGGCCTGCTGGAGGGTGTTGACCAGCAGGTCGGCGGCCATCCAGCCGCTCACGGTGATCGTGTTGTTCGGGTCGGTGACGTCGGGAACCTGCGCCAGGTAGTCCTTGATGCCCTGGTCGTCGGCGACCTCCGGGTCGGCCGGCTCCTTGAGGTACTTCGGCACGACCGCGCCGTCGGCGGCCTGGCCGGCCGCGAGGTACTCCGCCGCGTTGGCGCAGTTGCTGGCCTTGACGACGAGCTCGGGCTTGAAGTCGACGCGGGCCATCGCGGTGTCCAGGACGCCGCAGGTGCCCGTGACGCCACCGTGGTAGAGCACGTTGACGCCGGCGGCCTTCAGCTTGGTCGCGGCGGCCGCGGGGTCGGTGTCCTCGGTCTCGGCCGCGATCTCCAGCCCGCCGGCGTCGGCCGACTTCTTGAACGCCTCGGCCATCGCCACGCCACTGCCGGTGGCGTTCTCGGCGATGCCCAGCGTGATGTCATCGACCTTCGACTTCATGAAGTCGACGATGAACTTCGTCTCGATGTCGGCCGAGGGCAGGAACTGCAGCGTCCACGGGTACGCCTCGATGTCGGTGAACCGGACGTCGCTCGAGCTGGGGTACAGCATCGGGACGCAGGCGGCGTTCTGGTCGTCGGCGATCGCCGCGACCTGACCGGCGCCGAACGTCGTGATGAGGTCGACCTTGTCCTTCTGGAGGAACTCGGTGGCGTTCGCCTTGGCCTTGTCCGGCGCGAAGGCGTCGTCCTTGTAGCTGACCTCGATCTTCATGCCGTCGATGCCGCCGGCGTCGTTGGCCGCCTTGAGGCGCGCGTCGTAGCCCTGGATGGCGAGCTCGGCCGCGCCGGCGATCGGGCCGGACAGGGGGGCGCTGTAGCCCACCTTGATCGTGTCCGTGATCTCCTTGGCCGCCGCGTCGGGATCCTCGCAGTCGTCGAGGCTCAGCTCGAAGCCGCCCGAGGAGCTCGAGTCGCCGTCGTCGCTGGAGGAGCCGCAGGCGACGAGGGTGAAGCTCGCCAGCAGCGCGGCCGGGAGCACCGCCGTCCGGCGGAGCCGGCGCATGGTGGTGGATGCGGTCATGTTCGGGACCTTTCGATGGGGGTGGAGGTGCGGTCGAGCTGGTGCTCGGGCTGCGGGGTCGTTTCCGGCACCGCGGACGCCGCGTCGGTGGCGACGACCGGGCGCGGGTCCCGGACGACGACACGGCGTCGAATCAGTTGGGCCAGCGAGCCGACGATGCCGGCGGGGGCCACGAAGATGACGAACAGCAGGACGAGGGCGAACAGCACCGCCGACGACTGCCCGCTGCCGATGTCGGCCGTGTAGTACGGCACGTAGACCACGGCGAGACCGCCGGCGATCGGCCCGAGGACGGTCCGCTCACCGCCGATGACCAGGCCGATCAGCAGCGTGATGCCCGCCATCAGGGTGAAGGAGCCCTCGGCGTAGAGGCTGCCCATGTAGAGGGCGAACAGCGAGCCGGCGGCACCGGTGATCGCGCCCGAGAGGCCGAAGCTCGCGACCTTGACGACGGCGATGTCGACGCCGGACGCCGAGGCGGCGATCTCGTTCTGGCGCACCGCCGACATCGCCATGCCGTAGCGGCTGCGCGTCAGGCACCAGCACACGTAGAAGGTGATGGCCATGACCGCGACAGAGAGCCAGAAGAGCCAGACGTACTTCTCGCCCAGGCCGAGCCCGGTCCACTCCGGCGGCCGCATCGCGGTGCGCGGGATCGTCATGCCGCTCGCGCCGCCGGTCAGCCCGGAGAAGCGGGCCACGAGCTCGGGGAACGCGACGGCGAAGGCCAGCGTGACCATCGCCAGGTACAGGCCGCGGATCCGCAGGGCCGGCAGGCCGACCAGCAGGCCGACGACGAGGCTGATCGCGAAGGCCACGGGGATGGTCGCCCAGCCCTCCCAGCCCTCCTTCACCATGAGGATGCCGGTCGTGTAGGCGCCGATGCCGAAGAAGGCCGAGTGACCCACCGACAGCAGGCCGACGTAGCCGGTCGCGAGGTTCAGGCCGGCGATCGCGATCGCGAAGATCATGACGCGGGTGACCTGGCCGATCTCGAACGGCGCGAGGCCGCCGAGCCACAGGGTCGAGGCGACCAGCAGGACCAGCCCGGCGCCGACGAGCGCGCGGTGGACGGGCGTCCCGCGCTCGATGACGCGGGGCTTCTTGGCTTGGGTGCTCACACACGCTCCAGACGTCGGGCCCCGAACAGTCCGGTGGGGCGAACCAGCAGGATGACCACGATCACGACGAGGGCGACGGTGAGCGACATCGAGCCGCCCAGGAACGTCGCGTACCCGTTCACCAGTGCCAGGCCGATGCCCAGCCCCAGACCGCCCACGACGGCACCCTTCACGCTGTCCAGTCCGCCCAGCAGGGCGGCGGCCGTCGCGAAGATCAGGACGTGGAACATGCCGGTGAGGCCCAGCTGGCCCGGTGGGACCATCGGGATGAGCAGGGCGCCGGCGAAGGCGGAGATCGCGCTCGACAGGCCCCACGAGAGGGTCAGCACCCGGCCGACGCGGACGCCCGAGAGCGCCGCCGACTGCCGGTTGGTGGCCACGGCCCGCATCTGCAGGCCCATGCTCGTGTAGGTGAAGAACAGGTAGAGGCCGAACACGATGGCGGCCGTGATGGCCCAGATCGCCATCGAGTCGTAGTAGAGGCGGGCGCCGGCGATCTCGACGAAGTCGTTCTCGCCGCTGGGCAGCATCCGCGGGAAGACCTTGTCGTCCGATCCCCAGATCCAGCCGTCGAGACCGTTCAGGCCGGTGAACAGCGCCAGGGCCACGATCAGGACGGCTGTCTCGTCGCGTCTGGCCACCGGCCTGATGAGCCAGCGCTCGGCGAGGGCGCCCATCGCGAAGCCGATGAGGATGGCCGGGATGATGGCGACCCACGGGTTGAGGCCGCGCTCGGTCAGCCACCACGTGATGTAGGCGGTGAACAGCGCGAACTCGCCCTGGGCGAAGTTGATCGTCGACGAGCTGCGGAAGACGATGACGAGGCACAGCGCGATCAGGATGTAGACCGAGCCGCTCGTGGCGCCCGCGAAGACGCGGGAAAGCAGGATGTCCATGGAGTGCTCCTCAGTAGCCCAAGTAGGCGGCTCGGATGCTGTCGTCGGCGCGGAACTCCTCCGCGGACCCGCTGGCGGAGACCTCGCCGACCTCGAGCAGGTACACCCGCGAGGCGATGTCCATCGCCAGCTCGGCGTTCTGCTCGACCATCAGCAGGGCGGTGCCCGAGTCGCGGTTGATGTCGCGCAGCGTGTCGAACAGGCCCTGCACGATCACCGGCGCGAGACCGAGGCTGACCTCGTCGCACATCAGCAGGCGGGGGCGGCTCATGAGCGCCCGGGCGATCGCGAGCATCTGCTGCTCGCCGCCCGACAGGGTGCCGGCCACCTGATCGCTGCGCTCGGCCAGGCGCGGGAACACCGAGAACCAGCGCTCGATGTCGTCCTCGACGGCCATGCGGTCCTTGCGGGTGACCGCGCCGACGCGCAGGTTGTCCAGCACGGACATCGCGGTCAGCGTGCCGCGTCCCTGCGGCACGAGGCTGACGCCCTGCGCCAGGATCGTGTCGGGGCGGGCCTTGGCGACCTCGCGGCCGTCGATCTTGAGCGAGCCCTGGTAGGGCAGCTGGCCCGACAGCACGCTCAGCAGCGTGGACTTGCCGGCGCCGTTCGCGCCCAGGACGACGACGGCCTCGTGCTCGTCGACGTGCACCGAGACGTCGCGCAGGACGGTGGCACCGCCGTAGCCGGCGGTGAGGCCCGTGGCCTCGAGCAGCGCGGTCATGCGGACCTCCCCAGGTAGGCGGCGACGACCTCGGGGTGCCGCTGCACCTCGGCGGGACGGCCGTCGGCGATCGTGCGGCCGAAGTCCATCGCGACGACGTGGTCGCACACGCCCATGACCAGGCCCATGTGGTGCTCGACGAGCAGCACGCTGAAGCCGAACTCGTCCCGCAGCGAGCGGATCAGGTCACCGAGCTCGGAGACCTCCGAATGGGTGAGTCCGCCGGCGGGCTCGTCGAGCAGCAGCAGCGACGGGCGGCTGATGAGGGCGCGGGCCAGCTCGACGCGCTTGAGGGTGCCGAAGGGCAGGCCCGCGGCGGGCAGGTGGGCGACCTCGGTGAGGTCGAGGCGCTCGAGCAGGGCCCAGGCGTCGCGCTCGACCTGCTTGGTCGCCTTGCGCGACCCGGGCCAGCCGACGAGCGACGGCAGCAGGTGGGGCGTCTGCACGCCGTGGGCGCCGACGACCGTGTTCTGCAGGACCGTCATCTCGGGCCACAGCGCGAGGTTCTGGAAGGTGCGCGCGACACCGGCGCGGATGACCTGGTGGCGGCGCAGACCGAGCACGTCGACGTCGCCGTAGCGGATCGTGCCCTCGGCGGGCTGGTAGACGCGGGTGACGCAGTTGAACAGCGAGGTCTTGCCCGCGCCGTTCGGGCCGATGAGTCCGCAGATCTCACCGTCCGCGACCTCGAATCCCACCCGGTCGAGCGCGGTCACTCCGCCGAAGCGGAGAACGACGTCCGAAACCTGAAGCATCAGGAGCCTTTCGCTAGCGAAGTTCAATGACTGACCGGAGGAGCATATCCTGTGACCCGAGTCACGATACCGGGGCCCTCGTCACTTTATAACGGCCTTAAACGGGGCAGGTCAAGAGAAACTCTGTGTTTTGAAGTGTCTTTTCTCATTGATGCGTCGAGACTGCTCTAGACAAAGCAGAACGGCGCGCCGGAAGCCGGCGCGCCGTGGTCTGCGAAGGGGTGGGTCAGGAGGCCTCGACGTGCCTGAGCGAGCGCTTGAGGACCTTCCCGACCGGGTTGCGCGGCAGCTCGTCCACCACGAGCAGGCTCTCGGGGAGCTTGTAGCTGGCGATGTGCCGCTCCCTCAGGAAGTCGACCAGCGACGACAGCGTCACCTCGGCGCCGGCGCGCGGGACCACCACGGCCCGGGTGCGCTCCCCGAGCGCCGGATCGGGGACGCCGACGACCGCGACCTCCTCGACGTCCTCGTGGCCCGCGAGCAGCGTCTCCAGCTCGGCGGGCGAGATGTTCATCCCGCCGCGCACGATCATGTCCTTCGCCCGGTCGACGTACTGGAGGTAGCGCAGGTCGCCGTCCGCGTCCGCGACGTACATGAACAGGTCGCCGCTGCGGTAGAAGCCGTCCTCGGTGAACGGGTCCGAGCTGGTGGTCCCGGGCAGGTAGCCGGCGATCACGCCGGGACCCTTCACGAGCAGCTCGCCGGGCAGGCCCTCCTCGGCGATCTCGGCGCCGCTGCCCGGGTCGACCAGTCGCGTCTCGTACCCGCGAGGACCGCGGTTCGACCAGCTGTGATCGGGCGAGCCGAACCGCGGGAACAGGTGCGAGCGGTGCTCGGGGTCCGGCACGGTCTCGGGGTCGCCGACCAGGTTGAGGCCCTCGTTCGAGCCGAAGCAGTTCACGATGTCGATGCCGAACCGCTCGCGGTAGGCGCGGATCATCGGGGGCGGCAGGGGCGCCGACCCGGAGCCGATGTGGCGCAGGCTGCGCATCCCCTCGGGCGTCATGAACGGCAGGTCGAGGGCGCGCACGAGCAGCGCCGGCGGCACGACGGTGTAGGAGACCTGCTCCTCGCGGATCTGGCCGAAGAACACCGGCGCGTCGAACGGGTGGTGGAGCACGAGGGTGGCACCGGTCAGCAGCCACGGCACGAGCATCCCGCCGATGCCGGCCATGTTGACCATCGGGAACGGGTTGAGGACGACGTCCTGCCCCGTCAGGCCCATCGCGTCGACGCTGGTCAGGCCCATCGGCTCCCAGTCGTTCGCGCAGCGCGGCACGCCCTTCGGGGTGGCCTCGGTCCCCGAGGTCCAGCAGATCGTGACGGCGTCGTTCGGGTCGAGGTCGACCTCGAGGCGGTCCAGCGGAGCGCGGTCCACCGGCGCGGCGAGCGCGGCCGTGAGGTCGACGTGGTCGACCACGGCTCGCGGGCCGAAGGTCAGCACGGTGTGCACCGAGGGCAGCGCGGCGAGCGCGGCCAGCCGCTCGTCGAGCGGTGTCCCCTGGAACTCCGCGGCGCCGACGAAGGCGGTCGCGCCTGCCAGCTCGCACATCTGGGTCAGCTCGTACTCGCGGTACTGCATCGGGAAGGGCGTCGCGATCGCGCCGATCGACGAGAGCGCCACGTAGGAGACGGCGAGGTCGGCGCAGTTGGGCAGCTGCAGGCCGACGACGTCGCCCGGGCCCACGCCGGCCGCGAGCAGCAGCGAGGCGAGGTCGCGGGCACGCTCCTGCACCTGGCGCCACGTGTGCCGCTGCGAGTCCAGGCCCATCAGCGAGGTGAGGTTCGGTGCGTCGACGAGGGCCGTACGATCAGGGGCCTGCGCGACGTGCTCGCTCACGCGCTCGGGCCACGTGGGAACACCCCAGACCCCCAGTGCCTCGTACTCGGCCACGCGTGCGGGCGGGTGCAGCCTCATGGTTCTCCTCCGGGATCGTCTGCTCTGTTACTACATCTAACATAGTTACCTGTCAACGACGAGGAGCGGGAATCCCACGGTACTTGACTCGGCACTCGGCAGGTCCCACGCTGGTTACCGACAAGAAACTATGACGTCGAAAGGCTCGGGGAATGACTGCCGCGGAGACCGACGAGAACGGTGCGTCGCCCCTCGGCCGCGCCCTGATCCTGCTGGGTGACATGTGGACCCTGCGGATCGTCATGTGGGTGTTCAACGGCAAGCGCCGCTTCCAGGACCTGCGCAACGCGCTCGCGATCTCGGACCCCGTGCTGTCGCGCCGGCTGAGCTCGCTCGTGGACGACGGCATCCTCACGGCCCGCGAGTACCAGACCAATCCCCCGCGGCGCGAGTACGTGCTCACCGACGCCGGCCTCGACCTGTGGCAGGTCCTCGTCGCGATGTGGGTGTGGGACCGCCGCTGGGCGGGCCACCTGCACCGCGACGCGCAGACACGCCTGCGCCACCTCGACTGCGGTCACCTGACGCGCCCCGTCTTCGGCTGCGGCGCGTGCGGCGCCATCGGCGTCGGTGCACGCGACGTGACCGGCTCGGTCGACGACCGCCTGCTGCTCGACAGCGTGCAGCGCCGCTCGCGCCGCTCCCCCACCATGACCACGCCGATCGACGCGTCGGGCGTGCTCGGCGACCGCTGGTCGACCTTCCTGCTCTCCGACGCGTTCACCGGCACCCGCCGGTTCAACGACTTCCAGGAAAACCTGGGCATCTCCCCGGTCACGCTGACCCAGCGCCTGCACCTGTTCGTCGAGGCCGGCCTGATGTCGCGCGAGGAGGTCGCCGGCGGCAAGCGCCAGGAGTACCGCCTGACCTCCAAGGCCCTCGACTTCTTCGACGTCACCACCACGATCAACGGCTGGGCGCAGCGCTGGCTCACGCAGGACGGCCGCTCGGGCCTCAACCTCACGCACGTCCCGTGCGAGTCCGACCTCGTCCCGCAGTTCACCTGCAACGCGTGCAACGCCGTGCTCACCCGCACGAACATCCGGTTCGAGGGGCCGATCGCCGAGCTGTGACCCGGCGACCGGCGCGCCCCTCTGGCTTCCGGTGCTCTACTTCCCCGTGATCTACCTGCCCGTGAAGTGCGCGGGACGGCGCTCGAGGAAGGCCGCGACGCCCTCCGCGTGGTCCTGCGACAGCTGACACTCGGTGAGCGCCTCGATGTGGTGCTCGAGGTGCTCGTCGCGGGTGCGCGAGGTCGACCAGTTCAGCAGCGACTTGGCGCGGGCGATCGCGAACGGCGAGCCCGTGGAGACCTTCGCGGCGAGCTCGCGCGCGGCGGCCAGGAGGTCCTCGGGCTCGACGACGTCCATGACGAAGCCGATCCGTCGCGCCTCCTCCGCGTCGATGAACTCACCGGAGAACACCAGGCGCTTGGCCTGCTGCGGTCCCACGAGGTCGGGCAGCAGCCAGGTGCCGGCGCCGGTGTCGGGGATCAGTCCGCGCTGGACGAAGATCCACGAGAACTTGGCCCGCGTGGACGCGATGCGGAAGTCGGCCTGCGTGGACAGCTCGACGCCGAGGCCCGCCGCCGGGCCGTCGACGGCGACGATGACCGGCGTCGTGGCCTCCCAGAAGTACCAGTGCCGTCCGTCGGTGTGCCCGTCGCGGTCGTGCGCGCTCGTGCCCTCCTCGACCGGACGCAGCTCGGTCAGGTCGGTGCCGGCGCAGAACTGACCCGGGACGCCGGTCAGGATGATCGCCCGCACCGCCGGGTCGGCGTCCGCCTCCAGCGTGTGGTCGCGGATCGCGTCGTACATCGCGTAGTTCAGCGCGTTGCGCTTCTCCGGGCGGTCGATCGTGATGGTCGCGACGCCGTCCTCGACCTCGTAGTGGACGTGCGGGCTGGTCATGACTGCTCCTGGGGGCTCGGGGCGACGAACCGGAAGGTCACGCCGCACAGCTCGACCGCGTCGCCGACGCGCGCGGGATCCGCGGCGACCACGTCCACGGACCGGAGTCCACGGGGTCCGCCGTCGGCGGGGAGGATGGTCAGGGTCTCGCCGCGGGCCAGGCGCACGACGCCGTCCTGCGGGGCCTCGCGGACCAGCAGCTGGGCCCACGTCGACGCGAGCCCGTCCGGGTCGTCGGCCACGAGGGACGCGGCGACGATGTCACGGGCCACGTCGGGCGAGCACTGCTCGAAGACCGCCGGGGCGAAGTGCCAGCTCTCGGGCGGGCTCACCTGGTCGATCTCGGCGAGGGTGCCGAGGTGCTTCGGGTGCCACTGCGTGAGCGGGGCGCCGTGGTAGTCCTCGTTCATGATCGGCCCGAAGCCCAGGCCGGCGGCGCGGTCGACCAGAGCCGGCACGTCGTCGACCTGTACGACCACCATGTAGCCGCCCGGTCCGTTCTTCTCCAGCATCCGGCCGTGCGGCGACGCGGGGTCCAGCGGCGAGACGATCTCGACGAACGTGTCTGCGAAGCTGAAGATGACGTGCTCGAAGCCGAGCTTCGCCATCTCCTCGTCGAGGCTCACGCCTCCGGTGAAGCCGAACAGCTCGCGCGCCTGCGCGGAGGCGGCGGCGAGATCGTCGGTGATCAGCACGACCTGGCGGATCCGGGGCAGGGACATCATCGACCTCCAGTCGAGTCGGACGCGCGCAGCTGCTCGCGCAGCTCGCGCTTGAGCACCTTCCCCACGGGGTTGCGGGGCAGGGCGGGGACCACTTCCAGCCGCTCGGGCCACTTGAACTTGGCGACGTCGGCGGCCTTGACGATCCCGACGACCTCGTCGAGACCGACCGGCTCGTCGGCCGAGGACGGGACCACGAACAGGCACAGCCGCTCCCCCAGGTCGGGGTCGGGCATGGCGACCGCGGCGGCCTCGGCCACGCGGGGGTCGGCCGTGACGATCGCTTCGATCTCGGCGGCCGAGATCTTGTAGCCGCCACGGACGATGAGGTCCTTCGCGCGATCGACGTGGACCAGCAGGTCCTCGTTCTCGGCGCTGATCTCGAAGACGTCGCCGGTGCAGAACCAGCCGTCCTCGTCGAAGCCCTCGCGGCCGCGGCCGAGGTAGCCCGAGAAGATCGCCGGGCCCTTGAGGCGCAGCTCGCCGGGACGGCCCGGCGCGTCGATCTCGGTGCCGTCGGACAGGTCGACGAGGCGCGCGGACATCGCCGACGCGACGCGCGTGCGGTACGCCAGGCCGGGGCGGCCGTAGCGCGGGAACAGCCGGCCGCGCTGCGCGGGATCGGGCACCGTCTCGGGCTCGGCGAACAGCATGCCGCCCTCGTTCGAGCCGAACAGGTTGAGCACCTCGACCCCGCGGCCGCTCTCCCACGCGTCGATCATCCAGCCGGCCAACGGGGCGGACCCGGACGACACGGCGCGCAGCGACGACAGGTCGCGGTCGGGGCCGCGGCCCGAGACGACGGCGTTGAGCACCGGCGGCGGCGCGCACGTGTAGGTGACGCGGTGGCGCTCGATCTGCTCGCAGAACCGCTCGAGGTCGAACGGGTGGTGCTGCACGAGCGTGCAGCCGTTCAGCAGCCACGGCACGAACATGCCGGCCAGGCCGCCGCCGTTGACCATGGGGAACGGGTTGAGCAGGACGTCGTCGGCGGTCAGCCGCGGCGACTCGGTGCACGCCGTGCCGAGCACCTCCCACTCGCCGTAGGCGCGGGGCACGCCCTTGGGGAAGCCCTCGGTGCCCGAGGTCCACACGATCGTGACGGGGTCGGCCGAGCCCAGGTCGAGGCTCGCGACGTACGCGTCGGCGGCCGCCACCTGGTCGTCGGTGGCGTCGAGTGCGGCGAGCCGGGGGTCGGAGGCGGGATCGCCGAACGCGGCGACGGCGCGCAGGCCCGGGACCCGCTCACGGAAGTCGGCGGCCTCGGCGGCGAGATCGCGGCCCAGGGCCGACGTCGTGGTGACGAAGACGCCGAGCCCCGCCATCTCGCTCATGCGGACCAGCTCGTGGCTGCGGTACTGGATGGGGAAGGGGCACGCGACCGCCCCGAGGCGGGCGATGGCGACGAGCGTCAGCGGCAGCTCGACCACGTTCGGCAGCTGGACTCCCACCACGTCGCCGCGCCGCACGCCGAGGCCGTGCAGGGCGGCGCTGACGCGGCGAACCTCGTCCGCGGCCTCGCGCCACGTGAGCGACCGGACCGGCCCGCCCATGACCGTGGCGCGGTCGAGCGGGTCGACGAGGGCGAGCCCGTCGGGCCGGGCCGCGACGGCCGCGTCGAACAGTCCCGACCAGGTGCGCCCGGTCCACCAGCCGCCGGCCGCGAAGGCGGCGCGCTGCTCCTCGTCGAACAGTTCCATGGCCGTGATCCTAGACGAGTCCCACAGAAACTACTAGATAGGAAGTCACGATAAATCGCCTATGCACTGGACTTCTAGGCGTCGTTTGGATGTAAGGTCAATTGCGAAAGCCACGTATCGGGAGGAGGGAACGATGACGGACCAGCCCGACATCGTCGTCGTGACGCGCGATCGGCCCGGCACCGCCACGGTCACCCTCAACCGTCCCGCGCGCCGCAACGCCTGGACCGTTCCGCTGCAACGGGCCTACTTCCGCGCCCTCGAGGACCTGGTCGCGGACCCCGACGTGCGGGCGATCGTGGTGACCGGAGCGGGCGGCACGTTCTGCCCCGGGGCCGACACCGAGGCCCTCCAGACCTACAGCGACACCGGCACGACCAACCCCGCGATGGCGACGATCGAGCAGCCCGAGTGGTTCCCGCTGCTCGTCCCGAAGCCGATCGTCGCCGCGATCTCCGGGATGTGCGCCGGCGTCGGGCTGGCCCAGGCCCTCCTGTGCGACCTGCGGATCGCCGCGCCGGACACGCGACTCACCACGGCCTTCGCGAAGCGCGCCCTGCCGCCCATGCACGGCATGGGTCCCCTGCTGGCCCGCGCCGCCGGCGACGCGGCCGCGGCCGACCTCCTTCTCACCGCCCGCACGTTCGACGGCACCGAGGCCCTGCGCCTCGGCGTGGTGAACGCGACCGACCCCGACCCGCTCGCTCGGGCGCTCGACCTGGCCGAGCAGCTCGCCGCGACCTGCGCGCCGTCCTCCCTGGCCACCATCAAGCACCGCCTCGTCGCACCCTGGCTCGACCGGGTGCGCGACGACGTCGAGAGCGTGGACGCCACGCTCGACGCCGTGCTGTCCTCGCCCGACTTCCGTGAGGGCCTGGCCAGCCTGCTGGAGCGGCGACCCCCACGATTCCCCCCTCTGACCCGGGACTGGTTCCCCGCAACGCGAGAAGAGTGACCCCCATGCCCGACACCGTGCTCGACCGCCTCCGCCTGCCCGTGGTGGCGGCGCCCATGTTCCTGATCTCCGGTCCCGACCTCGTGGTCGCGGCCTGCGAGGCCGGGGTCGTGGGCTCCTTCCCCAGCCCGAACTGCCGCACGGCGGCCGAGCTCGACACGTGGATGGGCACGATCCGCGACCGTCTCGCCGGCTCGCCCGGCGCCGCGCCGTGGGCGCTCAACCTCGTGACGCACCGCAGCAACGCGCGCCTGCCCGAGGACCTCGCCCTCGTCGCCGAGCACCAGCCCGACATCGTCATCACGGCGCTCGGCTCGCCGCTGCCGGTCATGGAGGTCGTGAAGTCCTACGGCGGCCTCGTCATCGCCGACGTCGTGTCCATGAAGCTCGCGCGCAAGGCGATCGCGGCCGGCGTCGACGGACTGGCGTGCGTCTCGGCCGGCGCGGGCGGCCACACGGGCCACCTCTCGCCGTTCGCGTTCATCTCCGCCGTGCGCGAGGAGTTCGACGGCATCGTCACGGTCGGCGGCGGCATCACCGACGGCGCCGGCGTGGCCGGAGCCGTCGCCGCGGGCGCCGACCTCGTCTACATGGGCACGCGGTTCCTCGCGACCAGCGAGAGCCTCGCCCAGGACGAGTACAAGCAGATGGTCGTCGACCACGGCCCGGACGACCTCGTGGTCACCGCGGGCGTCACCGGCACCCCCGCCTCGTGGCTGCGGCCGAGCCTCGTCGCGAACGGCTACGACCCGGACGCGATGACCGGCCCCGCCGAGCGCGACTACGACTCCACCGGTGGCGCGGGTCGCCGCTGGAAGGACCTGTGGGCCGCGGGCCAGGGCCTGCAGACCATCCACGCGGTCGAGCCGACCGCCACGGTGGTCGACCGTCTCGAGCAGGAGTACCGCGCCGCGAGCGAGCGCTTCACCCGCCTCGCCCTCGCGACCCGCTGAGCCCGCCTCCCGGGACGGTGAGGCCCGAGCCAGGACAGACGGAAGCCCGCCACCCTCTCGCAAGGTGGCGGGCTTCCTGGGTCCAGTCTGGCTCAGAGCCCCACGGCCGTCGCGGCGGACTCCTCCGTGCGCCAGCGGCGCAGCTCCTCGCCGGCGCACCACGTGGAGTGGGTGCCGCTCGAGATGCGCTCGGGCAGCTTGAGCTTGCACACCGGGCCGTCCGAGAGCCGTGCGGCGTCGAAGACCACGGCGTACGACGCGTCGTCGTTCATGTCCGAGATCAGCGTCACCAGGTAGCCGTCGTCCTCCGAGGACGAGCCCACGCGGGGCGCCATCGCGGTCTCGCTGCCGTAGACGCCGTCGCCGAAGGCGAACGTCTCCTCGGCACCCGTCCACGAGTCGTGCTTGACCAGGCCGTTGAACAGGAACCAGCCCGGCTTGTTCGTCGCCGAGTACGAGTAGCGGTGCTTCACGCCGCCGAACGAGCCGTTGATCATGCCGAACTCGGAGACGGTGTCGGTGAGCCGCTCCTCCTTCGTCTGTCCCGTCTTGAGGTTGAAGCGCCAGCGGTGCAGTCGGGTCTCCATCCGGTCCTGCGCGAGGAAGCGGAAGGCCCGCTCCCACTGCGTGCCGGTGCCGTTGTCGGCGGGCTCGGGATCGGTCTGGAAGTAGCCCTCCAGGACGACCTCGTCGCCCTCCTCGAACGCGTTCGTGAAGTGCAGGACGTAGGTCGACTCGGCCTCGAACCACTGGATGTCCGAGGTCTGCCCACGGCGCGGGATGACGGCGAAGCGCGCGGGCATGTCGCGGTGCCAGCGGGCCACGTGCGCGTTCTGCTTGAGCGCCTCGGGGTCCCAGAACAGCGGCATGTCGTTGAGGATCGCGTAGTTCTCGGTGAACGCCATGTCGTGCGGCAGGCGCGGGCCGGGCAGCGGGATGTCGACGTAGTGGACGAGGTCGTTGTTCTCGTCGACGACGCCGTACTTCATGTACGGCGCCTCCTTGCTGTAGTTGAAGAACATCATCTCGCCGGTGCGGTCGTCGACCTTCGGGTGCGCCGAGACGCCCCAGTCGAACGGGAAGTGACCGTTCCAGCTCTCCTTGCCCAGCGTCTGGGCGGAGAACGGGTCGACCCGGTACAGGTCGCCGCACTGGTAGAAGCTGGTCAGCGCGACACCGCGGTGGACGATCACGTCGGTGCTCGACGCGTCCTTCATCTGGCGGCGGGCGCCCCAGCCGTCCTCGCGCAGCGCGATCTGCGGGCGCTCGGCCAGGCCGGCCCACAGCGCGTGCCCGGCCTCCTGCTCGGCGAGGTAGCCGTCGGTGCGGATCATCCGGTTGCGGTAGAAGGCCTTGCCGTCGCGGAAGCCCACCACGTGGATCATGCCGTCGCCGTCGAACGGGTGATAGTTCTTCAGCGACGCGTGCACCGGGTTCTCGGTGTTGCGCAGGTAGACGCCGTCGAGGTCGGCGGGGACCTCGCCCTCGACGACCTCGAGGTCGTCGGCGACCCACTCGTTCGTCTGCGGGCGCCAGGGTCCGGTGCGGTAGGGGTGGTCGTCGTCCTCGGGCAGCGTGGAGAGCAGCTTGCCCACGAGTTCCAGATCCATGAAGAGTCCTCTCAGTCCTGCGTGGGTCAGCTGGCCGTCACGACGAAGCTGACGGTGGTGGCGGTGCTGCCGCCGAAGTTGAGCGTGCCCACGGTGTCGGCACCCTCGACCTGGTAGTCGCCGGCCGTTCCGGAGACCTGCTTGGTCGCGTCGAGCACCATGCGGATGCCCGACGCGCCCACGGGGTGGCCGCCGCCGATGAGGCCGCCACTGGGGTTGATCGGCAGTCGTCCGCCGATCTCGATGTCGCCGTTCTCGATCGCCTTCCAGGACTCGCCCGGCTCGGTCAGGCCGATGTGGTCGATCGCGATGTACTCGCTCGGGGTGAAGCAGTCGTGGGTCTCGAGCGCGTCGAGGTCGTCCAGTCCGATCTGGGCACGGTCGAACGCGTCGTGCACGGCGCGGCGCAGGTGCGGCATGACGTAGGGCTGGTCGGCGGCGCGGTCGAGCTTCTGCTGCAGGCCCAGGCCCACGGTCTGGTGACCCCAGCCGGCCATCCGCGCCAGCGGGCGCAGGTCGGGGTGGCGCACGAGGAACGCGTCGGAGACGAGCACGATGCCCGAGCCGCCGTCGGTGATCTGGCTGCAGTCGAAGCGGCGCACGCGGCCGTCGACCGGCGGGTTGAGCGCGGGGTCGCCGGCCGGACCGAGGTCGGGCACGTCCCAGCCGCGCGTCTGTGCGTTGGGGTTGAGCTTGGCGTTCGCGAAGTTGATCTCGGCGATGCGGCTCAGGTGCTGCTGGTCGATGCCGTAGCGGCGGTCGTACTCGTCGGCGACCTTGCTGAACATGTAGGGCCACATGAAGGTGGCGTCGTCGCCCTCGTGGCCGGCCCAGGCGGCGGCACCGAGGTGATGGGCGGCCTGGTCGCCGCTGACCGTCTTCTCCAGCTCGACGCCGACGACGAGCGCCGAGTCGTAGTTGCCGGCGCGCAGGTCGGCCATCGCGGCCAGGACGGCGATGCTGCCCGAGGCGCAGGCTGCCTCGTGACGCGAGGAGGGGACGCCCCACAGGCCGTCGTTGACCGTGGCCGGCATCGCGCCGAGCTGGCCCTGTCCGGCGAACAGCTGGCCGAAGGCGTTGCCCACGTGAACGACGCCGATCTCCTCGGCGTCGACGCCCGAGGCGGCCAGGGTGCCGTCGACGACCTCGGTCGCGAGATCGGCGAAGTCCTTGCCCTCGCGGGTCAGGTTGCGGGCGAAGTCGGTCTGGTACCCACCGAGGATCCAGACGTTCGACGGCTTGGACATGATCCACCTCTTCTTCCACGCGCGCTCACGCGTCGTTCACGATACTACACTTATCAGAGTTGCTGGGGAAGCGGGAAGAATCCCGTCTCGGAGGTCAGTTCGGCGCGACCGTCCCGTAATCGGCGCGCCACGGCGTCGCGATCGGCCGGATCATGACGCCCGGCTCTGCCGCCACGACGTGCGGCACCGCATTGATCACCTGGCCGGCGACGGCGTACTGCTCGGCGCCCATGCGACTGCGGTCGTCGGGGTGCTTCTCCACCTCCATCGCGATCCTCACGCCGGGATGGCCCGTGACGGTCACGCGCCACAGCGGCGGCTCGGGCTCGGGCAGGAACGCGGTCTCCACGAACCAGTGGATCGACATCGTGATCCGTCGCTCGCCGGCGACGATCCCGTGCCAGCGCCAGTTCGTGTGCCCGACGGTCCCCTGCGGGATCACGCCGGCGGCGATCTCGAGGTCGGACTGGGCCGGGTGGCAGACGTGGTCGCTGACGACCTCGTCCAGCTCCAGGCCGAGGTGGTGGGCCATCGCCCCGACGACCTCCTCGAACATCCCGTTGAGCGAGCCGACGGGCCCCCACGAGGGGTCGTTCGGGTCGTGCGCACCCAGCTCGGCGCCGAAGCCGAGCGAGCCGAAGAGGTACTCGGGGTCCTGCACCAGGCGCGCGTCGGCCATCTCGACGACCTCGACGTGGTCCACCGACGCGCACACGCCCGTGGCCAGGACCGCGACCTGCTCGCCGATGAAGCCCGGATTCAGGCCGACGCCCATGAGCGTCGCGCCGCCGCGCTCGGCGGCCTTGCGCAGCCGGTCGAGCCGCTCGCCGGCGTGGACGAGCGGGTCGGTGTAGCCGTTGATGCTCAGCACGTTCTTGCCCGACTCGAGCAGGGCGACGATGTCGTCGTCGTGCGAGCCGTAGGGCCCGATCCGGCCGGCGTGGACCACGACGTCGGCGTCGAGCGCGAGGATCTCGTCGACGTCGGAGGTCGCCAGCACGCCGGTCGCGTCACGGCGGGCGAGGTCGCCCACGTCGCGGCCGGCCTTCGCCTCGCCGTAGACGTACGTGCCCACGACGTCGATGCCCGGGTGGTCGAGCATCGTCCGCAGGATCGCGGTGCCCATGGCGCCGGTCGCCCACTGCACCACCCGGTAGGTCATGCCAGGCCCTCCACGACGAGGGCCATCGAGACGCCGAGGGCGGCGGGGATGACGAGCAGCGCGTACCCGCCGCCGCGGCGCTCGAGCAGGTCGAGAGCGTTGGCCAGCAGGATGCCGCCGCTCGCGGCGAGCGGGTGGCCCACCGAGACGGCGCCGCCCTGGACGTTGACCCGCTCGGGGTCGATGCCGAGCTCGCGGGTCAGCAGCAGGGGGGTGACCGAGAAGGACTCGTTGAACTCCGCGACCGCGACGTCCTCGACGCCGATGCCGGCACGCTCGAGGGCGAGGCGCGCGGCGGCCACGGTGCCGTCGAGGCCGGGCGAGCGCACGGCCGTGTGCGCCCACGAGGCGATGCGGCCACGGGGCGCGCGACCCAGCACGTCCTGCGCGGAGGCCGAGCCGATCACCGCGGCGGAGGCGCCGTCGCACAGCTGCGGCGCGGTGCCGACGGTGTGCAGGCCCTCGGCGGGACGGGTGAAGCCGGGGAACCGGTCCTCGACGCGCGACCACAGCGGGTCCTCGCCGAACAGCGGCGCGAGCGCACCGAGGGACTCGGCGGTGGTGTCGCTCCGCGCGCCCTCGTCGGCCTTGAGGATCGTCTCGCCGTCCACGGTGACGGGGACGATCGAGTCCCACGAGGCCGCGGCCGAGCGCTGGTGCGAGCGGACCGCCCACGCGTCGAGATCGGCGCGGGAGAAGCCGTGCTGCGCGGCGGTGAGGTCGGCCGAGACGCCGATCGTGACGAAGCCGGTGGTCGCGCCGACGCCGGGATCGAACGCGAAGGCGGGCCGGTCGCTCATCATCGGCACGCGCGACATCGACTCGGCGCCGCCGGCCACGACGACGTCGAGCATCCCCGACCGGACCTGCGCCGAGGCCGTCGCGAGCGCGTCGAGGCCCGAGCAGCACATCCGCGAGACGACGCCGGCGGGCGTGGAGTCGGGCCAGCCGGCCGCCATCACGGCGACGCGGGCGAGGTCGGCCGCCTGCTCGCCGTGGGCCGTGCTGACGCCGAGGACGACGTCCTGGACCGCGTCGGCGGGCACGCCACGGGACTCGATCTCGCGCAGCAGCTGGGCCGCCAGCTCGTGGGCGGGCACCTCGGCGAGCGTTCCGCCGTCGCGACGCACGCGGCCACGCGGCGTCCTCACCGCCTCGTAGACGAAGGCCTCGGTCATCGCACCCACCTGTCCCTGATCGTGCCGCCCGGCGCGAGCACGCTCGGGACGTTACTCCATTAACCAGAGTGACTCAAGCCACGAAGGTGCGCCATCTCGTCCGAGCGCGCCTAGGATGCCCGGGTGACCATCCGTGGCTACTCCCCCGCCGAGCCCGAGTGGACCGGTGCGCCCAACGCCCTGTCCCGCGGCTTCGGCGTGCTCGGGGACGAGTGGACCCTCTTCCTGCTGCGCTTCGCCCTCCTGGGCTGTCGCCGGTACACCGAGTTCTCGAGCCGGATGCCGATCTCGCACGCCGTGCTGAGCGGTCGCCTCGACGCGCTGGTCCGCGCCGGGCTGATGGAGCGGCACGAGTACCAGCAGCGCCCACCGCGGGCCGAGTACGTGCTGACCGACTCCGGCCGCGCGACGTGGCCGATCCTCGCGGCGATCTGGGGCTGGGAGCGCACGTGGGTCGACCAGCACTCCTACGAGACCCCGCCGATGCGGCACATCACGTGCGGGAACGAGATCACCCCCGTCCTGGCCTGCCGCGAGTGCCACCAGCCCGTCACGGTCCAGGACCTCGACACGGCGTGGGGGCCCTCGGGCGGCTGGCGCAGCTCGGTCCCCGAGGTCGCCACGCGGCGCCGCTCCTCCACCCGCGGCACCGCCGTGGGGCACACGTTCTACCCCGACACGATGGCGATCTTCGGCAACCGCTGGTCGTGGGCGCTGATGGGTGCGGCGCTGCTCGGCGTCCGCCGCTTCGGCGAGTTCGAGTCGGCCCTCGGCCTGCCGCCGTCGCTGCTCTCGGGCCGGCTCAGCACGCTGCGCGAGCACGGCATCCTCGAGCAGGTCACGGGCGACTCCGCCGAGCGTCCCGAGTACCGCCTGACGAAGAAGGGCCTGGCGTTCTTCCCCGTCATCGCCATGACGATCGGCTGGGCCGAGCGCTGGTTCGACACCGGCGAGGGCCCGGCTCTCGTGCAGACCCACCGCGCGTGCGGTTCGGTCTTCCACGGCGTCCTCGTGTGCGACCACTGCGGCGAGGACCTCCGCGGCACCAGCATCGACCTGGCGGAGGTCGCCGCCGAGGAGTGACTCCCCGGCGGCGCCCAACCTCACTTCAACGTGACGCCCAGCAGCTTCGGCTTGCCCAGGAGGTTGCTCTCGAAGCCCTCGACGTTCTCGCCGAGACCCGTGAGGGAGTGCTGGAACACGATCGGGATGATCGGCATGTCCTCGACGACCGCCTCGGAGGCCTTGTCGAGCGCCTTCTTGCGGTCCTCCTGCGTCGTGGCCACGGCGTCCTCGGCGAGCGCCTCCTCGATGCCGGGCGTCGACTGCTTCGAGGTGTTGAAGTACGCCTCCTTCGTGAACATCAGCCGGTACGTCAGCGCCGGGTCGGGGCGGCCCGTCCACGCCGCGAAGAACGCCGGCGTCTTCACGTCGTTGAAGTAGTCGCTGTTGGCCTGGTTGACCTCGCGCGGGACCAGGTTGGCGGTCACGCCGATCTCGGACCACTGCTGCTTGAGGATCTCCCCGACGCGGGTCGAGGTCGAGTCGGCGTAGAGCAGCATGTCGAACGACAGTCCCTCGGCGCCGGCCTCGGCGATCAGCTTCTTCGCCTCGTCCACGTCGTAGTCGAGCTGCGCCTTCTCCGAGGGCTCGGCCCAGTAGCCGTCGGGCAGGAAGCCGCGCGGCTTGGTGCCGAGGCCGAAGTACGCGCTCTTGAGCAGCTGGTCACGGTCCATCGCCAGGCTCAGGGCACGGCGCACGCGCGGGTCGCCGAGCTCCTCGGAGGCGCGGTTCGTGTAGATCATCCAGGTCCACATCCGCGGCTGCTCGTGCAGCGTGAGCTTGTCGTCGTCCTGGATCGACTCGGCGTCCGCCGGCACGATGTCCCAGGCGATGTCCTGCTGGCCGGAGCGCAGCGAGGTCGCGCGGGTCTTGGGCTCGGGCATCACCCGGATGACGACCTTGTCGACGCGCTCCACGTCCTCGTCCCAGTAGTCGTCGAACTTCTCGTAGGTCATCGACGTGCCGCGCTTCCAGTCGACGAACTTCCAGCCGCCCGCGCCCACGGGGTTCGTGCTGAGGTCGCCGCCGGCGGCCTCGGCGGCCTGGGGCGAGACCATCATCCCGGCGCGATCGGCCAGCGTCATGACGAGCGCCGAGTTCGGCTGGGTCAGGTTGAGCTTCACCGTCAGGTCGTCGACGACCTCCACGGACTCGATCGACTCGACGTCGGCGGCGATGTTCGAGCCCTCGGCCGCGGCCCGCTCCAGGTTGTACTTGACCGCCTCGGCGTCCAGCGGCGCTCCGTCGTGGAAGGTCACGCCCTCGCGCAGCTTGAGGACCAGCGCGGTCGGCGTCTCGTACTCCCACGACTCGGCCAGCCCGGGCTGCGGCTGCAGGTCCTTGTCGAACGAGACGAGGGTGTCGTAGAGCGGGTAGAGCATCTGGTGGTCGCCGCCGGAGTTGCCGCGGATCGGGTCCATCGAGGAGATGTCCGCCTGGGTCGCGACGCGCAGCGTCCCGCCGTCTCCCCCGTCCGATCCTCCGCCTCCACAGGCACTGACCGCGACGAGCATGGCGGCCGCCAGGCCCACCCTGATCCGGGACGACATCCTCATGAGCTGGCTCCTTCTGATCGCGCGTTCAGGCTGTGTGCCGACGACCCTAGAGACGGAAATCACATTGAGCAAGGGCACATTTCGCGATCGGACCGCTCCCGCCTCCTCCTGCCAGCCCTCAGGACTGAACGATCGTTCACTGCGTTTGCCCGGTGATTCCAAGGGACGGCCCAGCGGTTGACCGGACGTGACCTACGTCATATCGTCGAGATGAAACTTGCGTCAAGTTCAAGTGCGCAGCACGACGAGAGGTGCATGTCCCGTGACCATGTCGGAGCAGTTCCACCGGGAGATCGACGACTACCTGGACGCCCTGCGGCAGCGCCGGCGCGAGGCCTGGCCGGAGGTCGGCGAGCCGACCATCGACTACCCGTTCGGCGAGTCGACCGTCACGCACTACCTGCGCTCCTGGGCCGCGAGCCAGCCCGACCACGCGGCGATCGTCCACCACGGCCGCACCGTCACCTACGCCGAGCTGGACGCGGCCAGCGACCGGGTCGCCGCGTACCTCGTCCACCGCGGCTTCGCACCCGGCGACCGGGCCGCCGTGATGATGCCGAACTGCCCGCAGTTCATCATCGCCTTCTTCGCGATCCTGAAGTCCGGCGGCGTCCACGTGCCCGTCAACCCGATGTTCCGGCGCGAGGAGATCAACTACGAGCTGCTCGACTCCGGGGCCACGGTCGCGTTCGTCCTCGACGAGGTCGCCGACGAGTTCCGGACCGGCGCCGAGGGCAGCGCCGTCGGCGAGACCATCGCCTCGGCGCACACCGACTTCCTCCCCGACGGCGCCGCGCTCCCCCGCGGCATGGCCGCGGACGTGCCGGTCGCCGAGGGCACCACGCGGTTCACCACGATCCTCGAGCGGGACGACCTGCCGGTGCCCACCGATCCCGACGATCCGCACGCGCTCGCCGCGCTGAACTACACGGGCGGCACCACCGGCATGCCGAAGGGCTGCGAGCACACCCAGTTCGACATGCTCTACACCGCGATGAGCGGCGGCCAGCTCGGGTTCGGCGGTGGTCCCGACACCGTGAGCCTGGTCTTCGTCCCCGTGTTCTGGATCGCCGGCGAGGACGCCTTCCTGGTCTCGCTGATGACCGGTGGCACGTGCGTCCTGCACTACCGGTGGGACGCCGACGAGGTGCTGCGGTCGATCCACGAGCACCGCGTCACCGCGATGGCGGGAACCGTGGACAGCTACCTCGAGCTGCTCGACAAGGCCCGGGACTCCGAGTATTCGCTGTCCTCACTGCGGGCGCCGGTCACGATGTCGTTCGTCACGAAGCTGACGGTCGAGATCCGCGAGCGCTGGGCCCGCGAGACCGGGGCGCCCGGCGTCATCCGCGAGAGCTCCTACGGCATGACCGAGGACCACACGCTGGACACGTTCACGCTCGGGCTGCAGAAGGACGACGCCGACCTCACGGGCCGCCCGGGCTTCACCGGACTGCCCATGCCCGGCACCGACGTCGCGATCGTCGGCTTCGACACGGGCGAGCTGCTGCCCGTGGGCGAGGAGGGCCAGATCATCGTGCGCTCCCCCAGCATGATGCGCGGGTACCACCACCGGGCCGAGGCGACCGCGACCACGCTGCGCGACGGCTGGCTCCACACCGGCGACATCGGCACGATCGACGAGACCGGCGCACTGCACTACCTCGGGCGCACGAAGGAGATGCTGAAGGTCAACGGCATGAGCGTCTTCCCGTCCGAGCTCGAGCACCTCTTCAGCCGGCACCCGAAGGTCGCGGCCGCCGGCGTGATCGGCGTGCCCGACGCGAGGAAGGGCCAGGTGCCCGTGGCGTACCTCCAGCTCGTGCCGGGCGCCGAGGCGACCGCCGACGAGATGCTGGCGTGGTGCCGTGACCACATGGCCACCTACAAGATCCCGCGCGTGGAGATCATCGACCAGATGCCGCTCGCGCCCACCGGCAAGGTGTCGAAGGTCGGGCTGGAGAAGCTGGCCGCCGCGGTCCCGGCCCACTGAGCGCGATGACCACGCCCGCCGCCCTGTCGGGGATCCGCGTCCTCGAGCTCACGCACGCCATCGCCGGCCCACAGACCGGCCAGATCCTCGCCGACCACGGCGCCGACGTCATCAAGGTCGAGCCGCCCGGTGGCGAGCTGGCCCGCGACGCGATGCCGTCGGTCGACGGCGACAGCACGTACTTCGCCGCGCAGAACCGCGGGAAGCGCAGCATCGTGCTCGACCTGAAGGACCCGGACGGCCTGGCGACCTTCCTCCGGCTCGTCGAGACGTCCGACGTCGTCCTCACCAACTACAGCGCGAGGGTGCCCGAGCGACTCGGCTGGGGCTTCGAGGCGCTCAAGGCCGTCAACCCGTCGATCATCATGGTGCACATCACGGGCTTCGGGACGGCGAGCCCCGACCGTGACCTGCTCGCCTTCGACGGCATCATCCAGGGCATGAGCGGAATCCCCCAGATGACGGGTCCCGCCGACGGCGAGCCCACCTTCGTGGCGCCGTTCGTCGCCGACCACCTGGCCGCCTACCGGTCCACGATGTCGATCCTCATGGCGCTGCGGGTGCGCGACGTCCACCCCGAGGCCCAGTTCGTCGACGTCAACATGCTCTCCTCCTACATGGGCGTGCTCGCGCACGACGTGGACGAGTCGCTCGAGGGACGCCCCTACCAGCGCGACGGCAACCGGGTGCCGGTGTCGATCTCCAACACGTGGGCCGCCCGCGGCGGCCACGTCCACCTCTCCCCCGTCGGCGACGAGAAGTGGCCGCGGTTCTGTCGCGCCATCGGCCGCGCGGACTGGGCCGAGTCGCTCTCGTACGAGGACGCGGTGCTGGTCGCGCGCGACGAGGTCGACGAGGTCGTCGGAGCGTGGTGCCGCGACCGCGAGCGCGACGAGATCCTGGCGCAGATGCGCGAGCTCGGGATCCCCTGCGGGCCGGTGCGCGGACTGACCGAGGCGGTGCGCCACCTCGACGAGCGCGAGGACGAGAGCGTCGTGCGGGTCACCTCCCCTGCCGGCCGCACCGTCGCCGTGCCGGGACCGCTCACGACGGTCGGCCTCGCCGACGGGCCACGGCGGCTCCGCGTGCCCCGCGTGGGCGAGCACGACGAGGAGGTCCTGGCCGAGCTCCGTGCCGACGCCACGCCCTCCTGAGCCGCACGCGTTTGTCACCCCGCCGAGCGGACGCCTAGCATTCCTGCACGCGTCCTCGGTCCCCGTGACGCGACCGAGACGGAGTGACGATTGACCACGCGAGCCACCGGCGACCCCACCCACGACGCGATGCGGGTGGCGGCCTTCTGGCAGCCGCGGGCGCAGGGCGCAACGCACCGGATCCTCGTCGGCGCCTGCCTGTCGTTCCACGAGCTGGGCTACCACGGTGCGTCCACCCGTGCGATCGCCCAGCGCGCTCAGCTGAGCCCCGGCACCATCTACACGCACTTCGCGAACAAGGAGGACCTGTTCTTCCGGATCGTCCTGGACAGCCACGCCGCGTCGCTGGAGTCGCTGACGCAGGCGGTCGCGCTCGGCTCCGACCCGGCCGAGCGACTGCGCCTCTTCATGGCCGCCTACGCGTCCTGGCACGCCGAGTGGAGCGTCATCGCGCGCCCGGTCCACCACGACCTGCAGGTGCTGACCGACGACCACTTCCAGAAGGTCGTCGACGTCCGTCGCGCCACGATCGCGGTGCTCGACGAGATCCTCGAGGCCGGGATCGAGCAGGGCGTCTTCTCCATCGCCGACCTGCCCGGAACGCGGCGGCTGCTCATGTCGGCGTGCATCGACGTGTGCCGCTGGTACGTCGAGGGTGGCGAGCGGTCGCCGTCCTCGATCGGCCTGCAGTACTCCGCCCTCGCCCTGAAGTTCGTCGGGTCCTGAGTCAGCGGGTGAGGGTGAACCCGTCGAGGGTCCTCCCGACCTTGATCGCGGGGCGCGCGCCCTTCCCACGGTGGCCCACGACCGCGCGCACCTTCAGCTGCGTCGGCGACACGCTGATCACCTGGTAGGTCGAGGTCCGGTAGGCCGCCTTCACGCGCGTGGCGCCGCCGGCCCTCCAGTCCCGGATCGAGGAGTCGTAGTACTTCGGTCCGCTGACGGACGCGAGGTAGGTGACTCCGGCCTTGCGTCCGCGAGCGTAGGAGTGGTCGTGGCCGGAGAGCACGAGGTCGGCGTCGTACCGCTCCAGCGTCGGCAGGAACCACTTCCGCATCTCGGTGTTCCTCCGGTCGCCCACCGACGCGAACGGGCCCGAGTGCATGAGGACGATCGACCACGGCCGGTCGTTCGTGCGCAGCGCGTGCGCCAGGAACGACCGCTGGCGCCGCAGGTCGGACCCGAACGTGTCCAGCACGATGATCCGCGCCGGGCCCTGGTCGAGGAAGAACCAGGTGCGGCGCTGGTCGGGGAAGCCGTTCGACGGGAACTGGAAGTAGGAGCGGAAGCCGCGGCCCGCTCCGGACCGGCACGAGGACCTCACCCGGCACTGCTCGTGGTTGCCGATCGACGAGACCCAGCTGCGCCACTGCCCCGCCGGGGAGAGGGCCTCGTGCAGCTCGCTCCACTCACGCCCGACCCAGGGCTTGTTCACGACGTCGCCGGCCTGGAGCAGCAGCCGCGCGTCGGGGAAGCGCTCGGTCGCGGCCTCGATGATGCGGTCGGGCGGCCCGTCGTTGTCGATCTGCGTGTCGCCGAACTGCAGCATCCGGAACGCGCGGTTCGCGGGACCCGCGGTGGTGAACGCGCGCCAGCGGGTCGCGACGCCCCGGCCGACCACCCGGTAGCGGTAGCGCGTGGACGGCTCGAGGCCCGAGAGCGCCACGACGTAGCGGTACTGGCGGCTGCCGGCCGTGCGCTCGGTCGTGCCGAGCTTGCGCCGCGCGGGCACGGTGCGCGTGATCCCGTCGGGCCCGACCGCGATCACCCGCTGGCCGCTCGCGGCGACGGGCCGGCTCCACGACACGTACTGCGATCGCGACGGGTCGGCGGTGGGGGTGAGCAGGAGCCGATGGATCCCCGAGCTCGCGGCGGAGGCCACGGGGACCGCCGGCAGCACCGACGTCGCCAGTGCGGCCGCGACGAACGCGGTCACGATGCGCACTCCTCCACGGTAGGCGCTTTCCGCCGGGACGACAGCCGGGCCGGGTGGTGGACGACGCCCCGCTACCGTGGTGGGGTGCGCATGCGGATCGACCTGGCCTACGACGGAACCGAGTTCAGGGGCTGGGCGACCCAGCCGGGGCTGCGCACGGTGCAGGGCGAGCTCGAGTCCGCGCTCGGCACGGTCCTGCGGCTGCCCGAGCCGCCGCGGCTGACCGTCGCGGGTCGCACCGACGCCGGCGTCCACGCGCGCGGCCAGGTGGCCCACGTCGACGTCGACAGCCACCCGGGCGTCCTCGAGCGGCGGCTGCGCCGCATCGTGCCCGACGACATCCGCATCCTGCGCGTCACCGAGGCGCCCGAGCACTTCGACGCCCGGTTCGCGGCGATCGAGCGCCGCTACGTCTACCGGATGACCGACCACCCCGCCGGGCCCGACCCGATGCAGCGGCGCATGGTCGCCGCGGCACCGCGCCCGCTCGACGTCGACCTCATGAACCAGGCCGCGCAGCACCTGCTCGGCGAGCACGACTTCGCCTCGTTCTGCAAGCAGCGCGAGGGCGCCACGACGATCCGCAACCTGCTCACGCTCCGCACCGTCCGCGGCGGCGAGACGATCGCCACCACGGTGCGCGCCGACGCCTTCTGCCACTCGATGGTCCGCTCGCTCATGGGCTGCCTCGTGGCCGTCGGCGAGCGCCGGTACGCGCCCGAGTTCGCCGCCGAGATCCTCTCCGCGCAGGAGCGCGACCCGCGCGTCAAGGTCATGCCGGCCCACGGCCTGGTGCTGGAGGAGGTCGTCTACCCCGCCGACGACCAGCTCGCGGCCCGCGTCGAGGAGTCGCGCCGCCGCCGGGACGAGTGATGGCCCGCCTGACCAGCGCCGGACTGTTGCTGCACCGGGTGCGCGACGGCCGCCGCGAGGTCCTGCTCGGACACCTCGGCGGGCCGTTCTGGGCGAAGCGCCACGAGCGTGCCTGGTCGATCCCGAAGGGCGTCCTCGAGGAGGGCGAGTCGCCCGAGGAGGCCGCCCGACGCGAGTTCCTCGAGGAGCTCGGCGTCCCCGTGCCCGAGGGTCCTTGGACGGACCTCGGCAGCGTGCGGCAGTCCCGCAAGGACGTCCTCGTGTGGGCCGTCGAGGCCGACCTCGACCCCGCGACGGTCGTGCCCGGAACGTTCGACCTCGAGTGGCCGCCCGGCTCCGGCACGATGCAGGCGTTCCCCGAGCTCGATCGCGTCCAGTGGTTCGGCCTCGACGAGGCCGCCGAGCTCGTCGTCGCCGCCCAGGCCGCCTTCCTCGACCGCCTGCCCGACTGAATGCCCTCGCTCACCCGACCCTCCGCTGTCCGCCCGCGGGCGTACCGTGGCCCCATGGACTGGGACGAGGTCGAGGCGTTCCTGCTGGAGTTCCCCGACACCGAGGCGAGCCTCTCGTGGGGCATGCCCGGGGTGAAGACCGGCGGCAAGCTGGTGGCGTGGTGGCGCGACCGCGACGACTCCCCCGGCGCCCTGGCGTTCAAGGTCGATCGCGACGAGCTCGAGGCGCTGGTCGAGGACGAGTCCACGCCCTACTTCACGATCGAGCACTTCCGGAAGTTCGACACGAACGCCGTGCTGGTGCGCCCCGGCGAGGCCGACCCGGCCGAGCTGCGCGAGCTGCTCACCGAGGCGTGGCGGGCCACCGCGAAGCCCACGGTCCTGAAGGCCTGGCTCGCCGAGCAGGAGGATCAGGAGTGACCCATTACTTCGACCGCGCGCCCGTCACCGACGACGAGCGGCGGACGATCTCGGTCGAGGTCTGGGGTCGCCGCCGTGACTTCGTGACCTCCACGGGCGTCTTCTCGGGCGACTCCCTCGACAAGGCCACCGCGATCCTGCTGGCCGAGAGCGATCCGCCGCCGACGGGCTCCACGGTGCTCGACCTCGGCTGCGGCTGGGGCCCGATCGCGTGCTCGCTGGCGGCCGAGGGCAGCACCGTGTGGGCCGTCGACGTGAACGAGCGGGCGCTCGCGCTCACGGCCGAGAACGCGCGCGGCTTCGAGGTGCACCCGGCCCTGCCCGAGGACGTGCCGGCCGACCTCACGTTCGACGCGATCTGGTCGAACCCGCCGATCCGCATCGGCAAGGAGGCCCTGCACGAGCTGCTGCTCACGTGGCTGCCGCGGCTGCGCCCCGGCGGCGAGGCGCGCCTCGTCGTCGGCAGGAACCTCGGCGCCGACTCGCTCCAGCGCTGGCTCACCGAGCACGGTCATCCCACCGAGCGCGTCGCCAGCAGCAAGGGCTTCCGCGTCCTGTCCGTCCGCGGCTGACGGCGCCGATCGAGACTCAGCGCACGGCGGCCGAGGTCATCCGGCCGACGATGCCGGTGTCGTGCGTCGCCCCGACGAACTCCGGCTCGGCCAGGACCCGGCGCAGGAACTCCACGTTCGAGCCCGGCCCGACGATCGTCGTGCGGTCCATCGCGTCGCGGGCCCGCTCGAGCGCCTCGTCGCGGTCGCGACCCCAGACGATGACCTTGGCCAGCAGCGGGTCGAAGAAGGGCGTCACCTTCGTGCCGGGCGCGTAGCCGGAGTCCACGCGGACTCCCTCGCCCGAGGGCATCTCCCACGTCTCGATCGCGCCGGGGCGCGGCAGGAAGCGCTCGGAGTCCTCGGCGTACAGCCTCACCTCGATCGCGTGGCCGCGCGGCTCGGCGTGGAACGCCGGCACCGTGGAGTCGCCCGCCGCGATGCGCAGCTGCCAAGCCACGAGGTCGACGTCGTGGACCGCCTCGGTCACGGGGTGCTCCACCTGCAGACGCGTGTTCATCTCGAGGAAGTAGGACTCGCCCGAGTCGAGGTCGTGGATGAACTCGATCGTGCCGGCGCCGACGTAGCCGACGGCCTCGGTCAGCGCAGCGGCCCGCTCCAGCAGGCTCGCGCGGGACGCCGCGTCGAGCGCCGGGGAGGGCGCCTCCTCGACCACCTTCTGGTGGCGGCGCTGCACCGAGCAGTCGCGCTCGGACAGGGCGACGGCGCGCCCGTCGGGCAGGCCCATGACCTGCACCTCGATGTGGCGCGAGCGCTCGAGGTAGCGCTCGACGATGACCCGCCGGTCGCCGAACACGGACCCGGCGCGGCTCGTCACGGTCTCGAACGCGGCGTCGAGGGCATCCGCGTCGCGCACGACGGCCATGCCGATGCCGCCGCCACCGGCGACGGCCTTGAGCATCACGGGGTATCCCGCCGCGTCGGCGGCCGCGCGGGCCTCCTCCACGGTCTCGACCGCGCCGTCCGAGCCGGGGGCGACCGACAGGCCGGCCCGCACCGCGGCGGCGCGGGCGCCGGCCTTGTCGCCCATCAGCTCGATGACGTCGGGCGACGGACCGACGAAGACCATGCCAGCGGCCTCCACGGCTCGGGCGAACGCCGCGTTCTCCGACAGGAAGCCGTAGCCCGGGTGCACCAGTTCGGCGCCGGCCGAGCGTGCTGCCGCGACCATCGCCTCGACGTCGCCGAAGTCGCGAGGCCCGGACAGCTCCACCGTGATGTCGGCAGCGCCCACGTAGGGCAGGTCGGCGTCGACCTCGGGGAACGCGACCGCGCCCCGGTGGCCCTGCTCGCGGACCGTGCGCAGGATGCGCGCGGCGATCTCGCCGCGGTTGGCGATGAACACGACGGACATGAGCTCACTTCCGCTTCGGGTCGAGGAGTCGCTGGATCTCGTCGCCGATGATGTTGAACGCGAACACCGTGGCGGCGATGGCGATGCCGGGGATGAAGATCTGCATCGGCGCCTGGTCCAGGAACGTGTAGGCGCGCGAGAGCACGGCGCCCCACGAGGCGGTCGGCGGCTGCACGCCCAGCTGCAGGAAGCTCAGGCTGGCCTCGGCGATCAGGGCGAAGCCCATGAGCACCGCGACCTGGACGAGGATCGGCTGGATGATGTTGGGCAGCACGTGCGGCAGCACCATGCGTCGCAGTCCGCGCGCACCGAACGACTTCGCGGCCTCGATGTAGGTCTCGGACCGGATCGCCATGGTCTGGGCTCTCGCGAGCCTGAGGATCGCCGGTGACATCACGATGCCGACGGAGATCATCGCGGTGGTGATGTCGGGACCCATGGTCGCGGTGATGCCGATCGCCAGCACGATCGCCGGGAAGGACATGACCGCGTCGACGACGCGCATGACGATGAGGTCGGTGGCTCCGCTGAGCCAGCCGGCGGCGATGCCCAGCGGCAGGCCGATCACGACCGAGATCGCGACGGCGAGGAGCGCCGCCAGCACCGAGACGCGGGTGCCGTAGAGCATCCGGCTGAACACGTCACGGCCGAGGTCGTCGGTGCCGAGCCAGTGGTCGCCGCTCATCGGCAGCAGGATCGCGTTGAGGTCCTGCTTGTTCGGGTCGTAGGGCGCCAGGAAGTTGGCGAACAGCACGACGATCAGGACGAGCAGCAGGATCGCGTAGCTCACGCCGACCGAGAGGCGGCCGGCCTTGCGGGCCCGGCGCGTGGGCGTGGGGTTGCCCGCGGCCAGGTTGGCGGTGGTGTCGACAGCGGTCATCAGGAGATCCTCGGGTCGAGCAGACGGTACGAGACGTCGACGATGAGGTTCGTCAACAGGACGATCACGGCGGCGACGAAGACGACCGCCTGGATCACGCCGTAGTCACGCTGGTTGGTCGCCTCGACGGCGAGGGAGCCGATGCCGGACAGGCCGAACACGGCCTCGACGACGACGGCGCCACCGATGAGTCGCGACACCTGCAGGCCGATGATCGTGGCGAACGGCAGGCTCGAGTTCTTCAGCGCGTGCTTCCACACGATGCTGCGGTTGGACAAGCCCTTCGCGCGGTGGGTGCGCACGTAGTCGGTCGAGAGGCTCTCGACCATCGCGCTGCGCACCTGGCGACAGATCTCGGCGCCACCGACCAGGCCCAGGGCGAGCGCCGGCAGCACCAGCCCCTTGAGCGCCTGGGCGGGATCGTCCTGCAGACTCACGCCGCCCGGGCCGGGGAACCACCCCAGGTTCAGCGCGAAGACGATGATGAGCATCATGCCGAGCCAGAAGTTCGGGATCGCGATGCCGAACGTGGCGCCGGTGGTGAGGAAGCGGTCGAAGGTCGTGTCGACCTTCTGCGCGGCCCAGACGCCGGACGGGAGGCCCACGGCCACGGCCACGAAGAGCGCCATCGTCGTGAGGATCAGGGTCAGCGGCAGCCGCTGCATCACGAGTGCCGAGATCGACTCGCCCGTCTGGTACGAGGTGCCGAGGTCGCCGGTGAAGGCGCCACCGATCCACGTCAGGTACTGCGTGATGAGCGACTGGTCGAGACCGAGGTCCTGGCGGATGCGCTCGAGGTTCTCGGGGGTCGCGTACTCGCCCGCGATCGCCACGGCGGGGTCGCCGGGGATGAGCCGCTGGAGCATGAAGACGATCAGCGTAGCCAGGATGAGGGTGGGGATCGCCGAGAGGAGACAGGTGCCCACCACGCGCAGGATCCTCATGCCGACACCGTCTTCCCGATGCGCTCGCCGTAGAGCTCGTCCACGCGCAGGCAGGCCGACGAGTGACCGGGCAGCACCGGCAGCAGGTCGGGCTTGGTCTCGCGGCAGCGGTCCTGCGCGAACTGGCAGCGCGTGTTGAAGCGGCAGCCCGGCGGCGGGTTGAGCGGGCTGGGGATGTCGCCCTGCAGCGTGATGCGGCGCCCGACCGACGAGTCGTGCACGAGCGGCTGGGCCGAGAGCAGCGCCTCGCTGTAGGGGTGCAGCGCCTGGCCGACGAGCGACTCGGTCGAGGCGTTCTCGACGATGTTGCCCAGGTACATGACGTTGATGCGGTCGGCCAGGTAGCTGACCACCGACAGGTCGTGGCTGATGAACAGGACGGTGAGCTCGTACTCGGCCTTGAGGTCCTGCAGCAGGTTGAGGATCTCGGCCTGCAGGGCCACGTCGAGCGCGGCGACGGACTCGTCGCACACGAGCACCTTGGGATCGGTGACCAGGGCCCGCGCGATGTTCGCGCGCTGCTTCTGGCCGCCGCTGAGCTGGTGCGGGTAGCGCTTGAGCATCTGCGACGGCAGGCCGACGTCATCGAGGGCCTTCGCGGCGACCTGCTCGCGGTCCTTCTTGTCGCCGCGGCCCATGACGTCCATCGGCTCGCGCACGCTCTGCAGGATCGTGCGGCGCGGGTCGAGCGCGCTGTGCGGGTCCTGGAAGACCATCTGCACCGACTCCGAGAACGCCCGGCGCTGCTTGGCGTTGTACGTCGAGACGTCCTCGCCGCGCCAGCGCACCGTGCCGCCGCTGATCGGCACGAGGCCCATCGCGGCGCGCGCCACGGTGGACTTGCCCGAGCCGCTCTCGCCGATGAGGCCGAGCGTCTCGCCCTCCCGCAGCTCCAGCGTCACGCCATCGACGGCGGTGACGTGACGCCGGCGGCCCACGGGGAACCGGACCGAGACGTCCTCGAGGGACAGCAGTGGTGTGGTCATGAGGCGACTCCTTCGAAGTCGAGCTCGGGGGAACGGATGCAGCGCACCTCGCGCAGGTCGGTCAGGGGAATGAGCTCCTGCGGCTGCGTGCACTCCTCGCGGGCGTACGGGCACCGCGGCCGGAACACGCAGCCCTCGACACGCTCCCCGGGCGGAGGGACACGTCCGGGAATCGTGGCCAGGCGCCCGCCGCGCGACTCCGTGGAGGGCAGCGCGGCGAGCAGGCCCGCCGTGTAGGGGTGGCCGGGCGACTTGAGCACCTGGTCGACCGGACCGCGCTCGACGATCCGGCCGGCGTACATCGTGATCATCCGGTCGCACGTCTCGGAGACGACCCCGAGGTCGTGCGTCACGAAGAGCACGGACATGCCGCGCTCCTTCGCGAGCGACTTGATCAGGTCCAGCAGCTGGGCCTGGATCGTGACGTCGACGGCCGTGGTGGGCTCGTCGGCGATGAGCAGCTTCGGGTCGCACGCCAGCGCGATCGCGATCATCACGCGCTGGCGCATGCCACCGGACAGCTCGTGCGGGTAGGCGCGCAGGCGCGCCTTGGGGTCCGAGATGCCCACTGCGTCGAGCAGCGAGAGCGCCTCGGCCCGGGCGGCCGACTTGGCCATCCCGCGGCGGATCCGCAGGGTCTCCATGAGCTGGCTCCCGACCGTGAAGACGGGGTCCAGCGCCGTCATGGGCTCCTGGAACACCATCGCCATGGGGACGTCGCTGCGCGGGGTGCGCCGCTTCCCGTCCTCGTCCCACAGCGGCTTGCCGTCCAGGACCGCCCGCCCCGTGATGTGGGCGGTCTTGGGGTCGAGCAGGCCCATCAGGGCCAGGGAGGTGACGGTCTTGCCACTTCCGCTCTCGCCGACCAGTCCCACGATCTCGCCCTGTTCGATCGTCAGATCGACGTCGTGCAGGGCTTGGACGCGGATGTCGTCACGACCGAAATGGACCTGGAGTCCTTCGACCTCGAGCAAGGGCATGACCGTCACCTCCTTGATGTCCTCGGCTCAGCCGAGGGTGACCCCGATGAACTTCGGCTTGCCGAGCAGGTTGCCCTCGAAGCCCTTGACGTCGTCGCTCAGACCGACGATGGAGTTGCCGAACACGAGCGGGAAGAACGACGTGTCGGCGAAGACCGCCTCGGCGGCCTCGTCGAGGCCGGGCTTGCGCTCGGCGGGCTCGGTGGACTCGTCAGCCTTCTTCAGCGCGGCCTCGAGACCCGGGGTCCACTGGTCCGACGTGTTGAAGTAGCCGTCGGCCGAGAACAGCAGGCGGTACGTCATGGCCGGGTCGGGGCGACCCGTCCACTGCGACAGGTAGGCGGGCGTCTTCCGGTCGTTGAAGTAGTCGCTCGTGCCCTGGACGACCTCGAGCGGCTGGATGTCGACGTTGACGCCGACCTCGGACCACTGCTGCTTGAGGATCTCGGCGACGCGCACCGTGGCGGAGTCGGCGTTGACGATCATCGGGAACGACAGGTCGGTCTTGCCGGCCGCGGCGAGCAGCTTCTTGGCCTCGTCCGGGTCGTACTCGGACTTCACCGACTCCGGCGGAGCCGCCCAGTAGTCGCTCGGCAGGGCGCCGTCGGCGACCGAGCCACGACCGAAGTAGGCGCTCTTGAGGAGGGCCTCACGGTCGATGGCCAGCGAGAGGGCCTTGCGGACGTTCGGGTCGCCGAGCTCCTCGGAGTCGCGGTTCAGGTACACCTGGTTGACGTTGACGCGCGGGGTGTCGCTGACCTCGACGTTGTTGGCCTTCTCGAGGCCGTCGGCGTCCGAGGGCGAGACGTCCATGACGACGTCCTGCTGGCCCGAGCGCAGCGAGGTCACACGGGTCTTGGGGTCCGGCATGATGTTGAAGTTGATCGCCGTGACGCGCTCGGCGTCCTTGTCCCAGTAGTCCTCGTAGCGCTTCACCTTGATGACGGAGCCGCGCTTCCACTCGACGAACTCCCAGCCGCCGGCACCGACGGGCTTGGTGCTGAGGTCGCCACCGGCGGCCTCGGCCGCCTTGGGCGAGACCATCATGCCGGCGCGGTCGGCCAGCACGAGCAGCAGCGAGGCGTCGGGGCCGTTGAGCTTGTAGGTGACCGTGTACTCGTCGTCCGCGGTGACCGAGTCGACCGAGGCGAGGTCGGCCTGGATGTTGGAGCCCTCGCCCTTCGCGCGCTCGAAGTTGTAGACGACGGCCTCGGCGTTGAACGGCTCGCCGTCGTGGAACGTGACGCCCTCGCGCAGCTTCAGCGTGAGCTCGGTCGGGGACTTCTGCTCCCACGACTCGGCCAGGCCGGGCTGGGCCTCGAGGCCCTTGTCGTACGAGATGAGCGTGTCGTACAGGGGGTAGATCAGCACGTGGTCCGTGCCCGCGTTGCCACGGATCGGGTCGAGCGACGACGCGTCGGACACCGCGGCCACGCGCAGCGCGCGGTCGGAGTCGCCGGAGTCGTCGCCTCCGCCACCGCAGGCGGCGACGAAGGAGAGGAGCAGCGTCGCGACGACGGCTCCTCCGAGGGATCGAATCTTCATGATGCCTGTCCTTCCGTCCACTGCTTGCGCAGCTTGTACTTCTCGATCTTGTTGGTGGGGGTCCGGGGGATCTGCTCCACCGGGATCACGTCACGCGGCCGCATGAACTTCGGCATCGTGTCGAGACAGTGCTGCTCGATCGCGGCGCGATCGAACGTGTGGCCTTCGGCCACCTCCACGAAGGCGACGACGTCGTCCTCCTCGCCCTCGCCGCTGGGCACGGCGATGACCGCGGCCAGGGCGAGCGAGGGGTGCTTCACGAGCATCTCCTCGATGTGGAATCCCGAGATGTTCTCGCCGCGGACGCGGATGCGGTCGCCCATGCGGTCGATGTACGTGAAGACGCCGTCCTGGTCGCGCACGGCCGCGTCGCCGGTGTGGAACCACAGGTTCCGCCAGGCCTTGACGGTCGCCTCGGGCTTGGCGAGGTACTCCTCGTGGATGAGCGAGGGCAGCCGCGGACGCATCGCCAGCTGGCCGACCACGCCGTCGGCGCAGATGCGGTCGCGCTCGTCGAGGATCGCGACCTCGAGGAAGGGGGTGGGCTTGCCCATGATCCCCTTCGGCATCGGGTCGGTGCCCTGCAGGACGAGCAGGCCGTCGTCCTCGAACACCTGCCGCAGCTCGGCGTGCGTCAGCCCCCGGTAGAGGTCGTCCGGGGTGCCCTCCCCCGGGCCGGTCTGCTCGGTCAGGGTCACGAGCGGGTTGCCCGACTCGGACTGCCCGAACCCGGACGTCACGAAGTCGATGCCGAATCGCAGCGCGAAGTCGTGATGGTTGGCCGGCAGCGGCTGCATGTGCACCTTGTTGAGCGGGTTGCGACGGTCGTCGTCGCGCGGCTCGGCGTTGAGCAGCCACGGCGTCATGACGTCGAGCAGCACCGCGGTGGTGCACCCGGTCTCCTTGACGCGGCGCCAGAAGTCGTTGGGGCTGAAGCGGTCCCACAGGCTCACCGAGGCACCGGTCCACAGCGCCCGCACGACGTTGAAGTGCGCGCCGCCGACGTGGTACATCGGCAGGTCGTTGTAGACGACGTCGTCGCGCGTCAGGGTCCGGCGGCCGACCCAGCAGTACTGGTTGACCCAGCGGTGCGACTGGACGACGCCCTTCGAGGGACCCGTGGTGCCCGACGTGTAGATGACGTTGGCCGGGTCGTCGAACTCGACGTGGACGGCCGGTCGTGGTGCCGGCTTGACCAGCTCGCCCAGCTCGCCGTCGCGCAGGCCGTCGATGACGACGACCTTCGGCGCGCAGCCCAGTCGGTCGCCGAGGGACGTGACGCGCTCGTGCATCGCGCGGTCGACGAACAGCACGGCGGGCGCGGTGTCGTTGAGCTGGTACGCCAGCAGGTCGCCGGTGTACTGGAAGTTCACCGGGGCGTAGACGGCACCGGCCTTCCACAGCGCGTACATCAGCACGGCCGACACCAGGGGCTGGGTCGTCAGGATGCTGACGCGCTCCCCCGGCTGCACGCCGAGCGCGGCGAGGTTGCCGGCGGCGTGGTCGGTGATCTCGGCGAACTCGGCGTAGGTGAAGCGCTCGCCGGTCTCGCCGTACAGGACGGCGAGGCGGTCGGCGTCGTGCTCCGCGTGGTGGTCGAGGGCGTCCACGGCCGTGGCGAAGTCGAACTCCAGGCGCGACTCGAGCTCGGCGGCGGACTGGTACGGAGCCATGTCAGGGCCTCGTTCCGAAGGACGGCGGACCGACCTGCTCGGGGATCACTCGGTAGGCGTCGCGCACCCAGCGGGTGAGCACCTCGCGCGAGCGGCGCGGGTCGATGAGGTCGGCGACGCCGTAGCGCTCGGCCGTGCGGAACGGCGAGCGGGCGGCCTCGAGTCGCTGGTGGATGTCGGCCATGAGCGCCTCGGGGTCGTCCGAGGCCTCGAGATCGGCGCGGTAGGCGGCCTCGACGCCGCCCTCGACGGGCAGCGAGCCCCAGTCACCCGAGGGCCAGGCCCACTGGCGGTTGAAGCGGTGACGGTTGATCTGGCCGGCGCCGCCGACGCCGAACACCCGGCGCACGATGATCTCGGCCATCGGCACGCGGGCCTGGTAGGCCGCGACCACGGCGCGGGCGCCGCGACGGATCGAGGCCGACTTCTCGGCCTGCAGGCCGATCATCATGCCGGCCTGGTCGGTGAGGCTGACGATCGGCAGGTGGAACGTCTCGCACAGGTCGATCAGGCGGGTCAGCGCGTCGGCGCCGTTGGGCGTCATGGTGGCGCCCTTGTACGGGTCGGTGGCGACGACACCGACCGGGTGTCCGTCGAGCCGGGCCAGGCCCGTGTAGACCGAGGCGCCGTAGCCGGCGTACTCGAAGTTCGAGCCGCCGTCGAAGATCGCGTCGAGGATCGTGCGCAGGCGGTAGGGCTGGCGACGGTTGCGCGGCACGACGTCGGCCAGGCCCTCGGCGCCTGTCGCGGGGGCGACGGCCTCGACGACCGGCGGCAGTCCGTGCACGCTCGACGGCAGGTAGGACAGGAAGTCGCGGACGGCCTGCAGCGCGGCCTTCTCGTCGGGGACGATCCGGTCGATCGCGCCGCTGCGGCGGTGCACGTCGGCGCCGCCGAGCTCCTCCTTGGTGAGGTTCTCGCCGGTGGCGTGCTTCACGACCGGCGGGCCGGCCACGAACATCTGCGAGATGCCCTCGATGAGGACGCTGAAGTGGCTCATCGCCACACGGCCGGCGCCCAGGCCCGCGACGGGGCCCATGCACGCGGCCACGATGGGGACCAGCGAGAGGTTGTCGACCAGCGCGTCCCAGCCCGGGTTCGCGGGCACGTAGGTGTAGCCGGCGTCCTCGATCATCCGGACGCTGCCACCGCCGCCCGTGCCCTCGACGAGGCGGACCAGCGGCACGCGCAGCGCGCCCGCGAGGCGCTCGGAGTCGACCTGCTTCGCCATGATCGACGCGTCGGCGGCGCCGCCGCGGATCGTGAAGTCGTCGGCGCCGAGCGCGACGCGCCGGCCGTCGATCTCACCCAGGCCGAAGAGGAAGTTCGCGGGCATCACCGCAACGGTCGAGCCGTCCTCGGCGTACGTCGCGAAGCCGGCCATGCCGCCGATCTCCTCGAAGGAGTCGGCGTCGAGCAGATCGGTGATCCGCTCGCGCACGGTGCTGCGCCCGGCCTCGTGCTGGCGACGGATCTTGTCCTCGCCGCCGAGCAATTCGGCCAGCTGCTTCCGGCGCGAGATCTCGTCGATCTCGTCGGACCACACGTGGCTCACTGGTGCCCCTCACGTCGTCGGTGGCGGCTCGTGCCGCCTTCGTTCACGCGCGACCTAAGCACTCGCTTAGGTCGTGCAGAATGCCAACGTAGGTGATCGGCGTCACAAAGGCAATGGGTAACTTGAATTCAGTTTCACATCGCGGAACGACACTGCCCGAGCCGGACGAACCGGCTCGGGCAGGAGGGGAAGGCGGCAGGATCAGTCGGCCAGGCGCGCCACGACGGCGCCCTCCTCGACGATATCTCCCTCGGAGAACAGCAGTTCTTCGATGCGACCGGCGCGCGTGGAGATCACCGGGATCTCCATCTTCATCGACTCGAGGATCACCAGGGGCTGACCCTCCTCGACCTCATCGCCGACGGCGACCTCCACCTTGAACACCGAAGCCGTCAGCTCGGCTCGCACATCGGTCATGAAAGTACCTTTCGACAGTCCTCAGGGCTTGGATGGAAACTAAGCATACGCTTATGCTGGGATTCGGAAAGAGGCCTGACGGATCACGCCTCCCGAAGGATGGAGCGCGACGGTGACCGAGACGACCAGCCAGGGCCGGGAGCAGGCCGTGTCCCCGGCCTACCTGATCGACCGCGAGCGCGCCGAGCGGCGCATCGAGGAGTTCTGGGACGAGCGCGCCACGGGCGCCTCGCGCCGCATCCTGCGCGGTGCCACGCTGGCCTTCGCCGACCTCGGCTACCACGGCGCGTCGACCCGCGAGATCGCCAACCGCGCCGGCATGAGCCCGGCCGCGGTCTACATCCACTTCGAGTCCAAGCAGGAGCTCTTCCACCACATCGCGCTCGAGGGCCACCGGGCCTCGACCGGCTCCTTCAGCGAGCCCGCGCGCCGCGCCAGCGACCCGCTCACCCAGCTCAAGCTCGGCATCGCGTCGTTCGCGATGTGGAACGCCGAGATGAACCTGCTCTCGCGCTCGATCGAGTACGAGATCCGCCTGCACCGCGGTCCGGAGTTCGCCGACATCTGGACCCTGCGCCGCAACGTCGACGAGCACCTGCTGGAGATCATCAACACCGGCGTGGCGCAGGGTGCGTTCACCGTGGCGGATCCCGAGTGGGCCCGGATCATGATCTTCTCGGCCGCGATCGACGTCTCGCGCTGGTACCGGCACGGTTCGCGCCGCACGCCGGCCGAGATCGGGTTCCAGTACGCGGACCTGGCGATGACCCTCGTCGGCGCGACCGACGTGCCCCGCTGACCCTGCCGCCCACGCCCGCGAGCGACCTGTTGACACGAACGTCAAAGTCCGCTTCACTCGGTTGACACCGACGTCAATGAGACCGCCGTCACCACCGCGCGGTCTCCCTCGATCCCCCGGAGGCAGCCGTCCCATGACGACCCCGCAGACCCTCGACCAGTACGTGGAGACCGTCCGCCGGCTCCAGGCCGACCTCCGTCCCGCCGGGATCCCGGCCGAGGTGCACTACCCCGCCCGCGAGATCACGATCCCGGCCCACGTCTCGCACTGGGCCGCCGAGCGTCCCGAGCAGGTCGCGCTCGCCCTGGGTGACACCCGCTTCACGTACGCCGAGCTCGACGACGCGCACCGCCGCGTCGCCACGTGGATGTCCGCGCACGGCGTCGGCCGCGGCGACCGCGTCGCGATCTACCTCGGCAACTCCACCGAGTTCGTCATCGCCTTCCTCGCCGTGCTGCGCCTGGGCGCCGTGCACGTGCCGGTGAACCCGATGTTCCAGCCGGCCGAGCTCGCCTACGAGCTGCTCGACAGCGAGCCCGTCCTCGTCGTCACGAACCAGGCACTCTCCCCCACGCTCGAGGCCTGCGCCGACCGCGTGCCCGCGATCCCCGTCCTGCTGACCGACGGCACGGGCGAGTTCGGCTGGGAGTCCGCGATCGCGGCCGAGCCGTACGCCGGCGACGACGGCGACCTCGACTCGCTCGCGGCCCTGAACTACACCGGCGGCACCACCGGCATGCCGAAGGGCTGCCAGCACAGCCAGCGCCACATGCTCTACACCGTGGCCAGCGCCGCCACCGCCACCGCGATGCCGGCCGACGGCAGCTACGTCTCGCTCTGCTACCTGCCGATCTTCTGGATCGCCGGCGAGGACCTGGGCATCCTCATCCCGTTCGTCCTCGGCGGCACCAGCATCCTCATGGCCCGCTGGAACGCGGCCGAGGTGGTCGACACGATCGAGCGCGAGCGGGTCACCCTGATGACCGGCACGGTCGAGAACTACCTCGAGCTGATGGAGACGCAGGACCTGACGACCCGCGACCTCAGCTCGCTGGAGGACCCCCAGGCCGTCTCGTTCATCCGCAAGATGACCCCCGAGGTCCGCCGCCGCTGGGCCGAGCTCGTTCCCGGCTCCACCCTGCGCGAGTCCTCGTACGGCATGACCGAGACGCACACGATCGACTGCGTGCCCTACGGCTTCGCCGAGAACGACTTCGACCTGCTCTCCGAGCCGGTGTTCTGCGGCATCCCCGTGCCCGGCACCGACATCGCGGTCGTCGAGCTGGGCACGCAGACCCCCGTCCCACTGGGCGAGGTCGGCGAGATCATCGTCCGCAGCCCCTCGGTCACCGACGGCTACTGGCGCAACGAGGAGGCCACCCGCGACCAGCTGGTCGACGGCTGGATCCACACCGGCGACAACGGCCGCATCGACGAGCAGGGCTTCCTGCACTACCTCGGTCGTCGCAAGGAAATGATCAAGGTCAACGGCATGAGCGTCTTCCCCGCCGACGTCGAGATGCTGCTGGCACAGCACCCCGCGGTCGACTCGGTCGCGGTCGTGCCCACCGACGATCCCGACACCGGCCAGCGTCCGGTCGCCTTCGTCGTCCCGCGCGCTGACAGCGACGTCACGTCCGAGGAGCTCGTGACGTGGGCCCGCGGCAACATGGCCACCTACAAGGTGCCGCTCGTCAAGGTGCTCGGCTCGCTGCCGCTGACCGCGACGGGCAAGGTGCGCAAGAACGAGCTCGCCGACGACGCGGCCGCGCTCAACGCCAAGGTCTCGTCGTGAGCGCACTCCCCTCACTCGCCGAGGTCGACGCGCTCGGCCCGCTGTTCGTGCGCGAGGTGCCCGAGCGGTACCGCGACCTCAACGGCCACGTGAACGTGCGCGGGCACTACGACCTGCACATGGACGCGGCCGAGGAGTCCTGGGAACGCCAGGTGGGCCTCGACCAGGCCTTCCTCGACCGCACCGGGGAAAGCTCGTTCAGCATTGCCCACCACGTGCAGTTCCACCACGAGATCCTCGTGGGTCACGAGGTGTCGGCGTACCTGCGGATCCTGGGGCGCGCCCCCAAGACGGTCCACGCGGTCACGGTCGTGGCCAACCGCACCACGGGCGAGATCGCCAGCACCCTGGAGTTCGTCGAGGCCTACGTCGACCTCACGACGCGGCGCGCGACGGAGTTCGCCCCCGAAATCGCCGAGCGCATCGACGCCCTCCTGGCCGAGCACGCGGCCCTGCCGTGGTCGCTGCCGTCGAGCCACCGGCTCGGCACCTCGCGCCCGTCCTGACTCGGGAAGGCGCGCAGCTCAGGCGGACCGGGGCGGCGAGGGCCGAACCGCACCACCGAGCGCCGGACCTGGTGGCGGAGGCCTCAGGTCCGAGACATCCTTGGAGGACTCGTAGCCTCCACGCTTCGGTCGGCTCCTGCTGACGCGCCGTGCTGCGGAATCGGAGCTCTTCTTCATCACGGTCACGCCCCCTCAGGCATCGATGAACTCAAGGTACTCGACCTCCTGGAAGCGCACGAGCAGTCCGCGACCGAGGATGGGTCGAGCCGAGGCGCCCAACTCGAACTCACCGGTGACCGGGTCGAGCTCAGCGGCTGCAGCAAGGAAGAGGTCCTCCGGCTCGGGATATCCGGAGACGTACGACTTGAGCTCCCCACTGCTGGCATACGCACCGCCCACCCACGTGCCGGACTTCAGCCTCAGTCTGACCCATCCGTTCCGCGGGCCCTGGAAGAGATGGTCCCAGGCTCGAGGGGCAGGGTCCGGCCCGGTGATCGCGAGCGCCCAACGCTGGCGCGACCGCGTCCCCCAACCGACGGCAGTTCCCGCCATCAGCGGGATGGCGACGTAGATCAGGACGGCCGGCCAGGCCCACCAGGACGGCGGGTCGTCCCGAGCCAGCGGAAGGTGAGTCGACCACAGCCACCAGGTAGCCGGGGCGAAGAGGGCGTGAAGGACTGCAGAGCAGCCGACGAACCGGAACAGGCGATCGCTGGCCCCCGAGCCCCACCGGCCCACGATCCGCTCGAAGGCCCATGAGTGGAGCGCGCCGGGGAGGAGCGCAAGAAGGACCACTCCGAGCGCGTGCATGGTGGTGGGCATCCGCACATGGTGGCGGCTTGCCGATCGCCACGCCAGAGGGTCGTGGCCGCCTGTGGACTCAGCGGCCGAGGCAGGCCATCCAGATGCGGTGCATCTCCTCGACCGCCGCGGCCACGGTGGTCTCGCCGGCGACGACGAGGGGCGCATAGCGGTCGTTCATGCCGGCGCCCATGAGGCCGAGCGCCTCGGGGTCGGCGACCGGGTTCACCCGACCCGACTTCGCGTGCTGGCCGACGTAGACGGCGGTGCGGTGCACGGCCTCGCGCTGGATCTGGCTCCACAGCGCCCGCAGCTCGGGATCGGCCACGGCCTGGTGGTTGAGCACCGTCATCAGCGCGAGGTTCTCCACGGTGGCCTCGAGCGTGGTCTCGATCGTGCGGCGCAGGACGCCGTCGACGTCGTCGCGGTCGAGGTCGGAGAGGTCCTGCGCGCGCAGGAAGCGGTCGCGGACCTGCTCGGCGAGCACCGCGAAGACCTGCTCCTTCGAGGCGAAGTAGACGTAGAAGGTGGCTCGGCTGACGCCCGCGCGGCGCGTGATCTCGGCGATAGTGGTGGCGCCGTAGCCGAGCTCCTCGAACGCCTCGCGCGCGGCGACGAGCAGCTCGCCGTGGCGCCTGGCGTCGGCGCGGTCGTGGTCCTCGCGGACCGCCCAGCCCTGTGTCATGGCCCTTACCCTAGCGTGACCATTGACACAGGTGTCAACAGTCGCGAGGATAGGCATTGACACCCCTGTCAACGTCGGGAGACACGATGAAGGTCCTGATCGCCAACCGCGGCGAGATCGCCGCGCGGATCGAACGCGCGGTGCTCGCGCTCGGCTGGACGGCGCAGCACGTCCACACCGCCGAGGAGGCCGGCACCGCCGGTCCCGACAGCCACCCGCTCCCCCGGGCCGGCGTCGCGGGCTATCTCGACGTCGAGGCGATCGTCGCCGCCGCCGTGCTCACCGGCTCGGACCTCGTGCACCCCGGCTACGGCTTCCTCAGCGAGAGCGCCGAGCTGGCCCGGGCCTGCGAGGCCTCCGGCCTGACGTTCGTCGGCCCCGAGCCGTCGACGCTGAAGCTCTTCGGCGACAAGGGCCGCGCCCGCGAGCACGCCCTCGCCCAGGGCGTCCCCGTCCTCGACGCGACCGAGCGCGACGCGAGCCTCGCCGACGTCGCCGCGCTCCTCGAGCGCCACCCCGGCGGCATCATGATCAAGGCCGTCTCCGGCGGCGGCGGGCGCGGCATGCGTCCCGTCACCGACCCGGCCGACCTCGCCGAGGCCTACGACCGCTGCCGCTCCGAGGCCGAGCGCGCCTTCGGCAGCTCGGCCGTCTACGCCGAGCGGCTGCTGCCCAGCGCCAAGCACATCGAGGTCCAGGTCCTCGGCGACGGCTCGGCCGTCGTCACGCTCGGCGAGCGCGAGTGCTCGGTGCAGCGCCGTCACCAGAAGGTCATCGAGACCGCGCCGAGCCCCTCGCTCACCGACGCCCACCGCGAGCGCCTGGTCGCGTGGGCCAAGGACCTCACCGCTCCCCTCGGCTACCGCGGCCTGGCCACCGTGGAGTTCCTCGTCAACGCCGAGCTGCTGCACCGCGGCGGCCCGCTCGACGCCGTCTTCATCGAGGTCAACCCGCGCCTGCAGGTCGAGCACACCGTGACCGAAGAGGTCACCGGCGTCGACCTCGTGAGGTCGCAGCTGCTCGTCGCCTCCGGACAGTCCCTGGACGAGGTCGGCCTGTCCGGCGACGTCCGCCCGCGCCCCGGCCTGGTCGCGATCCAGTCGCGCGTCAACGCCGAGGAGGTCGTCGGCGGCACGGTCGTCGCGACCACCGGCACCGTCACCGAGTTCACCGCGCCCGAGGGCGTCCGCGTCGACACGGGCATCGCGCCCGGCGCCGTCGTCGACGGCACGTTCGACTCCCTGCTCGCGAAGGTCATCACGGTCACCGAGGGCGACCACGCGGCCGCGTGCGCCGACGCCGCCGAGGCCGTGGCCGCGCTGCGGGTCGAGGGCGTGCGCACGAACGTGCCGCTGCTCCGGGAGCTGCTGATCTCCGACGTCGTCCGCCGCGGCGACGTCACCACCGCGTGGCTCGACGGCCTGCTCGCCGAGCGCGCCGAGTCCGAGCGCTCGACCGACGCGTCCGGCACCGTGGCGTCGGTCATGAGCGGCACCGTCCTGGCGGTGTCGGTGAAGGTCGGCGACACCGTCGGCCCGCGCACCCCGCTGGCGACGCTCGAGTCGATGAAGATGGAGCACCCGGTCACGGCGGGCTTCGCCGGCACGGTCACCGAGGTCCTCGTCGCCGAGGGCGACCAGGTCGCGGCCGGCCAGACGGTGGCCGTCGTCGCGCCCGACGACTCGATCGAGCACGACCATGCCGAGGACGAGGACGTCGACCTCGACCACATCCGTCCCGACCTGGCCGAGCTGCACGATCGGATCGCCCGCACCCGCGACGACGCCCGCACCGAGGCCGTCGCGAAGCGGCACGCCCGAGGGCACCTCACCGCCCGCGAGTGGGTGGACCTGCTCGTGGACGAGGGCACGTTCACCGAGTACGGCGCGTTGACGGTCGCGGCCCAGCGGCAGCGCCGCAGCCTCGAGGACCTCATGGCGAACACGCCCGCCGACGGCATCATCACGGGCCTCGGCACGATCAACGGCGCGACGTCCGAGGCGTCCAGCCGCTGCGCCGTGCTGGCCTACGACTACACGGTGCTCGCCGGCACGCAGGGCTACTTCAACCACAAGAAGACCGACCGCCTGCTCGAGCTGGCGCGCGACCGGAAGCTGCCGGTGGTGCTGTTCGCCGAGGGCGGCGGCGGTCGCCCCGGCGACACCGACACCGCCGACCTGCTGGCCGCCGGCCTCAACGTGCGCACGTTCGCCACGATGGGCTCGCTCAGCGGCGTCGTGCCGACGGTCGGCATCGTGACGGGCCGCTGCTTCGCGGGCAACGCCGCGCTGCTCGGCTGCTGCGACGTCATCATCGGCACCGAGGACGCGAACCTCGGCATGGCCGGCCCCGCGATGATCGAGGGCGGCGGCCTGGGCGTCTTCACGCCCGAGCAGATCGGCCCAATGTCGGTGCAGGGGCCGAACGGCGTGGTGGACATCGTCGTGGCCGACGACGCCGAGGCGATCAGCGTGGCCCAGCGCTACCTCTCCTACTTCCAGGGCGCGCAGCCCGAGTGGACCGCCGCCGACCAGCGCCGCCTGCGCCACGTCATCGGCGAGAACCGCAAGCAGGTCTACGACATCCGCACGGTCATCGAGTCGCTCGTCGACACCGACAGCGTGCTGGAGCTGCGTCGCGAGTTCGGCACCGGCGCGATCACCGCGCTCGTCCGGATCGAGGGCCGTCCGTACGGTCTCGTCGCGAACAACCCGGCCCACCTGGGCGGCGCGATCGACGCCGACGCGGCCGACAAGATGGCGCGCTTCCTCCAGCTGTGCGACTCGCACGGCCTGCCGGTGGTCTCGCTGTGCGACACCCCGGGCTTCATGGTCGGCCCCGAGAGCGAGCAGACCGCCACGGTCCGCCACTTCAGCCGCCTGTTCGTCATCGCCGCGCACCTGAGCGTGCCGATGACGACGATCGTGCTGCGCAAGGCCTACGGGCTCGGCGCGCAGGCGATGGCGGCGGGCGGCTTCGCCGAGACCACGGCCACCATCTCGTGGCCGACGGGCGAGATCGGCGGCATGGGCCTCGAGGGCGCCGTGCGACTCGGCTTCTCCAAGGAGCTCGCCGCGATCGAGGACGAGCAGGCCCGCGCCGCGCGCTACGAGGAGCTCGTCGCGCAGCACTACGAGGCCGGCAAGGCCATCAACGGCGCCATGAAGCTCGAGCTCGACGAGGTCATCGACCCCGCCGACACCCGCCGCTGGATCGTCGCCACCCTCGGCGACTGGCAGGGCGAGGGCTCGCACCGCTTCGTCGACACCTGGTGAGCCTAGGAGCGAGAAGTCATCTGGATACGTCGGTAGTTCCCCGGGACCTACTGAACAACGGTCAACCCGGTGATCGAGTGGTGGCGAGCGAAGCGAGACGCTGTATCGAGATCACGTCTCGTCTAGCAACGATCAAGACCGGCGGCTGGTAACCGAAAGCCGCGCGGGGCGTCTCGGCCATAGCGATGACCACCCAGACTTCGCTACCCGCTTGACCGGATGACCCTTAGCTCGACCTCGTCATCCGGCAACCGGAACCAAGGGCTTGCGCCGGCCTGGTGCGGCTCACGCCCTGGACCGCCACACGGTTCGCTGCGGCGCCGACAGCTTCCACCCCCACGCGGCTGATGGGATCGTCGGTGCAGCACACGGGGAACAACGACAACAGCTCCCGGCATCAGCGAGAGACCTCCCCCGCACTTTCGTCTGACCCGGCACGCGGCGGACTTGCAAGCTCCGACCCATGACCGCTGCGTGTTGGACGACCCCATCTAGCACTTCTCTTAATGTGGCGACATGCAAGCTCTGACCACCGTTGCTGTGACCCGACCTTGGCATTGGGGCATCGCGATCCTCTCCGACCCAAGCCTGGGGGGAGAGATTCCAGAGGTCGTGCCCGAGTCTCGGGTCTCGGCGAACGACAAGGGTGTCGTGGTCCTGATCAGGCACGCACAGGACGTCGAGACACTCAACGGAGACTTCGCTTGGGCCGAAGCATCGGTGATTGTTCGCCACTGGCCAAGCGCGCCCGCGATCGACCCAGATCGCAGCGTCATATTCGAAGGCTCGATATCCACCCCTACACGCCAGCTCTGGATCGGTGACGCGGACCATGAGGTCGTCATGACAGGCCTCACGGAGTCATCGACGCTCCGCGTTCTGTCGGCAAAGGAGGACTCCCCTTCGGCCGACCGCGTGTGGGTGGATGTTTGGGACGCATGAAGGGCCCCGAGAGAGTTGACGAAGGCATCGATCTCCCCACAACGAAGCGACCTCTAGAAATGCTGGCTGCACGTTGTCAGCACGCCGTCGGGGTCTAACCGATTGGTTCATTCGCGGCGGAATGACTCACCTCCCATGACGGTGGGAAGAGATGGGTGTTCACTGTTCACGTAGCATCTCGGGGTGCCTTGGACTGATGAGTACGACTTCCGTGCACCGCTTCGTGCACTCAAGGCCGACCAAGCAGATGCGTTAGCGACTGAACCGAATCGAGAGATCGCCCCGGGACACGTTCTCTATAACGGGACGTGGCGAGTCCTAGCCCGACCTCTGCCGAACGACGACATAGTCGTTGGATGCGGGGACCGGGTCGCCGTTGTTCACCTCACGTGGAGCGCTAAGCAAGAAGCACCGCCGTGGCCGATTGCCACGTTTATGCCAACCGCTGAAGACTTAGAGGCATTCGTGGCGTCCGAGTACGACTGGGAACTTTGATTCGGCTGTCGATGCGACGCCCTCCCGCGTGCAGGTCTCGTCGCCATAGACGGCGAAAGGACGCGCGCTACGCGCCTTGAAGCACCGTGCCTGGAACGCGCCGGACGGCGTCTAACTCCAGTCAGCGATACCTGGAGATGGGGCAGAACCGTCGCTTACGCCTGAGCAATCGTAGTACCTCGTTACCTCTGCCTTCGGGTACTTCGACAATCGAACGCTGACAAGCGCTGGCGCTTCCTCGAGCTCGTGCAGGGACTTGCTCGCGGGCCGGATACCGAACAACTCCAAGTGTTTGAGGTTCGGCGGCAGTGCCAGGGGTCGAAGTGAGATGACCTCCGTGACCTTCCCGGACGAGTCCCAACTCGGCAGCGTGGATAAGCGCAAGGTGCGGAGGTTGGTCAGTCGCCCCAAGGGCGCCAGGTCAGTGACACCGGGCATGTGGAGGACGCTGAGGTACTTCAACCTGGAGAGTGAGCCGATCGGCTCCAGATCGCGGTCCGGGTAAGAGGCGACGACCAGGGTTTCGAGATTTCGGTAGTGCTGCCCGATTGATGTGAGTGACGCGTATTTGCAGTGCCAGACGCGCAGAGCTTGGACAAGGGCAGCGTCAGGATCTGCCGGAAGCGTCTTGGATTTGTCGCGCATAAGGTCCCGAATCACGGCGTCAGCGTAGTGCCAGTAGGAGGTTGTCGAAAGCGTTGGAAAGAACGCTGCCTTCGCGGCGGAAAGACGTACCTCCAGAGTCGTCAAGATTTGAGGACGCCTCGGCATTTCTCCACGGAGAGGGATCGTCCTAGGCCGAATCAGACGACTTCCACACACGAAGCTCCTCGAACTTCTCCAGCAAGAATTGATAGCTATCGGCGAAGGTCGCGATGCGCATCGGGCGACGAAGAGCACTAGGAAACTCACCGATCTCCGGAGTAGCGATGGTGGCGTCCACCAGGACGAGCAAGCCCTTCGCGCCGGTACGTTCAAGCACATCGGGCAGCCGATTATTCAGCAGCTGAACACGCTGATGCCATCGTTGCCGGCTCGCGCCTTCTCCCCAAGACTTAAAATCTACGGCGATCAATTCGCCGTCTGGGGTCTTCATCATCCCGTCCGCGCCGATACCCTCCGTCGCTGGCTCATAAGTCCAACCCTCCGTAAGAGTGGCGAAGCGCCTCATACGGCTATGTCCTTCGACCTCCGCAGATGACGCTCGCGAAAGGCTCGCGGCCAACTGCAATTGGTTCGCCGACGGTGGCTGTTGACCGGCCAGTTCGAGGATCTGTTTGGTGACGATGGCGAGTTGCTCCGCCGTCAAGAACTGCGCCAAAGCATCTGCTGTGTCCCGGGATTCTTCGTACGACATGTCTACCTCGGTGCCTGCGACCACCCAGCGAAGAGGGATCTTTCCGACCATCGCGAAGGCGCCTGAGAACGCTCCGATGGTCAGCAGCGCCACCGTGCCGGCCTGGTTTCCGCTCTCGAACACGCCGAAAGTTCCGCCCGCAAGGCCGCCAAGTGAAATGGCTGACGCAATGCCTCTTTTGAATGGACTGAGCGGTTCCATCGTGACGCGCTTCGGTTCTCTAGCCACGCGTTTCCCCATCCATGGCTAGAACCTACCGCGGCCAACAGCGCATGGTTCGAGAGTTCGTTGGCATCGGGCGCCAATCGTTGTGCCATTCCGTCCACTTCTTATGGACGACTAAGTGCATCGCTTGGTCGTCGACCTAATCAGGGCTTCCTGTTCGCGGCGAAGGGCTCGGTTTGAAAGGCTGCGTGATCCTCCCAGGAGCCGTCGCGCTCATCGACTCGGACGATCTCTGCATTGGTCACATCGCGATCGTCCCATCCAAACCTCCACCGACGTGCTGGCTTCACCAAGTTCCTTTGCGCATCCGCGGCGCAGTGACGCCCTGGGCGGTGCATGCCTGGGGAATGCAGACGAGCGTCTACCAAACAATCATGGTCGACGTCGATCTCCGGTCACGGCACACTCGGTTCGTGAACGAACAAGACTACGGAGCACTGCTCCAAGCACTCAGACGGCGAACTCTGGCCAGCGGCCGTTCGGACCTCGACGGCCTGTTGATGAACTCGCGTGTAGCCGACGCTGAAGGCACCCAGGACGCAGTCTTGGGATACCTAAGAGGGCTGCGTGACGAGATGTCACTGGGCGGAGAGACCGTAGTTCGAGAGTCCATGCGGCGCCTGCGCAGAATTCCAACAGACTCAGGAAGTCCCATCGAAGGGATCGTCGTGGACATCAATGACGAGGACCGAGACGCGTTCGGTGTCAACGAGGTCGACCTCGTAGGAAGTCCGCAACTCGACCGAGCCGTGCGCGAGATCGATGACTTGATCAGACAGTTGCGCGAGGATGACGCTCCGTGAGTCTCACACTTGACGAGGTCATCAATAAGGTAAACGGGATCTTCGCCGCGTACGATTTGGCTTCGGCAGCGGAGGACTTGGTTGGCAATGACTGGAAAGCCGGAAAGGTGTATGAGGCGTGGATTCTCACGCTGGTGCTGGATCGACTTGAGCAAATCGAGGGCTTCAAAGTTGCACTTACGGGTGGCACAAAGGTGCATCTCAAGTCCTCGCCCGGCCCAATCAACACTGGGTATCCGCACTTCACCTTGTCCCGACCCGGGGGACCGGACTACAGAGTATGGACGGACGTCGAGTTCGCGACTTTAAGCTTTTCGAGGTCCGGGAAGTTGGGCAAGCCGGGACAGGCTCATCGCCACGAGTTGGACATAGTGATTGTGCAGGATGGGGTCGACGGGTACCCGAGCCACGATGACGTAGTCATCGGCGTTGAGTGCAAAAACACGGGCTTCAAGAAAAGTATGGCCCGTGCGGTCCTTGGAGTCCGCAGGGAACTCAGCCTGCTACGGAACCCTGCGGCCACGCCCTTCAACTCGTGGCCTGCGACTGCCGTGCCTGCCGAACCGCCGTCTGTGCTCTTGGTGTATTCGACGGATCCCAACGTAAACACCTACAACGAAGCCGGGTCGATGTTTGGCGTGGAGTTCCACTTCGAGCCGCTCCCTTGAGGATCCGGCAGGGGCAGAGCCTCCTGTCGTAAGGACTGGGAATCGACCAGGATCCTCGGTCGACGCGGTGAAATGACACTTCGGCGGAGTCGCAACTGCGGACCCGACTTCAGAACGGGTAGCCCGAAGACTCCGGGGCCAGCAGCACCTATCGGGATGTCAGTGACCGGTACCAGCGTCGTACGACGGTCGTGCCGCTGTGGTCGTCATACTTGAAGCACTCTGAAAGGTCGTCAGCCGCCTGAAGCACGCCTTGCAGAACAGGCGGGCTCAGGCTTGCCGACACTGCAGTGGAATAGTGACTAACCCAGTTCGCGACCAGAGCGGGCACGTGCCTGGTCTCCAAGTCCGCGACTTGGTTGGCGCTAAGGACCAGACCGCCCGCAAGCCGCTGGAGCTTGACGGCCGCCATAATTGCGTCGAGCGAGTTCCCGACCATGCGCATGTGATCCCGGATGGCAAAGTCAAACGGGACGGGGATGTTGACCTTCCGGATCACTCTCTCCAGCGAGAACTCCAAGTACTGCCGAATGAGTGGTTCAGCCTCCTTGACCTGGCCCGCAGCAAGGAACCCCGCGGCGGTCTGTCGCACTCGGTTGGCGTCCTGCCCCACGGTCCAGACGGCGCCCAGCGGAGGCCAACCCTGTAATCGCTGATGGTGCCAATCGCTCCCCCCTGAGAGCTTGTCGAAGTACTTCTCGAGCAACCCGTCATGGCTCAGGAGGATGAACTGCAAGCCGTCAGCATTGGGCCGGTGTTGGAGTCGGAGACGGATCTCGTCCATAAGTCGCCACTGGTGTCCAGCATCGAAACTGGACGTCACGTCGTCGAGGACCACGAACCGTGAGGCTGTCTTTTGCTGGGCGGCGGCGCTGAGGAACACGGATATCGCTAGTGCATTTCGGTAACTCTCAGAAAGAAGCGCCCGTGCAGACAGGCCAGGCATCCCATGGAAGTCCTCGAGTCGAACGTCAAGTTGCTCGCCTCGGTCGGATCTGGACAGCGTTGGGATCACGTCCCCGACGCCCATGATCTTGTGGAACAGATCCTTGTACTGATCTCCCATCGCGTCCAATCGCGCCGCAGTCAGATTGGCCTCGGCCTCGTTTAGGTCCTCCGACACGCGGCGAATGTATGTTGCCCAGGCTTCGTACTTCGCGAGACGAGCCCGCGTGGTCGTCTGGGCGTTTGTGGCTCGCCAGTAGGCGGTCAATGCATCGCGCGCCTGCGAGGCGTGCTCGATTTGAGTTGTGACCGCGACAAGGGACGGCGGCAGCTCCCGTTCGAGATCAGCACGGCGCTTCGCAATCTCTGCAATGCGAGCATTAAACCGCTCTAGCAATTTCTCGTACTGACTCAGTGCCGCAGCAACCATGTCGGAGCTTGCGGTACCCCGATGGGCGGCGTCCGTCAACGGCTCCCATGTCCTCTCGCTGGCAGGAACAGCGAGTTCGCCGAGACCCTCCAGCCGGTGGAGGTCCTGCAACCAGGGCAGGCGTGCCGTCAGTCCTCGGATCAGTTCTTCTTGGCTTCTAACACGCTCGAACCGGGCAGCCTCGGCTTGGATCGTTGGAAGCAACGGCTCCTTAAACGTCGATCGACAAACGACACAAACATTGGGCTCGTGCCACTCACCCGACTGGTACAAGTGCAGCGCAGCCTCATGCACGCGCTTGTAGAGGTTGCCCGGAGTTACGACCAAAAGGTCGGAACGCTGCCGTAACGCCTCGATCAGTTCTTCCGCTTGCTTCGCTGCACGCTCTAAAGGCTCGAATGTGAGCGTGCCAAGGCGGAGACCCAGCTCGACGAGTCCCGCGAGTTCGTCGCGCTTGGCACCGCCTTCCTCACTCTTCACTGCCTCTCTCAGGGAGTTGAAGTCAAGTTCCGAGAGACGCCGCTCACCGATGATCGGACGGAGAAGCTCGATATTGATCAATGACTGACGAATGTGCGCACCCCAATGCGCCACGTCAGACTTATCGCTTGGACTCTTCCCTGTTAGGTCTTCGTATGCCACACGGAACCGGGCGAACGCCTCTGAAGCGCTGCGTTCGAAACCACGGGCCTGTGTTTCAAGCACGGGTAAATCGAAGTCCGAGTTCAGATTCCCTGTGTGACTCAGCGTGCCTAGCACCTGGCGGAGCTGCGAGTACGCCGAGAGTCCAAGTAGTGAAGCGAACGAGCGTCCGCGCTCGAGCGGAGTCCTGTCGATGAACCGGGTGAACTCTTCGTAGTCCAGCAAGGTGAAGTCCTCATTGAGGCTTCTCAGAACACGGTCTGGGTCACCTAGTCCTGAGGGGCTGTCAACCACCCGGGCGCCGGCAGGGGTCCGAGTCACGCGAATCAAGGATTGGACCCCGCCTTCGTCCTGAATCTCAAGCTCGACGACTGCTGTCTTCCTTGAATGGAAGAGGTTCGCGACGTACCTATCTGGGTCTTCTCCCGCTTGCAGGAGTCGCAGCTTGGGAACGTGACCCTTGATCGCGAAACACAGCGCTTCAAAAATAGAGCTCTTGCCAGAGGCGTTGGCCGCGAATACAGAGTTGACGGACTCCGGTTTGAAACGGAGCTCCAGCGGCTGATCCTCGTTGTTGATCCCTCTAAAGCCCTCGATCTTGACCCGAGTGAGGAAATAGCGGCTCACGGAGTTCGTCCCTCGTCCAGAGCCTCTCGAACCTCAGCCTTGACTTGCGCTCGGATCGACCGACGGTCTGTGTCCGAGATCTGCTCCAGCCGATCGAATCTTAGGAAGGGGGCCAGGATCGCTCCGAACAGCGGATCCTGTTCCAGGAGGTAGGCCTCAAGCGTCGCCTCATGGTCGCTCTTGGATGCTGCAGGGTCGAACTCGACCATGGTTCCCACTCTCCCCGAGTTGACGTATCTCCTAGACCCTTTGATGACCGGGTGTCTGTTTCGTGGTGCATCTTTGCGCGAATCGCCATCACTTTTCAGAGTATTGGCTGAAGTGCTAGTGAGTTCAGCGGTTCGGTGGATTCCCTACATTGCGGCACGGCGCCGTGTGCAGATGGGTCTAAAAACTCGGCAGCGTGGCGGACTCCGCCCTTTCTGGGCGAAATGCCGCGATGGCGGAGTCGAGCTGTCGGACGCCTCCTCGTGATTTCGGAGGCGGCCCAGGGACACGCTTGGAGCAAACGACGCACCGAGACCCCCGAGTTCCCATGGGGCTAAGCGAGACGCTCGATCGTGGTCACGACTGCGGTGACCGTGGGGCGGGCCGGGGTGCTGGAGAAGCCGAAACGGCAGGGCGGGTCCACAGGTCGAAGCTCTCCGAGGTCCTCACCGCGCCAGGTGCCGGCAATCGCGTCGACCGAGACGACCGAGGTCGCGCCGTACCACTCGCGGCGGTCGTTGCCGGCGGTTCCGCGGGTGCGCACGCCTTTCATCACGACGCGCGCGATCGGGTCGATCGCTCCGCACCAGGCGGGTGCGGTCGCGAGGCGCGTGGGCACGAGGCTGAGCAGCGCGCCCAGTGGCGTGCGGCCTCCGATCACGAGCCGCAGCGACAGGGACGGCGTCCGAACCTCCCACCCGTCGGCGGTGTCGACCACCGACACCGGCTCGATGACGACCTCGTCGAACGAGTAGGTCGCCGCGACGAAGTCCCGCACCCGTTCAGACGGAGCGAGCAGGACCCGATGCCCCGCGGCGTCCTCGATCATCACGTCCGCAAACGCGCCCCACGGCGAGGCGTCCCAGCGGCCCACGACCACGCGGACCCCGCTCGTACTGCCGACGCCGGCGATCCGGCCCTCGAAGCGCTCCCTGATCCGTCCGGCCCTCACGTGACCATCCTGCCCGCTCGGGACACGAGCGCCTGTCAGTGTCGAGCGGCAGGATGGGCTCATGCTGCTCGCCGAGCTCGTCGCCACCTCCGAGGAGGTCGCCGCCACCCGCTCCCGCAAGGCGAAGGTCGCGTTGCTCGCCGGCCTGCTCGGCCGTGTCAAGCCCGACGAGCTCGAGGTCGTCGTGTCCTACCTCGGCGGTGCGCTGCGCCAGCGCCGCACCGGCCTGGGCTGGCGTGGCGTGAGCGCTCCCGCGCCTCCCGCGGCCGAGCCCTCGCTGAGCGTCCTCGAGGTCGACGCCGCCTTCGCGGCCATGGCACGACTCTCCGGCTCGGGCTCGCAGGGCGCGCGCCGCGAGGCCGTCGCCGACCTGTTCGGGCGAGCCACCGCCGCCGAGCAGGCGTGGCTGCGCGCGATCGTCACCGGCAACCTGCGCCAGGGCGCGCTCGACGCCGTCACGCAGGAGGCGGTCGCGCAGGTCGCCGCCGTGCCGGTCACTGCCGTGCGCCGGGCCGCGATGCTCGCCGGCAGTACCGTCGCCGCCGCCCGTGCCGCCTTCGAGGGCGAGGACGCGCTGGCCGCGATCGGGCTCGAGGTCGGCCGTCCGGTCATGCCGATGCTCGCGTCGAGCGCGCCCGACGTGGCCGCCGCCATGGCCGGCCTCTCCCCCGATGGCACCACCGAGGTCGCGGTCGACGCGAAGCTCGACGGCATCCGCATCCAGGTCCACCGCGACGGTGACAACGTCCTCGTGGTCACCCGCAGCCTCGACGACATCACCACGCGGCTTCCCGAGGTGGTCGCGGTCGCCCGATCGCTGCCCGCCTCGCGGTTCGTGCTCGACGGCGAGGCGCTCGCGCTGTCCGACGACGGCCGGCCCATGGCCTTCCAGGACACCGCCAGCCGCACCGCCCAGGCCGAGGGCGTCGCCATCACGCCCCACTTCTTCGACGTCCTCCACGTCGACGGTCGCGACCTGCTCGACGCTCCCGGACATGAACGGTTGGCCGCGCTCGACGCGCTCGTGCCCGAGCGTCACCGCGTCCGCCGACTCCTCACGTCCGACGCCGCGGCCGCCGACGCCTTCGCCGCCGAGACCGTCGCTGCGGGTCACGAGGGTGTCGTCCTCAAGGACCTCTCGGCTCCCTACGCGGCCGGGCGTCGCGGTGCGGCCTGGGTCAAGGTCAAGCCGGTGCACACGCTCGACCTCGTCGTCCTTGCTGTCGAGTGGGGCTCCGGTCGGCGCCAGGGCTGGCTCTCCAACATCCACCTCGGTGCGCGCGACGAGTCCTCCCCCACCGGGTTCGTGATGCTGGGCAAGACGTTCAAGGGGATGACCGACGAGATGCTCGCGTGGCAGACCGAGCGGTTCCTCTCACTCGAGACGCATCGAGAGGGTCACGTCGTGCACGTCCGTCCCGAGCAGGTGGTCGAGATCGCATTCGACGGATTGCAGCGGTCCACGCGGTATGCCGGTGGGCTGGCGCTGCGCTTCGCTCGCGTCGTTCGCTACCGCGACGACAAGACGCCGGCCGAAGCCGACACGATCGAGACCGTGCGCTCGCTCGTCACCGGCTGACCCACTGACGACAGCAGCCCCGCCGGGGAGGAATCCGGCGGGGCTGCTGGGTCGAGGGCGTCAGCCCGCGTTGCGGATGCTGCGGAGGTTCACGACGCGGTAGCCGGCCTGGAAGGTCAGCCCGTTCGTGAAGTAGTTCGCCACCGGGGTCATGAGCGGGACGAAGTCGGCTCGCTCGAGGAGCGCGGCCTCGGCCTCGCCCCAGCGCTGGCAGCGCTCGTCACCCTCGAGGCTCGACACGCTGTTCTTGATCAGGTCGTCGAAGGTCTCGTTCTTCACGCGGCCCCAGTTCATGGCGCCGCCCTCGCCGAACACCGAGCTCATCTTCGTCGCCATCGGGTACGGCGTGCGGATCGCGGTCTGGTACGGGTAGACGAAGATGTCCCAGCCCGAGCCGTCGCCGTAGATGATGCCCGCGCCCTGCGCAAGGGTGCCGTTCGTGACCTCGACCTCGATGCCCAGCTGGCGCAGGGTGTCGGCGATGTAGTCCGGGCCCGAGTTCTGCACGTCGTAGCCCAGCAGCTCGATCTTCAGCTTCTTGCCGCCGGGGCCGTACCCCGCAGCCTCCAGCTCGGCCTTCGCCTTGTCCATGCTCAGCTCGGGCACGAACTTCTCGTTCTCCGGCGTGTAGCAGTTCATGTTGTCGGTGATCACCGTGCGCGCGGGCTCGGCGACGCCGAACGAGGCCGCCTTGGCGTACCCGGCCGGGTCCAGCGCGTGCGCCACGACCTTGCGCAGGCGCTCGTCCGCGAACGGGCGGCCCTCGCGCTCGTTGAACGACACCGAGTCGGCGCCGAACGCCTTGCCCTGAATGGGCTTGTGCTCCCGCTCGAGGCGCTCGGAGTCACGGCCCAGGACGGCCGCGATGTCAGTGGCGCCGGTCTCGAAGAGGTTGGCACGAGTCGAGTCCGCAGTGACCACGCGCATCGTGATCTTCTGCGGGATCTCCTCGTCGTCGGCCAGGCCGGGCGAGTCCCACGCCTCCAGCACGTACTCCTCGCCGCGCTTGAGCGTCGTGATCTTGTACGGGCCCGAGCCCTGCGGCGCGGTCGCGAGGCCCTCGACGTCCTCCAAGCCCTTCGGGCACACGATGAACGCGTTGGTCATCGACTCGAGCATGTCGGTGTGTGGCTCGTTGACCTCGATGGTCAGGGTGTCGGCCTCGTCGTCGCCGACGATCGACTTGGCGCCGCCCGAGCCGAACAGGCGGCCGCGGAACGGCGAGCCCGACTCGGGGTCGGCCAGGCGCTCCATGTTCTTCGCGACGTCCGACGGCAGCAGGTCGGAGCCGTCGCTGCACTTCAGGTCGGGACGCAGGTGGAAGACGACCTTCGTGGGGGTGACCTCCCACTTCTCGGCCATCGCCGGGGCGACGCCGCCGGTCTGGTGGTCCTGGCGCACCGGGGTGTCGTAGACGGCCTCGAACATCTGCATCGCACCCTGGTCGGACGCGGAGATCGCGGGGTCGAAGGTGTCCACGTCGTTGCGCAGGTCCATCACGATGCTGTCGGGAACCTCCCCCGCCTTGCCCTCGGAGCCTCCGGACTCACCGCCGCACGCCGCGAGCGTGAGCGCCGCGACGGCCACGAGTGCCGATGCCTGAATTCGTCTCGACATGAACAGCCTTCCCTCCGATGAGCGTGTGATCGTCCTCACAACGTTCCCGTCATCCTGATGGGCTCGACGAGCAAAGTCAATGTTGAATTCAGGTTTAACTACATGCTGGACACGAGGACATGGAAGGGGCCGCGCGGATGCTCCGCGCGGCCCCTCCCTGTACCCATCTCGACTCAGCGAGCGTGCGTCACGCCCCCGTCGACGGTGATGGTCGAGCCCACCACGTAGTCGCCCGAACGGGCGGCCAGGTAGATCGCGGCGGCGGCCATGTCCTCCGGCGTGCCGATGCGGCCCGAGGGGATCGAGCCCTTGATCTCGTCGCCGTGATCGCGGGCGTCCTTGTTCATGTTCGAGGCGAACGCGCCCGGCGCGATGCCGCTGACGGCGATGTCGTCCTGGATCAGGCGGATCGCCATGCGACGCGTCAGCTGGATGACCCCGGCCTTGCTCGCGTGGTACGAGTACGTCTCCTGCGGGTTCAGGCTGATGCCGTCGATCGAGGCGATGTTGATGACCTTCGCGAGGTGGTCGCCCGTGGCCGCGACGAGGTCGGACTTCAGCGCCTGCGTCAGGAAGAACAGGGACTTCACGTTGAGGTCCATGACCTTGTCCCAGCCCGACTCGGGGAACTCGTCGAACGGGGCACCCCAGGCGGCACCGGCGTTGTTGACCAGGATGTCCAGGCTCGACTCGTGCTCGCGGTAGCGGGCGACGAGGTCGTTGATGCCGTCGAGCGTCGAGACGTCGGCCGGCAGCGACACGCACGTGCCGAACTCCGAGAGCTCCTTCGCGGTGGCGTCGCACGCCTCGGCCTTGCGGGCCGAGATGTAGACGCGGGCGCCCTGCTTGAGGAAGCCCTCGGCGATCATGCGGCCGATGCCGCGCGAGCCGCCGGTGACGAGGGCCGTGCGGCCCTCGAGGCTGAACAGCGAGGTGGTGTCCATGGATGAAACCTCCGAATGGTTGGACGGTCGGGTCAGTGCTGCGGAAGGTCGACGAGTGCGGCCAGGTCGCTGCGGTGCGCCGCGGGCGTGCCGAGCGCGAGCTGGTCGGACTTGGCGCGCTTCAGGTACAGGTGAATCGCATGCTCCCACGTCATGCCGATGCCGCCGTGCAGCTGCAGCGCCTCCTCGGCCGCGTGCACCGCGACGTCGGAGCAGTACGACTGGGCCACGGCCTGCGCCACGGGCGCGTCGGCGTCGTCCGTCGCGAGCGTGTCGGCGGCGTAGCGTGCCGCGGCCTGCGCCTGGGCGACCTCGAGGTAGAGGTCGGCCAGACGGTGCTTGATCGCCTGGAACGAGCCGATCGGCCGGGCAAACTGGACGCGCGTCTTGGCGTACTCGACGGTCGTCTCCAGGCACCACTGCGCCAGGCCCACCTGCTCGGAGGCGAGCAGGGCGGCACCGGCCGCGAGGGCGGCATCGATCGCCGCCACGGCGGCCTCGCCCTCGGCGAGCACGCGGCCCTCCCCCGTCGGCGTGACCGACGCGAGCGGGCGGCTCATGTCGAGCGTCGTGAGCGGCTCGACCTCGGCCGACTCGTGCAGCGCGAGCCGCACGGTGCCGTCGACGAGCGTCGGGACCAGGAACAGGTCGGCGCCCCGCGCCCCCGCCACAGGGGCGACCGCACCACGCTCGGGCGCCGACCAGGATCCGGACCGCGCCGACCACGGCAGCACCAGCACCGCACGGCGCTCGCCGGCGGCCAGCTGCGGCAGGACGTCCTCGGCTCCGAGGGCGACCAGCGCGGTGGTGGCCACGACGGCGCTCTCGAGGAACGGCACCGGGGCGACGGTGCGCCCCAGCTCCTCCAGGACCACGGCGGCCTCGCGCGCACCCGCGCCGACGCCGCCCCACTCCTCGGGGACCAGCAGACCGGCCAGGCCGAGGTCGCCCGCGAGCGCCGACCACACGCCGGACACGTCGGTGTCGGGCGCGTCGTAGAGCGCCGCCACGCGATCGGAGTCCGTCGTGCGACCCAGCGCGCCACGCACGCTCGACCGCAGCGACTCCTCGACATCGGAGTACAAGAGATCGCTCATCGGGGCACCTCGTTGAAGGGGACGCCCTTGTCGGGGCGGTGGTCGGCGGGCAGGCCCAGGACGCGCTCGGACACGACGTTGCGCATGATCTCGGACGTGCCGCCCTCGATCGAGTTGCCCTTGGCACGCAGGTAGCGGAACCCCGGGCCACGGCCCAGGAAGCTCGCCGACGCGGTGCGCACCATCGTCCAGTCGTCGTACTGCAGGCCGGCGTCGGGATCGAGCTCGAGCGCGAAGCCCGAGATCTGCTGGGCCTGCTTGGCGAAGGCCAGCTTCATGGCGGAGCTCTCCGGACCGGGCTGGCCGACGGCCAGCTGCTGACGCAGGCGCTCGCCCGCGAGGCGGGTCACCTCGGTCTCGACCCACCACGACATGAGGCGGTCGTGCTCGGCGGCCGAGCGGACCGACGGGTCGCTGCGCCACCGCTCGGTGACGATGCCGATCTGGCCGGCCTCGCGGTCGGCACCGCTGCCGATCGCGACGCGCTCGTTGTTGAGCGTGGTCGTCGCGACGCGCCAGCCCTGGCCCACCTCGCCGACGCGGTCGGTGTCGGGCACGCGGACGTCGGTCAGGAAGACCTCGTTGAACTCGGCCTCGCCGGTGATCTGGCGCAGCGGGCGCACGTCTACGCCGGGGTCGCTCATGTCGACCACGAAGTACGACAGGCCCGCGTGCTTGACGACCGTCGGGTCGGTGCGGGCGACGAGGATCGCACGCTGCGCGTTCTGCGCGCCCGAGGTCCAGACCTTCTGGCCGTTGACGGTCCAGGTGTCACCGTCGAGGACGGCCTTGGTGGTCACGCCCGCGAGGTCGGACCCGGCGCCGGGCTCGCTGAAGAGCTGGCACCAGACCTCCTCGCACGTGAACAGCGGGCGCAGGTAGCGGTCCTGCTGCTCGGGGGTGCCGAACGCGATGAGCGTCGGCGCCGCCATGCCCAGGCCGATGCTGTTGAGCCCGAGGTCGGGCGCCGGGGCGCCCGCCTCGGCCAGCAGCTGCTCGACGACCTGCTGCTCCTCGCGCGGACGGTCCAGGCCGCCGCGCCCGACCGGGAAGTGCACCCAGGCCAGGCCGGCGTCGAACCGGGCGCCGAGGAACTCGACGGGGTCGACCGTGGCGAGGTCGAAGCGGCCGACCAGCTCGGCGACCGCGGCGCGGACATCAGTCACGCTGGGCCTGCTTGCGCAGCTCGTGACGCGCGAGGGCGTTCTTGTGCACCTCGTCCGGGCCATCGGCGAACCGCAGCGTGCGCACCTGGGCGAACCACTCGGCGATCGGGAAGTCCTGGCTCAGGCCGCCACCGCCGTGGACCTGGATGGCCTTGTCGACGATCCACTCCACCGTGCGCGGAGCGGCGATCTTGATCGCCTGGATCTCGGTGTGCGCCCCCTTGTTGCCCACGGTGTCCATGAGCCAGGCGGCCTTGAGGGTCAGCAGACGGATCTGCTCGATCTTCACGCGCGACTCGGCGATCCAGTCGCGCACGACGCCCTGCTCGCTCAGCGGCTTGCCGAAGGCGACGCGCTCGTTGGCGCGGGCGATCATCAGCTCGAGGCTGCGCTCGGCGATGCCGATGAGGCGCATGCAGTGGTGGATGCGGCCGGGCCCGAGGCGGGCCTGGGCGATGGCGAAGCCCTCGCCCTCGCCGGCGATGAGGTTCGAGGCCGGGACGCGCACGTCGGTGAAGATGACCTCGGCGTGGCCGCCGTGGTCGCGGTCGTCGTAGCCGAAGACGCGCATGCCGCGCTTGATCTCGATGCCGGGAGTGTCGCGGGGCACGAGGATCTGCGACTGCTGGCGGTGACGCGACGCGTTGGGGTCGGTCTTGCCCATCACGATCATGATCTTGGCGTTCGGGTTCATGGCGCCCGAGATGAACCACTTGCGGCCGTTGATGACGTACTCGTCGCCGTCACGCTCGATGCGGGTCTCGATGTTCGTGGCGTCCGAGCTGGCCACGGCCGGCTCGGTCATCGCGAAGGCGGAGCGGATCTCGCCCTCGAGGAGCGGCTCGAGCCACTCCTTCTTCTGCTGCTCGGTGCCGAACATGCTCAGCACCTCCATGTTGCCCGTGTCGGGCGCGGCGCAGTTCGTCACGGTGGGCGCGATGTGGAGGCTGCGGCCCATGATCTCGCACAGCGGCGCGTACTGGAGGTTGGTCAGGCCCGCGCCCTCGGCGCCGGGGTGGAAGAGGTTCCACAGGCCGCGCTTCCTCGCCTCGGCCTTGAGCGGCTCGATGACCGGCGGCGGCGACCAGACGTCCGGAGCGGACTCGAGCTGCTCCCAGAACGTCGCCTCGGCGGGGTACACGAACTCCTCCATGAACGCGTTGAGGCGCTCGATGAGGTCTTGGGTGGTCGAGTCGTATGCGAATTCCACGGCAATTCTCCAAACTTGAATTCAGATTCAACTCAGAGTAGCGCGTGAGGGGTCGCTCTGGCAATGGTCTCCGGGGTCGTCAGACACCGGCGGGCTGCGGCAGCGTCATGCCCAGCGCGTTGAACCACAGCCTCGTCGACGTCTCGACCATCGCGTCGACGTCCCAGCTCTCCCCCAGCGCGATGGAGTAGTACGCCAGCCGGCTCACCATGCTGGCCAGGGCGCGCGCCGTCATCAGCGGATCGAGCGTCGGGTCGGCCAGGCCGGACTCCTGCGCGGACTCGATCCAGCGCGCGACGCGATCGGTGAACAGCTGCGAGCGGCGGACGCGCAGCGCCCGGAACTCGGGGTTGATCGTGGCGACCTGCTCGAGCAGCACCATGAGCTTGGCGTTGCGCCCGTACGCCTCGAAGTACGCGCGGTTGCTGGCCTCCAGGACCGCGGCGATGTTCTCGGGATCCTCCTCGACGCGCGGCAGGCCCGGATGCATCATGTCGTCCTGCGCGACCTGCAGGACGGCCGTGAAGATCTCGTCCTTGCTGTCGAAGTACGTGTAGAAGGTGCCGATCGACGTGTTCGCCTCGCGGGCGATGTCGGTCAGCCGGGAGTTGATGAACCCGTCGCGCTCGAAGACCCGACGGGCGGCACTGACGAGGGACTCACGGGTGCGCAGGCCCCGGGCCGTCACCGGGAGAGACCGCAGGCGGCTCTCGTCGACGAGGGACCCGGGGACCGCGTCACCCTGGGGCCTACTTGGCTTGCTCACCGACAGGCCTGAGGACCGAGATGACGGGAGCGCCCGCGACCAGGTCCTTCAGGACCGCGCCGAACGCCTCGAACTCGGGCGCCGCGGCGTGACGCTTCAGCGCCTCGCCGTCGGCGTACTCCTCGAGGAGCACGTAGTCCACCTGGCTCCCGCTGACGCGCTGCAGGTCCCAGCGGGTGCAGCCCTCGTCCGCGAGCATGCCCGGACGGGCGGCCGCGACGGCCTTCTCGAACTCCTCGGCGGCGCCCTCACGTACGGTCACAGCGGCGGTCACGTTGATCATCGGTCTCCTCCGGTCTCGGCGATGCGACGACGGCCGAAGACGGGCGTCCGCTTCTCGACGAACGCGCGCACGGCACCGATGTGGTCATCGGTCAGGCCCGTCGCCTTGTGCAGCGGAACCTCGGCGTCCATGCTCTCCTCGAGGCTCTCACGCGGAGCGCGGTCGAGGTTGTCGAGCATGCTCGCGTAGGCCTGCGCCGGACCGTTCGCCAGCTGCTCGGCCAGCTCGCGCACCCGCGCCTCGAACTGCTCCTCGGGCACGACCTCGTTGAGCAGGCCCAGCTCGCGCGCCTCCTCCGCGCGGACGCGCGGGTTCAGCAGCATGAGCTCGCGGGCCTTGACGGGGCCGACGATGTCGTTGAGCAGCCAGGCCACGCCGAAGTCACCCGACAGGCCGACCGCGCCGAACGCCGTCGCGAAGACCGCGCGCTCGCTGCCGATGCGGAAGTCCGCCGCCAGGGCCAGGCCCAGGCCGGCGCCGGCCGCGGCGCCCGGGATCGCGGCGATCACGGGCTTGCGGCTGCGGTAGAGCTTGCCGACGGTGGCGCGCTGCGCCTTCCGCTGGGCCTCGACCGCGTCGGCGTCGATCTCGTCGGCGCCGCCGCCCTCACCGCCCTTGGCGTCGAAGTCCTGGACGTCGCCGCCGGAGCAGAACGCCTTGCCGGCGCCCGTGATGACGATGACGCCGACCTCGTCGGAGTCCTGCATCGCGTCCACCAGCGACTCGATGCCCGCGACCATCGCGTCGGACAGCGCGTTGCGGCGGTCCGGACGGTTCAGGGTGATCGTGCCGATGCCGTCCTCGACGTCTCCGTAGACGTCGTCCTCGGTGCTCGTGCCGTTGATCAGCATGGCGCCCCTCAGGCGACTTCGAACAGGCCGGCGGCACCCATGCCGCCGCCGATGCACATGGAGATCACGACGTACTGCACGCCGCGACGCTTGCCCTCGATGAGGGAGTGGCCGACGAGGCGGGCGCCGGTCATGCCGTACGGGTGGCCGACCGAGATCGCGCCGCCGTTGACGTTGTAGCGCTCGGGATCGATCTTGAGCTCCTCGCGGCAGTACAGCGCCTGCGACGCGAAGGCCTCGTTGAGCTCCCACAGGCCGATGTCGTCGACGCTGAGGCCGTGCTGCTTCAGCAGCTTCGGGATGGCGAAGACCGGGCCGATGCCCATCTCGTCCGGGTCGCAGCCCGCGACGGCCATGCCGCGGTAGACGCCCAGCACGTTCGCGCCGCGCTGCTCGGCGACCTTGCGCTCCATGAGGACCGACGCCGAGGCGCCGTCCGACAGCTGCGAGGCGTTGCCGGCGGTGACGCTCGAGGCCTTGACGACCTGACCGTCGGGCAGCACGGGCGACAGGCCCGAGAGCGACTCCAGCGTGGTCGACGGGCGGTTGCCCTCGTCCTTGCTGAGCGTCACGCGCTGCTCGCTGATCTGCTTGGTCTCGCGGTCCTGGACCAGCTGGACCGACTCGAACGGGACGATCTCGTCGTCGAAGCGGCCGGCCTCCTGCGCGGCGGCGGTGCGCTGCTGCGAGAGCAGGGCGAACTCGTCCTGCGCGTCGCGGCTGACGTTGTAGCGCTCGGCGACGATCTCGGCCGTCTGGAGCATCGGCATGTAGAGGTCGGGGCGGTGCTCCTCGAGCCACGGGTCGTTGGCGCGGTGGCCGTTCATGTGCTCGTTCTGCACCAGCGAGATCGACTCGACGCCGCCGCCGATCGTGATGTCCATGCCGTCGGCGACGATCTGCTTGGCGGCCGTGGCGATGGCCATCAGGCCCGACGCGCACTGGCGGTCGACCGACATGCCGGCGACCGAGGTGGGCAGACCGGCGCGGAGCGCGGCCTGGCGGGCCACGTTGAAGCCCGTGCTGCCCTGCTGCATCGCGGCGCCGAAGACGACGTCGTCGACCTCCGCGCCCTCGATGCCGGCGCGCTTCACGGCCTCGGCGATGGCGTGGCCGGCGAGCTCCTGGGCCTGGGTGTTGTTGAACGCACCGCGGTAGGCCTTGCCGATCGGGGTGCGGGCGGTCGAGACGACAACGGCCTCTCTCATGGGCGTTCCTTCGAAAGTCGTGGGTTCCAAGTCCTTACGCCGACGGCGAAGAACGGCTAACATGAATCTTACTTCAGTTTCAACTCTGGACGCTCCGCCCCCTGATGTCAACAGGCGCCGGACGCAGGGAAGGATCCACACGCATGTCAGGGAGCACCGGGCGCCGCGCCCGACCGCGGCAGACCTCCGGTGCCGCCCTCGTGATCGTCCTCTCGCTGCTGTCCACCGTCACGGCGCTGCTGCAGACCATGGCCGTCCCCGTCCTGGGCAAGATGAGCCGCGACCTCGACGTCTCCACCGCCGCGATCGGCTGGGTCGTCACGATCAACCTGCTGGCCGCGGCCGTGCTCACCCCGATCTTCAGCAAGTCCGGCGACCTGCACGGACGGCGACGCGTGGTGCTGATCGTCATCGGCGCCGTGGCCGCCGGCTCGCTGCTCGCGGCCGCCACGTCCTCGTACTGGATGCTGCTGTTCGCCCGCGCGATCCAGGGCGCCTCGTTCTGCCTCTTCCCCCTGTCGGTCGGGATCCTGCGCGACCACCTCGAGCTCAAGCGGCTGCCGCTCGGCCTGTCCTTCCTCACCGGCGCGATCAGCGTCGGCGCCGGTGCGGGCCTGGTCCTGACCGGCGTCCTGACGCACGGTGACCGCGACTACCGGAACATCTTCTGGTTCACCCTCTGCGTGGCCCTGGTCCTGCTCGTCCTGTCGGTGATCGTCATCCCGAAGGACCGCCCCCACAGCACCGGCCGCGTGGACTGGCTCGGCGGCTTCCTGCTCGGCCTGGCTCTCGTGCTGCTGCTGCTCGCGATGACGCAGGGCAACGCGTGGGGCTGGACGAGCGTCGCCACCACGGCCTCGTTCGCCGGGTCGATCGTCACGTTCGCGGCCTGGCTCGCGGTGGAGAAGCGGGTCACCGAGCCGCTCGTCCCGATCTCGATGCTGCGCGACCGCACGCTCGCGTCGGCCAACGCGCTCGGCTTCTTCATCGGCTTCGGGATGTTCCTGGTGTTCCTGGGCATCACCGCCCTCGTCCAGGTGCCCTCCAGCCACGGCCACGGCTTCTCGGCCAGCGTGCTGGAGACGAGCCTGGTCTACCTCCTGCCCGCGGCGAGCATCGGCATCGTCGCCTCTCCCCTGGGCGGCATGTGGGTGGGTCGCTTCGGCGGGCGGGCCACCCTGCTCATCGCCTCGGCCATCGGCCTGCTCGGCTACCTGCAGCTGCTGGCGTTCCACCAGCACGCGTGGCTGGTCATCCTCGGCGGCGTCATCACGAACGGCGCCTTCAGCATGGGCTTCGCCGCCGTCCCCGCCGTGGTGACCTCAGTCGTGCGGCCGCAGGAGACCGCTCTCGCGAACGCGATGGCCTCGATCACCCGCTCGGCCGGCAGCGCGCTCGGCAGCGCCCTGATGGTCGCGCTCATCGCGAGCCACCTCATGGCCGACCAGCACCCGCGCGAGTCGGTGTTCACGATCGCCTTCGCGATCGGCGCCGCGAGCATGGCGCTCAGCATCGTCATCACGCTCGTCGGCATCCCGCGGCGCTCGGCGCATGCCGCGGAGGAGCCGGCCCCCAGCCGGGAGCCCTCGAACCGCTGAGCCGCCTCAGTCGGCCGACGGCGAGATCTGCAGCGCGTTGACCCACAGCTGGGTCAGGGAGTCGACCATCTGGTCAATCGTCCAGTCCTCGCCCAGCACGAAGCGCGAGTAGGCGGCGCGGGCGACCATGCCCGAGAGGAAGTAGGACGCCAGCTGCGGGTCGATGTCGGCCCCGGCGACGCCGCGGTCCTGGAGCTGCTTGATGCTGCGCGCGTTGCGCTGCACGAACGCCTCGCCGCGCTTGCGGCGCTGCTCGCGGAAGTCCTCGTCGATGCTGGCGACCTGCTCGAGCAGGCGCATGAACGGCGCGTAGCGCTCGTAGGACTCAAGGTAGGCCCGGTTGGCCGCGCGGACCTGCGCGATGGGGTCGTCACCGACCGCGTCGACGGCGCGGACGTCCGGGTGGAGCATCTCCTCCTCGACCTCGGCCTGCACGGCGGAGAAGATCTCCTCCTTGCTGTCGAAGTACGTGTAGAAGGAGCCGGCCGAGATGCCCGCCTCGGTGGTGATGTCCACGAGGCGGGCATCGAGGAAGCCGTCGCGCTCGAACACGACGCGCGCCGCGTCGATCAGGTTGGCGCGCGTGCGCAGCCCACGAGGCGTCGTGGGCAGCTCGCGCTCCGTCGCCGGACCGGCGAACCCGGCCGAGCGACGGTGGCGCGTCGCGTTCTCTGGGGAGCTGCTCATGCCGTCATCCTAGAGGGAAGGTGACGTCAGGTTCGGCTCTGCACGGCGTGGCAGCACGCGTTGTTACTCGGCTTCTACAAGCCGGCCGAGGGACTCGGCGACCGCCACGGGCTTCTCGGAGCCCTCGCGCTCGAAGACCTGGCGGGCGCGCAGCTGCACGCCACCGGGCACGTGATCGATCGAGATGACCTCGGTCGTCATGCGCACGCGCGAGCCGATCGGCAGCGGCGCGGGGAAGCGCACCTTCTCGTAGCCGTAGTTCAGGCTGTGCGCGAACGCCTCGAACGAGATGAGCGAGTACGAGAACGCCGGGCCCAGCGAGAGGCTGTACAGGCCGTGGGCGATCGTCGTGCCGAGCGGGCTCTCGGCGGCCCGCTCGGGGTCGACGTGGATCCACTGGTGGTCACCGGTCGCGTCGGCGAACGCGTTCACCTTCTCCTGGGTGACCTCGTGCCATGCGGTGGGGCCGATGACCTTCCCGACGAGGGCTTCGAGGTCGGCGACGTTCTGGGGACGGACGGGCAGCTGGGTGGTGTCGGTCAAGGTTCTGTCCTTCGTGGGTGGGTGGGAAATCTCGGGGTCAGCGTCCGCGCCACACGGGCGCGCGACGCTCGGCGAACGCGGTGGCGCCCTCGCGGGCGTCCTCGGACTGGTTGACGCGCAGCATGACCGGGTCCTGCTGCTTCCAGCCCTCCTCCATGCCCCAGTCGGCGGCATTCTCGAGGACGTACTTGGAGCCCTCGAGGGCCAGCGGGGCGTTGTCGACCAGCTGGCCGGCCAGCTCGAGGGCGACCTCGAGGGCGCGGCCCGGCTCGGCGACGCGGTTGACCAGGCCGACCTGGTACAGCCGCTCGACGGGGACGTGGTCGCCGGTCAGGGCGATCTCGGCGGCCACGTGGTACGGGATGCGCTGGGCGAGGCGGAGCAGTCCGCCGCCCGCGGCGATGAGCGAGCGCTTGACCTCGGGGAGGCCGAGCTTGGCGTCGGAGGCGGCGACGATGAGGTCGCAGGCCAGCGCCATCTCGAGGCCGCCGGCGACGGCGAAGCCCTCGATCGCGGCGATCAGCGGGGTCTTGGGGCCGCGCTGGGCGAAGCCGCCGAAGCCGCGGTCCTCGAACATCGGGACGTCGCCCTCGAGGAACGCCTTGAGGTCCATGCCGGCACTGAAGCCGCGGCCCTCGCCGCGGATGATGCCGACGACCAGCGAGGGGTCGGCGTCGAGCTCGTCGAGGATCGCGGCCATCTCGCGCGCCACCTGGCCGTTGACGGCGTTGCGGGCGTCGGGACGGTTCAGGGTGATCAGCAGGGCCCGGTCGTCCAGGACCTTCTCCGTGAGTACGACTGACATGACTCTCCTTTGCTGGGCCCGCCGGTGGCGGGCTGGTTCGGGGGCGTGGGGCCGGTGGGCGCCCCGACCGTGCGGGGCGCCCACCGGGTCTCACTCGGTCCCGCGGATGGTCCGCAGGTCGACCGTGCGGTACGTCGCGTTGAACGTGAGTCCGTCCGCGTAGTAGTTGGCGATCGGCCACAGCAGCGGGACGAGGTTCGTCTGCTCGAGCAGCGCGGCCTCGGCCTTGCCCCAGTTCTCGCAGCGCTCCTCACCCAGCGAGCTGGTCGCGACGGCCGAGAACTTGTCGAAGTCGTCGTTGCGGGTGCGGCCGAAGTTGTACGAGCCGCCCTCGCCGAGGTTCGAGCTCATCTTCGTCACGAGCGGGTACGGGTGCGGCGCGGCGCTGAGGTACGGGAACACGATGACGTCCCAGTCGCCCTCGTCGCCGTACACGATCGCGCCGGCCTGGGCCTGCGTGCCGTTGGTGACCTTCACGTCGATGCCGATCTTGCGCAGCGCGTCGGCGACGTAGTCGGGGCCGGAGTTCTGCACGTCGTAGCCCAGCAGGCGCACGGTCAGCTTCTTGCCGCCGGGGCCGTAGCCCGCGGCCTCGAGGTCGGCCTTGGCCTGGTCGGGGTCGTACTTGAGGCCGAGCTCGCCGTTGGACTCGGTGTAGCAGTCCATGTTCGGCGTGACGACCGTGTTGGCCGGCTCGCCGACGCCGAAGGACGCGGCCTTCGTGTACGCCGCCGCGTCGATCGCCTGGGCGACGACCCGGCGCAGGCGCTCGTCGGACATGGGCGCCTCGGGGCGCTGGTTGAACGTCAGGGAGTCGGCCTCGAAGGCCTTGCCCTGGATGAACTCGTGGCTGCCCTCGAGGCGCTCGGAGTCGCGGCCCAGGATGCCGGCGATGTCGGTCTCACCGGTCTCGAAGAGGTTCGCGCGGGTGGCGTCGTTCGTGATGACCCGGAACGTGATCTTGTCCGGGACGCTCGCGGGGTCCTCCAGCGCCGGGGAGCCCCACGCCTCGAGCTCGTACGTGTCGCCGCGCTTGAGCGAGGTGATCTTGTAGGGGCCCGAGCCCTGCGGCTCGGTGGCCAGCTTCTCGGTGTCCTGCAGACCCTTGGGGCAGATGACGAACGCGGTCGACATGCTGTCGAGCAGGTCCGAGTGCGGGTCGTTGACCTCGATCGAGACGGTGTTGGCCGCGTCGTCCGCGACGATCTCCTTCACGCCGCCGGCGCCGAAGAGACGGCCGGTGTAGATCGAGCCCGTCTTCGGGTCGGCCAGGCGCTTCATCGAGTTCGCGATGTCCGTGGCGGTCAGCTTCGTGCCGTCCGCGCAGGTCAGCCCCTCCTTGAAGGTCATGTCGATCTTCGTCGTCGTGACCTCCCACTCCGTCGCCATCGCGGGCACGTACTCCCCCGTCTTCATGTCACGGCGGACCGGGGTGTCGTAGATGGCCTCGTACATCTGCACCGCGCCCTGGTCGGCGGCGGTCAGGAACGGGTCGAACGTGTCCGGGTCGTTGCGCAGGTCCATCACGACACTGTCGGGAGCCTCGCCGGCGACGCGGTCGCCCTCGTCGGACGAGCCACCGCACGCGGCGAGGATCGAGGTCGACAACACGAGGGCGCCGGCCAGGCCGACGGTGCGCCGCCAGGGACGGGTTCGGGGAGAGATCATGGGGTCAATCCTTCGTCGGGAAGTCTGAAACCGAATTCAGTTTCTGCAAAGAGTGTGACCGAGGTCACCACAAAGATCAATACTGAATTCAGTTTCATTTAGACCGAAGGGCCGGTCCCCCGTCGGGTTGAGGGAACCCGAGGAGAACCGGCCCGTCCGGACGCACGGAGCGCAGGCTCCGCGCTGGCTCAGCCCTTGACGCGGATGGTGCGCAGGTCCGTCGTGCGGTAGCCCGTCTCGAAGGTCAGGTCCTTCGAGAAGTAGTTGGCGATCGGCCACATCATCGGCACGACGTCGACGCGCTCGAGCAGGGCCGCCTCGGCCTTGCTCCAGTTCTCGCACCGCTCGTCACCGGTCGACGCGGGCGCCAGCTTGGCGAACTTGTCGAACTCGGGGTTCGTGACGCGACCGAAGTTGTACGAGCCGCCCTCACCGAGGTTCGAGCTCATCTTCGTCACGGCCGGGTACAGGTGCGGCGCGGGCGCGTTCATCGGGAAGACCAGCAGGTCCCACTCGCCGGAGTCGCCGTAGACGATGCCGGCCGCCTGGGCCAGCGTGCCGTTGGTGATCTCGACCGTGATGCCCAGCTCGCGCAGGGCGTCGGCGACGTACTCGGGGCCCGAGTTCTGCAGGTCGTAGCCCAGCAGACGGACGGTCAGCTCCTTGCCGCCCTCGCCGTAGCCGGCGGCCTCGAGGTCGGCCTTGGCCTGGTCCTTGTCGAACTTCGGCTTGAGGTCGCCGTTGCTCTCGACGTAGCAGTCCATGTTCGGCGTCGCGAGGGTGTCGATCGCCTCGCCCACGTCGAAGGACGCGGCCTTCGTGTAGCTCTCGGCGTCGAGGGCCTGGGCCACCACGCGGCGCAGCGCCTCGTCGGCGAACGGAGCGCCGTCGCGCTGGTTGAACACGACCGAGTCGGACTGGAACGCCTTGCCCTGGATCGGCTCGACGACCGACTCGAGGCGCTTGGAGTCACGGCCCACGACGCTGACGATGTCGGCGTCGCCCGTGTCGACCAGGTTCGCGCGGGTCGAGTCCGACGTCACGACGCGGTAGGTCAGCTTCGCCGGGACGCTGTCGGGATCCTCCAGCGCCGGGGAGTCCCACGCCTCGAGCTCGTACGTGTCGCCGCGCTTCATCGAGGCGAGGCGGTAGGGGCCGGAGCCCTGCGGCTCGGTGGCCAGCTTCTCGGTGTCCTCGAGGCCCTTCGGGCACACGATGAAGGCGGTGGCCATGCTGTCGATGAGGTCCGAGTGCGGCTCGTTGACCTCGACCGAGACGGTGTTCGCGGCGTCGTCGCCGACGATCTCCTTCACGCCACCGGCGCCGAAGAAGCGGCCCGTGTAGATCGAGCCCGTCTTGGGATCGGCGAGGCGCTTGAGGGAGTTGGCGATGTCGGTCGGCTTGAGGTCCGTGCCATCGCTGCACTTCAGGCCCGTCTTGAGCTCGAAGTCGATCTTGGTGGGCGTGGCCTCCCACTTCGTGGCCATCGCGGGCTCGTACTCGCCCGTCTTCCAGTTGCGGCGCACGAGCGTGTCGTAGAGCGCCTCGTACATCTGCACGGCGCCCTGCTCGGCGGCCGTCAGCATCGGGTCGAAGGTGTCCACGTCGTTGCGGAGCACCAGCGTGGCCTGGTCGGGCGCCTCGCCGGACGTGCCGGCGGACGAGTCCGACCCGCCGCCGCACGCCGCCAGGAGCGACGCGGCCAGGGCCACGACGGCCGCCGATCCCAGTCCGCGACGCAGCGCGGACGGACGACCGGAGCCTCCTCGGTAGTTCAACTTCATGCTCGACCTCTCACAGACTCGCTACGTGCCGGCGGGGGTCGCGGCACTGCCACGATTCTATATGAACTTGATTTCAGGTTTACCTACAGGGGGTGCCCTGCGTCATAGACCTGCGTCACGTGCCTCGAGATCGGCCCGCTGCATCAGCTCGTCGATGAGATCGCTGGAGATCTGGCCGGTCACGGCGGTGTTCCGCGGGTCGTCGATCGAGCGGCGCAGGACGCCCTCGGCGATGATCGCGATCTTCCACAGGCCCAGCACGTACCAGAAGCCGATCGCCGAGACGTCGCGTCCGGTCGCGCGGGCGTACTCCTCCACGAGCTCGGCCCGGCTCGGGAATCCGGGCATCGTCGGCCCACGGAAGCCCGTGATGATCTCGTCGTCGGCCTGCGGCCAGTAGGCCAGCAGCCCGCCCAGGTCGGCCAGCGGGTCGCCGAGGGTCGAGAGCTCCCAGTCCAGCACCGCGGTGACGCGGCCGGCCGAGGGATCGGTGATGACGTTCATCAAGTGGAAGTCGCCGTGGACGAGAGCGAGGTCCTGGTGCTGCGGGACGTTCGCGGACAGTCGCGCCGCGAGGTCGTCCACGATCGGCAGGTCGCGCGTGCGCGACTGCTCCCACTGACGGTGCCAGCGCTTGAGCTGGCGCTCGGCGTAGGGCTTGTGGCTGGCCAGGTCGACCAGTCCCGCCTTCTCGAGGTCCACGGCGTGCACCTCGCCGAGCGTCGCCGCCAGCGACAGGCCGATCTCCCGGCGCGTCTCCTCAGGCACCGACTCGACCGCCTCGATCGTGTCCAGCACGCGGCCGTCGACGAAGTCCATGAGCATGATCGGCGCGTCGGTGACGGACGGGTCCTTCGTGAACCCGTGGATCGTCGGCACCGGCACGCCCGTGCCCTGGAGGCCGGACATGATGCGGTGCTCGCGCTCGACGTCGTGCGCCGAGGCCAGCAGCGTGCCCAACGGCGGGCGGCGCAGGATCCAGCGGTGGTCCGCGGCGTCGGTGACCAGGAACGTGAGGTTCGACTGGCCGGCGCCGACGCGCGTGAACTCGATCGGGCCGACGGCGTCGATGCCGAGGGTCTCGATCCAGGCCGCGATGGGTCCGGTCTCGATCAGCTGCGTCACGAGGCGCTCCTGTCCCGCGTCACCTTCATGCCGTGCTCGAGCACGCTGCCACGGTCCAGCTGGCGCTTGAGGATCTTGCCGGTCGAGCCCTTGGGCAGCTCGGCGACCTCGTGGTAGATCCGCGGGACCTTGTACTGGGCCAGCCGCTCCTCCAGCCACGCGCGCAGCGCCGAGCTCTCGACGACGCGGCCCGGGTGCGGGGCGTAGACGGCGGCGACCTCCTCGCCGAGGCGGTCGTCGGGGACGCCGATCACGGCGACCTCGCGCAGGTCGGGGTGCGTGTAGAGCACCTCCTCGATCTCGCGCGGGTAGACGTTGTAGCCGCCGCGGATGACGAGGTCCTTCTTGCGGTCGAGGATCCAGATGTCGCCGTCCTCGTCCTGCTTGCCGATGTCGCCGGTGAGGAACCACTTGCCACGCATGACCTCGGCCGTGGCCTCGGGACGGCGCCAGTAGCCCTTCATGATGACCGGTCCGGCGAGGGCCACCTCGCCGCGCTCGCCGAACGGCACGGGGTTGCCCTCGGAGTCCACGACGCACGCCTCGAGACGGTTCAGCGCGGGGCCGACCGAGCCCTCCTTGCGACGCGGGCTGAGCTTCGCGGAGGTGCCGGCGCCGGTGGTCTCGCTGAGGCCGTAGCCGTCGAGGACGCGGCAGCCGAAGCGCTCGCGGAAGGCGTCTGCCACGGCCAGCGGCAGGGCCGCGCCGCCGGACAGGGCGTGGGTCAGGCCGGCGAGGTCGTCGCGCGAGACCTCGACGTCGGCGTGCAGCATCGCGTTCCACATCGTCGGGACGCCGGCCAGCACGGTGAGCCGGTGCGCCGCGGCCATCCGCAGCAGGCCCTCGCCGCTGAACGGACGCAGCAGCGACAGGCTCGCGCCCACCTGGAAGGTGGCGACCATGACGCAGATCTGGCCGAACACGTGGAAGAGCGGCAGCGCCGTGCCCACGCGGTCGGAGCTGTCGCTCTCGAGCGTGCCGGACACGATCTCGGCGCAGGCCACGATGTTGCCGTGGGTCAGCTCGGCGCCCTTCGGCTTGCCGGTGGTGCCCGAGGTGTAGAGCAGCACGCCGGTGTCGTCCGGCTGCATCGAGCGCGGCAGGTCGAGGTCGGCACCGGGGCCGGTCTCGATGTCGCCGGCCTCGAGGGTCCACAGGTCGATGCCGGTGGCGGTGGCGGCCTGCTGCGCGACGTCGACCGTCTCGTGCCAGGCGATCGCGAGCGAGCACTCGGCGTCGGTCAGGAAGTACTCCAGCTCGACCGAGGTCGAGGCCGAGTTCACGGTCACGCCGATCGCGCCCACGGCGAGGATCGCCTGGTGCACGACGGCGAACTCCTGCGAGGTCGGGGCGACGAGCAGGACGCGGTCACCGGGCTCGATGCCGGCGTCGGTCAGGCGCTGCGCCCAGGCGGCGACGAGGTCGCGCACCTGGCCGTAGGTCCAGGACTGCTCCCCCACCCGCAGGGCGATGCTGTCGGGGGCGTTCCGGGCGTGCTCCCACAGGCGGTCGACGGCGTTCATGACAGGACTCCTCTCGCTCCGGACGGAGCGGGTCGGGACGGGATGCGGGTCAGCTGACGGCGACGGGATCGCGGCGCGAGCGCCAGCGGCTGCCGCCGAGCGTGGGCACGGCGGAGAGCAGCGCCTTCGTGTACTCCTGCTGCGGCGCGTCGAAGACGGCGTCGGCCGTTCCGGCCTCGACCATCTCGCCGTGGCGCATGACGTACACGTGATCGGCCAGGTAGCGGATCACCGACAGGTCGTGCGAGATGTAGAGCATCGAGACGTCGAGCTCGCGCTGCAGCTGGCGCAGCAGGTTGAGGATGCGCGCCTGCACCGAGACGTCGAGCGACGCCGTGACCTCGTCGAGGATCATCAGCGACGGCGAGAGCGCCAGGGCCCGCGCGATCGAGACGCGCTGGAGCTGACCGCCGGACAGCTGGTGCGGGTAGCGGCGCACGGCCGCCTTCGGCACGCCGACCTTGTCGAGCAGGTCGAGCGCGGTCGCGGCGCACGACTGCGACGTGACGCGCTTGCCCGTGGCGACGCTGACGGCCTCCTGCACCGCCATGGCGATCTCCATGCGCGGGTTCAGCGACGCGTGCGGGTCCTGGAACACCAGCTGGGCCTGGCTGCGCAGGTGGCGCAGCGCCTTGCCCTTGGGGTTGGTGATGTCCACGCCCTCGAGCGTGATCCGGCCGCTCGTCACGGGCGTCAGGCCGATGGCCGCGCGCGCGATGGACGACTTGCCCGATCCCGACTCGCCGACCAGGCCGACGGTGGAGCCCTTGGGCACCGAGAGGTTGATCCCCTTCACCGCCGTGAACGGGGGCGGTCCGGGGTAGGTGACCTCGACGTTCTCCAGCTCAAGCATGGTTCATCTCCCGTTCGACGTCGAACTGTCCGTCCTCGATCGTCACGAGGTCCTCGTTCCGATCCGTGTTGAGATCCGGGACCGCGCGGATCAGGCCCCGCGTGTACGGGTGATCAGGCCCGGAGAGCAGCTTCGCCGTGGTGAGGTCCTCGACGATCTCGCCGCGGAACATCACGATCACGCGGTCGCAGACCTCCGACAGCAGCGAGATGTTGTGCGAGATCAGCAGCACGGCGCTGCCCTTGCGGTCGTTGAGGTCGCACAGCAGCTGCATGACCTGCGCCTGCACCGTGACGTCGAGCGCCGTGGTGGGCTCGTCGGCCAGGATCAGGCTCGGCTCGCCCATGAGTCCCATCGCGATCATGGTGCGCTGGCGCATGCCGCCCGAGAGCTCGTGCGGGTACTGCTTGAGCCGCTTGGCGGGCTCGGTGATGTGCACGTCCTCGAGGCTGCGGATCGCGAGGTCGCGCGCCTCCTTCTTGGACAGGCCCTTGTGCTCGCGCACCGTCTCGATCATCTGCGCCCCGATCTTGCGCGCGGGGTTCAGCGACGACATCGGATCCTGGAACACCATCGCCAGGTTCGTGCCGAGGACGGTGCGCAGCTCGCGGTCGGAGCCGTTCACCAGGTCGTGACCGTCGAAGTCGATCCGGTCGGCGGTCATCGACAGGCCCTTGGGCAGCAGTCGCGACACGGCCAGCGAGGTCAGCGTCTTGCCGCTGCCGGACTCGCCGACGATGCCGACGATCTCACCGCGCTTGAGCGAGAAGGAGACGTCGCGCACCAGCGGCGGGACGTCGTCCCGGCCCTCGATGCTGATCGAGAGGTTGCGCACGTCGAGCAGGGTGTCGTCGTTCATGGGCGTCCCTTCCTGGTCTCGGTCTCCATGCCGGGATCGAGGGTGATCTCGGGCTCGGCCGCCAGCGCCTTCGCGCCGTTGCGGCGCAGCTTCGAGCGGAACAGGCTCGGCCGCTCGTTCCACAGCACCGGGTTGACCGCGCGGGCCACGGCATCGCCGAAGAGGTTGACCGCGAGGCCGGTGATGAGGATGAGCGTCGCGGGCACGAGCGCCGCGTACGGGTTGAGGTAGAAGTTCTTGACGCCGTCGGTGAGCATCTGGCCCCAGTCGAACTGCGGCGACTGGATACCCAGGCCCAGGAAGCTGAGCGAGGACATCGCCATGATGCCCTCGGCGACGGTCGTGAACGTGACGATCACGAGGCTGTCAGCGACGTTGCGACCGACGTACCGCGTGCCGATGCCGGACTTGTTGACGCCCACGACGCGCGCGGCCGACATGTAGTCCCGCACCATCACCGAGTCCACGAGGCTGTACGTGAAGCGGGCGAAGTGCGGCGTGAAGGCGACGCCGATGGCCAGCACCGCGCCCTTCGCGCCGACGCCGACGATCGCGACGACCACGACGGCGAGCAGGATGTCGCCGAAGCCCATCATCGAGTCGATGACGGCGCCGCCGACCTTGCGGACGCGGGGGCCGCCGGCGGCGATGAGACCGCCGATCAGGCCGCCGACCACCATCGCGAACAGCACGGCGGCCGACGCGTAGAGGATCGAGAGCCGGGTCGCCGCCAGGGTGCGGGTGAGGATGTCGCGGCCCAGGGCGTCGGTGCCGAAGCGGTAGTCCGCGGACGGACCCTCGCTCGAGCGGGACATGTCGCTGACGACGGCCTGGTCGCCGAAGCCGTTCGGGCCCATGATCACCAGGACCGTGAGACCCAGCAGGATCAGGCCCGAGACGATGCCCGTGGGCGTGGCCAGGAACGCGCCGAACATCTGACGCGCGCTGCTGCGGCGCTCGTGCTTCTTCATCGGCCGGCCTCCATGGTCCGGGGATCGACGATCCCGAGGATGATGTCCACCAGCGCGTTCACCAGCACGACCGAGAAGCCGAGCAGCAGCACGATGCCCTGGACGACCGGGTAGTCGCCGACGAGGACGCTGTGGACGAGGGTGGTGCCCAGGCCGAGCCGGGCGAAGACCTGCTCGACGATGACGGCGCCGCCGATGAGGCTGGCGAAGGTCACGCCGCCCATCGCGAGCATGGTCGTGATCGAGTTGGGGAACACGTGCGCGAGGTAGAGCTTGCGCGTCGGCAGCCGCTTGCTGCGGGCGGTGCGCACGTAGGGCGACTCGAGCACCTCGAGGGTGCGGACGCGCACGAGGCGCGCGATCGAGGCCGCCGGGCGGATCGCGATGGCGATCGCGGGCAGCACCGCGGCGTTGAGCGAGCCGGAGCCCGCCACGGGGAAGATCTGCCACGTCACCGCGAAGAAGAACGCCAGGAAGGTCGCGATCAGGTACTGCGGGATCGAGGCCATCGCACCGGTGGAGCTGCTGAACATGATCTCGAACGCGCGGTGGCCGTTGCGGGTCAGCACCGCGCCGATGATGCCCATCGGCAGGCCGACGAGCAGGATGATCAGCATGCCGAAGACGGCCAGCTGGGCCGTGGGGCCGATCTTCTGGGCGATCTCGTCGGTGACGGGCTGGCTCGTCGCGAACGACGTGCCCATGTCACCGCGGAAGAGACCGCCGATGTAGTCGAGGAACTGCTTGTACATGGGCTGGTCGAGGCCGAGGCGCTCGCGGGCGACCTGCACGGCCTGCTCGTCCGCGTCCATGCCGGCCACGAGCCGGGCGGGATCGCCCGGGGCCAGGTGCATCATGAGGAACGTGAGGGTGGTGATCGCCACCAGCACGAAGGCGAGCCGGACGAGCCGGGACACCAGGAACCGACGCCATTTCATGTCACATCGTCTCCATCAGCATAGGTCGGATCTTTCCTGGGATTCGGGGGATTTCGCGGGGCGCCGAGGGCGGCTCGCGGGCACTGCTTGTGCTGCTCGTCACAGCCTAAGTCATAGTCGAACTCAAGTTCAGGTCGGGGTCCGACCCGTGGACGCGGGCGGCGGGACAGAGGAGTATCCCGCCGCCCGTGCGGTCCGGCGTCAGGCGCGCGAGAGCTCGCGCTCCATGCGGCGCAGCTCGACCCGCGCGATGGTGCGCTTGTGCACCTCGTCGGGGCCGTCGGCGATGCGCAGGGTGCGCTGGTGGGCGTAGAAGCTGGCGAGCGGGAAGTCGTCGGTGACGCCGCCGCCGCCGTGCACCTGGATCGCGCGGTCGATGATCTTGAGCGCGATCTCCGGGGCAGCCACCTTGATGGCCGCGATCTCGGTGCGGGCCTTCTGGTTGCCCACGGTGTCCATCAGGTACGCCGTCTTGAACACCAGCAGGCGGATCATCTCGATCTCGATGCGGGCCTCGGCGATCCAGTCCTGGACGTTCGAGCGGTTCGCGACGGGCTCGCCGAACGTCGTGCGGCTCTGGGCGCGCGCGATCATCAGGTCGAGGGCGCGCTCGGCCATGCCGATGGAGCGCATGCAGTGGTGGATGCGGCCGGGGCCGAGGCGGGCCTGGCTGATCATGAAGCCGTCGCCCTCGCCGGCGAGCAGCGCGGTCTTGGGCACGCGGACGTCCTCGAAGAGGATCTCGGCGTGGCCCTCGCGGTCCATGTAGCCGAAGACCGGCAGGCCGCGGACGACCGTGACGCCGGGGGTGTCGATCGGGACGACCATCATCGACTGCTGACGGTGCGTCTCGGCCTCGAAGTTGGTCTTGCCCATGACGATGAGCACCTTGCAGTTGGCGTGCAGGGCGTTCGAGGCGAACCACTTGCGGCCGTTGAGGACGTACTCGTCGCCGTCGGGGGTCATGCTGAGCTCGACGTTGGTGGCGTCCGAGCTGGCGACCGCGGGCTCGGTCATGCAGAACGCCGAGGCCATCTCGCCCGCCAGCAGCGGCTTGAGGTACTTCTCCTTGTGCTCCTCGGTGCCGAACAGCTGGAGGACCTCCATGTTGCCGGTGTCGGGAGCGTTGCAGTTGATCGCCTCGGGCGCGATGTACGGGCTGCGACCCGTGATCTCGGCCAGCGGCGCGTAGTCGAGGTTGCTCAGGCCGGGCGAGCCCCAGGCCTCGTCCTTGTGGGGGTGGAACAGGTTCCACAGGCCGCGGCTCTTCGCCTCGGCCTTGAGCTCCTCGAGGATCGGCGGGTGGAAGTTCGGGTTGCCCGACTCCGCCATCTGCTGGTGGTAGACGGCCTCGGCCGGGTACACGTGCTCGTCCATGAAGGCGAGCAGCTTCGCCTGGTACTCCTTGGCGGTGTCCGAGAGTTCGAAATGCATGTCAGCTCCTTGCTGGCTGTGGGTGGGGTCGGGGGTCAGGCCAGCGAGGCCTGGTAGCGGCGCATGCCGGCGATCCAGCGGTCGATGTCTCCGGCCTTGCGGGACTGGAAGACCTTGACCTCGGGGTGCGGCAGGATCAGGAACTCCTCGGACTCCATCGCCTTCAGCACGATCGCGGCGACCTCGTCGGCCTCGAGCACGCCACCGGCGTCGGTGACGGCCTGGGCGGCACGGCGCTGCGTCTCGTTGGTGATCGGGGCGCCGCCGGTGAGCATGTCGGTGTTGACGCCCATGGGGCACAGGCAGCTGACGGCCACGCCCTGGTCGCCGTAGGTGATCGCGAGCCACTCGGCGAACGCGACGGCGCCGTGCTTGCTGACCGAGTAGGTGGCCGAGCCGATCTGCGTCAGCAGGCCGGCGGCCGACGCGGTGGACACGAAGTAGCCCTGGCCGCGCTCGATCCAGCCGGGGACGAGCAGCTTGGCGGCGCGCACGTGCGCCATGACGTTGACCTGGTGGGCGAGGTCCCAGTCCTCCTCCGAGGCCTCCAGTGTCACTCCCCCGCCGACGCCGGCGTTGGCGAAGTAGAGGTCGACCGGGCCGAAGGACTCCTCGGCGGCGGCGATCAGGCGCTCGATCTGGGCGGTCTGCGAGACGTCGCCCGCGACCGCGACGGCCGAGCCGGGCGTGGCCTCGTTGAGACGGGCCGCGACGGCCTCGACGCCGTCGGACTTGAGGTCCGCGACGACGACCTTCGCGCCGGCCGCGACCAGCGCGTCCGCGAGGGCGGCTCCGATGCCGCCACCGGCTCCGGTGACGACGGCGACCTTGCCGTGGATGTCCATGGTGCTCCTCCGAGTGGGGACGGTCCGGGGCCCGCGGTGCGGGTCCGCGAGGGGGACCGTGACGTGCTTCACACCCTAATCTGAATTCGGACTCAAGTTCAAGTCCCGGTCGTCACGGGCTCCGCGCCCAGCGTCCCCGGGTCCAGTCCGAGCAGTCCGGCCAGCGCCGGGATCGTGCGCGCGGCGTCGCTGTGGACGATGCCGCCCATGCCCAGCGTCTGGGCCGCGCGGATGTTCATCGCGAGGTCGTCGATCATGATCGCCTCGGCCGGACGCACGCCCAGCCGCTCGCAGGCGACCTCGTAGAGCCGGCGCGACGGCTTGCGCACGCCCTCGCGGCCCGAGATCGCCTGGACCTCGAACAGCTCGTCCAGGCCGTGGCCGGTGTAGCAGTCGCGACCGAGCGAGTTCGACACCAGCGCGACCGCGACACCCTCCTCCTTGAGGCGACGGACGAGCGCCGTCATCGCGTGGTCGGGGTGCAGGTCCTGCTGCATTCGCGCGATCAGGCCCGCGGCCTCGACCGTGTGGCCCTGAGCCGCCAGGGCGCCCGCGAGCGCCTCCTCGAAGACCTCGTCCTCCACGCGGCCGCACTCGTGGTCGACCAGCGCGGCCTGCGCGGCCTCGTCGTGCGACAGCGCGTTGACGACGGCGTGCGGGTCGCCGGCGCAGGCCTCACGACTGAACCGCTCGAACGAGGCGAAGACGCTCGCGGTGAGCACTCCCCCGAAGTCGAACAGCACGGCGCGCGGCGTCTCGGCCGACGCGACGACCTCGACGTCGCTCATCGCGCGCGAGCCGCCGACTCGGCGAGCTCGCGCAGCGCGCTCTTGTCGATCGAGCGCTTGAGGATCTTGCCGGTCGCGCCCTTGGGCAGCGCGTCGACGAAGGAGTAGATGCGCGGCACCTTGTACGCCGAGAGGCGCTGCTTGGCCCACGTGCGGATCTCGTCGCCGTTCAGCTCGTGGCCGGGAGCCGACGCGATCACCGCGGCGATCTCCTCGCCGTAGTGGTCGTCGGGGATGCCGACGACCGCCACCTCGACGATGCCGGGGTGCTCGTACAGCACCTCCTCGACCTCGCGCGGGTACACGTTGTAGCCGCCGCGGATCACGAGGTCCTTCACGCGGTCGACGATCGTCAGGTAGCCGTCGGCGTCGACCGAGCCGAGGTCGCCGGACTTCAGCCAGCCGTCGACGAGCTCCTTCGCGTTGACGTCAGGACGGTTCCAGTAGCCCTTCATGACCGTCGGGCCCTTGATGAAGACCTCGCCGACCTCGCCAGGTGCCAGCACGCGGCCCTCCGAGTCGCGGATCTCGACCTGCGTGCCGGGCAGGGTCGGGCCGGTGGTGCCCGTCCGCTGCTCGCGGTGGATGTCATTGAAGGTCGCCGCACCGGTGGTCTCGGTGAGGCCGTAGCCCTCGAGGATCGTGCAGCCGAAGCGCTCGGTGAAGGCGCGGATGATCTCCACCGGCAGCGAGGCGCCGCCCGACGAGGCCATCCGCAGCGAGGCGAAGTCCTCGGGCGTGTAGTCGCCCTGCGCGTGCAGCATCGCGTTCCACATCGTCGGAACGCCCGAGACGGTGGTCAGCTGGTCGCTCTTGACCATGTCGAGCATCCTCTCGGCGCTGAACGGCGACAGCAGCGAGAAGGAGGCGCCGATCGCGAGCGCCGTGTTCATGCAGACCGCCTGGCCGAAGACGTGGAACAGCGGGAGCGCCGTGCCGAAGCGGTCGTCGGCGGTGAGCTCGAGCACGGGCAGGAACGAGTCGACCGTGGCGTCGAGGTTGAGCGCGGTCAGCTCGGCGCCCTTGGGACGGCCGGTCGTTCCCGAGGTGTAGAGGATGATCGCGGTGTCGTCGGGTGCGTGGTCGTGCGCGTCCTGCAGCGGCTCGGCGTCGAAGGCCAGGCCGGGCTCGAGCTGCCAGAACTCCACGCCGCGGTCGGCGGCGGCCTCGCGCGCCGCGTCGGCGCACTCGTGCCAGGCGATGACCAGCGAGGCCTCGGAGTCGTCGAGGACGTAGCCGATCTCGGGGGACGTCGACATGACGTTCATCGTCGTCACGGTCACGCCGGCGGCGTGGAGGCCGTAGTAGACCTCGGGGAACTCGGTGATCGTCGGCGCGATGAACAGCACGCGGTCCAGCGGCGCGAGCCCGGCGGCGCGCACGGCGCCCGCGACGCGGCGGTTCGTCTCGCGCAGCTCCGCGTACGTCACGGTGCGCGGCGAACGGAGCGCGACCCGGTCCGGCTCGGAGTCGGCGTGGGCCCAGATCCGCGAAACGATGTTGACCATGCGTGTCCTTCGATTGCCTCGGCTGTGATGCGGCTCATGGTCCTGCATCACAAGGTGAACTTGGTTTCAGATTTAAACACGATAGCCCGGCAGGCATCGTCCGGACCACCCCCGTTCCATGGGGCGAGCGTCTGATCCGGAATCCGGCTCTGGTTAGAGTGACCGCCATGACCACCCCCGCACGGCCCACCGTGGACGACCTCGACGCCCTCGGCACCGCGATGCGCCTCGTCGCCCCGCCGGAGTTCGAGGACGGCAACGGGCACGTCAACGTCTGCCACTACTACCGGCTCCACATGGAGGGCTCGGACCTGGCGTTCCGCGAGCTGGGCTTCGACGACGACTACCGCCACCGCACGGGTCACAGCGTCTTCAGCGTCGAGCACCACGTCCGGTTCCTCGACGAGTCCCTCGTCGGCGACGTGCTCTCGGTGCACCTGCGGATCCTCGGCGTGGGTCCGAAGACGGTCCACGGCCAGACGATCCTGGCGAACCGCTCCCGCGGCACCGTGGCCAACACGCTGGAGTTCCTCGAGCTGCACGTCGACCTCAGCACCCGCCGCACGACGCCGATGCCCGACGACATGGTCAAGCCGCTGGAGTTCCTGCGTGACGAGCACGCGGCGCTGCCGTGGTCGCTCCCTCTCGCCGGTCCCCTCGGCGTCCGCTGACCACCCTGTCCGCTGACCACCCTGTCCGCTGACCACCCTGCGTCACCCCGTGGGCTCGACTAGCGTCGAGGCGACGGGAGGACGCCCATGCCGAGAGACACCGAGTCGGAGCGCACCCCCGACGGCCACTTCCTGGTCATCGGTGGGCGGAAGTGGCGCGCCACGGATCCGCAGATCCCCGATGCGCTGCGCCAGGAGCTGGTCGACGAGCTGATGAGCGCGCGACGGGCGGTGAAGGCCGGCGAGCCCGACGCCCGCGACCGGGTCGGCGACGCCAAGGTCGCCCTCGGCGAACGGGGCCGGCCGTGGTGGGAGGAGCCCACCGACCACTCGATCGCCGCCCGCTCGACCGCCGCGATGCGCGCCCTGCTCCGCAAGCGTGGCGGCTCGACGATCTGTCCCAGCGACGTCGCCCGCGTGGTCGGCGGAGAGCAGTGGCGCGACCGCATGGACGCGGTCCGTCGCCTCGCGGACGACCTCGCCGAGGACGGCGTCGTCGTGGTCACCCAGCGCGGCGAGCCGGTGTCGGCGAACACCGCGAAGGGCCCCGTCCGCATCGGACGGGGCGACCGCTTCGCCTGAGGGTCAGCGGACCCGCACGACCTTGCTGACCTGGCCCGACGTCACCTGGGCGTCGCCGGAGTAGACCACGCGGATCCGGTGCTTGCCCTTCTTCGTGATCTTCGGCAGCAGGATCGCGACCTTGCCGCCGCTCGAGGCGTACAGGCGCTTCGTCGCGATCCGCTTGCGGCCGTCGTAGACCCGGATCGTGCCGGTGGGCCGCACCAGCGGCGCGGACACCCGCACGACGAGGCGCGCACGCTTCGTGCGCTTGAGGCTCGACGCCACCGACATCGCCACCCGCGAGCGGGCCTTCGTCGCGGGCACCGAGACGGTGGCCGTCCGGAAGATCCCGGCGAAGCTGCCCGACGCGACCGTGTCACGCACCGTCAGGGTGCGGCCGAGGTCGGCCGCCGTGATCCGGTACGTCGCGCCCGTGCCCACGCGCGTGGACCCGCGCCACCACGAGATCGCCGACGTGCCGCCGGAGTTCGTCAGGCCGCGCGAGGTCGCGCGCAGCACTCCCCCGGGCGCCCGCGTGCCCGAGAGCAGCGGCGCGCCGAGCGGTGCCGTGACCTTCGACAGGTCGAGGATGCCCGCGCCGCAGTAGCCCGCGTCCTCGCTCGAGGACTCGCAGTTGACTGAGGCCACGGTGCGCTCGACACCGCCGAGGAGGATCTTCGGCTCCTGCGGGACGTCGGAGAACGGCTGCACCGCCGCCTTCAGCTGCGCCTCGACCCGAGCGGGATCAGTGACGCCGAGCGAGTAGAGCAGCGCCGCGCCGGCCGAGACCGCCGGGGCGGCCATGCTCGTGCCCTGGTACCAGCCGTACGAGGGCTCGCCCGGCTCCTTCTCACCGTCGTTGAGCGTCGAGCGGATGCCGCGGTCCTCACGCGACGGCAGGATGTTCTGGTCGCCGCCGGCGGCCGCGAGGTCCGAGCCGACGCCGGCCGTGGAGTACCAGGCGCGGTGTCCGGTGTCGCTCGTGGCGACGACGCTCACGTAGCCGTCGCACGCAGCCGGCACGCTCTGCGAGACGGGGAAGATCGTCGGACCGGACGTGTTGCCCGCGGCGGCCACCAGCGTGGCGCCGGCGTCCCGGGCGAGACCGGCGACCTCGCTGTAGACCGCGCAGACCGCCTCCACTTCCGCGGAGTCCTCGTACTCGCCGCCGAGCGAGAGGTTGATGACCTGCGCCGGCGTGCGGTTGACCGGCACGTCGTACTCGCTCAGGTCGTAGCCCGCCGCCCACAGGATGCCGAAGAGGATGTCGGTGTCCCAGCCACCGCAGTGCCCCAGCACACGGACCGGCTGCACCTTCACGCCCGGCGCCAGGCCGGCCACGCCGATGCCGTTGTCGGCCTTGGCGGCGACCGTGCCGGCCACGTGCGTGCCGTGCCACGTGCTGTCCTGCGTGTACCAGGCCGGGTCGTCGTCGCCGATCGAGTCGCCGTAGCAGGCGGCGACGAGGTCCTCGTCCAGCCAGTCGCCGGGGTCGGAGGGGTCGGCGTCCCAGCCGTCACCGTCGCCGGCGTTGATGTAGGTGCCGTCGTAGTAGCAGTCGCCGAGCTCGTCCGGCGTGCACTCGTCGTCGACGAAGTCGTACCCGGCGACCGTCTGGCCGGCCAGGTCGGGGTGCGCCGCGAGGCCGGTGTCGACGACGGCGACGACGGTGGAGGCACTGCCACGGGTCGCGCGCCAGAGCGACGGCGCCTTCGTCGTGTAGCCGCCGTCGTCCCGCGTGGTGTCCCAGAGGTTGCCCTGCGTGAGGAAGTCCGGGTCGTTCACGGAGACGGGCGGTGCGCTCGAGATCGTGCGCAACGTGTCGGGCGCGACCCACTCGACGTCGGCGCGGGCCGAGAGCGCGTCGATGGCCGGGCCGAGATCCTCGACGGGCACCGGCTGATCGAGCTCCAGCACCGACAGACCGGCCGGCGCGGCGCGCGTCGAGCCGATGTCGGCACCGGGCAGGCGAGCCTCGGCCGACCGCGCGAGCGACGACCGGCGCGCCGTCGTGGCGGTCGTGGCCTTGACGATCAGGCCGCGCGCGACGCGCGGCGGCTGCTTCGCCGCGGGGCTCTCGACCCCCGCCGGCTCGGATGGCTGGGCGGAGGCCGCCGTGCTCACGAGCGCCGAGGCGACCAGGAGCAGGGGCAGGGCGGTGAGGGCGAGGGTGCGACGCACAGGGTGTCCTGTCTCGAGGTGGTTCCCCCCGACGGGAACGACCTCAGCAGGATAGGGCAGGGCCCATGCGTCACACCATCCCCTCTCATCACACGAGGATCAGCGGACGCGCACGACCTTGCTCTTCTTCGTGGCGCTCACCTTCGTGCTGCCGGAGTAGATCACCCGGATGCGGTGCTTGCCCTTCTTCTTGATCTTGGGCAGCGTGATCGTGACCTTGCCCTTGTTCTTGGAGTAGATCTTCTTGACGGCGATGCGCTTGTTGCCGTCGTAGACCCGGATCGTGCCGGTGGCGCGCACGTAGGGGGCCTTGATCTTGACCCGCAGCTTGACCTTCTTGGACTTGCTGAACTTCGACGGCATCGAGAACGCCATCTTCGGCTTCGACTTCACCACGACGGTGGACTGATCGAAGATCGACGGGTGGCCGTTCGTGGCCGTTGCACGCACGACCAGACGGCGCCCAAGGTCCGACTTCGTCGGTCGGTACGTCGTCCCCCTGGCGAGCACGGTGCTTCCACGGCGCCACGTCAACAGCACATCAGCACCGTTGCGCCATGAGCCCGTAGTCGCCCGGATTACTCCGCCAGGACGCGCGGAACCCGAGATGCGAGGAGCACTGGTAGGCGCTTTTGCGTTGACGACACCGTATGCGCTCACGATGCCCGCGCCACACCTCGCCGCACTGCAATTCGGTGAGCGACGGGCCGTTGCCTTCATGACTCGCTCGATGACGTCCGGGTTCCTGATGCCGACCGAGTGCGCAAGAGCCGCGACGCCTGAGACTGCAGGAGCCGCCATGCTCGTCCCCGCCATCCATGCCAACGCGGGCGAACCAGGGTTGGTGTAGAAGCCGGTGAAAAGGGTTGAAAGGACGCCCTCTTCCGCCGGGACTCCGCGTCCCGCTTGGCCGCCAGGCGCAGCCAGATCGATCCCGGAACCGTAGTTTGAATAGCTCGCGGCTGCTCCGCTTCGCGTCGTCGCCGCGACGGATACGTAGCCCGGGCAAGAGGAAGGGACGTTGTAGCGTTGGTCCACACCTTCGTTGCCTGCCGCCGCGATGAGGATCGCACCCCGGGAGCGCGCCTTCGAGGCGATTGACCCGTAGAACTTGCATGCCGTGCGCACACGGCCCAGTGAGTCGAAAGCTCCAAGGGACAGATTGATGACCTTCGAGGGCGTCCTGTTCTTGGGGATCTTCCCATAGCGCTTTTCGTACCCGTTGACGTCGATACCGCTGGCCCAAAGGATGCCCATCGCGATGTCCCAATCAGTACCACCACACCGGCCGAGCACCCGGATCGGCTGCACCTTTGCTCTCGGTGCAACACCGACGGCACCCGAGCCATTCCGACGCGCAGCCACGATGCCGGCAACGTGCGTACCGTGCCAAGAACTGAACTTGGAGTCGCGGACACCCATGTGAGCGCAGGTCCTGCTGTTCCTCCAGTCGCCGACGTCTGTCGGATAGCGGTCCCAGCCGTCGCCATCGCCGGCGCCCCGGAAAGTTCCTGGTCCGCTTCCACGGCGGCACCGCGCGTCGTAGCACTCGGAGAGGTCGCGCCCAATGAAGTCACGCCCTGCGACGAAAGCTCCACCGAAGTCGGGGTGGCCCGTCACACGCCCCGTGTCCAAGACAGCCACCCGCACGTTCGTGGATCCGGTTGTCGTGTCCCATGCCTTATCCGCCTCGACACCCCACGGCCCGTTCAGATTCCAGAGGGAGCCATTGCCGAAGAGCGGCTCGCTGGCCGATGCGGACGGGAATCGGACGCCATTCGGTACAGCCCACTCGACACCAGGCAGGTCTTCCAACCGTTCTAGCGCCTCGTCCAGAGCATCTTCGTCCGTCTCGCCGGACAAGATGACGACCCCGAGGCCGTCAGGACCGGCCTGCACTGCGTCGACACTCACTCCTCCAGGCAGCTCTGCCGACACTTCTGCTGCCAGCTCCGACGGGGTCACCTCGGAACCATCCGCCGACTTCACGATGATGCCTGCCGCGATCGTGGTCTTTTCCGTCGTATGCAGCGGCGCCTCCAACACGGGACCGTCCGTCTCGCCCGTTGTTGCCAGCGCGCCGCCGGCGAGGGCGAGCGACGTCACGACCGGGACGACGAGAGTGAGTGGACGGCGCAGACGCAGCGTCATGGATGGACCTTCCCCGAAAGCAATGAGCCACCTCATGCGCGAGGGGCCACGCGCGAGCATATCCCGAAACCCCCGCCTCCCCGGCATCGGCGGGCTGGCAGAGCGGTGAGTGGTCAACCCTTCCCGCGCGGAGGCGGTGAGCTGTCAACCGCATGAACCCTCGATGCGGTTGATGGCTCACCGGGCCCCAGCAGGTTCGGTTGACAGCTCACCGCCCCGCAGGCTCCCGGGAACGACGAAGCGCCCACCCCGTGCGGGGTGGGCGCTTCGTGCGGAGGTGTTACTTGGTCTCGTCCTCGGAGGCCTCGGGGGCCTCCTCGGCGACGGCCTCGTCGGCGGGAGCCTCGGTGGTCTCCTCGGCCGGAGCCTCGGTGGCCTCGTCGGTCGCGGTCTCCTCGACCGGGGCCTCCTCGACCGCCGGGGCGGCCTCGGCACGCGGGGCCTTCGGCGCGCTGGCGTCGAACTCCTTGGTCTCCACGATCTCGATGACGGCCATGGGGGCGTTGTCGCCCTTGCGCGGACCGATCTTCGTGATGCGCGTGTAGCCGCCCGGGCGGGTGGCCATGGCCGGGCCGATCTCGGTGAAGAGCGTGTGCAGAACGCCCTTGTCACGGATGACCTTGACGACCTGGCGGCGGTTGGCCACCGTGTCGGTCTTGGCCTTCGTGATGAGGTGCTCGGCGTACGGGCGCAGACGCTTGGCCTTGGCCTCGGTCGTCGTGATGCGGCCGTGCTCGAACAGGCTCTGGGCCAGGTTGGCCAGGATCAGCCGCTGGTGCGAGGGGCTGCCGCCGAGGCGAGGACCCTTGGTGGGGGTGGGCATGTCGTTACTCCTGAATCAGTGGTGTCAGAGCAGCTCAGTACTGCTCGTCCTCGGCGAAACCGGCGTCCTCGTCGAAGTTGTCGATGACGGCGGAGGGATCGAAGCCCGACGGGCTGTCCTTGAGCGACAGACCGAGCTCGGCGAGCTTGGCCTTGACCTCGTCGATCGACTTCGAACCGAAGTTGCGGATGTCCAGCAGGTCCTGCTCGCTGCGCGTGATGAGCTCACCCACGGTGTGGATGCCCTCGCGCTTGAGGCAGTTGTACGAGCGAACCGTGAAGTCCAGGTCCTCGATCGCCAGCGCCAGGTCGGCGGCCAGCTGCTCGTCGACCGGCGACGGGCCGATGTCGATGCCCTCGGCCTCGACGTTGAGCTCACGGGCCAGACCGAACAGCTCGACCAGGGTGGACCCGGCCGACGCGATCGCGTCGCGCGGCAGGATCGAGGCCTTGGTCTCGACGTCGATGATCAGCTTGTCGAAGTCGGTGCGCTGCTCGACTCGAGTGGCCTCGACCTTGTAGGTGACCTTCAGGACCGGGCTGTAGATCGAGTCGACCGGCATGCGGCCGATCTCCTCGTCGCCGGTCTTGTTCTGGACGGCCGAGACGTAGCCGCGGCCACGCTCGACGACCAGCTCGATCTCGAGGCGGCCCTTGTCGTTCAGGGTGGCGACGTGCAGGTCCGGGTTGTGGACCTCCACACCGGCCGGCGGCGTGATGGCGGCGGCGGTGACGTCACCGGCCTCATCGGCGCGCAGGTACATCACGACGGGCTCGTCGATGGTCGAGGAGACCACGAGGTTCTTCAGGTTGAGGATGATCTCGGTGACGTCCTCGGTGACGCCCTCGATGGTCGAGAACTCGTGGAGGACACCGTCGATCTTGATCGAGGTGACGGCCGCACCCGGGATCGACGACAGCAGCGTGCGACGCAGCGAGTTGCCGAGGGTGTAGCCGAAGCCGGGCTCGAGGGGCTCGATGACGAACCGCGAACGGAACTCGTCGACGACCTCTTCGGACAGGACGGGGCGCTGGGCGATCAGCATGGTGTTTCTTCCTTTCCGGACCCACCGCTATATGAGGGCCGGGTTGGTGGACAGAGGTGGAGGATCAGATCTTCGAGTAGAACTCGACGATCAGCTGCTCCTGGATCGGAACGGTGATCTGCTCGCGGACCGGGTTCTGGTGAACCAGGATGCGGCCACGCTCGGGCGACACGTCGAGCCAGCCGGGCACGGTGTCGGAGTCGTGCGTCTCGCGCGCCACGATGAACGGCGTCGTCTCCAGGCTCTTGGCCTTGACATCGATGATGTCGTGCTTGCTGACCTGGAAGGACGGGATGTTCGTCTTGACGCCGTTGACCAGGAAGTGACCGTGGGTCACCAGCTGGCGGGCGTGACGACGCGTGCGGGCCAGGCCGGCACGGTAGACGACGTTGTCGAGACGGCTCTCGAGCAGGCTGAGCAGGTTGTCACCGGTCTTGCCGGGACGGCGCGAGGCCAGCTCGTAGTACTTGCGGAACTGCTTCTCGAGGACGCCGTAGGTGTAGCGCGCCTTCTGCTTCTCCTGCAGCTGGGTGCGGTACTCCGACTCCTTGACGCGGGTGCGGCCGTGCTGGCCGGGCGCGTACGGACGGCGCTCGAAGGCCTTGTCCCCACCGACGAGGTCGACGCCGTAGCGGCGCGACTTCTTGGTGAGAGGTCCGGTGTAACGGGCCATGGTTGATTACTCCTTGAAGAAAAGTCGACGACGCGTCAGAGACGACGGTGCTTGGGCGGACGGCAGCCGTTGTGCGGGCTGGGGGTCACGTCAGAGATGGTGCCGACCTCGAGGCCGACGCCGCTGAGCGACCGGATCGCCGTCTCGCGTCCCGAGCCGGGGCCCTTGACGAAGACGTCGACCTTCTTCATGCCGTGGTCCATCGCCTGACGTCCGGCGGCCTCGGCGGCCATGCCGGCGGCGTACGGAGTCGACTTGCGCGAGCCCTTGAAGCCGACGGTTCCGCCGGAGGCCCACGCGATCACCGCACCGCTGGGGTCGGTGATCGTCACGTGCGTGTTGTTGAACGTGCTCTTGATGTGGGCCTCGCCCTGAACGACGTTCTTCTTCTCCTTGCGGCGCACCTTCTTGGCACCGGAGTTCTTGGGGGGCATCGGCTACCTCACTTCTTCTTTCCGGCGACGGTGCGCTTGGGGCCCTTGCGGGTGCGCGCGTTGGTCTTGGTGCGCTGGCCGCGAACGGGCAGGTGCGCACGGTGACGGCGGCCCTGGTAGGAGCCGATCTCCATCTTGCGGCGGATGTCCGCGGTGACCTCGCGGCGCAGGTCACCCTCGACCTGGTAGTTCGCCTCGATGTGGTCACGGAGCGCGACGAGCTGGTCGTCGTTCAGCTCGTGAACGCGGGTGTTGGGGTCGATGCCGGTGGCGGCGAGGGCCTCGACCGCACGCGTGCGGCCGATCCCGAAGATGTACGTGAGTCCGATCACCACGCGCTTTTCGCGCGGCAGATCCACTCCGACGAGGCGTGCCATGTGCTGGCAGTTCCTTTCGGTTAAGCAGAGGTGTCGTCACCTGGGGCACCTCGATCGCCTCGATCGAGCTCCGGCCTCTGCGCCGGAGGTGACACCCGGGGACTCCGCCTGGTGGCGGGGCCCGGATGAGCCGTCAGATGTTCAGGGTGCTGCGTTGAAGAAGGTTGCTGCTCAGCCCTGGCGCTGCTTGTGGCGCGGGTTCTCGCAGATCACCATGACGCGGCCGTGGCGACGGATCACCTTGCACTTGTCACAGATCTTCTTCACGCTCGGGTTGACCTTCATCGAGAAGCTCTCTCTTCGGTACGAACTGAACGTGGGGGATGTGTAGTTGTCACTTGTAGCGGTAGACGATGCGTCCGCGGCTGAGGTCGTACGGCGAGAGTTCCACCACGACACGGTCCTCGGGGAGGATCCGGATGTAGTGCTGGCGCATCTTGCCGCTGATGTGCGCGAGGACCTTGTGGCCGTTGGCCAGCTCGACTCGGAACATCGCGTTGGGCAGGGCCTCGACGACCGCACCCTCCATCTCGATGACGCCTTCTTTTTTCGCCATACACCTCAACTTCTTCGTATCGACTGTTCGACCTGGCACGCACGTCTCCCCGCCCGTTCAAGGGCTGCCGGAGGGCATGGGGATACGGCCCGACAAGGCCGACACACAAGTCTACGTCGAAAGGGGTGGCGGACTCAAATCGGCCAGGGAAGGCCCGCCTGCAGGACGGCCTCGTCGAGCGCCGCGGTGCGCAGGCCGGTGATCTGCTGGTACTCCGGATCGGCCACCATCTGGCTGAACGCGGCGCGCGACGGGTAGCGCACGAGCAGCACCGCGTCCCACGCCCAGCCCTCGGGTGCGACCAGCGCCGTCGCGAGGTCGCCGGCGTAGACGACCTCGCCGCCGACCCTCTCCAGGAACGGCCCGATGCGCGTCGTGTACTCGCGGTAGGAGGCGACGCCGTCCTCGCGGAACTGCAGCAGGTTGAGCATCACGACAGGACCTCCGGGGTCCTCGGCGAGGAACCGCTTGAGGTCGGAACCGGTGGGATCGACGGCCATGACGCGACCCTAGCGGCTTCAGTCCATCCCGGTGATGAGCGCGCGGTGGAAGGCCGCGCCCCGCTCGAGCGTGTCGATCGCGACCTTCTCGTTCGGCGCGTGGATCGAGTCGCGCTGCGCCCGGGTCATGTGCAGCGGCGCGAACCGGTAGACCGAGTCGCTGATCCGCGTGAAGTGCCGGGAGTCGGTGCCGCCGGTCTGCACGTACGGGACGACGGCGATGTCGGAACCGAGGGCCTTCACGGCCTCCCCCAGCGCGCGCCAGGCGTCGTTGTCGGTGCGCGACACCGGAGGCGGGTCCTCGCCGTCCATCCGCTCCACCTCGACGTCGAGACCGCGGAACAGCCTCTCGAGGCGGGCGCGCAGCTGCTCGCGGGTGTCCCCCACGGCCAGCCGCACGTTGACGTTGGCGCGCGCCTCGGTGGCCAGCACGTTGCGCGCCGGGCTGCCGCTGAGCTGGGTCACCGCCATCGTCGTGCGGACCATCGCGCCGGTCTCCTTGCCCAGCCGGGCCAGCAGCTCGGCCACGGGACGGTTCGCGCGGCGGGCGTGCGCGAGCACGGGCGCCACGGGCTTGGGCACCAGGCCGGCGAGGGCCTCGAGCATCTGCAGGACCGGCTCGGACAGGTGCGGCGTGGCCGGGTGCCGGTCGATCCGCACGATGGCCCGGGCCAGGCGCGCCGTGGCGCTGTTCTTCGACGGGGTGGACGCGTGCCCTCCCCCGCCGCGCGCCAGCAGGCCGACGTCGACGGTGCCCTTCTCGACGATGGCGACCATCGCGGTGGTGGCCGAGACGCCCGGCAGGCCGTCGTCGACGATCGCGCCGCCCTCGTCCGAGACGAGCCACGGGCGCACGCCCATCGAGTCGAGGTGGTCGACGACCTCGGCCGCGCCGTGCCCGAAGACCTCCTCGTCGGAGCCGAAGGAGAGGTAGACGTCGCGGGCGGGCTCGAACCCCTCGGCCAGCAGCGACTCGACCGCCTCGGCGATGCAGACCAGCGGGCCCTTGTCGTCGAGGGCGCCGCGACCGTGGACGAAGCCGTCCTCGATGGCGCCCGAGAACGGGTCGCGCTCCCATTGCTCGGCGGGGGCGGGCACCACGTCGTAGTGCGCCATCAGCACGAGGGGGCGCTCGGTGGAGCGTCCGGGCCAGCGGAACAGCAGCGTGCCTCCCTCGAACTGCGTCAGCTCGAGAGCCGCGTGCAGGCTCGGGTAGAGCCGGGCGAACGTCTCGCGGAACGCGACGAACTCGGCCTCGTCCCGCTCGTCGGGCGCCGAGACGGTGCGACACGCGATCAGCTCGGCCAAGCGTGCGGCGGCGTTCATCGACCGATCTCCTCCTCGATGCCGGCCGGGTCGGCGAACGCCAGCCGCGGCACGAACGTCAGTCCGATCGCGGCCACGAACGCCGTGACCGAGCAGACGATCCAGACGGTGTAGTAGCCGGACATGGACGCAGCGGTCGCGTGCGTGGCGCCCGTCGCGAGGGCGACGCCGAAGACGCAGGACGCGAACGACCCGCCGATGGTCTTGGTGGTGTTGGTGAGGCCGGTCGCGACGGCGGTCCGGCCCTCGGGCGCCGCGGCCGCGGCGGCGGCGGGCAGCGCGGCGACCAGCGCGCCGGAGCCCAGCCCCGCCACCACCATGCACGCCGCCATCTGGGCGACGGAGTGGTGCAGCGGCACGAGCGAGGCGTAGCCGACCCCCACGAGGGTCGCCGCGCCGATGAGGCAGGCCCGCGGCGTGAACCGCTGGCTCACCCGGGCGAAGACGAGGGCGCCGATCAGCATCGAGAGCACGTAGCCGCCGATGATCGGAGCCACCGTCGAGGAGTTGAGGCCGAGTCCGTAGCCGTGCACGTCGGGGTCGGTCTGGGCGAAGGTCGACAGCGGGATCTGCGCGCCGAGCACGCTCACGCCGAACAGCAGGGCGGTGAACTGCACCGGCCACATCGAGGCGCGACGCATCACGCGCAGGTCGATGATCGGGTCGCCGGTCTGCAGCTCGTACGCGACGAACGGCACCAGGACCAGCGCGCCGAGGGCGATCGCGATCCAGGGCCACGGCGAGCCGACGCCGAGCACCCGCACCAGGGACAGGCCGCCGGTCACGAGCAGCAGGCTCGAGCTCAACAGGACCAGCCCGACGCCGTCGAGCGATCCCGACTGGCGCTCGTGGACGTCGGGGACGAAGCCGATGATGACGAAGACGACGCCGACGGTGAGCAGCCCCGGCACCGCCAGCACCATCCACAGCGAGTCGAACACGGCGGACGTCGCACCCGCCGACAGGGCGCCGGCGATCGCGCCGGCCTGGAGGGCCGCGACGATGACGCCCGTCGCGCGCCGGGTGGCGGCGGCGCGCTGGTCCATCCCGGCGCTGCGCCGGTAGATCAGCGCGACCTCGAGGGGCAGCCAGACCGTGAACACGCCCTGCAGCGCCCAGAACACCAGGTAGGCCTCGAAGGTGGTGGCGAAGGCGATGCCGCACGTGGCGATCGCGGTCAGCACGGCCGACCACACCAGCACCTTCTGGTGCCCGATCAGGTCACCGAGCTTCGACAGCGGTGGGACGCACAGCGCCGAGAGCAGCAGCTGGGCCGCCTCGAACCAGTTGACGTCGGCGTCGTTGACGTGGAGGTGGCGCGCGATGTCGCTGGCCAGCGGCGTGTAGTACCCCTGAAGGAACCCGCTGACGAACTCGACGAACACGAGAGCGCCGACGAGTCCGGCTCCGACCGAGGCCGCGCGCGTTCGTTCCATCGCCACAGGCTAGACCCCGCGCTCGCCGTCCGGGGCGGGACCGCCGAGGTCGCTCAGCCCTCGACGCCGTGGCGGTCGTGGATGAGCCGCGACAGCACGATCGAGGTCTCGGTCTGGCTCACGCTGGCCGCACCGATGCGGATCTGCTCGAGCGCCTGCTCGAGGTCGCGCACGTCCTCGGCGACCAGGTGCAGGATCGCGTCGGCGGCGCCCGAGACCGTGGCCGCCGCGTGGACCTGCGGTACCTGCAGGAACGCCTCGCGCAGGACGTGCGGCGAGATCGTCCCCTGGCAGTGCACCTCGACGTAGGCCTCGGTGGTCCAGCCGCGGTGGTGCGGGTCGACCACCACGGTGAAGCCGCTGATGACGCCGGACTCGACGAGGCGGTCGACGCGGCGCTTCACGGCTGGCGCGGACAGGCCCACGCGCGAGCCGAGTGCGGCGTAGCTGGCCCGGCCGTCCTCGGTCAGGGCGTCCAGCAGGGAGCGGTCGATCTGGTCCAGACTCATGCGCGCAACTTATCAAGTGCGAGGACCGCGAATGCGCAAGAAAGCGCCTGCCACGCGCGCGAAAAACTACTGGTTGTGGCATCGCACGCTCCCTAGGCTCGTGTCATCGTCCCCCGAGGAGCTCCATGACGCAGATCCTGACCACGCCCCTGGTCGCCCCCGTCCGCAGTGCGCGCACGCGCCACTACGTGATGTGCCCGCCCACCGAGTTCGACGTGGTCTACTCGATCAACCCGTGGATGGACCCCTCCACCGCGGTCGACCGCGAGCTCGCGCGCGCCCAGTGGCAGGCGCTGCAGGACGTGTACGCGGGTCTCGGGCACCGCATCGACCTGCTCGAGCCCGTCGCCGGACTGCCCGACATGGTGTTCGCGGCCAACGGTGCCGTCTCGGTGGCCGACCGCACGTACGGTGCCGCCTTCGCGTTCCCGCAGCGCCAGGCGGAGGCCCACGCGCACGTCGACTTCCTGCGCGCCGCCGGCCGCGAGGTCCATCGCCCGGCCCACACGAACGAGGGCGAGGGCGACTTCCTCGTCCTGCGCGACGTGGTGCTCGCCGGCCACGGCTTCCGCACCACGACCGACGCGCACCGCGAGGCCGAGGCCGCCCTCGGGCGTCCGGTGGTCTCGCTCGAGCTCGTCGACCCGCGGTTCTACCACCTCGACGTCGCCCTGGGCGTGCTCGACGACGGCCACGGTGACGGCCCGGCCGACATCGCCTGGTTCCCCGCCGCCTTCAGCCCCGCGGCGCGCCGCACCCTGCGACGGATGTTCCCCGGCGCCCTCGAGTGCTTCGAGGCCGACGCGCTCGCCTTCGGGCTGAACTTCGTCAGCGACGGCCGGAACGTCGTGCTGCCGGCCGAGGCCACCGGACTCGCCGCGTCCCTGCGCGAGCGAGGCTACGAGCCGGTGCCCGTCGAGCTCTCGGAGTTCGTCAAGGGCGGCGGCAGCGTGAAGTGCTGCACCGCCGAGCTGCACCGCTGACGCTCAGGCGGTGACGGGCGCGCGGCGGCCCATCCGCGCGAGCAGGCGCGTCTGGCGATCGGCGTCCTGCGGCACCTCGACCGGGGACCGGAAGACCCCGTCGTCGTAGGCGTGGTCGCCGAAGCCCTCGAAGGCGGCCTCCATCGCGTCCATGTCGGCCTCGGTGAAGGTCGTGGGCCGGCCGTTCGACGTGCCGAGGTCCCAGCCGTGCACGACGAGGTCGAAGCCGTAGAACGCGTCGAGGGTCGCGCCGATCGTGGTGCGGCCGAAGACGCCGTCGAACTCGCGCGATGTGACCGCGTCGTCCGTGGCGAGGGGCCGGATGGCGGCGAGGTGCTCGGCCCACGCCTGCGCGGGAGCGCCGGAGGGCCGCGGTCCCGCGTCGATCTCGTGCCGGGCGAGGAACTCGCGCTCGGTGTCGATCACGTGGTCGACGACGTCGGCGGCGGTCCACCCCTCGCAGGGGGACTCCGCGGACCAGTCGGTGGTGGCGGCGACGACGTCGCTGAAGCGGTCGGCCGCGTCGAGGTAGATGCTCATGACTCCAGCGTGGTCGCGGGACGGCCTCGACTCTTGAAAGAATCCGACACATGACCGGTGGAGACGACGTCCGGCGCATCGACCCGACCGAGCGGGCACACCTGCTCGACGCGTCGGGCTACACGCCGCCCATCCACCGGTTCGCCCCCTCCCCCACGCTCGCGTCCGTGGTGCGTCGGTACTGGATGCCCGTCTGGTCCCTGCCCGACGGCCACGTCACGGTCCAGCGCGTGCTCCAGTACCCGGTCTGCCTGATCGTCGTCTCCCACGAGTACGCGCGGCTGGTCGGCCCGAGCAGCGGCCTGTCCACCACCGAGCTGGGTGGGAGCGGCTGGGCCCTCGGCACGATGCTGCAGCCCGCGGCGGGCATCGCGCTGGCCGGCGGCCCCGTCGAGGGTCTGACCGACCGCGCGGTGCCGCTCGGGGACGACAATCTCGTCTCCCGCATCCGCGCCGCGGCCGGCGAAGCCCCGGACGATCCCGAGCGGCAGCGGGCCGCCGTGGCTGCGATGGAGGAGTCGCTGAAGCGCCTGCTGCCCGTCGACGAGGAGGGCCTGCTGGTCAACGCGATCGTCGAGTACGTCGAGGGCGATCCCGAGGTCCAGCGCGTGCGACAGGTCTGCGAGAAGTTCGCGATCACGGAGCGCACCCTGCAGCGGCTCACCGCCCGCCGGATCGGACTCCCGCCGAAGTGGCTGATCCAGCGGCGCCGGCTGCACGAGGCGGCCGAGCGGTTGCGCGACGCGCCTCGACCCGACCTCGCCCGCGTGGCGGCCGACCTCGGCTACGCCGACCAGGCGCACTTCGGCCGCGACTTCCGCGCGGTCACCGGCCTGACCCCCGGCGAGTTCGCCGCCGAGCCCCGCGCCTGACCTCCGGTCAGCGAGATCTGTAGCGGTATCCACCGCTTTCCCGTGGATCGGCCGTCAAAAGGGTGGACAGCGCTGCACATCTCGCGCGCCGGAGGCGCGGTCGGGAGGGTCGAGGGTCAGACGCCGTCGCCGGAGTCCGCGGTGAGGACGTACCAGGTGTCGCCCTCGCGCTGGAGGTCCCAGGTGTCCTCGAGGCCGCCGGGCCACTGCACCGTGACGGTGGCGCTGTCGTCGACCACCTCGGCGGTCATCGGCACCTCCTCGAGATCGGCGCCGTCGGCGGTCCACTGACCCTCCTGGTCGCGGACGTCGCCGCACTCGAGGTCCTCCGGGACCAGGACGGTCTCCTTCACGGCCTCGCAGTCGCCCTCGTCGGATGCCATCAGGTACCGGCGCAGGGCGCGCTCGGCGTCCTGCGCTGCGGTCTCGCCGGGCGACGCACCGTAGCCGTCACCGCTGCCGTCCCCCGAGTCGTACGCGCCCCCGCCGCAGCCGCCGAGCAGGGCGACCACCATCAGGAACGGGACGACCCACGAGGTGCGCATGCCTCCAGTCTGCCCCCGCGGCCAACCCGAGCCGTGGCTGACGAGGATTCCCCTGTCAACAGGGGAATCCGTCACCTTGCGGGGGAAACGTCCCACGCAAGGTGCAGGGAAACCCCGCACGGTCGTTCGGCCGCATGGTCAGGAGGTGGGCTCGGCACAGGGGACGCCAAGCGCGGCGAGGCGCGCTGCGCCGCCGTCGAGCGCGGTGAGCACCCACACGCCCTCCGTGGTGACGGTGATCGAGTGCTCGTGGTGCGCGGCCCACGTGCCGTCGGTGGTGACGGCCGTCCAGTCGTCCTCGAGGATCGCGGCGCGCGAGGTGCCGAGTGTGATCATCGGCTCGATCGCGAGCGCCATGCCCAGCTGCAGCTTGGGACCCTTGCCACGACGGCCGCTGTTGGGCACGTCGGGGGCCATGTGCATCTCCGAGCCGATGCCGTGCCCGGTGAAGCCCTCGGTGATGCCGTAGCGGCCCTGGCTGCGGACGTAGGACTCGATCGCGTGCGAGATGTCGCCGACCCGGCCGCCGATGCGTGCCGCGGCGATGCCGCGCCACAGCGACTCCTCGGTGACCCGGTTCAGCTCGGCGACCTCGGGCGCGACCTCGCCGACCGGCACGCTGATCGCGGCGTCGCCGTGCCAGCCGTCGACGACGGCACCGAAGTCGATCGAGATCAGGTCGCCCTCGGCCAGCACCCGGTCGCCCGGGATGCCGTGGACGATCTCGTCGTTGACCGAGGCGCAGATGACGCCCGTGAACCCGTGGTAGCCCAGGAAGTTCGACGTGGCACCCTCGGCGGCCAGCCGCTCACGGGCCAACGCGTCGAGGTCGTCGGTGCTGACGCCGGGAGCGACGGCAGCGCGCAGCACCTCCAGGGTGCGGCCCACGACCAGGCCGGCCTGGCGCATCGAGGCCAGCTGCTCGGGCGTCTTCAGCTCGATCGACTCACCGAACATGGTGGATCCGTCCGTCAGGCGAGCGTGGACAGCGCGTCGGCGATGCGGGAGCCGACCTCGTCCGGGGTGCCCATGCCGTCGACCTCGATGAGCAGGCCACGGTCGCGGTACACCGCGAGCAGCGGCTCGGTCTCGTTGCGGTAGACGTCCTGGCGGTGCCGGATGACCTCTTCGGTGTCGTCCGACCGGCCGCTGACCTTCGCCCGCTCGAGCAGACGACCGATCAGCTCGTCCTCGACCACGGTGAGCGCGACGACGCCGTCGAGCTCGGAGCCGAGGTCGGACAGGATCTGGTCGAGCTTCGCGACCTGGTCGAGGGTGCGCGGGTAGCCGTCGAGCAGGAACGCCTCACGGGCGTCGTCCTGCGCGAGACGGTCGGCGACCATCGCGTTGGTGACCTCGTCGGGCACGTACTCGCCGGCGTCCATGTAGCGCTGCGCCGTCTTGCCCAGCTCGGTCTGCTGCGCCACGTTGGCGCGGAAGATGTCGCCGGTGGAGATGTGCGCACCGTTGATGCGCTCGGCGAGCGCCACGGCCTGCGTGCCCTTGCCCGCGCCGGGAGGACCCATGATGAGGAGTCGCGTCACTTGAGGAACCCTTCGTAGTTGCGCTGCTGCAACTGGCTTTCGATCTGCTTCACCGTGTCCAGGCCGACGCCCACGATGATGAGGATCGTCGTGCCGCCGAACGGGAAGTTCTGGTTGGCCCCGACCAACGCGATCGCGAGCATCGGGATGAGCGAGATCAGACCCAGGTACAGGGCGCCCGGAGCGGTGATGCGCGAGAGGACGTAGCCCAGGTAGTCCTGGGTGGGCTTGCCGGCGCGGATGCCCGGGATGAAGCCGCCGTACTTCTTCATGTTGTCGGCGACCTCCTCGGGGTTGAAGGTGATCGACACGTAGAAGTACGTGAAGAACACGATCAGCGCGAAGAAGGTGATCATGTAGTACGGGTGATCGCCCTGGACGAAGTGGTCCTGGATCCAGCTCGCGGCACCGGAGTCGGAGTTGAAGTTGACCCACAGGACCGGCAGGTACATCAACGACGAGGCGAAGATGACCGGGATGATGCCGGCCTGGTTCACCTTGAGCGGGATGTAGGTGGACGAGCCGCCGAACATGCGGCGTCCGACCATGCGCTTGGCGTACTGCACCGGGATGCGGCGCTGAGCCTGCTCGATGAAGATGACCAGCGCGACGACCGCGAGGCCGACGGCCACGACGACCGAGAAGGTGGCCCAGCCGTTCGTCTGGCGGATGTTCCACATCGCGCCGGGGAACGTGGCGACGACCTGCGTGAAGATCAGGATCGACATGCCGTTGCCGACGCCGCGGTCGGTGATGAGCTCGCCGAACCACATGATGACGGTGGTGCCGGCGACCATGACGGTGACGATGAGCAGGTACGACAGCATGCTGTCGGGGCTGTAGAGCAGCGGCAGGTTGCAGGCGCCCTGGAAGAGGTCGCCGCTGCGGGCGAGGGCCACGATGCCGGCGGCCTGCAGGATCGCGAGACCGACCGTGAGGTAGCGGGTGTACTGCGTGATCTTCGCCTGACCGGACTGACCCTCCTTCTTGAGGGCCTCCAGTCGCGGGATGACCACGACGAGCAGCTGCAGGATGATGCTCGCGGTGATGTAGGGCATGATGCCCAGCGCGAACACGGTCAACTGCAGCAGCGCGCCGCCGGAGAAGACGTTGATCAGGGCGAACAGGCCGGCGTTCTCGCCGCCCGCCGCCAGGTCGACGCACTCGCGCACGTTGGCGACGTTGACCCCGGGCGCGGGCAGCATCGAGCCGAGCCGGAAGAGCACGACGATCCCCAGCACGAAGAGGATCTTGCGACGCAGTTCAGGTGTCCTGAACGCGTTCACGAAGACTTTGAGCACGAACTTCCTCCAGCTTCACGGCACGATGCCGTCTGACTTTAACAGTGAGCGAAACGGGCGGGCCCTCCCGATGGGGAGAACCCGCCCGATGTTCGCTGAACGACTCCGAACGACCGCGTCAGGACGCGGAGACGGAACCGCCGGCGGCCTCGATCTTGGCCTGGGCCGAGGCGGACACCTTGTCGACGGTCACCTGGACCGCCACGTCGATGTCGCCGCCTCCGAGCACCTTGACGGGCTGGCCCTTGCGGACCGCGCCCTTCTCGACGAGCGAGGGCACGTCGACCGTGCCGCCCTCGGCGAAGAGCTCGGCGATCCGGCCCACGTTGACGACCTGGTACTCGACCCGGAACGGGTTCGTGAAGCCCTTGAGCTTCGGCAGGCGCATGTGGAGCGGGATCTGGCCGCCCTCGAAGCCGGCCGACACCTGGTAGCGGGCCTTGGTGCCCTTGGTGCCGCGACCGGCGGTCTTGCCCTTGGAGCCCTCACCGCGACCCACGCGGGTCTTGGCGGTCTTGGCGCCCGGGGCGGGACGCAGGTGGTGCAACTTGATCGCCATGATCAGTCGACCTCCTTCACGGTGACGAGATGCGGAATGGTGTTGACCATGCCGCGGATTTCGGGACGATCCTCGACGACCTTGACGTCGCCGATGCGCTTGAGCCCGAGCGAACGCAGCGTGTTGCGCTGGTTCTGCTCACGACCGATGCCCGAACGGACCTGGGTGACTTCGAGCTTCGCCATCAGACGGTCACCTCCGCGGCGCTGGGCGCCTTCTCCTTGCCGGCCTTCAGCAGGGCGGCGGGGGCGACGTCCTCGACGGCCAGGCCACGACGGCCGGCCACGTCCTCGGGGGACTCGAGCGAACGCAGCGCCTCGACCGTCGCGTGGACGATGTTGATCGCGTTCGAGGAGCCGAGGGACTTGCTCAGGACGTCATGGATGCCAGCAGCCTCCAGCACGGCGCGGACCGGGCCACCGGCGATGACGCCGGTACCGGGGGACGCGGGGCGCAGGAAGACGACACCGGCCGCCTTCTCACCCTGCACCGGGTGCGGGATGGTGCCCTGGATGCGCGGGACGCGGAAGAAGCTCTTCTTCGCCTCCTCGACACCCTTGGCGATGGCCGTGGGAACTTCCTTGGCCTTGCCGTAGCCGACACCGACCTGGCCGTCGCCGTCACCGACGATCACCAGCGCGGTGAAGGAGAAGCGGCGGCCGCCCTTGACGACCTTCGCCACACGGTTGATCGTGACGACCTTCTCGATGTAGTTGGACTTGTCGGCGTTGCGGTCGCCGCGGCCTCCGCGACGCTCGCCACCCTGTCGGCGCGTGCTCATGCGGCACTCCCCTTGTTCGTCGTGATGGTCATCAGAACTCCAGTCCGCCCTCGCGGGCGCCGTCGGCCAGAGCCGCGACGCGACCGGCGTACTTGTTGCCGGCGCGGTCGAAGACCACGGCGCCGATGCCGGCGGCCTTGGCGCGATCGGCGAGCAGCTCGCCGACCTTCTTCGCCTTGGCCGTCTTGTCGCCGTCGAACGAGCGCAGGTCCGCCTCCATGGTGGAGGCCGACGCCAGCGTGTGGCCCTCGAGGTCGTTGACGACCTGGGCGACGATGTGCTTGCTCGAACGGGTGACGACGAGGCGAGGACGCTCGGCCGAACCCTGGATCTTCTTGCGGCCACGGATCTGGCGGCGCTGACGCGACGCGACCCGGCCCGCGGTGTGCTTGGCGTGCTTGATCGAGATTGCCATGGCTTACTTACCAGCCTTTCCGGCCTTGCGCAGGATGCGCTCTCCGGCGTAACGCACGCCCTTGCCCTTGTAGGGCTCCGGCTTGCGGATCTTGCGGATGTTGGCGGCGACCTCGCCCACGACCTGCTTGTCGATGCCCGAGACGGTCAGCTTGGTCGGACCCTCGACGGTGAACGTGATGCCCTCGGGCGCCAGGAACGGCACCGGGTGGCTGAAGCCGAGGTTCAGCTCGATCTCCGACGGGCCCTTGGAGAGCACGCGGTAGCCGACGCCGACGATCTCGAGCTTCTTCTCGTAGCCGTCGGTGACACCGATGACCATGTTGTTGACCAGCGTGCGGGACAGGCCGTGGAGGGCCTTGCTGCGACGCTCGTCGTTGGGGCGCTCGACCGCCAGCGCGCCGTCATCGTCCTTGCGGACGGTGATGGGCTCGGCAACGGTGTGCGAGAGCTGGCCCTTGGGGCCCTTGACGGTGACGGTCTGGCCGTCGATGTTGACCTCGACGCCGGAGGGGACGGCGACGGGGAGCTTGCCGATGCGCGACATGTTCAGTCTCCTCTCGTCACCAGACGTAGGCGAGGACTTCCCCACCCACTCCGTTGTTGTTGGCCTGACGGTCGGTCTGCAGACCCTGGCTCGTGGAGATGATCGCCACGCCCAGGCCGCCGAGGACCTTCGGAAGGTTGTTGGACTTGGCGTACACGCGCAGGCCCGGCTTGCTGATGCGGCGGATGCCGGCGATCGAGCGCTCACGGTGCGGTCCGTACTTGAGCGTGATCGTCAGCGACTTGCCGACCTCACCCTCGGACGGCTCGGCCACGGAGTAGTCGGTGATGTAGCCCTCCTGCTTCAGGATGGCGGCGACGCCCTCCTTCAGCTTGGAGTGCGGCATCGTGACGGCGTCGTGGTACGCCTGGTTGCCGTTGCGGACACGCGTGAGCATGTCCGCGATCGGATCGGTCATCGTCATTTCAGTGTGTTCCGTTTCTCGCCGCGGTTTCCGTCTCGTCCGGCGTGACGCCGTGGGAGGGGACCTGCTGCGGGTTGGTGGTGGTGATTACCAGGAGCTCTTGGTCACGCCGGGCAGCTCGCCGCGGTGCGCCATCTCTCGCAGGCAGATGCGGCACAGGCCGAACTTGCGGTAGACGGAGCGGGGACGGCCGCAGCGCTGGCAGCGCGTGTAGCCACGGACGCCGAACTTCGGCGTGCGGGACTGCTTGACCTTCAGACCGGTCTTCGCCATGTCAGTTCTCCTTGTACGGGAAGCCGAGCAGCTTGAGCAGAGCGCGGCCCTCATCGTCGTTGGTGGCCGTGGTGACGACCGTGATGTCCATGCCCCGGCTGCGATCGATCTTGTCCTGATCGATCTCGTGGAACATGACCTGCTCGGTCAGGCCGAACGTGTAGTTGCCCCGGCCGTCGAACTGCTTGGCCGACAGTCCGCGGAAGTCGCGGATGCGCGGCAGCGCGAGCGTCAGCAGACGATCGAGGAACTCCCACATGCGGTCGCCGCGCAGCGTGACGTGCGCGCCGATCGGCATGCCCTCACGCAGCTTGAACTGCGCGATGGACTTGCGGGCCTTGGTGACCTGCGGCTTCTGGCCGGTGATGGCCGTGAGGTCCGCGATGGCACCCTCGATGAGCTTGCCGTCGCGGGCAGCCTCGCCGACGCCCATGTTGACGACGATCTTGGTGAGGCCGGGGACCTGCATGACGTTGTCGTAGTCGAACTGCTCGCGCAGCGCGGTCACGATCTCCTCGCGGTACTTCGCCTTGAGGCGGGGCGCGGTGGTGGTGGCCATCTCAGATCTCCTTTCCGGTCTTGCGGCTGATACGGGTCTTCTTGCCGTCGACGACGCCCGAGCCGACCTTGGTCGTGGTCTTGCCGCCATCGGCGTCGACCACGAGCATGACGTTCGAGACGTGGATCGGGGCCTCGGCGGTGATGATGCCGCCCTCGGTCCCGGTCTGTCCGGCGCGGGTGTGCTTCTGGACGCGGTTCACGCCCTCGACGAGGACGCGGTCGTTCTCGAGGACACCGATGATCTTGCCCTCGACGCCCTTGTCCTTGCCGGCGATGACCTTGACCTGGTCACCCTTGCGAATTCGAGCCATCTCAGAGCACCTCCGGAGCGAGCGAGATGATGCGCATGAACTTCTTGTCGCGCAGCTCGCGGCCCACGGGGCCGAAGATGCGGGTTCCGCGCGGATCGCCGTCGGTCTTGAGGATGACGGCGGCGTTCTCGTCGAACTTGATGTACGAGCCGTCCGGACGACGGCGCTCCTTGGTGGTGCGCACGACGACCGCCTTGACGACATCGCCCTTCTTGACGTTGCCTCCGGGGATCGCGTCCTTGACGGTGGCGACGATCGTGTCGCCGATACCGGCGTAGCGACGACCGGAGCCACCGAGCACGCGGATGCAGAGGATCTCCTTGGCACCCGTGTTGTCGGCGACCTTGAGTCGCGACTCCTGCTGAATCATCTGTCTCTCACTTCGCCTTCTCGAGGACCTCGACGACGCGCCAGCGCTTGGTGGCGGACAGCGGACGCGTCTCCGACAGGAGAACGCGGTCGCCGATGCCAGCCTCGTTGGCCTCGTCGTGAGCCTTCAGCTTGATGTTGCGGCGCAGCACCTTGCCGTACAGCGGGTGCTTGAAGCGCTCCTCGATGCTGACGACGACGGTCTTGTCCATCTTGTCGCTGACGACCAGACCCTCACGGGTCTTGCGCGACGAGCGCTCGTTGCTCACTTCGGTGGTGTCCTTCGTGCTCATGCCTGAACCTCCTCGATGATGCCGAGCTCGCGCTCACGGATGACCGTGTAGATGCGCGCGATGTCCTTGCGGACCGTGCGCAGACGCGCGGTGTTGTCGAGCTGACCGGTGGCGTTCTGGAAGCGCAGGTTGAACAGCTCCTCCTTGGCCTCCTTCAGCTTCGCGGCCAGGTCATCGGCGTTGAGGTCGCGGAGCTCTGCGGTGTTGCTTGCCATCACAGGTCTCCTGTCTCACGGGTGATGAAGCGTGCCTTCATCGGCAGCTTGTGGATCGCACGGCGCATCGCCTCACGGGCGACCTCTTCGGACACACCGGAGAGCTCGAACATGACGCGGCCGGGCTTGACGTTCGCCACCCACCACTCGGGCGAGCCCTTGCCGGAGCCCATGCGGGTCTCGGCGGGCTTCTTGGTCAGCGGGCGGTCCGGGTAGATGTTGATCCAGACCTTGCCGCCACGCTTGATGTGACGGGTCATGGCGATACGAGCGGACTCGATCTGACGGTTGGTCACGTAGTGACCCTCGACCGCCTGGATGCCGAACTCGCCGAAGGCCAGCTCGGTGCCACCCTTGGCAACGCCACGCCGCTTGGGGTGGTGCTGCTTGCGGTACTTGACGCGACGAGGCATCAACATCAGGACTCAACTCCTTCGGTGGCCGCAGGAGCGGCTGCGGGAGCCGCCTCGGCGGCGGCCGGCGCAGCGGCGGGAGCGGCGTCACGAGCGGGGCGGCGACCGCCACGCTCACCACGGCCGGGACGACGGCTGCCCGGAGCGGCCGCGCGACGGGCCTGCTCGGCCTCGCGCTCGGCCCGGGTGCCGGCGACCTCGCCCTTGTAGATCCAGACCTTCACGCCGATGCGGCCGAAGGTCGTCTTGGCCTCGTAGAAGCCGTAGTCGACGTCGGCGCGCAGCGTGTGCAGCGGGACGCGACCCTCGCGGTAGAACTCCGAGCGGCTCATCTCCGCGCCGCCGAGACGACCCGAGCACTGGATCCGGATGCCCTTGGCACCGGAGCGCATCGTGCTCTGCATCGCCTTGCGCATGGCGCGACGGAACTGGACACGGCCGGACAGCTGCTCGGCCACGCCCTGCGCGACGAGCTGCGCGTCCATCTCGGGCTGCTTGACCTCGAGGATGTTCAGCTGGACCTGCTTGCCGGTCAGCTTCTCCAGGTCGCCACGGATGCGGTCGGCCTCGGCGCCACGGCGACCGATGACGATGCCCGGACGCGCCGTGTGGATGTCCACGCGGACGCGGTCGCGGGTGCGCTCGATCTCGACGCGGCTGATGCCGGCGCGGTCCATGCCCTTGGTGAGCAGGCGGCGGATCTTGACGTCCTCACCGACGTAGCTGGAGTACAGCTTGTCGGCGTACCAACGGCTCTTGTGGTCCGTGGAGATGCCCAGGCGGAAACCGTGCGGGTTGATCTTCTGACCCATGTCAGTTGCCACCCTTCTTCTGGTCGGTTGCGGGTTCGACGACCACCGTCAGGTGGCTGGTGCGCTTGAGGATGCGGTTGGCCGCACCCTTGGCGCGCGGGCGCCAGCGCTTCATCGTCGGGCCCTCGTCGACCATGACGGTCGTGATGACCAGGGTCGAGCGGTCGAGGCCCTCGGTGGTCTCGGCGTTCGCGGCAGCGGAGTCGACCAGCTTGTAGAAGTTCTCGGCCACGGCCTGCGGCTGGAACTTCAGCATGGTCAGCGCGTCCTCGACGCGGGCGCCGCGGATCAGGTCGGCGACACGGCGCGACTTCTGCGCGGTGACGCGGACGTAGCGGGCGACGGCGAAGGCGCCGGGGCGATCGCCCAGGAGCCGCTCGCGGCGCTCGCTCGTGTTGTCACGGGTGGTGGCACTCATCGGCGCTTCGCCTTCCGGTCGTCCTTCTCGTGGCCCTTGAACGTGCGGGTGGGAGCGAACTCACCCAGCTTGTGGCCGACCATCGAGTCGGTGATGAACACGGGAACGTGCTTGCGGCCGTCGTGCACGGCGATCGTGTGTCCGATGAAGGACGGCAGGATCATCGAGCGACGCGACCACGTCTTGATCACGTTGTGGGTCTCGGCTGCGTTCTGGGCGTCCACCTTCTTCTCGAGGTGGCCGTCGACGAAGGGACCCTTCTTCAAACTACGAGGCATCTTTTTCTCCAGGTCCTCTCTCAGCGGCCGCTCTTGCGACGGCGGACGATCATCTGGTCGCTGGCCTTGCGCTTGCGCGTACGGCCCTCGGGCTTGCCCCACGGGCTGACCGGGTGACGGCCACCGGAGGTCTTGCCCTCACCGCCACCGTGCGGGTGGTCGATCGGGTTCATGGCGACACCACGGACGGTCGGGCGCTTGCCCTTCCAGCGGTTGCGGCCGGCCTTGCCCCAGTTGATGTTCGACTGCTCGGCGTTGCCGACCTCGCCGATCGTGGCGCGGCAGCGGACGTCGACGTAGCGCATCTCGCCGGAGGGCAGACGCAGCTGCGCCTTCGAGCCCTCCTTGGCGACGAGCTGCACCTTGGCGCCGGCCGAGCGGCCCATCTTCGCGCCGCCACCGGGACGGAGCTCGATCGCGTGGATCGTGGTGCCGACCGGGATGTTGCGCAGCGGCAGGTTGTTGCCGGGCTTGATGTCGGCGCCGGTTCCGGCCTCGACCGCCATGCCCTGCTTCAGGCCCTCGGGCGCGATGATGTAGCGCTTCTCGCCATCGGCGTAGTGCAGCAGCGCGATGCGGGCGGTGCGGTTGGGGTCGTACTCGATGTGAGCGACCTTGGCCGGCACGCCGTCCTTGTCGTAGCGCTTGAAGTCGATCACGCGGTAGGCGCGCTTGTGGCCGCCACCCTGGTGACGGGTGGTGATCCGGCCCTGGTTGTTGCGGCCGCCCTTCTTGGGCAGCGGCTCGACCAGCGACTTCTCGGGCGTCGTACGCGTGATCTCGGCGAAGTCCGCCACGCTCGAGCCGCGACGGCCCGGCGTGGTGGGCTTGTACTTGCGAATAGCCATGTCTCAGTCAGTCCTTCAGCTCGGGCTCGAGAAGATGTCGATGCTCTGACCCGCGGCCACACTGACGACGGCGCGCTTGGTGTCCTTGCGCTTGCCGGTGCCGGTGCGGGTGCGACGGGCCTTGCCCTTGCGGTTGATCGTGTTCACGCCGGTGACCTTGACCCCGAAGATCTCCTCGACGGCGATCTTGATCTGGGTCTTGTTGGCGTCCGGGTGGACCAGGAACGTGTACTTGTTGTCGTCGAGCAGGCCGTAGCTCTTCTCGCTGACCACGGGGGCGATCAGGACGTCCCGTGCGAAGGTTCCGTGGTTGGACATCAGTTCTCCTCCTGGGCGGTGAACCCGGCGGCCTCAGCGGTCTCGGCGCTGTCGAACCAGACCGTGGCCTCCGTGTCGTCGTACGCGGCGGCGCCGGGAGCGACGAAGGTCTTGTCGGCCTCGACGGCCTTGACCTCGTGGCCCTTGGGCGCGTTGCCGCTGGCGAGCGGAGCCTTCGAGCCCGGACCGTACGGCTGGGTCTTCGTGGCGTTCGCCTTGACGTCCTCGTCGGCGACCTCGGCCTTGGCCTCGGTCTTCGGGGCGGCCTTCTTGGCCGGCTTCGCGGCGGGGGCGTCGGCCTCGACGACCGCCTGGCTCAGCTTGACCGTGTCGGTGCCCTCGGCCGAGCGCGCCGCCACGAAGGCGTCGAACGCGGCCTTCGTGAAGATCACGTCGTCGGCCAGCAGCACGTCGTACGTGTTGAGCTGGTCGAAGGACAGCGTCGCGATGAACGCGGCGTTGCGCAGGCTCTTGACCGTCAGCGCGTCGTCGCGATCGACGACCACGAGGACGCGGGCGCGGCCCGTGAGCTCGCGGACGGCGGCCAGCGCGACCTTGGTGGACGGCGCGTCACCGGAGACGAACGACTCGATGACGTGCAGGCGACCGCTGCGCGCCCGGTCGGTGAGGGCACCGCGCAGGGCGGCGGCCTTCATCTTCTTGGGCGTGCGCTGGTCGTACGAGCGCGGCGTGGGGCCGTGCACGATGCCACCACCGGCGTACTGGGGAGCGCGGATCGAGCCCTGACGAGCGCGGCCGGTGCCCTTCTGGCGGTACGGCTTCTTGCCGCCGCCGCGGACCTCGCCGCGCGACTTGACGTCGTGCGTGCCCTGGCGGGCGGCGGCGAGCTGTGCGGTGACGACCTGGTGCATCAGCGGAATGCTGACGCGGGCGTCGAAGATGTCGACGGGCAGGTCGACGTCGATGGTCTGTGCCATGTCGGTCAGGCTCCCTTCGCGGCGGAGCGGATGACGACGAGGGCGCCCTTGGCTCCGGGCACGGCGCCCTTGACCAGGATCAGGCCGCGCTCGGTGTCGATCGCGTGGACGGTGAGGTTCTGGGTAGTGACCGTGTCGGTACCCATGTGGCCGGCCATGCGCAGGCCCTTGAACACGCGACCGGGGGTGGCGCAGCCGCCGATGGACCCGGGCTTGCGGTGGTTGCGGTGCGCGCCGTGCGAGGCGGAGACGCCGGCGAAGCCGTGACGCTTCATGACGCCGGCGAAGCCCTTGCCCTTGCTGGTGGCGGTCACGTCGACCTTGTCACCGGCGGCGAAGATCTCGGGCGAGATCTCCTGGCCGAGGGTGTAGTCGGCGACGGCCTCGGTGCGGATCTCCACGACGTGGCGGCGCGGCGTGACGCCGGCCTTCGCGAAGTGACCGGCCTGCGGCTTGTTCAGCTTGCGGCCGTCGGTCTCGCCGAAGCCGAGCTGGACGGCGCTGTAGCCGTCGTTCTCGCGGGTGCGGATCTGGGTGACGATGTTGGTGGAGGCCTCGAGGACGGTGACCGGGATGACCCGGTTGTTCTCGTCCCAGACCTGCGTCATCCCGAGCTTGCGACCGAGGAGGCCGCGCGCGGTGAGTGTGCTGCTCATGGTGTGCGTCCCTCCCTCAGAGCTTGATCTCGATGTCGACGCCGGCCGGCAGGTCGAGTCGCATGAGCGAGTCGACGGTCTTGGGCGTCGGGTCGATGATGTCGATGAGCCGCTTGTGGGTGCGCATCTCGAAGTGCTCGCGGCTGTCCTTGTACTTGTGCGGCGAACGGATGACGCAGTACACGTTCTTCTCCGTCGGCAGCGGCACGGGGCCGGCAACCTTGGCGCCGGTGCGGGTCACGGTGTCGACGATCTTCTTCGCCGAGGAGTCAATGACCTCGTGGTCGTAGGCCTTGAGCCGGATACGGATCTTCTGTCCCGCCATGCTCTCGCTCGTCCTTTACGTTCGTCTTCGCCAGCCCCCGGGTTCGGGGTAGGCATGCCCCCCGTCTCCGTACCCCGAGGTCGGGCGTGTCGCGAGCGCTGACGCGCACAAGGAAACGCACACTTCTCGAGTTAGGTGGTTGGACCGGCTCCGCCCCGCTGCTGCGGTGCGACTGGCCGGACAACATGGTCTCGGGCTCGGCGCGAGCGTTGAGCTGGGCGTGAGTTCCCAACCGCTGGCGCCACCGCGAACATGCCGGGGCAACCTGACCATTCTGACAGACTTCGCCCGACGAACACAAATCGGGTCCGTCGCGCCCGATGTGCGTTCGGCCACGCCGGGTCGCGACTCACCGATGGTGGCGGATTCGCTCCTCCTGGAAGGGCACGAGCAGCCACCTCGCGACGGCTGACGCCGCCATGAGGCCAGCGCAGGCCCACCACAGCGCCTGCGGGCCGGCCCACTCCAGCAGGATTCCGCTCAGGAGCGGGCCGACGAGGAACGCCAGGGCCGAAGTCAGGCCGAACACGCCGAGATACCGCCCACGAAAGCGCACCGTGGCGAAACGGCTCGTGATCCACGCCGCCGTCGGCATGTTGATCAGCTCTCCCGCGGTCCAGACCGTGACGCCGACGGCCAGGATCCACCAGGCGTCCGCGAACGGGTAGATCGCGTACCCGAGCGCCATGAGAGCCGACGCCACGACCAGAGTCGTGGAAGCGCGGTACTGCAGGACGCGGGTGCTCACGGGCATCTGGAAGAGGATGAGGATCACGCCGTTGAGCGTCAGCAGCCACGCGAACTGGCTCGTCGAGTAGCCCTCCTTCGCCATGAAGATCGGCAGGCTCAGGGTGTTCTGCATGAGCACGACCATGAACACGAGGTTCAGCGCGACGAACGCCATGAACGTCCGGTCGGCGAAGACCGGCCCCAGTCCCCTCCCGGGCAGCGTCCCGGGCGTCTGCGCGCGAGGCCGGCGGTCCGAGGGGACGCTCACGGCCACCAGCAGGCAGACCACGAGGAGCGCGACCGCCTCGACCGCGAGCATCGCGGCGTATGAGAGCTCGATCAAGAGGGCGGCGACCTGCGGCGCGACGATGAATCCCGAGTTGATCGCGACGAAGTTCAACGAGTACGCGCGGTGCCGCTGGCTCGCGTCCACGACGTCGGCGATGAAGGTCTCGAAGACCGGCTTGGCCGCGAAGCTGGCCAGACCGAGCCCGAACAGCACCACCAGCAGCCCCGGCCCGGGTCGGGCAACGGCCAACAAGGCGGTGAGCACGGCGCTGCAGCCCAGGCTGCCCAGCAGGGCCGGCCGGCGGCCGACCGCATCGGCGACTGCTCCCCCGGCCAGGACCGAGAGGACGCCACCCAGGCCGAACACGGCCAGGTGGATGCCCATGCTGGACGGGGACAGCCCCATCTCGACGGTCAGGAACAGCGACAGGAAGATCATCGTGAAGCGCGCGGCCCAGTAGAGGAAGTGACTGAACCACAGCCACCAGAAGGTGGCCGGGAGCCGTTCGGGCCGCGACCCAGCCCTGCGCCGCCCGCGTCGTCCCCGCCGCCGCGCGGCATTGCGGGCACGGTCCTCGGCGTCGCGTGCGGCCGTCACCGCGGAGGCCCCAGCGAGACGGGAGGGCCGACCGGCTGCCGCCGGCGACGCGGGAGGGCCGCGGCCTCGGCGATCACGATCCCACCCAGGGCCAGCGCCACCCCGGCCAGCTGGATCGTCGAGAGAACCTCGGCCAGGACGAGCCACGCGACGGCGATCGAGATGACCGGCTCGGTGACTCCCAGGATCCCCGCGCGCGCCGAGCCGACGAGGCGCACGCCGAACACCATCAGCGCGGACGTCAGGGCGCCGATCAGGACCAGGCCGATCAGGACACCCAGGGTGGGCACCGCGAAGGAGCCGAAGACCTCGGGAAGTCGCGAGGTCCCGGTGAGGGCCGACCACGGCATCGTGTGAGGCGGATTGACCACGGCGAAGGCCACACCACCGAAGGCATAGCCCCACAGGATCTGCGTGAAGGGGTGGCGGGTCGCCATCCCGTGCTCGATCAGCAGGAACGATGCCGCGAAGCCGGCGCCGGAGGCCAGCGCGGCGAGCACGCCCCACACGTCGAGCTCGCCGGTGAGGCTCGGCTGTGCCGTCAGGCTGAGTCCCAGGAGGCACAGCGCGTGGCCCACCCACACCTGGCGCGGTAGCCGCGTCCCCCGCACGAAGCGGACCCAAAGAGCCACGAGCAGCGGCGCCGTGTACTGCAGCAGCAGGGCGATCCCGATCGGGATGCGCGAGATCGCGAAGAAGTAGGCGCCCGAGGTCAGAGCGATGCCGATGACGCCGTACGCCGCCACGCTCGGCCAGGCGGTCACGGGCAACGGCATGAGCCGACGCGCGGTGAAGGCCAGGACGACGGCGAACACGGTGGCGCAGCCGATCGTGCGGACGGTCACGAGGTCCAGCGAGCTCATGCCCGCGGTCAGCAGAACCTTCGCCAGCACCGAGTTGAAGGCGTTGATCGTCGACCAGGCCACGAAGATCACCGAGCCGAGGAGGGCTGCGGACCTGACCATCGCCGCCTGCTGAGTGCTCACCGCCATCGGTCGCGTCCGCCTGCCATGGCCCCATGCTCGCCACGGCGACGGGACCCCTGCGCTGTACGTTCTGGCGGGCCCACCGCCTGCTCCACTCCTCAGGAGGGAACGAGGCGGTTCCGGGTGTCCACTTCGTACAGGCGGGCGGCGGCCACCCGACTCCTAGCGTCGACAGCACCATCGACGTGAGGAGCACCACATGAGAGCGAGAACCGCATGACCACAGCGATCGTCATCGGCGGAGGAAGCGCCGGGATGTCCGCGGCGCGCCGGCTGTCCCAGAGCGGAGTCGGCGTCACCGTCGTCGAGGCGCGACCCCGACTGGGCGGGCGCACCTGGTCCGAGACCATGGTCGACGGCACCATCGTCGAGCGCGGCGGGGAGTACTTCTCCTCGACGCAGCTCGAGGTGCACGCGCTGGTCGAGGAGCTGGGCCTCTCGTGGGTCAGCCAGGGCTTCAGCCCGGACGTCCGGCCCACGATCCATCCCGACGACCCCAGCCTCGACGAGCTCGAGAAGGGTGCCGACCAGATCGCCGACCACTGGGCGAGCCTGGGCGACGTGCACGAGTCGGTGAGCATCAAGCAGGTCATCGACGCGGCCCCCGTCGATGCGCGCGTCGCCGAGATCGTCGCGGCCCGCCTCTCCAGCGGCATGGCCGCCAGCGTGGCGCGCGTGTCCGCCAAGTGGGTCAGCGGCGGCTCGGACCGCCCGCGCGTCAACCACGAGATCAGTAAGCGTATCCGTGAGGGCAACCAGAGCCTGTCCGAGCGCATGGCCGAGGAGCTGGGCTACGAGCACATCCTGCGGCGGTGGCCCGTCGCGTCGGTCACGCACGAGGGGCAGCGGTACGTGGTGACGAACGTGCGGGGTGAGCAGTTGAAGGCCGACCTCGTCGTGGTGGCCGTCCCCGCCAGCATCGCCTCCCGGATCGAGATCGAGGGCCTCGACCCGCGCACCACCCGCGCGATCGACCGGATCGGCTTCGGACAGGCGACCAAGCTCCACCTGGTCGTGCTCGACGGCGGACGACCGGGCATGCTCCAGGAGGTGTCGACTCCGTTCTCGACCTGGGCCACGGCGGGCGTTGACTCCGACCAGGCGGCTTTCGTCACCGGGTTCGGTTCCACGCACGAGACGCAGACCAAGCTCGCGGTCGAGCACGGACCGTCGGTGTTCCGGCCCCAGCTGGAGGCCCAGTGGCCCGGGTACCGCTTCGGCGACTATGCCCTCCTCACCTACTGGGGCGGAGACCCGTGGGCCCGCGGCGCCTATAGCTACCGCCCGCTCGGCTGGACCGAGGAGGATCAGGAGTACCTCGCCAGGCCCAGCGGACGCATCTTCTTCGCGGGCGAGCACACCGCCGGCGAGAACGCCAGCGGGATCAACGGAGCCATCCGCAGCGGCTACCGGGCGGCACAGGAGGCCTTGGCTTCCCTCTAGGCCCACTGCGCGCCCCGTAAGAAGGAGGTGTCCCATCCGTGCGCTGCTCGGATGGGACACCTCGTTCGTGGCCGGTTAGGTCATCGTGCGCTCCGCCTCGACATCGTCCTCGAGCAGGACACCGTCGGACGGGGCCCAGTGGGCGACGACGCGGTCCCCGTGCTCAACGTCGAGGCTGGACGCGGTCGCCATGCGAACCATGCCACCAGAGCCGTCCGCAAACTCCACGGAGTACCGCCGCGCCGGGCCGAGAAAGATGGTCTCCTTCACCACGGCGTCGACGACGTTGTGCCCGCTGGGTACGTCGTCTTCGCTGCACGCCAGCCGTAGACACTCCGGCCTGATCAGCACCACGCCCTGCTTCCCCTCGGCAAGACGTCCGTCGACGACGAGCCCGCGCCCGGCGAAGTTGAGTTCACTGCCCCCGCCGTGCTGCTTCAGGTCGCCGCGCAGGAGCGTGGACTCGCCGATGAAGCGGCCCACGAAGAGGGTGCGCGGACGCTGGTACAGCTCGTCGCCCGTGCCGACCTGCTCGATTCGGCCGTTGTTGAACACGGCCACGCGGTCCGACAGGACCAACGCCTCCTCCTGGTCGTGCGTCACGTAGACGAAGGTGCTCCCGAGCTCACGGTGGATCCGCTTCAACTCGAGGTGGAGCCAGTCGCGCAGCTTGCGGTCGAGCGCACCCAGCGGCTCGTCCATCAACAGGACCGAGGGACTGAAGACGACGGCCCGAGCCAGGGCCACGCGCTGCTGCTGCCCGCCCGAGAGCTCCTTGGGATAGCGGCGGCCGTACCCCTCGAGGCGCACCGTCTCCAGCACGGCGGCGATCATCTTGTCGCGTTGCGCCTGGGGGATCTTGCGCTGGCGCAGGGGGAACTCGATGTTCTCCTTGACCGTCATGTGCGGGAACAGGGAGTAGTGCTGGAACACGACTCCGACCCCGCGCTTGTGCGCCGGGGTGCGCATCATCGGCTTGCCGTCGACGAGGATCTCGCCCTCGGTGACCTCGTCGAACCCCGCGATGAGATTCAACGTCGTGGTCTTGCCCGAGCCGCTGGGCCCGAGCAGGCTCACGAACTCCCCGGGCTCGACGTTCAGGTCGATGTGGTCGACCGCGGCCGCATCTCCGTACAGCTTGGTCAGACCCCGCAGGTCGATCCTGGCGCCGGTCTTCGTGGCGAACTCACTGGTCGTCGGCATGACGCCTCCTGTTCTTGTTCGTGAGCAGGACGCCCACGACGATCATGAAACTGGTGATGCACAGGATCAGGGTCGACGCCGCTGCCACCGTGGGATCGGTGTCACGTGTGACGCTGGTGAACATCTTGACGGGCAGGGTCCGCAGGTACGGACTCTGGATGAACAGCGCGAGGATCACCTCGTCGAACGAGGCGATGAACGCGAAGAGGAAGCCCGAGATCACGCCGGGCATGATCGACGGAAGGGTGACCCGCAGGAACGTGGTCCACGGATTGGCTCCCAGGCTGGCCGAGGCCGCGAGCAGCGAGTTGTCGAAGGACGCCAGGCTCGCGCCGACCGCCACCACGACGAACGGCAGGGCCATCACGGTGTGCGCCAGGACGAAGCCCAGGAACGTGCCGGTCAGGCCGATCCGCAGGAACACGGCGTAGACGCCGACCGCCAGGACGATGCCCGGGACGATCATCGGCGCCATGAGCAGGCCCTGCAGCGGCGTGTTCGAGCGGGCGCCGGCGCGCCGGTGCAGGGCCACGGCGGCTGCCGTGCCGATGACCGTCGCGACGACGGCGACGACGGCCGCGATCCGGAACGAGTTCACCAACGACCCGACCCAGGTGGGGTTCGTGAAGAAGTTCTCGTACCACCGCGTGGACCAGCCGGTCACCGGGAAGACCAGCGAGGCCTTGTCGGTGAACGAGATCGGGATGACGATCAGGGTCGGGGCGACCAGCCAGACCGCGACGAGGATCGAGAACGCGGCCAGCAGCCGGTGCGTGGTCTTGCTGATCATCGGGAACCTCCCTGGAGCGGCGACTTGGCCTTGAACAGCAGCGCGCCCGCGGCGAGGATCGCGAGCGTGACCACCAGCAGCACCACGCCCATCGCGGCACCGTGGCCCCATGCGAGCTGCTCGTTGATCTGCAGGTAGATCTCACCGGAGATCAGGGTGTTCTTGTTCGAGCCGACCATCGCGGGCGTGATGTAGAAGCCCAGCGAGAGCACGAAGACCAAGATGGCGCCGGCCAGGATGCCCGGCCGGGCGAGCGGGAAGTAGACCTTCCAGAACGCCACCACGGGGCGCGCACCGAGGCTCTTGGCGGCCTGCACGAGGCGCAGGTCGATCTTGCTCATCGTGCCGAAGAGCGGCAGGACCATGAACGGGATCAGCACCTGCGACATCGCGACGATCACGCCGGCGGTCGTACGGATCAGGGTCATCTTCGGCAGCCCCGCCGTGGTCAGCACCTCGTTGACGAAGCCCTGCTCCTGCAGCAGCACCACCCAGGCGAAGTTGCGCACGATCGTGCTGGTCCAGAACGGGACCATGATCAGCAGCAGCATGATGACGGTCGTCCGGCGGGAGGCCACCGTCATGAAGAAGACGTACGGAACCCCCAGGACGACACACGCCAGGGTGACGAGCGCCGCGGTCATGAAGGTCCGGACCAGCAGGGCGATGTTGATGTCCGTGGTGAAGAACCACCTGTAGTTGTCCAGGCCGACCGTCGGATCGGTGAAGCTGCGGACGACGACCTCGAGGAGGGGGTAGCCCAGGACGGCGGCCATCAGACCCAGTGCCGGGACCAGCAGCAGCCAGGCGGTCAGCCGCTTGTTGGAGGTCACGCCGTCGACGAGGCGTTGCCATGACGAGGGCGCCGGCCCGGCGGACGTCTGTCCGCCGGGCCCGCGCTGCGCGAGTTGGGTGCTCACCTCACTCACTCACCCATGAACTTCGTCCAGGCGGCGGAGATCTCGTCGTACTGCTTCGTGATCTCGGCGTAGTTGAACGCCACGCCCGCTTCCAGCTTCTCCGGCTGGGTGTTCATCCACTTCTCGGTGAGCTCGTCGACCTCGGGCTGTGCGTCGACGTTGACCGGCGAGTACGAGGTCTTCTCGGTCATGATCTCCTGCTGGTCCTTGCCCAGGTAGAAGTTGATCAGCGCATGGGCCGCATCGGGGTTCTTGACGCCCATCGGGATCGCCAGGGAGTCGCCCATGTGCAGGGAGGCACCCCACGCGGGCTCGAGGTTGGCGCCGTTCTTCTCCGACTCCTTGCCGCGACCGGACCACGAGTAGGCCATCGGGACCTCACCGGACTCCAGCATCTGCTGGAGCTCGGCGCCGGTCTTCCAGAAGACGAGGTCGTCCTTGATCGTCTCGAGCTTCGTGATCGCCCGGTCAATGTCCAGGGGGTACAGGTCCTCCGGCGCCACGCCGTCGGCCAGCAGGGCCGCCATGATCGGACCGGCGTTCGCGCCCGGCAGTCCGGAGATGCCGCGCTTGCCCGGGAACTTGTCGGTGTCGAAGAAGTCGGCCCACGTCTCGGGCGCGGAGTCGAAGCGCTTCGGGTCGTAGATCAGCACCTCGGCCAGGCTCATCGCCGGCACGAAGCACTCACCCGTCGTTCCCTCGGGCGTCTTGGAGATGTCGATCTTCTCGAAGTCCAGCGGCATGAACAGCGTGCCGCAGTTCTTGGTGGCCTCGGAGGCGCCGGTGTCGACGACGTCCCACGTGACGTTGTCCGCGTCCACCATGGCCTTGAGCTTGGCCGGCAGCGTGGGACCGTCGGAGAGGAGCTCGGCGCCGGTGATCTTGCCGAAGTCCTTGATCGCGGCCTCCTGTCCCTCCTGGAACATGCCGCCGTACGAGACGAACGTCAGCGGGACTCCGGGGAAGGCGTCCTCGGCGACCTCGCCGACCACGGCCTTGCCGCCGGGACCGGTGCCGGCCGCGGCCTCGGTGTCATCTCCCCCGCCACCGCATGCCGCGAGCAGCGCCAGCGATGTCACGCTCGCGAGAGCGATGCCGGCCGCACGGCGACCAACCTGAATCTGCGTCATCTTTGACCTCCATCGGTGGACCCTTTTCGGACGATCAGGGCTTCTTGTCCGGCCGTGCGCGGAGATTCCCACCGCTGGCCGCTTGTGCTAGACGCGCTTGACCCGTGGGGATCTCGCGTGAGCGTGTGGTGCCCCCGCACCGTTCTGGTGGGAACCGGAGCTGGTCGAGGGGCTGACGATGTACAGCACCTCGGCCGTGTCAGGGCCCGTGTTCGCGATCCCGTGAGGGGTCGACGTCTGGTACTCCAGGCTGTCGCCGCGCGACAGGGAGTAGGTCTGGTCGGCCAGGAACACCGCGACGTCGCCCTCGAGGACGAGCACGATCTCCTGGGAGTCGCCGTGCTGGTAAAGCTCGCCGGTGGTGCCACCGGGCTCGAACTCGCCGACGCACGCCTCGATGTGGCGGATCGGCCGCTGGGACACGAGCGTCTTGCGAAAGCCGGTCCCCGCGTCGATGACCGGGCGGTCGGCGCGACGCACGACCGTGGCGGCGGGGGTCGTCCCGCTGGAGAAGAGGTCGGGGATCGAGACGCCGAGCGCGGAGGCGATCTTCATCAGCGTCGCCACGCTGGCACCGGACTGGCCGCGCTCGACCTGACTCAGGAACGAGGCGCTCACGTCGGCCTGCTGCCCGACCTCGCGCAGGGAGAGCCGGCGCTGGTGGCGGATCTGGTGGATGCGGGCACCGAGGATCGCGCGCTGGTCGATGTCGTCAACCTTCGTCGTCATGGCTCCCGCCTCCTCTCTCGTGACCCCCGGGGTGACGGGCACCACATGGGTAGCACAGCTTCACATTCGTTCCAGCAGCGCTTCACGGCCGCTGCTCCTTCGCTGCACACATCCTGTGTCGACCGCGCGTGACCTGCGTCACGCCATACTGGACAACCGGCCTTCGCCCAGACGCCATTTGGCACCGTCGAGGCCGACTCCCACCCTCCGTACGGTCGGATTCACCCGCCCGCACCCGTGGGCGCCAACGCGTGAAAGGTTGTTCACCATGACGGGACGCCCCGTGGCAGAGAGTCCAGAGTTCAGCGGCACGGACTTCCGGCAGCTGAGCTTCTGGCACGACACCAGTGGTGAGTCGTTGCAGCCACGGCCCCGACTCGACGCGGACCTGGACGTCGACGTGGCCGTCGTGGGAGGTGGCTTCACCGGCCTGTGGACGGCGTACTACCTCGCCCAGGCCGATCCGTCCCTGCGCATCGCGGTGCTGGAGAAGCACATCGCCGGCTTCGGCGCCTCGGGTCGCAACGGCGGCAACATCTCGGGGGCGCGCTACGCGATGTCGCTCGATCGGCTGGCGAAGGAGTCCGGTCGTGACGCCGCCCTGGCGCAGTACCGCGCGATGGACATGGCGTTCCACTCGATCGAGAAGGTCGTCGCCGAGAACGGCATCGACTGCGACTGGGTGTCCAGCGGATCCCTGGCCATGGCGCGGACGCCCCTGCAGCTGGAGACCGCGCGGGCCGACGTCAACCATCGCCGGACGTGGGGCTTCGGCGAGGACGACGTGCAGCTGCTGTCCCAGCAGGAGATGAGCGAGAGGATCGGCGCGACCGGCGTGCTGGGCGGCACGTTCTCCCCCAAGGCGGCCACCGCGCACCCCGCAAAGCTGGCCCGCGGCGTCGCCCGTCTGGTGGAGTCGCTGGGGGTCACGATCTACGAGCAGACACCCGCCACCTCCATCGACAGCGGCGTGGTCGAGACGCCGGGCGGCACCGTGCGCGCCCAGGTCGTCGTCCGGGCCCTGGAGGGATACACCGCGCTGCTCAAGGGCCACAAGCGGGCACTGACCCCGCTGTACTCGATGATGCTGGCCACCGAGCCGCTGAGCGACGACTTCTGGTCGCGCGCCGGACTCCACCACCGGGAGTCCTTCGGCGACTACCGGCACCTGATCATCTACGGCCAGCGGACCGCGGACAACCGGTTCGCCTTCGGCGGCCGCGGCGCTCCGTACTACTTCGGCTCGAGCATCCGTCGCCAGTACGAGACCGCCCAGGACTTCTTCCCGAAGCTGCGCGCGTCGCTCGTCGAGCTGTTCCCGGAGGTCGAGAAGGCCACCGTCACCCACACGTGGGGCGGCGTCTTCGCCTCGTCGCGCGACTGGCATCCCTCAGCCGGGTACGACAGGACGCAGCGTCTCGCCTGGGCCGGCGGCTACGCCGGCGGTGGCGTGACCGCGGCCAACCTCGCGGGCCAGACGCTGGCCGACCTGATCACCGGACGCGGGACCGAGCTCACCGCGCTCCCGTGGGCGAACCACCGATCCCCCCAGTGGGAGATCGAGCCCGCCCGCTGGATCGGCATCAACGCGTCGCTGCATGCGATGGCCGGCGTCGATCGCAAGGAGGCCCGCACCGGTCGACCGACCAAGCGTGCCCGGGCCATCGGACGCCTGATGGGGCACTGACGCCCTCACCGCGAGGCGGGCCCTTCCTTCGGGGGAGGGCCCGCCTCGCGGTCTCAGCCGGCAGCGGCGATCAGCGCCACACCGGCCAGCGCGGCACCGACGCCGAAGGGCTGCGGACCGACGAGGCGCTCCCCGTGGATGGCTCGAGCCAGCAGCACGGTGAAGACCGGGTAGAGCGAACCGAGCACCGCGACGATGCTGAGCATCCCCTGCTGGATGGCCGCGGTGAAGAACGCGTTCGCGCCCAGGTCCAGCAGGGCCAGTCCCACGAAGAGGGCGACCGTCGAACGGTTCAGGACCAGTCCCGTGGCGATCCGGCCGACCAGCGTAACCAGCACCAGCAGCGGGATCACCATCGACGCCTTCATCACCATGATCGTGCCGAGTGCCGAGACCTCGGCGGCCTCGCCGAGCAGTGCCATGTGCGATCCGAAGCCCACGGCTGCGAGCACCGCCAGCATGAGCGGCCTCATACCGGTCCCGCCCTCGAGCTCGGGTCCGCTGGCCAGGACGATGCCGACCAGCGCGATCAGGATGCCGACGACCTGGAACATCGCGGGCTCGTCGCCGGTGAGCAGCCCCCAGGCCACGGGCACGACTGCGCCGAGCGCGGCGATCGGCGCCACGACGGACATCTTCCCGGTGGCTAGCGCCTGGTAGAAGGCGACGAGCCCGACCAGGGCGGTCACGCCCGCGCCCACGGCCCACCAGAGGAAGTCCCACTCGCCGGGCCACGCCCCGATCGCGATGATGAATCCCACGATCAGGACCAGTCCGATGAACTGGTTGCCCAGCACCACGAGGAAGGCCGAGAGCCTCTTGGAGGCGGTGCCTCCCACGAAGTCGGCCGCTCCCCCGCAGGCGGCGGAGCACAGGGCCAGGATGACGGCAAGCACTTCAAGCAGTCCTCTCAAGATCGGCCGGACTCCCGTGTCTCAGGGCCGGTGCAGCAATGACGGCCACGGCGCACAGTGCGATGCAGGCGCCGAAGATGAGCGTGAAGACGGTGGCCCCGCTCATGCCTCCGTCGGTCGCCCCGGCGTGCACGACCGTGCCCAGCGCGAGGGCCACGGCGACGCTGACGCCGTTGACCAGCTGCATCCAGGCGCTCGTCGCAGCGGCGTCGGCCCGGTTCTCTGCATCGAGGAGCATCACGGTGAGCGAGCTGACGGCCAGACCCATGCCGGTGGCGGCGATGGTCCAGATCACCAGGACGAACAGCAGATGCAGATCGGTCCGCGCGGCCAGGATCAGGGCCCCCATGCCCATCGCCGTGCACCCCGCGCCGAGGGCCACGTGACGACGCCGGACGGCGAGCCCGTCCGCACCGACGGCCGCGCGCGTCTGGAGGGCCGACCCGATCCCCCACCCCAGCGGAGCCCCCAGCAGCGCCAGCCCGGCCGTCGCCGCACTCAGGTCGCGCACCTCGATGAGCATCAACGGCAGCCAGAGCTGGCCACCGAAGTAGCAGGCGGACAGCAGCCCGTACATCCCGAACTGCCCCGGGTGCCCCGAGCCGAATCGCAGCAGCGGTCGCGGCAGCAGCACCCGTCCGGCCACGATGACGATCGCCAGGCCACCGACGACGAGGAGCACCGCCGGGCCCAGCGCGACCGATCCCCCCAGTTGCAGCAGCACCAGCCCGCCGATCAGGACCAGGCCCATCGCCGGGTAGCTCAAGGGGACCCCGTCGACCGGTAGGTCGATCCGGCGCATGTTGACCACCAGTACGGTCCCGGCCACGACGAGCATGACGGTCAGGGCCATGAAGACGATGCGCCAGCCGAGCTCCGTGGCGACCCACCCGGCGAGCGCGGGACCGACCATGCCGGGAATCACCAGGCAGTAGTTGGCCAGCGCGACCATCGACGGTCGCTGGTCCGGCCGGTAGGCGCTGCCGATCAGCAGGAAGACCACGACGATGTCCATCCCGGACCCGATGCCCTGGAGCACCCGGGCCAGGACGAGCACCTCGATGGAGGGGGCGGCCACCGCGGTCACCAGTCCGCACAGGAACACGCCGATGCCGATCGCCTCGGTGGACCACGGCCGCAGCCGCGCGACCAGCCAGCGGGCGACGCACACGCCGAAGACGTTGCCGCCCATGAACATCGCGACGGTCCACCCGAACGCCTCGGGACGACCCAGGTCGCGCACGGCGACGGGCAAGGTGGTCCCGACCGCGTAGTAGGTGAACGAGACGGCCACCGAGACGCCCGCGATGCCGAGGGTCAGCGGAACCGGCTCCCACCGTGCCCGCCGCGCGCCGGCGCGGCCGGGCGACACGACGTGGCCCGGCTGCCTCCCGGCGTTCACCGCGGACCGCGGTCCGCGGTGGACCGGGCCGGCGAGGACGACGATGCCGAGGTCATGCGATGCTCCGTTTCCCGTCGGCGCCGGCCCCGAGGGCGTCCCGGCGAACGCTAGATATGCTCAGGCGAGGCGTTCGGCGACTTCGCCTGCCGCGCGGTACCCGCTGCGCAGCGCGCCGCAGATCGAGCCGCGGTGCAGGTCGGCGGTGTGCTCACCGGCGAAGAAGACCCCCTCGTGCGGGGCGGCGAGGGCTGCCTCGTCGACGTCGGTCCACCCGGTCGGACGGAAGCTGTAGGAGCCGCGGGCCCACGGGTCGCCACCCCAGTACGTGAAGAGCTCGTCACCGGAGAACTTCGTGCCCTCCCAGGCGGCCTCGAGAGCCGGACGGAACAGGCGGGCTCCGCGGTCGCGGAACTGGAAGGTGTCCTGCGTCTCGTGGGTCGAGCCGAAGCCGGTCACGAACGAGGCGCCGTCCATGCCGATGCCCTGCGTGGCCCAGGTGGAGAAGGGGGTGGCGACGTCCTGCTTCACGGTCGGCTCGAGGTCGCCCTCGACGATCAGGTGCAGCTTGGTGGCCTGGCCGAACCCGATCTTGTCCACCGCGGTCCGGGTGGCCTCGGACAGGTCGATCTCGATCCGGTCCAGGATGCTGACCGGGACCGCGATCACGACGGCGTCGGCCGCGATGACCTCGCCGTGGACGTTGGCGACCTCGTAGCCGTTCCCCACCTGGCGCACGGCGCTGACCGGCCAGCGTGTCCGGACCCGGTGCCGACCGAGCTCGTCGGCCATCCGCTCGGCCAGGCTCTGGTTGCCCTCGGCGATGCGGGTGTTGTTCTCGTGGCTCACCAGGGCCCAGTCGTTCGAGGAGAACCGTGCCGACACGCGACGGACGTGGGTGGCCATGCCCGACGAGATGCGCGCGACGATCGCGGCGCGGATGACGGGATCCACCGGGGCGCCGGAGAACACGTCGAAGATGCTGGTGTCGTCGGAGATCTCGTCACCGAGGCTCGCCCAGTGCTCGGTGACGACCTTGGCACCCTCCTCGAGCTCGGCCAGGGACGGTCCGTCGGGGTCGGTGACCATGCGGTCGCTGGGGTCGAAGCCCTGCGGCGTCATGTGCAGACCGAGCTCCGCGACGAGCTCGTGCACCTCCGTGGTGCCGGAGTGGAAGTACTCACCGCCGCGCTCCGCGACGTGGCCGTTGGCCAACGTCTCGGACCAGGTGCGACCACCCAGCCGGGCCCTGGCCTCCACCACGACCGGATCCAGTCCGAGCTGATCCAACTTGCGCGCGGTGGCCATTCCTGCGGCACCCGCTCCGACGACGACGACCTTCGGCACGATCCTGTTCCTTCCGGCGAGACTTCCTGTGGGATCAACGTAGGGGGCGTCCTCGCCGGTCCCGGCTGTACAAACTGGACAGCGGCTCGGCCGCCGTGTGACGCGGAGCACAGCCGTGCGAGACTCGTCCGCGCAGGAGGATCGTCGGGAAGGAGGAGCCATGACCGTCACCATCGACCAGCTGGCCAGCTCGGGGACCTTGGGCCTGACCCTCGTCGCGGGTGAGCCGCACCGCGAGAACGAGGTCTCCGTCGCCCACTCGGCCGAACGGCCCGACCCGGTGGCCTGGCTGACGCCAGATGAGCTCCTCATGACGGCGGGCTTCCTCCTGCCCGAGTCCGACGACGGACAGTACGACTACGTCCGCGACGTCGCGTCCACCGGAGCCGCGGGCCTGGCCTTCGCCGTGGGCCCGAAGTTCGACTGCATCCCCGCCCCGATCATCGCGGCCTGCGAGAGCCTCGGCCTGCCTCTGCTGGAGGTGCCGGCGTCCACGCCCCTGGTCTCGATCACCCGGCTCGTCGCGGAGCGCCGCGCCGAGGAGCTGCGCCGGGACCTGCGTCTGGTCGTGGAGGCCCAGCAGGACCTCACCCAGCGCGGACTCACCGAGGGGATCGACGGCATCGTCCGGGGCCTCGAGGTCCATGCCGGCTGCGAAGTCGCGCTCCTGGCTCCCGGCGGCAGCCCGATGATCGATCACCGCCCCGAGCTCCGCTCCCTCATCGAGGGCACGACCGAGCACGCCGCGGTCGCCAAGCCGAACCAGCTGCCCTTCAGCATCGGCAGCCGCCAACGCGACGGCGCGCATCTCGTGGTGGAGGCCATCGGCGTCCGGCGACTCACCCTGGGGTACCTCGGCACGCGCTTCCCCTCGTCGATGAGCGCCGAGCAGCGCCTGATCCTCACGCACGCCGAGGCGCTCATCGCGCTCGAGCTGGCGAAGCGGACCGAGCTCATCGCCGCCGAGCACAAGCTGCGCTCGGACATCCTGCGTTCGATCCTGACCGGAACCCTCACCGGCGACGGCGCCCGGCGCCAGTTGGCGGACCTCAACATGACCAAGGACGACACGCTCTCCGTGGTGATCGTGACCTCCACGGCCAGCCCGGCCGATCGCATGCGCGCGGTCCGCCAGACCCTCGTCGGCCGTGGCGTCAACTTCCTGTCGTGCATCCTCGGCACCGAGGTCGTGGTCGTGCTCAAGGGCGACCTCCCCGACCTGGAGGCGCTGCACGCCGACCTCAGCGCGCACATGCCACGTCGGGTGAACCTCGGCGGCTCGCTGCCGAGCTCCACGGACGACCTCACCGTCGCGGTCCAGCAGGCGCGCTTCGCGGTGAAGGCGGCACAGGCCGAGTCCGCGACCCATCGCCGCTTCGACGAGCTGTCGACCTACGCCCTGCTGCTGTCCAGCCAGTCCTCGGAGTCGCTGGCCATGATCGCCAGTGCCGCGCTCGCCTCCCTAACCAAGGCCGACGATTCGTTCGGCGGCGAGCTGCTGCGCTCCCTCGAGGCGTACCTGTCCAACAACGCCCAGTGGGTGCCCGCGGCGGCCGCCCTCGGGGTGCACCGCCACACCCTGCGCAACCGGATGCGCCGCGTCGAGGAGATCACGGGCCGGAACCTGGCCTCGGCACACGACCGGACCGAGCTGTGGCTGGCACTGAAGGCCGAGGAACTGAGCCGCCTCGTGAGCGAGTAGGAGGACTGCACCGTGTCCGTGAGCCATGACGACACCTCCGCGACGTCTGCCCCCGTTCCCGGCGTCATCCCCCAGCTGATCGCCGGGGAATGGACCCCGGGCTCGGGACCCGCGGTGACCGACGAGAACCCCTCCGACCTGTCCGCCCCGCTGGGGGTCACCCACGCTGCGGCGCCGGACGAGGTCTCGGCGGCGGTCGAGTCGGGAGCGGCAGCACTCGCCTCCTGGTCGGCGACCGCCCCCCAGGAGCGAGCCGAGATCCTGCGCCGGGCCGCCGAGATCATCGCGGGCGAGGCGGACGATCTCGCGCTCGGCATCGCCCGCGAGGTCGGCAAGACGATCCGTGACAGCCTCGACGAGGTCCACCGCGCGAGCGACATCCTGCGCTACGTGGCCAGCTCGGCCCTGCAGCCGAACGGCGAGACGTACGAGTCGTTCCGGCCAGGCGAGACGATCATGACCTCACGCTCGCCCGTGGGGGTCGTCAGCATCATCACCCCGTTCAACTTCCCCCTGGCGATCCCGGCCTGGAAGATCGGGCCCGCCCTGGCCTACGGCAACGCCGTCGTCTGGAAGCCCGCCGGGAGTGTGCCGGCGACGTCACGTCGGCTGGTCGCGGCCCTGCTGGAGGCGGGACTGCCGCCTGCGGTCCTGAACCTCGTCTACGGCGACGCCGACGTGGGCCAGATGCTCGTCTCGCACGACGACGTGAACGCGGTGAGCTTCACCGGCTCGACCGCGGTCGGGCGCGAGGTCATCGCGCGGTGCGGCGCCTACGCCAAGCCGATCCAGGCAGGCATGGGAGGCGTGAACCCGGCGATCGTCCTGCCGGACGCCGACCTCCAGGACGCGGCCGCGCGGGTCATCCTCGGGGCCTTCGGCGCCACCGGCCAGAAGTGCAGCTCGACCTCGCGCCTGCTGCTGCACAGCGGGATCGCCGACCGCTTCATCGACGAGCTGATCGAGCAGGTCGCCAACTGGAGGGTCGGCGATCCGCTGATCGGCTCCACCGACATGGGCCCCCTCGTCTCGGGCCCCGCTCGCGACCGGGTCACCGGCGTCGTCACCGAGGCCCTCACCGAGGGAGCCAACATCCTCACGGGGGACGACGACGTGGACACGCCGTCGCGCGCCTCCGGCTACTTCGTCCAGCCCACCATCCTCGAGCTCAAGGACGACAGATCACCGGTCTGGAACACCGACGTCTGCGGCCCGGTCCTGTCGATCATCCGGGTGGAGAGCTGGCAGGAGGCACTCGAGTTCGCGAACACCGGTCCCTACGGACTGACCGCCTCGGTCTTCACCCACGACCTCAAGGTGATCGCCGACGCCCGGCGCCGCTTGAAGGTCGGCATCCTGCACGTGAACTCCGAGACGACCGGGGCCGACCCCCACGTCCCCTTCGGCGGCGACGGCGACAGCGGCTTCGGCCCGCGCGAGCAGGGGTCCTCGGCCAAGGAGTTCTACACGCGTCTCAAGACGGTGTACCTGCGCCCGTTCTGACCTGCGGACGCGGAGTGCCCGCCCCGGCTCCCGTGGCCTGTCCACTGTGGAGTGACGACCCCGCTCGGGTGTCCGATTGTCACACCACCTGACCCCCGCCCCACCTCCGAGACTCGTGAGTGTCGAGAGGAGCGGGGATGAAGGTCATCGTCGTGGGAGCGGGCCTGGCCGGACTGGCCGCGGCCCATCGTCTGGTGCAGGCCGGCGAGGAGGTGCAGGTCCTCGAAGCCGGCGACCGCGTCGGCGGGAGGTGCCGCTCGACCACGTTGGCCAATGGCGTCACGGTCGAGCGCGGTGGCGAGTTCATCGATCCCGAGCAGCACGTGATCCGCCGCTTCTGCGCCGAGCTGGGCCTGCCGCTCATCCCCCACGCCGTGAACTTCTTCCGCCGACGCCAGCCGGACGGGACGACGCCGAGCATCGAGGAGCTCCATACGACGATGACCCGGCTGAGCCGTGCCGCGCAGCAGCTCGACGAGGACGTGAGCGTCCGTACGCTCTTCCACGACGTGTTCGGCTCGCAGCCCCACGCGATCCTCGACCGGATCGAGACGTCGTGCGCGGGCGATGCCGGAGCGTTGAGCGCCCGCGCCGTCCTGTCGTCGTTCGAGCCTCCGCAGATCGACCACGCCTCCCGCGTGCTCGGGGGCAACGACCGGATCGCCCGGGAGCTGGCCCGGACGCTCGCCGACCGAGTCCGACTGGGCACACCGGTGGAAGCCGTCTCCGACAGCGACGGTCACGTGGTGGTGACGACCGCGGATGGAAGCGAGTCGGCTGCCGATGCCCTCGTCCTCGCCCTCCCGTTGCCCTTGCTCCACCGCCTCCAATGGGACAGTGGCCTACCTCACGAGTGGGCGACAGGCGCCGCGCAGCTCGGGTTCGGCGACGCCGCCAAGCTGTCCGTCGCCGTCGCCGAGCCCGCCGCGCCCCAGGCCGTCGCCGGGCCGGGGCGTCGCTGGTGGAGCTGGAACTCGGCCTCCCCCGCCGACCGCTCCCTCGGCTCGGCCGGCGTGTCCTGCTTCGCCGGCACCGCCGAGCAGGTCACCGAGCTGGGTGCCGTCCACGGCGCGGACGACTGGCTGTCGACCCTCGTGGCCTCGCGGCATGACCTGGCACTGGACCCGGCCGACCACGTGGTGACGGCGTGGCGCAGCGAGCCGTGGGCCCGAGGCGCGTACTCGTTCGCCAAGGTCGGGTGGGATCCGGCGGCGGCCCAGGCGCTGCAGCGCAGGGTCGGTCGCGTCGTCCTCGCTGGCGAGCACACCGCGGGCCCCCTCGCCAGCACGATGAACGGGGCCCTCGCCAGCGGCGAGCGCGCGGCGCGCGTCGTCCGGGCGGCGGCGTGACCCCGATCCACGACGACGCCCTCGTCCCCGGTTCGACACAACGTCGCGCGGACGGTGCTGCGCCTGACGCTTCGTCCCTCCCCTTCGGTCCCGAAGTCTTCCTAGGCTCGAGGACAGGCCACGACAACGACGGGCACCGTCCCGCCATCCCCGGAGGAACCATGACGACACGACCCGTCGCTCGCGCGACCGAGGAGCTCGTCCGCACCGTCACTCACCAAGGCGGCGCCCGATGACCGGGACGCCGCGGCGCCCTGACGTTCCTCACCCCGAACCGCAGCACGAGGAGCCGAGCCTCGAGCCGCGGACGGGACGCGCGCATGCCGTGTTTCCCACCAGCACCGACCAGGACGTCGACCTCGCGACCGCCCGCGCGGAGTCCTGCGCCCGCCGCGTCGCCGCCTCTTCCCCCGCGGCGCGACGGACGTGGTTGAGCGCGGTCGCCGCGTCCCTCGAGGAGGCAGCCGACCACCTGGTCGCCGTCGCCGACCGCGAGACCGGGCTGGGAGCGGTCCGGCTGTCGGGCGAGCTCGCTCGCACCGCGTCGCAACTGCGCTTCTATGGCACGGTCGCGGCCGACGGCGCCTACCTCGGCGCCACGATCGATCGCGCGACGGAGTCCTCTCCCTGGCTGGGCAGGGTCCACGTGCCGGTCGGCCCCGTGGCCGTCTTCGGCGCGAGCAACTTCCCGTTCGCGTTCGGCGTCCTCGGCAACGACACCGCCTCGGCCATCGCTGCCGGGTGCCCGGTGGTCGCGAAGGGCCACCCCGCGCACCCCGAGACCAGTCGTCTGCTCGCCGCCGTCGCCATCGAGGCACTGGCGCGCGCCGGGGCACCCGACGGGACGTTCGGGCTCGTGACCGGCTTCGCCGCCGGGACCCGCCTGGTCGACGATCCGGCCATCAGTGCGGTCGCCTTCACCGGCTCGCAGTCCGGCGGCATGGCGCTGCGCGACCGTGCCCTCGCTCGCCCGGTCCCGATCGCCGTCTACGCCGAGATGGGCACCGTGAACCCGGTCGTGGTCACAGCAGCCGGCGCCGACGACCTCGCTTCGCTCGCCGCGGGCTTCGTCGGCTCCTTCACCCTCGGCTCGGGTCAGTTCTGCACGAAGCCGGGGCTGCTGCTGGCACCGGCGGGACGTGGCATCGCCGACGCGGTCGCCCAGGCCCTGCGCGACTCCGGACCGTCGGGGTGGGCCCTGACCGGACCGATCGCCGAGCACGCCCGTGCCGGCGTGGCAGCCTTCGTCGCGGCCGGCGCCGAGGTCCTGCAGATCGCCACCGGACCCGCCGAGGGCTTCGGGGTCGACGCGGTCCTGCTGCGTGCCGAGGCCAACGCGATCGTCGCGGACAGTCCGCTGGTCGCCGAGTGCTTCGGCCCGGTCGCGATCATCGTGGAGTACCGCGACGACAAGGAGTTGGCCGGCGTGCTCGGCCGACTGCAGGGGGCCTTGGTCGGCACGATCATCGCCGGCGGGGACGACCCCGACCTGTCCGCCGTGATCGACCTGCTCAGCCCGGTCGTCGGCCGCATCACGGTCGGCGACTGGCCCACGGGCGTCGCCTGGACCTGGGCCCAGCACCACGGCGGGCCGTGGCCCGCCACGTCGGATGCGCGCGCGACCTCGGTCGGAGCGGCCGCCCTCGACCGGTTCACGCGCCCGCTCGCCCTGCAGAGCGTTCCCGAGCCCGCGCTACCGCCTTCCCTTCAGGACTCCAACCCGTGGCATCTTCCTCGCAGGATCGACGGGGTGCTGCACCTGGGCGGTGGCGACCAGTGACGGCTGCGCCGCTCGACGGCATCCTCGTCGCGGACTTCAGCCGTGTCCTGGCCGGCCCGATGGCCACCGCCCTCCTGGCGGATCTCGGCGCGACCGTCGTGAAGGTCGAGCGTCCCGGTACCGGTGACGACACCCGCGCTTGGGGACCGCCGTGGACCGAGACGACGAGCGCGTACTTCGAGTCGGCGAACCGCACCAAGCGCAGCGTGACGCTCGACCTGCGCGACGCCCACGACCTGCGGCTGGCCCATGAGCTCGTCCGGAGGGCCGACGTGCTCGTCGAGAACTTCCGCACCGGCACCCTCGACCGCTACGGGCTCGGCTGGGACCAGGCCGCCGCGCTCAATCCCGCGCTGGTCTACTGCTCGCTGACCGGGTACGGCAGCGGTGCGGGTGCCTCGCTCCCCGGCTACGACTTCGTGATCCAGGCCGTCGGCGGTCTCATGAGCATCACGGGCCCGGACGCCGACCACCCGCACAAGGTGGGTGTCGCCCTCGTGGACGTCCTGACCGGCAAGGACGCCGCGATCGGCATCCTCGCGGCACTCGCGCACCGGGCGCGCACAGGCGTCGGCGAGCACGTCGAGGTGTCCCTGCTGACGAGCCTGCTCGGCTCCCTGGCGAACCAGGCCTCGAACTGGCTGACCACCGGCCGGCCACCGGCGCCGCTGGGGAACCGCCACCCGTCGATCGCCCCCTACGAGACGCTGCACTGCGCTGACGGCCTGATCGCAGTCGCCTGCGGGAACGACGGACAGTTTCGGAAGATGGCCGCGGCGCTGGGGCGCGTCGAGCTGGCCGACGACGTCCGCTTCTGCACCAACGCCGTGCGGGTCCAGCACCGCGACGTCCTCGTCGCGATCCTGGAGGAGGTGCTGTTGACCCGGGACGCCCAGCACTGGTACCAGCTCCTCGTCGCCGCGGACGTGCCCGTAGGCGTCGTCGGCGACATCGGCTCGGCCTTCGAGCTCGCGGACCGACTCGGCCTCGATCCGACGCGTGAGGTCGGAGCGGGCCACCCGCCGCAGGTGCGGCACCCCATCACCTATTCGCACAGTCAGGTGGTCCCGCCCGCGGCTCCGCCCGGACTGGGCGAGCACAACGACCAGATCCGCCGCTGGCTGGCGGAGGACCGGAGGACCCCATGAGCACCACCGCCGTCAAGACCCGTACGAACCCCCTCGACCTCGCGGGCATCGACGACCTGCTGTCGCCTGAGGAGCGCTCGATCCGCGACACCGTCCGACACCTCGTCGAGCACAGGATCCAACCGCACGTGGCCGAGTGGTTCGAGGCCGGCGAGATCCCCGACGTCCGCGGGCTGACCCGCGAGCTGGGTGGTCTCGGTGTGCTCGGCATGCATCTCGAGGGCTACGGCTGCGCCGGCATGAGCGCCGTGGACTACGGCTTGGCGTGCTTGGAGCTCGAAGCCTGCGACTCGGGCATCCGCTCCCTGGTCTCGGTCCAGGGATCGCTGGCGATGTTCGCGATCTGGCGTTGGGGCAGCGAGGAGCAGAAGCAGCAGTGGCTGCCACGCATGGCCGCCGGCGAGGCGATCGGCTGCTTCGGTCTGACCGAGCCCGATCACGGCTCCGACCCCGGCAGCATGCGCACACGCGCACGCAAGGACGGCACGGACTGGGTCCTCGACGGCCGAAAGATGTGGATCACCAACGCGCCTGTGGCTGACGTCGCCGTGGTCTGGGCGCAGACCGGCGACAGCTCCTCCCAGGTCCGCGGCTTCGTCGTCCCCACCGACACGCCGGGCTTCTCGGCACCCGAGATCAAGCACAAGATGTCGCTGCGCGCTTCGGTCACCGGCGAGATCGTGCTGGACGGCGTCCGCCTCCCGGAGTCGGCGGTCCTGCCCGAGGTCAGCGGCCTCAAGGGTCCGCTCTCGTGCCTCAACGAGGCGCGCTTCGGAATCGTCTGGGGCGCCGTCGGCGCCGGGCGCTCGGCGCTGGCCAGCGCTCTGGACTACGCGGGGCAGCGCGAGCAGTTCGGCCGTCCCATCGCCGGCTTCCAGCTGACGCAGGCGAAGCTGGCCGACATGGCGCTCGAGCTCGTCAAGGCAGAGCTGCTGGCTCTGCACCTGGGACGCCGCAAGGACGCCGGGACGCTGCGCAGCGAGCAGGTGAGTCTCGGAAAGCTCAACAACGTCCGCGAGGCCCTCGACGTCTGCCGGACCGCACGCACCATCCTCGCGGCGAACGGCATCTCGCTGGAGTACCCCGTGATCCGCCACATGAACAATCTCGAGTCCGTCCTGACCTACGAGGGGACGGTCGAGATGCACACGCTCGTGATCGGCCAGGCCCTCACCGGGCTTCCCGCCTTCCGCTGAGCGTCAGCGGTGGGCGTGCCCCTCGGTGTCGAGGTGCCCGGCCGGCTCGAGCTGGAAGGTCGAGTGGGCCACGTCGAAGTGGTGGCTCAGGCACGTGCACAGGTGGTCCAGCACGTGGTGGGCGTCGTCCATGTCGACGACCGACTCGTCGACCACGACGTGGGCGCTCATCACGGGCATGCCGCTGGTGATCGTCCAGACGTGCAGGTCGTGCACGTCGACGACGCCCCGGACTCCGAGGATGTGGTCGCGGACCTGGTCGAGGTCGACGTCGCGGGGGCTGTTCTCCAGCAGCACCTCCCCCACGTCGCGCAGCAGTGAGATCGCGCGGGGGACGACGAGGGCCGCGATGACGAGCGAGGCCACGGGGTCGGCCTGGGCCCACCCCGTGGTCAGGATGACGACCGCGGAGGCGATGACCGCGACCGAGCCGAGGGCGTCGCCGAGCACCTCGAGGTACGCGCCGCGGACGTTGAGACTCTCCTCGGCCCCTCCCCGCAGCACCAGCAGGCCGACCACGTTCACGGCCAGTCCGATCGCGCCGGCCACGAGCACCGGCAGGCCGGCGATCTCGGGCGGCTCGGACAGCCGTCCCACGGCGCTGAGCACGATGATCCCGCAGATCACGAGCAGAATGAGCCCGTTGGCCCCGGCTGCGAGCACCTCGGTGCGGTGCCAGCCGTAGGTGCTGCGCGCTCCCCCGGGTCGCTGCGCCACCGCGATCGCGGCCAGCGCGAGGACCAGGCCGAACGAGTCGCTGAGCATGTGGCCGGCGTCGGCCAGCAGCGCGAGCGAGCCGGTCAGCCAGCCGACGATCACCTGGACCACGAGCACCGACAGGGTGAGCGCCAGCACGAGGACGAGGCGTCCCCGGTGCCTCACCCCGGCGCCGTGCGCATGATCGTGTCCCACACCGCGAGGCTACCCGTCGGACGCCCGGCACCGATGCGGCCGCCGTCTACACCCCGGACATGACAGAACCCCCGGGGCCGAAGCCCCGGGGGTTCCTCACGCAGTGCGTGTCAGCGGATCAGCTCACTTGTTGATCTTGGTGACACGGCCGGCGCCGACGGTGCGGCCGCCCTCGCGGATGGCGAAGCGCAGGCCCTCCTCCATGGCGATCGGCTGGATCAGCACGACCGACATCTCGGTGTTGTCGCCGGGCATGACCATCTCGGTGCCCTCGGGCAGCGTGACGACGCCGGTGACGTCCGTGGTGCGGAAGTAGAACTGCGGGCGGTAGTTGTTGAAGAACGGCGTGTGACGGCCACCCTCCTCCTTGGACAGGATGTACACCTGGCCCTCGAACTCCGTGTGGGGAGTCGTGGAACCGGGCGCGATCACGACCATGCCGCGCTCGACGTCCTCGCGCTTCGTGCCACGGAGCAGGAGGCCGACGTTCTCGCCCGCCTGGCCCTCGTCGAGCAGCTTGCGGAACATCTCGATGCCGGTGACCGTCGTGGTCTGCTTGTCGTCACGGATGCCGACGATGTCGACCGTGTCGTTGACCTTGACGATGCCGCGCTCGATGCGACCGGTGATGACGGTGCCACGACCGGTGATCGTGAAGACGTCCTCGACCGGCATGAGGAACGGCTTGTCCGTCTCACGCGGGGGCAGCGGGATGTACTCGTCGACCGCGGCCATGAGCTCGAGGATCGACTCGCCCCACTTGGCGTCGCCGGTCAGGGCCGGGTGGGCCGCAACCTTGACGACGGGGACGTTGTCGCCGTCGAAGTCCTGCTCGTTGAGCAGCTCGCGAACCTCGAGCTCGACGAGCTCCAGGATCTCCTCGTCGTCGACCATGTCGCACTTGTTGAGCGCCACGACCATGGCCGGCACGCCGACCTGGCGGGCGAGCAGCACGTGCTCACGCGTCTGCGGCATCGGGCCGTCGGTGGCGGCGACCACGAGGATCGCGCCGTCCATCTGAGCCGCGCCGGTGATCATGTTCTTGACGTAGTCGGCGTGGCCGGGGCAGTCGACGTGCGCGTAGTGACGGTTCTCGGTCTGGTACTCGACGTGCGAGATCGAGATCGTGATACCGCGCTGGCGCTCCTCGGGAGCCTTGTCGATCATGTCGAAGGCCGAGGCCTCGTTCAGATCGGGGTACTTGTCGTGCAGCACCTTGGTGATCGCCGCGGTCAGCGTCGTCTTACCGTGGTCGATGTGACCGATGGTGCCGATGTTCATGTGCGGCTTGGTCCGCTCGAACTTCGCCTTAGCCACTGGGGCCCTCCTGGTTTGGTTTCTCTAGCTTGTGTTGACTGAAACGCCGTGTGGAACGCGGTGGAGCGAACCTCAGGCCACCCTATGCGATGGGGCCGAAGCTCACTCGCCCCGGGCCTTCTTGATGATCTCTTCGGCCACGGCCTTGGGGACCTCGGCGTAGGAGTCGAACTGCATCGAGTACGACGCGCGTCCCGAGGTCTTCGACCGCAGGTCGCCCACGTACCCGAACATCTCGGACAACGGCACGAGCGCCTTGATCATCTTGGCGCCGCCGTAGCCCTCCTCCATGGACTGAACCTGTCCACGGCGGGAGTTGAGGTCGCCGATCACGTCGCCCATGTAGTCCTCGGGCGTCGTGACCTCGACGGCGAACATCGGCTCGAGGAGGACCGGGTTGGCCTTGCGAGCGGCCTCCTTGAAGGCCTGGTTGCCGGCCAGCTTGAAGGCGAGCTCGCTGGAGTCGACGTCGTGGTAGGCGCCGTCCTCGAGGGTGAACTTGACATCGACCATGGGGTAGCCGGCGAGGACGCCGAACTCCATGGCGCTCTGGGCGCCCGCGTCGACCGAGGGGATGTACTCGCGCGGGACGCGACCACCCGTGACCTCGTTGACGAACTCGTAGCCACCCTCGCCACCGGCCTCGGGGCTGTTGGGAGCCAGGCCGATGACGACCTTGGCGAACTGACCCGAGCCACCGGTCTGCTTCTTGTGCGTGTAGCTGTGACCCGTGATGGTGCCGCGGATGGTCTCGCGGTACGCGACCTGGGGCTTGCCCACGTTGGCCTCGACCTTGAACTCGCGCTTCATGCGGTCGACGAGGATGTCGAGGTGGAGCTCGCCCATGCCGGCGATGATCGTCTGACCCGTCTCCTCGTCCGTGTGGACCTGGAACGTCGGGTCCTCCTCGGCGAGCTTCTGGATCGCGACGCCGAGCTTCTCCTGGTCGCTCTTCGTCTTGGGCTCGATGGCGACCTGGATCACCGGATCCGGGAAGGTCATCGACTCCAGCACGATCGGGTTGGCCGAGTCGGCCAGCGTCTCGCCCGTGGTGGTGTCCTTGAGGCCCATGACGGCCACGATCTGGCCGGCGCCGACCGACGCGATCTCCTCACGCTTGTTGGCGTGCATCTGGTAGACCTTGCCGATCCGCTCCTTGCGGCCCTTCGTGACGTTGAGCACCTGGGTGCCCGCCTCGAGGCGACCGGAGTAGACGCGCACGAAGGTCAGCTTGCCCAGGTGCGGGTCCGTGGCGATCTTGAAGGCCAGGCCGGCGAACGGCGCGTCGTCCGACGGGGGACGCGTGTCGTTCTTCGACTCGTCCTTCGGGTCCAGGCCGACGATGTCACCGACGTCGATCGGGCTGGGGAGGAAGTCGACGACCGCGTCGAGCAGGGGCTGGACGCCCTTGTTCTTGAACGCCGTGCCGCACAGGACCGGGTTGAGCTTCGCGGCCAGGGTGGCGCGACGGATCGCGGCCTTGAGGTCCTCGACCGAGATGTCCTCGCCCTCGAGGTACGCCATGGCGATCTCGTCGTCGACGTCGGCCAGGGTCTCGAGCAGGTTCTCGCGACCCTCGGCGGCGGCGTCGGCCAGGTCGGCCGGGATCTCCTCGACCGTGTAGTCCTCGCCGATCGTCGTCTCGCCGCGCCACGTCAGCGCGCGCATGCCGACGAGGTCGACGACGCCCAGGAAGTCGGACTCGGCGCCGATCGGCAGCTGCAGGACGAGCGCGGTCGCGCCGAGGCGCTCGCGGATCGTCTTGACGCAGAAGTCGAACGAGGCGCCCGTGCGGTCGAGCTTGTTGACGAAGCACATGCGCGGCACGCCGTACTTGTCGGCCTGACGCCACACCGTCTCGGACTGGGGCTCGACACCGGCGACGCCGTCGAACACCGCGACCGCGCCGTCGAGGACGCGCAGCGAGCGCTCGACCTCGACGGTGAAGTCGACGTGACCGGGGGTGTCGATGATGTTGATCTGGTGGTTCTTCCACCAGCAGGTCGTCGCGGCCGACGTGATCGTGATGCCGCGCTCCTGCTCCTGCTCCATCCAGTCCATCGTGGCGCCGCCCTCGTGGACTTCACCGATCTTGTAGGTGATGCCCGTGTAGAACAGGATGCGCTCGGTGGTGGTGGTCTTGCCGGCATCGATGTGCGCCATGATGCCGATGTTGCGGACCTTGGTCAGGTCGGTGGTGATGTCGGTTGCCACGTGAGGATCAGCCTTTACGGAGGTGTGGGTCGGTGTGGGAGCGCGAGGTCGTCGCGCTCACGATCACCAGCGGTAGTGGGCGAACGCCTTGTTGGCTTCGGCCATCTTGTGGGTGTCCTCGCGCTTCTTCACGCTGGCACCGAGGCCGTTGCTGGCGTCGAGCAGCTCGTTCATGAGGCGCTCGGCCATGGTCTTCTCGCGACGCTCGGAGCTGTACTTGACGAGCCAGCGCAGCGCGAGGGTGGTCTGGCGGCCGGGACGGACGTCGACCGGAACCTGGTAGGTCGCACCGCCGACGCGGCGGCTCTTGACCTCGAGGGCGGGCTTGACGTTGTCGAGCGCGCGCTTGAGGGTGATGACCGGATCGGTGCCGGACTTCTCACGCGTGCCCTCGAGGGCCGTGTAGACGATGCGCTGTGCGACCTGCTTCTTGCCGTCGAACAGCACCTTGTTGATCAGCTGGGTGACCAGCTGGCTTCCGTAGACCGGATCGGTCTCGATGGCACGCTTCGGAGCGGGACCCTTGCGAGGCATCAGCTCTTCTCCTTCTTCGCGCCGTAACGGCTGCGAGCCTGCTTGCGGCCCTTGACACCCTGGGTGTCGAGGGAGCCGCGAATGATCTTGTAACGAACACCGGGGAGGTCCTTCACACGACCACCACGGACGAGCACGATCGAGTGCTCCTGGAGGTTGTGGCCCTCGCCGGGGATGTAGGCGGTCACCTCGGTGCCACTGGACAGACGCACACGAGCGACCTTCCGCAGCGCGGAGTTCGGCTTCTTGGGGGTCGTGGTGTACACGCGGGTGCACACGCCACGCCGCTGGGGCGAACCCTTGAGGGCCGGGGTGTTGGTCTTGACGACCTTGCTCTGGCGGCCCTTGCGGACAAGCTGGTTGATGGTGGGCACTATGCCTCTTCCTGGGAATTCTCCCGTTCGATCGCGGGCGCGCATGCGGCCTCGCGGGTCTTCCTCGATCTCCACCACGGACGGCATCCGGCCACCGTGATCACGGATCATCGGGCCAGGGGCCCTTGTCCGTTCGAACGTCGCGCCGACTCACGTCGGGCACGGCTCCCCATCTTACCCGAGCCCGCCACGTCGAAACAAATCGCCTCGGGCCGCCGGCAGCAGCCCGGAGTCAGGGGACGCGCGGTCCGTCCAACCACGCGACGGCGGCACCCGTCGGAGCGACCGCGGCCGCCGGGATCCGACCCCACAGCGCGAGGTACAGCTCGGTGGCCGTGCCCACCGCCTCGCCGTCGACGTCGATCTCTCGCTGGACGAGTCGCGGAGGTCCGTCGGGGTCGTCCTCGTCGGGCGCGACGATCCAGCTGCGGTCGAGATCGGTGGCGACGAGGCGGACGGGCGCGTCGACGCGCGGCCGCCTCCCCCGCTCGGTCATCCGACGGCCGAAGACGCGCACGACCTCGGAGATGCCGTCGGCCGCGACCTGCGGATCGACGTCCCACGCGAGGTCCGGGACGCCGAGGGCCTGCGCGAGGTCGACCCGGTGCACGCACGTCTCGTGCAGCTGGCGGCGCGGCCAGAAGCCGGCGACCTCGTCGATGCGGGCGAAGTTGGGGACGGGCTCGTCGGGGTCGATGGCCTGCAGCGCGGCGATCAGCGCCGTGGCCGTGCCGGCGTACCACTCGTCGAGCGGCTCGGTGGCGCGCGCGTCGGGCTCCTCGGCGATGCGCTGGCCCGAGAGCACGATGGCCGCGGCCCAGCGGTGGATCGACCCGAGGTGGCGCACGAGGTCGGCGGTGGTCCATCCGGGACAGGCGGGCACGGGCTCGTCGCCCTCGATGCGTCCGACGAGGGAGGCGACGCCGGCCATCTCGCGGCCCAGCAGGATCAGCGGATCTTCCACGGTGCCCTTCCTACCGGTCGCCGACGAGCAGCTGAGCGAGGTGGACGGCCTGCACGTCGGCCAGGTCGTCGAGCTGGGTGCGGCAGCTGAAGCCGTCCGCGACGACGATCGCGTCGGGTCCGGCCTCCCGCACGGCCGGCATGAGCTGCTGCTCCGCGACCGCCACGGAGACCTCGTAGTGGCCCTTCTCGACGCCGAAGTTGCCGGCGAGTCCGCAGCAGCCGCCGACGCGCACGACGTGGGCGCCGGTGCGCGACAGCAGGCGCAGGTCGGCGTCGAACCCGATCACCGAGGCCTGGTGGCAGTGCGGCTGCACGACGAGGGTGCGGCCCGACAGGTCGGGAACCTCGAGCTCCTCGCGGTCGGCCAGCAGCTCGGCCAGGGTGAACACGCCCTTCGCCACCTCGGCCGCCCGGGGATCGTCGACGAGCTCGGGGGCGTCGGTGCGCAGGGCGGCCAGGCACGAGGGCTCGAGTCCCACCACCGGGATGCCGGCCTCGACGTACGGGTGCAGCTGCTCGACGGCCGCCGCCGCCAGCTCGGCAGCCTTGTCCAGCTGACCGGTGGAGATCCAGGTCAGGCCGCAGCACTGCTGGCGCTCGAGGAGGCGGATCTCGTAGCCCGCCGACTCCAGCAGTCGCACGGCGGCGCGGCCCGCGTCGGTGGAGAAGTACTCGGTGAAGGAGTCGGCCCACAGCAGCACCGGGTCGCCCCCGGTGGCCCGCTCCTCGCGGGACAGCACCTTCGACAGCGTGCGGGTCGCGAAGGTGGGGATGCTGCGGCGCTGGTCGATGCCCGCGACCCACCGGGCGACGTGGGCCAGGCCGGGAACGCGCAGGGCCAGGTTCGCCAGCCGCGCCACCGGCGCGGTGAGCCGGGCCCACATCGGCAGACGCCCCAGGACGTAGTGGCTCCGGGGCCGGATCCTGCCCTTGTACGTCTGGTGCAGTACCTCGGCCTTGTAGGTCGCCATGTCGACGCCCGTGGGACAGTCGCCGGCGCAGCCCTTGCACGACAGGCACAGGTCGAGTGCCTCGTGGACCTCGGGGCTGCTCCAGCCGCCGTCGACGAGCCGGCCGTCCACCATCTCCTGCAGCACGCGCGCGCGTCCGCGCGTGGAGTCCTTCTCCTGGCGAGTGGCCTGGAAGGAGGGGCACATGACGCCGGCGCCCGGCGCCGCGAGGCACTTGCCGACCCCGGTGCAGCGGTGGACCGCCGCGCCGAAGTCCCCGTCGTCGTGCAGCAGGCGCAGGCTGCGGCGCCGCTCGGGCATGCCGGCCGGCCACCCGGCGCCCATCCCGCGGAGGTCCTCGTCGAGGGGACGCGGACGCACGAGGACGCCGGGGTTCATGAGGTCGTCGGGGTCGAAGACCTGCTTGACCTGCTCGAACAGGCCGACCGCCTCGGGCGAGTACATGAGGGGCAGCAGCTCGGACCGCGCGCGGCCGTCGCCGTGCTCACCGGAGAACGAGCCGCCGTGCGACGCGGCCAGCGTGGCGGCGTCGGTGAGGAACGAGCGGAACCCGCGGCGGCCGTCGGGCGCGTCGAGCGGGAAGTCGATGCGCACGTGGACGCAGCCGTCGCCGAAGTGGCCGAACAGCGTGCCGTGCAGGCCGTGCTGGTCGAGCAGGGCCTCGAAGCCGCGGAGGTACTCCCCCAGCCGCTCGGGCGGGACGGCGGCATCCTCCCAGCCGGCGAGTGCCGGGCGGTCCCAGGCGCGGGACGCCAGGCCGGCGCCCTCCTCGCGGATCCGCCACAGCACCGACTGCTCGATCGGCGAGGTGACGTGGCGGTGCCCCATCGCGCCGGACTCGCGCACCACGCGGTCGGCGCGCGCCTGCAGCTCGGCCGCGTCGTCGCCGGCCAGCTCGACGTAGAGGTAGCCGTCGCCCGGCGGCAGATCCGGCACCGCCGAGGCACCGTGCGCGGCGCGGTAGACCTCGATGATGCGGCCACCGAGTCCCTCGCACGCGATCGGCTCGAAGGGCAGGATCGTCGGCACGTGGTCGGCAGCCTCGGCCATCGACGGGAACGACAGGACGACGAGGTGGCGCACCGGGGCGTCGGCGACGAGGTCGACGGTGGCGCCCAGCATCACCGCGAGCGTGCCCTCGGTGCCCGCCATGAAGGAGGCGACGTCGAAGCCCTTCTCGGGCAGCAGGTGCTCGAGGCTGTAGCCCGAGACCTGGCGGCCGAAGCGGCCGAACTCGGTGCGGATCGTCGAGAGGTTCGCGCCGACGAGCGAGCGCAGGCTCTCGAGCCGCTCCGAGGTCACGGCGACGTCGCGGCCCACCTGGAACCGCTCCCCCGCCATCGTCAGCAGGTCGAGCGCGGCGACGTTGTCGGCGCTGCGGCCGTAGCCGAGCGCGCGGTTGCCGCAGGCGTTGTTGCCGATCATGCCGCCGACGGTGCAGCGCGTGTGGGTGGACGGGTCGGGTCCGTAGCGCAGCCCCGCCGGGGCCGCGGCCCGCTGGAGCGTCGCGTGGACGACGCCCGGCTCGACCTCGGCGGTGCGGGTGGCCTCGTCGATCGCGAGGATGCGGTTCATGTGGCGCGAGAAGTCGAGCACCACGCCGGTGCCGATGGCGTTGCCCGCGATGGACGTGCCCGCGCCGCGCGAGGTCAGCGGGGTGCCGGACGCCCGGCAGGCCTCGACGACCGCGTGGACCTCGTCGAGGTCGTGCGGCCGGACGACCACCTGGGGCTCGACGCGGTAGAGCGAGGCGTCGGAGCTGTAGAGCGCGCGGGCCAGCGACGAGGCGTCGACGTCGCGCACGCCCGACTGCTCGAGCCGGGCCAGCACGTCGCGACCGGTCTCGAGCCGCTCGAGGGGAGGCGTGGTCATGACTGTCCTTCGTCCGCGGGTTCCGTCAGTAGCATGCTACTGCCCGCTGCCTCGACCGCGGCGCGGACGTCCCCGGCCCAGCCGTCGTCGACCTCGTCCCCCGCCCGGGCCACCTGGTGCATGAGCAGTTTGCCGGTGCGCTCGAGATGGGCGGCCATGGCCCGTCCGGCGGCCTCGGGATCGCCGTCCACGATCGCGATCGCGACGGGCTCGTGCTCCGCCGCGACCTCGGCGAGCGGACGCGAGCGGCCGAAGGTGGAGACGCCCCGGGCCTGGATCGAGTCGCGCAGCCGGGTGACCTCGGACTCGAGCCGCGGGTTCCGCGCCGCGGAGGCGACGAGCGCGTGGAAGTCGCGGTCGACGCGGCTGAAGTCGGTCTCGCGGCCCGCGGCGGCGTGGTCGCGGGTGGCTGCCACGTTGGCGGCGAGCCGCTCGCGCAGGTCGCGGTCGGCCAGCCGCGCGGCGGCCGCGGCGGCCGGGACCTCCAGGAGCAGCCGCAGCTCGAAGACCTCGCGCACGTCGGCGACGGTGACGCCGCGGATGCGGACCCCGCGGTTGCGCTCGATCTCGACCAGGCCCAGGTCGGCCAGCCGCAGCACCGCCTCGCGGACCGGCGTGCGCGAGACGTCGAGCTGCTCGGACAGCCGGTAGATCGAGTGCTGGGAGCCCGCCGCCAGCTCTCCCCCGACGATGCGCTCGCGCAGCAGGGCGAAGACGCGGTCGGTGGCGGTGGTGCGGGTGTCCACGGTCACACCCGGCCTGGGTGCGCCGGGGTGGGGTCGAGCATGGACAGAACCATACGACGGCACCGGCTACCCTTGACTTCTCCTACTACCTGGCAAGGGGATCGATGCGCCGTCTGACCGCCGCCATCGCCGCGACGGCGGCGATCCTGACGCTGTCGAGCTGCACCACCGACGCCGGCGTGCCCAGCGCCGACCGGACGACCGTGCCGCCGGAGATCGACTCGCACGAGTCCGGCCCGGCCAGCCCGATCGCGTACGGCCTGAGCGTGCCCGCCGGCGCCACCCAGCTGGGCCCGCTCGTCCGCTACCGCAGCGAGCGCCTCATCGCGGCGTACAAGCCCGAGCTCGATGCCGTGCGCGCCGAGCAGGCGCTGGAGGAGGCGGAGGAGGCCGAGGAGCAGGGCACCGAGGCCACCGAGACGCCGACCCCCACCCCCACGATCGACAACCGGCCCGAGGGCGACTTCTTCGAGGACCTCGAGGACCCGCCGAAGCCCGACACCTTCGTGTCGCTCATGCGCATCGACGGCAACCCCACGCTCGTGGTCCGCCGCCTGCTGGCCGAGCTGTCGGTGCTGCTGCCGGAGGCCGGCATCGTCACCGACGACCTCTCGGCCTACTGCAAGGCCAGCGACCGCCGCGTCACCGGTTGCTCGCTCGACGCCTCGGGCACCACGCCGGGCGGCCGCGACCTGCGCGTCCGGATGAGTGTCGATCCCGGCGACGTGTCCACCCGCACCGGCAACTTCGCCTCGCTCGAGCGCCCCGTCATGCGCCTCGACGTCGCCTACGTCGGCGACCCGCGCGCCGGCCAGGAGGACCGGACGCCCGAGGACCTCGACAACCCGCCGCGCATCGAGGACACGGCCGAGAAGACCGACTGGATCTGGCCCAAGATGGACGAGGACGCCTCGGTCGACGAGCCCGTCATCGACGGCTTCTCGCCGCCGTCCAGCGCCACCGTCCTGCTGTCGGGGCAGCGCCCGCCGTTCGCCACGATGACCACGCTGCGGGCGTCGATCGCCACCGAGGTCGCCGAGAGGTTCACCAGCGAGCGCATCGAGGGCACCGTCCAGCGCGACGTGATGGCCGACCTCAACGAGGTCGTCATCTCCACGTGGGGCACCGGGGCCGACGGTCGCGAGGTCCGCACCGTGCACACGCTGTCGGCACGCGGCAACTACCTCTCGCTGTTCCTCAACCCCGCGTCCTGAGGCCTCGATCGCTCAGGCTGTCGAGGGACGGCTGAGCCTCTAGGGTTGAGGCGATGAGCGAGCGTCAGCGAGTGAACGATGCAGAGGCCCGAATCGCGCCTCCGGCCTACCCTGCGCTTCGTGAGGCGGTGGCGCGATGAGTCGTCTCGATCCGCTGCCGGTCAGCACCTCTGCACCCAAGGAGCGCGTCGCCTACCTCGACAACGCGCGGTACTGGGTCATGCTCCTGGTCGTCATCGGCCACTCCCTGACCGAGCTGGTGGTGATGGACTCCGCCCGCGGCGTCTACACGTGGATCTACCTGTTCCACATGCCGTTCTTCGTGCTGATCTCGGGCTACACGGCTCGTCACTACGTGGGCGACTTCCGCCAGATCCGGCGCATCGTGTCGACCCTGATCGTGCCGTACCTCATCGTCGAGACCGGCCTGCAGCTGATCACCCGCCACTACGACGGCGAGCCCGAGCACTTCATGATCCTGTCGCCGCAGTGGCTCGGCTGGTTCCTGGCCGCCCTGTTCATCTGGCGTCTGACGACTCCCATCTGGCGGGCCCTGAAGTACCCGATCACCACCGCCGTGCTGATCTCCCTGCTCGCCGGCCTCATCGAGATCCCCAACGTGCTGGCGCTGCCGAAGGTCCTCGGCCTGCTGCCGTTCTACGTCATCGGGCTGCACTTCGACCGCGAGGTCTTCCTGTGGCTGGGTCACGCGCGCAACCGCATCGTCGCGGCGGTGCTGCTGGGCGGCTCCTTCGTCGTCTGCCTGGCGTTCGCGCAGTCCTGGGCCGACCGCTGGCCGCTCACGACGTGGCTGCTGTGGAAGGCCCGCTACGACGAGCTCGGCGCGGGTCCGCTCGAGGGCATCGCGATCCGGGCGCTGCTGCTCGTGATCGCCTTCGTGCTCACGCTGGCCGCCCTCTCGCTCGTGCCGCGGGGCCGCTCGTGGACCACGACGATGGGCGGGCGCACCTTCTACTGCTACCTGCTGCACGGCTTCGTCATCCTGTGGCTCGACCGTCACTTCGACCTGTGGCAGCGCATCGAGCCCTACGGCGCCACCGCCGTGCTGGGCTGCATCGCCACCGCGACGATCGTGGCCAACCTGCTCATGACGAAGCCGGTCGCCACGGTGTTCCGCCCGATCTTCGAGCCGCGACTGACGTGGATGTTCCGCGACCCGAGCGAGGACACCCAGCACCTCCCGGGCGATCACCCCGACGTGTGGGACCGCGGCGTCGAGCGCACCCTCCCCCGCCGTGCGCACCGGCCGCCGAGTCACCACCACCTCCGCTGAGCCCGGCGCCTCCGCCCGGGCATGACGAAGGGGCCCTGCCGATCGGCAGGGCCCCTTCGCGTTGACTCAGCTGTCGAAGCTGAAGTCGTAGTCGTCCAACGCCACCGGCGCCGCGTCCGAGGCTCCGAACTGGTAGTCGAAGCTGTCGTAGCCCGTGACCGCGTAGGCGTTCTGACGCGCCTCCTCGGTGGGCTCGACCCGGATGTTGCGGTACCGCTCCAGGCCGGTGCCGGCCGGGATCAGCTTGCCGATGATGATGTTCTCCTTCAGACCGCGCAGCGAGTCCGACTTGCCCTGGATCGCGGCCTCGGTGAGGACGCGGGTCGTCTCCTGGAAGGAGGCGGCCGACAGCCAGGACTCGACGGCCAGCGAGGCCTTCGTGATGCCCATCAGGACAGGACGGCCCGAGGCGGGGGTGCCGCCCTCGGCCACGACGCGACGGTTCTCCTCCTCGAAGATCGCGCGGTCCGCGAGATCGCCGGGGATGAGCTTGGCGTCACCCTGCTCGATGACCGTCACGCGACGGAGCATCTGGCGCACGATGATCTCGATGTGCTTGTCGTGGATCGCCACGCCCTGGCTGCGGTAGACCTCCTGGACCTCGTCCACGAGGTGCTCCTGCGCCTTGCGGACACCCAGGATGCGCAGGACCTCCTGCGGATCGGGCGTACCGTGCGTGAGCTGCTGACCGACCTCGACGGAGTCGTTGTCCTGGACCAGCAGGCGCGCACGCTTGGTGACCGGGTACTCCATCGGCTCGGCGCCGTCGTCGGGCGTGACCACGATCTTGCGACCCTTGTCGGTGTCGTCGATCGTGATGCGGCCCGCGGCCTCGGTGATCGGGGCCTTGCCCTTGGGCTGACGGGCCTCGAAGAGCTCCACGACGCGCGGCAGACCGTGCGTGATGTCGTCACCGGCCACACCACCGGTGTGGAAGGTACGCATCGTCAGCTGGGTGCCGGGCTCACCGATCGACTGGGCCGCGATGGTGCCGACGGCCTCGCCGATGTCGACGAGCTTGCCGGTGGCCAGCGAACGGCCGTAGCACTTGGCGCAGGTGCCGGTCTTGGCGTCGCAGGTCAGGACCGTGCGGACCTTGATCGTCTCCACACCCGATGCGATGAGGTGGTTGATCTCGACGTCGCCGAGGTCCTCACCCGCACCGACCAGGACCTCGCCCGACTCCGGGTGGACGATGTCCACCGCGGCGTTGCGGGCGTAGGCCGACGTCTCGACGTTCTCGGCGGCGACGAGGGTGCCGTCGTCGAGACGCGTCGCGATCACCTTGGGCAGACCACGCTCGGTGCCGCAGTCCTCCTCGCGGATGATGACGTCCTGGCTGACGTCGACCAGACGACGGGTCAGGTAGCCCGAGTCGGCCGTGCGCAGCGCGGTGTCGGCCAGGCCCTTGCGAGCACCGTGGGTCGCGATGAAGTACTCGACGACCGACAGGCCCTCGCGGTAGTTCGCCTTGATCGGGCGCGGGATGATCTCGCCCTTCGGGTTGGCGACCAGGCCTCGCATGGCGGCGATCTGACGCAGCTGCATCATGTTGCCTCGCGCACCGGAGTTGACCATCATCCAGATCGGGTTGTCCCCGCTGGCCTTGAACATCTCCTCCATCGTGCCCGCGACCTCGGCCGTGGCCTGGGTCCAGATCTCGATGAGCTCCTGGCGACGCTCGTCCTCGGTGATGAGACCGCGGTCGAACTGCTGCTGAACCTTGGCGGCCTGACCCTCGTACTTCTCGAGGATCTTGCCCTTCTCCTCGGGGCTGACGACGTCGTCCATCGAGATCGTCACGCCCGAGCGGGTCGCCCAGTGGAAGCCGGCGTCCTTCAGGTTGTCCAGCGCGACGGCCACGTCGACCTTGCTGTAGCGCTCGGCGAGGTCGTTGACGATGACGCCGAGCTCCTTCTTGCCGACCTGGAAGTTGACGAACGGGTAGTCCTGCGGCAGGGCGTCGTTGAAGATCGCGCGGCCGAGCGTGGTCTCGCGGATCTCGCCGTCGATGCGGATCTTCACCTTGCTCTGCAGCGTGATCTCGCCACGCTCGAACGCCATCGTCGCCTCGGCCGGCGAGCTGAACGCACGACCCTCGCCCACGTGACCGTCACGGTCCAGGGTCAGGAAGTACAGGCCGATGATCATGTCCTGGGTGGGCATGGTCACCGGACGGCCGTCCGACGGCTTGAGGATGTTGTTCGTCGAGAGCATCAGGACGCGGGCCTCGGCCTGCGCCTCGGCGCTCAGCGGCAGGTGCACGGCCATCTGGTCACCGTCGAAGTCGGCGTTGAAGGCCGAGCAGACGAGCGGGTGGATCTGGATGGCCTTGCCCTCGATGAGCTGCGGCTCGAACGCCTGGATGCCCAGACGGTGCAGGGTGGGCGCGCGGTTCAGCAGCACGGGGTGCTCGGTGATGACCTCTTCGAGGACGTCCCACACGACCGGGCGGGCCCGCTCGACCATGCGCTTGGCGCTCTTGATGTTCTGCGCGTGGTTCAGGTCGACCAGACGCTTCATCACGAACGGCTTGAACAGCTCGAGCGCCATCTGCTTGGGCAGACCGCACTGGTGCAGCTTGAGCTGCGGGCCGACGACGATGACCGAACGGCCCGAGTAGTCGACGCGCTTGCCGAGCAGGTTCTGACGGAAGCGACCCTGCTTGCCCTTGAGCATGTCGGAGATCGACTTCAGCGGACGGTTGCCCGGACCCGTGACGGGACGGCCACGACGGCCGTTGTCGAACAGCGAGTCGACGGCCTCCTGCAGCATCCGCTTCTCGTTGTTGACGATGATCTCGGGCGCGCCGAGGTCGAGCAGTCGCTTGAGGCGGTTGTTGCGGTTGATCACGCGGCGGTACAGGTCGTTGAGGTCGGAGGTCGCGAAGCGGCCACCGTCGAGCTGGACCATCGGGCGCAGCTCCGGCGGGATCACCGGGACGGCGTCCAGGACCATGCCCGCCGGGTTGTTCTCGCTGCCCATGAAGGCCGAGACGACCTTGAGGCGCTTGAGGGCACGCGTCTTGCGCTGGCCCTTGCCCGTGGCGATGATCTCGCGCAGCGACTCGGCCTCGGCCTGGAGGTCGAAGTCCTGGAGGCGCTTCTGGATCGCCGCGGCGCCCATGAAGCCCTCGAAGTACTTGCCGAAGCGGTACTGCATCTCGCGGAAGAGCAGCTCGTCACCCTCGAGGTCCTGGACCTTGAGGTTCTTGAACCGGTCCCAGACCTCCTGGATGCGCGCGATCTCACGGTCGTGACGGTCGCGCAGCTGGCCCATCTCGCGCTCGGCCGCGTCGCGGACCTTGCGCAGCTCGGCCGCCTTGGCGTCCTCGGCCTCGAGCGCCGCGACGTCCTCCTCGAGCTTGACGGCCCGAGTGTTGATCGCGTCGTTCTTGCGGTTCTCGATCTGGTCGATCTCCTGACGGATCCGACCCTCGAGGCTGTCGAGGTCGCGGTGACGCGCGTCCTCGTCGACCGAGGTGATCATGTAGGCCGCGAAGTAGATGACCTTCTCCAGGTCCTTCGGGGCCAGGTCCAGCAGGTAGCCCAGCCGGCTCGGCACGCCCTTGAAGTACCAGATGTGCGTGACCGGGGCGGCGAGCTCGATGTGGCCCATCCGCTCACGGCGCACCTTGGAGCGGGTCACCTCGACGCCGCAGCGCTCACAGATGATGCCCTTGAAGCGCACGCGCTTGTACTTGCCGCAGTAGCACTCCCAGTCCCGGGTGGGACCGAAGATCTTCTCGCAGAAGAGTCCGTCACGCTCGGGCTTGAGCGTGCGGTAGTTGATCGTCTCCGGCTTCTTGACCTCGCCGAACGACCAGTTGCGGATGTCGTCGGCGGTCGCGAGACCGATCTTGAGCTGATCGAAGAAGTTCACGTCGAGCACGGTGTCTTCTTTCCCTTTCGAAAGGTGTGTGGAGTCCGGACTCAGAGCTCGTCGACGGACGACGGCTCGCGGCGGGACAGGTCGATACCGAGCTCCTCGGCGGCGCGGAAGAACTCCTCCTCGGAGTCCTTCATCTCGACGGCGGTGCCGTCGGCCGAGAGCACTTCGACGTTGAGACACAGCGACTGCATCTCCTTGACGAGAACCTTGAACGACTCCGGGATGCCCGGCTCGGGAACGTTCTCGCCCTTCACGATGGCTTCGTACACCTTGACGCGGCCGACGATGTCGTCGGACTTGATCGTCAGCAGCTCCTGCAGCGCGTACGCGGCGCCGTAGGCCTCGAGGGCCCAGACCTCCATCTCACCGAAGCGCTGGCCACCGAACTGGGCCTTACCGCCGAGCGGCTGCTGGGTGATCATCGAGTACGGGCCGGTCGAGCGCGCGTGGATCTTGTCGTCGACCAGGTGGTGCAGCTTCAGCATGTACATGTAGCCGACGCTGATCGGATCCGGGAACCGCTCGCCGGTGCGACCGTCGAACAGGCGCGCCTTGCCGTCGGGGCCGACCATGCGGTCGCCGTCGCGGTTCGGACGCGTGTTGGACAGCAGACCGGAGATCTCGTCCTCGCGAGCACCGTCGAACACCGGGGTGGCGATGTTCGTGTTCGGGTCGGCCGAGTCGGCACCGATCTTGCGCAGGCGCTCGGCCCACTCCTCCTTGGTGGAGTCGGGGACCTCCCAGCCGGCCTTGGCGATCCACCCGAGGTGGGTCTCCAGGACCTGGCCCACGTTCATGCGGCCGGGCACGCCGAGCGGGTTCAGGACGATGTCGACCGGCGATCCGTCCTCGAGGAACGGCATGTCCTCGACGGGCAGGATCTTGGCGATGACGCCCTTGTTGCCGTGGCGGCCGGCGAGCTTGTCGCCGTGGCTGATCTTGCGCTTCTGGGCCACGTAGACGCGGACCAGCTGGTTCACGCCGGGGCTCAGCTCGTCACCCTCGGACGCGTCGAAGACGCGGACGCCGATGACGGTGCCGGACTCGCCGTGCGGGACCTTGAGCGACGTGTCGCGCACCTCGCGCGCCTTCTCGCCGAAGATCGCGCGGAGCAGGCGCTCCTCGGGGGTCAGCTCGGTCTCGCCCTTGGGCGTGACCTTGCCGACGAGGATGTCGCCGTTGCCGACCTCGGCGCCGATGCGGATGATGCCGCGCTCGTCGAGGTTCGCGAGGGTCTCCTCGCTGACGTTCGGGACGTCGCGCGTGATCTCCTCGGGGCCCAGCTTGGTGTCGCGGGCGTCGACCTCGTGCTCCTCGATGTGGATCGAGGTCAGCAGGTCGTCCTGGACGACGCGCTGGGACAGGATGATCGCGTCCTCGTAGTTGTGACCCTGCCAGGGCATGAAGGCGACGAGCAGGTTGGTGCCCAGCGCCATCTCGCCCTCGTCGGTGCAGGGACCGTCGGCCAGCGGCGTGCCGACCTCGACCCGCTGGCCCTCGCGCACCAGCGGACGCTGGTTCGTGCAGGTGCCCTGGTTCGAGCGACGGAACTTCGCCAGGCGGTACGTGGTGTACGTGCCCTCGTCCTCCATGATCTCGACGAGATCGGCGGAGACCTCCTTGACGACGCCGGCCTTCTTGGCGACGGTGACGTCGCCGGCGTCGACGGCGGCACGGAACTCCATGCCGGTGCCGACCAGGGGCGCGTCGTTGCGGATCAGCGGCACGGCCTGACGCTGCATGTTGGCGCCCATGAGCGCGCGGTTCGCGTCGTCGTGCTCGAGGAACGGGATCAGCGCGGTCGCGACCGACACCATCTGGCGCGGCGAGACGTCCATGTAGTCGACCTCGCCTGCCGGGCGGAGCTCGGCCTCGCCGCCACGCTGGCGCACCAGCACGGCGTCCTCGGCGAACGTGCCGTCCTCGTTGAGGACCGAGTTCGCCTGCGCGACGATGTAACGGTCCTCGTCGGTGGCGGTCAGGTAGTCGATCTGGTCGCTGACCTTGCCGTCGACGACGCGGCGGTACGGCGTCTCGACGAAGCCGAACGGGTTGATGCGTCCGAACGACGCGAGCGAGCCGATCAGACCGATGTTCGGGCCCTCGGGCGTCTCGATCGGGCACATGCGGCCGTAGTGCGACGGGTGGACGTCGCGGACCTCGTAGCCGGCGCGCTCACGCGACAGACCACCCGGGCCGAGGGCCGACAGACGACGCTTGTGCGTCAGGCCCGCGAGCGGGTTGTTCTGGTCCATGAACTGCGACAGCTGGCTGGTGCCGAAGAACTCCTTCAGCGCCGCCGTGATCGGACGGATGTTGATCAGGGTCTGCGGCGTGATCGCCTCGACGTCCTGGGTCGTCATCCGCTCGCGCACGACGCGCTCCATGCGGGCCAGGCCGGTGCGGAGCTGGTTCTGGATCAGCTCGCCGACCGTGCGCATGCGACGGTTGCCGAAGTGGTCGATGTCGTCGGCCTCGACCGGGACGGTGCCGGCCGGGGTCTCGAGCTCGGTGGCGCCGTCGTGGAGGGCCACGACGTAGCGGATCGTGGCGACGATGTCGTCGAGCGTCAGCGTCTGCTGGTCGAACGCGGCGTCGGTGCCGAGCTTCTTGTTGATCTTGTGGCGACCGACCTTGGCCGTGTCGTACCGCTTCGGGTTGAAGTAGTAGTTCTCCAGCAGGGTCTGCGCGGCCTCGACGCTCGGCGGCTCGCCCGGACGCAGCTTGCGGTAGATGTCGATGAGCGAGCGGCGGGTGACCTCGGCGTCGACCATCTCGTTGGTGACGGCGGTGTCGCGGGCCTTCTTCTCGAGCTCCTCGCGCACGATCTCGCTGCGGACGGAGTCCTTCTCCATCGTGATGCGGATCGACTCGTACTGGCCGAACTCCTCGACGATGCGCTCCTCGGTGAACCCGAGGGCCTTGAGGAGCATCGTGACGGACTGCTTGCGCTTGCGGTCGAGACGGACGCCGACGATGTCGCGCTTGTCGATCTCGAACTCCAGCCACGCACCGCGCGACGGGATGACGCGCGCCGTGAAGATGTCCTTGTCGGACGTCTTGTCGGGGGTGCGCTCGAAGTAGACGCCCGGCGAGCGGACGAGCTGGGAGACGACGACACGCTCGGTGCCGTTGATGATGAAGGTGCCCTTGTCGGTCATGAGCGGGAACTCGCCCATGAAGACGGTCTGGCTCTTGATCTCGCCGGTCTCGTTGTTCATGAACTCGGCGGTGACGAACAGGGGGGCGGCGTACGTGACGTCGCGGTCCTTGCAGTCCTCGACCGAGTACTTCGCGGGCTCGAAGCGGTGGTCGCGGAAGGACAGGCTCATCGTCTCGGAGAAGTCCTCGATGGGGCTGATCTCCTCGAAGATCTCCTCCAGGCCGGACTTGCCGGAGACGTCGTTGCGCCCGGCGGCCAGATCGGCCTCGACGCGCTCGCGCCAGGCATCGCTGCCGATCAGCCAGTCGAAGCTGTCGGTCTGCAGGGAGAGAAGCTCAGGAACCTCGAGCGGTTCGGCGATCTTCGCGAACGAGATGCGCGAGGTGGTGTTCGTGGGTGCGGCGGTACGCGAGGCGGCCAAGAGAAGTCCTTCCGAAGGAACTCGCATGCGGTGAACGTGGCGGTTCTGTACTCTTCAGTTGTCGTCGAGCGGCTCGTGCCGCTCCACCACACGGCTGGTGCCGTGTGCGCGCACGCTTCGGGAGCCCCGTCAAGTCCTGCACACAGCGAGCAGGACGGAACCAGGGCATGACAAAGTGGGCGCGAACCTCAAGCCTATCGCGCCGACACTCCGATATCAACCCCGGGTCTTGACATCGGCGCGATGATCGGGAACGATCATTCGTTTCCCCTTTGCTCCCGGCGAATTCGACACTCCCCCGGAAACGGCGAAGACGCCCGTCCCCCGAGGGGAACGAGCGCCTTCGCGCGAGCAGTCAGCCGAAGATCACTTGAGGGTGATCGTGGCGCCGGCGGCCTCGAGGGCCTCCTTGGCCTTGTCGGCGGTCTCCTTGTTGACACCCTCGAGGACGGCCTTGGGGGCGCCCTCGACGAGGTCCTTGGCCTCCTTCAGACCCAGGCTCGTGAGGCCACGGACCTCCTTGATGACCTGGATCTTCTTGTCGCCGGCCGACTCGAGGACGACGTCGAACTCGTCCTTCTCCTCAGCGGCGGCGGCGTCGCCGCCACCAGCGGCGGGAGCGCCCGCGGCAGCCACGGCCACCGGAGCGGCGGCGGTGACCTCGAAGGTCTCCTCGAACTGCTTCACGAACTCCGAGAGCTCGATCAGCGTCATCTCCTTGAAGGCATCCAACAGCTCGTCGGTGCTCAGCTTCGCCATGATTGGCGTCCTTTCTGCAATGAGACCCCGAGGGGGTCCCGATGGGAATCGGGCGGTTCAGCCCTCGGTGACGTCGGTCTCGACGTTCTCGGTGTCCGACTCGGCCGCGGGGGCCTCGTCGGCGGGTGCCTGCTCGGCGGTCTCGGCGGCGGGAGCACCCGCAGCCAGGACCGACGGATCGGCTTCGGCCTTCGCCTGCAGCGCCGCGATGGTGCGGGCCGCCTGCGACAGCGGGGCGTTGAACAGCCCCGCGGCCTTGGCCAGGTTGGCCTTGAGGCCACCAGCGAGCTTGGCGAGGAGGACCTCGCGCGACTCGAGGTCGGCCAGCTTGTTGATCTCGTCGGCGGAGAGCGTCTTCCCCTCGAGGAAGCCGCCCTTCAGGACGAGAGCGGGGTTAGCCTTCGCGAAGTCGCGCAGACCCTTCGCCGCATCGACCGGATCGCCCGTGATGAAGGCGATCGCGGTGGGACCGGTGAGCAACGACTCGTCGAGCTCGAGGCCGGCATCCCTCGCGGCGATCTTGGTCAGCGTGTTCTTGGCGACGGCATAGCTCGCGGCATCGCCAAGCGCGCGCCGCAGATCCTGCAGCTGCTTGACGTTGAGGCCGCGGTACTCGGTGAGCACCGCGCCGTTGGACTCGCGGAAGCTGTCCGCGAGCTCGGCGACGGCTGCTGCCTTGTCCGGGCGTGCCATGGGTCTCCTTCACTGTCATGCGAAGACCACCTGCACGAGAAGAGCGTCCCGTGCCACTGGCACAGGACGCTCGTGTGAACGCAGGGACGAACCCTGATCTGCACCTGCGCAGGTCGCCCTCTCGGGCACTTCGGGTGACTCGTGGGAGACACCACCGGCGGTCTTCGGCTCGTCCAGTCTAGGCGGCCGCCGGTGGTTCCTCCAAATCGGGGTCGCTCAGCCCTCGCGCGTGGGGTCGGCGGTCGGGAACGCGCCGAGGCCCTTCATGTCCGAGATCTCGTCCTTGGCCGGGGCCTCGACCTCGACGGGCTCACCCCACTTGCTCCAGGTGATGGTGCTCTCGGTGCCGGCCAGGTCCATCGTCATCTTGCGCAGGAGGTCGTCGGCGCCGACGTGCATGACGTAGCGCAGCTCCTTCGGCATCGACTTCGGCAGCTGCTGGCCCTGCTCCTCGAGCACCTTGGCGGTGTCGACCGCGACCTCGATCCTCGTCGTGTCGACGCCGTCGACCTGGCCGCCGTCGCCCTGGTTGTCGAACTCGACCAGCGCGGACTTGAAGGTCTCCAGCTGCGCCGTGGGGTCGGCCTGGTCGGCCATCGAGCCGTACTGCCTCGCCAGCGGGCTGTCGGGATCGGTGAGGTCGATCTTGGCGTACTTGCCGCCGGTCATCTCGCCCATCTTGAGGTACATCACGCCCTCGACCAGGCGCAGGTCCATCGTCATCGCGCCCATGTCCATCGTGAGGTGCGAGGCGGAGTCGGTGACCGACTCGGCCATCTGCACGTCGCCGTTCATCGTGATGGACTGGCCGCCCATGCCGGAGGTCATCTCCATGTGAGCGCTGCCGGCCTCGAGCTGGGCCGCGCTGAGGCGCTCGACGAAGTTGTCCTGCGTGAGCTCGCCCTCGGCCGGAGCCGCGGCCGGCTCCTTCGCGGCGGCCGCGGCGCTGGGGCCGTCGGAGGCGGCCGGCGTGGTGTCACCGTCCCCGGAGCCGCCACAGGCGGAGGTGAGTGCCAGCAGGCCGGCGGCGAGCGAGATCCCGAGCGTCTTCCTCATGCCGCCGACCCTACCCGGCGGGCCCCACCCGCCCTGCATGCGAACGCGACGACGCCGCCCTCGCGAGGAGGACGGCGTCGTCGGGTGAACGTGAAGGCTCAGGCCTCCTCGTCGACCGCCCAGTTGCGCGAGCGCGAGGGGTCGACCGGGATGCCGGGGCCGTTCGTGGTGGAGATCGTGGCGCGCTTGATGTAGCGGCCCTTCGAGCTGGCCGGCTTGAGACGCAGGATCTCCTCGATGGCGGTGCCGTAGTTCTCGGCGAGCTGCTCGGCCGAGAACGACGCCTTGCCCACGATGAAGTGGACGTTGGCGTGACGGTCCACGCGGAACTCGATCTTGCCGCCCTTGATGTCGCCGACGGCCTTGGCCACGTCGGTGGTGACGGTGCCGGTCTTGGGGTTCGGCATCAGGTTGCGGGGGCCGAGGACACGACCGAGGCGGCCGACCTTGCCCATCATGTCGGGCGTGGCGACGACGGCGTCGAAGTCGAGCCAGCCCTCGTTGATCTTGTCGACGAGCTCGTCGGCACCGACGAAGTCGGCACCGGCCTCACGAGCGGCATCGGCGTTGGCGCCGGTGGCGAAGACCAGGACCCGGGCGGTCTTGCCGGTCCCGTGCGGCAGGTTGACGGTGCCACGCACCATCTGGTCCGCCTTGCGGGGATCGACGCCGAGACGCACGACGGCGTCGACGGTCGAGTCGTACTTGGTGGAGCCGGACTCCTTGGCCAGGGTGGTGGCCTGGAGCGGCGTGTAGAGCGCGTCGCGGTCGATCTTCTCGGCGACGGCGCGGTACGCCTTGCTGCGCTGTGTCATGACTGGCTTCTCTCTCTGTACCAGGTGTGGTGCGGGCCCAGCTGGCCCTTCCACGGGGGATGTTCGGGGTGGTTCAGCCGTCGATGGTGACGCCCATGGAGCGGGCGGTTCCCTCGACGATCTTCATGGCGCCGTCGATGTCGTTGGCGTTGATGTCGGGCATCTTCGTCTGGGCGATCTCGCGCACCTGATCCTTGGTGAGCTTGCCGACCTTGTCCTTGTTCGGGACGGACGAGCCCTTCGACAGGCCGGCGGCCTTCTTGATCAGCTCGGCGGCCGGCGGCGTCTTCGTGATGAAGGTGAACGAGCGGTCCTCGTAGATCGTGATCTCGACGGGGACGACGTTGCCGCGCATGGACTCGGTCTGGGCGTTGTACGCCTTGCAGAAGTCCATGATGTTGACGCCGTGCGGGCCGAGCGCGGTGCCGACGGGCGGCGCCGGGTTGGCCTGGCCGGCCTGCAGCTGCACCTTGACGACAGCTGCGACCTTCTTCTTGGGAGGCATTTCGGGTCCTTCTAACTGGTTGTGCGTTCTGTGTCGGTCACCGCTCGAACGGCTCGGCGACCGACCTTTGATCGCGGGGCGATCAAACCTTCTGGATGTAGTCGAACGGCAGCTCGACCGAGGTCTCGCGACCGAAGATCTCGACGAGGCCCTTGACCTTCTGGCCCTCGAGGTTGATCTCGGTGATCGTCGCGTGCAGCGTGGCGAACGGCCCGTCGATGACGAGGACCGAGTCGCCGGCGGCGAAGTCGCTGAACTCGACCTTGGCGGGCGCGCTCTGCTGCGGCTCGGCGGTGGCGGTGGCCTCCGCGGCGACCTCGGCCTCGACGGCCGGGGCGAGCATCTTCTCGACCTCGGACAGGCTCAGCGGCACCGGCTGGTGCGCGTTGCCGACGAATCCGGTGACCGACGGCGTGTGGCGCACGACGCCCCACGAGTCGTCGGTGAGGTCCATGCGGACGAGCACGTAGCCCGGGAGCACGGTGCGCTTGACGAGCTTGCGCTGGCCGTTCTTGATCTCGGCGACCTCTTCGGTCGGCACGACGATCTCGTGGATGTAGTCCTCGGCGTTGAGCGCGACCTTGCGGTTCTCGAGGTTCTGCTGGACGCGCTTCTCCATGCCGGCGTACGTGTGGATCACGTACCAGTCGCCGGGCTGGCTCCAGAGGCGGTCGCGGAACTCCTGCAGGGGGTCGACGGACTCCTCGTCGGCCGCGTCGGCCTCGGAGGTCTCGGTCGCGGCGTCGGCGGCCTCGTCCGCGCCCTCGGCGTCGGGGGTCTCGTCGGACGACGGCTCGTGCGCGGACGTCTCGTCCACGGGCGCGTCGGTCTCGTCGAATTCGGAGGTCAAGATGTCAGTCCTTGGTCTAGGCGAAGATGGCGAACGCGGCCTTGCCGAACGCGTAGTCCAGTGCGGAGACGAACGCCATCATGATCAGCACGAAGACGAGCACGACGAAGAAGTAGTTGACGACCTGCGGACGGGTCGGCCACACCACCTTGCGCAGCTCGGCGACCACCTGGCGGTAGAACGTGAGCGGGGACGTGCGCTTGGTGCGCGTCCCGGCCAGTTCGTGATTCTCGCTCACGGTGCTCCTTCGTCGAACGGTGTCGGCTCACCGCCGACCTTGCAGGGCACGAGGGACTTGAACCCCCAACCTTCGGTTTTGGAGACCGATGCGCTGCCAGTTGCGCCAGTGCCCTTTCGCCCGGTTCCGGGCATGACGAAACAGGGTGAGTTTCGCCGGTTTCGTCAAGTGTACGCGGCCGGGCCACGAATGCGAAACCGGGCTTCCCCGGTGTCCCCCGAGCCCCTCTCCCACGGCCGTGACACGATGGCCGCGTGCGGCCCCTGACGACTCTTCCCAAGGCTCACCTGCACCTGCACTTCACCGGGTCGATGCGTCACGGCACGCTCATCGAGCTGGCCGAGCGCGACGGCGTGCACCTGCCCTCGGCGCTCGTCGAGGAGTGGCCGCCGCAGCTCTCCGCCGCCGACGAGAAGGGCTGGTTCCGCTTCCAGCGACTCTACGACGTGGCGCGCTCGGTCCTGCGCACGGAGGACGACGTGCGCCGCCTCGTGCGCGAGGCCGCCGAGGACGACCTCGCCGACGGCTGCGTGTGGACCGAGATCCAGGTCGACCCTTCCGGCTTCGCCGCGCGCTTCGGCGGCATCACCGCGTTCACCGACCTCGTGCTGGACGCGGTGCGTGACGCCTCGGCCTCGACCGGCCTGGGGATGAGCCTCATCGTGGCGGCCAACCGCACGCGGCACCCGATGGACGCGCGCACCCTGGCCCGCCTCGCGGCGCAGTACGCGGGCCGCGGAGTGCACGGATTCGGGCTCTCCAACGACGAGCGGCGGGGCGACACGGCCGCGTTCGGCCCGGCGTTCCGCATCGCCGACCGCGCGGGACTCGTGCTGGCGCCCCACGGTGGCGAGCTGCGCGGGCCCGACCACGTGCGCCAGTGCCTCACCCACCTCGCGCCCCACCGGCTGGGCCACGGCGTGCGGGCGGCCGAGGATCCCCGGCTGCTGGAGACGATCGCGAACGCCGGGATCGGCCTCGAGGTGTGCCCTGCCTCCAACGTCGCGCTCGGCGTCTACGCCACGATCGACGAGGTCCCGGTGCGCGACCTGCTCGAGGCCGGGGTCGACGTCGCCCTCGGCGCCGACGACCCCCTGCTGTTCGGCACCCGCCTCGCGGGCCAGTACGCCCTCCTGCGCGCCGCGCAGAACTTCAGCGACGAGGAGCTCGCCGAGCTGGCCCGGCGGTCGCTGCGCGCCTCGCACGCCCCGGACGACCTGCGCGCCTCCGCCCTCGCGGGTGTCGAGGCCTGGCTGACCGACGCACGTGGAACGATGGCGCCATGAGCGACAACCAGCCGCCGTACCCCGGCGATTCCTCGGGTCAGCAGCCGAACGACCCCACCCCGGGCCCCGAGCAGCCCGGACACTCCGGACAGCCCGCGTACCCCGGCCAGCAGCCCTACGGCGCCCAGCCCGGCCAGCCGTACCCCGGTCAGCAGCAGTGGGGCGCGCCCGGCCAGCAGCAGTGGGGCGCTCCCCCGCCCAAGCACCCCAAGGCCACCCTCGTGCTCATCCTGGGCATCCTGGGCCTCATCGTGTGCGGCGTCCTGGCGCCCTTCGCCTGGGTGATGGGCAACCGCGCCGTCGCCGAGATCGATGCGAACCCGGGCGTCTACGACGGTCGCGGCGAGGCGCAGGCCGGCCGCATCCTGGGCATCATCGGCAGCGTCCTGCTGATCATCGGCGTCGTGGTGTTCGTCTTCGTGATCGTGCTGATCATGATCGGCGTCGCGTCGTCCTCGACCAGCACGTCGGACTACTCCGACCTCTCGCTGATCTCGCTGTTCTCCTGAGTGCCGTCGGCGCCGGCTACAGGTCGGCGCCGACGAGCACCGGCTCGTTGACGAGCCGGATCCCGAACTCCCGCTGCACCCCGTCGCGCACCTCGCGCGCCAGGTCGAGCAGCTCGGCCGTGGTGGCGCCCCCGCGATTGGTGAGGGCCAGCACGTGCTTGCCGGAGAGGCCCACGGGGCCCCGGCTGAACCCCTTCTCGAAGCCCGCGTGATCGATGAGCCATGCGGCACTGGTCTTGACCGACCCGTCGGGCTGCTCGAAGCGCGGAGCGCCCTCGGGCAGCGCCGCGGCCTCCTGCGCCGAGAGGATCGGGTTGGTGAAGAACGACCCGGCGCTCCACGTGTCGTGGTCGTCGGCGTCGAGCACCATCCCCTTGCCCCGCCGCAGCGCCAGCACCGTCTCGCGGACCTGCGCCAGGCGCGCCCTGGCGCCGACCTCGACGCCGAGGTGGCGGGCCAGCTCGGCGTAGCGCACGGGGGCGCTGAGCGCGCCGGCGAAGCGCAGCTGGAAGGCGACCGTGAGCACGACGAAGCGGCCGGGCTCGTCCTTGAAGCGGCTGTGCCGGTAGGCGAAGCCGAGGTCGGTGAACATGAGCGTGCGGACGCGCTGCTCGACGCGGTCCCACGTGCGGACGCTGACGATCGTGTCGGCGACCTCCTGGCCGTAGGCGCCCACGTTCTGGATCGGGGTGGCACCGACCGAGCCGGGGATGCCGGCGAGGGCCTCGACGCCCTCCCAGTCCTGCGCGACGGCGTGGGCGACGAACCCGTCCCAGCTCTCGCCGGCGGCCACGGTGACCATCGCGCCGCTGCACGCGTCGGCCGAGACCTCGATCCCGCGCGTGCGGATCAGCACGACGGTGCCCTCGAAGCCGTCGTCCGCGACGACGAGGTTGCTGCCGCCGCCGACCAGCAGGACGGGCTCGCCGGCCTCGTCGGCCGAGCGGACGGCGGCGATCAGCTCGTCCTCGGTGGTGGCCTCCACGACCTCTCGGGCCGGGCCTCCCAGGCGCAGCGTGGTGACCTCGGACAAGTGCATGCCGGTGACGCTAGCAGGCGGCTTCGGGAGGCCTGACAAACGTCGACGACCCCCGTGCCCAGGGGCACGGGGGTCGTCGGAAGTCGGGTTCAGCGCGTCTCGCGGTGCGCCTGGTGGGCGTCGCAGCGCGGGCAGTACTTCTTGACCTCGAGGCGGTCGGGATCGTTGCGACGATTCTTCTTCGTGATGTAGTTGCGTTCCTTGCACTCAGTGCAGGCCAAGGTGATCTTGGGACGAACGTCGGAGCTCTTGCTGGCCACGGTGTGCCTCTTCTGGTCGGTGCCCCGCCCGTTCCCGGGCGGGTGATGTGATGCTGACTTGCCGGTTCGGTAGCTGGGGCGGGGCTCGAACCCGCGACCTCACGATTATGAGTCGTGCGCTCTGACCAACTGAGCTACCCAGCCACGGAGTTGCGAGTCGCCTCGCTCCTCAGAGCCCCTTTACGGAATCGAACCGTAGACCTTTTCCTTACCATGGAAACGCTCTGCCGACTGAGCTAAAGGGGCAAGCCGACAAGTAAAGATACCGGGTCAGGTGCCGGGTTCCCAAATCGGGGTGGGCACGTCGTCGCGCGACCCCGGGATCGCAGGGATTATCGGGCGGCTCGGGCGAGTCGGGAGGGCCACGACGGGCCCCCGTAGATGAAGCCCGTGTACGCCTGGACGAGGTCGGCGCCGGCCTCGATCCGGGTCCTCACGTCGGCCTCGCCGGTGACCCCGCCGACGCCGATCAGCGTGAGTCCCTCACCGGCCCGCGCGCGGATCCGGCGCAGCACCTCGGTGGCGCGCTCGGCGAGGATCGGCCCGGACAGGCCACCGGCGCCCGCGGCGTCGACCACCTCGCGCGACGTGCGCAGCGCGTCGGGCCGGGCGATCGTCGTGTTGGTGGCGCTGATGCCGTCGAGACCGAGCTCGAGGACGAGGTCGGTGACCTGGTCGATGTCCTCGTCGGCGAGGTCGGGCGCGATCTTCACCACCAATGGCACGCGGCGGCCGTGGTTGCCGTCAGCGACGGCCTTGACCGCAGCCAGGATCGGCTCGAGCGACTCGACGGCCTGCAGGTCGCGCAGCCCGGGCGTGTTCGGGCTCGAGACGTTGACGACGAGGTAGTCCGCGTAGGGCGACAGCAGGCGCGCACTCTCGACGTAGTCCTGCGCGGCACGCTCGGCGGGGACGACCTTCGTCTTGCCGATGTTGACGCCGATGACGGCCCGCTGCCCGGCGGCGGTCCCGCGCAGGCGGTGCAGGCGCGCGGCCACCTGGGCCGCGCCGTCGTTGTTGAAGCCCATGCGGTTGACGATCGCGTGGTCGTCGACGAGCCGGAACAGGCGCGGGCGCTCGTTGCCGGGCTGCGGGCGGGCGGTGACCGTGCCGATCTCGACGTGGCCGAAGCCCAGCGCCAGCAGGCCCAGGACGCCGCGCGCGTTCTTGTCGAAGCCGGCGGCGAGACCGAAGCGGTGCGGGAACTCCACGCCCATGACGGTGACGGGGCTCGGCTCGACGCGGTAGGCCAACGAGGTCAGCGGGCGACCTGCGCGGATCGCGGCGAAGGCACGCTCGTGGATCCGCTCGGGATCCATGCGGGCGAAGACGGTGTCGAAGAGCGCGTCGTAGGCCACGGCGACCACCCTAGGCCACCGCCGACCTCACCCCTCCGGTGCGCGAGATCTGTGGCACTGTCCACCCTTTTCGCGCCGGATCTGCCCGAAACCAGTGGATGCCGCTACAGATCTGGCTGACCGGAGGTCAGTGGAGCCAGGCGACGACCCACCAGAGGACGCCGTAGGGAGCGTCGGCGTAGGGGACGGAGACCCGCCAGCCGTCGCCCAGCTGTTCGCCGAGGTCCACCAGCGGCTCGATCCCCGACGCCCAGAGCTCGGCGCCGAGCTGCGGATCCAGCGCCGAGAGCCGCGAGCCGTCGCCGGAGCGCAGCGCGAGGTCGACGGTGTCGTCGAAGTCCAGCGCGCGCTCGTCGAAGTGCCCGGGTGCCTTCTCGCCGCGCTTCGCGGTGCCGTTGGCCATGACGAGCAGCACCTCGGCGCCGTCCTCGACCCGACCCGTGAAGCCGGCCGCGTCGAGCAGGGCTCGCGCCACCTCGGGGGCGAAGGGGTCGTCACCGACGACCGAGACCGCCTCGACGCCGCGCGTGCTCGCCTGCACCGCCGCGACGGCGGAGACGCGGAGCTCGGCCACGGGGTCCTCGAGGCTCGCGTAGCGCGGCAGCAGCGCGGGCACGGGCGGCAGCACGACGAGTCGGCGGATCACGCGAGACCTCGGATCGCCCGGGCGGGCGGACGGCGCCCCGCGATCGTCCACGCCATGTCGACGACCTGGCGCGTCTCGGGCACCTGGTGCACGCGGTAGACGCGCGCCCCGGCCGTGGCGGCGACGGCGGTGGCCGCGAGCGTGCCCAGCAGGCGCTCTCCGACCGGCGCGTCGAGCGTCTCGCCGACGAAGTCCTTGTTCGACAGCGAGACGAGCACGGGCCAGCCGGTGTCGACCATCTCGCCGAGCCGTCGAGTGACCTCGAGCGAGTGGAACGTGTTCTTGCCGAAGTCGTGGGCCGGGTCGATCAGGAGGCTCTCGCGGGCGACGCCGAGCGAGACGGCGCGCTCGGCCTGGGCCACCGTGGAGGCGATCGCGTCGGCGACCACGTCGTCGTACTCCAGCCGGTGCGGCCGGGTGCGGGGCGTGACGCCGCCGGTGTGCGTGCAGACCATCGCGACGTCGAACTCGGCGGCGACCTCGGCCAGGCCAGGGTCGGCACCGCCCCAGGCGTCGTTGAGCAGGTCGGCGCCGGCCTCGCAGACGGCACGGCCGACTTCGGCACGCCACGTGTCGACGCTGATCACGACGCCGGGGAACGCCGATCGCACGCGCTCGACGAAGCCGACGACGCGGCGCTTCTCCTCGTCCGCGTCGATCTCTACGCCGGGTGCCGCCTTGATGCCGCCGATGTCGACGATCTCTGCGCCCTCCTCGACGACCTGCTGCACGCGGTCGAACGCGGAGTCCTCGGCCCACGTGGCGCCCTTGTCGAAGAACGAGTCGGGGGTGCGGTTGACGATCGCCATCATCAGCGTGGCGTCGTCGGCGAAGGTGTGGCGGCCGAGGCGCAGGGTCATCGTGCGACCTCCGCGGCCGGCGGGCGCTCGGAGAGGTCGACCTCGCGCGCGATCTCCTCGAGACCGCGGAACTGGTGGAGCACGACGCGATCCTCCCCCACGCGGGCGTCGGAGCGCGACAACACGGCCGCGGTGAGCTGCACCGCCATGGGTCCGAGGTCCTGCAGCGACTGGTGCGAGTGGGCGCGGCGGCCGAGGTCGACCTGCGCGACCGCGTCGAGGCCGAGGCGGTCGGAGACGTCGATGAGGGCCGCGAGGTCGACGCCGTAGCCGACCGGGACGTGGAGGGTCTCATAGACCGAACGGCGCACCGCCCACTCCCCCGCGAGCGGCTGCACCACGCGGCCGAGGTGCGGTCGGGCCAGCGCGAGCAGCGGACGGGCGACGAGCTCGGTGGCGCGACCGCCGCCCTGCGGGTCGTCGGCGGCGCCCGCGCGGAACGGCCGCTCGTAGAAGCCCTTGACGAGGGCGACCCCCGGGTCCGTGAGCAGCGGGCCGAGCAGGCCGGTGACGAAGTGCGTGTCCCACTCGGTGAGGTCGGCGTCGACGAACGCGAGGACGTCGCCCGTGGTGACGAGCTGCGACTTCCAGATGGACTCGCCCTTGCCGGCACGGTGGCCGAGGTCGGGGCGGATGTCGGCGAGGGAGTGGACGCGGGCACCTGCCTCCGCCGCGATCCGGGCCGTGTCGTCGGTCGAGCCGCCGTCGACGACGACGAGCTCGTCGACGAGGTCGGAGTCGCGGACGAATGCGTCGTGGATCCGGCCCACGACGTCGCCGACCGTGGCGGCCTCGTTGACCGCGGGGATCACGAGGCTGACGCGGGTGCCCGTCGCGCGCTTGGCGTCGAGCAGCCCGTCGAGGTCCCACGGACGCCGGAACGTGCGCCGGTCGAACCACGTGTCTGCCACGCGTTCACCGTACTCGTGGGGTCAGCGGGGGTCGCCGTCGACGACCACGCCGCCGAGCAGCCGCTCGACCGTGAAGCGCGCCTGGGCCGGCGACGGCACCGGGGCGTCGACCTCGGCCGCGGACTCCACGTCGTGGCCCAGTGCGGCGATCGCCCCGCGGCGGGCGTCCTCGAGAGCGGCCGCGACCTCGGCACGGGAGTGTCCCCCGGCGGGGCGACCGGCCTCCTCGAGCAGGTCGAGCTCGTACGCGTCGGGCACGAGGTCGTAGAGGGCGTGCAGCGTCCAGTCCTCGCCCGGGCGGTCGTCGGTGGCGCTCATGCCACCGACGATAGGGGCCACCACCGACGGATGTGGGGGTGGGAAAGGGACGAGCCCCCGACCGTCTCCGGTCGGGGGCTCGCGTCACGTGGCAGGTAGAGGATTCGAACCTCTGAAGGCAATGCCGGCTGATTTACAGTCAGCTCCCTTTGGCCGCTCGGGCAACCTGCCGCGACAGTCTGCAAGATTACCCCAGCGTCCCGCCGGGCCCGAAATCAGGGCCGCCTCGGAGCACCGCTCCCGCGCGGCGCGGCAGGCCGTAGGGTGGCCCCATGGCCGACTCCTCCTTCGACATCGTCAGCAAGATCGACCGCCAAGAGGCCGACAACGCCCTCAACCAGGCGGTCAAGGAGATCTCGACGCGCTACGACTTCAAGAACACCAACGCCTCCATCGAGTGGAAGGGCGAGTGGGGCGTGGAGATCACCGCGAACGCCGAGGAGCGCGCCCGCGCCATCCTCGACGTCTTCCAGACCAAGCTGGTCAAGCGGAACATCAGCCTCAAGGCCTTCGAGGCCGACGAGCCGCGCCAGTCGGGCAAGGACGTCAAGATCAACGGCACCTTCGGCGAGGGCATCAGCACCGAGCAGGCCAAGAAGGTCAGCAAGCTGATCCGCGACGAGGGGCCCAAGGGCGTGAAGGTGCAGATCCAGGGCGACGAGCTGCGCGTCACGAGCAAGTCCCGTGACGACCTGCAGGAGGTCATCGCGCTGGTCAAGAACGCCGACCTCGACTTCGCGGTGCAGTTCACCAACTACCGCTGATCCCCGGCCGCGGCGCCCGCCGCCTCTCGCTTGTTACTCGTCCGTCCCGTGGCGGGGCACTGGCGCATGTTCCGGGCAGTGTAGAGAATCTCCCCACGGGGACCCCCGACCCCGAGGTCCGCTCTTCCCCGGCAGCGGATCACTGAAGAGGCCCCAGGTGACTCCCTCCCTGGGGCCTCTGCCTGCTCCCCGTCGTGTCGCGCAGTCTCCGCATTCTCCGGAAACTCGTTGAGGATTGAACTACATTCGAACGCGCGGGCCGTTGGGGAAGACCGCCCGCACTGGGGGAAAGGCCCCGGTGCCCGGTGGGAGGACGGCATCGGGGCACACCTCCCGACTACCGCTGAACCGTGACGCCGCGCTGGCGGGCGGCGCCCGCCACGAGGACCGCGGCGAGCAGCATGACCGCCGCGGCCGTGACGAGGGCCCACGCGGCGCTGAGCTCGCCCGCGACGAACCCGAGCGCCACTCCCCCGGCCGAGGCCGAGCCCAGGAACGCCATCGAGGTGACCGAGAGCGCCGTGGCGCGGTTCGCCTCGGTGACACGGTCGTGCACGAGCGCGTTGTACGCGGCGCCGAACGACGTGTGCACGAGGTAGCAGAGCCAGAAGCCCGCGATCAGCGCGACCGGGCCGCCGGCGATCGCCATGATCGCGAGACCGATCGCCTCGGCGGCGCCGAGGATCGGCGCGAGGACTCCCGGCCCGACCTCGCGCAGCACCCGAGAGGCCACCGTGGCACCGAGCGCCGCCAGGCCCCACGCGATCGACGACACGATGCCGAGCACGGTGCCCGCGCTGCTGGTGTCGGACGAGAACTCGGCGAGCCGCACCGGCATCAGCAGCTCGAGCCCCGCGACGGCAACACCGCACAGCAGCATCGCGGCGGTCAGCAGGCGCAGACGGCGGCCGAAGGCGATCCGCACGCCCGAGACGAGCGTCGCGCGCCAGCCGGGCGCGGCCTCCTCGGTGTGCTGGACCGACTCCATCAGCAGCCGCGCGCACCCGATCTGCACGACGACGATGGCGATCGACAGCGTGTAGGGCACGGCCAGCGCGACCCCGTCGGACCACGGGGCGACGTAGAGCAGACCCGCGGTGAGCACCGAGCCGACCGCGATGGCTCCGCTGATGACACCCCCGGCCAGGGCGAGTGCGGAGGGCACCTCGTCCGAGGCGCCGCGGGCGTTCTCGGCGTCGACGAACCACGACTCGAGCGCCCCGCTGTCGAGGGCCCTGAACAGGCCGCTGACGGCCCACGCCAGCGCGAACGCCAGCACCGACTGCGCCACGAGCGTGAGGCCGTAGGCCGCGATCGCCGCGACGCCCGACGCGATGAACACCGGCCGACGCCCCCACGAGTCCGCGAGCGCCCCGCTGGGGATCTCCATGACCAGCACGACGACGCCCTGCGCGGCCATCGCCAGGCCGACCTCGGCGATCGTCAGACCGCGCTCCAAAGGCAGCAGCAGGGACACCGGCATGAGGAGCCCGGTGGCCAGCCAGCGCAGCCCGAGCAGCAGCAGGAACCGGCCTCTCACCCCCATGCCACGACTCTAGGACCACCCGCGGGGAAGACGGCGGCAGGAAAGGGTGTTGACTCAGCACGTGGCGACGACCAATTCCGACTCCAAGGCAGGGCTGATCTACGGGACGGCCGCCTACCTGTGCTGGGGCTTCTTCCCCCTCTACTGGCCCCTGCTCGAGCCCGCGTCGGCGTACGAGGTGCTCGCGCACCGCATCGTCTGGACCTTCGTCTTCTGCCTCGGCCTGCTGACCATCGCACGCAAGTGGGGCGCGTTCCGCGCGATCATCGGCCAGCGTCGGCTCATGGTGCCGCTCGCGCTCGCCTCGGTGGTCATCACCATCAACTGGGGTGCGTTCATCTGGGGCGTCACCAACGGTCACGTCATCGAGACAAGCCTCGGCTACTTCATCAACCCGCTCATGACCGTGCTGCTCGGCGTCTTCGTCCTGGGCGAGAGCCTGCGGCGCCTGCAGTGGGTCGCGGTCGGGCTGGGCATCCTCGCGGTGGTCGTGCTGACCGTGGACTACGGCCGCCCGCCGTGGGTCGCCCTCGTGCTGGCCACGAGCTTCGCGACCTATGGATTCCTCAAGAAGCGCGCGAACCTCGGCACGATCGAGGCGCTCTCGGTGGAGACGACGATCCTCACCCCGTTCGCCATCGCCTTCCTGGTGTTCCTCGGGGTCAACGGCACGCTGGCGTTCGGGCACGAGGGCGCGCTCAACACGGTGCTGCTGATGGGCACCGGCATCGTCACCGCGATCCCGCTGCTGATGTTCGGCGCCGCCGCGATCAGGCTCTCGCTCACGACCATCGGCATCCTGCAGTACCTCGGACCGATCCTGCAGTTCATCTTCGGGCTGACGATCTTCGGCGAGCACATGGGCACGGCGCGCTGGATCGGCTTCGTGATCGTGTGGGCGGCGCTGGTGATCTTCACCTACGACGCGATGCGCACGCGGCGTCGCGCCAAGCGCACCGCCGACGAGTGCGCGGCTGAGTCGACCGCGATCTGACCGCCTCCCCCGCGAGTGCGCGGTTCCGGCCGGCGGCGGAGGGCTGGTCAGCCGAGGCGGTCGGTGGCGCGGGTGCAGATGTCGTCGAGGGCGTCGCGGGCCGGGCCGGCCGGGAGCTTCGCGAGCAGGGCGCGGGCCGCGTCGGCCTCGGCACGGACGTAGGCGCGGGCGCGGTCCATCGCCGGGTGCTCGCGCAGGGCGCGGATGACCCACTGGACGTCGTCCTCGTCGGCGATCGGGCCCGAGAGCAGCTCGCGCAGGCGCTCGTCGCCCTCCACCGGCGCGGCCTGCACCAGCAGGGTGGGCAGCGTGGGCACGCCCTCGCGCAGGTCGGTGCCGGGCACCTTGCCCGAGTCGTCGGCGTCACTGGCGACGTCGATGATGTCGTCGGCCAGCTGGAAGGCGACGCCGATGCGCTCGCCGAACTCCAGCAGCGTGGCCTCGACGTCCTCACCCGCACCGGACATCATCGCGCCGAAGCGCGCGGCGGTGGCGATCAGCGAGCCCGTCTTGTCGGCCACCACCGAGAGGTAGTGCTCGAGCGGGTCGTCGTCGGGACCGGGACCGAGCGTCTCGCGCAACTGGCCGTGCACCAGACGGGCGAACGTCTCGGCCTGGATGCGGACGGCCTCGGGACCGAGGTCGGCCACGAGGGACGAGGCACGCGCGAACAGGAAGTCGCCCACCAGGATCGCGACCGAGTTGTTCCAGCGCGCGTTCGCGCTGGGAGCACCGCGGCGCATGGACGCCTCGTCCATCACGTCGTCGTGGTACAGCGTGGCGAGGTGCGTCAGCTCGACCACGACGGCCGCCGGGACGATGTCCGGAGCGGTGGGGTCGCCGAACTCGGCGCACAGCACCGTGAGCAGGGGGCGGAAGCGCTTGCCACCGGCCTGCAGCAGGTGCGAGGAGGCCTCGGCGACGAGGGGCTCGGGGCTGTGGGCCGAGGTGACGAGCAGGTCCTCGACCTGCTGCACACCGGCCGAGACCCGCTGCTCCAACGCGTCATCCGCGAACGACCCGACGCTGGCCACGTCCCACTTCCTTCCCACGACCGCCGACGACATGCCCGCTAGCGCACGAAGGCGCCGGCGTTCTGGGCCAGATCGAGCATCGGACCCGGCAGGAGGCCGAGCACGACCGTCGTGATCACGGCCAAGGCAATCACCACGGTAGTCGTCACGCCCGCGACGGCCACGGTCGGCCCATCACCGACGGGGTCGGTGAAGAACATCAGCACGATCACGCGGACGTAGAAGTAGGCCGCGACGGCGCTGCACAGCACGCCGATGACGACGAGGAGCCAGGCCCCACCGCCCCACGCCGCGCTGAAGACGGCCCACTTGCCGATGAAGCCCGCGGTGAGCGGGATGCCCGCGAACGACAGCATGAACACGGCGAACGAGCCCGCCAGGAACGGCGACTCCTTGCCGAGTCCGGCCCACTTCGACAGGTGGGTGGTCTCGCCCGCGGAGTCGCGCACGACCGTGACGATGGCGAACGCGCCGATCGTGGCCACGCCGTACGCCAGCAGGTAGAACAGCACCGAGGAGACCGACGTGATGGACAGGCCCTCCTGGTCGCCGAGGTAGGCGCCCGAGAGGCCCACCGTGAGGAAGCCGGCGTGCGCGATCGACGAGTACGCCAGCATGCGCTTGACGTCGGTCTGGCTGATCGCGACGATCGAGCCGACGAGCATCGTGAGGACCGCGACGACCCACAGGACGGGCCGCCAGTCCCACGACGCTCCGCCGAAGGCCACGAAGAGCACGCGCATCATGGCGATGAACGCGGCGGCCTTGGTGGCCGCGGCCATGAAGGCCGTGACCGGCGTCGGGGCGCCCTGGTAGACGTCGGGGGTCCAGCTGTGGAACGGCACCGCGCCCACCTTGAACAGCAGGCCCACCAGCAGCAGCCCGATGGCCGCGAGCAGGATCGCGGTCTCGTCGCCGCGCGCCGAGACGGCCGTGTTGATCTCGGTCAGGTTGAGGCTGCCGGAGTAGCCGTAGGCCAGCGCCGCGCCGTAGAGGAAGAACGCCGACGAGAACGCACCCAGCAGGAAGTACTTCATCGCCGCTTCCTGGCTGAGCAGGCGACGACGACGCGCCACGCCGCACAGCACGTACAGCGGCAGCGACAGCACCTCGAGGGCGACGAACATCGTGATGAGGTCGTTCGAGACCGCGAACAGCATCATGCCGGCCAGCGCGAACGTCGCCAGCGGGAAGACCTCGGTGTGCTCGAGGCGGGCCGTGGTGGCCTCGGTCTCGCCGGGCGAGCCCGGGGCATCGGCGGCGCGGCCGATGAAGTCGCTGAGGCCGCCCTCGTGGCTGCGCTCGGCGAACATCAGGAACGACAGGATGCCGAAGATGAGCAGCATCGCCCACGTGAGGACGCCGGGACCGTCGACCGCGACGGCGCCCTCGCCCCCGACGGAGCCCAGGGCCGCCCAGCGACCCTCGGGCACCTCCTCGAGCCCGAGGTAGACCCACACGGTGAGGCCGAGCGTGATGATCGAGCCGAGCACCGCGACGACGGTCTGGGCGACGAAGCGCGCCCGGCGGGGCGCGACGACCTCCACGACGAGGCCGATCATCGCGACCGCGGCGATCGCGATCAGCGGCGACAGCTGGCCGTAGTCGAGGTCGGCCGCGGGGATGTCGGGGCCGTCGGCGGCCAGGGACCCGGGCAGGACGGACGCGAGCGTGCCGATCATTCGTGGGCTCCTTCCGTCTGGTCTGCGAGGTCGATGGGCGCGCGCTGCGGCGGATCGCCGACCCCCACCGTGGCCACGACCGGCTCGACGGCCGGGTCGATCACCTCGAGCAGCGGCTGGGGCACGAAGCCCAGGCCGATGATGAGCACGAGCGCGGGCGCGAGCGCCCCCACCTCGCGGCGCGACAGGTCGGTGAACCCGGCAGTGCCCTCGTTGAGCGGGCCGGTCATCGTGCGCTGGTACATGAGCAGGATGTAGACCGCGGCCAGCACGATGCCCAGCGTCGCCACGGTGGCGATCGGGATCGAGCGGCTGAAGGTGCCGACGAGCACGAGGAACTCCGACACGAACGGCGCCAGGCCGGGCAGCGAGAGGCTCGACAGGCCGCCCACGAGCAGCACGCCGGAGAGCACCGGGGCGACCTTCTGGACGCCGCCGTAGTCGCTGATGCGCGCCGAGCCGCGGCGGGCGATCATCATGCCCGCGACGAGGAACAGCACCGCGGTGGAGAGACCGTGGTTGAACATGTAGAGCACCGAGCCGGTCATCGACACCGACGTGAAGGCGAAGATGCCCAGGATGATGAAGCCGAAGTGCGACACCGACGTGAGCGCGATGAGGCGGCGCAGGTCGTCCTGGCCGATCGCGAGCAGCGCGCCGTACAGGATGCTGATGACCGCGAGGACGAGCACGACCGGGCTGGCCCACTCCGAGGCGCCCGGGAACAGCTCGAGGCACCAGCGGATCATGCCGAACGTGCCGATCTTGTCGATCACGCTGACCATCAGCACCGAGGTGCCGGGCGTCGCCGAGGCGGCCGCGTCGGGCAGCCACGTGTGCAGCGGCCACAGCGGCGCCTTGATCGCGAACGCGATGAAGAAGCCCAGGAACAGCAGGCGCTCGGTGGACTGCGACATCTCGAGGCTCATGAGGTCGGCATGCAGGAAGCTCGGGCCGCCCTGCTGCGTGGAGAGCACGTACAGACCCACGACCGACGCCAGCATGAGCAGGCCGCCGACGAGGTTGTAGACGAGGAACTTCACCGCGGCGTAGCTGCGCTGGCCCGTGCCGTGACCACCGATCAGGAAGTAGATCGGGATCAGGGTGGCCTCGAACAGCACGTAGAACGTGAAGACGTCGGTGGCGGCGAACACGCCGATCGCGAGCGCCTCCAGCACCAGCATCAGCGCGAAGTACGAGTTCGTCCCCGCGGGGTCGTCCTCCTTGTCGCGCCACGAGGCCAGCAGCACGATCGGCACGAGGACGGTGACCAGGAAGATCATCGTCAGGCCGATGCCGTTGACGCCGAGTGCCCAGTGGGCGCCGATCGCACCGATCCACTCGTACTCCTCGGTCAGCTGGTAGCCGCCGCTCTCGATGTCGAACCGCGCGAGCAGCGCGAGCGACATGACGAGGGTCAGCAGCGACACGGCGACCGCGACGTACCGCGGCAGGACGGCGTCGACCGTGCGCGGCAGCAGCGCCACGACGAGCGCGCCGATGAGCGGGACGGCGATCAGCAGGGACAGCATCATGCGAGCGTCACCGCCAGCAGGCCCAGCAGGACCACGAGAGCACCTCCGAGCACCATCAGTGCATAGGAACGGACATAGCCGGTCTGCGGCTTGCGCAGCTCGCCGGAGACTTCACCGATGCGGTCGGCCGACCCCGACACGAGGCCGTCGATGACCTTCGCGTCGGCCCAGACGAGGGCTCGGGTGAGGTGGGTCGCGGGGCGGCCCACCAGCGCATCGTTCACGTTGTTGCCGTACAGCTCGGCGCGACCGGCCCGCGTGAAGATCGAGACCTCGGAGTCGGCGGGCGCCGTGTCGGCGATCTCGCGGCGTCCGTACAGGACCCACGCGAGCGCCACGCCGGCCGCCACGACCGCCAGCACGATGAGTGTGATGACGAAGATCGGCACCCCGAACTCGTGATGCTCGGTGTGGCCGGTGGCCGGCTCGAGCCACTTCTCGATCCAGTCGCCGAACGCCATCACGCCGGCCAGCAGCGAGAGCGCCGCCAGCACGATCAGCGGCACGGTCATCACGGCGGGCGACTCGTGCGGGTGCACGTCCTCGCGCCAGCGCTTCTCGCCGAAGAAGGTCATCAGCATGAGGCGCGTCATGTAGAACGCGGTGATGCCGGCGCCGATCAGGGCGGCGAGGCCCACCCAGATGTTCTCGCCCAGGGCCGCCTCGATGATCTTGTCCTTGGAGAAGAAGCCCGAGGTGCCCGGGAACCCCAGGATCGCCAGGTAGCCGATGCCGAACGTGTAGAACGTGATCGGCATGGCCTTGCGCAGGCCGCCGTAGTGGCGCATGTCGACGTCGTCGTTCATGCCGTGCATGACCGAGCCGGCGCCGAGGAACATGTTGGCCTTGAAGAAGCCGTGCGTCAGCAGGTGGAAGATCGCGAAGGCGTAGCCCGCGGGGCCGAGGCCGGCGGCGAGCATCATGTAGCCGATCTGGCTCATCGTGGAGCCGGCGAGCGCCTTCTTGATGTCGTCCTTCGTGCAGCCGATCCAGGCGCCGGCCAGCAGCGTGATGAAGCCGACCGCGATGACGAAGCTGCGCGCGGTCTCCGAGGCGTCGAAGACGTCGTGCGAGCGGACCACCAGGTAGACGCCGGCGGTGACCATGGTGGCGGCGTGGATGAGCGCCGAGACCGGGGTGGGGCCCTCCATCGCGTCGAGCAGCCAGGCCTGCAGCGGGAACTGCGCCGACTTGCCGCACGCGCCCAGCAGCAGGAGCAGGCCGAGCGCGGTGGCGACGTTGCCCGAGACCGAGTGGACCTGCGCGTTCACCGCGGCGATCGAGCTGGTGCCGAACCAGGCGAACATCGTCATGATCGCCAGGGCCATGCCGAGGTCGCCGACGCGATTGAGCACGAAGGCCTTCTTCGCGGCGGCCGCGGCCGACGGCTTGTGCTGCCAGAACCCGATGAGCAGGTAGGACGCCAGGCCGACGCCCTCCCAGCCGAGGAACAGCACGAGGTAGTCCGCTGCCAGGACGAGCGTCAGCATCGCCGCGATGAACAGGTTCAGGAAGGCGAAGAAGCGGCGGCGGCGCGGGTCGTGCGCCATGTACCCGATCGAGTACACGTGGATGAGCGTGCCGACGCCGGTGATCAGCAGGACGAACAGGCTCGAGAGCGTGTCGAACGTGAACGAGAAGTCCACGTGGAAGCGGCCCGCGTCGATCCACGTGCCGAGGGTGGTGGTGACCGAGCGGTCGCCGGAGTCGCGTCCGGCGAGCTCGATGAACATCACGAGGCCCAGCACGAACGACGCGGCCGAGCACGCGGTGGCGATGAGGTGACCGAAGCGGTCGGACTCCTTGCCCCACGTCAGCAGCAGCGCTGCGCCCGCCAGGGGGATGGCGATGAGCAGCCAGGAAAGTTCCAGCACGGCGTCTCCCTCAGGCCTTCAGCAGGTTCGCCTCGTCGACCGAAGTCGTCCGACGCGTGCGGTAGATGGACACGATGATGGCCAGGCCGATGGTGACCTCGGCGGCGGCGACGACCATGACGAAGAACGCCGCGACCTGGCCGTCGAGGTTGCCGTGCTGGCGCGCGAAGGTGACGAACGCGAGGTTCGTGGCGTTCAGCATGAGCTCGACGCACATGAACACGACGATCGCGTTGCGGCGTACGAGCACGCCGATCGCGCCGATCGAGAACAGCAGCATCGACAGGGTGAGGTACTCGGTCATGGCGTGACCCCCTCATCGTCGTCAGTGTCGGGCTTTCGGGTGTCGGGCTTCTCGGTGGTCAGCGGACGCTCGTCGGGATCGATGTCGCTGGCCGAGATCTCGCCGACCACGTGGGTGACGTCCTCGGCGCCGTGCACCTCGAACTGGTGGCGCGACACGAGCGTGCCGGGCACCGACTCGGGCAGCGGCGTGCCGTCGGGCAGCAGGGCCGGGGTGTCGACCGCGTTGTGGCGGGCGAAGACGCCGGGCGTGGGCGCGTTGCCGGGGTGCTTGCCGGACTCGGCGTAGTCGCGCATCCGGCGCTCCTGCAGCTCGGCCTGCGTGGGCGGGTCGACGAGGCGCTCGCGGTGCGCCAGCACCATGGCGCCCAGCACCGCGACGATCATCAGGGCCGCGGTGAACTCGAAGGCGATGACGTACTTGCTGAACAGCAGCGAGGCGAGTCCGTGCACGTTGCCGTTCGCGTTGGCCTCGCCGATGCCGACGACCGCCGAGGAGACCGACTGCGCGACCGCGAGGGCCAGCACGAGCGCGAACAGGATGCCCACGACCACGGCGGCCGCGCGCTGGCCCTTGATCGTCTCGACGACCGAGTCGGCGGTCTCGACGCCCACGAGCATCAGCACGAACAGGAACAGCATCATGATCGCGCCGGTGTAGACGATGATCTGCACCGCGAACAGGAACGGGGCGCCCTGCGCCGCGTAGAGCATCGCGAGGCTGATCATGACGACCGCCAGGCACAGCGCCGCGTGCACGGCCTTGCGCGCGAAGATCAGGCCCATCGCCGCCAGCACCATGACCGGGGCGAGGATCCAGAACGCCGTCACGAGGTCGCCTCCGTGCCGCTCGTGGTCTCGACGATCGGCAGCGACTTCCCGCGGTAGTAGTCCGTGTGGTCGTCGCTGATGAGCATCTCGTGCGGCGGCTCGACCATGCCGGGCAGCAGCGGCGCCAGCAGGTCGGACTTCTCGTAGATCAGGTCGGCGCGGTTGTCGTCGGCCAGCTCGTACTCGTTGGTCATCGTCAGCGCGCGCGTGGGGCAGGCCTCGATGCACAGGCCGCACAGGATGCAGCGCAGGTAGTTGATCTGGTAGACGCGGCCGTACCGCTCACCGGGGCTGAAGCGCTCGTCCTCGGTGTTGCTGGCGCCCTCGACGTAGATCGCGTCGGCGGGGCATGCCCAGGCGCACAGCTCGCAGCCGACGCACTTCTCCAGGCCGTCGGGCCAGCGGTTGAGCTGGTGACGTCCGTGGAAGCGCGGCGCCGTGGGCACCTTCTCGAACGGGTACTTCTCGGTGACGGGCTTCTTGAACATCGTCCGGAACGTCACGCCGAAGCCGGCGATCGGGTCCCAGAGCGTCTCCTTGAGCGTCGTCATGGTCACACTCCCCCATCGGTGGGTTGCGAGGTGGTCGGTGCGGAGGAAGCGGTGGCGCGCTGCGAGGGCAGCGGCGGCACCGGGTAGCCGCCGGCGAAGGCGTCGAACTCCGCGGGCTCCGGCTCGGGCTCCTCGTCCTCGTCGTCCCGCGAGGGCAGGAAGAAGGTGACGATGAGCAGCGCGCCGGCGACCGCCGCGGCGATCAGCATGGCGTTCTGGTCGAGCATGTCCTCGACCTGGAGCTTGCGGATGAACGCCAGCGCGACGATCCAGCCCAGCGCGATCGGGATGAGCCACTTCCAGCCGAAGTGCATGAACTGGTCGTAGCGCATGCGGGGCAGGGTGCCACGCAGCCAGATGTACATGAAGATGAAGCCGAGCGTCTTGAGGAAGAACCACAGGACGGGCCAGTAGCCCTCGTTCGCGCCCTCCCAGATCCGGGCGATGCCGAACGGGGCGCGCCAGCCGCCGAGGAACATCGTGGTGGCCAGCGCCGCGACGGTGACCATGTTGATGTACTCGGCCAGGAAGAACATCGCGAACTTGAACGACGAGTACTCGGTGTGGAAGCCGCCGACCAGCTCGCCCTCGGCCTCGGGCAGGTCGAAGGGGGCGCGGTTGGTCTCGCCGACCATCGCGATGACGTAGATGATGAACGACGGCAGCAGCGGTATGAAGAACCAGATGTCCTCCTGCGCCGCCACGATCTCCGACGTCGACATCGAGCCGGCGTAGATGAACACCGCGACGAGCGACAGGCCCATCGCCACCTCGTAGCTGATCACCTGGGCGCTCGAGCGCAGGCCGCCGAGCAGGGCGTAGATCGAGCCGGAGGACCAGCCGGCCAGCACGATGCCGTACACGCCGACCGAGGTGACGGCCAGGATGTAGAGCACCGCGACGGGCAGGTCGGTCAGCTGCAGCGGCGTCTCCTCGCCGAAGAAGTTCACGACCGGGCCGAACGGGATGACCGCCCAGGCCAGGAACGACGGCACCACCGCGATGATCGGGGCGACGTAGTAGACGACCTTGTCGGCGGCCTTGGGGAAGATCTCCTCCTTGAGGCCCAGCTTCACGCCGTCGGCGAGGCTCTGCAGCAGGCCGAAGGGGCCGTTCACGTTGGGGCCGATGCGGTGCTGCATGCGGGCCACGACGCGGCGCTCGAACCAGATGTTGAACAGCGTGTAGAGCACCAGGAACACGAAGATCAGCAGGGCCTTGAGGGCCACCACCCACCAGGGATCGTTGCCGAACAGCTCGCTCATGCCGCCACCTCCCAAGAGAAACGACGATAGGTCGGCGACGGCATGAGGTGTCCCATGCTCGCTCGCTGGCGCTCGCTCATGCGGTGCCTCCCGAGAGGACGACGCGGGCGCCGTGCCCGGCTCCGAGGGCGGCGCCGAGGTGGACGCCGGAGTTCGTGGGCGCCCAGACGACGCCGTCGGGCATGAAGGCGGCCTCCGCGACGAACGAGGCGGAGCCCGAGGGCCCGGTCAGGGTGGCCTCGGCGCCCGGGGCGACGCCGGCAGCGAGCAGCGTGGCCTCGCTGGCCCTCAGCACCGGGACGCGCGCGGTCTGGCGGTAGTGGTCGGCGCCGTCCTGGAGGCGGCCGTCGTCGACGAGCTGCTTCCAGGTGTCGAGCACGACCTTCTGCGCGGTGGACTTGGCGGCGGCCTGCTTGCGGGCGCGGAAGGCGGCGCGCTTGCCGTCCCACGGCCCGAGCTCGTGCCACTCGGCGGCGGCCTCGTCGACCGTGCGGATGCCGATCGGGCGACCCAGCTCCTCGGCGATGCCGGCCAGGACCCGCACGTCGGGAAGAGCAGGCGAATCGATCAGGACCTTCGCGAAGGGCCGCGGGCGACCCTCCCAGTTCACGAACGTGCCGGCCTTCTCGACCGGCGGCGCGACGGGCAGGACCACGTCGGCCAGCGCGGTGACGGCGGACTCGCGGACCTCGAGGCTGACGACGAAGTCGACGACCCGCAGCGCCTCGCGGGCGGCCGACGGATCGGCGAGGTCGTCGAGGTCGACGCCGCCCACGACGAGCGCGCCGAGCTCACCGGCGGCCGCGGCCGCGATGATCGCGTCGGTGTCGAGGCCGGCCTCGTCGGGCAGGCTCGGGACGCCCCAGTCGGCGGCGACGTCGGCACGCGCCTCGGCCGAGGCGACCGGGCGACCGCCGGGCAGCAGGGTGGGCAGGCAGCCGGCGTCGAGCGCCGAGCGGTCGCCGGCGCGGCGCGGGACCCAGGCCCAGCGGGCGCCGGTCTCGGTGGCCTTGGCGGCGACGGCGGAGAGACCGCCGGGGACCGTGGCGAGGCGCTCGCCGGCCAGGATGATCGCGCCGGGCTCGAGGGCCAGCTCGGCCAGCGCCGCGGGCTCCTGGCCGGGGATCGTCGGGACGAGCGTGCCACTCATCTTCGACAGGCCCCGCGTGGTGTGCGTGCCGAGGGCGACGACCTTGACGCCCTTGCGGCTGGCCTTGCGCAGGCGCAGGAACAGCGCGCCGGCCTCGTCCTCGGGCTCGAGGCCCACCAGGACGACCGTGGACGCCTTCTCGAGGTCGGCGAAGCGGACGCTCGCAGGCGTGCCGGCGACCTTGGCGGCGAGGAACTCGGTCTCCTCCTTGGCGGTGGCCCGCGTGCGGAAGTCGATGTTGTTCGTGCCGAGCGCGACCCGGGCGAACTTGGCGTACGCGTACGCGTCCTCGACCGTGAGGCGGCCGCCGGTCAGGACGGCCTTGCCGGCAGCGGCCGCGAGTCCGCGCGCCGCGACGGCGAGGGCTCCGGGCCACGACGTGGGCTCGAGCTCGCCCGTCTCGGGGTTGCGCACGAGCGGCGTGGTGAGCCGGTCGGCCTGGCGCGACCACGTGAACGCGAAGCGGTCCTTGTCGGTGATCCACTCCTCGTTGACCTCGGGGTCGTCGCCGGCGAGGCGGCGCATGACCTTGCCGCGGCGGTGGTCGACGCGGATGGCCGAGCCGCACGCGTCGTGCTCGGCGACCGACGGGACGCTGATGAGGTCGAACGGGCGCGAGCGGAAGCGGTAGTCGGCGCTGGTGAGCGCGCCCACCGGGCAGATCTGGATCGTGTTGCCGCTGAAGTACGAGCCGAACGGGACGTCCTCGGCGATGCCGATCTGCTGCTGGGCGCCGCGCTCGAGCAGCGCGATGAACGGGTCGCCCGCGATCTCGGACTGGAAGCGGGTGCAGCGCTGGCACAGGACGCAGCGCTCACGGTCGAGCAGGACGTTGCTCGAGAGCGGCAGGGGCTTGGGGAACAGGCGCTTGGTCTCGATGAAGCGCGACTCCGAGGCGCCGTGCGACAGCGCCTGGTTCTGCAGGGGGCACTCGCCGCCCTTGTCGCAGACGGGGCAGTCGAGCGGGTGGTTCGCCAGCAGGAACTCGAGGATGCCCTCCTGGGCCTTCTCGGCGACCGGCGACGTGACCTGCGTGCGCACGACCATGCCGGGCGCGACCTCGAGCGTGCACGAGGCCTGCGGCTTCGGCATCGGGCGGCCGTTGCCGGCGTCGGGCACCTCGACGAGGCACTGGCGGCAGGCGCCCACGGGCGCGAGCAGCGGGTGGTCGCAGAACCGCGGGATCTCGGTGCCGATGAGCTCGGCCGCACGGATCACCAGCGTGCCCTTGGGGACGCTGACCTCGACGTCGTCGATCGACAGCGTGACCAGGTCGACGGGCGTCGTGTCGGTCGGGTTCGGCTCGGTGACGGTCATCGGACGGCCTCCTTCGCGAACAGGGTCGAGGCGGCGGGCGGGAACAGCTCGCGGCTCGGCGTGGTCATGCCGGCCTCGAACTCCTCGCGGAAGTACTGGATCGCCGACGTGATCGGGCTCGTGGCGCCGTCGCCGAGGGCGCAGAACGCGCGGCCCAGGATGTTGTCGCACAGGTCGAGCAGCAGCTCGATGTCGCCGGACTGACCCTTGCCCTCGTCGATGCGGCGGAGCGTCTGCACGAGCCACCAGGTGCCCTCGCGGCACGGGGTGCACTTGCCGCAGGACTCGTGCTTGTAGAACTCGGTCCAGCGCAGGACGCAGCGCACGACCGACGTGGTCTGGTCGAAGATCTGCAGCGCGCGGGTGCCCAGCATCGAGCCGGCCGCGCCGACGCCCTCGAAGTCCAGCGGGACGTCGAGGTGCTCGGCCGTGAGCAGCGGCGTGGACGAGCCGCCGGGGGTCCAGAACTTCAGCTCCGAGCCCTCGCGCATGCCGCCGCCGAGCTCGAGCAGCTCGCGCAGCGTGATGCCCAACGGGGCCTCGTACTGGCCCGGCTTCGCGACGTGGCCCGAGAGGCTGAAGATGCCGTGGCCCTTGGACTTCTCGGTGCCCATCGAGGCGAACCAGTCGGCGCCGCCGGCGATGATGCCCGGCACCGAGGCGACGGACTCGACGTTGTTGACCACGGTGGGCGAGGCGTAGAGGCCCGCCACCGCGGGGAACGGCGGACGCAGGCGGGGCTGGCCGCGGCGTCCCTCGAGCGAGTCGAGCAGCGCCGTCTCCTCACCGCAGATGTAGGCGCCGGCCCCGGCGTGGACGATGAGGTCGAGGTCGTAGCCGCTGCCGTGGATGTCGCGGCCCAGGTGGCCGGCCTCGTAGGCCTCGCGCACCGCGGCGCGCAGGCGGCGGATCACGTGCAGCACCTCGCCGCGCACGTAGATGAACGCGGTGTGGGCGCGGATCGCGCGCGAGGCGATGATGACGCCCTCCACGAGCACGTGGGGGTTGGCCATCATGAGCGGGATGTCCTTGCAGGTGCCCGGCTCGGACTCGTCGGCATTGACCACGAGGTACTTCGGGTTCGGGTTGTCCTGCGGGATGAAGCCCCACTTCATGCCGGTGGGGAAGCCGGCGCCGCCGCGACCGCGCAGGCCGGCGTCCTTGACCTCCTCGATGATGGCGTCGGGGTCCATCGTGAGGGCCTTCTCGAGGCCGCGGTAGCCGCCGCGCTGCGTGTAGGCGTCGAGCGTCCAGGCGCGGTCGTCGGCCCAGTTGGCGGTGAGGACCGGGGTCAGCACGTCGGTCATTCGGTGTCCTCGCTCTCCTGCAGGTCGGCGCCACCCTCGACGTCGGTGTCCGTCTGGTCGGCCACGGTCTCGGACTCGGCGCGGCTCGTGTCCGCCTCGGCGACGGCCTCGGTGGCCGACTCGGGCGGAGCCTCGGAGCCGGACGCGTCGAGCGGCGGGGCCGCCCAGCCGCGCTGGTCGGCGATCTCGAGACCCACGAGCGAGGCGGGACCCGCGGCGGGGCCCTCGTCGACCAGACCGTCCTCGAAGCCGCCGATGACCCGCTCGGCCTCGCGCCACGAGGTGATCGTGGCGCCGCGTGTGGACTGCACGGTCTCGCCGGCGCGGAGCCGGTCGACGACGTCGATCGCGGAGTCGGGGGTCTGGTTGTCGAAGAACTCCCAGTTGACCATCATCACCGGGGCGAAGTCGCAGGCCGCGTTGCACTCGACGCGCTCGAGCGTGACCTGTCCGTCCTCGGTGGTCTCGTCGTTGCCGACGTCGAGGTGGCCGCAGAGACGCTCGAAGATCTCGTCGCCGCCCATCACGGCGCACAGCGTGTTGGTGCAGACGCCGACGTGGTGCGTGCCCATCGGACGGCGCTTGTACATCGTGTAGAAGGTGGCGACGGCGCTGACCTCGGCCTCGGTGAGGCCCAGGATCTGCCCGCACGCCTCGATGCCCTCGGAGGTCACGCGACCCTGCACGGACTGCACGATGTGCAGCATCGGCAGCAGCGCGCTGCGCGACTGCGGGTAGCGCGCCGCGAGCTCGCGGAGCTCGGCCAGCGTGGTCTCGCTCAGCGTCTCGGAGATCTGCTCGGTCACCGGTCAACGCCTCCCATCACGGGGTCGATCGAGGCGACCGCGACGATGACGTCGGAGAGCATGCCGCCCTCGCTCATCGCCGAGACGCCCTGCAGGTTCACGAACGACGGCTCGCGGAAGTGGACCCGGAACGGCCGGGTGCCTCCGTCGGACACCGCGTGGCACGCGATCTCGCCCTTCGGGGACTCGATCGGGAAGTAGGCCTGGCCGGCCGGCACCCGGAAGCCCTCGGTGACGAGCTTGAAGTGGTGGATCAGCGCCTCCATGGACTCGCCCATGATGTGCTGGATGTGCTGCGGCGAGTTGCCCTGGCCGTCGGCGCCCACCGACAGCTGCGACGGCCACGCGATCTTGCGGTCGGCGACCATGACGGGCTGGCCCTCGGTGCCGGCGAGGCGGTCGATGCACTGCTCGACGATCCGCAGCGACTCCCACATCTCCTGCTGGCGGATCATGAACCGGCCGTAGGCGTCGGGCTCGTCGCGGGTGACGACGTCGAACTCGTAGGTGTCGTAGCCCCAGTAGGGCTGCGTACGGCGCAGGTCCCAGTCCATGCCGGTGGAGCGCAGGATCGGGCCGGTGATGCCGAGCGCCAGCACCCCGGCGAGGTCGAGGCGGCCGACCTTCTGGAGGCGGCCCTTGAAGATCGGGTTGGCGTTGCAGAGCGCCGCGTACTCGGGGAGGCGCTTCTTCAGCAGGGCGACGAGGTCGCGCAGGTGCTGGATCGAGCCGTCGGGCAGGTCCTGGGCCACGCCACCGGGGCGGAAGTACGCGTGGTTCATGCGCAGGCCCGTGATCAGCTCGAACGCCTTGAGGATCTCCTCGCGGTCGCGGAAGCCGCACGTCATCACGGTGAGGGCGCCGATCTCCATGCCGCCCGTGGCGATCGCGACGAGGTGGCTGGAGATGCGGTTCAGCTCGAGCATGAGCACCCGGATGACCGTGGCGCGCTCGGGGATCTGGTCCTCGATGTCGAGCAGCCGCTCGACCGCACCGACGTACGCGGCCTCGGTGGAGAACGGCGCGACGTAGTCCATGCGGGTGCAGAAGGTCACGCCCTGGGTCCAGGTGCGGAACTCCATGTTCTTCTCGATGCCGGTGTGCAGGTAGCCGATGCCGGCGCGGGCGTCGCGGACCTGCTCGCCGTCGATCTCGAGGATGAGGCGCAGCACGCCGTGCGTAGAGGGGTGCTGCGGGCCCATGTTGATGACGAGGCGGTCGCCCTCGAGGGCGTCGGCCTCGATCGTGTCCCAGTCGCCGCCGGTGACGTTGAAGACGGGGCCGGAGGTGGACTCGGACGTGCCCGCGTACGGGTCGGTGGTGGTCTCGGTCATCAGCTGTACGACCTCCTGTTGTCCGGGGCGGGGATGAACCCGCCCTTGAACTCCACGTCGATGCCGCCCAGCGGGTAGTCCTTGCGCTGGGGGTGGCCGGGCCAGTCGTCCGGCATGAGGATCCGGGTCAGGTGCGGGTGACCGTCGAAGACGATCCCGAACATGTCCCACACCTCGCGCTCGTGCCAGTCGGCCGTGGGGTAGACCGCGACCACGCTGGGGACCGTGGGGTCCTCCTCGGGCGCGGTGACCTCGAGCCGGATCCGGCGGTTGTGGGTCATCGAGAGCAGGTGGTAGACCGCGTGCAGCTCGCGCCCGGTGTCGCCCGGGTAGTGCACGCCGCTGACGCCGCTGAACAGCTCGAAGCGCAGGCCCGCGTCGTCGCGCAGGTGCCAGGCGGCCTGGAGCAGCGACTCGCGGCGGATGAAGAAGGTGATCTCGCCGCGGTGGACGACGACCTTCTCGATCGCGTCGTGCAGGCCCTCGCCCGACGCGAGCCGCTCGGCGACCTCGTCGAACCAGCCGCCGTAGGGCGGCTGCGAGGCGCCGGGCATGACCACGGGACGGCGCAGTCCGCCGAAGCCGCTGGTGTCGCCGGTGCCGTGGACGCCGAAGGCGCCCTCACGGACCTCGATGACCTCGAGCTCGGTGGCGTCGCTCTTCTGCAGCTCGGCCCGCGTCTCGTGGGACGCGTCCTGGGTCTCATCGCTCATCGGAGAAGTCCCGTCTGCGAGGAGGTGGGCAGGGCGGCCAGGGCGGCGGCCTCCTGCTCACGGATCTCGGCGTTGCGGTCGGCGCCCAGCTGCGTGTGCTGGATCGAGTCGCGCAGCTTGAAGATCGCGTCGATGAGCATCTCGGGACGCGGCGGGCAGCCCGGCAGGTACATGTCGACCGGGACGACGTGGTCGACGCCCTGCACGATCGCGTAGTTGTTGAACATGCCGCCCGAGCTGGCGCAGACGCCCATCGCGAGCACCCACTTGGGGCCGGGCATCTGGTCGTAGATCTGGCGCAGGACGGGAGCCATCTTCTGGCTCACGCGACCCGCGACGATCATGAGGTCGGCCTGGCGCGGCGACGGCCGGAAGACCTCCATGCCGAAGCGGCCGGAGTCGTAGCGTGGCGCGCCGAACGTCATCATCTCGATGGCGCAGCAGGCCAGGCCGAACGTGGCCGGCCAGAACGACGCCTTGCGGAAGTAGCCGGCGAGGCCCTCGACGGTCGAGAGCAGCACGCCACTGGGGAGTTTTTCCTCGAGGCCCATCAGGTCCAGTCCATTCCCCCGCGACGCCACTCATAGACGTACGCGATCGTGATGTTGAGCAGGAAGAGCATGACGGCGAAGAACGCGAACCAGCTCAGCTCGTCGAAGGCGACGGCGAACGGGTAGAGGAACACGATCTCGATGTCGAAGACGATGAACATCATCGCCGTGAAGAAGTACTTGATGGAGACCTTGCCGCCGCCCTCGGGCAGCGGGCTCGGCTCGATGCCGGACTCGTAGCGATCCATCTTGGCCCGGTTGTAGCGAGCCGGGCCGGTGAACGGCGCGATGCCGACGCTGAACAGCGCGAACGCGAACGCGATGCCACCCAGCACCAAGATCGGGATGTACTCGTTCACGGCACCTCCAGTCACCCTCGGACGAACCTTGTGAAGATCTTCACAGGCTCAGTGGACCTCACTCTAGTAACACCGAGGGGCACGATGTGAGTTAGGTAACACTTACGCGGCGTGGCGTCCGTCACGCCGAGGTGGAGGGGTCAGACGGGGCGCTCGGCGCGGTGCACCGCGACGATGCCGCCGGAGAGGTTCTCCCACGTCACGGGGCCCCATCCGGCCTCCGTCATCCGCACCGCGAGGCCGCGCTGGTCGGGCCACGAGCGGATCGACTCGGCGAGATAGACGTAGGACTCCGGGTTCGAGGAGACGCGTCGCGCGATCGGCGGCAGCGCCCGCATGAGGTAGTTGGAGTAGAGCGCCTCGAAGGGCTTCCACGTGGGGGTGGAGAACTCGCACACGACGATGCGGCCGCCGGGGCGCGTGACGCGGAGCAGCTCACGCAGGCCCTGGAGCGGGTCGTGGATGTTGCGCAGGCCGAAGGAGATCGTCACGGCGTCGAACACACCGTCGGCGAAGGGCAGCGCCATGCCGTCGCCCGCGGTGAAGTCGAGGCCCGGGAACTGCTGCTTGCCGACCTCGAGCATGCCGATCGAGAAGTCGCACGGCACGACGTGAGCGCCCGCCTCGGCGAACGGGGCGCTGGAGGTGCCGGTGCCGGCGGCGAGGTCGAGGATGCGCTCGCCGCGCTGGGGATCGACGGTGGCGACGACCTTCTTGCGCCAGCGACGGTCCTGGCCGAGGGAGAGGACGTCGTTCGTGAGGTCGTACCGCGCCGCCACCGTGTCGAACATGCGCGCGACGTCGCGAGGATCCTTGTCCAGCCCTGCTCTCATGGCGCCACCTTCTCACGGTGGGCCTCGCCGGGCGCGCGCGTGGGGCGCGGAGAAGCGCCGGGCGTGACGTTTGCGGGCCCAATCGCCGCCCACGGCCCCGCGAACGTCGCGCCCAGTGCTGCGCACGCCCTCATCGCGCCGCGAGTAGGGTGGATCGGGTGAGCACGCTGGCGACCGACGGACGGCCCGAGCCACTCGTCGTACGGTCCCGCGAGATCGAGGATCCCGGCGCGCTGCTGGCCCTGCTGCCGCCCACCTCCGACGCCCTGGCCTGGGTGCACGGCGGCGACGGCATCGTCGGCTGGGGCCGTGCGGCCTCCTACTCCCCCGACGGGGACGACCGCTTCGACGCCGCCGACGACTGGTGGGCCGAGGTCGTCGACGCCTCCGTCGTGCGCGACGAGGTCGAGCTGCCCGGCAGCGGACTGGTCGCGTTCGGCAGCTTCACGTTCGCCGACGGACCCGGCTCGGTGCTCACCGTGCCCGAAGTCGTCGTGGGCCGCCGTGACGGCCGCTGCTGGGTCACCACGATCGGCCTCTCACTGGGTCCGTCCCCCGCGCTCTCCACGTCCACGCCAACCGATCCCTCCGGCACCCTGTTCGCCGACGAGCCGGGCCGCCGCGACGACTGGGCGGCCACGGTCGAGGCCGCCGTCCGGCGCATCCAGTCCGGCGAGCTCGACAAGGTCGTCCTGGCCCGCTCGGTCGACGCCGCCTTCGAGGAGCCGCTCGACGTCCGGTCGCCGCTGGCCCGCCTCGCCTCGGCCTATCCGAGCTGCTGGACCTTCCATGTCGACGGCTTCTTCGGCTCCACCCCCGAGATGCTCGTGCGGCTGCAGGGCGGCCTCGTCACGTCGCGCGTCCTCGCCGGCACGATCCGCCGCACCGGCGACGACGCCCGCGACCTCTCGCTCGCGGCCTCGCTCGCCCGCTCCAGCAAGGACCTCGAGGAGCACGAGTACGCGGTCCGGTCCGTCGCCGACGCGCTGGCCCCGCACTGCACCGGCATGAACGTGCCCGAGTCGCCCTTCGTGCTGCACCTGCCCAACGTCATGCACCTGGCCACCGACGTCACCGGCGTGCTGCGTGACGACGCCGGCGTGCTGGCGCTCGTCGCCTCGCTGCACCCGTCGGCCGCGGTGGGCGGCACGCCCACGGCCGACGCCGTTCGCGTCATCGCCGAGATCGAGCAGCTCGACCGCGGCCGCTACGCCGGCCCGGTGGGCTGGATCGGTGCGTCGGGCGACGGCGAGTGGGGCATCGGCCTGCGCTCGGCGCAGGTGGCGCCCGACGGCCGCGGTGCGCGGCTGTTCGCCGGCTGCGGCATCGTGGCCGACTCCTCCCCCGCCGACGAGCTGGCCGAGGCCGACGCCAAGCTGATCCCCGTCCGCGACGCCCTGGCCTGACGGTCAGCCCACCAGCTGCGACCTCAGGCGGGACAACTCCGCCGCGGGGTCCTCCGTGACGCCGCCGTGCACGGGTCCGGGCTGGACGACGGTGGACTTCGGCGCCTTGAGGAAGCCGAAGCGCTGTCCCAGCGGGCGGTCCGAGGCCTCGCCGCCCCGAGCCTCGCCGGCACACACGCCGCTCACGAACTCCAGGGCGGCGCAGACGCGATCCAGGTCCAGGCCAGGAGCGAACGCGGCGATCCGCTCCCGGTCCACCCCCCACTCGACGGCGAGGAAGTCGGCCTCCTGGCAGTAGAGGACGACGCCGACGTTCACGAACTCCTCCCGCTCGGGGCGTGGCACGCAGCGCAGGACGACGTACTGGTACGCGTAGGTGCTCATGCGTCCACCTCCGGGAGCCAGGCGGTGCTGTCGAGCCGCGCGGTGAGGAACTCGACGTACGCCTCGCGCAGCATCTGGGGCGTGACGTCGGGCGTCGTGGTCAGCCACTCGTCCGGGACCTCGGACACGACCTCCTCGAAGACCTCACGCGAGAGGACGCGCCGGGCCCGGACGTCAGCCTCCGCGACCTCGGCGAGGTGCGGGCGCAGCACGTGGTCGGAGGAGTCCCAGGGCTGAGCGGCGAAGCGGGCCGGGTCGGTGACCCCGCGGCTCCACGCGTGGTGGAAGTACAGCGAGGCGCCGTGGTCGATGACCCACACGTCGCCGTGCCACACGAGCAGGTTGGGATTGCGCCAGCTGCGGTCCACGTTCGCGCAGAATGCGTCGAGCCACAGGATCATGCCGTGATCGGTGCCGCGGGCATCGACGTCGCCGTCGAACCCGAAGGAGCCCGGCAGGAAGTCGACGCCGAGGTTGAGGCCGATGCTGGCGTTCAGCAGGTCCTGCACCTCCTCGTCCGCCTCGTAGCGCGCGATGGCCTGGTCGAGCTCGAGCGCGACGAGGCGAGGCGTGAGCAGTCCCAGCCGTGTGGCCAGTCCACTCACGATGACCTCGGCGACGAGCACCCGGACGCCCTGCCCGGCTCCGGAGAACTTGCAGACGTACGTCCCGAGGTCGTCGCCCTCGACCACTCCGGGCAGGCTGCCGCCCTCACGCAGCGGCGTGACGTACCTGACCACCCCGACCCGCGAGATCACGCGCGCTCCTTCGACTCGTCGACCATGGCCCCATCATGGCCGACGTCCACCACGGGGCCCATCCCCGTCGGTGCGAGCCAGTAGCGTCGGCCCATGCGGATGGACGAGGCCGAGCGGCGGCGCCGACTCGCGGTCAGGCACGCGCTGGCGGCACCGGTCGACTCACCCGAGGACGTGACCGCGGCGGTCACCGCCCTGCACAGCACCGATCCCGCCTCGATGGTGCTGTCGGTCCTGGCGCGGCTGCGCGAGCCCAGCATCGCCGAGGTCGAGCGGGCGCTCTACGAGGACCGCTCGCTCGTGCGCGTGCTGGCGATGCGCCGCACCGTCTTCGCGGTGCCCACCGCGGACTCCCGCGCCTACATCGCCTCCACGCAGCATTCGGTCGCGGGGCCCGAGTACCGCAAGCTGCGCGGGATGATCGCCGACTCGGGCATCGACGCGCCCGACGAGTGGCTGGCCTCGGCCCACGCCGCCGCGCTCGCGGCGTTCGACCGGCTCGAGGTCTTCAGCAGCGCCGAGCTCGCCGCCGCCGACCCGCTGCTGTCCACGCGCATCGAGATCGGCGCCGGCACCAAGTACGCCACGCAGCAGTCGATCGCCAGCCGGCTGCTCACCGTCATGTCGGCCGAGGGCCACGTCGTGCGCGCCCGGCCCACCGGCACGTGGGCGTCCACCCAGTTCCGCTGGGCGTCGATGCGGCGCTGGCTGCCCGACGTGGGCGACCTGCCCGACGCGGCCGATTCTCGCTCGCTCGTCGCCCGTCGCTGGCTGGCGCGCTTCGGTCCGGCCCGCCCCGAGGACCTGCAGTGGTGGACCGGCTGGACCAAGGGCCACACCACCGCCGCGCTCGCCACCCTCGACACGGCCGAGGTCGAGCTCGACGACGCCACCGGACTCGTCCTGGCCGACGACCTCGACCTCACGCCGGATCCCGGCCCGTGGGTGGCGCTGCTGCCGGCGCTCGACCCCACCACGATGGGCTGGAAGCACCGCTCCTGGTACCTCGGGCAGCACGGTCCGCGGGTCTTCGACACCACGGGGAACGCCGGTCCCACCGTCTGGCAGGACGGCCGGATCGTCGGCGGCTGGGCCATCCGCGACGACGGCACGGTGGCCGTGCGGCTGCTCGCCGACGTGGGCACCGACGCCGAGAAGGCGATCGAGCAGGAGGCCGAGGCCCTGGACCGGCGCCTCGCGGGCACCGTGGTCAAGGCACGCGGCCGGCGCTGGACCCCGGTGGAGCAGGAGCTACGCGGCTGATTCGCTGAGCGGGGTCAGCTCGCGGTAGCGCGGGTCGAGACCGTCTCCGCTGGACCGCCCGGTGACCCGGCGCTTGATCCACGGGCCGAGGTACTCCACGGCCCACTGCAGCTGCGCCTTCACGCGCTCGAGCACCGTCATCGGGGACGGGTCGGCCAGCACGAGCGGCTCGAGGTCGTGGTCCACGCCGAGGGCGTCGAGCACGGCGATCGCCATGCGCTGGTGGCCGGCGGGCGACATGTGCATCCGATCGGTGTCCCACAGGCGCGCGTCGCGGTAGTCGGTGAGGTTCCAGTAGTCCACCAGCGTCGCGCCGTGGCGCTCGGCGATCTCGCGGACGGCGTCGCGGTAGCGGACGAAGCGGGCCCGCACGACGGCGTAGATCCGCGAGCCGCCCGGGTCGGCCGGGGTGAACATCACGACGCGCGCACCCGAGGCGACGAGGCGCGCGATGACGCGGTCGTACTCGGCCAGGATCGCGTCGAGGTCGACCTTCGGCCGCATGATGTCGTTCGCGCCGGCGTAGATCGTGACGAGGTCGGGACGCAGCGCCAGGGCGGGCTCCAGCTGCTCGGCCGCGATCGGCATCAGCTTGCGTCCACGGATCGCGAGATTGGCGTACGAGAGGCCGCCGCCCTGCGCCCGATCGAGGGCCGCGGCGAACCGGTCGGCCCAGCCCCGCACGCCGTTCGGCAGGGCCGGATCGTCGTCGCCGACACCTTCGGTGAACGAGTCGCCCAGGGCCACATAGCGCGCAAAAGTCACCTCCCGAGACTACGCGCCGTCTCAAGTCCCGGTCCCCGGCCTCTCCATCGCCATGGGAACGACGCTTCCCTTCCAGATTGGAGAATCCGATGACCCCCCTCGTGAAGACCACCTCCCGCGCGCTGGCGCTCGGGACCACCGGCGCCCTGGTCGCCGGACTGATCGCCGCCGCGCCCGCGAGCGCCGCGGTGAACGTGGACGCACCGCCCACCAAGACCGTCAGCGGCGAGCTGTCCGGCCCCATCGGCATCGAGGACGACGCGGCCGGGAACGTCTACGTGGCGTCCCAGAACAACAACGCCGTCGTGGTGCACCGGGCGAACGCCTCGGGCGCCTCGGCTCCGCTGCGGCGGATCAGCGGCGCGGCCACGGGGCTGGCCTCGCCCCGCGACGTCGCCCTCGACGCGAACGGCTTCCTCTACGTCGTCAACCTCGCCGGGGACGTGCGCGTGTTCGCGCCGAACGCCAGCGGCAACGTCGCGCCGACGAAGACCTTCGGCACCGGCGCGGGGAACGCCTGGGGCATCGACATCGCCGGGGGCGAGATCTACGTGCGCAAGACGAACGCGTACAACGTCTACTCCCCCGCTGCGACCGGGTCCCCGGCGCCGACCGAGCGCGTGGTCACCGGGCTCGGCCAGGGCCGGTCGATCGTGGTCTCCGGACCTCGCGTGTGGACCGCCAACGGCACGCAGCTGCGGGCGTACTCCCGCACGGCGGACGGTGCCGCCACGCCGATCCAGTCGATCAACAACGCGCTGCCGAACACGGAGATCAACGGACTCGACGCGGACTCGGCCGGGCGCATCCACGTCGCGACGTTCAGCCCCGCCACGGTACGCGTGTTCGCACCGAACGCGGACGGGAACGACACGGCGCTGAAGATCCTCGGCGGACCCGCCTCGACGCTGAGCCAGTCGACGGGCCTCACGATCCTGGGCGGCGGCTCGTTCGCCGTGGCCGACTTCGGCCAGGGTCGCTACCGGGTCTTCAAGAGCCTGTTCGCCAAGCCGGCCACCAAGCCCGGCAAGGTGCGGTCGCTGAAGGTCGGCGGCAAGCGCACCTCGAAGGTCCGCAAGGTCGTCTGGAAGGCTCCGTCGTCCAACGGCGGTGCGAAGATCACGTCCTACCGGATCGTGGTGAAGAAGGGCGGCAAGACCCTGCTCAAGCGCAACGTGAGCGGCTCGAGCCGCTCGCTGAAGATCAAGCGCTCGAAGCTGCGCAACGGCGTCAACACCGTCTACGTGCAGGCGAAGAACAGCAAGGGTCTCGGCCCGGCGGCCAAGAAGAGCTTCCGCGTGCGGAAGTGATCGCCACCCGAACGGCAGCACGCCCCGGACCCTCAGGGCCCGGGGCGTGCTGTCGCGTGTCAGCGCCGCTTCGGCAGCGTGCTGGACCCGCCGTGCATGACGGTGAGGATCTGCTGGAACCGGCTCTCGGTCTTCTCGTCGCGGGTGAGCGACTGCAGCATGAGGACGGGCTTCATCCGCTGCTTCGTGATGGCCTTCGGGTAGGTGAACTCGCGCAGGCCGTCGGGGCCGTGGATGCGGCCGAAGCCCGAGTCGCCCACGCCGCCGAACGGCAGGCCCGGGATCGCGGCGAAGGAGATCACCGAGTTCACCGAGGTCATGCCCGACCGGATCCGCGCGGCCACGTCCATGGCGCGCTTCTTGCCGAACACCGCGCCGGCCAGGCCGTACTTCGTGGCGTTGGTCAGCTCGACGGCCTCGTCCATGTCCTTGACCGGGTTGACCACGAGGGTGGGGCCGAAGGTCTCCTCGGTGACCGCGAGCGAGTCCTCGGGCACGTGGGTGATGATCGTGGGCTGCACGTACTTGTCGCCGACCGCACCGGCGCCACCCAGGACCGCCTGGCCGCCGCGGGCGAGGGCGTCGTCGATGTGGCTGCGGATGACGTCGAGCTGCTTGGGCATCGTGGCGGGGCCGTAGACGCCGCCGTCGTCGTAGCCGGGACGGATGCCCTCGGCCTGCTTGAGCAGCTCGGCCATGAACGGGTCGAAGACCTTCTCGTGCACGTAGACGCGCTCGGTGCCGATGCAGGTCTGGCCCGCGTTCGACATGCCCGCCCACAGCGCCGCCTCGGCGGCCGACTGCAGGTCGGCGTCTTCGTCGACGATGAGCGAGTCCTTGCCGCCGGCCTCGATGACGACGGGCGTGAGGTTCTCGGCGCAGGCCGCCATCACCTTCTTGCCCGTGGCGGCCGAGCCGGTGAACGCGATCTTGTCGACGGCGGCGGTGCACAGGTGGTTGCCGGTCTCGCCCAGGCCGGTGACGAGGTTCAGGACGGGGCGGCCGTGCACGACCTCGGTGAACGTGTCCACGAGGAAGCGGCCGACGCCCGGCGTGTACTCGCTGGGCTTGAACACCACGGCGTTGCCGGCGGCCAGCGCGTACGCGATCGAGCCCATCGGCGTGAAGGTCGGGTAGTTCCACGGGCCGATCACGCCGACGACGCCGAGCGGCTTGTACTCGACGTAGGCGGTCTGGTTGGACATCAGCAGGCCGGTGCCGACCTTGTGGCGGCCGAGCACCTTGCCGGCGGACTTGGCGGCCCACGCGATGTGGTCGATCGCCAGGCCGGCCTCGAGCAGCGCGTCGCCGTGCGGCTTGCCGCCCTCGCGGTGCACCTGGTCGGCGAGCTGGCTGAGCCGGCGGGTCAGCACGCTGCGCCACTGGAGCAGGTACTCCTTGCGGCCGTCGAAGCCCAGGTCGCGCCACCAGGCGGAGGCCTCGCGCGCGGCCGCCACCGCGGCGTCGACCTCGGCCCGGCCGTCGATCGGGAAGGTGCCGACGACGTCGCCCGTGGCGGGGTTCAGCGAGTCGAACGTGGGCCGGGGACCCTCGGTGGTCTCCACGGAGGGCTCGATGGTGGCGGTCATGTCAGGCTCCTCGGATGAGATCGGCGACCTTCTCGCCGATCATGATGGTGGGTGCGTTGGTGTTGCCACGCGGGACACGCGGCATGACCGAGGCGTCGGCGACCCGCAGGCCGTCGACGCCGTGGACCTTCAGCTCGGGATCGACGACGCTGCCCTCGACGGTACCCATGGCACACGTGGACGTCGGGTGGTAGAGCGTCTGGCCCAGCCGCGAGACGACGTCGAGGATCTGGTCGTCGGTGGGGTTGCGCACGGCGGGCTCCCACGGCTCGTCGAGCATCCGCGCCATCGGGCCCTGCCAGATCATGTCGAGCATCCGGCGGTAGCCGCCGAGCATCGCGTCGAGGTCGGCGCGGTCGTCGAAGTACGCGGGGTCGATCTCGGGGTGCCACGACGGGTCGGCCGAGCGGAGCCGGATCTGGCCGCGGCTCTGCACGTTGACCAGCGTCGGCGCCACCGTGACCGAGCGGCGCACGGGCTCGTGCAGACCGTTGTCGTAGAAGCCGCTGGGCGCCACGTGGATCTGGATGTCGGGCAGGTCGAGGTCGTCGCGCGAGGCGTAGAACGCACCGCCCTCGCCGATGTTGGACACCAGCGGCCCCGTCTTGGTGGCCTTCCACCGCAGCATGTTCGCCACGGTGATCGCGTCGGCGAGGTCGGTGGTGTTGCGCGTGTAGACCAGGCTGCCGGCCACCGGGTGGTCCTGGAGGTTCTGGCCCACGCCCGGTGAGTCCACCACCACGTCGATGCCGACCTCGCGCAGGTGCGCGCCGGGGCCGACGCCCGAGAGCATGAGCAGCTGCGGGCTGTTGATCGCGCCGCCGGACAGGATGACCTCGCCGTCCGCCCGGACCACGTGCTCCTGGCCGTGCTTGCGGTAGGCGACGCCGGTGGCGCGGCCGTTCTCGATGAGGATGCGGGTCACGAAGGCCTCGGTGCGCACCGTGAGGTTCGGGCGACCCATCGCGGGCCGGATGTAGGCGTCGGCCACCGACCAGCGCTCGCCGCGGCGGTTCGTGACCTGGTAGACGCCGGCGCCCTCCTGCGTGGCGCCGTTGAAGTCGTCGTTCTGCTTCAGACCCGCCGCGACGGCCGACTCGACGAACGCCGAGGTCAGCTCGTGGGTGAAGCGGCGGTCCTCGACGACCAGCGGGCCCTGCGTGCCGTGGTACGGCCCGGCGAGACGCTGGTTGGCCTCCGACTTCACGAAGTAGGGCAGCACGTCGTCGTAGCCCCAGCCGGTGGCGCCGTACGCGTCGCGCCACTCGTCGTAGTCGGCGGCGTTGCCGCGGATGTAGATCATCGCGTTGATCGAGGAGCTGCCGCCGAGGGTCCTGCCGCGCGGCCAGTAGGCGCGACGGCCGCCCAGGTGCTTCTGCGCGCTGGTCTCGTAGTTCCAGTCCCAGCGGGTCTTGAACAGCTGGCTGAAGCCGGCCGGGATCTTGATCATGTCGTCCTCGTCGGCGGGCCCCGCCTCGAGCAGTAGGACGCGCCGGTCGCGGTCCTCGCTCAGCCTCGCGGCGATCACGCCACCGGCACTTCCCGCACCGATGACGATGTGGTCGAACGCCTCGTCGGCCATGTCTGCTCCTGCCCAGCGCAACCCGGTGTGACGCTGGCCACAAACCTAGACGGCGGCGAGACCCGAGACAACCGATTGCAGGGCACGGCGTCCGGCGCGCTGGACCTGCACCTCGAGCACCTCGATCCCGACGGGCGCGCGCGACAGGTGGGCCGCCAGCTGGCTCGCCTCGACGAGCCGGTGCTTCACCCCGTGCGCGGCGCACAGCGCGTCGATCCTCGTGCGCGTGGGCGTGCCGAAGACGCGCTCGAACGCCTGGGAGTACTCGGGCGATCCCTGCTCGAGCGTGTGGAAGATGCCACCGCCGTCGTCGTTGAGCACGACGATCGTCAGGTCGGGGCGCGGTTCGATCGGGCCGATGAGCAGGCCGTTGGCGCCGTGCAGGAACGTGAGGTCGCCCATCAGCGCGATCGCGCGGCCGTAGCTGGTGAGCGCGGCGCCGACCGCGGTCGAGACGGTGCCGTCGATGCCGGCGAGGCCCCGGTTCGCCAGGACGCGCGGGCCCGGCGCGCGCACGGGCGCGACGAGGTCGACGTCGCGGACGGTGTTGGACGAGCCGAGCACGAGGAGCCCGCGGGTGGCGGCCTTCCAGACCGCCTCCGCGACGGTGAACTGCTCGGCCTGCAGCAGGGCGTTCTGGATGCGGTCGCCCGCCTGCAGCCAGCTGCGCAGCCAGGACTCGTCGGTCACGCCGCCACGCACGGAGATGCGGTCGGCGAACGTCACGTTGCCACCGGGGACGCCCGGGAACGTGGACGCGTCGCCGACGTGCACCGTGGGCAGGTTCGTCTTCGTCAGCAGGTTCGTCACGGGACGCGAGAGCGTGGGATGGCCGGCGCTGACGATGCGCTCGATCCGCTCGATCAGCCGCCCGCCCAGCACGACGCGGCCGCACGCCACCGAGGTGGGCGCGCCGCGCAGTCCCGACGAGGGCTCGGCGATGATCGGCCAGCCGGCCTGCTGCGCCGCGGCGGCGAGCGTGGGGTCGGCGCCGTCGCCCGCGACGACGAGGGTGCGGGGGCCGGTCTCCAACACCTCGGTGCGGCCCGCGACGGGCTGGCTCATCGACCACGAGTTCTGCGGGAACTTCCACGAGACGGACTCGACGAGCGGCTCGTCGAGCTCGACGTTGAGGTGCACCGGGCCGCCGCCGCGCACCGCACCGGCCAGGCCGGTGATGCGGTCGGTGAAGGTGATGCCGGGGAACATGCCCGGCTGCACGGTGGTCTGGTTCGCGCCCGTGCCGCGCAGGGCGCCCGGGCGGTCGGCGGTGACGGCCAGGACGGGCACGTTCGCGTGCAGCGCCTCGAGCAGGGCGGGGTGCAGGTTGGCCACGGCGGTGCCGGAGGTGGTGATGACGGGGGTGAGGCGGCCGGACGCCTTGGCCAGGCCGAGCGCCAGGAAGCCGGCCTCGCGCTCGTCGACGCGGACGTGCAGCCGGATGAGGCCCTGGTCGTCGGCGGCGTGCAGCGCCAGCGCGATCGGACCCGAGCGCGAGCCGGGAGACAGGACGGCGTCGGAGACCTCCTGCGCGAGGAGGGTCGCGACGAGCCGGCGTGCGGTCTCGACGGCTCTCTCGTCGGTCACAACGACTCCCGTACGTGGTCGAGGCGGGCCTGCCAGCGCTCGTCGACCTCGGCCGGGGCGGCGACCTTGGCGTAGGCCTCCTCGTCGAGCACGGGGCGCGTGGGCCACAGGCTGCCGTCCACCGGCTCGAGCGGCTCGGCGACGACGTCGCTGGTCAGGAGGTGGGCCGTGCCGATGCCGCACGCGTACGGAAGATCCGGCAGGGCCGCGGCGAGCGCGACGCTGGCGGCCAGCCCGATCGAGGTCTCGACCGCGCTGGAGACGCTGATCGGCATGTCGATCTGCTCGGCGATGCGCAGGCACGCGCGGACGCCGCCGAGCGGCTGCACCTTGAGCACCGCGATGTCGGCGGCGTCGAGGTCGCGCACGCGGAACGGGTCGGCGGCGCGGCGGATCGACTCGTCGGCCGCGATCGGGACGTCGACCTTGCGGCGCACCTGCGCGAGCTCCTCGACGGTGGCGCACGGCTGCTCGACGTACTCGAGGCCGCGGGCCACGTGGTCGAGCTTCTTGATGGCCTTGACCGCGTCCTTGACGCTCCACGCGCCGTTGGCGTCGATGCGGATCAGCACGCCGGGCAGGGCGTCGCGGATGGCGGCGATGCGCTCGATGTCGTTCTCGATCGTCTCGCCGGCCTCGGCGACCTTGATCTTGATGGTCTTGCAGCCGCTCTCGACGGCGGTGCGGGCGGCGGTGGCGCCGTCGCCGACTGCGGGGACGATGCCGTTGATCGGGACGCACTCGCGCACCGGCTCGGGCCACGGCTTGCACGCGGCCTCGACGGCGGCCTGCAGCCAGGGCAGCGAGGTGATGTGGTCGTACTCGGGGAACGGGCTGAACTCGGCCCACCCGGCCGGGCCCTCGGCGAGCATCCCCTGACGATTCTCGAGTCCACGGAACCGCGTGCGCATGGGGATCGAATAGGTACGGAACTCCACCCACGAGAGTATCCACGGTGAGGCGCTCAGGTTCCACTGCGCCTCGAAGTTCGCGACGGGCGGACCCGCGCGGACCTGCCTACGGTGGAGTCATGTCCGACATCGCCATCGTGGGAGGCCACGGCCAGGTGGCCCGCCTCCTCGTCCCTCTGCTCACCGACCGCGGCGACCTCCCGGTCGCCCTCGTCCGCAACCCCGACCACGCCGCCGACCTGCCCGGCGCGGCGATCCGGCTGCTCGACATCGAGAACGCCTCGGCCGAGGACTTCGCGACGGTCTTCACCGACTGCCACGCCGTGGTGTTCGCGGCCGGCGGCGGGCCCGACGGCAAGATCGAGCGGAAGAGGAGCGTCGACCTCGAGGGCTCGCTGAAGTCGATCGAGGCCGCGAAGTCGCTCGGCGTCAAGCGCTTCGTGCAGCTGTCGGCGATGGGCGTCGACACCGACCCCGGAGACGACGTCGAGCCGGTGTGGAAGGCCTACGTGGAGGCCAAGCGCGACGCCGACACCGCCCTGCGCGAGAGCGGCCTCGACTGGACGATCGTGCGCCCCGGCGCCCTCACCGACGACGCCGGCACGGGCCGGGTCGAGGTGGGCGAGACCGTCGACCGCGGCGAGATCCCCCGCGCCGACGTGGCCGCCGTCCTCGCGGCCGTCCTCGCCGACGACAGCACCATCGGGAAGCAGTTCGAGGTCGTGGGCGGCGACACCCCCGTCGCCGACGCTCTCGCCTCGCTCTGATGTCCGTCTGACGGTTTCCCCGGTGACGTGGGCTTCCCGGTGACGTGGGCTTCCCGGTGACGTGGGCTTCCCGGCAGGTGCCTCGCTCGGCCCCGACACCTCGACTGAACGAGGTTTCCTGTCACTTCGCGTGGTTCGCAAACCTCGTGAAGTGACAGTTTCCCCGGTTAACCGGGGAAACCGTCACCCGCCAGCGCGACGCGGTCGGGCTTGCCGTTCGGCAGGAGCGGGAGGGCGTCGAGGCGGTGGACGGCGCGAGGGGTCCAGGTGCGCGGGTGGCCAGCGCGTTCGAGGGCCGCCGCGGCCTGGGCGCGGTCGAGATCGCCCACGACGAACGCCACCACCGCCTGTCCCCACTCGGGGTCGGGCCGCGCGACGACCACGATGTCCAGCACGCCCGGCTCGTCGCGCAGCGTGGACTCGACCGCGGCCAAAGGCACGTTCACCCCGCCGCTCACCGCCACCTGGTCGGCGCGACCCAGCACGTGCAGGCGACCGTCGTCGTCGATCCGGCCGAGGTCGTTCGTCACGAGCCACCCGCCGACGCCGTCGGCCAGCACGGCACCCGCGATCGCCACCCGGCCGTCGTCCTCGATCCGCAGCCGTACCCCGTCGAGTGGGATCCCGTCGTACACGCAGCCGCCGCACGTCTCGGTCATGCCGTAGGTCCGCACGATCCGCACGCCCGCCTCGGCCGCACGCTCCAGCACGGCACGCGGCGCGGCGGCACCGCCGAGCAGCACCGCGTCGAACGAGGCGAGGTCGCCGGCCCGCCCGGACTCCACCAGCCGGAACAGCTGGGTGGGCACGAGCGAGGCGTAGCGTCGCGACCCCGTCATCGCCGCGGCGGCCGAGGCGATGCCGGCGTGCTCGTCCAGGAAGACCGGCTCGGTGCCCGCGACGATCGAGCGCACGAGCACCTGCAGCCCGCCCACCCCGGTCGGCGGCAGCGCCGAGAGCCACTGCGCCGGTCCGCCGAGCCGCGACAGTGCGGCGTGCGCCGACGCGAGGACCGCCGCGTGGGACAGCCGGAGAGGCTTCGGCTCGCCGGTGCTGCCCGACGTGTGCATGAGCAGCGGCTCGCCGCCACCCGTCACCCAGGGCCGCAGCAGCTCCAGCACCTCGCGTGCGGAACCGGCGACGGGAGACAGGGAGGCAGCCACCCGACCACTGTAGGACCAGGCCGACAGGTGCCTCCTACACTCACGGGGTGACCTCCCCGACCGGCCTGAAACTGTGGATCGAGGGCGCGCGGCTGCGCACGCTGCCCGCCGCCATCGCCCCCGTCGCCGTCGGCACCGGCGCCGCCGCCTACGACGACGGATTCGTCTGGTGGAAGGCGCTCGTGGCGCTCGGCGTCTCGCTGGCGCTGCAGGTCGGGGTCAACTACGCCAACGACTACTCCGACGGCGTGAAGGGCACCGACGAGAACCGCGTCGGCCCGCTGCGCCTCGTCGGGTCAGGCCTCGTCGCGCCCGAGAAGGTCAAGCGCGCGGCGTTCGCGTTCCTCGGCCTCGGCGCCCTCCTCGGACTGGTCCTCGCCGCCACGTCGGGCTGGTGGCTGATCGCCGTCGGTGCCGTCGCGATCCTCGCGGCCTGGGGCTACACCGGTGGCTCGAAGCCGTACGGCTACCGGGCGCTCGGCGAGGTGAGCGTGTTCGTGTTCTTCGGCCTCGTGGCCGTCCTCGGCACCACCTACGTCCAGCTGGGCAGCATCAACGGCGTGAGCGTCGCGGGCGCGATCGGCGTCGGCTCGCTGGCCTGCGCGATCCTCGTGGCCAACAACCTGCGCGACATCCCCACCGACACCGAGACGGGCAAGCGCACCCTGGCCGTCGTGCTGGGCGACCGGCGCACGCGCTGGCTCTACGTCGGCCTGGTCCTCGTGGCGTTCGTCCTCGTCGTCGCCTGGTGCGCCACCCAGACCCCGTGGGCGCTGCTGGCCTGGCTGGGCATGCCCACCGCGGGCCGGGCCGCCTCGGCCGTCCGCTCGGGCGCGACGGGCCCGGCGCTGATCCCGGTGCTCAAGGAGACGGGCATCGCCGAGCTGGTCTACGCCGTGGGCCTGACCGTGGGCCTGTTCATCGGTCCGGTGTGAACGTGCCCGTCCGGGTGAGCTCGGACAGCTGCTGCAGGTAGGGCGTGGGGTCGAGGTCGTGCTCGGCCACCCATCGGTCGTCGAAGTAGGTGTGCGTGTAGCGGTCGCCGCCGTCGCACAGCAGCGTGACGATCGAGCCCTCGCATCCCTCCGCGACCATCCGCGAGGCCAGGCCGAGCGCCGCCCACATGTTGGTGCCGGTGGAGCCGCCGACGGGCCGGCCGATGAGGTCGGAGGTCCAGCGCATCGCGGCGATCGAGGCGGCGTCGGGCACCCGCACCATCTCGTCGACGACGCCGCCGACGAACGACGGCTCGACGCGCGGCCGGCCGATGCCCTCGATCCGCGGCGCCCGGTCGGTGGTGACGTCGGAGGAGTCGGTGTCCCAGCCGTCGTAGAACGCCGAGCCCTCGGGGTCGGCGACCAGCAGCCGGGTGTCGAAGCGGCGGTAGCGCACGAAGCGGCCGATCGTGGCCGACGTGCCGCCGGTGCCCGCGCTGACGACGATCCACTCCGGGATCGGGTGCGGCTCGGCCGACAGCTGGGCGAAGATCGACTCCGCGATGTTGTTGTTGCCGCGCCAGTCGGTGGCGCGCTCGGCGTAGGTGAACTGGTCCATGTAGTGGCCGTCGCACTCGTCGGCCAGCCGCTGCGCCTCGGCGTACATCCGCCGGGCGTCGTCGACGAAGTGACAGCGACCGCCGTACCACTCGATCAGGGAGATCTTCTCGGCGCTGGTGCTGCGCGGCATGACCGCCACGAACGGGAGTCCCAGCAGCCGTGCGAAGTAGGCCTCCGAGACCGCGGTGGAGCCGCTGGACGCCTCGACGATCGTGGTCCCGCGGTGGATCCAGCCGTTGCACAGGGCGTAGAGGAACAGCGAGCGCGCGAGGCGGTGCTTCAGGCTGCCGGTCGGGTGGACCGACTCGTCCTTGAGATAGATCTGCACGCCCGGGAACGGCAGGTCCAGGGCGTGCAGGTGGGTGTCGGCGCTGCGGTTGGCGTCGGCCTCGACGCGGCGGACCGCGTCGGCCAGCCAGGCGCGGTCGTCAGTCGACGTCTTCGGCACGCCGCGACTCCTCGATGCGGTCGTTGAGGGCCTGGGCGCGCTCCTGCAGCTTCACCGCCACCTGGTCGCGCAGGCCGCGCAGGGTGAACATCGCGATGACCGAGGACACCACGAGCGCGAGCAGCAGGACCCAGAGGTCGAGCACCGCGGTCGGGTCGAAGACGAGGCGGGAGATCCCGAACAGCACCGCCCACGTGACGAGGAAGACCCCGAGTCGAGCGAGCGTGTACGTCCAGAAGGCCTTCATGCCCCGGATTCTAGTCGCCGGGACCGAGCCTCCGGACGCGCGGGAGGCCGCCGCATCCGGGCGCGCGGCTGGAACCGGGTCGGTACGCTCTGGCCATGGGCAAGGTGTTCCTCGTGCTGGCGGCCGTGGTCCTCACGGTCTACAGCCTCTACGACCTCGTGGCGACGCCGCGGGACCGCGTGCAGCACCTGCCGAAGTGGGGCTGGGCCCTGCTGATCGTCCTCGCGCCGTACGCCGGCGCCGCCCTGTGGCTGATCTTCGGCGTGGCCAAGGGCCGCTCCCCCGGCAGTGGCCCGCGCAAGCGTCCGCCGCGGCCCCTCGGCCCCGACGACGACCCCGACTTCCTGCGCGGCCTCTGAGCCGCTGCCCCTCGGTGGGCGGTGAGTCCTCAACCGAACCCGCGGGTGCCCGGTGAGTCCTCAACCGATGGGGACTCCCATGCGGTTGCTGACGCACCGCCCCACCCCGGGAAGGGTTGACAGCTCACCGCCTCCTGAGGGGTCAGGCGTCCCAGCGGAAGACGCGCGCGGAGATGAGCGCGCACACGGCGGTGAAGCCGAGCAGGATCGCCATCGGCGCGATGATCGCCTCGACGCCCTGACCGCGCACCATCACGTCGAGCATGGCGTCGTTGAGGTGCCGCAGCGGCAGCAGCCGACTGATGGCCTGCAGCCAGTCCGGCGCCCCCTCCAGCGAGAAGAACGAGCCCGACAGGAACGCCATCGGCAGCACGATGAAGTTCGCCAGACCGACGGCGCCCTCCTCGGTCTTGCTGATCGAGCCGGCCAGCATGCCGATCGAGAGGAAGGCGAGTGTGCCCGCCAGGACGAGCGGGATCACGAGCGGCCACGAGCCGGTGAGCACGAGACCGAACGCCCCGACGGCGAGGCCGAGGAAGATCGCGGTCTGGCCGAGCGCGACCGAGACGCTGACGCCCACGCGCGCGAGCACCACCGACGAGGTCGGGATCGGCGCGAGCCGCAGCCGCCGCAGCAGCCCGGACTGGCGCCAGGCGACGAGGTTCACCGCGGCGCCGAACGTGGCGCTCATGGCGATGGCCCAGCCCAGCAGGCCGGGGGTGACGTACTGGATCGTCTCGAGGGACTCGTCCTCCACCTGACGCGGCTCGAGCGTGAACGCAGGGTTGCCGCCCGCCGCCGCGAGGTTGGCCGAGTCGACGACGCCCTGGAACGTGCCGCGCACGCGGGCCGCGGCGACTTGGTCCGCTTGCGAGAAGTGCACGACCATCCGGTCGCCCTCCTCGGTGACCACGGCGGCGATGTCGCCGTCGCGGACCTCCTGCAGCGCCTTCGCCTCGTCGGAGGACTTCGTGATCTCCACGCTCTCGTCGAGCGCCTTGCGTGCGTCGGCGGGCATGTCGTCGAGCGCGGCGACCGTGCCCACCTCGACGACCTCGAGCCGCGGGGCGCCCTGGTCGGTGAGGATGCCGCCGAAGAGCACGAGGAACATGAGCGGGAACAGCACCGCCCAGAACAGGGTCATGCGGTCGCGGACGAAGCCCTTGAACATCGCGCGCGAGAGCGAGAGCAGTGCGGTCACGAGCGGTACTTCCGTCCGGTCAGGCTCAGGAACACGTCCTCGAGCGTGGCGCCCGAGGCGGTGAGTCCGTTGAGGGCGTCGAGGCGGGCCAGCTCGGCGAGCACCTCGGCGGGGCGGCGGGTGGACAGGATCGTGCGGTCGGGGTGCACCTGCACCTCCTCGACGCCGGGGATGGCGCGGGCACCGGCCTCGTCGATCGCATCGGGCGCGAGGCTGATCCGGGTGGGCGCGTCGAGGCCGCGCACGAGCGCCGCGGGCGAGTCGAGCTCCAGCAGCCGGCCGCGGTCGACGATCGCGACCCGGTCGCACAGCACCTCGGCCTCCTCCATGTAGTGCGTCGTCAGCACGACGGTGCGTCCGGAGTCGTTGAGGCCGCGCAGGAAGTCCCACAGGTTGCGTCGCGCCTGCGGGTCGAGGGCGGCGGTGGGCTCGTCGAGGAAGACCACCTCGGGATCGTGCACGAGCGCGCACGCGATCGAGAGTCGCTGCGCCTGGCCGCCCGAGAGGTCCTCGACGCGCGAGTCGGCCTTCTCCTCGAGCCCGACCTGCTCGAGCAGGGCGTCGGCGCGGGCCGCGGGCACGTCGTAGAGCGCGGCGAACGTGGCCAGCTGCTCACGGGCGGTGAGGCGCTCGAAGAACGCCGAGGACTGCAGTTGGACGCCGAGGCGGCGCTGCAGCACGGGGTCGCGCTTCCACGGGTCGTGGCCGTCGATCGAGACCGAGCCCGCGTCGGGGTGACGCAGCCCCTCGATCATCTCCAGCGCGGTGGTCTTGCCCGCGCCGTTGGGTCCGAGGAGACCGAAGAACTCCCCCGGCTCGACGGTGAAGGTCAGGTCGTCGACGGCGGTCAGGTCGCCGTAGACCTTGGTGAGGCCGGCGACCTCGATGCGTGCGCCCATGGGCGCGAGGCTAACGGACGGCTCAGGCGTAGCTGTGCTGGCCCGAGACGAACAGGTTCACCACGTAGTAGCTGATGATGAACGTGACGAAGCCGATCAGCGCGAGGTAGGCGGCGCGCTTGCCCTTCCAGCCGGCCGTGACGCGCGCGTGCAGGTAGCCCGCGTAGACGATCCAGGTGATGAGCGCCCAGACCTCCTTGGGGTCCCAGCCCCAGTAGCGGCCCCAGGCCAGGTGGGCCCAGATCGGGCCGGAGATCAGCGCGCCGAAGGTCCACATCGGGAAGCCGATGGCGTTCATCCGGAAGGCGACCTGGTCGATCCGCGCGGACGTCGGGAAGCGGGCCAGGACGGGTCCGACGGTGCCGCGCTCCTCGGCGCGGACCTTCACGAGGTAGAGCACGCTGGCTGCGGCGCCGACCATGAACATCGCCGCGGCGACCATGATCGAGCTGACGTGGATGTACTTCCAGAACGTGTTGAGCGCGGGCACGAGCGGGCCGGCGGGCGTGTAGCTGGAGATCGACATGCCCAGGATGAACAGGCTGACCCCCAGGACGACGCCGCCCATCCACTGGATGCGCGAGCGCCACACCATGATCAGGTAGACGGTCAGCGCGATGGCCGTGCCGGTGACGCCGAACTCGTACATGTTGCCGAACGGGGCGCGCTGCGTCGCCAGGGCGCGGGTGACCGAGCCGCCGATCAGCAGCAGGGTGCCCAGCACGGTGAGCGAGACGGCGATGCCGACGAGGCGGTCGGGCGTCTCGGGCTCGTCGTCGGCGTCGGCCGTGGCGACGGCGCCCTCGGACGCGCCGGCGGCGACGGCGACCGGGGCCTGGCGGCGGGCCGAGACCCACTCGGCCACATGGCAGAAGAACGCGATGCACAGGACGGCGAATGCCGAACCGGTGAGGTAGTTGGACAGCTGGGCCCACTGGTCGAGAGTCATGCCGGTTCCTTCGCGTGCTCGTCGCCCAGCTCCGCGTGCAGCCGGGTCAACAGGTCGTCGAGTTCTGCGGGGAGGTCGTCGCGCGGAACGCGATCGAGCGCTGCCACCTCCACCACGGTACGTGATCCGTCCCGGCGGGCTCGGATCCAGGTGCGCCGCGGGCGGACGATCAGCGAGGCCGTGAGGCCCAGGATGCCAACGCCCACGCCGAACAGCGGCAGCCACGGGACGGGCGTGTGACCGATCTGGAAGCGCGCGAACTGCTTCAGCTCGACGAACTCGATCGTCCCGCCGCCGGGGAGGTCCTGGCTCTCGCCCGGGCCGAGGTCGACGCGGAAGTTCCCGTCGCCCTCCTTCACCTGCGTCATGTTCGTGGTGTCGAGGGAGTAGACCGACTGCGAGACGCCCTCGTCGAGGCCGAGGTCGCCGGTCCACAGGTTCATGCCGATGCGCGGGTTGAGCGCGCCGGGGAACACCGAGACCGAGGGCTTGTCGGGGTCGGACGAGAACGCGGTCGGCAGGAAGAAGCCCTGGAAGCCGAGCTGCTCGCCGTCGGCGTCGGGCACCTTCACGACACCGGTGGACGTGTAGGTGGAGTCGGCCGGCAGGAACGGCACGGGGCCGTCGAACGCGACCCGACCGGTCGAGTCGGTGACGCGGATGACCGGCGCGTAGCCCTGGCCGACGAGGAAGACGTCCTCGCCGCCCACGGCGAGCGGGTGGTTGACCTCGATCGAGAACTCGCCGTCGTCGTCGCTGCCGGCCTCGTTGTACGTGCCGGTGGCGCGGAAGAGCTTGGGCGCGCCGCGCTGGTTGCCCTCGACGTAGAAGCGGGTCAGGACGTCCTCGAGCTGGATCGACCACGGGTCGAGGTCGGTCTGGGCGTCGAACATCGCACCCGAGGAGAACTCGTCGTACTGCGAGAGCGTGTTGCTGAAGCCGCCGCCCTCGACCACGATCACGTTGCCTCGGTAGCCCCACAGCGCGGCTGCGGCCACGCCCAGCAGCGCGACGACGATGCAGATGTGGAAGACCAGGTTGCCCAGCTCGCGCAGGTAGCCCTTCTCGGCGCGCAGCTCGCCGGCGTCGTCGCTCTCCTGCACCACGTCGATGCGGGCGCGCGGCAGCGCGCGGCGACCGGCCTCGAGCACCTCGGCGACCGACTTCTCGGTCTCGAAGCGGTCGTTCGCGGGCAGCCGCCCGAAGTTGCGCGGCGCCTTCGGCGGGCGTGCCCTCAGGCCTTGGGCGTAGACCTTGCAGCGCGGCAGGATGCAGCCGATCAGCGACACCATCAGCAGCAGGTAGATGGCGCTGAACCACACCGAGGAGAACACGCTGAACATGCCCAGCTTCTCGAGCGCGGGCGCCAGCTTCGGGTGGTCGAGGTAGTACGCCTGGACCGCGCGGGCGTCGACGCCACGCTGCGGGATGAACGAGCCGGGGACGGCCGCGATCGCCAGCAGCAGCAGGAGCAGCAGGGCCGTGCGCATCGACGTCAGCTGGCGCCAGGCCCAGCGACCGAACTCGAGCGGGCGCAGCTCGGAGGCGACCTCGTTGCGCTTGTCGCGGGGAGTCACATCAGGACCTCGAATCCACTGATCCAGTGCTGCAGGGCGATGACCATGTCCTGCCACCAGCCGGTGATCAGCAGGACACCGGTGGCGATGAGCAGGGCGGCGCCGATGGCCGAGACGAGGCGCTGGTGGCGGCGCACCCACCCGGTGACGCGCAGGAACCGGCTCAGGAACAGGGCCGCGACGACGAACGGCAGGCCGAGGCCCAGGCAGTAGACGAGCGCGAGGAACGCGCCTCGCCCGGCCGTGGCCTCGTTCGCCGAGAGGGCCAGCACGGCGGTGAGCGTGGGGCCGATGCAGGGGGTCCAGCCGACACCGAACACGACGCCCAGCAGCGGCGCGGCGACGAGGCCGACGCGGCGGACGCCGTGCTTGCGGACGTCGCGCTGGAGCAGCGGGACCCAGCCCAGGAACGCCAGGCCCATCACCACGAGCAGGATGCCGGCGACGATCGAGATCTCACGCTGGTACGGCAGCAGCTGCTGGCCGGCGGCGCCGAACAGCGCTCCCCCGGCCACGAACACCGCGCTGAAGCCCAGCACGAAGAGCAGGGAGCCCGCCACGACCCGGCCGCGTCGCGCGGTCTCGAGCTCGGTGACGGCGACGCCGGAGACGTAGGACAGGTAGCCCGGCAGCAGCGGGACCACGCACGGGCTGAAGAAGGAGACGAGGCCGGCGAGCAGGGCGACGGGCACCGTGAGGACGAGGTTGCCCGAGGCAGCCGTGTCCAGGAACCACTCGGTGATGTCGCCAGAGATCACGACGTGCTCTTCTTGGTCTGCTCCACCAGACCACGCAGCGTCGCGTCGGTGAGCTCGCCCATGACGCGGGCGGCGACCTTGCCGTTCTTGTCGATGACCCACGTCGTGGGGATCGCGACCGACGGCAGCGAGTCGGCGAACGCGGCCTGGTTGCGACCCGCGGAGTCGTCGATGCTCGGGTAGTCGATGCCGAACTCGGCGTTGAACGCCTTGGCCGGCGCCGGGTTGTCCTTGGTCAGCAGGCCGAGGAACTGCACCTTCTCGTCGGCCAGCTCACTGGAGGCCTTCTGCAGCGCGGGCGCCTCGGCACGGCAGGGCGCGCACCACGAGCCCCACAGGTTGACGACGAGGACCTGCCCGGCGAAGTCGGCCGAGCTGATCTCGTTGCCGTCGAGGTCGGTGCCCTTCAGCTCGGGCGCGGGCTGGCGCTTGCCCGGGTCGATGAAGGTGATCTCGCCGTTGCCCGAGATGAAGCCGTCGTCGCCGGTGTCCTTGACCCCGCCGACGCACGCCGAGAGGACGAGCGCCATGAGCGCGACCACGAGGAGTCGCGCGGTCCGCCTGTTCGTCATGCTCCGCCGACGAACTTTCCGCGCAGGGCGTCGGGGATGAGGTGGCCGGCCGGCTCGCTGTAGACGAGGCCCTTGAAGGTGTCGTCCTCGAAGGTCAGCGTCGTGAGGCTGGCGAGCGTGCACTGGCGGTTGCGCGGGTCGTGCGCGAAGCGGCTCTTCTCGTAGGACTTGCGCGCGATCCACACCGGCAGCTGGTGCGACACGATGAGCGCCTCGTGACCGCGGGCGGCCTCGCGGGCGTCGTCGATCGCCAGCAGCATGCGGCCGGCGATGTGCGCGTACGCCTCGCCCCAGGACGGACGGAACGGGTTCCACAGCCACGGCCAGAAGCGCGGGTTCAGGAACGCCTTCGGTCCGACGCCCACGGTGCGGCCCTCGAACTTGTTGCCCGCCTCGATGACCCGCTCGTCGGTGTGGATGTCGAGCTTGAGGATGTCCGCGACCGGCTTCGCGGTCTGCTGCGCGCGCTCCAGCGGCGAGGCGACCAGGTGCGTGATGTCGTGGGACTTCAGCGACTCGGCGACCGTGGCGGCCATCTCGTGGCCGAGGTCGGAGAGGTTGTAGCCGGCGAGACGGCCGTAGAGGACGCCCTCGGGGTTGTGGACCTCACCGTGGCGCATCAGGTGGACGATCGTGCGGGTGCTCATCTGGTTCCTTCGTGTCAGCGGGCCGCGGCGGCGGCCGCGCGGGCGGCGCCGGGGAGGGCTTCGGCCAGTCTAGAGAGGGGCTCGGCGTCGACGTCGGGGTCGTGTGCCGCGGAGAGGAACCAGGCCTCGTACGCGCTGGGCGGCAGGTAGACGCCGGCGTCGAGCATGGCGTGGAAGAACGCCGTGTAGGCGGCGGTGTCCTGGGACTGCGCGCCGGCGAAGTCGGCCACCGGCTCGGCGACGCCCCAGAAGACGCTGAACATCGTGCCGGCGGTCTGCAGGGTGTGCGGGACGCCCGCCTCGGCGAGGGCGTCGGAGACGAGCGACTGCACCTGCGTGGACGTCGCGTTCAGCCGGTCGTAGACCTCCGGGGTGGCCAAGCGCAGCGTGGTGAGGCCGGCGGTGGTGGCCACGGGGTTCCCCGACAGCGTGCCCGCCTGGTAGACCGGGCCGACCGGCGCGAGCAGGTCCATGACGTCGGCGCGCCCGCCGAACGCCGCGGCCGGGAAGCCACCGCCCATGACCTTGCCGAAGGTCATGAGGTCGGGCTTCCAGCCCTCGACCTTCCCGTCGATCTCCCAGTAGCCGCTGCGCGCGGCGCGGAAGCCGGTCATCACCTCGTCGGTGATGAACAGCGCGCCGTGCTCGGCGCACGTGCGGGCCAGGTGCTCGTTGAAGCCCGGGTGGGGCGGCACGACGCCCATGTTGCCCGCGGCGGCCTCGGTGATGACGCAGGCGATCTGGTCGCCGTACTCGGCGAAGGCGGCGTCGACGGCGGCCGGGTCGTTGTAGGGCAGCACGATCGTGTCGGCGGTGACGTGGGCCGGGACGCCGGGCGTGCCCGGGATGCCGAGGGTGACGACGCCCGAGCCGGCCTCGGCCAGCAGCGCATCCACGTGGCCGTGGTAGCAGCCGCTGAACTTCACGATGCGGTCGCGGCCGGTGAAGCCGCGCGCGAGGCGGATGGCCGACATCGTGGCCTCGGTGCCCGAAGAGACCATGCGGACGCGCTCGACCGGCGTGCGGCCGACGATCTCCTCGGCCAGCAGGACCTCGGGCTCGGCCGGGGTGCCGAAGCTGGTGCCGCGGGCCGCCGCAGCGGTGACGGCCTCGATGACCTCGGGGTGCGCGTGGCCCAGCAGCATCGGGCCCCACGAGCCGACGAGGTCGACGTAGCGGTTGCCGTCGGCGTCGGTCAGCCACGCTCCCGTGCCCGAGGCCATGAACCGCGGCGTGCCGCCCACGGCCCGGAAGGCGCGGACCGGCGAGTTCACCCCGCCGGGCGACACCTGCTGGGCGCGGGCGAACAGCTCCTCGGATGCGGTGGTGCTCATGCGTGCTCCTCTCGGGAGCGCTGCGGTGATGTCCGCGAGGACGTCACGGTCAGCGCGTCAGGCGGCGGGCGACCTCGGCCGCCCAGTAGGTCAGGACGATGTCGGCGCCCGCGCGGCGGATGCTGAGCAGCGACTCGTCGATCGCGCGGTCGCGGTCGATCCACCCGTTGGCGGCGGCGGCCTCGATCATCGCGTACTCCCCCGACACCTGGTAGGCCGCGACCGGCACGTCCACGGCCAGGCGCACGTCGGAGACGATGTCGAGGTACGACATGGCCGGCTTGACCATGACGATGTCGGCGCCCTGCTCGAGGTCGAGGAGGGTCTCGCGCAGTGACTCGCGGCGGTTGCCCGGGTCCTGCTGGTAGGTGCGGCGGTCGCCCTGCAGCGACGAGTCGACCGCCTCGCGGAAGGGGCCGTAGAACGCCGAGGCGTACTTCGCGGCGTAGGCGAGGATGACGACGTCCTGGTGGCCGACGGCGTCGAGCTCACGGCGGATGACCTCGACCTGGCCGTCCATCATGCCGCTGGGGCCGACGACGTGGGCGCCGGCCTGCGCCTGCGCCACGCCCATCCGGCCGTAGATCTCCACGGTGGCGTCGTTGTCTACCCGGCCCTGCGCGTCGAGCACGCCGCAGTGGCCGTGGTCGGTGAACTCGTCGAGGCACAGGTCGCTCATCACCAGCAGGTCGTCGCCGACCTCGGCGCGCGCGTCGGCGATCGCGGTGTTGAGGATGCCCTCGGGATCGAGCGCGCCCGACCCCACGGCGTCCTTGTGCTCGGGCACGCCGAACAGCATGACGCCGCCGAGACCGAGTTCGACCGCCTCGGCGTAGGCGCGGCGGGCGGACTCGCGCGAGTGCTGGACGACGCCCGGCATGCTGGCGATCGGCCGCGGCTCGTCGATCCCCTCGGCCACGAACATCGGCAGGACCAGCTGCGACGGCACCAGGTGCGTCTCACGCACCAGGCGGCGCACGGCCGCGGTGGACCGCAGCCTGCGGGGGCGCTCGATCATGCTTGCCTCTCCTTCGGCGGGGCGCAGTTTCCCCGGTTAAGCGGGGAAACTGTCACTGAACGGGGTTCGCAAACCTCGTTCAGTGACAGGAAACCCACTTAACCGGGGAAACCGACAGTCTCAGGCCTTGCGGCGCGAGGACGGCTTCTTCTGCGAGGGACGCAGGACCGGCTCGCCGGCCTCCACGAACTGCAGGCGGCGCGCCTCGCCGAACTGCGCGAGGGCGTCGGCCAGCTCCTCGGCGGACGGCTTCTCGGCCATCACGTCGACGCGCAGGCCGTGCTCCTCGGCGGTCTTCGCCGTCGCGGGGCCGATGCAGGCGATGATCGTCGTCGCGTGCGGCTTGCCGGCGATGCCGACGAGGTTGCGCACGGTCGAGCTCGAGGTGAACAGCACGGCGTCGAACTTGCCCGACTTGATCGCCTCGCGGGTGGGCGCCGGCGGCGGTGAGGCCCGGACGGTGCGGTAGGCGGTGACGTCGTCGACCTCCCAGCCCAGCTCGACCAGGCCGGCCGCGAGGGTCTCGGTGGCGATGTCGGCGCGCGGCAGGAAGACGCGGTTGATCGGGTCGAGCAGCTCGTCGAACGGCGGCCAGTCCTCGAGCAGGCCACGACCGGACTGCTCGCCCGAGGGCACGAGGTCGGGACGGATGCCCCAGGTCTCGATGGCCTCGGCGGTCTTCTCGCCGACGGCGGCGATCTTCAGGCCCGAGAAGGCGCGCGCGTCGAGTCCGTACTCCTCGAACTTCTCGCGGACGGCCTTGACGGCGTTGACGCTGGTGAAGGCGACCCACTCGTAGCGACCCTCGACGAGGCCGCGGACGGCCTTGTCCATCTGCTGCGGGTTGCGCGGCGGCTCGACCGAGATGGTGGGGACCTCCTCGGAGACCGCGCCGTACATCCGCAGTCGCGCCGCGAGCGACTGCGACTGCTCCTTCGTGCGGGGCACCAGCACGCGCCAGCCGTAGAGCGGCTTGGTCTCGAACCACGACAGCGCGTCGCGCTGGGCGACGACCTCGCCCACGACGACGATCGCCGGCGGGGTCATCTGCGCGGCCTTCGCGGCGTCGGCGATGCCGGCGAGCGTGGAGACCACGGTCTCCTGGCGGGTGGTGGTGCCCAGGCGCGTCATGGCGACGGGCGTCTCGGGCGAGCGGCCCGCCTCGACCAGGCCGGAGGCGACCTCGGCGATGCGGTTCACGGCCGAGAGCAGCACGAGCGTCTCGTGGCGGGCGGCCTCGGTCCAGTCGACCGAGGCGTCGCCGACGCTGACGACCTTGAACTCGCGGTGCTGCTTGTCGGTCAGCGGCACGCCGGCGTACGCCGGAACCGCGGAGACCGACGAGACGCCCGGGACGACCTCGAAGGAGATGCCGGCCTTGGCGCAGGCCGTCGCCTCCTCGGGGCCCGTGGCGTACGTGAACGGGTCGCCGACCATGAGGCGCACGACGTGGGCGCCGGTCTTGGCGTGCTTGACGACGAGCTTGCCGCGGGCGGCGTGCGTGAGGGTCTCGCCCGAGGCGTTCGTGCCGCCGTCGACGATCTCGGCACCGTTGGTGACGAGCGCCTCCTGCTCGGGGGACTCGACGATCACGACGTCGGCCTGGGCGAGCACCTCGGTGGCTCGCACGGTCAGCAGGCTGGCGTCGCCGGGGCCGGCACCGACGAAGCTGACCCGGCCCACAGGCTGGGTGCTGGTCGCGGTGGTGGCGGGGGACGTGGGCATCGCGGAGGTGGTGGACACGCTCTTCCTTGCTTTGTTCGGTGGCGGAGTCTCGTGCTGCGTGGTGGTGCTCATGGGGCGGTCACCGAGCCCATGAGCTGATCGGCGCCCTCGGCCAGCAGCTCCTCGGCGAGCCGGCGCCCGAGGGCGGCGGCTTCCGTGGGAGTACCGGAGGCGGACCGTCGGATGACGGGGTTGCCGGAGAGGTCTCCGACGACGGCGCGCAGCCAGAGCTCGTCTCCGTCGTCCCCCCAGACGACGTCGGCGAGAGCTCCGACGGGCGCGCTGCACCCGGCCTCGAGGGTGGCGAGGAGGGTGCGCTCGGCCGTGACGGCGGCCCGGGTGTCGGGATCGTCGATCACGGAGAGCAGGTCGAGGGTCGCGTCGTCATCGGCGCGGCACTCGACGGCGAGGGCTCCCTGTCCGGGAGCCGGCAGCATCTGCAGGGGGTCGAGGACCTCGGTGGCCTCGTCGGCACGGCCCAGCCGCAGCAGTCCGGCGCGGGCGAGCACGATCGCGTCGAGCTGGCCGCCGGTGACCTTGCCGATCCGGGTGTCGACGTTGCCGCGCAGCTCGGCGATCTCGATGCCGAGGCCGAGCGCGTTGAGCTGGCTGACCCGGCGCGGGCTGCCGGTGCCGACGCGGGAGCCGCGGGGCAGCTCGCCGAGGGTGAGCCCGTCGCGGGCGATCAGCACGTCGCGGGGGTCCTCGCGCTGCGGCACGGCGGCCAGGGCCAGGCCCTCGGCGTCGCCGGTGGGCAGGTCCTTGAGCGAGTGCACGGCGAAGTCGACCGTGCCGTCGAGCACGGCCTCGCGGACCGCGGCGACGAACACGCCGGTGCCGCCGATCTGCGTGAGCGGCGCGCTGGAGCGGTCGCCCTCGGTGGAGATCATCACGAGCTCGACGTCGACGCCGTGGGCCTCGCGGATGCGGTCGGCCACCCAGCCGGACTGGGTGGTGGCCAGGGCGCTGGCGCGGGTTCCGAGTCGGAGGGTCATGCGTCTCCTCCGGGGTCGGTGACGGCGGTGACCGCCGACGGGTCGAGCTGGAACAGGTGGGCCAGCGCATCGGCGTACGTGAGGTTCTCGGGGCCCTCGACGAGCTCCTTGACGCGCACGGTGGGCTGGTGGATCAGCTTCTCGGCGACCCGGCGCATCGCGCGGCGGACCTCGTCGAGCTGGGCCTCGTCCAGGCCGGACAGGCGGGACTGCAGGCGCGCGGTCTCGGCGCTGACGACCTCGGTGGCCATGCTGCGCAGCGCGACCACGGTGGGGGTCACCTTGGCCTGCTGACGCGAGGCGAGGAACGCGTCGACCTCGGACTGCACGATGCGGCGGACCTGCTCGACGTCCTCGGCGACCGAGTCGGCGGTGGCGCGGGCGGCGAGCACCTCGATGTCGATGACCTCGACGCCCGGCAGGTCGCGGACCTCGTGGGCGACGTCGCGCGGCAGCGCGAGGTCGATCACGGTGAGCTCGCGGCCGTCGGCCGTGGCGCGCTCGATGCGCGGCGTGTCGAAGACGACGCCCGTGGCGCCGGTGCACGTGACGAGCACGTCGGCGGCGGACAGCTCGACGTCGAGCGACTCCCAGCGGACGGCGCTGACGCCGTGCGTGGCGACGAGCTCGAAGGCGCGCTGGAACGTGCGGTTGGCGACCCAGATGCGCGACGGGTCGACGCCGCGCTCGATCAGGGTGCGCACGGCGAGCAGGCTCATCGTGCCCGCGCCGGCGACGAGGAAGCGCTTCTGGTCGCCGATCACGGCGTCGCCCGCGGCGTCGAGCGCGGCGGTGACCAGCGACGGCGCGAGGCGGTCGATGCCGGTCTCGGCGTGACCGCGCTTGCCGATGCGCAGCGCCTGCTGGAACAGGGCGTTGAGGCTCGTGCCGGCGGTGGACTCGGCCTGCGCCTGGTGCAGCGTGCTGCGGACCTGGCCGAGGATCTGGCTCTCACCCAGGATCATCGAGTCGAGGCCGGCGGCGACGCGGAAGAGGTGCGCGACGGCGGCCTGGTCGTAGTGCACGTAGACGTACGGCAGCAAGGCCTCGCGGCGCAGGCCCGACTGGTCGGCGAGCAGCTGCGTGACCTCCTCGACCGAGCCGTGGAAGCGGTCGGCCTCCACGTAGACCTCGACCCGGTTGCAGGTCGAGATGACGGCCGACTCGGTCACGGCGGGGACGTCGAGCGCCTGGTGCGACAGCTTGACCGCCGCATCGGTGTCCAGGGACGCCTGCTCGAGCAGGTCGACGGGAGCGGAGCGGTGGGACAGGCCCACGACGAGCACGCTCATGCCGTCACCTCCGTAGAAAAGCGAAGGTACGGACGTGCCGGCATGAGGTGCCCCATGGTCACTCGCTGACGCTCGCTCATGAGATCACCGCCTCCTCGGTGGAACCCGCCTGGCGGCGGTGTGCGTGGTAGCCCAGGATCTGCAGCTCGGCGGCGACGTCGACCTGGCGCAGGTCGACCTCGGCCGGGACCCGCAGGGCCGTGGGCGCGAAGTTCAGGATGCTGCTGATGCCGGCCTCGACGAGGGCGTCGGCGACGCTCTGCGCCGCGGCAGGCGGGGTGGCGATGATGCCGAGCGAGACGGCGTCGCGCTCGACGATCCCCGGAAGGTCGTCGATCGAGAGCACCTCGTGCCCGCCGACGGTGGTGCCGATGAGCTCGGGGTCGGCGTCGACGACGGCGGCGACCTTGACGCCGCGGGCGCCGAAGCCCTGGTAGGCGGCCAGCGCCGAGCCCAGGTGACCGGCGCCGACGATGACGACGGGCCACGGCTGGGTCTGGCCCACGACGGCGGCGATGTGGCCGGCCAGGAAGCGCACGTCGTAGCCGACGCCGCGGGTGCCGTAGGAGCCCAGGTGCGACAGGTCCTTGCGGACGATCGCGGAGTTCACGCCGGCCGCGGTGGCCAGGTGCTCGGAGGAGCAGACGTCGGTTCCTCGCTCCGCGAGCTCATCGAGAGCCCGCAGGTACAGCGGGAGCCGGGCGACGGTCGCGTCGGGGATCCCAGCGGGGCTGCGAAGAATGGTCACGATGCTCCTGCGCCGCGGAATGACGGGAATTTTGGGCCGTGGCGCGCCGCCAGTCTAGGAGTTTGGGAACCCTTTCACAAAATCGGCGACGGCGACGCGGCCCGTTCAGCGGTCACTGGTGGGGAGCCCGTCGACCTGCGCGGTGATGCGGCTCCACAGGAACGGAGCCAGCGTCCGCGTGAACGTCGCGGTGAAATGGTGACGGTCGCGGTACACGTTCACGCCGCCGATCATCGCCGGGCAGACGTCCTCGAGGCAGTAGAAGTCGGTCATGTCGATCCGCTCGGCTCCCTTGGTCATCCGGGCGGCCTCGCCGAACGCGTCGCCGTACGGGAAGGCCTCGTCGCGCGGCACCGAGCACGTGGTCTCGTCCCACGAGTCGACGCGGTCGAGGCATTTCGCGGGCGGCGTGCCGTTGTCGGGGTTGTCGACGACGGCGGCCACCGGGATGCCCAGCTTCGTCGCCTTCGTCCACGCCTCCGAGAGCGCCTTCGCCTGCTGCGCCTGCGAGCCGGCGAGGTTGCGGGAGTAGCCCGTGGTGACGATGAGGTCGATGTCGTCCTGGTTCTGCTCGATCCACTCCTGGACGTTCTCGCGCCACGCGGGGCAGGTCTGCAGGACCTCGGGCACGGCCGTGCGACCGGGCAGGTCGGTGGACCACGCGCAGCCACCCTTGAGCTGCGTGGTGAGCGAGAGCTCGTCGAGCTCGGCCAGACGCACGAAGCCCGGCAGCAGGGCGCGGGCGTGGGAGTCACCCAGCAGCACGACGTGGGGCCGGTCGCCCGAGCGCTCGCCGAAGTCGCAGGACTTGAGCTCGACCTGGTCGTTCTTGCCCCAGCACTCGCTGCGGCCGCCCCAGTCGCGGCTCACGTCGGGGCCGGCCGGCACCCGCATGGTCGCGAGCTCGGGGTTCTCGCAGTCGCCGGCGGGCGGCATCGACGCCGCGCCGAAGCACTTCGGCATGTCGGCGTTGACCCGGGCGGTGAACTCCTCGGCACGCTGCTCCTCGGCCTGACCGGCCTGGTAGCCGAACACGGAGAAGCCGACCACCAGGGCGGCGGCGAACACGGACACGAGCCCCGTGACCCGGGGGCGCCGGATGCCGAACCGGGTGCCGAAGCGGATCGGGTTCTCCACGAACCTCATCGTCAGCCAGGCCAACACGAACGTGCCGAGGAGGATGCCGACCCGTGGCCACAGGCCCAACTCCTCGCCCAGGATCTCGGGCAGCAGGATGATCGGCGGCCAGTGCCACAGGTACATCGAGTACGAGAGGTCGCCCGTGACCTGCACGGGCCGCCACGCCATGATCGGCGTCGGCGAGAGGCGGCCGGACGGGGTGCCCGCCGCGATCACCAGCAGCGTCGCCAGGACGGGCGCGATGGCGGCCGTGCCGGGGAACGGGGTGCTCTCGTCGTAGACGAGGGCGCACACCGCGATGACGCCGAAGCCGAGCCAGGAGGCCGCGATCGCCGTGGGTCTGGGCAACCGGATCCGGTCGACGAGGGCGACCGCGAACAGCGCTCCGGCACCGAACTGCCACGCCCGCGCGGGGGTGGCGAAGTAGGCCAGCTGCGGGTGCTGCGAGGTCAGCCACAGCGAGAACAGGAAGCACGTCACCGTGACGACCGACAGGACGACCAGGACGGCCTTCGCGCGCGCCCAGCCGCGGCGCCGGGCCAGGGCGAGGGCCCCCACGATGAGCAGCGGCCAGACGAGGTAGAACTGCTCCTCGACCGAGAGGGTCCAGTAGTGCTGGACCGCCGAGGGGACGCCGTCGGCGGCGAGGTAGTCCACCGAGTCGATCGCCAGCACCCAGTTCTCGACGTAGAGCGTCGAGCCGATGATCTCGCGGAAGTTCTGCGTCCACTGCGCCGGCGGCAGCCAGACGAGGACGCCGATCGCGGTGACGAACAGCACGAGGTAGGCCGCGGGCAGCAGACGCCGCGCGCGCCGCGCCCAGAACTGCGCCAGGTCGACGCGGTCCCGGCGCTCGACCTCGCGCATGAGGTGGCTCGTGATGAGGAAGCCGGAGATGACGAAGAAGACGTCGACGCCGATGTAGCCGCCGCTCAGCCGGCCGGGCCAGAGGTGGAAGAGGACGACCGCCAGGACGGCGGCGGCCCTCAGGGCTTGGATCTCAGGACGCATCAGGTCAGCGGCCGCGCCGCAGCAGGCCCTTCAGGCCCTGGTTCGCCTCGAGGGCCTTGAGGCGCGCCTCGGCCTTCTTCGCGCGCGCCTCGGCCTGCGCGATGCCCTGGTGGGCGGCCCGCGCCGCGTTCCAGACGCGGAGGTCCATCAGCTCGGGCTCGGTGGAGCGGGGCCGGACGACCAGGCCGGGACGCGCCTCGACCTGCGCGACCGCGCGGTCGAACGGGGTCTCCCCCGCCGGCAGGTCGAGCGCGTGACGCAGGCCGTGCCTCTCCAGGAAGCCGGCGAAGCGGGCGAGGCGCTCGGGGTGGTTGCCGATGAGGGCCGCGTAGTCCGAGCGCTCGAAGATCCGCTCGGGCGTGTCCTCGAGTCGGTGCTCGGTGACCTGCGTGTGCGGGATCTCGAAGTACTCGCACAGCTCGCGGGTGCGGCTGTCGTGCACGATCACGTGCGCCGGCGTGCCCGCCAGCAGCGACGAGATGTTGCCGTGGATGCGGTGGCCGACCGTGAAGTCGCGCGCGGCCATCGACTCGATCCACGTGGGCGCGTGGCAGTGCAGCACGGCCTTGTTGTCGGCGATGACGTCGTGGCGCATCGAGCCGGGGTACTCGCGCGAGCCGGCCTTGACCGCGGGGCCGCCGAGCATCGCGTCGAGGTCGCGGATCTCCTGCGCGACGAACTCGGCGCGGGGGTGGCGCTTGAAGACGTCGGCGACCCAGCCGTCGGGGATCGGCACGTGCGGCGTCAGGTTCAGGCTGACCTTGGTGCTCTTGTCGAACGTGGGCGCGGTGTCGCGGACGTGCAGGTCGCGGCCGCGCAGGAACATCGACGGGCAGCCGATGACGTCGACCTCGGAGAAGCCCAGGTCGGACAGGTAGGCGGCGGTGCGCTCGCCGCGCACGCCGATCGAGGGGCCGTGGGCCAGCACCGCGCGCATGAAGCGCCGGGCGGCCGCGTCGACCTCCTCGGAGCGCTCGGGGGTGCCGTCCAGCTGGAACTGGCCACCGACGCCGAGGATCGTGACCGGGACCTTGAGGCGCTCGATCGCCGAGGTCAGGTCGCCGAGCTGGGGCAGGTAGCCGCGGCGGAACGCGTTGGCCAGCGGGATGACGACGTGCCGCTGCTCCTCGTTGAGGCGATCGACGCTGCGCATCAGCGTGTTGAGGTTGTTCGCCTCGACGTCGACGCCGTCCACCATCACCGAGCGCTGCGCGGACGCGGCGAAGATGAGGTTGCCGGAGTTCTTGCCGCATCCGGCGCGGAACCGCTTCATCGACGGCGGGTCCAGCGGATCGACGTAACGGCGGACGTAGATGCGATCTGACACGCCTAGAAGTTTCCCCGACCGCGACAAGGAACGCTAATGCGCCCCGCCGCGGGCCCGGCTCAGCCGCGGGCGAGCGCCGCGCGCAGGCGCGTGGGATCCACGCGCCAGAAGTCGTGCTGGCGTCCGTCGACGAAGGTCACCGGCACCTGCTCGGTGAACCGCTCCTGCAGATCGGGCTCGGTGTCGATGTCGACCCGCACCCAGTCGTCGCCGGTCTCGGCCACGAGCTGCGCGACGACCTGCTCGGCGGCCTCGCACAGGTGGCAGCCCTCACGGGAGTAGACGACGACGCGAGCGTCGTCGGCGTGCGCGATCGTCATGCCGCCACGCCCGCGGAAAGACGACAGTACGAGCGTGCCGGCATGACCGACCGCATGTTCGCTCGCTCGTGCTCGCTCATGCCGGCTCCGAGCGCACGAGGGCGCGCAGGCGTCCCTTCGCGACCTTGCCGGTGGGCGAGTGCGGCAGCGCGGCCACCACGATGACGCGCGACGGCACCTTGAAGCGCGCCAGGCGCTCGGCGGCGATCGTGCGGACGGCCTCCTCGACCGGGGCGGCGTCTCCCTCGGGGTCGTCGGGCACGACGAACGCGACGACGGCCTCGCCGGTGCGCTCGTCCTCCACGCCGATCACGGCGACGGACTCCACGCCGGGCGCGTCGACGATCGCCTCCTCGATCTCGGAGGGGTACACGTTGAAGCCCGAGACGTTGATCGTCTCCTTGAGCCGGTCCACGAGGACGAGGTTGTCCTGGTCGTCCAGCAGGCCGATGTCACCCGTGGCCCACCAGCCGTCGGCGTCGGGGCCGTCCGAGCCGTCGGGCCAGTAGCCGGAGAACAGGTTGGCGCCGCGGACGAAGACCTGGGCGGGGTCGCCGGGGGCGGCCGGCTGGCCGAGGAAGTCGCGCAGCGCGATCTCGACACCGGGCAGCGGACGGCCCACCGAGCCCGCGGGCGGCAGCTGGCCGGGCTCGCGACCGTCGCCGACCGTGGTGGTGACGACCGGCGACGTCTCGGTGAGGCCGTAGCCCTGCTCGACCGGCTTGCCCGACAGGGCGTGGAACGCCTGCGCCAGGTCGGGGTCGAGGGCGGAGGCGCCCGAGACGATGAGCCGGACGTTCGCGAACGCCTCGGCGAGGCCCTCGAGTCCGACGAGCGCCTGGATCACCTGCGGCGCGAGGGGGAGGTTGGTGATGCCGTGGTCGACGATGTCGCCGAGCAGCGCACCGGGGTGGAACTCCTCGATCAGCACGACGGTGGCGCCCGCGCGGACCGACAGCGCGAGCACGCAGTTGAGTCCGTAGACGTGGAACATCGGCAGCAGTCCGAGGACGACGTCGTCGGACGTGATCACGGGCGGGGACTCGATCTGCAGCAGCTGGTCGATGTCGGCGGCCAGCGCGCGGTGCGTGAGCATCACGCCGCGCGGCAGGCCGGTGGCGCCGGAGGTGAAGAGCACGACGGCGAGCGACTCGGGGTCGCGCGGCGCGACGGGGGCGGCGTCCCTGGCCTGGTCGAGGAGGGCACCGAAGCGCAGCTCGCCCTCCTGCGGGGCGGCCCGGTGGACCACGATGAGGGAGTCCCCGGTGTCGGCCTGGCGCACCTGGGTGATCGACTGGGCGTCGCCGACGACGATCTTGGGCGAGCAGGCCGCGACCATGCGCGAGATCTCGCGGGGCGTGGCGCGCGGGTTGATCGGCACGGCGACGAGACCGCCGCGGAGCACGCCGTAGTAGGCGACCGCGAGGTCGATGCCGTTGGACATGACGAGGGCGACGCGCTGGCCGGCCAGGACGCCGCGCGCGAGGAGGGTCTGGGCCACGCGATCGGCCCACTGGTCGAACTCGGCCCACGTGACCCGGCGGTCGGTGCGGGGCTCGATCAGGGCGATGCCCTCGGGGTCGCGACGCGCGGTCTCACGCAGATCGTCACTCACGTTGACGGTCATGCCGACGAGTCAACCACACCTGCTGGCCGCACAACGCCGTTACAGTGATCGCCATGTCCCCGCGACGACCGCCCGAAGGACCACGGAACCTGCAGTCGCGCTCGATCCTGGCCGGCCAGGCCGCAGCGGCGGCCGCGGAGGTCGAACAGGCGCTCGCGCAGCCGGTGGACCCCACCGCGGCGGCGTTCTTCGACGTGGACAACACGATCATGCAGGGCGCGTCGATCTTCCTGCTCGCCCGCGGGCTGCACCGGCGCCAGTTCTTCACCACGCGCGACATCGCCCGGGCCGCCTGGCAGCAGGCCTACTTCAAGTACGTCGGCGTGGAGGACCCCGAGCACATCGAGCAGGCCCGCAGCGCCGCGCTCAAGTTCATCGCCGGGCACGAGGTCCGCGAGCTCGAGGAGATCGGCGAGGAGGTCTTCGACGAGTACATGGCCGAGAAGATCTGGCCCGGCACCCGCGCGATGGCCCAGTGGCACCTCGACCGCGGGCAGCGCGTGTGGCTGATGACCGCGGCGCCCGTCGAGATCGCCCAGGTCATCGCGCGCCGGCTCGGCCTCACGGGCGGGCTGGGCACCGTCGCCGAGCACGTCGACGGCGTCTACACGGGCCGGCTCGTCGGCGACATGCTGCACGGCGAGGGCAAGTCCGTGGCCGTCCGGGCACTCGCGGAGTCCGAGGGTCTCGACCTCGAGCGCTGCTACGCGTACTCCGACTCCTCGAACGACATCCCGATGCTGTCCCTCGTCGGGCACCCCTGCGCCGTGAACCCCGACGGCCACCTGCGCTCGCACGCCAAGGCCAACGGCTGGCTCGTCCGCGACTACCGCACGGGCCGCAAGGTGGCCGCCGCCAGCCTGAAGGCCGGCGCCGTGGGCGCCGCCGCCTCGGCCACCTACCTCGTCGGCAAGCGGCTCCGCCGCCGCCTCTAGTCCGCCGGGGGTCGGCGGTGCTCGGGCAGGACGCCGAGGCGGTCGTAGTCCTCGTCGGAGAGCCGGGGCAGCGGGTCGTGGTCGCCCGGCGCGAGGGCGGGCAGCAGCATCGCGACGTAGCGGCGGCGCACCGTGGGCGAGGCGACGGGCGAGTTCAGGCCCAGCACGATCATCCGCAGCAGCCAGTAGATGTCGACCGGCTCGAGGTCGGCGCGCAGGACGCCCGTGACCTGGCCGCGGCGGAGCAGATCGACGAAGGGCTCGCCCAGCTCCTCGAGGGCCTCGTCGGTGACGTGGCTGGCGCCGACCTCGCTCAGCACCGGCGCGTAGCGCCCGATGACCTCGACGAAGCGCTCGGCGACCTCGAGCAGGTCGGCGTCCTCGTCCTCGGCGCCGTCGACGAGCGGCATGAGCTCCTCGGCGAAGATCCGACCGAACGCTGCGCTCTCGAGCGCGGCGCGGTTCGGGAAGTGGCGGTAGACCGTGGCGACGCCGACGCCGGCTTCGGTGGCGATTCGCTCCATCGACGGGGAGGCGTCGTCGGCCCAGAGCCGCTGCACGGCGGCGAGGATGCGCTCGGCGTTCTCGCGCGAGTCACGTCGTGACATACGTCTCCTCACCTCCTCTGGCCTCGTTTCACCCCCCATTCTACGATGTGAGAGTCACCTATCACTTCGTGAGGAACACCCGTGTCGACACTCCTGTACCGCTGGGGCAAGTCCGCCTTCGCTCACCCGTTCCGCTTCCTCGGCGCCTGGCTGGTCCTGCTGGCCGTGATCGTCGGCTCGATCGCCGTCAACGCACCGAAGCTCAGCGGCGAGGTGACGATCAACGGCGTCGCCGCGCAGGAGGTGCTGGAGCAGCTCGAGGAGGAGATGCCCGCCGCCGCGGGTGGCGCGGGCCAGATCGTCTACCGCGCCCCGGACGGCGTCAGCTTCTTCGACGAGCAGTCCGCCGGGCTGCTCGCCCAGTCGATGCAGGAGATCTACGGGAACGACACGGTCGTGAACCCGGCCGACCTCGCGGGCTCGGCCGAGGCGCAGGCCGCCGCCCAGCAGGAGATGGCCGCGCAGGTGAAGGCCGCCGAGCAGGCCGCGGCCGCCGCGCGCGCCGGCCAGGAGCTCGACCAGCCGCTGCCCCTCGTCGTGGGCGGTCAGCTCGTCCCGGGAGTGACGATCTCGCCCGACGGCACCGTCGCGATGGCGCAGTTCCAGTTCACGAAACAGACCACCGACCTGCCCGAGGGCACGATCCACGACGTCCTCGAGGCCGCCGAGGCGCCGGTCGAGGCCGCTGACATCCAGGTGCTCCCCGGCGCCTCCCTGCAGGAGCTGCCCGAGGTCGCGGGCATCGGCGAGGCCGTCGGCATCGTCATCGCCGCGGTCGTGCTGTTCCTCGTCCTCGGCTCGGTCGTCGCGGCCGGCCTGCCCCTGCTGACCGCCATCCTCGGCGTCGGCGTGGGCGTCGGCGGCGCGTACGCGCTCGGCCACTTCTACGAGCTCGGCTCGATGAGCGTCGTCCTGGGCCTCATGCTCGGCCTGGCCGTCGGCATCGACTACGCGCTCTTCATCGTCAACCGCCAGCGCCGCCTCATCATGCGCGAGCGGCTCAGCGCCCACGAGGCCACCGGACGCGCCGTCGGCACCGCCGGCAGCGCCGTGTTCTTCGCCGGCACCACCGTGATCATCGCGCTCGCCGCCCTCGTGGTCATCGGCATCAGCCTGCTCACCACGATGGCGATCATCGCCGCCGCCACGATCGCGGTGGCCGTGCTCGTCGCCCTCACCGCCCTGCCGGCCCTGCTCGGCCTGGTCGGTGAGCGGATCGTGTCGGAGAAGGCCCGCTCGCAGTTCGCCGAGCGCGAGGCCGAGGGCAACGACCACGCCACGGCGCGCCGCTGGGCGACGTTCCTGTCCAAGAACCGCTTCGTCGCCGCGGCCGTCGTCGTGGTCACCACGCTCGTCATCGCCATCCCCGCGCTCGACATGCGACTCGGCCTGCCGTCGAGCGAGAACTACAACGCCGGCTCCGACCAGCGCGAGAGCTACGAGACGGTGAGCGACGCGTTCGGCGAGGGCCTCAACGGCCCGCTGCTCGTGGTGCTGTCGTCGCGCACCGACCAGCCGGTCGACCAGCAGGCCGCCGGCGCGGTCCTGGCCGAGCTCGGCCAGGTGAAGGACGTGGCCTCGGCCAACGCCGCCGGCATGAGCGAGGACGGCCGCACCGTGCTGGTCTCGGTCATCCCGCGCGAGGGCCCGACGGACCCGTCCACCGAGACGCTCGTGCACGAGCTGCGCGACCGCTCGAGCGAGTTCTCGCAGCAGTACGACATCGACCTCGGCGTCACCGGCCAGACGGCCATGGGCATCGACATCGCCGAGAAGATGAGCGAGGTCATGCCGATCTACCTCGCGATCGTCATCGTGCTGTCGCTCATCGTCCTGACGATCGTGTTCCGCTCGATCATCGTGCCGCTCAAGGCCACCGCCGGCTTCCTGCTGACGATCCTGGCCACGCTCGGCGCCACGACCGCCGTGTTCCAGTGGGGCTGGCTGAACAGCCTCTTCGGCCTGGACTCGACGGGCCCGGTGATGGCCCTGCTGCCGATCCTCGTCACGGGCATCGCGTACGGCCTGGCGATGGACTACCAGGTGTTCCTGGTGTCCTCGATGCGCGAGTCGTGGGTGCACGGCCACAGCGGGCGCGAGTCCGTGATCGACGGCTTCAGCCACTCCAGCCGCGTCGTCGTGGCGGCCGCCGTGATCATGACCGCCGTCTTCGCCGGCTTCATCTTCAACGGCGACCCGATGATCAAGCAGATCGGCTTCGCCCTCGCCGTCGCGATCGCGATCGACGCGTTCCTCGTGCGCATGACGCTCGTGCCCGCGCTGATGGCGATGTTCGGCGACCGCGCCTGGCGACTGCCGAAGTGGCTCGATCGCGCGCTGCCCGACCTCGACATCGAGGGAGACCAGCTGCTGAAGCGCCTCGGCGCCAAGCAGCCCTGACCCGCTCGGCGGTGGCGTGCGTGGGTCGTCGTCCCCCGCACGCCACCGCCGGCGATCTTTTTCTCGTCCGGATGTAACGCCGGACGCGAGTCGTGACAGGTCTCGGGTGTCAGCAGTTCTCGGACTGCCCACCACCTGAGGAGATTCACATGACTCACCGCGCTCGCATCGGTGCGCTCGCCGCCGGCCTGGCCCTGGCCCTCGGCCCGCTCGCGGCCCCGGCCGCCCACGCCGATCGCCCGACCACGTCGGAGCCCTGCGCCACCCAGACCACTCAGGTCGAGCGCGCCGAGGCCCAGCTGGCCAAGGTGAACGCCGTGTTCGCCCAGCAGCAGGCGAAGGTCAAGAAGGCGAAGAAGGAAGTCCGCCAGGCCGACACCGCCTCGGAGAAGCGCAAGGCCGTCAAGAAGCTCAAGGTCGCGAAGGATCGCCGCACCAAGGTCGCCAAGACCAAGAAGGCGCAGGTCCAGCGCGTCGCCAAGGCCAAGGCGCGCCTCGCCAAGTGCCTGGCCAACCAGCCCGCCGCCTGAGCGAGGCACAGACTCGCCCGCGTCGCGGGACGAGGGAGGCCGGTCCGCCCCAACCCCCGGGGCGGGCCGGCATCTTCCTGTCAGGGGGTCTCAGCCGCGAGGCGACGCGTCGACCGAGCGCGCCGGGGTGCGGCCGGCGAGCTTGCGCAGGCCCCGATGCCGCGCCACGCGTACGGACACCGCGCTGACGCCCAGGACGTCGGCCGCCGTGGAGAGGTCCATCCCCATCCCGTCGACCAGGCCCACGGCAGCCCGCTCGCGCGGGGGCAGCGAAGCGAGCATCGATCGCAGCCAGTCCTGACCCTCCACCTCGGGCCCGTGGTCGGGGACGACCTCGTGGAGCTCGTCGGTCTCCACCGGCAGGGTGTTGCGTCGCTGCGAGGTCCGGCGCGAGTTCGCGCTGATCCGCCGGGCGATGCCGAACAGCCAGCCGCCGAAGTCGGCGGCGGTGCCCTCGAACTGCGAGACCTTCGTGGCGGCGACGTACCAGGCCTCGCTGGCGACGTCCTCCGGCGACGCGGCGGTGTCTCCGGTGGGCCGGGTCTGCAGCCACGTGACGAGCCGGCCCGCGTGGGCGCGGTAGAGCTCGCGCCACGCGTCGGGCTCGCCGCACTTGGCGGCCTTGATGACGGCGTCGTCAGTCATCGGCGGCCTGCGCGTTCTTGTCCTTCTCGGGCTTGGCCGAGGGCTTCTCGGGCTTCGGCTTGGTGGAGCCGTTGCCGTCGCCGTTGCCGTTGCCGTTGCCGCGCTCTCGAGCCTCCTCGGACGAGCCCCGGCCCGAGGGGTCCTTGTCCTGCCCGCGGTGCTGGCCGTTGTCGCCCTTGTCCTGACTGCGAGTGTCGCCCTGACCGCGGTCCTTGGCCGGGGGCTGGTCGACGGGCGCCGCGGTGTCGTCACCCGGGTCCTTCGGTGCGGGGTCCGACGGCGATCGGTCGGCAGAGTCGGAGACGTCGCCCGCGCCCGATCCACGGTCGGCACCCGCAGGGGTGACGACCTTTCCGGCGGGATCGAGGTCGGCTCCGCCACCCGATGTGGAGCCGCCGTCCTGACGGTCCCGCGGGGGCGGCTCAGTGGGCGTGACGATGACGTCGCGCAGTGGCGAGGGCGGCAGCAGCGGCACGTCGATCGCGCCGACCGCCCAGGCGCCGCCCACCGAGATGACGCTGACGCCGAGGAAGGACCCCACGACGAGGGCCAGCCGCCGACCACGACTGCGCGTGGGTGCCGTCGAGGCGTGGCTGCGCGCCGCCATCGCGAGGCGGAACACGAGGTCGTCGGACGGCTCGAGCGTGGGGGCGTCGAGGCGCAGGTCCGGCCGTCGGTCAGGCATGTCGGCTCCTCGACTCAGATGAAGGGATTGCCACGCTCGACGAGCAGGCTGTAGAGCGTCTGCTGGATGGTCTCGCGGACCTGGTCGGTCACGTTGAACAGCAGCATCGGGTCGTCGGCCGACTCGGGCGCGTAGGCGTCGGTGCGTACCGGCTCGCCGAACTCGATGATCCACTTGCTCGGCAGCGGGATCAGGCCGAGCGGCCCGAACAGCGGGAAGAACGGCGTGATGGGGATGTACGGCACCCCGAGCAGCCGCGCGAGCGACGGGATGTTGCCCACGAGCGGGTAGATCTCCTCGGCGCCCACGATCGAGACCGGCACGATCGGCACCTGCGCCCGCATCGCGGACGACACGAAGCCACCGCGTCCGAACCGCTGGAGCTTGTAGCGCTCGCTGAACGGCTTGCCGATGCCCTTGAACCCCTCGGGCCACACCGCGGCGAGCTCGCCGGAGGTCAGCAGCCGCTCGGCGTCCTCGGCGCAGGCGAGCGTGGCGCCCATCTTGCGCGCGACCTGGCCGACGTAGGGCAGCCGGAAGACGAGGTCGGCGCCGAGCGGCCGGATCGGGCGACCGGTGTGCTTGCGCACGGCGTAGCCCGTGATGAGGCCGTCGACCGGGACGGTGCCGGAGTGGTTGGCCACCAGCAGCGCGCCGCCGTCGGTGGGGATGTTCTCGACGCCGCGCACCTCGAGCCGGAACCAGCTCTCGGCCAGCGGCTCGACGAGGTGCGACAGCAGGTCGAGCACCTCGGGGTCGAGGCCGAACTCGTCGACCTCGTAGGAGCCGGAGAGGCGGCGACGCAGGCTGCCGACGATCTCGAGCACCTTGACCTGCCAGTCCGTGCCCATGAGCCGGCGGGCGCCCTCGGCGAAGGCGGCGGCGACGTCCTCGGGGTCGATGTCGGCGGTGGCCTCGCGCGGCGGCTCCTGGCGGTGGTCCTGCCCCTCGTCCTCGGGCACCGCGCGCAGGTGACGCTCGCGGGTGCGTCCGGTGGTGGGCTGCTCGGGCTCGACCGGCGACGGCGTGGCCTTCTTCGGTGCCGCCTTCTTGGCGGAGGCGGCCTTCGTCGTGGTGGTCTTCGCGGCGGCCTTCTTGGCCGCCGTCTTCTTCGCGGCGGTCTTCTTCGCGGTCTGGGGCGCGTCCTGCTTCGGCGCGGCCGAGCGGGCCGAGGCGGAGGTCGCGGCGTCGGCCTGGGCGGCCGAGGTGGGCTTGGTGCCCGAGGTCTTCGCGGCCTTCTTCGCGGCGGACTTGCCGGTGGCCTTCCTGGCCGCCGGACCGGCGAGTGAGCGCGCGGCTCGCGACGGGGACGTGGAGCCATTGCCCCGTCCCGGCCGGCCGGAGATGCCGATGCCCTTCAGGTCGTCCTTCATCCGGTGATCCCCCATGCGTGCAGCAGGCCCGGGCGCGCCGTCTCGGCGTACCACTCGAAGGTCTCGCGGGTCGTGTGCCGGGGACGGTAGCCGAAGATCTCGTGCAGCGCCGTGGTGTCGAGCACCCGGCCGTACGTGAGCAGGCGGTGCACGCCCGGCGACACGTCGGATCCCATGTAGTGCACCATCCGGCGCAGCACCGAGCCGAAGCCCAGCGGCAGCAGCGGGAGCGTGGGCTTGCCCATGATCCGGGCAGCCTGGCTGAGCATGAGGATCCCGTCGCCGGCCACGTTGAAGGTGCCGGGGTGGTCCTCGTGCGCGGCCATCGCGATGACCTCGAGGGCGTCCTGCGGGTGCAGCAGCTGCAGGCGCGCGTCGAAGCCCATCGGCACCGGCAGGACCGGGTTGGAGAAGTACGTCCCGAGCACGGTCGGGAAGTGCGGCGACAGCCACTGCGCCATGCGCAGGGTGGTCACGCAGACGTCGGGACGGCGGCGCGCGAAGCCGCGCGTGTAGCCCTCGACCTCGACGATGTCCTTGGCGAACCCGGACTTGGTGCCGCCGCGCGCCGTCGCGGACTCGGTGAACACCGCGGGGTCGCGCGGGGACGCGCCGTACACGGCCGCACTGCTGGCCAGGACGACGCGCTTGACCGTCTCGGAGCGCTGACAGGCGGCGAGCACCTGCATCGTGCCGATGACGTTGATCTCCTTGGTGGCGCTGCCGCCCGCGCGTGAGCGCATCGGCGCCAGGTCCGCGTGGACGACGGTGTCGACGTCCTCGACGGCGAGCACCTTGGAGATGACGGGCGTGCGGATGTCCGCACGCACGAACTTGACTGACCCGAGATCGTCGGTGGGCAGGGTCGTGTCGACGGCGACGACCCTGACATCCTCCGCTTCAGCGATGCGCCGGGCGGCCTGAGCCACGCCCGGCGTGGCCGCGCCCGTGACGAGGACGACCCCGGCCATCGGTCACTTGCCCAGACGGCGGCGCTGCACTCGCGTGCGCTTGAGCATCTTGCGGTGCTTCTTCTTCGACATCCGCTTGCGGCGCTTCTTGATGACAGAACCCACGACTCACCTCGATCTGATCTTTCACACAGGACAGACCAACACTAGGCGATCGCACCCCGTCGGCGCACACGCGGTGGGCGCTCGGGGGCGAAGTCCTGTCGGTCCGCCCCCCACGGACCCCAGGTTGCGTCAGCCGGCTTGGTAGAACGACTTCTGCAGCAGCTCCTCGACCGCGTGCTCGGGCACGCGGAAGGAGCGACCGACACGCACGGCCTCGAGCTCACCCGAGTGCACGAGTCGGTACACCGTCATCTTCGAGACACGGATCTGGTCCGCGACCTCGGCGACGGTCATGAAGCGGGTTCCCTCAGTCATCTCACACCATCCTCCCAGGGCACGCGCGCTCTCCGGCTTCCCCACCGGAGAGTGAGCGCGCGTGCTTGATGGAAGCGTAGTGGCACGTGAGTCACCTGTGAACGGAAAACTTGAAACTCTCAGGAAACTCACGTACCTTCGGCCGCCGCAGCCGTCCTTGTGTACCGCGGCCGTACCGCGAAACTCGTGGTTTCACCGGGAATTTCAGTCAGTACGACGGGTCGAGGCCGTTCAGCGGAAAACTCTCGGTGCGCGTCGCCTGGATCGAGCGGTCGAGCCACGACGCGGGGTCGTAGCCGTCCTCCCAGCGGCGGTAGAGGGCCCGGCGACCATCGGTCATCCGCGTCGGGGCGGGCTGGCCGCGCAGCTGCTCCACGGCCCGGCGCCAGGCCTCGGGCGTCTCGGTCTCGGGCGGCAGCGGGTTGCCGCTGACGATCGACAGCAGGTGTCCCCAGGCGCGCGGCACGACGTCGACCACGGCGTAGCCGCCGCCACCGGTGGCCAGCCAGCGCCCGCCGGTGAGCTCCTCGGCGAGGTCGCGGACGGCGAGGTACGAGGCGCGCTGGCCGTCGACGCTCAGCATGAGGTTGGTCAGCGGGTCGTCCATGTGGGAGTCGCAGCCGTGCTGGCTGACGATGACCTCCGGCGCGAACTCGCGCACGATCGGCGGCACGACCGCGTGGAACGCGCGCAGCCAGCCCGCGTCGGACGTGCCGGGCGGCAGCGGGACGTTGACCGCCGAGCCCTCGGCGCCCTCGGCGCCCACCTCGGTGGAGTAGCCCGTGCCCGGGAAGAGGGTCTGCGGGGACTCGTGCAGGGAGATCGTCAGGACCCGCGGGTCGTGGTAGAAGATCGCCTGCACGCCGTCGCCGTGATGGGCGTCGACGTCGATGTAGACGATCTTCTTCGCACCGTGGTCGAGCATCCACTGGATGCCCATCGCCACGTCGTTGTAGACGCAGAAGCCGCTCGCCCGTCCGGGCATCGCATGGTGCAGGCCGCCGCTGACGTTGATCGCCCGCTTGCGCTCACCGGTCCAGACCAGGCGCGCGGCCTCGAGGCTGGCTCCGGCGATGAGCGCGCTGGCGTCGTGCATCCCGCGGAACACGGGGTTGTCCTCGGTGCCGAGACCGTGCGCGGGGTCGGAGTGCGTGGGGTGCTTGCTCAGGTTGACGACGCGCTCGACGTAGTCGGGCGTGTGGACGCTCAGCAGCTCGCTCTCGGTGGCGGGACGGGCGCCGACGACGTCGAGGTCCTCCAGGACGCCCAGCTCCTCGGCGAGCGCCATCGTCAGCTTCACGCGGACGGGCGCCATCGGGTGCGACGGCCCGAAGTCGTAGTCGGTGAGGTGCTCGTCGAACACCACCGCGGCGCGATCGTCCATGTCGTCAGCCTAGTTCCGCGGAGCGGGCGATCGCGGCCAGAACGCCAGCGCGGATCCCCTCGCCGACGCCGTGCTGGTCGAACGTGGTGATCGCCGCGTGGGTGGTGCCGTTCGGGGAGGTGACGCGGCGGCGCAGCTCCTCGGGCGACTCGTCCGAGCCGGCCAGCAGCTCGGAGGCCCCGACGAGGGTCTGCACGGTCAGCGCGCGCGCCGCCTCGGGGTCGAGGCCTCCCTCGATGCCCGCGGCGATCATGTGCTCGGCGAGGTGGAACAGGTAGGCCGGGCCGGAGCCCGAGACGGCCGTGACGGCGTCCTGGTGCGACTCGTCCACCACGACGACCTCGCCGCCGGAGCGGAGGAGGTCGACGACCGCGTCGAGCCTCTCGACGGGGACGCGGCTGCCGGGCGAGACGCCGAACATGCCGCGGCCGATGACGGCGGGCGTGTTCGGCATCGCACGGACCACGGCGACGCCCTCGGGCAGCGCGGCCTCGATCGTGGCGGTGCGGACTCCGGCGGCCAGCGAGACCACGGTGGCGCCGTCCCCGGCCACCGCCGAGATCTCGGGCAGGACCGAGGCCACGTCCTGCGGCTTCACGACCAGCAGGATCATCTCGGCCCCGGCGACCGCGGCGACGTCGTCCGACGTCTCGTGGCCCCGGGCCTCCAGCTCGGCACGCCGCTCGGCGCTGCGCTCCACGACGACGATGTCGTCCCGGCCCGCGCGGGCCATCGCCTCGGCCAGCGTGCCTCCCATGACACCGCCACCGATGACCGCGATCCTCATGGGACCGAGGGTAGTTGGCGGTGGGCCCGGCCCGGCCAGCGGGCGTGACGGGCGTCTCTCAGGCGTCGATGCCGAGGACCGCGAGGGCCTCGTCCACGGACTGCACGATCGTGAACAGCTCCTCGTCGCGCGGACCGATGAAGCCCTCGGCCGCGCCGTGCGACACGATCTCGCGCAGCGGGCCGTAGTAGCCCTCGGTGTCGACCACGACGATCGGCTTGTCGTGGAAGCCGAGCTGGCGCCACGTGAGGATCTCGAAGAACTCCTCGTAGGTTCCGAGCCCGCCGGGCAGGACGACGAACGCGTCGGAGAGCTCGTGCATGAGGGCCTTGCGCTCGTGCATCGTCTCCACGACGTGCATGTCCGGGTCCTCGGTACGGCCGCCCTCGCGCTCCAGCAGCGACTGCGGGATGACCCCGACGACGCGGCCGCCGTGCTCGCGGGCGGCGCGGGAGGCCGCGCCCATGATGCCGATGCCGCCGCCGCCGAACACCAGGTCCACGCCCGCGCGGGCCAGGGCGGTGCCGAGCTGCTCGGCGGCCCGGAGGTACTCGGGCCGGGCCCCGTCGCGGGCGCCGCAGAACACGCAGACGGCGTCGATGCTGGTCTCGCTCATGGCACTCACGGTGCCAGTCTGGGGCGAACGCCCGGCGACGGCCCGGCAACCGCGCGATGACGGCGCGCCGCCTGCGCCTATCGTGGCCCGGTGCGCATCGACCCCTTCGTCGTGATGATCCTCGGCCTGGCCGGCCTCGGGATCGTGCTGCCGGCGCAGGGCGAGGTGCTCGAGGTCGTCAACGTGCTCGTGCAGGTCGGCATCGTCGCGCTGTTCTTCCTCTACGGCGCGCGGCTGTCGACGGCCGAGGTCGTGCACGGGCTGACCGCGTGGCGGGTCCACGTCCTGATCGTCGCGGTCACGTTCGTCGTCTTCCCGCTGCTGGGCCTGGCGCTGTCGCCGCTGGCGCCCTCGGTGATCTCGCAGCAGCTGCTGACCGCGCTCGTGTTCCTGTGCCTGGTCCCCTCGACCGTCCAGTCGTCGGTGGCGTTCACGTCGATCGCCGGCGGCGACCGCGCGATCGCCGTCGTCGCGGCCTCGACCTCCAGCCTGCTCGGCGTGTTCCTCACGCCCCTGCTGGTGGCCCTGCTCCTCGGTGGCGACGTCACGGTGGACGCGGAGGCGATCCTGCGCATCGTCGGCCTGCTCCTGCTGCCGTTCCTCGCGGGCCAGGTGGCGCGGCGCTGGCTGCGACCGTGGCTCGTGCGGCACGACGTGGGACTGCGCCGCTTCGACCGGTCCACCGTGCTGCTGGTGGTCTACGCCGGCTTCAGCCGCGGCACGAACGCCGACGTGTGGGACGTCCTGGACTGGGGCGACGGCGCCGTCGTCGCCGGGGTCTGCGCGGGCCTGCTCGCCGTCTCGTCGCTCGTGTGCTGGCTGGCGGGGCGCCGGTTCGGCCGCGGGGCGCAGGTGGCGATCTACTTCTGCGGCACGAACAAGTCGCTCGCCGCGGGCCTGCCGATGGCCAGCGTGCTGTTCTCGGCCACCACGTTCCCGCTCATGATCCTGCCGCTGATGGTCTACCACCAGCTCCAGCTCGTGGTCGGCTCGATCGTCGCCACCGGACTGTCGGGGCACGGTCGTAGCGTGCAGCCATGACTGTCACACCCGCGATGATCACGTGCGACACGACCGACGCCCTGGCGTTGGCCACCTGGTGGGCCGAGCAGACCGGCGGCACCATCACCGAGGAGAACGACGGCTGGTACGTCATCGTCTCGGTCCCCGACAGCCCCACGCTGGCGTTCCAGAAGGTCGAGGACCCCACGCCGGGCAAGAACCGGCTGCACCTCGACGTTCTCGCGGACGACCTCGATGCCGAGGTCGCGCGGCTGCGCGAGGCCGGCGCGGGGCTCGTGGCCGAGCGCGGCGACGCGAGCTTCCGGTGGGTCACGCTGACCGATCCCGCCGGTAACGAGTTCTGCGTCGCGCAGCGGTCCTGAGCCGGCTCAGACCGGCGTCGGCGCGAGGTGCAGGCGTGCGTACGCCAGTGCCTCCAGCAGGTCCGCATCGCGGTCGTCCGACTTGCGGGTGTTGACCTCCACCACGACGTGGCCCGTGAAGCCGCGGTCGGCGAGGTGGCCCAGCAGGCGGTCGCAGCCCTGCGTGCCGCGGCCCGGGATGAGGTGCTCGTCCTTGATCGAGCCCGACCCGTCGGCGAGGTGGATGTGCCGCAGCCGGTCGCCGAGGTCGTCGATCAGCTGCATCGAGTCGATCCGCGAGGTGGCGCTGTGCGAGAAGTCCACCGTGACGTTCTCGTACTCGAACGGCACCGGGTCCCAGCCGGGCGCGTAGGCCTGGAACTCGCGCTTGCCCGAGCGCCACGGATACATGTTCTCCACGGCGAAGGCCACGTCGTACTCGTCCTCGAGCCGGGCGATGCCCTCGACGAAGCCGCGCGCGTACTCGCGCTGCCACCGGAACGGCGGATGCACCACCACGGTGTCGGCGCCCACGTCGAGCGCCATCTCGGCGCTGCGGTGGATCTTGCCCCATGGGTCGGTGCCCCACACGCGCTGCGTCACCAGCAGGCACGGCGCGTGGATCGAGACGACCGGGATGTCGTGCGCCTGGGCCAGCGCCTTGATCGCGGTGGTGTCGGCACTGACCTCGTCGAGGCCCACCATGACCTCGACACCGTCGTAGCCCAGGCGCGCCGCGGTCGCGAAGCCCGCCGCCGTGCCGTCGGGATAGACCGACGACGTCGACAGCGAGACCCTCGGCTGGCTCACACTCACGCCTTCCAGACTAGGGCGGCACTGGTCACAGGTGGTCCAGGTACTCGATCAGCACGCCCTCGCGCAGGGCCCACGGGCAGATCTGGAGCTCGTCGACGCCGAACAGCTCCATGGTGGCCTCGGCGACCACGGCACCCGCGCGCATCTGGTGCGCGCGCATCGCCGAGACGCCCGGCATCGCGGCGATCTGCTCATCGGTGGCGACCCGCAGCTCCTGGCCCAGGCTCACGAGATCGCGGTGCTTGAGCGTGCGCCGGACGTAGGGCCCCTCCCCCGACGGCGCGGCGCCGCACATGCGCGCCAGCGAGCGGAAGGTCTTGCTGGTGGCCACGGCGCGGTCGAAGGGACCGCCGCGCAGCAGCGGGCCGGCGACGGCGCCGATCTCCCGGCGCACCTCGCGGCGCAGGTCGTCGTGGTCCATCCCGCGGTCGAGCCACTCGCGGGTGAGCCGGCCGGCGCCCAGCGGCAGCGACGTGGCGGTCTCGGGCTCCTCGTCGGCGCCGACGGCCAGCTCGAGCGAGCCGCCGCCGATGTCGAACACGCCGAGGCGGCCCGACGACCAGCCGAACCAGCGGCGCACCGCCAGGAAGGTCAGCCGCGCCTCGTCCTCGCCGGGCAGGATCTGCAGCTGCGTCCCACTGGCCTCGGCGACCCGCGCGATCACCTCGTCGGCGTTGCCCGCGTCGCGCACGGCGGAGGTCGCGAACGCCAGCACGCGCTCGGCGCCCTTGTCCTCGGCCTGCGAGGCGGCCTCGGTCACGTACTTCACGAGTCGGTCGGTGCCTTCTGCCGTGAGATGGCCGCCGGCGTCGAGGTTCTCGGCGAGGCGCAGTGGCTCGCTGAACGAGTGGGCCGGGATCGGCGGTCCGCCACGGAACGCGTCGACGATGAGCAGGTGCCCGGTGTTGGAACCGATGTCGAGGACGCCGATGCGCATGGGCCTCAGTGTGACATCGCTGCGGCGGGCTGCGCAGGCGAGCGCGGCGGCTCGAACACTCCGGTGCGCGCGATCTCGCGGTAGAGCACGGGCGCGAGCGTGGCCGCGTAGGACGCCGAGACGTGGTTGTAGTCGCGGTAGACGTTGACCCCGCCGATCACCGCGGGGCACACGTCGTCGTGGCAGAACAGCGGCTCGGTGTCGACGAAGTGGGCGCCGTCGACCTGCTCGGCCGCGGGGCCGAACGGGTCGAACTCGGGCACGACGTCGTCGAGCGGGACGTCGCACTGCGACCAGTCCGTGGAGCCGAGGGCGGCGAGGCAGTCGACGGTGTCGTCCGGCATCCGCGGGTTGTCGCGCAGCGCCACGATCGGCACGCCGGCGCGCGTGACGGGCTCCCACGCCTCGACGTGGCTGGCCACCTGGCGGCCCTTCGGGCCCTTCATGCGGCCGTTGTACGAGGTGGTCACGACGACGTCGTAGTCGGTCGCGTGCTCGTCCAGCCAGTCGGCGAGCTTGCCGCGCCACTCGTCGCACAGCGGACCACGCTGGGTGTCCTTGCGGTCGACGACCGGCAGGGTGCTCCAGCCACAGCTGGCCTTCGCCGCGGCGTCCACCGAGACGACGCCCTGCTCCGCGAGACGTCGGAAGGCGCCGAACAGCACGCGGGCATGCGAGTCGCCCAGCACGAGGATCTTCGGGGCGTCCTCGGCCGGCTTCGCGCCGGGGGCCAGGTCGCAGATGTTGAGGTTGGCGTCGCCCGGATCGGACCAGCACTCGAGGTAGGCCACGAAGTCCCGACCGGCGCGGCTGACGTCGGGCCGGATCACGCCGTCCAGGTCAGGGTTCGCGCACGACTCCCCGTCGGTCAGGGCCGCCATCGTCATCGCGCCGAAGCAGTCCGGCTCGTCGGCGGTCATGAGCGCCTCGACCCGCGAGACGTCGCTCTCGATGGCCTCGACCCGGTCCGTCCCGGGCACCGTGACGAGGAACGCCGCCAGCACCGCGGCGGCGGCGACCGTGACCCACAGGCCTCCGTGGTCGACGAGTGCGCGCAGGCCCGCGACGAGCGCCACCGTGACGACCGCGGCCAGGCCGACGAGCAGGAGGAGCTCCGCGCGGTCGCGCAGCCCGATCTCACGGCCGGCGATCTCGGGGGCGAATCGCAGGGCGGGGCCGGCCCAGCAGAGGCCGGCCCAGGCGATCGCGGCGAGCCAGCCGGACAGCCGCGGGCCGAGCCACGTGGCGGGCGAACCGTGAGCGGGTCCCGACGCGGCCAGGAGGACGCCGGCCATGGCGCCGACCACGGTCAGCAGGAGGTCTCCGGACACGAGCACGGCGACCGCTCCGACGCCGAGCCCCGTGCCCCACGCGATGAGCGCCATCGGGCGCCCGAGCGCCGCGTCGCCCGCCCGCGACAGGGCGAGCGCCACGAGGACGCCGAGGCCCACGGGCCAGAACCGGGCGCCGAGGTGCAGCGCCGGGTCGAACGCCCACCAGACGAAGGAGGCGGCGGACAGGACCAGGACGATGAGGCTCAGCCCGCTGGCGAGCCGGTCGGCGACGAGGCGCAGGACCAGCACGACGACGGCGGACTGCACGAGCAGCGAGACGAGCCAGAAGGTGGCCACGGGCGAGTCGGCGGCGACGGTGCGCACGTTGGTGAGTGCGAGCGCGGCGTCGCGGACGTCGTGCAGGAGCGGCGCCCAGTCACGGACGTCCATCCAGCGCTGCACGGCCAGGCCGGTGGCGACGAGCACGAGCAGGGGCGACACGAGGAGCCGCAGGCCGGTGCCGATCACGTTGGCGAGGGGACGGTCGCGCTCGACGAGCAGGACCTGGGCGAACAGCGCGCCGGCCACGACCAGGAGGACCTCGACCGCGACGTCGGCCCCGGGAAGGCGTCCGGGCCAGTACACGCCGAGCACGAAGAGGGCCGCCGCGGCGGCCGCGATCGTGCACCACGCGGTGGTGAGTCGTCCCCCGGTCACGTTCGTCAACCCTACGTGGCCGGTCCACGTGACCTACCCTGACTCCGTGCCCGAGGTCGACCTGGGATTCCCCCGCTCGTTCGTGGAGTTCGCGAACCCCGACGACGCCACCGAGGTCTTCCGCTGCGACCTCACGTGGCTCACGTCGCGCTGGACCTGCATCTTCGGCGCGGGGTGCGCGGGCATCTACGCCTCCGCGCCCGACTCGGGCTGCTGCACCCTGGGCGCGCACTTCAGCGACGAGGACGACCACGCCCGCGTCGCCGGGTTCGTCGAGCAGCTCGACCCCACCGAGTGGGAGCTGCACGACCTCGGCCGCGCCGAGGGCTGGACCGAGCGCGACGCCGACGGCGAGCTCAAGACGCGGGTCGCGGACGGCGCCTGCATCTTCCACAACTCGCGCGACTTCCCCGGCGGCTACGGCTGCGCCCTGCACGCCCACGCCCTCGCCACGGGGCTCGAGCCGCACACCACGAAGCCCGACGTGTGCTGGCAGCTGCCGCTGCGCCGCGAGTTCCGCGAGGTCGACCCCGGCGACGGCTCGCACTACACCGAGGTCAGCATCGGCGAGTACACCCGCACGGGCTGGGGCCCGGGTGGTGCCGATCTCGACTGGTACTGCTCGTCGAACACCGAGGCGCACGTCGCGCCCGAGCCCGTCTACCTCGGCAGCCGCGCCGAGCTGACGGCACTCATGGGCGAGGCCGGCTACGCCGAGCTGGTGGGTCACTGTGAGCGCTTCGTCGCCGCGGGTCGCCCGGTGCCGCACCCCGCCGACCCAAGGTGACCCTGACTGAGACGGCGATCACGTGACGGGCAACAATGCCGTATGCACCTCGATCACCTGTCGTTCGCCGTCGGACCCGCGGGCCTCATCGCGACCACGACCGAGCTGAGCGAGAAGTTCGGCGCCGTGTTCCAGGCGGGTGGCATCCACCCCCGCTTCGGCACCAACAACATGATCCTGCCGCTGAGGAACCACCAGTACCTGGAGGTCGTCGAGGCGCTCGAGCACCCCGCGTCGGACAAGGCTCCGTTCGGCCAGGCCGTGCGCGCCCGCTCCGAGCTCGGCGGCGGCTGGCTCGGCTGGTGCGTCTCGGTCGAGGACATCACCCCGGTGGAGCACCGCATCGGCCGTCACGCCGTGCCGGGCAACCGTCACCGTCCCGACGGCCTCAACCTCACGTGGAAGCAGATCGGCGTCCACGGCATGCGCGCCGATCCGCAGCTGCCGTTCGTCATCTCGTGGGACATCCCCGAGGACGAGCACCCCTCGCAGATGGCGGAGTCCGAGGTCACGCTGACGGCCCTGGAGATCGCCGGCAGCCCCGAGCGGCTGGCCGACTGGCTCGGCGAGCCCGCCGTCGGCGCGCTCGAGCAGATCGAGGTCCGCTGGGTCGCCCCGAACGGCGCGCCGGGCATCCTCGCCGCCGAGTTCGACACCCCGAACGGCATCGTCCGGGTCTGATCGCCGCGGGGTCGCCGGCTTGTCGGTGGCCCCTCCTACGCTGTCTTCCATGCCGCCCAAGACCGCGTCCGCCTTCGCCTGCTCCGAGTGCGGCTGGACCACCGCGAAGTGGGTCGGCCGCTGTGGTGAGTGCCATGCGTGGGGCACGGTCGACGTCGCCGGCGGCAGCTCGCGCACCGGCCGCACCAGCGCCGGACCGGTCTCCAGCCCCGCCGTCCCGATCGCCGAGGTCACCGCCACCGAGGCGGCCGCGATGGGCTCGGGCATCCCCGAGCTCGACCGCGTGCTCGGCGGTGGCGTCGTCCCCGGCGCGGTCATGCTGATGGCGGGCGAGCCGGGCGTCGGCAAGTCCACGCTGCTGCTCGAGGTCGCGGCCCGCTGGGCGCGCGCCGGGCGCCGCACCCTCTACGTCTCGGGCGAGGAGTCCGCGGCCCAGGTGCGCCTGCGGGCCGAGCGCACGGGGGCCTTGGCCGACGAGCTGTTCCTCGCCGCCGAGACCGACCTCGGCGGTCTGCTCACGCACATCGACGCGGTCAAGCCCAGCCTGCTGATCGTCGACTCGGTCCAGACCATCGGGTCGGCGTCGGTCGACGGCGTGCCCGGCGGCGTCACCCAGGTGCGCGAGGTCGCCGCCACGGTCATCGGCCGCGCGAAGGCCGAGGGCATCGCCACGCTGCTGGTCGGCCACGTCACGAAGGACGGATCGGTCGCCGGACCGCGCGTGCTCGAGCACCTCGTCGACGTCGTGCTGCAGTTCGAGGGCGACCGCACCAGCCGGCTGCGCCTGCTGCGCGCCACCAAGAACCGCTTCGGCCCGGTCGACGAGATCGGCTGCTTCGACCTCGTCGACGCCGGCATCGTCGAGGTGCCCGACCCCACAGGCCTGTTCGTGTCCCGCCACGAGTCGCCGGTCGCGGGCACGTGCGTCACCGTCACGATGGAGGGCCGCCGGCCGCTGCTGGCCGAGGTGCAGGCGCTCACGGTCGCGGCCACCACGCCGTCGCCGCGGCGCTCGTCCAGCGGCCTGGACTCCTCGCGCGTCTCGATGCTGCTCGCGGTGCTGAGCAAGACGGGCGTCTCGCTGGGCAACCAGGACGTCTACACCGCCTCGGTCGGCGGTGCCCGACTGCACGAGCCGGCCGTCGACCTCGCGGTCGCGCTGGCCGTGATCTCGGCCGCCGGGGGCTCGCCGCTGCCCGGCGGACTCGTCGCGATCGGCGAGGTCGGACTGGCCGGCGAGGTCCGGCCCGTACGCGGGCTCGAGGCCCGCCTGCGCGAGGCCGCGCGCATCGGCTTCACCCACGCGATCGTCCCCACCGGCACCGAGAGCCTCGACCGCGTCGGCCTGAAGGTGCTGCGAACCGGAGATCTCGCCGCTGCGCTCCGGGCGCTGCCCTAGGATGAGGCCGACCACTACGTGAGCGAGAGCGAGAGACGTCGTGCCGGCTTCCGACCTGCGGGCGACCCTGAGCTCCGTCGCGCCCGGAACGGCGCTGCGTGAGGGTCTGGAGCGCATCATGCGAGGGCGCACCGGCGCCCTGATCGTGATCGGTCAGGACCGCGTGGTCGACTCGATCTCCACGGGCGGCTTCGCCCTCGACGTCCCGTTCACCGCCACCGGCGTCCGCGAGCTGGCGAAGATGGACGGCGCGATCATCCTCGACTCCTCGGCCACCCGGATCATGCGCGCCGCCGTGCACCTCATGCCCGACCCGTCGATCCCGACCACCGAGTCCGGCACCCGCCACCGCACCGCCGAGCGCGTGGCCCGCCAGACCGGCGTCCCGGTCATCTCGGTCTCGGCGTCGATGCACACGATCGCGCTCTACCAGGACGACCAGCGCTACGTGCTGGAGGAGCCCACCGTCGTCGTCAGCCGGGCGAACCAGGCGCTCCAGACACTCGAGCGCTACCGCACGCGCCTCGACGAGGTCTCCGACGCGCTGTCGGCCCTCGAGGTCGAGGACCTCGTCACCGTCCGCGACGTCACCGCCGTCGCCCAGCGCCTCGAGATGGTGCGCCGCATCTCCGACGAGATCGAGATGTACGTGCTCGAGCTCGGCTCCGACGGCCGTTTGCTCTCGCTCCAGCTGAACGAGCTCGTGGGCGGCGTCGACGCCGAGCGCACGCTCGTGGTCCGCGACTACCTGCCGCCGGGCTCGGACGAGCAGGCCGCGAAGGTTCTCGACGCGCTGGCCGAGCTGGAGTCCCAGGAGGTCCTCGACCTCGGCATCGTCGCCTCGGCGCTGCACATCGGCGACGGCAACTCGCTCGATGCCTCGGTGTCGCCGCACGGCTACCGGCTGCTGGCGCGCATCCCGCGCCTGCCCGGCTCGGTGGTGGAGCGCCTCATCACGCACTTCGGCACGCTCCAGCGCCTGCTGGGCGCCAGCCTCGACGACCTGCAGGCCGTGGAGGGCGTGGGCGACCTGCGCGCCCGCGGCGTCCGCGACGGCCTCTCGCGCCTCGCCGAGTCCAGCATCCTCGAGCGCTACGTCTGACGCTCAGCGGTCGGATCACGGATCTGGCTGCACCGGACGTCGCTCGCGGCTCGCCTCGAGCGCTACGTCTGACGCTGCGCCCGACCGTGCTCAGTCGTTGCCGGCGGTCGAGCTGGCGGTCGGCCGCGCCGGTGTCGGCTGCGACGCCGGCTTCTTCGTGGGCGCCGTCGTGGGCTGGGTCGTGGCCTTGGTCTCGGGTGTCTCGGGCGTCTCGGGAGCGCGCCGCGCGAGCTTGAACGTGACCTCGCCGGGCTCGCCGCCGTACGTGCCGATCTTGAGCGTGTAGGTGCCCGGGGGCGCGAAGCCCTCGCTGGTGCCGCAGCCCGCGCCGGAGCCGCGGCCGGTCCACTCGACCGACGTGACCGTGCTCCAGCCGGCCGGGATCGCGACGGCCTCGTCGAAGAATGCTGCCCGGCAGACCGAGGAGTCGTAGATGGGCGCGCGTTCGGTGTCGACCACGGCGAGCAGCTCGCTCGCGCTGGGGCGGAAGGTGCAGGCGGCGCCGTCGAGCGCGGTCAGCATGAGGTCCATCCGGACCGGACCGCCGGCGAACTGACCGGTCGGCACGGAGGGGACGATGCGCACGTTGTCGGGCTCGCACAGGGCCGCATCGGTCTCGATCGCGACGGAGACCTGGTCGGCGGGCGGCGCGGTGGTGGGCGGGCTGCTGGGAGTGGTCGGGGTGGGCGTGGGCTGCGTGGCGGCGGCCGGCTTCGGCTCGTCGTCGCCCATCAGCTCGACGACCTTCACGACGCCCCAGGCGAGCGCGAGCAGGGCTGCCAGCACGAGGAGCCGACGACGCCAGAAGACGTCGCGTCCGACCGACCTGTTGCTCACCGCACCACGTTATCCGTCCGCCCCGGCGTGAAAGGATCGACGCGCCATGCCTGCCACCACTCCCCCGCCCCGCGAGCTGCACGAGCGCATCATCGACTGGTTCGGCGTCCATCGACGGAGCCTGCCGTGGCGCGACGACCCGGCGCCGTGGCGCGTCATGGTCTCCGAGCTCATGCTCCAGCAGACGCCCGTCGTGCGGGTGCTGCCGGTGTTCGAGGCGTGGATGGGGCGCTGGCCGACCCCGGCGGATCTCGCGGCCGAGCCCTCGGGCGAGGCGGTGCGCGCCTGGGGTCGCCTGGGGTACCCGCGGCGCGCGCTGCGCCTGCACGCCGCCGCCACCGCGATCGTCGCCGACCACGGCGGCGAGGTGCCGAGCACGTATGAAGAGCTGCTGACCCTGCCGGGCGTCGGCGACTACACGGCGGCCGCGATCGCCTCGTTCGCGTACGGGCGGCGGGCGGTCGTCCTCGACACGAACGTGCGGCGGGTGTTCGCCCGGGTGGTCGAGGGCGTGCAGTACCCGGCGCCCACGGTGCGGCGGGCCGAGCGCGACCTCGCGACCTCGCTGCTGCCCGACGACGAGGACCGGGCGGCCGCCTGGGCCGCGGCGACGATGGAGCTCGGCGCGCTGGTGTGCACCGCGCGCTCGCCCCGCTGCGAGGCCTGCCCGGTCGCCGACCTGTGTCGCTGGCGCGCGGCCGGCTACCCCGAGCACGACGGACCGCCGCGACGCGGCCAGGCCTGGCACGGCACCGACCGCCAGTGCCGCGGCGCCCTGATGGCCGTGGTCCGCGACGCCGACGGTCCGGTGGCACCCGAGGTCGTCGCCGCCTCCTGGTCGGACGCCGCCCAGCGCGAGCGCTGCCTCGACTCCCTCCTCGACGACGGGCTCCTCGACCTCACCCCCGACGGCCGCCTCACCCTCCCCGGCTGACCCCGGCCCGCCCGCCTGCCCCGGCCCGCCCGCCTGCCCCTCCGCGAGTGGCGCCACTCGGCGTCGGCGGTCGACCGGAGGCCGCAGCTACGGGGCGGAGGCCTCGATGGCGCGGACGAGGATCTCGCGCAGCACGTCCTGCTTGCGGGCGTTGTACTCCATGACGTGCCCCCCGCCGGCGGAGGCGGCCAGCTTCGCGGCGGCGTAGCGGTCGCGGTCGTCGGGATGGGTGCGCAGCCAGTCACGGAAGATGCGGTGCCGGACGGGCTCGGTCGCCTCCGGCCCGAACACGTGCACGTTGGCCCGGGGGTCCGCGCACCGCAGCAGTCGGTGCCCCTGCCACCACGGCTCCCGTACCGCCAGCACCAGACCGACGGCCTCGAGCGCAGGCACGTACGCCGCCTCGTCGTCGGGGTCGGGGACGATGACGTCGACGTCCGCGATCGGCTTCGCGGGCAGCCCCGGCACCGAAGTCGAGCCGACGTGCTCCACCACCACCGACGGACCGAGCGCCCCGGCGATCAGTGCACGCAGCGCCTCGAAGTCGCTCGCCCACCGCGGATCCGGCTCGGCGATCGTCAGGTCGGTCCCGGGCCCGAACCCCTCGACCCACGGACTCGCCCCGGCCGGCGCCGGCGCCTCGCTGAAGTCCAGCAGCCTCTCGCGGTCCACCCACCGACCGTAGCCGCTCACTTCACGAGGTTTTCTGTCACTTCGCGAGGTTCGCGAACCTCGTGAAGTGACAGTTTCCCCGGTTAACCGGGGAAACTTCCATCCCCGCGCACGACGAAGGGCCCGGGTCAAGTGACCCAGGCCCTTCGTTCAGGCGGTGCTCAGTCGTCGGAGCTCGCGCCGGCCTCGACGGCCGGCGGGACCTCGGGCAGCTCGAGGTCGGCCTTCGACGTGCCGGTGAAGGTGAACTCACCGTCCACGAAGTCGACCAGGACGATCTGACCGGCGTGGAGATCCCCGTAGAGGAGCTTCTCGGCCAGGGCGTCCTCGACCTCGCGCTGCACGGTGCGACGCAGCGGACGCGCGCCCAGGACCGGGTCGAACCCGACCTTGGCGAGCTGCTCCTTGGCCGCGGACGTGAGCTCGATGTCGATGTCCTTCTCGCCGAGGCGCTGCTCGAGCGAGCCGATCATCATGTCGACCATCTGCAGGATCTCGTCCTGCGTCAGCGGCGGGAACACGATGACCTCGTCGACACGGTTGAGGAACTCGGGACGGAAGTGCTGCTTGAGCTCCGTCGAGACGCGCTCCTTCATCCGCTCGTACGTGCCGACCGCGTCTCCGGCCTGGGCGAAGCCCAGGTTGACGCCCTTGGAGATCTCACGCGCACCGAGGTTGGTGGTCATGATGATCACGGCGTTCTTGAAGTTGACGACGCGACCCTGACCGTCGGTGAGGTGACCCTCCTCGAGGATCTGCAGGAGCGAGTTGAAGATGTCCGGGTGGGCCTTCTCGATCTCGTCGAACAGGACCACGCTGAACGGCTTGCGGCGCACCTTCTCGGTGAGCTGGCCGCCCTCTTCGTAGCCGACGTAGCCCGGAGGCGAGCCGAACAGGCGCGACACCGTGTGCTTCTCGCTGAACTCGCTCATGTCGAGCTGGATCAGCGCCTCGTCGTCGCCGAAGAGGAAGTTCGCCAGCGCCTTGGACAGCCACGTCTTGCCGACGCCCGAGGGGCCGGCGAAGATGAACGATCCACCGGGACGGCGGGGGTCCTTCAGGCCGGCACGCGTGCGGCGGATCGCCCGGGACAGGGCCTTGATGGCCTCGTCCTGACCGATGACGCGCTTGTGCAGCTCCTCCTCCATGTGCAGGAGTCGGCTGGACTCCTCCTCGCTGAGCTGGCCGACCGGGATGCCGGTCGCCTTGGCCAGGACCTCGGCGATGAGGTGCTCGTCGACGACTGCGACCTGGTCGAGGTCGCCGGACTTCCAGGCGCGCTCACGCTCGTGCTTGGCGGCGATGAGCTTCTTCTCCTCGTCGCGCAGGCTGGCGGCGAGCTCGAAGTCCTGGGCGTCGATCGCGCCCTCCTTGCGGCGGCGGACGTCGGCGATCTGCTCGTCGAACTCCTTGAACTCCGGCGGAGCGGCGGCGCGACGGATGCGCAGGCGCGCACCGGCCTCGTCGATCAGGTCGATCGCCTTGTCCGGCAGGAACCGGTCGCTCACGTAGCGGTCGGCCATGGTGGCCGCCGCGACGAGCGCGTCGTCGGTGATCGAGACCCGGTGGTGGGCCTCGTAGCGATCACGCAGCCCCTTGAGGATCTCGATGGAGTCGACGACGGACGGCTCGTTGACCAGCACCGGCTGGAAGCGGCGGTTGAGGGCCGCGTCCTTCTCGAAGTGCTTGCGGTACTCGTCGAGCGTCGTGGCGCCGATGGTCTGCAGCTCGCCGCGGGCCAGCATCGGCTTGAGGATGCTGGCGGCGTCGATCGCGCCCTCGGCGGCACCCGCACCCACCAAGGTGTGGATCTCGTCGATGAACAAGATGATGTCGCCGCGCGTGCGGATCTCCTTGAGCACCTTCTTGAGGCGCTCCTCGAAGTCACCGCGGTAGCGCGAGCCGGCCACGAGGGCGCCGAGGTCAAGCGTGTAGATCTGCTTGTCCTTGAGCGTCTCGGGCACGTCGCCGCGCACGATGTCCTGCGCCAGGGACTCGACGACGGCGGTCTTGCCGACGCCGGGCTCGCCCACGAGGACAGGGTTGTTCTTGGTGCGACGGCTCAGCGTCTGCATGACGCGCTCGGCCTCGTCGTCCCGGCCGATGACCGGGTCGAGCTTGCCCTCGCGGGCGGCCTGCGTCAGGTTGCGACCGAACTGGTCGAGCACGGCGCTGGAGGCGGCGGGGGCCTCGGGGGCCGAGCCGGTGGCCTCGGACTCCTTGCCCTGGAAGCCGCTGACCAGCTGGATGACCTGCTGGCGGACGCGGTTGAGATCGGCGCCCAGCTTCACCAGGACCTGGGCGGCGACGCCCTCGCCCTCGCGGATCAGGCCGAGCAGGATGTGCTCGGTGCCGATGTAGGTGTGGCCCAGCTGGAGCGCCTCGCGCAGGCTCAGCTCGAGCACCTTCTTGGCGCGCGGAGTGAACGGGATGTGCCCGCTGGGTGCCTGCTGGCCCTGACCGATGATGTCCTCGACCTGGCCGCGGACGGCTTCGAGCGAGATGTCAAGGCTTTCCAGTGCCTTTGCGGCAACGCCCTCACCCTCGTGGATGAGGCCCAGCAGGATGTGCTCGGTGCCGATGTAGTTGTGGCTGAGCATGCGCGCTTCTTCCTGCGCGAGCACCACGACTCGTCGGGCCCGGTCGGTGAATCTTTCGAACATGTCGGTCCCCTCTGCTGGACTGGTCTTTTCAGCATAGACGGGTCTGGGTGACCCGCCTCGCCGTGTCCAGTTGCTTAACTCAACCGTCATGCACCCGTCGGGCTTCCACTGTTCGCTGTCGGCGGAATCGGGCCGGGAGTGCGGCGTTCCCGCGGCGGCTCAGCGCATGAGCGAGTCCCGGGCCGGAGGTGCCGCCGCACGGGCCGCCGAGGCCGCCGGCTTGCCGACGAGCGCGGTCTCGATGCTGAGCCCGCCCGACGCGGAGCGCTCGCCGACCACCTTCACGGGGTTGGCGTACGGCGCGACCGAGCCGGTGACCTCGAAGCGGGCACGCCCGTCCTCGAGTTCGGCCCGGCCCACGTGGACGACACGGCCGCTGGGCCGCACGAGCCACAGCCACGGCCGGGTGCCGCCCGTGGCGTCGCGGTCGTCGCTGAGCACGTAGCAGTCCAGCGAGTAACGCTCCGAGCACACGCGCTCGCGCACCATCACGCCGAGCATCTGCGGCACCGACAGGTCGGCCTCGCCGACCTCCTCGGCCAGGGCCACGGCGCCGGCGGCGCCCGAGCAGGTGAACGTCAGCAGGTCGCTGGGCCGGAACCCGAGCGCCGGCACCTCGGCGCGGACGGCCTCCAGCACGGTCGCGCGGGACACCCTGACCCGCCCGCCGAACGTGATCTCCTCGCCGCGACGGCGGCCGAAGTCGGTGACCTCGGCGGTGGCCGGGACCAGCACCTCGGGCCGGTGGGCGCGGTAGCCGATGAGCATCCGTGCGGTCAGGACAGCGCGCCCGGCGGGCGTCGCGAGCGGCGGCTGCGACCGGGCGAGGTCGGGCAGCGCCGACTCGTCGCCGACCCGCGCCAGCGACTGGGCAGCCCGGCGCACGACCGTCGGATCGGTGTCGGCGAGCGCCCGCGTGAGGGCCTCGGGGACCTCGGGGTCGCGCCGGCGTCCCAAGGTCACGGCCGCGAGCGAACGCACCCGCGGCTCGGCATGGGCGGTGAGCAGCTCGACGGCCACCGGGGTGGCGCGCTCGGAGCCGCGTCGGGCCAGGGCGGCCAGGGACTCCTTCGCGATGTCGCCGCGAGAGCGGTGGGCCAGCTCGACGAGCTCGTCGTCGCCGCGCTGGTCCCAGGGAGTGAGGTCAGGCATGATGCGTCCTTTCGGGAGCGGGGCTCACTGGCCCGCGCGGGTCTGGCAGCGGCCGCGCACGGTGCTGCCCTGGCCCGACGTCAGCAGGACCGAGCTGCGGGCGCTCACCGCGCAGCGCGTCTGGGCCATGAGGTTCTCCCGCGCCGACGTGGCCGTCGGGCAGGCGTCCCCGTGGTTGTGGGAGAGGTCGAGGAAGTGGCCGAGCTCGTGGGCGGCGGTGCGCGAGAAGCCCTCCGCCGCGCGGCCGACCTCGCCGCCGACGAGACCGTCGGACTTGCCGCCCTTGCCGCAGTCGCCGGGCACCGGCGAGATGCCGACGAAGTCGTCGCTGATGTTGGCGACCAGGAACATGTCGATCCCGTCGTTCGGGACGCTCCAGTCGTCGGACAGGTCGTCGGCCTCGGACTCGCTGCCGATGTCCTCGTAGCCGTCGGCCGCGGGCACGTCGATCCAGAAGTACTGCACGCGCCCGAGGCCGAGCGAGGCGTCGGCGTAGATGCGGCGGATCCGGTGCACGGCGTAGTCCACGCGCTCGTCCGCCTCCGCCAGGGTGACCGACGCGGCATCGAAGCCGACCTCGATCAGGTTGAGGTGGACGTGCTTGCGCTCCAGGGCGGTGAACGCCTCGCCCAGGGTGACCTGGACCGGAGTTCCCGTGGCCGGGTCGGGCGGCGGCGTGCCGCGCCAGAACCCGAGCACGTCGCGCATCACCGAGAGGTCGCCCGTGCCGCCGAGGCCCATCGCACTCATCGCCTGGCGCACCGAGCGGACGCTCATGGCGTGACCTCGGACTCGAGCGCGGTGACGCGGGCCGTGAGGTCGGCGATCGCGGCGGTGGCGGCGGTGAGCTCGGTCGTCAGCGCGGTCACCTGGCCCTGCAGGGACGTCAGCGTCGCCGCGACGTCCTGGCCGGCGACGACGGCGCCGTCGGGCATCGTCACGCGCCCGTTGACGACCACGCCGCCGGTGTAGTCGCGGTCCCAGTTCAGCACCAGGGTGTCCCCGAAGCCGTGGACGAGCGCGCGCCGGAACGGGTTGCGCCGCAGCGAGCCGAAGATCCGCCCGCGACGGTCCGCGCCGCCGTCGAGCATGAAGTCGGTGCCGAACTGCTGGTGGATACGGCTGCGCACGATCAGCCAGTCCCGGTTGTCGAAGCCGGAGATCTGCTTGCACGCGTTGACGCTGACGCCGCCGGGGTAGTCGTGGTCCCAGTTGAGGGTCAGGCCGTCGTCGAAGTCGTGGACGAGGGCCCGCCGGAATGGCGTGTTGGTCCGGCGGCGCGCGGCCGCGTCGAGGATGAGGTCGTTCGCCGTGGCGCGCACGACGAGCCCCTCCAAGTGGATGATGTCGCCTTCGAAGCGGATGTCGGTCATCTCGGTGGTCCTGTCGGGAGGTGGGGGTGCTGGCGGGGAGGCGCCCGGTGCCGGGACTGATACCCGGCACCGGACGCGCTCAGCTCGGCATGACGTCGTAGCCGCCGGGGCCGGGGGCCGGCGGGTCCTCGACCTTCGCGAGCGTGTTGATGCTGACGTGCGGCCACTTGATGCGGCCCGGACCGCCGTCGAAGCGGTCGAAGAAGTCCAGCTGCACGACCTGGGCGTACTGCAGCCGCAGGTCGATGCCGCCGTCCGCGTTGCGGACCTCCTGGATCCAGAAGGTCGACTTCATCTCCGAGGCGTTGGCTTGGCGCACGATGAACGGGATGTTCGAGATGCCGCCGGTGGCGACGGTGCTGTCGAACTCGAGCCGGGTGGTGCGCACGATGTCGACGCCCTCGTTCGCCGCCTTGAGCAGCGCGGTCGAGTCCACGGGGTTGAACAGCCCGCGGAACGGCGCGTCGCGGAAGTGCTTGTAGGGCTGCAGGTACGGGTTGGCGTCGACGTCCTGGTTGACGCCCAGCGGCAGGGCGTTGATGCCCGGGATCGTCGGCGGACCGTCCGATACCGTCGCGACGCCCAGGCCCAGCACCGAGTCGCCGTGCGGGATCGTGGCGAGCCGGGCGATGTCCACGACGTCCTCGTCGAGCGGGTCGGTCATGCTCAGGAAGAGACCCGGCTCGTGGTGGATCGCAGTGTCCGGCGCGCCGGTCAGGCTCGTCGACGGGAAGTCGTCGGAGACGATCTGCTTGATGCCCTGCTCGTAGTCGAGCGCGACGAGCAGCTGGTCGGCGTTCGGCGTGAGCCCACCCGCCGCCGGGGCGATGCCGCGGTTCGGCACCGCCTTGTCGACGAGGCTGAACGTCAGCTTCTCGTTGTACTGGTTCATCAGCAGCCGGTACGGCGGCCGGAACGTCGCACCCTGCGGCGGGCCGAAGGGCAGCGCGATCATGTTCCAGCCCCGGCCGGCGAGGTCGGGCTCGTTGGACCAGGTGCCGGGCAGGAGCTTGAACGGACCGAGGTCCTCGTCGCCGGGCACGGCCTGCTCGACGGTGCGGAAGCGGCCGCGCAGGGCCTCCAGCTGTTCGGTCTTGGTTCTCATGGGGGACCCCCGGGGTGTGGAAGAGCTCCGCCGCCGACGCCCCGAGCGCGTGCCGGCGGACTGACGTCGTTGACGAGGTCCGCCCCGGAGCACCTGATACCCGATCGCGTCCTAGGTTGGGTCCATGAGTGCCGACATCCGCGCCAGGGTCCAGCAGCTCCTCCCCGGGATCCGCCGGGACCTCGAGGACCTCGTCCGCATCCCTTCGGTGAGCGCCGACCCGGCGCGGGCGGACGACGTGCGCCGCAGCGCCGAGGCGGTCGCGGAGCTGCTGCGTGCCGAGGACTTCGACAGCGTGGACATCGTCAGCGCACGCGAGGACGGCGGCGCCCCGGCCGTCATCGCCCACAAGGCCGGACCGGCCGGCGCTCCCACCGTGCTGCTCTACGCCCACCACGACGTGCAGCCCGAGAACGACCACGCGGAGTGGGACTCGCCGCCGTTCGAGCCGACCGAGCGCGACGGGCGGCTCTACGCCCGCGGCGCGGCCGACGACAAGGCCGGCATCGCCGCGCACCTCGGCGCCGTGCGCGTCTTCGGCGACGACCTGCCCGTCAGCGTCACCCTGTTCGTCGAGGGCGAGGAGGAGGTCGGCTCGGACACCCTGCCCGAGCTGCTGCGCCGGCACCGCGACCGGCTCGCGGCCGACGTCATCGTCATCGCCGACTCGGCCAACTGGGACATCGGCGTGCCCGCCCTCACCACGAGCCTGCGCGGGCTCGTCCGCGCCGACGTCGAGGTCCGCACCCTGACCCATGCCGTGCACTCGGGCATGTGGGGCGGACTCGTGCCCGACGCCCTGATCGCGCTGAGCCGGCTGATCGCCTCGTTCCACGACGACGCGGGCGACCTCGTGATCGAGGGCCTGCACCACGGCCCCGCCGCCGACGTCGAGTACCCCGAGGAGCGGCTGCGGGCCGAGTCCGGTGCGAACCCCGGCGTGGAGTGGATCGGCACGGGCGCGGTCGTCGAGCGCCTCTGGACGAAGCCCGCGCTGTCGATCACGGGCCTCGACGCCCCCGCCGTCGACGGCGCGAGCAACACGCTCGTCCCCTCTGCCCGGGCCAAGGTCTCGCTGCGCATCGCGCCCGGCGACACCGCCGAGAACGCGCTGGAGTGCCTGCGCCGTCACTGCGAGCAGCACGTGCCGTGGGGCGCCGAGCTCGGCTTCACCGTGGTGGACACCGGCGAGGCGACCTCGATCGACGCCACCGGCCCGGCCTACGACGCGGCGCGCGCCGCCTTCACCGAGGCCTGGGACGGCACCGCGCCCGTGGACATGGGCATCGGCGGCTCGATCCCGTTCATCGCGGAGTTCCTCGAGACGTTCCCGCAGGCCAGCGTGCTGGTGACGGGCGTCGAGGACCCCGACACCCGCGCGCACGGCGCCAACGAGGGTCTGCATCTCGCGGAGTTCGAGCGCGTCGTCCTCGCCGAGGCCCTCCTGCTGCGGAACCTCGCCCGCGACTGACTACTCGCGGCGCTGGACCGGGAAGAGGATGGCCTCCCGGATGCCGATGCCCTGCAGCAGCATGACGAGGCGGTCGACGCCCAGGCCGATGCCACCGGCGGGCGGCATGCCGAACTCGAGCGCGCGGAGGAAGTCCTCGTCGACGTCCATCGCCTCGGGGTCGCCGGCGGCCGCGAGACGCGCCTGCTCCTCCAGCCGCTCGCGCTGGATCACCGGGTCGTTCAGCTCGGAGTACGCCGGCGCCAGCTCGACGCCGTTGATGATGAGGTCCCACGCCTCGACCAGGCCCGGCGTGGTGCGGTGCTTCTTCGCCAGCGGGCGCACGGCCTCGGGGTAGTCGCACACGAACGTGGGCTGGATCAGCGTGTGCTCGACGAGCTTCTCGAAGAGCTCGAGCACGACCTCGCCCGCGCCCCAGCCGTCCTGCAGGGCGACGCCGTGGTCGCGCGCGACCTCGCGGACCTTCGCCTCGGGCGTGTGCACGTCGATCGCGGCGCCCGTGGCCTCGGCCACCAGCTCGTGGATCGTGGCGCGGCGCCACGGGGCCTCGAGGTCGATCTCGGTGCCGTCACGGCCCGGGACCACGGTCTTGCCCACCGCGCGCGCGGCGTCGACGACGAGGTCGCGGACCAGCTCGGCCATCGTGTCGTAGGAGCCGTACGCCTCGTACGCCTCGAGCATCATGAACTCGGGGTTGTGGGTGTTGTCGACGCCCTCGTTGCGGAAGGTCTTGCCGATCTCGTAGACCTTGTCGATGCCGCCCACCAGGCCACGCTTGAGGTGCAGCTCGAGGGCGATGCGCAGCAGCACCGGCTCGTCGAACGCGTTGAGGTGCGTGTGGAACGGGCGGGCCGCGGCGCCGCCGTTGGTGTGCTGCAGGACCGGCGTCTCGACCTCGATGTAGCCGTGACGATCGAGCGTGGCGCGCAGCGACTTCAGCACGGAGGCCTTCACGCGCACGTTCTGGCGCGCGTCCTCGCGGACGATCAGGTCGAGGTAGCGCATGCGGGTGCGGGCCTCGTCCGAGAGCGGCTTGTGCTCGATGGGCAGGGGACGGAGCGTCTTGGCCGCGATCTGCCAGCGGGTGGCCATGACCGAGAGCTCGCCGCGACGGCTGGTGATGACCTCGCCCGTGACGACGAGGTGGTCGCCCAGGTCGACGAGCGCCTTGAAGTCGGCGAGCGACTCCTCGCCCACCTCGGCCAGCGACAGCATCGCCTGGATCTCGGAGCCGTCGCCCTCGCGCAGCCGGACGAAGCACAGCTTGCCGGTGTTGCGCAGGAAGATGACGCGGCCGGCGATCGACACGACCTGGCCGGTGTGCGCGTCGGCGCCGAGCTGCTCGGGGTCGTGGGCCTCGACGACCTCACGGATCGTGTGCGTGCGCTCGACGAGCAGCGGGTACGGATCGACGCCGGAGTCCAGCAGGCGCTGGCGCTTCTCCCGGCGCACCCGCATCTGCTCGGGCAGGTCGTCCTCGGGAAGTTCAGGCGTCTCGGTCACGAGGCACGAGTCTAGTCGGCGGCTCGAGGGCGGCCGACACGGTCACTCGGCCGCGCGGCCCTCCTCGGCCAGGTAGGGCTCCACGCGACGCTCGGGACGCACCCCGGCCTTGTCGGCGAAGAAGGCGCGCATCACGTCCATGTCGGCCTTCACGTCGCCCGTGAGGTGGATCGTCGGGCCGATGCCGGTCGTCATGGTGGTGCGGTCACAGTACGCGAGCGTGACGGGCAGGTCGGCCTCGCGGGCCAGGCGGTAGAAGCCCGACTTCCAGCGCGGCACGTTCCCGCGGGTGCCCTCGGGCGTGATGACCAGCTGGAAGGTCTCGCCCGAGCGGGCCTGCTTCACGAGGTCGTCGACGAGTCCGGCCGGGTTCTTGCGGTCGACGGCCACGCCACCGAGCGCGCGCATGATCGGGCCCGCCGGGCCGCGGAAGAGCTCCTTCTTGCCGAGGAACTTCGGGCGGAAGCCGGCGCGCCAGGCGACGCCCAGCATGAGGACGAAGTCCCAGTTCGAGGTGTGGGGCGCCGCGAGCAGGATGCCCGAGTGCTGCGGCGCGGGCTCCGACCGGAACGTCCATCGGCTGAAGAACCAGTACACGTCGGCGACCAGGCGCAAGATCCTCATCCCCGGAGGCTAGCGCGGCACGACTCCACCCGCGGTCTCGGACGCACGTCGGCGGAAGTTCGGCCGATCCACAGGCTGCGTTCACCTCACGGTCAGGTGCGGCGGGCAGCGTGGAGCCATGACAGCACCGCGGATCACCGCCCACCGGGGGCAGAGCGCGACGCACCCCGAGAACACCATCCCCGCACTGCGCGAAGCGGTGCGCCTGGGGGCCGACGCCCTCGAGATCGACGTGCAGCCCACGGCCGACGGCTCGATCGTGCTGATGCACGACCGCTCGCCGCTGCGCACCACGAACCTGCGCCACGTGCGCACCGCCAAGGTGGGCCTGTCGGTCCAGCGGTTCACCCTGGCCGAGCTGGCCGAGCTCGACGCCGGCAGCTGGAAGTCGCCGACCTTCGCCGGGACGCCCGTGCCCACCCTGCGCGACGTCGTGCACGCGCTGCGCGGCACCGACGCGCGGCTCGTCGTCGAGCTGAAGCCCGCTCCGGTGGACCCGCGCTCCTACGTGCGCGCCGTGCTCGACGAGCTCGGCAGCCACAGCCGCGCCACGCTGATGAGCTTCGACCGTGCGATCTGCGAGGCCGCGCTGCCGGTGCACCATGCCGTGGGCCTGGTGACCCGGAGCCGCCCGAGCCGCGAGGACCTCGAGCGCTTCGACGAGTTCCACGTCAGCGCCCGCCGCGTGGACCGCGCGCTCGTCGAGCGCGTGCACCAGTCCGGCGGCACCCTGACGGCGTGGACCGTGGACGACCCGCAGCAGGTCGAGCGCCTCGGCGCCCTCGGGGTCGACTCGGTCACCACGAACGACGTCTCCGCCGCCCGCCCGGCGCTCGTCTGACTCGCCCGCCCTCTCACGAGATGTGCTCCGTTTTCGACCTTTGGCAGTCAGTCAAAGGTCGAAAACGGAGCACATCTCGCTTGCGGCCGTCAGCGGTTCTTGGCGGCCACGAGGCGCAGGCCCTGCAGCGTGAGCTTCGGGTCGCGGGCGGTGATCGTCTCGCACTCGGTGAGCACGACCGCGGCGTGGCTGCCGGTGGCGATCACCGAGACGTCCTCGGGCTCCTCGCCGAGCGAGTCGATCATCCGCTCGACGATCGCGTCGATGAGCCCCGCGAAGCCGAACACGATGCCCGACTGCAGCGCCTCGACCGTGTTCTTGCCGATGACGTCGCGCGGCGTCGTGATCTCGACGCTGCGCAGCTGGGCGCTGCGGCGCACGATCGCGTCGAGCGAGACCTCGACGCCGGGCGCGATCGAGCCGCCGAGGTAGCGGCCCTGCGCGTCGATCGCGTCGATGACCGTGGCCGTCCCCGTGAGGTCGACGACGATCGCCGGGCCGCCGTACAGCTCCTTGGCGGCCAGCGCGTTGACGATGCGGTCGGTGCCCACCTCGCGCGGGTTGTCGGTGTGGATCGGCACGCCGGTCTTGACGCCCGGGCCGACGACCCACGCCGGCACGTCGCCGTAGTAGCGCAGGTAGGTGCGCCGCAGGGCCACCAGCAGCGCCGGAACGGTGCAGCACATGGCGATCTCGTCCACCTCGGGCAGGTCCGCGCGGCGCAGGAAGCCCTCCACCACGAGGAACCACTCGTCGGACGTGCGGCGCTCGTCGGAGGCGACGACGAAGTCGGCGATCAGCTCGTCGCCGTCGAACAGGCCGATGCTCGTGTCGGCGTTGCCCGCGTCGATCGCCAGCAGCGTCATGCCCGTCGCTCGCTCATACGGTCACCAGGTCTCCGCGCTTGAGGCCCGAGTCGGCCGGGACGTCGGCGGCGTCGTGGCCCAGCGTGACGATCGAGTTGTCGGCGTCGACGAACACGACGCTCGGCTGCAGCTCGCGGGCCTCGGCGTCCTCGACCTGCGCGTAGGCGATGAGGATGACGATGTCGCCGGGGTGCACGAGGTGCGCGGCAGCGCCGTTGATGCCGATGACGCCCGAGCCGCGGGGGCCGGCGATCGTGTAGGTCTCCAGGCGGGCGCCGTTGGTGACGTCGACGATGTGCACGAGCTCGCCCGGCAGGATGTCGGACGCGTCGAGCAGGTCCTCGTCGACGGTGACCGAGCCGACGTAGTGCAGGTCGGCCTGCGTCACGGTGGCGCGGTGGATCTTGGACTTCATCATGGTGCGCAGCATGGGGTCACTTCCCTCTCTTCGCGACGTCCCCGAGAGGGACGGCGCAGTTGTCGAGCAGGCGCGGTCGGCCCACCCGGGCGGCCACCAGCAGGCGCGACTCCCGGCCGGGCTGGGCCGGTCCGAGGTCGGGGCTGGTGAGCACGAGATAGTCCGGGTCGATGCCGGCGTCTGCCAGCACCTTCCCGGCGGCTTGGAGGACGGCGTCGGGGCCGTCGGGGCCGGCGTCGACGCCGGCGCGGAGCGCGGCCGAGATCGCGGCGGCACGCTCGCGCTCGGACGCGGTCAGGTAGCGGTTGCGCGAGCTCATCGCGAGTCCGTCGGCCTCGCGGACCGTGGGGCAGCCGACGACCTCGACGCCCAGGCACAGCTCGCGCGCCATGAGTCGGATCAGCGTGAGCTGCTGGTAGTCCTTCTCACCGAACACGGCGACGTCGGGACGCACGAGGCCGAACAGCTTCGAGACGACCGTGAGCACGCCGCGGAAGTGCGTGGGGCGCGCGTCGCCCTCGAGGATCGAGCCGAGCGGGCCCGGGTCGACCGTGATCGCGCCGTCGAGGCCGTGCGGGTACATCTCGTCGACGGTGGGCGCGAAGACCACGTCGACCCCGGCGGCCTCACAGTGCTCCAGGTCGGCGTCGAACGTGCGCGGGTAGGCGTCGAGGTCCTCCCCCGGCGCGAACTGCGTGGGGTTGACGAAGATCGAGACGACGAGCGTCTCGGCGAGCGGCCGCGCGTGCCGCATGAGGCTCACGTGGCCGTCGTGCAGCGCGCCCATGGTGGGCACGAGGGCGACGGTGCCGGACGTGGCGGCGCGCAGCTCGGCCGCGGTGCGGACGACGGTGGGCATCAGCGGACCTTCTCGCGGATGACGGCCGTGCGGACGGCGTCGGCCGTGTCGGTGTCGATACGGCCGGTGGACTCGGCGCGGTCGGCAGTGGCGGTGGCCAGGGCGGCGTAGGTGCGACGCACCGACGGGTCGGCCAGCTGGGCAACGTGGGCGCGGACGGTGTCGACGTCGCCGCGGGCGACGGGGCCGGTCAGCGCGGCGTCACCGTAGGCCAGCGTGTTGTCGAGCGCGGCCTCGAGCAGCGGGCGCAGCACGGCCGCGGGGTCCTCGGCGCCGATCTGGCGCAGCAGGTCCATGGCCTGGGTGACGATCGTCGTCAGGTGGTTCGCGCCGTGGGCGAGGGAGGCGTGGTAGGTCGCGCGGTCGGCCTCGTCGACCCACATGACCGAGCCGTCGAGCTCGGCGACGAGGGTCTCGGCGGCGTCGCGGTCGGCCGGCGCGGCGGTGACGCCGAAGACGCAGCCGCGGTCGAGGTCGACCTCGGTGCCGGTGAAGGTCATGGCGGGGTGCATCGCGAGGGTGCGGGCGCCGGCGCGCGCGAGCGGCTCGAGGACGGCGAGGCCGTGGCGGCCGCTGGTGTGGGCGATCAGGCGGCCGGGACCGACGTGTGGGGCGAGATCGGCCACGACACCGGCGAGGGCATCGTCGGGCACGGCCAGGACGACGATCTCGGCGCGGCGCACGACCTCGGCGGGCTCCAGCACGGGGACGCCGCCGAGCAGGGTCTGCACGCGGAGACGGGAGGCGTCTGAGCGTCCGCTGACGCCGACGAGGCGGTGGCCGGCTCGCTGGAGCCGGGCGGCGAGGACGGCACCGACACGGCCGGCGCCGACCACACCCACGCGGGGGTGCGACATGGATCTTGCCTTTCGTTCCAGTCCCGGAGCGGGTACCAGACAAAGTGACGCCGTCAGTCTACGTCGCGGATCCGCCTCATGTGCACTGAGGTGACCACGATCACAGTGGGACGCACGATGAGGCATGCGGGTGCCGCAGAGGGGCGAAAGGCCTCATCGTCCGTCCCCGCGAGAGCGGGTCGCTCTGCCACACTGGCGCCATGGCTCGGATCCTCATCCGTGCGGGCAAGGACCCGTTCACGGCGGTCGTACCCGAGACGACCCTGACGCAGGACGTCTTCAACTCCAACAGCGGGAACTTCCTGTTCCAGCACTCCGTGTGGAAGGCGCTCGACGTGGCCCCGCACGAGCTGGTCGCGAACTCCACGCTGAGCGAGCGCCGCGCGGCCACGGCCGACGACGCCGCACGCATGAACGACGAGTTCGACCATTTCGTCGTGCCGATGGCGAACTCGTTCCGCGCCGACTTCGCGGACAAGCTCGACAACCTCGCGGCCCTGGTCGAGCAGCTGACGATCCCCGTGACCGTGATCGGCATCGGCGCGCAGGCCCCCGCCGACCGCTCCTTCGACGCCCTCGCGGACGTGCGCGACGTGACCCGGCGGTTCGTCGCGGCAGTCCTCGAGCGCTCCGCGTCGATCGGTGTCCGCGGTGAGTTCACGCGCGACTTCCTCGTCGACCTCGGCTTCCCCGGCGACTCCATCGACGTCATCGGCTGCCCCTCGCTATTCCTGCACGGACCCGACCTGAAGGTCCGCGACGTCCCGGCCTCGCTCGCCGAGGACGCCGCGCTCGGCCTCAACCTGACCCCCGAGGTGCCGGGCATCGGCGCCTTCGCCACCGAGCAGGGCGCCCGGCACCCGAACCTGACCTACGTCGGCCAGGACCAGCACGACCTGAGGCTGCTGCTGTGGGGCGTCCCGCACCCGCACGTCACCGACCCGCTCGTGCCGGCGCACCTGCGGCACCCGCTGTACCAGCAGGACCGGATGCGGCTCTTCGTCGACACGTGGTCCTGGTACGACTTCCTCGCCCAGCAGGACTTCGTCTACGGCACCCGCTTCCACGGCAACGTGGCCGCGCTGCTGGCGGGCACGCCCGCGCTCATGCTGGCGCACGACTCGCGCACCCTCGAGCTGGCCGAGTACCACCGGATGCCGCACCGGCTGCAGCCGCGCTTCGACGAGCCGGTCCGCGTCGAGGACCTCCTCGAGGCCACCGACCTCGCGCCGTTCCACGAGGCGCTGCCCGAGCGCTTCGACCGCTACGCCGCCTTCCTCGAGCGCAACGGCCTCGAGCACCGCTGGCAGCCCGGCCGCGACGCCTCGCAGTTCGACGACCGGCTCGAGGCGGCCTCGTTCCCGCCGGCCGTGCACACGCTCGCGCGCCCCGATCTCGGCGAGGTCGCGGCCCGGCTGGACTGGCTGCGGCACGCGATGGTCATCGACATGACGCGGCACCCGAAGCGGTACGACTACCCCTTCGACACGCCGGCCTACCAGGGCGCAGGCTCGCGCCACGCCCGTCTGGCCGACCAGCGCGACGAGCGGGCGAAGCGGCAGCAGCAGCGGATCGACGAGCTGACCGCGCGGATCGACCGCCTCGAGCGCGTCACCCCCGGCGGCCTGCTCGTGCGGCTCGCGCGCAGGCTGCGCGCGCTCTTCCGCAGCTGACGGCGCCCCGCACGACTCGCGTGCGAGGCGCCGCCTCGTCGGAGGCTCAGACCTCCAGGTAGTGCTGCTTCTCGGCGTGGCCACGCGGCTCGTGCGCCATCTCGCCGAAGTCCTCGTACGCGTTCTCCCGGTGCAGCGCCCCGTCGAGGCCCTCGCGCTCCTGCTCGTCGGTGACCCGGATGCCGATCGTGCGGTGCAGCACCGTCGCGATCAGCCAGGTGAGCGTGAAGGTCCACGCGCAGGTGGCCGCCAGCGCCAGGGCCTGCTTGCCCAGGAGACCGACGCCACCGCCGTGCAGCAGGCCCGCCTCGCCGATCGGCGAGTCCGGGTGACCGATGAGGCCGATCAGCAGCGCACCGACGATGCCGCCCACGAGGTGCAGCGCCACGACGTCGAGCGCGTCGTCGTAGCCGAAGCGTCGCTTCAGGTTGACGGCGAAGTAGCAGACCATGCCCGCCACCACGCCGACGCCGAGGGCGCCCATCGGGGAGACCGTGCCGCACGAGGGCGTGATCGCGACCAGCGCGGCGATGGCACCGGAGCAGGCCCCGAGCGTCGTGGCGTGGCCGTCGCGCACCTTCTCCACGACGAGCCACGCGCACGTACCGGCGCAGGCCGCGACCAGCGTGTTGAAGATCGCCACGGCGGCGTCGTTGTCGGCGGCACCCAGCGCCGAGCCGTCGAAGCCCAGCCACCCGGTCAGCAGCAGGCCCACGCCCGCCAGCACGAGCGGGAGACTGTGCGCCTTGGGCTGGACGGGCCACGTGCGACGGCGACCCAGCACGATGGCCAGGGCCAGCGCGGCGATGCCGGAGTTGACGTGGATGGGCGTGGACCCCGCGTAGTCGACCGCGCCCAGGACGTTGGCCAGCCAGCCGCCGGTGGTGTCCTCCCCGTCGAAGGCGAAGGTCCAGTGAGCCACCGGGAGATAGCAGAGCACGACCCAGATGGCGGCGAACATCATCCAGGCGCCGAAGCGCATCCGGTCGGCTGCTGCTCCGGCGACGATGCCGATCGTCAGGCCGGCGAAGCCGAGGTGGATCGTGGCCAGCGCCAGCGGCGGCAGCGCCGCACCCTCGGACGCCACCATCAGGTCGCCCAGCCCGGCGCTCTCCAGCGGGTTGCCGATGAGGCCGAGGCCGCCGACCGAGTCGCCGAAGACGGCCGAGTAGCCGAAGGCCACCCAGATGAAGGCGGTCAGGGCGAACGAACCGAAGACCATCATCATCATGTTCGTGGTCGTCCGGCGCGACACCATGCCGCCGTAGAACAGCACGAGTCCGGGCAGCATCAGGATGACCGCGATGATCGCGGTCAGGAGCCAAGCGGTGTTGGCGGCGTTCGTGGGATCCATGGGCGGGCGCCTCCGGTCAGTCAGGACGTGGACTGACGCACCGCCAATTCGATGCGTCATCGAAAGAGTCCGCCGACCGCTTTTCAATGACGCATCGAATCTGTTTCCGTCCGGTTAATCCTCCCCCAGCGCCTCCAGCGCGAGCCGCTCGACCTCGTCGATCCGCGCGGGTTCGGCCAGCAGTCCACGGACGGCGGTCGTCGCCGCCAGACGGGCTGCGTCCCGCGTCGAGGCCAGGGCGCTCGGCCGGTCGCTCGCATCCGGAGTCGGCGTACGCAACCGGTGCTGGACTCCCTCGGTCTGCGCGAGGCAGGCCACCACCGCCAGCGGGGCGTCAGCCGCGACGAGCGCTCCCTCCTCCGCGCCGGCCTCGACGATCCGTTCCAGCTCGTCGCGCAGCCGGCCGTAGTCGTCCAGCACCTCGGCGAACACGTCGGGCTGTGCGCGAGCCGCGCGCTCGAGGTCGTAGAAGTCGAGCGCCCCCTCGCACATCTGCAGGACGTCGGCGTACAGGACCGCGTAGAGCCTCACGGCCGCAGGAGCGTCCCCGGCGGCCAGGCGCTCGGCGACGTCGAGCGACTCGCGGTTCGCGCTGACGAGGGCCTTGAGCAGGTCCTCCTTCGAGCGGAACCAGTAGTACAGGGAGGACTGGCCCAGCCCCACCTCGCGCGCGACCTGCGTCATCGTGGTCGGCGCGTAGCCCCGCTCGGCGAAGAGTCGCGAGGCAGCCTCGAGGATCTCGCGACGCGGATCGCCGCCGGCGACTCCCGTGCGTCGGGGGCGTCCGACGGAGCGAGCAGGAGGGGACTCGGTCATGGCGGCTCCTGTGAGTTAACACGCAGGCAACAGTTTCGATGACCTATCGAAATATCGCCCACGCATTCTTTCGATGAGTCATTGAAACCGTATCGCAGGAGGACCACCATGAGCGTCACCGACACCACCCCCACGGCCGCCCCCGACGTGGACGTCAGCGCCCTGCAGCACGAGCTCGCCGCCTCGGGCGTCCGCTACGCGATGGCCGGGTTCACCGACGTGCACGGCCGCCTGAAGGGCAAGGTCGTGCCGATCGGCCACCTCCCCCAGATGGCCGCCGGCTCGGAGCTGTTCACCGGTGCCGCCGTCGACGGCGTCCCCCAGGACATCAACGACGAGGAGGTCTCGGCGCACCCCGACCTGAGCCGCGGCTTCCGGCTGCCCTGGAAGCCCGAGGTGGTCTACTTCCCCTCCACCCTGTTCACCGAGGGCAAGCCGTTCGAGGCCGGTGCCCGCCACGTGCTGGAGCGCCAGCTGGCCGCCGCCGCCGAGCTCGGGCTGGGCTTCAACCTGGGCATCGAGACCGAGTTCTTCGTCCTGCGCCAGGGCGAGAACGGCCTCGAGGAGGTCTCGGACCGCGACACGGCCGAGAAGCCCTGCTACGACCTGAGCACGACGCTGGACAACTTCGCCTGGCTCACCGAGCTGGTCGAGGCGATGGACGAGCTCGGCTGGGACGTCTACTCGTTCGACCACGAGGACGCCCGCGGCCAGTTCGAGATCGACTTCACCTACTCCGACGCGCTCACGATGGCCGACCGCGTGACCTTCTTCCGGCTGATGGCCGGCGAGATCGCTCGCAAGCACGGCCACCTCGCCTCGTTCATGCCCAAGCCGTTCGCCGACCGGACGGGCTCGGGCGCGCACTTCAACATGTCGCTCAAGGACCTGGCGACGGGCGCCAACCTCTTCGAAGAGGGCGACGACACGCACGGCGTCGGCGTCTCGGAGATCGCCTACCACTTCATCGGCGGCATCCTGCGCCACGCGAAGGCCATCAGCGCGGTCATCGCGCCGACGGTCAACAGCTACAAGCGCCTCGTCCGCAAGGGCTCCACGTCGGGCTCGACGTGGGCCCCCGTGTTCGTGAGCTATGGCGACAACAACCGCACGAACATGCTGCGCGTGCCGCTGGCCGGCGGTCGGGTCGAGTGCCGAGCCGCGGACATCAGCTGCAACCCGTACCTGGGCGCGGCGATGATCCTGGCCGCGGGCCTGGAGGGCGTGCGCGAGCGCATCGACCCCGGCGCCCCGCACCGCGAGAACATGTACGAGTACTCCGACGCGCAGATCGCCGAGCTCGGCATCGACGTGCTGCCGCGCAACCTGTCCGAGGCGATCGACGAGTTCCAGGCCGACGGGCTCTCGCGCGAGGTGTTCGGCGAGGCGCTCTACAACGCGTTCATCGACCTCAAGCGCGACGAATGGCAGGCCTACCAGTCGCACATCTCCTCGTGGGAGACCGAGCGCTACCTGACGTTCTTCTGATGGTTGCGACCTCCACCGTCGAACGGCTCGCGCTGGACTCCCTTCCCTTGGAGTCCGGTGCGAGCCTGTCGGCCGAGCTGGCCTACGTCACGCACGGCACGCTGTCGCCGACGCGCGACAACGTCGTGCTGGTGCCCTCGTACTACACGGGCACGCACGACAGCTACCGCCCGTGGATCGGCGCGGGCGGCGTGCTCGACACGAATCGCTGGTTCGTCGTCGTGGTGAACATGCTGGGCAACGGCGTCTCGACGTCGCCGTCGAACGGCGGCGCGTTCCCGCTCGTGACCGTGCGCGACCAGGTCACGGCCCAGCGGCTGCTGCTGGACCACCTCGGCGTCGAGCGGCTGCGCCTCGTCCTGGGGTGGTCGATGGGTGCGATGCAGGCATACGAGTGGGCCGTGAGCCACCCCGACCGAGTGGACGCGCTGCTGCCGATCTGCGGTGCCGCGCGATGCTCGCCGCACAACCACGTCTTCCTCGAGGGCGTCCGAGCGGCGCTGCTCGCCGACCCCGCGTTCGCCGGGGGCGCATACGACGCTCCTCCCGTGGCGGGCCTCCGGGCCTTCGGCCGGGTCTACGCCGGTTGGGCCTACTCGCGCGAGTTCTTCGCCGACGGGACGTACCGCCAGCTCGGGTACGAGTCGGTGGAGGCGGTCCTGGAGGACTGGGCGCAGGACCACGCGGCCCGGGACGCCAACGACCTGCTCGCGATGATGGACACGTGGCAGTCCGGCGACGTGGGTCGCGGACGCGACGGCCACCAGCATGCCCTGGCGTCGATCACCGCCCGCACGATCGTCATGCCGTCGACCACCGACCTGTACTTCACGGTCGCCGACTCGGCGGTCGAGGCGCGCCTGGTGCCGGGCGCCGAGTTGCGACCGATCGTGTCCGATCTGGGGCACGTGGCCGGCCGGCCGGGCGTGCGCGCGGCCGAGACGGAGGCCGTCGCCGCGGCCGTCCGCGACCTGCTCGGCGGTGCGTGGGACCGCTGAGCACGGTCCGACTGGCAGACTGGAGCCCGCGCCTCGGCGCGGGCCTCTAGCTCAATTGGCAGAGCAGCGGACTTTTAATCCGCGGGTTGTGGGTTCGAGTCCCACGGGGCCTACCGCTCGTGGACACCGAGGTGTCGCGGCGCGGTCAGTCCGACGCGGCGACCGCGCGACGCAGGGAGTGCATCAGGAGCGCGCGCACCTCGCCGCGACTCACCTCGCGGGTCTGCAGGGCCAGGTGCGAGGAGTGCAGCAGCGACCAGAGCGTGTCGGCCACCCACCACGCCGGCTGCTCGCCGTCGATGGATCCGTCGGAGATGCCTCGCCGGGCGACGCCGAGCAGCAGCGGCTCGTCGTCCGGCTCGTCGTGGTGCAGCAGGAACCACCAGCCGAAGACGTCGAGCCCGTCGAACAGCTCCGAGCCGAACCGGAGCAGCGCGTCCAGCCCGGAGCCCTCGTCGAGACGGGCACCGGCCGCCACGTCGGCGTACTCGGCCTCGACGAACGCGTCGATCGCCGACTCGAGCGCCGGACGGTCGGGGAAGTACCGGTGCACGGTGCTGCGCGCGACGTCCGCCTCCTCGGCCACCTCCCGGATGCCGGCACTTCGGTTGGCGCTCAGCACCCGGACGGCGGCGCGCAGGATCGTGCGTCGCGTGCGGTCCTGCGCAGGCGTGAGCGGCTCGTCCATGCGGCCACCGTACTCGGTTGCCGGGCATCGCGCTCCCATCATGCGTCATTCATGACTGCATTTGGACACATGTGTCTTACTGGCGGAGTGTCCCATCGCTCCACACCACGCCTCGCGATCCTCTGGTCCTTCGCGCGTCCCCACGCCCGCGTCATCGGCGGGGCCCTCGTGCTGGGTCTCGTCGCCTCCTCCATGGAGCTCGCGACGCCGCTGGTCACCAAGGCCGTGCTGGACGCGCTCACGGCCGGTGGCTCCATCACGCTCCCCGTCGTGGCGCTCCTCGCGCTGCTCGTGGTCGGCGCGGTCGTCAGCTACGTGCAGTGGCGGCTCCTCGGCACGGTCGCCGAGGACATCGTGCTCGACGCGCGCCGCACGATGGTCGGCCGCTTCCTCTCCGCCAAGGTCCTGCCGTTGGTCGCGCGACCCACCGGCGAGCTCGTCACCCGCGTCACGAGCGACTCGGTGCTGCTGCGCGAGGCCGCTTCGTCGAGCCTCGTCGGGCTCGTCAACGGCAGCGTGGTGCTGGTGGGCACCCTGGCGCTGATGGCCTGGCTGGACCTGACGCTGTTCGGCGTGACCGTCGGAGCGCTGGCCGTCGTCGGGACGCTGTTCGCCGTGCTCGCGCCGGCGATCGCCACGGCCCAGGAGCGCGCCCAGTCGTCACTGGCCGACCTCGGCGCCGGCACGGAGGGCACGCTGCGCGCGATCAAGACCGTGAAGGCCGCCGTCGCGGAGGACCGGCAGCGCGTGCGTCTGCTGGACGACGCCGAGCGTGCCCGCGACCATGGCGTCGTGGCCGCGCGCCGCGAGGTGCTGGCCTGGACCGTCGCGCAGACCGGCGTGCAGGCAGCCATCGTCGCCGTCCTGGCGTTCGGTGCCGCGCGGGTGGCGTCGGGCGACCTGGCGGCGTCGACGCTCGTGGCCTTCCTGCTCTACGCCTTCGGCCTGATGGGGCCCGTGCTGTCGCTGAGCCAGGACGCGACCGCCCTTCAGGCCGGTGTGGCCGCCGCGGGTCGCATCCGCGAGATCGACGCGCTGCCCGCCGAGGTCGCCGTCGACACCGTCGACTCCCTCGACAGCGGCACGGTCGGCGGTCCGGTGGTGCTGCGCGACGTGACCGCCCGGTACGAGCCCGACGGACCGCGCGTCCTCGACGGCGTGTCGCTGACGGTGCCCGAGCGCGGCCACGTCGCACTCGTCGGACCGTCCGGCGCGGGGAAGACCTCGATTCTCTTCACGGTGCTCGGCTTCCTCGAGCCCGAGTCCGGGCAGGTCCTGGCCGGCACGACGCCGTACGAGCACCTCGACCACGCGCAGATCCGCCGGCGCCTGGCCTACGTGGAGCAGGAGAGCCCGGTCGTGCCGGGCACGGTCCGCGAGAACCTGCTCTTCACCCGCCCCGACGCGAGCCAGGCCGACCTCGACCGCGTGCTGCGCGAACTGCGGCTCGACGACCTCGTCGACCGGCTGCCGCAGGGCCTGGACACCCCGCTGTCGAACGTCTCGGTCTCCGGCGGACAGCGTCAGCGGATCGCCTTCGCCCGGGCCCTGCTGGCCGAGCCCGACGTGCTGCTGCTCGACGAGGCCACCGCCCAGGTGGACGGCACGACCGAGGCGGCCATTCACGACGCCATCCGTCGTCAGGCGCGCCGCGGCGTCGTGCTGACGGTCGCGCACCGGCTCTCGACCGTGGTCGACGCCGACGAGATCGTCGTCGTCGAGGCGGGCCGCGTGAGTGACCGCGGGACCCATGAGCAACTGATGGCCTCGAGCGCGCTGTACCGCGGGCTGGTCGACGCGCTCACGCTGCCATCGGTCGGTGGACGAGCTCCTTCAGCAGGATGAGCTCAACGGGCCGCACCGTCTCCCTCTCCCGCTCCCCGTGGAGCCGAGTGGCGCACACCGGATCCCCGAGCGGCGCAGAACCGCCCGCCACTCGGCGAGTGGCGGGCGGAATCGCGCCACTCGCGGTTCAGGCGGGGGCGAGCGGCGGGGCGGAGCGGGTCAGGCGGTGGGGTCCTCGCGAAGGCGGACGATGGCCTTGCCGGTGTTGGCGCCGGTGAGCAGGCCGGCGAAGGCGTCGGGCATCGCGTCGAGGCCGTCCCAGGTGGTCTCGTTGTAGGTGAGGTCGCCGTCGCGGAGCCACTGGCCGACCTTCTGCTCGAACTCGGGGCGCAGGGACTCGTGGTCGCTCACGATGAAGCCGCGCAGCGTGAGGCGCTTGCCCACGGCCTTGAACATGTTGCGCGGACCGCTGGCCTTCGGGTCGTTGTAGCCCGAGATCGAGCCGCACAGCGCCATCCGGCCGCGCTCGTTGATGTGCTCCAGCGCCGCCTCGAGGTGGTCGCCGCCCACGTTGTCGAAGTAGACGTCGAAGCCGTCGGGGAACGCCTGGCCGACCTGGCCCATGACGTCGCCGTCCTTGTAGTTGATCGCGGCGTCGAACTTCAGCTCGTCGGTCAGCAGCGCGACCTTCTCGGCCGAGCCGGCGCTGCCCACCACGCGCTCGGCGCCGGCGAGGCGCGCGAACTGGCCGACGAGGCTGCCCACGGCACCGGCAGCCGCCGACACGAACACCGAGTCGCCGGGCTGGAACGCGGCGACGTCGAACAGGCCCGCGTAGGCCGTGTGGCCGGGCATGCCCAGCACGCCGAGGAAGTACGAGGTCGGCAGGCCGTTGAGGTCGAGCTTCGTCGCGTACTGGTCGGCCAGCACCGCGTGCTCGCGCCAGCCGAGGCCGTGACGGACGACCGTGCCGACGGGCAGGCTCTCGGAGCGCGACTCGACGACGACGCCCACGGCACCGCCGTCGAGCGCGTGGTCGAGCTTGAACGGCGGCACGTACGACTTCACGTCGTTCATCCGCGGGCGCATGTACGGGTCGACCGTCAGCACGATGTTCTCCACCAGCACGTCGCCCTCGCGCAGCTCGCGCAGCTCGCGCTCGACGAAGCGGTAGGTCTCCGGTCCCGGCAGTCCGGTGGGTCGCTGGGCGAGGTGGATCTCGCGGGTCGTGGTGGTCATGCTCGTCCTCACGGTCGGTGGCCGCTGTCGCGGCGGTGGTGCCGGCCGGGTCGAAGCGATCGGCGGGCAGGGCCATCGTAGATGTCGGCGTGGAATCGTGGCCGAGGCCGAGCGGACGGTCGGCGGCGAGGGTCTCGAGCCCACGAATGTCACAAAGCCCCCCGAGTGTTACATGACCTGTGTCTCACCGGCCGAAAAGGGACGTCTCACCCCTCGATCCGCGACGGGGGGCCGTGGAAGACTGGACGGACCATGTCGGCTGATCACACGCAGGGATCCGGGTCGGCCACCGCCCACGCCCGCGGTGTCGCCGACCTGTTGCGCCATGCCCAGGAGGTGGCCGCCGAGCTCGAGGCCTCCGCCGCCGCCGAGGCCGAGCGGATCACCACCGAGGCGCGCCGGCTCGAGGCCGAGGCCCGTCTCCTCTACGACGACGCGCGCCAGGTGCGCGACACCGCCGACGCCCACCTCGTCAACGTCACCGAGCAGCTCGCCCGGGCGTCCGAGGACGCCGCCACGATCGTCGCCGACGCCAGCGAGCAGGCCACCGTGCTGGTCCGCGACGCCGAGCAGCGCCGCGAGGTCGCCGAGCGCGACGCCGAGGCGACCTTCGCCGACGCCCACGAGCGCACCGAGGCCCTGCTCACCGAGGCCGCCGGCGAGGCCGGACGTCTGCTGTCCGAGGCGCACGAGAAGGCCGACCGGCTGGTCCGCGACGCCGAGGCCCGCGCCGCCGCGCTCCTGGCCACCGCCGAGGCCGACAGCGAGCGCCGCACCACCGAGGCCGAGGAGTACGTCGAGCGCATCGTCGCCGAGGCCGACCAGCACACCCTCGAGATCTCGCAGGCCGCGACCCGCAACGCCGAGATGGTGGTCGAGTCCGCCATCGACGAGGCCGATCGCGCCAAGGTCGAGGCCGAGCGCCTGCTGTCCCACGCGCGTCAGGACGCCGACAGCCGCGTCGAGCACGCGCGCGCCGAGTCCGAGCGCACCATCGCCGCCGCCCGCGCCGAGCTCGACGAGACCCGCGCCACGATCGACCTGCTGCTGGGCAACGGACGCCTCGAGTCCGAGCGGATGCGCCAGCAGGGCCACCGCGACGCCGCGTCGGTGCTGCGTCGCACCCGCATCGTGGCCGGCGGGATCGCGGCACGCGTCCGGGCCCGCCTGGCCGACGACATCGCGCAGGCCGAGGAGGCCGCCGCCGACCTCGCGTCGGCCGCCGACGACGTCCTCTCCGACGCCCAGGTGCGCGCCGAGCGCATCCTCGTCGAGGCCGGCCGCGAGGCCACCCGCCTGCGCTCGCAGGCCGAGGCCCTGGCCGAGGCCACCGAGGAGCGCGCGTCGCGCCGCCTCGCCGAGGCCGAGTCCGCCGCCCGCCTGCTGCGCTCGCGCGTGAGCGACGAGGTGCTCACCACCCAGCGCGACGCGCTGCGCGAGAGCAAGGCCCGCCGCGACGAGGCCACGGCCCTGCTCGCCGAGGCCCACGAGCGCGTGGCGCAGGCCCGCCACGAGGCCCGCACCCTGCTCGAGCAGGCTCGCGGCGAGGCCGACGACCTGCTGGCCGCGCGCGATCGTGCCGCCGACGAGCTCGCACGACTCTCCGACGTCATCACGGTGCTCTCGGGCCATGACACCGACCACTCCGGCAACGAGGAGCAGCCACCCGCATGACCGAGTCCACCGCCGACTTCCGCATCGTCCTGCGCGGGTTCGACCCCGTCCAGGTCCAGTCCCGCGTCACCGAGCTCGAGGACGAGATCGAGCGCCTCCGCGCCGTTCCCGAGGCCCCGCCGGTCGACGAGGAGCCGCGGCCGGCCGAGCCCGCCTCCTTCGAGCACCTCGGCGAGCGCGTCGTGCAGATCCTGGCCCTGGCCCGCGAGGAGGCCGCGGCGCTGCGCGAGTCCGCCGCCACCGAGGTCGCCGAGGCGCGCCGCGCCGCCGACGAGGAGATCGCGCGTCTGCGCGAGCACGCCCAGGTACACGCCGACACCACGCGCGGCGACGCCGAGGCCGAGGCGACCCGCACGGTCGAGGACGCCCGCACCACCGCCGCCGACCTGCTCGAGAGCGCCGAGCGCGAGGTGGCCACCCGGCGGCACGAGGCCGAGACGCTGGTCGAGCGCCAGCGCGCGAAGGCCGCCGCCGCCAACGCCGACTTCGAGGTCGCGATGGCCTCGCGCCGCGAGGCCGCCGAGCAGCAGTTCGCCGAGTCCGAGGCCGAGCACCGCTCGCGCCTCGACGAGTTGGAGCGCCGCCTGCAGGAGCAGCACGCGGCCGCCGAGGCCGAGCGTGCCGACGCCGAGCGCGACGCCCGCCGCATCCTCGAGGAGGCCCAGTCCCGCGCGAACGGCCTGGTCCACGACGCCAAGTCCACGGCCGACCGCATCCGGGCCGAGTCCGAACGAGAAGTTGCCGCCGCGATGCAACGACGCGACAGCATCAACGACCAGCTGGCGAACCTGCGCCAGATGCTGAGCACCCTCACCGGGTCGCCGGCCACGCCCCGGGACGACACCACCACGTGACGCGAGACACCAGACCCGTCTGTTGAGGGCCTACGAGGTGCTTGTCCCCTCTGAGACACTGGACCCACCATGAGCAGCCCGAACTCGTCCTTCCGCACCGTCATGCGCGGCTACGACCCCAGCGAGGTCGACGCGCACATCGCCACGCTCAAGGAGCACGCGAAGGCCCTTCGCGAGCAGATCGCCGAGGGCGAGGACCGGCTGGCCGCGGTCACCGAGCCGAACTTCCGGCACCTCGGCGACCGCGTGGGCCAGATCCTCAGCCTCGCCGAGGAGGAGGCGGCCGCGCTGCGCAAGGCCACCGCCAAGGAGGTCGAGACCCAGCGCACCGACGCGAACGACGCGGTCCGCAGGCTGCGCAAGGAGGCCGACGCCTACGACGTCAGCACCCGTCGCGAGGCCGACGAGTACGCCGGCGCCACGCGGCGCGAGGCCGACGAGTACGCCGAGGCCACCCGTCGCGAGGCCGATCTCGAGGCCGACCGCGTGCGCAAGCAGGCGCTCGACGAGGCCGCCAAGGTCACCGAGGCGGCCCAGGCCGAGCTCGACCGCATCACCGCCGAGCACCAGCGGTCGGTCGCGGAGTTCGAGCAGGACCTCGCGGCCCGTCGCGCGAAGGCCGACGCCGAGCAGGCCGAGGCGGCCCGCCTCGACCGCGAGCGTGCCGACGAGGCGCACCGCAAGGCTGCCGCGATCGTCGAGGACGCCAAGGCGGAGGCCGAGCGCGTCCGCCTCGAGTCCGAGCGCGAGGTCGCCGAGATCGAGCGCCGCCGCGAGAGCATCAACGCGCAGCTGACGAACGTCCGCCGCGCGCTGGCGAACCTCACGGGCGAGGCCCCGCAGGAGGAGCAGGGCTCGCTCTTCGAGACCTCCTCCGAGCGCGGCTGACCCGCACCGAGCACGTCACGGCCCGCCCCTGCTGGGGCGGGCCGTTCTCGTTCCACCGACGGACTGTTCTTTCGGCCTGCGGTCAGTCATCATTCTCCCCATGCGTCACTTTCGTCACATCGGAGCCGCGGCTGCCGTCGCGGTCACCGTGACCGCCCTCGCCGGGGGCGCGCTCGTGGTGGCGCAGGAGCGCACGGCGGTCGAACGTCAGTCCGGGACGACGCTGCAGCCGGCCGCGAAGAAGCCCGCGCTGAGGCTCGGCGCCACGCCCCGCAGCCTCGAGCGTGGACAGGTCGTGACGTTCCGCCTGAAGACCTCCACGAAGCACCCGCGGCCGGTGCACCTGCAGCGCTACGACTCGACCCGCAAGGCCTGGCGCACGATCGCGAAGCGCACGGTGCGCGGGAGCGCCTCCATTCGCCTGAAGCCCGGGACCGGCACGTTCACGTACCGCGCGATCGCGCCGCGCGTGAGGCACAGGAGCGGAGGCTCCGCGCACACGCACCGGCTCGCCCGCTCGGGCCAGGTCAAGGTCGCCGTGCGCGCCGTGCAGCGCACCGTGCCGTCGCGGCCCGCCACCCTGACGGCCGAGGAGAGGACGCTCCTCGCCGCCGTGCGCGAGGCCCGCGGCACCTACGCGCGTCCCGCCGTCACGGCCGCCACCGATCGCGGCGCGGAGGCCTGCCTCACGACGTACGCGCGACGTCATGCGGCCTGGATGGCGAGCCTGGGCCGCGCCGCCGATCCGGGCTCCGCGGAGCACCGCGCCGCCGGCCGCAGCCTGCCCGCGAAGGACTGTCCCGGACGTACCGTCTCGGCCGTCACCCGCGCCGTCGGCGGAGCGAGTGCCGCCGACGCGATCCGCACGACGGTCGACGCCTGGCTGTCCTCTCCCTACGGCGAGACCGGCCGCCTGCTGTCGGCCTGCCACGACGCGAGCGGCTTCGAGTACGGGATCGCCTCGACCACGGCCGGCGGGACCCGCTGGCTCACCGTCCTCGTCTCGTCGGACACCGCCGCCACGAAGTCGTCGGGGGTCTGCTGATGGTCGCCCTGCCCGGCACGCAGCCGCGCCTGCCCGAGTACGCGCAGCACCTCGTCCGCCGGTTCACGTACGGCCACAACGGCCGTCTCGAGGCCGACGTCCTGCGGTTCGGATCGGTCGACGCGTGGTTCGAGGCGCAGCTGTCACCCGGCAAGGACGCGACGCTGGCGTGGTTCCCGCACCTGCGCGACTCCCCCGCCACGGCGTGGGAGAACGCGCGCAGCGGCGCCTACGGCGGCTGGCAGTACGGCAACGACCTCGTTCGGTACTCGCTGTGCCGTCGCGTGGTGTCGACGTGGCAGGTGCACGAGGTGATGGTGGACTTCTGGTCCAACCTGCTGCACATCCCGGCCGGCGAGGACTCGAGCTTCCCCTGGCGGATGCACTACGACACGCACGCGATCCGGCCGCATGCCCTGGGCACCTACAAGGCGCTGCTGCGGGCCGCCGTGACCCACCCGTCGATGTCGGGCTACCTGTCCAACCACCGCAACACCAAGGCGCAGATCAACGAGAACCTCGGGCGCGAGCTGCTCGAGCTCTACACCGTCGGGCGCACGGCCGGGTACACCGAGGACGACGTGAAGGACTCGGCCCGCCTGCTCACCGGCTTCACCGTCGCGGTCGGCAAGGACTACGCCGCCGGCTACGACCCGGCCCGCCACCACGTCGGAGCCGTGTCGGTGCTGGGCCAGCGGTTCGAGAACGCGGCGGCGGACGGGCGGCCCCAGCTGGACGCCTACCTCGAGTGGCTCGCGATGCGGCCCGAGACGGCGACGCGCATCGCGCGCCGGCTGTGCGTGCGGTTCATCAGCGACGACCCGCCGCAGAGCGCGGTCGACGCGGTCCGCGCCACGTACCTCGAGTCGGGCTCGGACATCAGGGCGTGCCTGCGCACCCTCGTGCGGCACGACGCATTCCGCGCCTCGGCCTTCCGCAAGGCGCGCACGCCCGTGGAGGACGTGCTGGCCACCCAGCGCGCGTGCGACATCGTGCCCACCGGCGCAGGCTCGGGCAGCCATGTCGACTCGTTCAGCTGGCAGTGCAGCTGGACCGGTCAGGCCCTGTTCTCGTGGCCCCGTCCCGACGGGTTCCCCGAGCAGTCCGACACCTACCTCTCCCCCGCGCGCATGCTGCGGACGTGGACGGTTCACACGTGGATGGCCAGCACGAACGGCACGCTCAAGCAGGCGACCCGTCCGCTCGTGCGCGATCTGATCCCGCCCGTGTGGCCGCTGCCGCTGGAGGACCTCGTGCACCACCAGTCGGTGATGATGACCGGCCGGCGGGCAACCGCCGAGACCGTCGCCGGGGCCGCCACGCTGATCGACCAGCCCGCGACCCACGTCTTCGCGAAGTCCTGGGAGCGCGAGACCGACTACCTCGCCTGGATGCTGACGCTGATCCGGACGGCGATCCTCAACGCGCCGGAGGCGATGCTGCGATGACCGACGGACACGACGCGTCCTGCGCCGACTACGGCGTGACCCGCCGCAACCTGCTGAGGTCGGCCGGCCTGATCGGCATGGCGGGCGTCTCCACGAAGATGTTCGGCGACGTCCTGACGTCCACCGCCTACGGCGCCACGAACGGCAACATCCTGGTCGTCCTCTCGCTGCGCGGCGGGGCCGACGGGATGTCGATGATGGTGCCGCACGCCGAGTCGGCCTACTACGCCGCGCGGCCGAACATCGCGGTGAAGAAGGCCGACCTGCTCCGGCCCGACCACACGTTCGGCCTGCACCCGTCCTTCAAGCCGCTCGAGTCGCTGTGGGACAGCGGACGAATGGCCGCGATCCACGCCGTGGGCCTGCCGACCCCGAACCGCTCGCACTTCGAGGCGATGGAGCTGGTCGAGGACGCCGACCCCGGGTCGTCGGAGCGCATCGGCTGGCTCAACCGCGTCATCGGCTGCTTCATCTCGAACGACGTCTTCGACGGCATCCAGGTGGGCTCCACCGTCATGCCGACCTCGCTCATCGGGCCCGAGCCGTCGTTCGCGACCTCGGACTTCTCCTCGCTCTCGGCGCCGTGGGCCGACCACGCCAGCCTCGGTCCGCGGGTCCGCTCGGTCCTGTCCGCGATGTACCGCGACGCGGGCACCGTCATCGGCAAGGCCGGCCAGGAGGCCCTCGCCCTCGACCGGCGCACCGGCACGATCGCCGCCGAGGAGAAGAAGGGCCCGCAGCACGGCGCCGTCTACCCCGAGCACCACGAGCTCGCGCGCGCCCTGGCCAGCTCGGCCGCGCTCATCCGCGCGGGCGTCGGCGTGCGCGCGATCGCGGTGGACTTCGGCGGCTGGGACCACCACGTCGACATCTCGTGGCGGATCAGCCGGCAGGTCGAGCAGATGTCGAAGTCGATCGCGGCGTTCCTCACCGACCTCGGCCCCGACGCGTCGCGCGTGACGATCGTGACGCTCAGCGAGTTCGGGCGCCGGCTCGGCCAGAACGGCGCGGCGGGTCTCGACCACGGCTACGGCAACGCCGTATTCGCGTTCGGCGCCGGAGTGCGGGGCGGCTACTACGCGAACTGGCCGACGCTCGCCACGGACCGACGGGTCGACGGCGACCTCGCCGTCACCACCGACTACCGCAGCGTGCTGGCCGAGATCCTCGCCGCGCGCTTCCCCGAGGTGGGCGTCGGCACGGTCTTCCCGGGCCTCACGCGCACGACCCTCGGGTTCATGTCGCCGTACTGAGTCAGCCCGGGAACTGGCGCACGCGGCGGCCGCGGACGTCGTCGATCGTGATCGCGATGTGGACGGCCGCGCCCTCGGCGGCGACCCACGAGTTCGGCAGCCGGGTGCCGAACTCCTCGAGCTGCTCCTTCGTGGCCCGCGTGGCCGTTCCGCGCACGACGACGCTCCAGCCGGTCTGGTAGGTGTCGTCGTGGTGGTCCGCCTCCAGGACGAACCGGCGGTCGACGATCGTGGACAGTCCTGAGGTCTCGCTCGTACGGATCAGGATGATGCCGTCGTCGTAGGCGTAGTTGACGGGCAGCAGCTCCAGCTGGTCGCCGGTGTCGAACGCGATCCGCGCGAACCGACCGACCTTCAGCAGCTCACGGCACTCGTCCTGGTCCAACTCCTGGATCGATCCGGTGCTCATGAGTCCATTGTGCACGCGTGACCAGCGTTACGGTGTGGCCATGAACTCGCTCCGCAGCCCCTGGCTCGCCGCGTTCGGCCTCGCCGTCGTGGTGCACCTGGCGCTCGTGCTCGCCGAAGCCCAGCCGTGGGAGAGCATCACCAAGTGCCTCCTCGCCCCCTTGCTCATCGGGTGGGTGATCGAGCAGCAGGGCCCACGGATCCTCGTGCTCGCGCTCGTCCTCTGCCTCGGCGGCGACCTGTTCCTCGAGATCGACGGCCTCTTCCTCGCCGGCATGGCGTCCTTCGCGGCGGCGCACGTGTGCTTCGTGACGTTCTTCGTCCGCCGCGGCGCCCTCGACGTGCTGCGCCGCCGGGCGTGGATCCCGCTCGCGCTCGCGGTCGCCGCGGTCACGCTGCTGGCGTGGGTCTGGTCCGGGCTGGACGCCGAGCTGCGGGTGCCGGTGCTCGTCTACGCACTGCTGCTGTCCTCCACCGCGGCCACGGCCCTGGCGGTCGACCTGCGGGCCGGGATCGGTGCCCTGCTCTTCCTGTTCAGCGACGGCCTCATCGCGGCACGCATCGCCGACCGGGTGCCCGAGGAGTCGGCGTTCGGTAACTTCGTCGTCATGCTGACCTACGCGCTGGCGCTGTTCTTCCTGACGACCGCGATCGTGCAGAAGGAGGCCCGCAGCCGGGCCGCCACCACGGGGCTCGATGCGACGCGGCCCACGGACTGCTGGCCGAAGCTGCCGACGGGGACCGCGTGAGCACCGTCGAGGCCTCGGGCCTGGCCTTCGACGTCGACCTGTTCGGACCCGAGGACGGCACGCCTGTCGTGCTGCTGCACGGCTGGCCGCAGGACCGCCGCTCGTGGCGTGGTGTCGCCGAGCGCCTCGCGGACGAGGGGCTGCGCGTCATCGTGCCCGACCAGCGCGGCTACAGCCCGACCGCGCGCCCGGAGGGCGTGGAGAACTACGACGCCGACGTGCTGGCCGACGACGTCGTCGCGATCGCGGCGGCCCTCGGGCACGACCGGTTCCACCTCGTCGGCCACGACTGGGGCGCGGCCGTCTCGTGGGTCGTGGCCACGCGTCACGCCGCCCACGTGCTGACGCTCACCGCGGTCTCGGTGCCGCACCTGGCCGCCTACAACGAGGCCCTGGCCGGCGACCCCGACCAGCAGGAGCGTGGCGCCTACATCGGCCTGCTGCGTCGTCCCGGCAAGGCCGAGACGGTCCTGCTGGAGGACGACGGGGCACGACTGCGCGCGATGTACGGCGGCGATGTTCCGCCCGAGGACGAGGACGCCTACGTCGAGAGGCTGTCCGAGCCGGGCGCGCTGACGGCGACGCTGAACTGGTACCGCGCCATGACCCCCGCGCTCTCGGCGACGCCCTCGGTCACGGTGCCGACGACGTTCGTCTGGGGCGCCACCGACCTCGCGATCGGCCGCTACGGCGCCGAGCGCTGCGGCGACCACGTCACCGGCGACTACCGCTTCGTCGAGGTCGACAGCGGCCACTGGCTCCCCGACACGCACCCCGACCTGCTCGCCTCCGAGATCCTCGACCGGGTCCGCAGTTTCCCCGCTTAAGTGGGTTTTCTGTCACTTCACGAGGTTTGCAAACCTCGTGAAGTGACAGTTTCCCCGCTTGACCGGGGAAACTGTCAGCGCCGGAAACGGCATGATGGGCGCATGACGGAGCGCGCAGGACAACCGGCCGTGGCGGAGGACCTCGTCGACCTGGCCCATCTCGTGACCGCGTACTACACGCTGCGGCCGGACCCCGGCGTGGTGGAGCAGCGGGTGGCGTTCGGCACCAGCGGGCACCGCGGCTCGAGCCTCGACACCGCGTTCAACGAGGACCACATCGCGGCGACGACGCAGGCGATCTGCGACTACCGGAGCCACGAGGGCATCACCGGTCCGCTCTTCATCGGCCGCGACACGCACGCGCTGTCCGAGCCCGCCTGGGCGACGGCGCTCGAGGTGCTGGTCGGCAACGACGTCGAGGTCCTGGTGGACGCGCGCGACGGCTACACGCCCACACCCGCCGTCTCGCACGCGATCCTGCGCGCCAACCGCGGCCGCACCACCGGCCTGGCCGACGGCATCGTCGTCACGCCGTCGCACAACCCGCCCGCTGACGGCGGCTTCAAGTACAACCCGCCCCACGGCGGACCGGCGGGCAGCGACGCCACGTCGGTCATCGCCGACCGCGCCAACGAGCTCATCGCGGCCGGCCTCGGCGGCGTCCGGCGTGTGCCGTTCACGCGGGCGCGCGCCGCGTGCCGGCCCTACGACTACCTCGGCACGTACGTCGACGACCTGCCTCACGTGATCGACGTCGAGGCCATCGCGGCCGCGGGCGTGCGCATCGGCGCCGACCCGCTCGGCGGCGCCAGCGTGGCCTACTGGGCCGAGATCGCCGACCGGCACGGCCTCGACCTCACCGTGGTCAACCCCCTCGTCGACGGGACGTTCCGGTTCATGACGCTGGACTGGGACACCAAGATCCGCATGGACTGCTCGTCACCGCACGCGATGGCGTCGCTCATCGAGCAGCGTGACCGCTTCGACGTCGCCACCGGCAACGACGCCGACGCCGACCGCCACGGCATCGTCACGCCCGACGCCGGCCTGATGAACCCCAACCACTTCCTCGCCGTGGCGATCGCCCACCTCTTCGGCGGTGCGCGGCCCGACTGGCCCGCCGGCGCCCAGATCGGCAAGACCCTCGTGTCGTCCTCGATGATCGACCGCGTGGCCGAGCAGGTGGGCCGCCCGCTCGTCGAGGTCCCGGTGGGCTTCAAGTGGTTCGTGCCCGGCCTGATCGACGGCTCGTTCGGGTTCGGCGGCGAGGAGTCGGCCGGCGCGTCGTTCCTGCGCCGCGACGGCGGCGTGTGGACCACCGACAAGGACGGCATCACCGCCGCGCTGCTGGCGTCGGAGATCATCGCCACCACCGGGAAGACCCCCAGCCAGCTCTACGGCGAGCTGGTGGAGCGCCACGGCGACCCGGCCTACGCCCGCGTGGACGCCCCCGCCGACCGGCAGCAGAAGGCGCGCCTGGGCAGCCTGAGCGCCGACGACGTGACCGCGACCGAGCTCGCGGGCGAGCCGATCACCGCGGTGCTGACCGAGGCGCCGGGCAACGGCGCCGCGATCGGCGGCCTCAAGGTGACGACGGAGTCGGCGTGGTTCGCCGCCCGCCCCTCGGGCACCGAGGACGTCTACAAGATCTACGCGGAGTCGTTCCGCGGACCCGACCACCTGGCCGAGGTACAGGCCGCGGCGAAGTCGGTGGTCGACGCGGCGCTGGCGTCGGACTGAGTCAGGCGAACGGCCAGTCGAGGCCGGGGATGGTCAGGCCGCGACCCAGCTCGTGGGCGCGCTTGTTCCAGTCCATCGTCCGGGCGGCGATCCAGTAGCGCTGCTGCGCCATGAGCATCGTGAGGCTGGAGCCGACGATCTCGGGGTAGGCCGTGCCCATCGTGATCGCGATCTCGCGCGCCGCGCGGGCGTCGTGGGCCGCGTCGTGCGCCTTGTCGAGCCGGACGCCGTAGTGCGAGGCGACGTCGGACAGGCGGCGCTGGCCGTCGCGGTCGCGGTCGACGCCCCAGTCGATGACGAACGGGTCGACCACGAGGAGGCGGTCCCAGTCGGGCTGGTCCAGCCCATGGCGCTCGGCCTCGGCACGCAGCAGCGTGAGGTCGAACGAGGCGTTGTAGACGACCAGGCCGATGCGGCGCTGGACGAGGTCGTGGACCCACGCCAGCACGGGACGCAGCGCCTGCGCGGACATCGGCGCGCGCGCCAGGTCGGACGCGGTGATGCCGTGGATGTCGGCCGAGGACTCGGGGATCGGCACCCCGGGGTTGACCATGCCCATGAGGTCGCCGCCCACGTCGGACAGCGCGGCGAAGCTGAGGATCCGGTCGGCGCGCGGATCGATGCCGGTGGTCTCGAAGTCGAGCGAGGCGAGCGGCCGGCGGTACCAGGCGTTCGGGTCCTCGCGCGGAGGCAGGACGTTCTTGGCGCGCCGTCCCGGGCCGGGACGATCCGGCTCAGACGTGGGGCGGGCGGACGCTTCAGGCATGGGGCGGTTCCTCTCGGTGCTCATCGTTCGACTCGTCCGTCCCCGCGCGCGTGTCCGCGTCCCGTTCCCTCAACCGTCCTTCGAGCTCGGAGACCTTGGACTTGCGCCGCCGAGCCGAGGCCAGTGTGCCGACCAGGGCCAAGGACGCGAGCACGCCCGCGATGGCCCCGAACAGCGTCGCCCACTGGAATCCGGGAGCCTCGTTCACCAGGGTGATCCAGCCCGCGTCCGACGCGCTGTTGTCGCCCAGGCTGATCGACAGCGTCAGCCAGTTGGGCGCGGCCAGCGTGACCGCCACGAGGACCACCGCGATCTTCCACGGCCACTTCAGGAACGGGCGTCGCACCTGCCACACGACGAGCACCGGGAGGAAGCTGAAGACGAAGCCGTAGAACAGACCCCAGAAGATGCCGACGGTCATCCGTCCGTCGACCTGGTTGCCCACGCGCTGGGCCCACCAGCGCGGCAGTGCCGCGGCCAGCAGACCGTAGACGACGAGGGCGACCACCACGAGCACGAGCACCACGACGATGCGTCGCACCCAGATCTCTGCCCCGGTCCGAGACCCGGGACCTTCCGATGACAGACCTGCGGAACGGGAGTTCGCGGGGTCGGCCATGGCGCCCATTCTGACACTCCTGCCGGACAGTTCACAGGGGGCCACCCGCTAGGGTTGACCCGAGCCCATGGTCTTCCTCGTCACGCTGCACTTTCTCGTTGCAGCGACCTCCCCTGCGCTCGTCCGCATGCTGGATCGCCAGGCGTTCCTGGTGCTCGCGCTCGTCCCCGCGGCCTCGTTCGTGTGGCTCCTGGGACCCGTCAGCCGGGCCACCACCGACGGCGAGGCCACGTACGAGCACTGGGCCTGGATCCCGCAGATCGGGCTCGACATCGACTTCGGCGTCAACGCGCTCAGCGGCATCGTGGCGCTGCTCGTCACGGGCGTCGGCGCCCTCGTGCTGGTCTACTGCGCCTGGTACTTCCGCCCCAAGGACTCCGAGATCTGGCGGTTCTCGGGCGTCCTCACCGGCTTCGCCGGCGCGATGCTCGGACTGGTCCTGGCCGACAACGTCTACGTGCTCTACGTGTTCTGGGAGCTCACGACGGTCCTGTCGTTCCTGCTCATCGGCCACAACCCCGAGCGCCGCGCCAACCGTCGAGCCGCGCTCAACGCCCTCATCGTCACGACCTTCGGCGGCCTGGCCATGCTCGTGGGCCTCATCGGCCTGCACCTGCTGAGCGGCACTCCGCGGATCAGCGCGATCCTGGCCGACCCGCCCGCCGCCGGGACCGCCGTCACGGCCTCGATCGCCCTCGTGCTGGTCGGCGCCCTGTCGAAGTCGGCGCTGCTGCCGTTCCACTTCTGGCTGCCCGGCGCGATGGCGGCGCCCACCCCGGTCAGCGCCTACCTGCACGCCGCGGCGATGGTGAAGGCCGGCATCTACCTCGTCGCGCTGCTGGCCCCCGTGTTCGCCGAGACGCCCGGCTGGCGCCCGGTGCTCATCGGCTTCGGCATCGCCACGATGCTGCTCGGCGGCCTGCGCGCGCTGCGCCAGTACGACGTCAAGCTGCTGCTCGCCTACGGCACGGTCAGCCAGCTGGGCTTCCTCATGGCGGTCGTCGGTGCGGGCACCCGCTCGGCGGCGTTCGCCGGGCTCGCGCTGCTGTGCGCGCACGGCCTGTTCAAGTCGGCGCTGTTCCTCGTGGTCGGCGTGATCGACCGCTCCGTCGGCACCCGCGACCTCCGCGAGCTCTCGGGACTGCGCCGGGCGCGCCCCCTCCTCTTCGCCACCACCGTCGTCGCCACCGCCTCGATGGCCGGTCTGCCCGTCCTGTTCGGCTTCACCGCCAAGGAGGCCGCGCTCGCCGCGTTCGTCGACCTCGGCGAGGACCTCGGCCACCCCGGTTGGGGCCTGGCCGCCCTCGTCGGCATCGTGCTCGGCTCGATCCTCACGGTCGCCTACAGCGCGCGCTTCGTGTGGGGCACCTTCGCCGACAAGCCGGGCGTCGAGCCCTGCACCCCGCGTGACTTCTCGGTCTGGTTCACCGTCGTGCCGGCCACGCTGGCCGCGCTCAGCCTCGTCGCCGGCCTCGCGGGCCCGTTCCTGACCCCGCGCCTGGCGACGTACTCCGACCAGTTCCCCGAGGGCGCCCACGAGGCCGTCCTCACGCTCTGGCACGGCTTCACGCCGGCGCTGTGGCTCTCGGTCCTGGCCATCGCCGCGGGCGTCGCGCTGTTCGTGTGGCGGCGCCCCGTCGCCGCGACCCAGCACGCGATCGTCGACCGGCTGCCGTTCCCCGACGCCGAGCGGGCCTACCAGGGCGTCATGCGCGGGATCGACCGCCTGGCCGTCGAGGTCACCGGTCGCACCCAGCGAGGCTCGCTGCCGGTCTACCTCGGCATCATCCTGGTCACCCTCGTGATCGTCCCCGGCATCGCGCTGTGGCGCGCCTGGGAGACGCCCGACGTGCGCCTCTCGGACAACCCGCTGCAGATCGTCGTCGGCATCGTCATGGTGGCCGCCGCGATCCTCACGGTGCGCTCGCGCCGCCGCCTGCGCGCCGTGCTGCTGCTCGGCGTCACCGGCTACGGCACGGCGATCCTGTTCGTCGCGCACGGCGCCCCCGACCTCGCCCTCACCCAGGTGCTCGTCGAGACGTTCCTGCTGGTCACGTTCGTGCTCGTCCTGCGCCGCCTCCCCCCGTTCTTCAGCGACCGCCCGTTCAACGTCGCCCGCTGGTGGCGCGTCGGCCTGGGCACCGCCACCGGCATCACGGTGGCCGGCTTCGCGTTCATGGCCACCAACGCCCGCCAGTCCACGCCGATCTCTGCTGGTTGGGCCGAGCCCGCCTACGAGTACGGCGGCGGCAAGAACATCGTCAACGTCGCCCTCGTGGACATCCGCGCGTGGGACACGATCGGCGAGCTCAGCGTCCTGGTCGTCGCGGCCACCGGCATCGCGAGCCTCATCTTCCTGCTGACCGACCGCTCGATGCGCCAGATCCGCCCGAAGCGCATCGTCACGGTGGACTCCAACGCCTGGCTGGCGGCCAACCTGCACGACCAGCGCCGCTCGATCGTGTTCGAGATCATCACCCGCCTGATCTTCCACACGGTGATCCTGTTCTCGATCTACCTCATGATCTCGGGCCACAACTCCCCCGGCGGCGGCTTCGCCGGCGGCCTCATCGCGGGCCTGGCCCTGATGATCCGCTACCTCGCCGGCGGCCGCGAGGAGCTCGACAACGCCGCCCCCGTCGACGCCGGGTTCGTGCTGGGCCTCGGCCTGGCCACCGCCGCCCTCTCGGGCCTGCTGCCCACGCTGCTGGGCGGCGGCGTCCTGCAGAGCGCGATCGTCGACATCCCGCTGCCGCTGCTCGGGGAGCTGCACCTGGTGACCTCGGTGTTCTTCGACATCGGCGTCTACCTCGTCGTGGTCGGCCTGTCGCTCGACGTGCTGCGCAGCCTCGGCAGCGGCATCGACGCCCAGATCGACGACGAGAACGACGCGGCCGAGGTCGCGACCAGCGAGGTGGCGCGATGACCGCGAACCTGATCCTGATCATCGTCGTGGGCGTGATGGTGGCCTGCGGCACCACGCTCGTGCTCGAGCGCAGCCTGACCCGCATCCTCGTGGGCTTCGTGCTGATCGGCAACGGCCTCAACGTCATGTTCCTCGTGGTCTCCGGTCCCGCCGGCGCCGCGCCCATCCTCGGCCTCTCGGGCGACCCGATGGCCGATCCCCTCCCGCAGGCCATGGCGCTGACCGCCATCGTCATCACCCTCGGCACCACCGCCTTCGGGCTCGCACTGGCGTACCGCGCCTGGCAGCTCACCGGCACCGACGACGTCCAGGACGACCTCGAGGACGACCTGATCCGCCGCCGCGCCGAGACCGACCAGGTCTCGGCCACCTTCGACGAGGCCGACAGCGAGCTGCCCGACGAGGGCTACGCGGGCGACGCCACCCTCGAGCCCGGTGACGAGGTGCCCCGATGAACGACCTGCTCGACCAGCTCGTCCTGGCCCCGGTGATCCTGCCGCTGCTGGGCGCGGGCCTGTGCCTGGCGTTCGGCCGCTTCGCCGCGCCCCAGCGCATCATCAGCATCATCACGCTGCTGGCCGTCGTGGCGTCCGCCGCCGTGCTGCTGGTGCGCGCCGACCGGCACGGACCCCAGTCCTTCAACGTGGGCGGCTGGCCGGCCGAGCTCGGCATCAGCCTCGTGGCCGACCGGCTCAGCTCGCTGCTGCTGCTGATCTCCACCCTCGTCACGCTGTGCGTGCTGCTGTACTCGATCGGCCAGGGCATCGTCGAGTACGGCCGAGACTCACCGCTGTCGGTCTTCTACCCCACGTTCCTGGTGCTGAGCGCCGGCGTCTCCAACGCCTTCCTCTCGGCCGACCTGTTCAACCTGTTCGTGGGCTTCGAGATCCTGCTCGCCTCGTCCTACGTGCTCATCACGCTCGGCGGCACCGAGGCCCGCGTGCGATCGGGCACGATCTACATCATCGTCAGCCTGGCGTCGTCGGCGCTGTTCCTCATCGCCATCGCGTCGGTCTACGCGGCCACGGGCACCGTGAACTTCGCCCAGCTGGCGCTGCGCCTCCCCGAGCTGCCCGATGCCACCGCCACGATGCTGCAGCTCATGCTGCTGCTGACGTTCGCGGTGAAGGCGGCCGTCTTCCCGCTGTCGGCCTGGCTGCCCGACTCCTACCCCACCGCGCCCGCCCCGGTCACGGCGGTGTTCGCCGGCCTGCTGACCAAGGTGGGCGTCTACGCCATCTTGCGCACCCAGACCCTGATGTTCCCCACCCACGAGCTGCGCACGATGCTGCTGTGGGCCTCCATCCTCACGATGGTGGTCGGCATCCTGGGCGCCGTCGCGCAGTCGGACATCAAACGTGTCCTGTCGTTCACGCTGGTCAGCCACATCGGCTTCATGCTCTTCGGCATCGCGCTGGGCACCGAGCTCGGCGTCGCCGGAGCGATCTTCTACATCGTCCACCACATCACCGTGCAGACCACGCTGTTCCTCGTGGCCGGACTGGTGGAGTACAGATCGGGCACGACCAACCTCGACCGGCTCGGCGGCCTCGCCCGCCTGGCGCCGGTCCTGGCCGTGATGTTCTTCGTCCCGGCGATGAACCTGGCCGGCATCCCGCCGTTCTCGGGCTTCCTGGGCAAGCTGGCGCTGCTCGAGGCCGGCGTCGACGAGGCCGACTGGCTCGCGCTCGTCGCCGTGGCCGCCTCGGTCATCACCAGCCTGCTGACCCTCTACGCGGTCGCCAAGATCTGGAACCGCGCCTTCTGGCAGCCGGCCGGCGACCCCGAGGACGACACCCCCGTGCCGTTCGACCCGCAGGTCCAGGGTGGCTCGCTGCACGGCCGCAGCGGCGTCTCCACCGCCACCCAGCGCGAGACCACGTGGAAGACCGACACCGAGGGCGAGCGACTGCCCTCCCGGATGGCGGTGCCCACGATCGCGCTCGGCCTCGTCACCGTCGCGCTGACCGTGTTCGCCGCTCCGCTGTTCTCGGTGGCCGAGCGCGCCGCCGACGAGCTCCACGAGCGCACCCCCTACATCGAGGCGGTGCTCGGCGATGGCTGACCGCACCCGGGGGCTGCACCTGTGGCACCTGCCCGTCATCGCGTGGCTGACGATCGTCTGGCTGCTGCTGTGGGGCGAGGTCACCCGGATCAACCTCGTCGGCGGACTGCTCGTCAGCGCGATCATCGTGCTGGTGTTCCCGTTCCCGCGGGTGTCGGTCGAGGCGAAGGTCCGGCCCTGGGCCACGATCGTGCTGCTGTCGCGCTTCCTGGCCGACCTCGCGGTCGCCAGCTTCGGCGTCGCTTGGCTGGCCGTGCGGCCGAAGGACCCGCCGCCCAGTGCGGTGCTCGAGATCAAGCTGGTGAGCGGCTCCGAGCTGCGCCAGACCCTGACCGGCGAGCTCATCTCCCTGGTGCCCGGCTCGCTGCTCATCGAGCTCGACTCCGAGGGCCACCGCCTGTGGCTGCACGTGCTCGACGCCGGCACGCCCGAGCGCATCGCCGAGGCTCGCCGCAAGGCCCGGATGCAGGAGCACCGACTGCTGAGGGCGATCGGCACCGATGCCGAGGTCGCCGAGAGCGAACGACGACTCCGGGAGGACGCCGCATGACCGTCGTGGGAATCGTCTGTGCCGTGCTGCTGGGCCTCACCGGCCTGCTGTGCCTGGTGCGCATCGTGCGCGGCCCGACCATGCTCGACCGCACCGTCGCGGCCGACGTCTTCGTCGCGGCCTGCGTGGGCGCGATCGGCGTCGAGGCCGCGATCGGCCGTCACAACACCACGCTGCCGATCCTCGTCGCGCTGGCCCTGGTGGCCTTCCTGGGCTCGGTCAGCATCGCGCGGTACGCCGCGCAGTCCGCAGGAGGTGGCCAGTGAGCTGGGGCCTGATCGTCGACATCCTCTCGGGCACCTGCCTGGTGCTGGGGGCAGCGTTCGCGTTCGTCGCCGCGGTCGGCGTCGTGCGCTTCCCCGACGTGCTCACCCGCATGCACGCCGCCACGAAGCCGCAGACCTTCGGCCTGCTGCTCATCCTGGCCGGGCTCGCGCTGCGGATCGAGAGCCTGAGCGACCTGACCCTGGTGGTCGTCGTGGCCCTGTTCCAGCTGCTGACGGCGCCCGTCTCGGCGCACATGGTCGGACGCGCCGCATTCCGCGCCGACCAGGTCGACCGCGACCGGCTCGTGGTGGACGAGGGCGACTGACCCTCTGGGCAGCGCCCCTCGCGCGCCCTAGAGTGCGGGCATGATCCGATTGCTCATCCGCGCGGCCATCAACCTGGTCTCCGCCGCCATCGGCCTGCTCGTGGCCAACGCCGTGCTGGACGACCTCGAGGTCACCGCCTCCGGCTTCGTCCTCACCGTCGTCATCTTCGCGCTGGCCCAGGCAATCCTGGCACCGTTCATCCTCGTGGTCGTGAAGCGCAACGCCGAGGCGTTCCTCGGCGGCGTCGGCATCGTGTCCACCCTCGTGGCGCTGTGGGTGGCGAGCCTGTTCGGCGACGCACTGACGATCTCGGGCCTGGCCACCTGGCTCATCGCCGCGGTGATCGTGTGGCTCGCGGCTGCTCTCGCGTCGTTCCTGCTGCCGTTCATCCTCGTCAAGGCCGGCGTGGAGAACGCGCGCGAGCGCCGCGGCGCCTGAGTCAGTCGGCGAGGTCGACCACGACGGGCGCGTGGTCGCTGGCGCCCTTGCCCTTGCGCTCCTCGCGGTCGATGAACGCACCCTCCACGCGCTGCGCGAGAGCCGGCGAGCCGAGCACGAAGTCGATCCGCATGCCCTTCTTCTTCGGGAAGCTCAGCTGCGTGTAGTCCCAGTACGTGTAGACGCCCGGGCCGGGGGTGTGCGGGCGGACGACGTCGGTGAAGCCGGCGTCGACCACGGCCGAGAAGGCGGCGCGCTCGGGCTCGGAGACGTGGGTGCGACCCGCGAAGACCGCCATGTCCCACACGTCGTCGTCCTGCGGCGCGATGTTCCAGTCACCCGTCAGTGCGATCTGCGCCTCGGGGTCCTTCGCGAGCCACGCCTGACCCGCGTCGCGCAGCCGCGCCAGCCACTCGAGCTTGTAGGCGTAGTGGGCGTGGTCGAGCTCCCGGCCGTTCGGGACGTAGAGGCTCCACATCCGCACACCACCGCACGTGGCGCCGATGGCCCGCGGCTCGAGGAGGTCCTCGTACTGCGGCTGGTCGACGCCGAACGAGCGCTCGACGTCCTCGAGGCCCACGCGCGAGATGATCGCGACGCCGTTCCACTGGTTGACGCCGACGTGCGCGTACTCGTAGCCCAGCGCCGACAGCTCCAGGCCGGGGAACTGGTCCTCACGGCACTTGGTCTCCTGGATCGCGAGGACGTCGACGTCGTGCCGGTCGAGCCAGCCGACGACGCGGTCGATGCGGCTGCGGATCGAGTTGACGTTCCACGTCGCGATGCGCATCAGAAGTCGACTCGCAGGGGGTAGGAGGACTGTCCGTCAGCGGGGGTGTTCACGCCGAGCACGTGGGTCAACTGGATCTCGTTCCTCTCGAAGGCCAACCGCGATCCTGCCATGTAGAGGCCCCACACCTTGGCCCGGCCCTCGGTGACCTCGTCGAGCGCCTCGTCCCAGTGGTCGACCAGGTTCTGGCACCACGCGGCGAGCGTCAGCGCGTAGTGGTCGCGCAGGTTCTCGACGTGACGGACCTCGAAGCCCTCGTCCTGCATCGCGCTCACGATCGTGCCCGACCCCGTGAGCTCGCCGTCGGGGAAGACGTAGCGATCGATGAACTGCCCGGCCGTGGCGCGTCCCGTGTTGTCGCGGCGCGTGATGCAGTGGTTGAGCATGCGGCCGTCGACCTTCACCTTGCTCCGCGCGAAGGCGAAGTAGTCGGCGTAGTTGCGCACGCCGATGTGCTCCGTGAGACCGATCGAGCTGATCGCGTCGAAGTCGGTCTCGGGGACGTCGCGGTAGTCGCTGAAGCGCACCTCGGCGAGGCCGGACAGGCCCTGGCGCTCGATGGCCTGCTGCGCCCACTGGGCCTGCTCGCGCGACAGCGTGACGCCGAGCGCCTGCACCCCGTAGTGCTGCGCGGCGTGCCGGACCATCCCGCCCCAGCCGCAGCCGAGGTCGAGCAGCCGGTCGCCGGCCTTGAGGTCGAGCTTGCGGCAGACGAGGTCGTACTTCTCGGCCTGGGCCTCCTCCAGGCTCGCGTCGGGCTTGGGGTAGACGGCGCACGTGTAGGTCATCGACGGGCCGAGGACCAGCTCGTAGAACCGGTTCGAGACGTCGTAGTGGTGGTGGATCGCCTCGGCGTCGCGGCCCTTGCTGTGCCGCAGGCCCTCCAGGGCGCGCCGCCACTTCGGCAGGTGCTCCTCGGCCGGCGGGGTGGGCGGTCGGAGGTTGCCGAAGCCCAGGCTGCGGACGATCTGCAGCATCTCGGGGGCGCTCGGGACCCGGAACTTGAGGCGGCTCATGAGCGCCTTCATGATCTCGTACGGGTCGCCGGGGTGGACGCCCTCGACCTCGAGGTCGCCCGACACGTAGGCGCGCGCGAAGCCGAGGTCGCCCGGGGCGGTCATGAGGTAGGCCAGGCCGCGCTCGTTGACCAGGCGCAGGCGCAGGAGGGAGTCCTCCGGCCCGAGCGAGCTGCCGTCGAACGCCTCGAACCGTATGGGCATGCCGTCGCGCAGGAGCCGTTCGAAGGCCTCCGCGATCGTCAGTCGCGTCTCGGATGCGATGCTCATGAGTTCCTCACCGCCTTGTCGTAGAGAGAGTGGAGTCGAGCCTGCGGGTCGTACCGGTCTCGCAGCCGGTCGAGCCCCGCGGTGTCGTAGAGGGAGTCGAAGGTCTCGCGGTCGTAGAAGGCCTCGGAGTAGAGCGACTTGTGGCCGCCGAGCCGGTGCACCTCGGCCTCGATCCGGCGGTTCACGGTGCCCGGCTCGGAGTCCTCGGGCACGACGACGGTGCCCCAGAAGCCGACGTTCACGTAGACCTCGCCGGGCACGAGCGGGTAGGTGGGCCACGCGCGCGTGGTGCGCAGCGGGCACAGCCAGACCGGCCGCATGCCGACCTCGCGGTCGAACCAGGCGAGGAAGTCGTCGAGCCGCTCGAGCGGGACCTCGATGTCCTGGATGACGCGCTCGCGACCCGGGACGTGCTTGAGGCGGTCGAGCACGCGGCTGACGCCGACGGTGGAGTCGAGCGCGACGAGCCGGTGGTAGACGTCGCTGCGGCGCCAGCGGCGCGGCCAGACCCGGCGGGCCAGCGGGTGCTGCGCCCCGAACGCGGCCGAGCACCAGAACCAGTCGGTGTCCCAGCGCCACAGGTAGTCCTCGAGCGTCAGCACGTCCTCGCGGCGCTGCTGGATCGAGCGGTAGTAGACCTGCTGGCCCGTGTAGTCGCTCGTGGGCAGGTCGGTGTCGGCGAAGCGCGCGAGGCTGAGGTAGACCTCATCGGGAGTGAAGGCGGTGCCGTCGACGGCATCGACCTCGACCCCCTCCCAGCGGCCCGTCTCGGCGATCTCGGCGATGGCCTTGGCGGCGTCCACGGCCGAGCCGAATCGCACGTGGCGCAGGTGGGCCTGGGCGGGCACGGGCTCCAGTCGGATGCGGAGGCGCACCGCGTAGCCGAGGCTGCCGTAGGAGTTCGGGAACGCCGCGAACAGCTCGGCGTGCTCGTTGTCGGGAGTGGCGGTGACGATCTCGCCCGAGCCCGTGAGCACGTCCATCTCGAGCACGGCCTCGTGCGGCAGGCCCAGGCGCAGCGACGTGGACTCGATGCCGAGTCCGGTGACGGCACCGCCGAGGGTGATGGTGCGCAGCTGTGGCACCACGGTGGGCACCAGGCCGTGCGCGAGCGTCTCCTCGACGAGCCGCTCGTACGTGCACATGCCCTGGACGTCGGCGGTGTGGCTGACGGGGTCGATCTCGATGACCCCGTCGAGTCCCGAGACGTCGAGGCCGGGGCCGTCGGTGCGGCCGCGGGGGCGAAAGAGGTTGGAGGTCTTCTTCGCGAGTCGGACGGGGCGTCCCTCGGGGATCGCCCGCCACGAGGCGAGGAGGGTGTCGACGGCGTGCTCGTGCTGCGTCCAACCCTGCATACTCCGCAGGCTATCCCCGTGGATGGTCCGGCAACCAGACCAAGGTCTCCACATTCTCTCCGGCGAGTCTCAGCGTGACCGGGCCGTGGACCCGCAGCTCGTCGCCGCCGGCGAGGGTGATGCCGTCGACCGTGACGGGTCCGCGGGTCACGTGCACCAGGGCTCCAGCCGGGGCGGCGACCTCGAGCGGCTCCCCCGCCGGTCGCGCGACCAGCAGCCGGGCGTCGGCGTGGACGGGCACCGTCTCGTGCAGGCCGGGACCGTCGGGCACCGTGACCTGGGCGTACTCGGGGGCGTCCCAGTTGCGGCTGCGCAGCATCATCTGGACGAATCGGAGGGGCTCGGTGGCGCTGGCGTTGCGCTCGGCGTGGGTGACGCCGGAGCCCGCGCTGAGCCGCTGGGCGAGGCCGGGCGCGACCTCGCCGCGCTGGCCCGTGGAGTCCTCGTGGGCGAGCACGCCGTCGAGCACCCACGTGACGATGTCGGCGTCCTCGTGGCGGTGGTCGTCGTAGCCGACACCCGGGGCGAGGCGCTCCTCGTTGATCGCCACGACCGGCCCGAAGGCGACGTTGTCGGGGTCGTAGTGCCGCCCGTACGAGAACGAGTGGAGCGTCTCGGTGCCCTCGGCGACGGTGCGGTAGCGGTCGGCGGAGCGGCGGACGACGCGGTCAGGCATAGCCGAGCTCGTGCAGTCGCGCGTCGTCGATGCCGAAGAAGTGGGCGATCTCGTGGACCACGGTGATGCGGACCTCCTCGACGACCTCCTCCTCGGTCTCGCAGATCGCGAGGGTGGGGTTGCGGTAGACGAAGATGCGGTCGGGCACGACACCGGCGTACGTGGAGTCGCGCTCGGTGAGCGGGATGCCGTCGTAGAGGCCGAGCAGGTGGGGGTCCTCGGGCGGTGCGTCGTCCTCGATGAACAGCACCACGTTGTCGAGCCGGTCGGCGAGCTCGGCGGGCACGTCGGCGAGGGCCGCGGTCACCAGCTCCTCGAACCGGTCCGGGTCGACGTCGATCACGCCCCGAGTCTAGGTGGCTCCCCGAAGCGCCGACAGTGACGTTCGCGGGGCCATTCGGGCGGATCGAGCCCGCGAACGTCACCGCCACCGCTTCGGGCGGAGGTCGCGCGTTGCCCTATGCTGGACGGGTTGTCCGGCCCCCTTCGTCTAGCGGCCTAGGACGCCGCCCTTTCAAGGCGGTAGCGCGGGTTCGAATCCCGTAGGGGGTACTCGCTCGGTCAACTCGGGCCTCCGTTGCAAGAGGCCGTTTCACCGGGTCGTCGGTGAAGCCCTCAAGCAACGAATTCGACTCTAGGAGTCGCCACCCGAGGTAGCCTCACTCCGTAACACGGGAGATGAAGGAGCCCAACTTTGCCGAGCCAGAGATTGAGATCGTTACAGCTCGTCAACTATAAGGGCTTTAGGAATCACTCGATCAGCTTCCGAGAGACGAATGTCCTCGTGGGAGCGAACAACTCAGGAAAGTCGACCGCGCTTGGCGCACTTCGACTTCTCGCCGCGATGTTGCCGCGCGCACGGAGCGTGCGCCCGGACGGGATCGGCCAGATCGAAGGTCGTGTGCAGCAGGGCTGGCGGATCACTGCCAAGGCCATCGAGGCGTCCGCGTTCTCGGACGAGAACATTCGCCACGACTTCCGGTTGGACGAAACCCGAATCGAACTTACAGTCAACAACGGTGCCCGCTTGGTGGCGTCATGGCCGGACCTGAGCGACTTAGATGACGATCAATCGGCCCCCGGAGGGACCTTCTTTGTCTTTCCACCAGATGGCGGAAAGATACTTCAGCCTAGGCAGGTAGCAAAGGACCGTATTCCCGACATCGCGGTGGTGCCCACCCTCACGCCTTTGGACGACAGAGAGGCTCACATCTCTGATGACACGCTTCGACGCCATCGTACGAGTAAGCGGTCTAGTCGGTATTTTCGCAATGCGCTGGACCGCCTGACCCAGGACGAGTGGGATGAGTTCCGTGCATTCGTATACGAGCGGACCCCGGAGATCTCGAATCTCGGACTACACAGAGCACTTGGGACCGTCGAGGACGACTACGATCTCTTCTTCGAAGAGGAGGGAACACGACGCGAACGCGAGATCGGATGGGCCGGTGACGGCATCCAGATTTGGATCCAGGCGCTGTTCCACATCTGGCGCCAGAAGGAATCTCCGGTCCTTATCCTCGACGAGCCTGACGTATTTCTGCACCCGGACTTGCAGCGCCGCCTCGCTCGCGCGCTCTTCTCCAACGAGCAACAGACCATTCTCGCAACCCATAGCATTGAGATCCTTGCCGAAGCGGAGCCCGGTAGCGCCGTGTGGATTGACCGGTCGCGTAGACGAGCAGAGCGCCCTCGGGCTGGGGGCGCACTCGGGCTTGTCGGCCGACGCCTCGGAAGTGGATACGAACTCGGGATAGGTCGTGCCCTGCGTAGCCGGCTCGCTTTGTTCGTTGAAGGCGATGATGTGCCAATCATCGCGTTGCTCGCCCGTAACCTCGGCGAGTCGGCCGTCGCGTCATCCGATCTCTACGCGACTGTTCCCTTGGGGGGCTTCAGTCGGAATGCAGTCGCGGGTGCGTTCGCTGAAGCGATCGCTGCTATAGGCGCCGAGGTCCAGACGGTGGTTGTCCTTGACTCGGATCTTCGTAGTCAAGATGTGCTGGACTCAGACCGATCGGACTTGGTCAAGGCTGGCGCTGCCGTCCATATCTGGAGGCGCCGAGAACTCGAAAACTATCTACTGAGCGCTGCTTCAATAGCGAAGGTGTCTGGGGTCAGTATTGACGAGGCTGAAGCCCTTCTCTCTTCGGCTCTCGACGCGTCACATAGCGAGGCCCTGACCACCCTGCAGGCTCAGCGTCTTGCCGAACGAAGAGCGAAGGGCAGTAAGACGGGCCATCTCTCAGAGAAGTCGGTACTGGAAGCATCAAATCAAGAGTTCGCGGAGCGCTGGAAGTCAGAGTCAGGTCGGCTCGCGCTCGTCGATGCGAAGGCCGTGATCAGACGTTTGAACACGGCACTTCAGGCACGTAAAGCTAAGACCGTCAATGCCCACGCACTCGCGAAGAACATCCCCCGCACAGATATGCACAGCGACGTCGAAGACTTGGTGCGGATGATTGCTGCGAAGCTCGCTGCCCACTGACATTGTGCGCCACAGCTTGGCGATTCCACACTCACGCAACAAAGCCACACGCTGAAGGCGCCACGAGGAAAGCTCCCCCAAGCGAGGTCACGACCGCCGGCCCCAAATCAGGATCTCGGAGTCGGAAGCCAGGAACCACTCCAGCTCGTCGACTCAGCGACAGGATCGCAACCCCCGACCACGAATGGGGCTGAGTTTCCACCAGATCACGCGGAAGTTGGGAGACGCCCCGACTTGCCCACCAACCCTGGAAATTCTGGGAGAATCCACGCGATCACAAGTTCGTGGCATCAACGTGTTGACACACTCGCCAGCAACCATCCGCGAGTTCGAGACCAGTGCGTCGTTCCTTCGCCCCTGCGACGAGTACCTGAGCGCGACGGACGATGATCGAGGGAAGTCATACTGCAAGCGTTCCGGACATAATCTGACCCGTGGACCTTTCCAGCATCTTCGCCAGTACTGTCGAGGACCTACGCAATCGATCCCGCTACACCGCCTCCGAATACGACGCAGTGCAAGCATCGGGACTTCTCCGACGCCTGCTGATTGATGGCACAGCAATCGCACCTCAAGCAGTCAAAGCACTAGGCCTCGACCATCCGAAGTACGAGTGGGCATCCGTCTACATGGGCGAGGTGTCCGGCGCGTTGCTGGACGCGAATCTGTTTCGAAGCGTGGGTCGTGCCCTCTTCGAACGGGACCCCACGATCAGTGTGGCTATCCGCACGGGTGATCAAGCGGAGTTTCTGGCGTGGGAAGTGTCCTCTCGATCACCTGACGGATCCGTAACCGTCAAGGACCTGATCAGGCACTACGCAGTCGTCGAAGGCGGCGTGCACTACGGACAGGCTTGGAATCGAGTCCCGGCGAGGCTGCAGACGTTGCTGTCCCACCCTGCCTACGCGCCGCGTCTACGAGAGACGCTCGCTGCAGTTGGTCGAATCGTGGCCTCAGCGCTCTCCGGTCCGGCGATGATCGCCGCACATCCCGAACTCCGAGCTAGCGTGGAGCGCGCAGCCGCGAGCATGCCCGACGCCGCCGCGAATGCTGGTAAGGCAACCCCGAATCGGACCGAGGCATGACGTGCGAGCGGAAGGATCTTCGGACCCAACGCGCTGTTTTCCGCTTTGTCACTATCCGTGACTCGACGAGAGCCGCGGCCGGCGCGGGCCGCGGATTCCGGGATCGGCGCCGTGGCCACGTAGGGTGGTGGGGCCTTGGCATGCCGCCAGCGCCCCCCACCTTCCGAGCCGAACTGCTGCACATGCCCCAGAGAACCCTGCCTCCCACCGCCGACGCGGAGGAGACGCCCCGCCTGCACTGGGCCGCCCTCGTCTTCACGATCGCGACCATGCTCAGCGCCGCGGTCGTCGGCCTCACCGCGAGCGACCACTTCACCCGCCTCACGATGGCCGCGAGCGTCATGGGCTGCATCGCGCTGTGGCAGACGCTGCGCGATCCGGTGGTCATGGTGGGCCTGACGGTCGTGATCCTGGGTGCCGTCCTCGGCTGGGGACTGAACTTCTACGACCGCATCTGGTGGTACGACGACTTCGCCCACTTCACGTTCTCGCTCGTCAGCACGATGGGCATCGCCCGGCTGCTGCTGCACAAGTACCGCGCCGAGTCCGCCGCGCTGCTGCTGGTCGCCCTGTGGCTGTCGTGGCTCGGCATCGGCTCGCTGTGGGAGATCGGCGAGTGGACATCGGACCAGCTGCAGGCCACGCACCACTCGCGCGGCTACGCCGACACGATGGCCGACATGATGCTGAACTCGGCCGGCTCCGCGATCGGCATCTGGATCTACTGGACCTGGCTGCGCACCCCCGCCGACCGCGCCACGGTCCCGCCCCCGGCCGACTCCGCGCGCTAGGTTCGAGGCAGGGCCCGACCCAGGAGGACGGCATGAGCTTCGAGACACCCACCGGCACCCGAGGACGCAAGAGCACGAGCAATCCCCTGATGCGACTGGTCAACCGGTTCATGGTCCGCAAGGCCCGCCGCTCGGAGACGGCCTCGCTCGGGCGCATGCGGATCCTCGCACTCACCACGACCGGCGCGAAGAGCGGCCAGCGCCGCGAGACGCCGCTCGCCTGGTTCCCCGGCGACGACGGCACGTGGCTGGTCGTGGCCTCGGCGAACGGCGCCGCGAAGAACCCCGCGTGGTACCACAACCTCGCGGCGCACCCGGACGACGCGACGATCGAGATCGGCGACCGCCGGATCGCGGTCACCGCCGAGCAGCTGCACGGGCACGAGCGCGAGGCGGCGCTCGCGGCGATCATCGCCGCCGCCCCGAACTTCGCCGGCTACGGCGACAAGACCGACCGCGAGATCCCGGTCATCCGACTGACCGAGCGTCCCGCGGCCGGCTGACGCGCGTCAGGCGCCGGCGACGTCGATGACGACGCGGCCGCGGATGCCGCCCGAGAGGATCTTCTCGCTCAGCGCGGGCAGGTCGGTGAAGGCCGCGTCCACCGCCACGGCGCGCAGGTCCTCCTCGGAGAACAGCTCGTCGAGGCGCGACCACGCCTGCTTCCGCGCCTCGAGCGGCGCATGCACGCTGTCGACGCCGAGCAGCGCGACGTTGCGCAGGATGAACGGCATGACGGTGGCGGGCAGGCCGTGGCCGCCGGCGAGTCCGCACGCGGCCACCGCGCCGCCGTAGCGGATCTGCGAGAGCACGTTGGCCAGCGTGGTGCCGCCGACGCTGTCGACAGCAGCGGCCCAGCGCTCCTTCGCGAGCGGCCGCGGGTCGCCCGAGAGCTCGTCGCGCGCGATGATCTCCGACGCACCGAGGTCCGTGAGGTACTGGTGCTCGCTGTCCTTGCCCGTCGCGGCGTGGACCTCGTAGCCGAGGCGCGCGAGGGTGGACACCGCGAAGCTGCCGACGCCGCCCGTCGCGCCGGTCACCAGGACCGGGCCGTCCTCGGGCGTCACGCCCGCGGCCTCCAGGCGCAGGACGCACAGCATCGCCGTCAGGCCTCCGGTGCCGACGGCCATGGCGCCCCACGGGCCGAGGCCGGCGGGGGTGGCGACGACCGAGTCCGACTCGATCCGCTGGTACTGCGAGTAGCCGCCGGCCTTGGTCTCCGACAGCTCCGCGCCGGTGAGCACGACCTGGTCGCCCTCGGCGAAGTCCCCGCCGCCCTCGACGACCTCGCCGGCCAGGTCGATCCCGCAGGTCATCGGGAACGAGCGCACGACGCCGGGCTTGCCCAGGATCGCGAGGCCGTCCTTGTAGTTGAGCGACGAGTGCGTGACACGGACGAGCAGGTCGCCGCCGGTCAGCTCGTCGCGGTTCGAGGTCACCAGCTCGGCGGGCTGCTTGGGCGCGTCGACCCGGTAGGCCTTGAAGGTGGTCTCGGTCATGGGTGTCTCCTCGGACGTTGCGGTCGAATCGATGGTCAGAAGGTGCCGGTGTACGGCCGCGGGGCGACCGCGGCGTGGACGTACCGGATGAACTGGGTCCAGTCCCACACTGGCAGGCCCGTCGCACGATGCACGGCGGAGGTGTACGGCGGGAGGTCGCTGCACTCCAGGAAGATGCCGCCGATCGGCGCCTCGCGGGTGGCGCGCACGGCGGCGTCGACGACGTCGCGCTCCATGATCTCGGTGTCGAGCGTGCCGTTCTCGCGGAAGATCGCGTCGACGAAGTGCTCGTACTCCTCCATGCCCACGATGTGCAGCCTGTCGAGGTCGGTGAAGCCCGCGGCCTCCAGCAGGGTGGGGGTCATGTTGGCGCCGTTCGCGGTGACGAGCGCGAGCCTGCGGTGCGAGCCCAGCATCGTCGTCAGCATCGGCAGCTGCTGCAGGCTCGACAGGAACACCGGGATGTCGAGCGCCTCGGCGACGGCCGGCTGGTAGGCCGCCATGAAGCCGCAGTTGCTGGTGATCGCGCGGACGCCCTCGTCCTGCAGCCGCAGGGCGGCCTCCACGACGCGACCCGTCGAGTCCGGGTCGGCGCCGTTGAGGACGGCCGAGCCGTCCATGCCCTCGATGCCGAGGTAGCGGATCGGGAAGTCGAACGTCGAGGCGTTGCCGATGTCGCCGGGCGGGAACGCGATGTGCCACTCGGCGCTCAGCATCCCGATCGTGTAGCCGTAGGACACCTGGCCCTTGCGCGCTTCGTAGACCGTCATCGTCGTCCTCTCACTTCCAGTCGTCGGCGTGCTCGCGCACGAAGTCGTCGAACGTGCGGGGCGCGCGTCCGGTCAGGTCCTCGAGGTCCGTCGTGATGTCGGCGTACCGCCCCTCGCGCACGTCGACCAGCAGCTCGGCGTAGTAGGAGCCGCGCTCCGTGCCGTCGTCGTAGGTCGTCGCGAGCTCCTCGACGCGCAGCGGGTCGGCCGCCTCCACGATGCGTCCCGTGACCACACCGATCCGGCGGGCCAGCTCGGGCACGCCGAAGGACTCCGGACCCGTGAGCGTGTAGCCGCGGCAGCAGTGGCCGTCCTCGGTGAGGGCCACGAGCGCCGCCTCGGCGATGTCGCGCGTGTCGAGCCACGACACGGGCGCGTCCCCGGTGGGCAGCGCGATCGTGCCGTCGACGACGCCGGCGCGGAAGCCGCCGCCCGCCGAGAAGTTCTGGAAGAACCAGCTCGGTCGCAGCAGCGTCCACTCGCCGTCCCACCGCTCCAGGACGCGCTCGACCGCTCGGTCCGGGTCGGCGTCCGGCTTGTCGCCCCGCCCCATCTCCGAGAGGAGGACGACGCGCCGGATCGCGGGCGCGGACGCGAGCAGGTCGGCGACGAGCTCGGCCATGCCCGTGCCGTGGGGCGGCTTGACCAGGTACAGAGAGCCGACGCCCTCGAGGGCCGCACCCCACGTGGCGCGGTCGGTCCAGTCGAAGACCCGGTCGCCGCAGCCAGGGCGGCTCGAGAGCCGCACGTGCGCGATCCCGCGCTCCGCGAGCAGGGCCGCGAGGTCGCGCCCGGTCTTGCCCGACGCGCCCGTCAGCGCGATCACGACTCCATCGTCTCCAGCCAGTTGGCCGGCACGAGGCAGAAGAACGCGTTCGTCCCGGGCGTGCCCTCGTACTCGACCGTGCAGCCCTTCTCGAGCGTCACGACCTCGCCGGCCGGCACCACGATCGTCTCGTCGCCGACGTGCAGCGAGAGCTCGCCGTCGATGACGTAGAACGCCTCCTCGTACGGCAGGGTCCACGGCTCGGAGCGGCCTCCGTCGGGGAACCGCACGATGCCGGCGGACAGCTCGGACAGGCCGTTCGGCATCGAACGGCGCTCGATGTCGATCGGCCCGTTCTGGGCGGTGAAGTCGGCGTTGAAGGGCGCCAGGCGGACGGGGTGGGACATGGAGGCTCCTCGGGTTCAGGGAAGGGGGATCATGCCGCCGTCGACGACATGGTTCTGGCCGGTGACGAACGACGCCTCGTCCGAGAGCAGGAAGCGCACGACCGTGCCGATCTCGTCGGGCTGGGCGTAGCGACGCTGCGGGATCGTGGCCAGGCGCTCCCGGTCGACCGGGTGGGTCTGCACGAAGCCCGGCAGGACGCAGTTGGCGCGGATGCCGTCGGCCGCGACCCGCGTGGCGTAGAGCTTCACCCAGCTCTGCACCGCCGCGCGGACGACGCTCGAGACGGGCATCGCCGGCTCGGGCAGGAGCGAGGCGTAGCTCGTCACCACGGCCCAGGCTCCACGACCGGCCGCCTGCATGTGCGGCGTGACCAGCCGGGCCAGGTCGACGACGCTCGTGAACAGCAGCTCGAAGCCGGTGCTCCAGTCCTCGTCGGTGAGCTCCAGCAGGTCGCCCTTCGGCGGGTGGCCGGAGTTCACGGCCACGGCGTCGATGCGGCCGAACCGCTCGATCGTCGTGGCCACGAGGTGCTCGCGGTCGGCCGCGTCCGTCAGCGAGCCACGCACGGCGACCGCTCCGAGCTCGTTGGCAAGCTCGACGACGGCTTCGGAGCGGGCGAACAGCACGAGGTCGTGCGACGACGCCAGCGTGCGGGCGATCCCCGCGCCGATGCCGCTGCTCGCCGCGGTGACGATCGCGACCGGACGGCTCACTTGCGCGCCGCCCGCAGCCACTCGAGGTTCTCGGTGGCCGTGCGGTGCGGGTCGAACGCCTTCACGTCCAGCACCGGGTCGGGCATGCCGAGCATGAGCTTGGCCAGCAGCTGCGACGCGGCGGGGCCCATCATCGTCCCGTGGCCGTCGAAGCCCGTGATGGTCCACAGGCCCGACTCGACCTCGCCGATGAACGGGTGGCCGTCGCCGCCGGTCGCGTCGGCGGCCGCGCTGATCGTGCTGCGGATGCCGACCTCGGCGAAGATCGGGGCGCGCGTCTCGGACGCCTCGGCGAACTCGGCCAGCATGTCGCTGACGCCGTAGCGCTCCGGCAGGGTGGAGCTCAGGATCGTCACCATGGCGCCGTCCTGCTCGCGCTCCACGCACCAGCCGGTCTCGAGGTCGATCGTCAGCGGCAGGCGCTGGTCGCCCAGGACGGGCGTCGTGAAGCCGTAGTGCACCCACATCGGGAAGATGTCCATGTCGAGGCCGAACTTCGCCAGGAGCTTGGGCGACCCCAGGCCGCTGGCCACGACGACGCGCTCCGCCACGACGGGCTCGGGCCCGGCGATGAGCCAGCCGCCCTCGACCTGCGTGAGGTCGGCGACCTCGAAGCGCTCGCGGATCTTCACGCCGAGCCGGCGCGCGGCCGCGGCCACGCCGTAGACGCCGTCGGTCGGGTTGACGCGGCCGTCCTCGGGGGTCCAGCAGCCGCCGACGAGGCCGTCGGTGCCGAGCCACGGCACGACCTCCTTGAGGTCCCGCGCGGTGAGCATCTCGACGTTCGGCGCGCCGTGCGTCGCCTGCGTCTTGGCCGCCTCGGCGAGCTTCGCGAAGAGCTCCTCGCGGCCGGTCAGCATGAGGTAGCCGTCCTGGTGGTACTGGCACGGCTGATCGAAGACGTCCTCGAACGTCTGCCAGAACCGGCGGCCACGGATGGCCAGCTCGATCTCCGTCGCCGTGCTGAACTGCTGGCGCACGCCACCGAGCGACCCGCCCGTGCATCCGCTGGCCAGCTCGCGACCCTCGAGCACGACGATGTCCTTCTCACCGAGCTCGGCCAGGTAGAAGGCGAGCGTGACACCGACGATGCCGCCGCCGATGATGGCGGTGCCGACCTTGGTCGCGTCGTTGCCGGGTGTCTGTCCCATTGAAGGGTCCTTTCGAAGATGTGGGTGATGTTCAGGGTGTGACGGGATCACATGACGCGTCCACCGTCGGAGACGATGACCTGCCCCGTGACGTTCGGCCAGGAGCTCACGTCGAGGCCGGTGCGGGCGATCTCCGCGGGGTCGGCGATCCGCTTGAGCGGGGTCTCGTCCTCCACCGCGGTCTGCTCGTCGGCCGGGATCGAGGCGTACATGTCGGTGGCGACCGGGCCGGGCGCCACGGCGTTGACCCGCACGTGCGGGGCGAGCTCGCGGGCGAGGGTCTTCGTCAGCCCGATGACCGCCGCCTTCGACGCTCCGTAGGAGACGCCGTGGACCGAGCCCACGACACCACCGGTCGAGGACAGGTTGAGCACGGCTCCCCCGGTCGCCGCGAGGTCGTCGCGCAGCGCCCGGGTCAGCTTCATGGGCGCCTTCACGTGGATCGCGAACGCGTCGTCCCACAGCTCGTCGGTGGTCTCGCCGAGCTCGCCGTGCGCGAGGATGCCGGCGTTGTTCACCAGCAGCGACACGGCACCGAGGTCGCCGGCGGCCGACTTCACGGCGGCGACGCCCTCGTCCGTCGTGACGTCGGCGACGACGGCGACCGCACGACCGCCGATCTCCTCCACCGCGCGCACGGTCTCCTCGGCGTCGGTGCCACGCCCGCGGTGGGTGAGCACGACCGCGTAGTCGCGGCGCGCGCACTCCAGCACGAACGCGCGACCGATGCCGCGCGAGCCCCCGGTGACGACGGCGACGGGAGTCGTCATCGGTCCTCCGGCAGCTGGACGACACCCTCGATCTCGACGAGACCGCCGAGGGGCAGCTCCTGGACCGCGAAGGCCGAGCGAGCCGGCGGGTCGGTCGGGAACCAGCGCGCGTACACCTCGTTCATGTCGGCGTAGTGCTCCATCGACGACATGAAGACGGTGGTCTTCACGACGTCGGCCAGCGTGGCGCCGTGCTCGCGCACGACGGCCTCGAAGTTGGCCAGCGCGCGGTCGGTCTGGTCGCTGGCGCCGTCGACGAGCGCGCCGTCGACGATGCCGAGCTGGCCGGACACGAAGAGCAGCGAGCCGGCCTTGACGCTCGCGCGGAGGGGGTAGGTGGCCATGGGTGGTTCCTTTCGGTAGGTCAGAAGGTCGCGGCGAGTCGGAAGGCCGCGTGGACCGCACCTTCGATGCGGTGGGGGTTCATGACGTCGCCGACCGCGTGCACGGTGACGTCGTCGGGCAGCTCGTCGAACAGCTCGGAGCGCGGCTCGGTCCAGGTGTGGACGACCCAGTCGGCCTCGAGCTCGACGACCTCGGAGGGGCGGACGACCGGCCGTCCGTGGTCGTCGGTGTGGCGGTAGGTCAGCGCCTCGTCGCCGCCGTGGTGGCACAGCAGCCGCGGCCCGTCCGGGTCGAACTCCGTGACCTTGGTGGAGCAGCGGATCGCGATGCCGGCCTCGTGCATGAGCGTCAGGAAGTCGTCGCGGACCTCGGGCTCCACGAGCTCGGCGGGACCCGGCGTGGCGGTCACGAAGGTCACCTCGCAGCCGGCGCGCGCGGCGACGAGGGCCGCCGACATCGCGTTGGTGCGGTGGTGCTCGTCCACCACGACGACTCGGCCCGAGAGGACCGGGTGCCCCGAGACGACGTCGGCCGCGGCGACGAGGCGCCGGTGGTCGCGCGCCGCCCACTGCGGCAGGGTCTCGGCAGCGCCGGTGGCCAGGACCACGATGTCGGGGTCGAGCGCCGCGATGTCGCGACCCTCGGCGGTCCGGCGCAGGCGCAGGTCCACGCCGAGGCGGCGGACCTCGTTGCCCAGCCAGTCGACGGCGTCGACCAGCCCGTCGCGACCCTCGGTGCGCGCGGCGATCCTCACGGTGCCGCCGGTGTCGGGACGCTCGTCGAACAGCGTGACGTCGTGCCCGCGCAGGGCGCTGACCCGCGCCGTCTCGAGTCCGGCGGGCCCGCCGCCGACCACCACGACGCGGCGCGAGGTGGGCGCGGTCGTGGTCTCGATGTCGCCGAGGAAGCGCTCGCGTCCCGTGACGGGGTTGTAGACGCACTTCACGTTGCGGTGACGGCCCAGCTCGCCCTGGCACATCTGGATGCAGCCGATGCAGGGCCGGATCTCGTCCTCGCGCCCCTCGAGCATCTTCGTGACGAGGTGGGGGTCCGCGATGTGGGCGCGCGTCATGCCCACGAAGTCGGCGTCGCCGGCCTCGATCGCCGCGGCGGCCATCGCGGGATCCGTGATCCGCCCGACCGCGCCGACCGGCAGGCCGACGCGCTCGCGCACGGCACGCGCGTAGTGCAGGTAGCAGCCGCGGCGCACCGCCATCGTGGGGATGACCGAGCCGTTGAAGTTCGCCGAGACGTTCATCCCGTCGACGATGCCGAGCTCGTCGATCCGCTGGTCGATGTCGAGCCAGGCGGCGGTGTCCAGCGACCCCTCGGTCTCGTCCGACCCGTTGACGCGCACCATCAGCAGGGCGCCGCCGATCCGCTCGCGCACCGCCTCGAGCACGCGCCGGCAGAAGAGGAAGCGCGCCTCGTCGCTGCCGCCGTACTCGTCGGTGCGGCGGTTCGTCAGGGGCGAGAGGAACAGGTTGACCAGCTGGCCGTGACCCACGGCGATCTCGACGCCGTCCATCCCACCGCGCACGGCCCGCTCGGCCGCGCTGGCGAAGGCCTCGACGATCTCGTCGACCTGGCGCCGCGTCATCTCGCGCGGGACCGAGCCGTAGAGGTGGTGCGAGAATCCCGAAGGCGCCCAGACGCCGCCGTCGCCGCCGTCGGTGCGCCCGCCCATGTGCCCCAGCTGGGGCACGATCACGGCGCCGTGGGCGTGCACGGCCTCCGAGAGACGCTCGTAGCGCTCGACGATCCGGTCGTCGAAGTTGTGGTAGATCCCGTAGGGCGTGGGCGAGCTCGGGTGCACGGCGGTCGTGCCCATCGAGACCATCGCCGCGCCGCCCTTCGCCCGCTCGGCGAAGTACGCGACGTCGTCGTCGTTGGGCAGGTGCTCGGTGTCGATGTTGTGCGTCGCGTGGGCCGTGACGACGATGCGGTTCCGCAGCGTGACCGGACCGAGCCGCAGCGGCTCGACGAGGGAGCGCAGGTGGGCGGACGTCATGCCCATGCCTCCCACGCAGGGGCCGAGGCGTCGAGGACGAGCGCGTCGTCGTCCCGCAGTCCCGCCAGGACCCGGTCGGACTGCTCCCCCAGCGCCGGCGTCAGCAGCAGACGCCACTTCTCCTGCAGCTCGGCGCGACCGAAGTCGGTGCCGGGATCGCCCGGGGCGTCGAGGAAGACGCCGTCGACGCTGGCGCCGTCGGTGGTCTCGATCGTGACGCGGCTCGGGTAGCGCGCCGGGTAGTGCTGGTCGAGGTCGGCGTCGTGCTCGAGGACGACCCGCGAGGCGAGGTCGAGCCGCTCGGGCTCGGCGAGGACGGACTCGTCCATCTCGGCCGCACCGGCGGCGCCGTGCAGCGCGATCGAGGCCAGCACGAACGGGAAGCTGTACTGCGCGGAGTCGATCGTGCCGGGACGGAGCTCGTCGAGGAACGTGGCGGCCTGGTGGGTCCCCACGCGCACCCGTGCGATCCGCTCGGGCGTGATCGCGTGCTCGGCGAGCAGTCCGCGGAAGCCCGCGGCGGCGGCGTGCGTGTAGCGGCAGGCCGCGAACGACTTGAAGTAGGTGTTGCCCGTCTCGTAGACCTCGCCGATGCTCGTGACGAACGGGTCCTCGGCCGCCCCGGGCTGGTGGAACGGGGTCGCGGGGAGCACGTCGTTGTCGGCGAGCGCGTAGCCCTCCGGCAGGCTCATGAAGCCGGCGGCCGCGAGCTCGGCGGCCATGACGCCGGTGGCGGCGCCCCAGCCGATCGACTCCTTCACCATGGGCGAGCCGAACGTGGCCATCGGGGCGTGCAGCCAGCCGATCTTCACGGCGCGCTCGATCTCGTCGGCGTCGGCTCCGGAGACCTTGGCGGCCGCGGCGGCGGCGCCGATCGCGCCCGCGCAGCCCGTGCAGTGGTAGTGGTCGCCGTCGTGCTTGGGCCACAGCAGGTGCGCGGCCCGCAGGCCGATCTCGTAGCCGACGACCTGCGCCGTGAGCGCCTCCGCCACGGTGGTGCCGCTCGTCGCCGCCGCGAGCACGGCGGGCACGATGACCGACCCGGGGTGGATCGCGCCGGCCAGGTAGTGGCCGTCGTCGAAGTCCAGGGCACTGGCCGCGACGCCGTTGGCGAAGGCGGCCATGGTGGGCGACGAGCCCTGGCCGCGGCCGACGACCGGGGACGGGCCCGCGGTGCGGCCGGTGACCTTCGCGGCGATGCCGGCCGAGCCGGTCACGGCTCCCCCGACCATCGTCGAGACGGTGTCACTCAGGGCGTCGGCGGCCCGCTCGCGGACGGCGCTCGGGACGTCCTCCCAGCGCAGGCCGGCGGCCCAGTCGGACATCTTCTTGAGGGGATCGGTCATGAGGAGCTCCTGGCAGGACGAGACGTGAGGGGGGTGGGCGGGAGGGTCGGGGCGCCCCGTGAAGGGGCGGGGCGCCCCGACCGGTCACGGGGTGAACGAGGCGAACGCGCCGTCCTGGATCTCCAGCAGCGCCGTCGCCGGGGAGTCCGGGTCGACCGCCGCACCCTGGTTCTCGTCGAAGCGGAACGTGCCGCGGATCGGCAGCTCGAACGACTCGGTGTCGGCGACCTGCGAGATCAGCGACTCGCGGTCCTCGCCACCGTTCTCGAGCCCGTCGAGGAAGACGAAGAACGAGTCGTAGGCGACCGCGTTGGCCTCACCGGGCGCCTCGCCGTTGTCCGCGGAGTACGCGTCCACGAAGGACTTCACGCCCTCCGACGAGGAGTTCGGGTCGAAGACCGCGTTCACGAGCACGCCCTCGACGGCGTCCTTGCCGGCGATCTTGACCAGCTCGGGGGTGTTGGAGCCGGCCGTGACGAGGATCTTCACGTCGTCCCAGCCCAGGGCGTCGGCCTGCTTGATCTGCAGGGCGGCGTCCGTGTACGTGTTCAGCAGGACGATCGTGTCGACGCCCTGGTTGCGCAGCGTGGTCAGCTGGGGCGTGAAGTCCTTCTGTCCGGTGGTCGTGGCGATCGAGTCGACCACCTCGAGGCCCGCGTCGGGCGCGGTCTCCTCGAAGGACTCCACGAGTCCGGTGCCGTAGTCGTCGTCCGAGGCGATCAGGCCGACCTTCTCGGCGCCGATCTCCCGACCCGCCTGGTACGCCATCTCGGCACCCATGGAGGCGTCGTCGATGAGCGTGCGGAAGAGGTTCTCGTGCAGCTCGGCCGTGATCTCCGGGTTCGACGAGTAGCTGACGAACAGCGGGATGCCGCAGCGCTCGTAGATCGGCATCGCCGCGAGGGTCACGGACGAGTTGCTGTGCCCGAAGACGGCCATGATGTCGTCGTCGTCGCAGATCTTCTGCGCCACCGAGGCGCCCTGGTTCGGGTCGGCCACGTCGTCGAACGACTTGACCTCGATCTTCGCGCCCTTGAGCGGGCCGGACTCGACGCCGCCCGCGTCGTTGATCTGCTTCGCCGCGAACTGGACGCCCGCGAGCTGGTTCTTGCCGTAGATCGCGTTCTCTCCGGTCATCGGTCCTGCGACGGCCACGACGATCGTGTCCTTGTCACCGGCCTCGTCACCGCCCCCACAGGCGCTCAGCATGAGCGCTCCACCGGCCAGCGCGGCCAGCATCAGCTGTTTCCTCGACATGTCACTCCTGGTTTTCGTTGGTTGGGAGTTGCTGCCACGACCGGACGGCCGCCGCGATGGTGGGGAAGTGGTGCCCGGCGGGCGCGGAGTCCGCACCCGCCGGACCGGGACTCACGCGCCGGGGCGCGTCTTGATCTCGCCGCCCTGCACCTGCAGCAGCGACTGCGAGGGCTTGCCGGGCGTGACCGTGGGCTCGTGCTTGTCGTTGAAGACGAACTCCCCGACGATCGGCAGGTCGAAGGACTCGATGCCGTCGATCGTGCTGATCAGCGACTCGCGGTCCTTCGCGCCCTCGTCGAAGGCCCGGAAGACGACCCACGCGGAGTCGTAGGCCACGGCCGCGCCCTCGCTGGGCTCGCGACCATTGGCGTCGCTGAACGCCTTGACGAACGCCTGGGTGCCCTCGTTGCTGCTGCCCGGGTCGAAGATCGCCGAGACGTACGTGCCCTCGGCGGCCTCGGCACCGGCGATGTTGACCAGCTCGGGGTTGTTGGCGCTGGCCGTGACCAGGATCGGCACGTCCAGTCCGAGGGCCTTCGCCTGCTTGATCTGCAGCGCGGCGTCCGTGTAGAGGTTCAGCAGGACGAGGCTGTCGATGCCGGCGTTCTTCAGCTCGGTCAGCTGCGGGGTGAAGTCCTTCTGACCGGTCGTGGTGACCAGGCTCTTGGCGACCGTGAGGCCGAGCTCCTCGGCGGCGGGCTCGAAGTTCTCCTTCAGGCCGACGCCGTAGTCGTCGTCCGACGAGATGACGCCGACGTTCTTGCCCTTCAGCTCGCCCGCGGCGAAGCTGGCCATCTCGGCGCCCAGCTTGGCGTCGTCGACGAGCGTGCGGAACAGGTTCTCGTGCAGCTCGGCCGTGATCTCGGGGTTCGAGGAGTAGCTGACGATCAGCGGGACGCCGCAGCGCTCGTAGATCGGCTCGGCCGCCAGGGTCGCGGAGGAGTTGACGTGGCCGAAGACGCCGATGACCTCGGTGTCGTCACAGATCTTCTGCGCGACCGACGCGGCCTGGTTCGGGTCGCCCGCGTCGTCGTACTTGACGACCTTGATCTTCTTGCCCTTCAGCGGACCCTCGGGGATGCCGCCGCCCTCGGTGTACTGGTCGACGGCCAGTTGGATGCCCGCCAGCTGCTGCTGGCCGTACTCGGCGCTGTCGCCGGTCATGGGTCCGGCGACCGCCAGGACGACGGTGTCGGAGTCACTGCTGCCGGAGCCGCCGCCACACGCACTGGCCAGGAGGGCCGTGCTGAGTGCGGCGGCCAGGGCCACGCGCTTGCTGAACATGTGTTGCTCCTACTTCTCTTGCGGGGGGTTGGTGGCGGCAGCCGCCTCGGCGTCGGCCGAGACGACTCCCAGGAACTGGTCGGCGAAGTGCTCGTTGTGGCGCAGCTCCTCGGACGTGCCGGAGTAGAGGATCGAGCCCGAGCCGAGCGCGTAGACGCGGTCGGCGATCTCCATCGCGCCGAGCGCGTTCTGCTCGACCAGCAGCACCGTGACGCCGCGGTCGCGCAGCTGGCTCACGAGCTCGAGGATCTGGTCGGCGAGCACGGGCGACAGGCCCATCGACGGCTCGTCGAGCATGATCATCGTCGGATTCGCCATGAGCGCGCGCTCCACGACGAGCCACTGCTGCTCGCCGCCGGAGAGCTGCCCGGCCGTGCTGCCGGCGCGGCGCGCCAGGATCGGCGTCGACGCGATGATCTCGTCGGCGCGCTTCGCCGCGGCGCGGAAGTCGCCCGTGTACGCGCCCGCCATGAGGTTCTCGCGCAGCGTGAACCGGGGGAACACGTGGCGGCCCTCCGGGACGTGCACGAGTCCGGCCGAGACGATCCGGTGCGCCGGGGTGCGCGCGAGGTCGGTCCCGTCGAACGAGGCCTCCCCGGCCACGGGCCGCAGCAGGCCTGAGAGCGTCTTGAGCAGCGTGGACTTGCCGGCGCCGTTCGCACCGACCAGCGCGACGATCTCGCCGCGGTTGACCTCGATCGAGACGCCGTCGAGGGCGGTGACGGGTCCGTACTGGACGCACAGGTCCTTGGCTTGCAGCAGCAGGTCAGGCATTGCGGAACCTCTTTCCCAGATACGCCTCGAGCACCTGCTCGTCGGAGCTCACGGTCTTCGGGTCGCCGTGGGCGATGCAGAGTCCGGCGTCGAGCACCATGACCCGTGACGCCGTGTTCATGACGACGTTCATGTTGTGCTCGATGACCACGATCGAGAGGTCTCGCTGGGCGTGGATCTGGCGGATCAGGGTCACGAGCGACGCGGCCTCGCGCGGGTTCATGCCGGCAGCCGGCTCATCGAGCAGGAGCAGCTTCGGCGAGGTCGCCAGCGCCCGCGAGATCTCCACGCGGCGCTGGTCGCCGTAGCTGAGGTCCGTGGCGATGTGGTCGGCCTTGTCCGCGATCCCGACGAACTCGAGGATCTCGTCGGCGGCCTGGCGGGCCGACGCCTCACGGGACGACCTGCCACGGCGCAGCGCGTCGTACCAGTGGAACGTCGAGTGCATCCCGATGAGGACGTTGTCCCGCACGGTGAGCCCGGGCGCCAGGCGGATGTTCTGGAACGTCCGCGCCAGCTTGTACCGCTTGCTCAGGATCCGCGAGGACGGCCAGCGGACGTCGTTGCCGCCGATCGTGAGCGAGCCGGACGTGGGCTTGTAGATGCCCGAGAGCACGTTCAGCAGGGTGGTCTTGCCCGATCCGTTCGGCCCGATCAGGCCGACGATCTCGTTCTCGGCGACCTCGAAGTCGACACGGTCGAGGGCGATGACGCCTCCGAACCGGCAGCCGACGTCGGTCGCCTTCAGCAGGGTCGTGCTCATCGGCTGACCTCCTCCTTCTCGTGCTCGTCCTCGATCTCGTCCGCCGCGGGCGTCGCAGCCGGCGCGCCCTTGCGGCGGCCGATCCTCCCGATGAAGGGCAGCCGGACCGCGTTGGGCGTCCGCGAGCTCAGCCCGAAGATCTGGGCGAGACCGCCCGGACGCCAGAGCAGGATCACGAGCATCAGCACGCCGAACACGGCCGAGCGGTAGTCGGCCAGGGCTCGCAGGTACTCGGTCGAGCCGATGACGAGGATCGAGCCGAGCAGCGGGCCGATCGTCGTGGCCATGCCGCCGATCAGGACGATCTCGACCACGAGGATCGACTGGTCGACCTTGAACGTCGCGGGTCCGACGAAGCCCAGCAGCAGCACCTGCAGCACGCCGGCGAGACCGGCGATCGCGCTGCCGATGCCGAACGACAGGACCTTGGTCAGCGGCACGTTGATCCCGTGGGCGCGGGCGATGATCTCGTCCTCGCGCACCGCGAGCATGGCCCGGCCGAAGTACGACCGTCCCAGGACCCAGGCGAAGCCCATCACGACGACGGTGACCGCGAGGATGAACAGGTACGTGTTCTCCAGCGGCGCCAGGTCCCAGCCGAAGAAGTTGCCGGCGGGGATGCCCGGGAGGCCGGTCGCGCCGCCCGTCAGGTCCTTCTCGTTGATGAGGAACAGGTAGAAGATCTGGCCGACGCCGAGCGTCACGAGGGCGAGGTAGTCGCCGCCCGCGCGCCATGAGGTGAGGCCGACCAGCAGTCCCACCACGCCCGCCCCGACGGTGGCCGCGACCATGACGAGCAGCAGCGGCATGCCGGTGTCGAGCAGGAGCCGCGCCGAGACGTAGGCGCCGACGCCGAAGACGGCGGCGTGGCCGAAGCTCAGCAGACCGGTGAACCCGAGGATGATGTTGAGACCCGTGGCGAACACCGTGAACACGAGGATCAGCGCGGCGACGCGCACCGTGTACGGCTCGACGAGATTCGGCAGCAGGACCGCGGCGACCAGCGCGATCGCGCCGATGGCCCAGAGGAGCTTCTTGGGGAGTACCTGCAGCATCAGACACGCTCCTGGATGCGGGCACCGAGCAGGCCGGTGGGACGGACGAGGAGGATCGCGATCAGCAGGACGAACGCCACCGCGTCGCGGTAGGAGCCGGTCGCGGGGCCGACGGTGGACTCCAGCACGCCGATGACCAGGCCGCCGATCATGGCGCCCTGCAGGTTGCCGATGCCGCCGACGATCGCGGCCGCGAAGCCCTTGAGCAGCACCGCGAAGCCCATGCCGAGGTAGACGACCTCGAGCGTGTTCGCGTAGAGCAGGCCGCCGACGACGCCCATCGCGCCACCGGTCAGGTAGACGACGGCGATCGTGCGGTTGACCGGCACGCCCATGAGGCGGGCGGCCGTCATGTCCTGCGCGACCGCGCGGATCGCGAAGCCCGCCTTGGTGAACTTCAGGAACGCCAGGAAGGCGAACATCGCGACGAACGCCACGACCAGCGTGACCACCGCCGACTTCGAGATCTGCAGGTCGCCGATGTGGACGTAGCCGCCGCCGGTGAACGACGGGAACGGCAGCGTGCCGTTGCCCCAGATGCGCTCGACGATGTTCCGGATGATGAGTCCGGCGCCGAGCGTGGTCATCATGGGGATGAGCAGATGCTGGGTGAGGACCGGCCGTACCGCGACCTCCTCCACCGCGACCGCCAGCAGGCTGCCGACGACGATGCCGCCGAGGCACGCCAGGGGCAGCGGGACGCCGAGCGTGTAGAGCCCGTACGTCGAGAACGCGCCGGCCATGAGGATGTCGCCGTGGGCGAAGTTGACCAGCCCGAGCGCGCCGTAGACGACCGAGAATCCGATCGCCACGAGGGCGTACGTGCTGCCGATGGTCAGACCGTTGATGATCTGCTGCAGGAGCTCCATGGCGGCCTCAGTGCCCTGCGTCGACGAGCATGCCGGGACGGTGCGGGACGAGCGCGAGCGGGTCGAGGCCACGGTCGAGCAGGTCCTGGGGCGCCTGCTCCCCGCGGGCCAGCGCCGCGCCGAGGCGGGCCGTCGCGGGCGCGGTCTGGATGCCGTAGCCACCCTGTCCGGCGAACCAGAAGAAGCCGGCGGCCTCGGGGTCCTCGCCGACCACGAAGTTGCGGTCGGGGACGAAGCTGCGCAGGCCGCCCCACGAGGTGGAGACGCCCTTCACGCCGATCGTGGTCGCGTCGTTGACCTCGTCGATCGCCCGCGAGATCTCGAGCGAGTCGGGCTTGGCGTCCTTCGGCTCGCTGGGGGTCTCGTCGGCCGGCGAGCACAGGAACTGCTCCCCCTCCGGCTTGACGTAGAACGCCTGGTCGATGTCGCCCAGGATGGGCAGGTCCTTCGTGCCGGCGCCGCCGGGCGAGGAGACCATGAAGATCGTCCGCAGCAGCGGTCGCAGCCCGATCTGGCGCACGCCGGCCGCCTCGGCCACGACGTCTGCCCAGGCTCCGGCGGCGTTGACCACCAGCGGCGCGCGCCGGGTCTCCCCGTCGCTCGTGGTGACCGACCAGCGGCCGTCGTCCTCGCGCTCGATGCGCTCGACCTTGGCGCCCTTGTGGATCTCGGCGCCGTTCTGGCGAGCCGTCCGGACGTAGCCGCCGTGGATCGCCAGGACGTCGAGCTCCATGGCGCCGGGCTCGTACATGCCGACGTTCGAGAAGCCCGGTCGCAGCAGCGGGAACAGCTGCATCATCCGCGCCTCGTCGACCAGCTCGGCATCGGGGACCAGGGGCAGCACGTCGCGGTGCAGCTCCTCGATCACGCTCTCGCGACCCTGCTTCGCGAACTGCAGCAGCGGCCGGGGCGTCATGAGGATCTGCTCGAACTCCGCGGGGGGCTTCGTGAGGAACTCGCGGCTGCCCGTGGTGAGCGCGCGGATGTTCGGTCCGCCGTAGGTCTCCAGGAACGTCGCGGCCGATCGGCCGGTCGTGTGGAAGGCCAGCGAGGACTCCATCTCGACGAGGCAGACCGACCGGTCGCTCGACAGCTCGCTGGCGATCGACACGCCGGCGATCCCGCCGCCGACGACGATCACATCGAATTCGGATTGGGTCATGCGCTCGACTCCCTACCTCGGCTCCACGTGACATCCATCACAGGAGCAGCACTATGACACCCGAAGATAGCGGGGCACAAGCGAGCGCTTAGTCAACATTGCGTTTCCGCAATGTAAAAAGCCGAGATTGCAGGGAAAATTAGTTACAACACTGCGGCGAGCAACGACTGCGACAGCCCTCGGAAGGTCTTTGCGTCCCAACCAGTGAGACGATTCCACCGGTCCAAGCGGTACGCGACGCTGTTCGGATGCAGGTGCAGGACCCGCGCCGTGTCGGCGATCGAGAAGCCGGTGTCAACGTACACATCCAACGTCTCGACGAGGTGCGGATTGGCTTCGACGACGTCCCGCAGCCCCCGCACGATGGGGTCCAGGCGGTCGGCCTGGGACCGGATCGTCGCCCTCAGCCAGTCCTCCTCGAACCGGCGCGTGGGCTGGGCGTCGGTGGCGATCTCGAGACACAGCCGGGCGTCGAGCAACGAGTCGCGAGCGCCCTCGAGCCCGGCGCGCTCGAGACCCACCCCGAGCCGGACGTCGGGCTCCGCCGCGCGGATCGCGAGCTCGAGCTCGTCGGCGCTGCAGCCCTGGGCCAGGACCTGGACGCCCGCAGGGTGACCGACCGCGAAGGCCGTGCCCCGTCGCAGGCCGGAGGTCAGGCTCGCGGCCTGCGCCAGCGGGTCGTCCTCGAGGCCGACCCACGCCCCGACGAACGCGCCGGCCGGGTCGAGCCCGAGCGTGACGGCCACGTCGTGCGCCTCGGCCGCCAGCTCGTCGCGCTGGAGCAGCTCGACGAGCCGCTGCCGCAGCGACAGGGCGTGGGTCTGGCGCGCCCGGGCCGTGGTCTCGTAGGCCGCGACGATCTCGGCCGTCATCACCTCGATCGAGCGCCACAGCAGCGTCGCCAGTCCCGGCAGGCAGGAGGTCTCCTCGTCCGCGTAGGCGACGAGGTTCTGCCACAGCTCGCGGTTGCCCACGTGGTACGCCCCGATGACGGTCGCGACGCTCACGCCCTGGGTGGCCCGCAGCCGGCCGAGGTCCGCGGCGCGTGCCCGCTGGCTGCCGCTCACGACCTCGTGCCGCCCGAGCGCGATCAGCAGCAGCCGCTGCTGCTCGGTGACGTGCTCGACGTGGTCGTCCAGGGGCACGAGCGAGTACTCGGGCTGGGCGAGCCGGATGCTGCGCGTGATGCGCGGTCCCAGCTCGTCGAGGTCGGCCGCCACCCGGGCGCACAGGGCCGTCGCGAGGCGCTTCTCGTGGTCGTCCATGACCCTCCTTTGTGGAATCCACCAAAGACCAGCCCGTTCTGGCCGGGATTTGGTGCTTCTGACCGGTGATATCACGAGTCAGGTCCGATTGAATCAGAGATCCACGTCACAGGAGGTCGTCGATGAAGCTCTCGGATCGCTACACGGTCGAGGACGGAACCGTCTTCATGTCCGGCTTGCAGGCGCTCGTGCGCCTCCCGCTGGACGTCGCGCGCTTCGACCGTCGCGAGGGTCGTCGAACCGCCGGGCTGGTGTCCGGCTACGAGGGATCTCCGCTCGCCGGCTACGACCTCGAGCTCTCGCGTCAGCAGCAGCTGCTCGACGCCGCCGACGTCCAGTTCAAGCCGGGACTCAACGAGGAGCTCGCGGCGAACATCGTCCAGGGCAGCCAGCTCGCCGGCAACGCCACGGACCGGATCAACGACGGAATCGTCGGGTACTGGTACGGCAAGGCGCCGGGTCTCGACCGGGCCTCCGACGCACTCCGCCACGCGAACCTCGGCGGCGCCCACCACGAGGGCGGCGCCGTCGCCATCGTCGGCGACGACTCGATCGCCAAGTCCTCCACCGTCCCCAGCTCGAGCGAGATCGCGATCGCCGAGCTGGGCATGCCCGTGCTCGTGCCTGCCGACCCGGCCGAGTGCCTCCGGCTGGGCCTGCATGCCGTGATGATGTCGCGCTTCAGCGGCCTGTGGACCGGCCTCAAGATCGCGACGAACGTCGCCGACGGCACCGCCAGCACGACCGTGTCCTCCGACTTCGCTCCCGTCATCCCCTCGCGCCGCATCGCGGGTCGGGACTTCACCCACACCGTCAGCGCGCGCTTCCTCCAGCCGACGCTGGCCGAGCTCGAGCGCAGCCTGTTCACCGAGCGGATCGAGCTGGCCCGGCGCTACATCGTGGCCAACGACATCAACCGGGTCGAGGGCGCCGGGGACGGTGCCGTCGTCGGCATCGTCGCGGCCGGCGGGACCTACTACGACGTCCGCCAGGCGCTCGCGGGGCTCGGCCTCGACGACGAGGACCTCGAGGCGAGCGGCATCCGGCTGCTCAAGCTCGGCGCCGTGCACCCGCTCGACCCGGAGCAGATCAAGGACTTCGCGATCGGCCTGTGCGAGGTCATCGTCGTCGAGGAGAAGCGCTCGTTCGTCGAGTCGGCCCTCAAGGAGATCCTCTACGGCCACCTCGAGGCGCCGTCCGTCAGCGGCAAGCGCACGCTGACCGGCCTGCCGCTGTTCCGTGCGGACGCCGACCTGACCCCCGAGATCATCGCCGACGTCCTGCGGGCGCGGCTGGCCGAGCACGTCTCGCTGCCCGAGGTCGAGGTCGAGCTCACGACCCGTCCGCGACGCCGGGCCCGCATCCAGCTGCCGCTGCTGACGGCGAACCGCACGCCCTACTTCTGCTCGGGCTGCCCCCACAACCGGTCCACCAAGGTGCCCGAGGGCTCGCTCGTCGGCGCCGGCATCGGCTGCTCGGGCATGGTCTCGCTCATGCCGGAGGAGCGCGTCGGCGACGTCATCGGGATGACGCAGATGGGCGGCGAGGGCGCCACCTGGATCGGCATGTCCCCGTTCGTCGAGAGCGGCCACCTCTTCCAGAACATGGGCGACGGCACGTTCCACCACTCCGGCTCGCTCGCGATCCGCGCGGCCGTGGCCTCGGGCGCCAACATCACCTACAAGCTCCTCTACAACTCCGCCGTCGCGATGACCGGCGGCCAGGAGGCCGTCGGCCTCATGACGGTCGACGAGATCGTGGAGGAGCTGCTCGCCGAGGGCGTGGCCAAGGTCGTCATCACCACCGAGGAGCCTCGCCGCTACCGGCGCCGCCGGCTGCCGAAGGGCGTCGACGTCCGCCACCGCGACGAGCTCATGCGCACGCAGGAGGAGTTCAGCCGCACCCCCGGCGTCACCGTCCTCGTCAACGACCAGGAGTGCGCCACCGAGCTGCGTCGCAAGCGCAAGCGCAAGATCGTCGAGGCGCCCCCGACGCGCGCGTTCATCAACCAGCGCGTCTGCGAGGGCTGCGGCGACTGCGGCGACAAGTCCAACTGCCTCTCGGTGCAGCCCGTGAGCACGGAGCTTGGTCGCAAGACCAAGATCCACCAGGCCTCCTGCAACATCGACCTGTCCTGCCTCGACGGCGACTGCCCCTCCTTCCTCACCGTCACCCCGGGCGGGGCGAAGGCCAAGCGCGTGGTCCCCGCGCTCTCGGCGGACGTGCTCCCCGAGCCCGAGCCGGTCGTCTCGGCGGACGCGTTCGAGATGCGCATCACCGGCATCGGCGGCACGGGCGTCGTCACGGTCTCGCAGATCGTCGCGACCGCGGCGCAGATCGACGGGCGCTTCGTCCGCGGACTCGACCAGACCGGCCTGGCCCAGAAGGGCGGCGCCGTCGTCTCGGACGTCAAGCTCAGCACCACCCCGGTCGACCGTGCGAACAAGATCGCGTCCGGCCAGGCCGACCTGTACCTCGGCTGCGACGTCCTCGTCGCCGCGCAGGACTCCTACCTCGGGGTCGCCCACGAGGAGCGCACCGTCGCGATCGTCTCGACCGCCGAGGTCCCGACGGGCGCCATGGTCACCGACACGACGGTCTCGTTCCCCGAGGCCGAGAGCACGGTCGGCCGCATCCAGCAGGTGACCCGCGAGAGCGAGAGCCGCTTCGTCGACGCCCGGGCGATGACGCTCGACCTGTTCGACGACGACCAGTTCGCGAACATCTTCCTGCTGGGCGTGGCCCACCAGGCCGGCGCCCTGCCGGTCCGGGCGGCCAGCATCGAGACGGCGCTCGAGCTGAACGGCGTGGCCGTGGAGCGCAATGTGCAGGCGTTCCGCCGTGGTCGCCAGTTCGTCGCGGACCGCGCGGCGCTGCTGAGCGACCTGACCGCCGAGGCCCCCGAGACGTCGGCGCTGGCGCCGGTCTCCGACCGGGTCCGCTCGCTCGTCGCGCAGGCAGGCTTCGCCGAGGGCGCCGCCGACACCGAGCTGGTCACGTCGCGCGCGGCCGACCTCGAGTCCTACCAGAGCCTGGCCTACGCCCGCCGCTACGTCGAGGTGGTCGGGCAGGTGCGCGAGCGGGAGGCCGCGACGGCTCCCGGGTCGAGCGAGCTGACGCTCGCCGTGGCGCAGCACCTGCACAAGGTGATGGCGTACAAGGACGAGTACGAGGTCGCGCGCCTGTCGATCGACCCGTCGCTCGACGCGGCCCTCGAGGCGGAGTTCGGCCCGGGCGCGAAGGCGCAGTACCGCCTGCACCCGCCGATGCTGCGGGCGCTGGGCATGAAGCGCAAGATCGCGCTGGGCGCCTGGTTCAAGCCGGCCTTCCGCGCGCTCTACGCGATGCGTCGCCTGCGGGGCACCGCGCTCGATCCGTTCGGCATGGCGAAGGTGCGCCGCGCCGAGCGGCAGCTGCGCGAGGAGTACGTCGAGCTCGTCGGGCGGATCTCGCGTGACCTGCCCGAGCTGGGCGTCGAGCGCGCGGCCGCCATCGCGACGCTGCCCGACCTCGTCCGCGGCTACGAGGACATCAAGCTGCGCAACATCGAGCTCTACCGCGAGCGTCTTGCCGAGGCCCTCGCGCCGGCCGGCCCGGCCCTCACGGAGGTGACCGCGTGAGCGGACTGTTCGACGTCGCCGGCCGCACCGTGCTGGTGACGGGCGGCGGGCGCGGCATCGGCCGGATGATCGCCGACGGGTTCGCGGCCGCGGGCGCCGAGGTGCACGTGGTCTCGCGGCGCCTCGACGTCGAGGAGCTGCGCGCGGCAGGCCTGCGACCCTGGGTCGCCGACCTCTCGAGCGAGGGCGGCTGTGCCACGTTCGCCTCCGAGTTCGCCGGCGGCGCCGGACGGCTCGACGTGCTGGTGAACAACGCCGGCGCCACGTGGGGCGCTCCGCTGGAGGAGTTCGACTCCGCGGCGTGGGACAAGGTGGTCGACCTCAACCTCAAGTCGCCGTTCTTCCTCGTCCGCGAGCTGGCGCCCCTGCTCGAGGCATCGGCCACGCCGAACGCTCCCTCGCGGATCGTCAACATCGGGTCGATCGACGGCCTGCGCGTCCCGACCCTCTCCACCTATTCCTATACGGCGTCGAAGGCGGCGCTGCACCACCTCACCCGCGTGCTGGCCGTCGAGCTCGGCCCGCGGAACATCACGGTCAACGCGATCGCCCCCGGACCGTTCGAGTCCAAGATGATGGCGGCGGTGCTGGCCGAGTCGCGCGACGAGTTCGAGGGGGCCGCGCCCCTGGGCCGCATCGGGCGACCCGACGACGCGGCAGCGCTGGCCATCCTGCTGGCGGCTCCGGGAGGCTCCTTCCTCACCGGCACCGTGATCCCGCTCGACGGAGGCCTCAGCATCGTCAGTCCGCGCTGACGTGCCCCAGCATCTGCAGGATCAGCCCGACGTGGTGGTCGGCCAGCTCGTCGATCGTGCGTGACGAGCGCTCGTTGAACCACGGGGACACATCGGCGAGGCGCAGCACCGCCCGCGTCGCGGTGTGCACGTCGGGCACGCTGAAGTCGCCCTGCTCGATGCCGGCCCGGACCACGGACTCGACGATCTGGTGGATCTCGTCGGCCATCCCGAGCAGCTCGGCGAGCTGGCTCAGGCCGAGCGCGCGGTAGTCGCGGTTGACCACGAGGACGACGATCTTCTCCTCGGCGTGGAACCGCAGGTACTCGCGCACGATCACCGAGATCGTCTCCACGGGCGGGGCGCCGCGGTCGACGATCTCGCGCAGCATGTCGATCACGTAGCGGAAGGTGATCGCCGACATCTCGTGGAGCAGCTCGGACTTGGTGTCGTAGTACGTGTAGAGGCTCGCGGGGCTCGCCTCGGCCACGGTCGCGATGTCGCGGGTCGTCGTGGCGTGGAAGCCCCGGCCGGAAAACGCCACGACGGCGGCCACGAGGAAGCGGAAGCGCCCCGCCGGCTCGACGTCGTCGAAGAGACCGCGCGGGCTGACGGCCGCCGGGCTGCGCTGGAACGACATGCGCCGGCGCGCGGCCAGCTCCATGAAGTCTTCGGGCTCGGCGCCGTGGGATGTCACGGCAGCGACTCTAGTGGTTGGTGCGCCGGGCTACCGAAGGGTCACTAGGGTCGGGAGCGTGGCCGGCCGCTTCGCTCCGTCGCCGTCGGGCGACCTGCACCTGGGGAACCTGCGCACGGCGATCCTCGCGTGGCTGTTCGCACGCGCCGACGGGCGCCCGTTCCTCCTGCGGGTCGAGGATCTCGACCGCCAGCGCTCGCGGGCCGAGTTCGAGGCCAGCCAGCTGGCCGACCTCGCCGCCCTCGGGCTGACCTGGGACGGCCCGGTCGTCCGCCAGTCCGAGCGCGACCCTCTCTACGCCGCCGCGCTCGAGCGCCTCACCGCGGCCGGGCTGACCTTCGAGTGCTTCTGCACGCGCCGCGAGATCGCCGAGGCCGTCAGCGCGCCGCATGGCCCGCCCGGCTCGTACCCCGGCACATGCCGCGACCTCACCGAGAGCGAGCGCGAGGCGCGCCGCGCCGAGCGCTCCCCCGCGATCCGGCTGCGCGCCCGCGAGCGCACGTGGACGATCCGCGACGAGCTGCACGGCGAGATCGAGGGCCACGTCGACGATCTCGTCCTGCGACGCGGCGACGGCGCCCATGCCTACAACCTCGCCGTCGTGGTCGACGACGCCGACCAGGACGTCGACCAGGTCGTCCGGGGCGACGACCTCCTCGACGCCGCCCCCGCGCAGGCCTACCTGACGCACGAGCTGGGCGCCCCCGCGCCGGCCTATGCGCACGTCCCGCTGGCCCTCAACGCCGACGGCCGGCGCCTGGCCAAGCGCGACGGCGACGTGACCCTGCGCGACCTCTCCCCCGAGCACGCCTGGGACCTGATCGGCACGTCCCTGGGCGTCGCGGCACGGTCGCCCGAGGCCCTGCTCGCCGAGCTGGACCCCCGGGAGATCAGCCGCGAGCCATGGATCGTCACGTTCTGACCACCCCCGTTTTGGAGACTCGCAGAACCGTCGGGTAGTCTTGCGGTCGCGGTTGAAACCGCAACGCACAAGGCCCCGTGGCGCAGTTGGTTAGCGCGCCGCCCTGTCACGGCGGAGGTCGCGGGTTCGAGTCCCGTCGGGGTCGCCAGTGCTGAGAGCCCCGCCCGTAAGGGCGGGGCTCCTCTCATGTCGGGCGCCTCAGGCGGCCCCCGAACGCCGCCGCCTCCTGCGCCTGGAACCTCCGGCGCCCGAGGGCGTTGATGATGCGCAGCGCGGGACCGCCGAGGTTCAGCACCCGGTGCTCCGCGTCGGCCGGCAGACCTTTGAGCGCCCACGGCACGAACTGCCGCGCCTGCGCGAGCGACTGCTTCGGCCGGAACCGGGTCCGCTCGAGCTCCTCCCACTCGCTGCCGCCGACGTAGCGGTGCAGGATCGGGATGGCCGCGCTCTCCTCGTGACCCAGGTGCTGGTCCAGCGCCTCGCCGAGCTCCTCCAGCGAGTCGGACAGCAGGTCGTGGGCCCGCACGTCGCCACCGGCCGAGAGCCGCTCGAGTGCGGCGGACGCCGCGGTCAGCAGCGGGTCGAGGACCGCGTGCTCGGCCTCCATCTCGTGCAGGACGCGCTCGGACTCGGCGTCGGAGGCGGCGCGCACGCGCTCGAGCAGCAGCGGCCAGAGGATCTCGTCCTCCTTGGTGTGGTGCTGGTGCAGCTCGTGCGTGAACAGCGACCAGCGCTCGGCGAGCAGGACCCAGCGCGGGGTGTCGTCGGTGGCGGTGTGCGCGGCGGCGCGGGTGAAGTCCCGCAGGTCGCGCCGGAACGCGTGGTGCAGGACGTACATCATGGTCATGTCGGCGGGGCCTTCGGGCGCGGCGGCCTGGCCCGGCAGCAGCAAGGGGGTGGGGGACATCTGCCTTCTCTCTCGGGACTGCGGTGCGACGGCGGGCGGCACGCGCGGGCGCGGCCACCCACGACCGGAGAGCACCCGACGTCGCTGCTGATACGCAGCCGGAGGCGATTTCGGCGGCGCGGCGGCCGTGCGGTAGGGTGAACGTCGCTCCACGGAGCACGGCCAGGTAGCTCAGTTGGTACGAGCGTCCGCCTGAAAAGCGGAAGGTCGCCGGTTCGACCCCGGCCCTGGCCACCGCCTCGAGATCCCCGGTCACCGACCGGGGATTCTCGCTTTCTCCAGCAAGCGTGTCGACGCCCGCGTCGCATCGACCTACGCTGGAACGATGCGCTCCACCGTCCTCCAGGTCGCCCGCCGGCTCACCGTCGTGCTCGGCCTGCTGCTCACCGCCTCGCTGCTCGCGGCGCCCGCCCACGCCGCGAAGCCGAGCTCGCCGAAGCGATTCGGCGGCTACGCCTTCGACACCTGCGTGGCCCCCTCGAACGACGTCATGGACGCGTGGAACGTGGCCTCGCCGTACACCGTGGTCGGCATCTACACCTCGGGCAACTCGCGCTACTGCGACGAGTCGAAGCAGCCCTACCTGAGCCCCGCGTGGGTCCAGCGGCAGGCGTCGCGCGGCTGGCTGTTCCTGCCGATCCACGTCGGCTACCAGGCGCCCTGCTTCGACTCGAAGTCCCCGAAGGAGCGCATGGCGTACGACCGCGGGAAGGCCCGCGCCCAGGCGCGCGCCGACGCCGACGAGGCCGTGCGCGCCGCGGCCCGTTACGGCTTCGCCAAGAAGAACGCGGTCTACCTCGACATCGAGTGGTACGACCGCGCCAACCGACGCTGCAACGCCGCGGTGCTGAGCTTCATCGACGCGTTCGTCCAGCGGGTGCACCAGCGCGGCTACAAGGTCGGCCTCTACTCCAGCGCGTCCGCCGCGATCCAGGCCGTCGACGAGGTGCGTCACGCCGGCTCGAAGACCTTCGACTTCCCCGACCAGATGTGGTTCGCCTGGACGAACAGGAAGGCGAACACGAACGGGCGCCCCTACCTGCAGAACACGTTCTGGAAGCGCGACCGCCTGCACCAGTACCACAACAACGTCACCGTCTCCTACCGCGGACGCAAGGTGCTGATCGACAAGAACGTCCTCACCGTGGGCGGCGGCTCGAAGGCCAAGAAGGAGCAGAAGGTGTGCGGCATCAAGCCCACCCTCAACCGCTACCGCACGCTGAAGGCGGGCTCGCGCGGCGGCGACGTGAAGCTGCTCCAGTGCCTGCTCAAGCGCGCCGGCCATGGCGCCACCGTCACCGGTCGCTGGAACGCCCGCACGACCAGGGCCGTGAACTCCTACCGGGCGTCGCTGGGCTGGTCGCAGACCTCCACGGCCTCGCGACCGGTGTGGACGGCCCTGCTGTCGCGCGGCAAGACGCCGATCGCGCTCAAGCGGGGCAAGGTCGGCGAGCCGGTGCACCGCCTGCAGCGGTCACTGCGGGCCGCGGGCCAGAAGGTGGACGTGACGGGCATCTACGACGCCCGCACGACCACGGCCGTGCGCACCTACCGCAAGTCGGTCGGACTGCCGACCTACCAGACCGCCGACCAGGCGGTGTGGGACGCGCTCCAGCGCGGTCGCCGCTGACTCAGGTGCGGCTGGTGGTCAGCAGGATGCCGCCGAGGCCCACCAGCATCGCGCCGCCGGAGCGCCGCACGGCCGCCAGCCGCCGCGGCGAGCCCGTGAACCACTGGCGCGCAGTTCCGGCCAGCAGCGCCCAGCCCGAGTCGCACACGATCGCGATGAGCAGGAAGAGCACGCCGAGCACGGCCATCTGCGAGCCGATGGCACCGGACTCGAAGCTCACGAACTGCGGCAGCACGGCGACGAAGAAGACGATGGTCTTGGGGTTGGTCGCGCCGACCACGAACCCCTCCCCCAGGGCGCGCCACGGCGACTCCTCGGGGCCGTCGACCTCGGCGGTGACCGCGATCGAGGCGTGGCGCATCGCCTGCACGCCGAGGTAGACGAGGTAGCCGGCGCCCAGCACCTTCACGATCGTGAACAGCACCGCCGAGCCGGCCACGATCGCGCCGAGGCCCAGCGAGACCGCCAGGACCACCGGCAGCCCGCCGAGCCCGTTGCCCAGCACGCTGAGGATGCCGGCGCGACGCCCGTGCGCGAGCGATCGCCCGATCACGAACAGGACACTGGGACCGGGGATGAGGATCAGCACGAGCGAGGCGAGCGCGAAGGCGAGCAGCTGGTCGAGGGCGGGCACGGCTGAAGCGTAGTCCTCCGCGGGATCGCACGGGGAACGACGACGGCCCACCCGGGAGCCGGGTGGGCCGTCGTGCGGGAGTGACCGTCAGTGCATGACGACCGGGGGGTGACCCTGGTCGTCGAGCAGCTTCACGGGCTCGCTCTTGCGCGGCAGGAACGCGACCGGGATCAGCGTCACCAGGAGCACCGCGAAGGCGACCCAGTAGGACTGCTCGAACGCGTGGGCCAGGTCGTTGAACCCGGCCTGCAGCTGCTCGGGCGAGACGCCGAGCATCTGGACCAGCTGCGAGCCCTGCTCGGTGTGCGACGCGGCGGCCAGCTGCGCGGGCGTGAGGCCCTCGTCGACGCCCGGCAGCGCCTCCGAGCCCGGGATGATCGAGCCCTTCTGCATGCCGTTGGTCAGGACGACCGAGATGACCGCGATGCCCGAGGCGCTGGCGACCTGCTGCACGACGTTGAGCAGCGTCGAGCCGCGGGCGACCTCGTGCGAGGTGAGCGTCTTGAGCGCCGACGTGAAGATCGGCATCATCGTGGCGCCCATGCCCAGGCCCATGACGAACAGCCAGGCGATGATCTGCCAGTACGGCGTGCTGGGCTCGGTGCTCTGCGCGACGCCGAACATGCCGATCAGGATGCCGGCGAAGCCGAACGGGACGATCCGGCCGACCGGGACCCGGTCGACGAGCGAGCCGGCGATCGGCATCGTCAGCATCGCGCCGATGCCCTGCGGGGCCACCAGGATGCCGGCCATCATGACCGACTCGCCGTGGACCTGCTGGAAGTACGTGGGCACCAGCAGCAGCGCGCCGAAGAAGGCGCCGGCGAACAGGAACATCACGATGAGCGACACGCGCAGGTTGCGGTTGCCGAGCAGGCGCAGGTCGAGCAGCGGGTGCTTCGGGCGGAACGACCACACCACGAACGCGCCGATGAGCAGCACGCCGATGACGGTGGGGACGATCACCTTGGTCGCCATGGCGGTGCCCTCGCCCGGGATGGACGAGATGCCGTAGAGCAGCAGCGCCAGGCCCGGCGACATCAGCAGCATGCCGATGACGTCGAGGGACTCGCTGGGCTCGGGGGCGTCCTTGGGCAGCACGCGCGCGGCGTAGACCAGGCCGATGATGCCGATGGGCAGGTTGATGAGGAACACCCAGTGCCACGACGCGGCGTCGATGAGGATGCCGCCGATGATCGGGCCGAGGATCGGGCCCAGCAGCATCGGGATGCCCAGGATCGCCATGAGGCGGCCCATGCGGTGCGGGCCCGCGGCGCGGGTCATGATCGTCATGCCCAGCGGCATGAGCATGCCGCCGCCGAGTCCCTGCAGGACGCGGAAGGCGATGAGCGACTCGATGTTCCAGGCCGCGGCGCACAGCACCGAGCCGAGGGTGAACAGCGCGATCGCGGTCATGTAGAGGCGCTTGGTGCCGAAGCGGTCGGCCGCCCAGCCCGTCAGCGGGATGACGGCCGCGAGGGCCAGCATGTAGGCGGTGGCGGTCCAGGCGACGGTCGCGTACTTGAGCGGCTCGCCGTCGGTGGACAGCTCGGTCTGGAACGTCGGCAGGGCGACGTTGACGACGGTGACGTCGAGGATCGACATGATCGCGCCGAGCACGACCACGCCGGCGACCTTGAGGATCTCCGGAGTGATCCGGTCGTCGTCGGTGACTCCTTCAGGAGGACTGGCTGACATCTGATTCTTCTTTCGCAAGGGGCTTGAGGGCCTCGACGAGCGCGAGGCACTGATCGGTGTCGAGGGTGCCGAGCAGCGTGCGCACGGCGTCCTCCTTGGACTTCAGGTGGCTCTGCGCCAGGCTGCGTCCACGGTCGGTGAGGGTGACGAGCTTGACCCGCCGGTCCTCGGGGTTCTCGGTGCGCACGACGAGCTTCTTGCGCACCAGCTGCTGGATGTTCCGCCCCGCGGCCGCCGGCGAGAGCCCGACCGACTCGGCCAGGTCACCGATGGCGACGGGGTGCTCGTAGTGGGCGAGCACGAACGAGAGTCGCGCCTGGGTGAACGACAGGTCGAGTCCCGCCACGGACTCCAGCGACTCGCCCTCGGCCGTCGTGAACACCCGCCCGAGGAATCCTCGGACGGCTTCGAACGCGCAGGCATGGGGTGACTGGGTCATGACCGGGAAATACTAACGCACATGCAACTATTGCGGAACCGTGACCTTCGTTACGCCCCGCGTGGACAAGGAGTTTCCCGCACTGCCGTAGGATTGGGCGAGTGCCTACACGCTCTGATCTGCGCAATGTCGCCATCGTCGCCCACGTCGACCACGGCAAGACCACTCTCGTCGACGCGATGCTCCAGCAGCAGGGCGCCTACGCCGAGCACCAGGAAGTGACCGAACGGGTCATGGACTCGGGTGATCTCGAGCGCGAGAAGGGCATCACGATCCTCGCGAAGAACACCGCCGTGAAGTACTCCGGACCCGGCACCGAGGACATCCCCGGCAAGACCGTCACCATCAACATCATCGACACCCCCGGCCACGCCGACTTCGGTGGCGAGGTCGAGCGCGGCCTGTCGATGGTCGACGCGGTCGTGCTGCTGGTCGACGCCTCCGAGGGCCCGCTCCCCCAGACCCGCTTCGTGCTGCGCAAGGCGCTGCTGGCGAAGATGCCGGTCATCCTCGTGGTCAACAAGGTCGACCGACCCGACGCCCGCATCGCCGAGGTCGTCGACGAGACCTACGACCTCTTCATGGACCTGCTGCCCGAGGACGCCGCCGACGACGCGCTGGACTTCCCCGTCGTCTACGCCTCCGGCAAGGCCGGCGTCGCCTCGCTGGAGAAGCCCGAGGACGGCACGCTGCCCGACGGCGACAACCTGATCCCGCTGTTCCAGACGATCATGGAGCACGTTCCCGCCCCCAAGTACACCGAGGGCGCGCCGCTGCAGGCGCACGTCACGAACCTCGACTCCTCCCCCTTCCTGGGCCGCCTCGCGCTCGTGCGCGTCGAGGAGGGCGAGCTCAAGAAGGGCCAGCAGGTCGCGTGGATGAAGCGCGACGGCTCGGTCGAGCGGGTCAAGATCACCGAGCTGCTCGTCACCGAGGCGCTCGACCGCAAGCCCGGTGAGTCCGCGGGCCCCGGCGACATCGTCGCCATCGCGGGCATCAGCGAGATCAACATCGGCGAGACGCTGGCCGACCCCGAGAACCCCATCGCGCTGCCGCTCATCCACGTCGACGAGCCCGCGATCTCGATGACCATCGGCACCAACACGTCGCCGCTCGCCGGCCGCGAGAAGGGCACCAAGGTCACCGCCCGCCTCGTCAAGGACCGCCTCGACGCCGAGCTCATCGGCAACGTCTCGATCCGCGTGCTGCCCACCGACCGCCCCGACGCGTGGGAGGTCCAGGGCCGCGGCGAGCTCGCGCTGGCGATCCTCGTCGAGCAGATGCGCCGCGAGGGCTACGAGCTCACCGTCGGCAAGCCGCAGGTCGTCACCCGCGAGATCGACGGCAAGCTGCACGAGCCCGTCGAGCGCCTGACGATCGACGCGCCCGAGGAGTACCTCGGCACGATCACCCAGCTGCTCGCCGTGCGCAAGGGCCGCATGGAGCAGATGGTCAACCACGGCACCGGCTGGGTCCGCATGGAGTTCCTGGTCCCGGCGCGCGGCCTGATCGGCTTCCGCACCGAGTTCCTCACCGACACCCGCGGCACCGGCATCGCCCACCACATCTCCGAGGGCTACGAGCCCTGGTTCGGCGAGATCTCGACGCGCCCCTCGGGCTCGCTCGTGGCCGACCGCGCCGGCGCCGTCACCTCCTTCGCGATGACCAACCTGCAGGAGCGCGGCACGCTGTTCGTCGAGCCCTCCACCGAGGTCTACGAGGGCATGATCGTCGGCGAGAACTCCCGTGACGACGACATGGACGTCAACATCACCAAGGAGAAGAAGCAGACCAACATCCGCTCGGCCACCTCGGACAACTTCGAGAAGGTCATCCCGCCGAAGAAGCTCTCGCTCGAGCAGTGCCTGGAGTTCTGCCGCGAGGACGAGTGTGTCGAGGTCACGCCGAGCAACGTGCGCATCCGCAAGGTGATCCTCGACGCGGGCGAGCGCGCCCGCACCGCCCGCAAGCGCAAGTAGGCGCTCCGCGCCTCCTCCGAACCCCTCTCCGGCCTCGCCGGGGAGGGGTTCGTCGGTTTCCCGGGGAAACCGACGCTTGCGGACCAAACTGTGCGTCTTGCGCATAGTGTGCGTCGCACACTATGGTGTGACGCATGGACGAGCTGACCCAGCAACACCTGCAGGAGCTGCGCCGCGGAACCGTGGTGCTGGCCTCGCTGCTGAGCCTGCGCGAGCCCGGGTACGGCTACGGCCTGCTCGAGTCGCTGGCCGCTGCCGGCATCGCCGTGGACGGCAACACCCTCTACCCGCTGCTGCGGCGCCTCGAGAAGCAGGGCCTGCTCACCAGCGAGTGGAACACCGAGGAGGCGCGACCGCGGAAGTTCTACCGCACGAGCATCGAGGGCGAGCGGCTCGCCGCCGCTCTCCTGGCCGACTGGCACGAGATCGACACCGCCCTGGGGCGGCTCACCACCGGAGGAACCGCATGACCACCACGCTCACCGACCGCTACGTCCACGCCGCCACGCGCTGGCTGCCCGGACGCACGAAGGAGGAGGTCGCCGCCGAGCTGCGCGAGCGCATCGGCGACACGGTCGCCGCGCGCGGAGGCGGCGAGCAGGCCGAGCGCGAGACGCTCGAGGAGCTCGGCGACCCGCTGCGCGTCGCGGTCGACTACACGGGCCGCGAGCCCGCGCTCATCGGACCGCGCCTGTTCTTCCCGTGGCTGCGCCTCATGACGATCCTCGTCGCCATCGTCGCCCCGCTCGTCACCGCCGTCACCGTGATCGTCGGAGCCTTCGACGGCGACTCGATCGGGTCGATCATCGGCGGCGGCGTCTGGACGCTGCTCGAGATGGTCGTGCACCTGGTCTTCTGGACCACGCTCGTGTTCGCGGTACTGGACTGGATGGGCACCTCGATCGACGGCGTCGAGACCTGGTCGGTCGACCAGCTGCCCGAACCCGACACCGGCACGGGCACCGCCGACCTCGTGGCCGGGCTGATCTTCCTGCCGGCGTTCGCCGCGATGCTCATCTGGCAGCACGTCGGCTCGCCGTTCTTCGACGACGGCGAGCGGATCCCGATGGCGGACCCGGAGCTGTGGAGCTGGTACCTGCCACTCGTCCTGGTGACGCTCGCACTGGAGCTCGTGCATCTCGTGTGGATCCACCGCGCCGGCTACACGTGGGCGGCGGCCTGGGCGAACCTCGGCCTCGCGCTGCTGTTCGCGATCCCCACCATCGTCCTGCTGCTCGACGGGTCGATCGTCAACCCCGAGCTGGTCGCCCACCTCGACTGGGACGCCGAGATCGTCGACACGGTCCTGCGGGGCATCGCGGTCGGCGTGGGACTGGTCACCGCCTGGGAGGCGTTCGACGGGTTCCGCAAGGCACGGCTGCACGCCAGCCGGCTCTGACGGCGCGCGGGGCGAGGGTCAGTAGCCCGAGCCCCGCGTCTGCGCGAGGTAGACGAGCGCGGCCACCGTGCCGGCCAGCGGCAGGATGCCGATGGGGTTGCGCCAGATGATGTCGACGAAGATCGCCAGCGGCAGGATGATCAGCCACACGTTCTTCGGCAGCGTGCCGGCCATCTCGAAGTCGTAGGGCTTGCGGCGGACGCAGTCGACCAGGGCGAAGACCTTCGTGCACAGCAGCAGCCACCAGATCGCCGGGGTCACGAGAGCCAATTCCATGGGGGGAAGACTACGGTGGGCACCACCCTGAGGTGGTGCCCACCGCTGATTCCGTGGGATGCAGGCGTCAGGACGCGGAGGTCCCCGAGCCGTTCGACGTGGTCGACGACTTCTTCGCCGGCGCCTTCTTGGCGGTGCTGGACGTGCCCGTGGCCGTCTTCTTGGCCGCCGTCTTCGTGGCGGGAGCCGACTTCTTCGCGGCGGTCTTCTTGGTCGCGGTCGTCTTCTTGGCCGCGGTCTTCTTCGCGGCGGTGCCCGAGCCGGTCGCCTTCTTGGCCGGGGCCTTCTTGGCGGTGGTCGGCTTCGAGGCGGCCGTCTCCTTCTTCGCGGCCGTCTGGGCGGCTGACGACGACTTCTTGGTCGCGGTGGACTTCGCCGGGCTCTTCTTCGCGGCGGCCGGCTTGGCCGACGACGCGGGAGCGGTGGCCTTGCGGATGCGGGCCGAGCTGGCGAACGAGGCGGCAGCGGCGCCGGCGGACTCGGTGGCGTCCTCGACGGCCTCGGCGGCCTTGCCGGTGAGGTCCTCGGCCTTGGCGGTGAGCTCGTCGATGATCTCCTCGGCCTTGCCCTTGAGGTCGTCGACCAGGTCGTCGGCCTTCTCGCGGAAGTCGTCGACGGCGGTCTTGAGGTCGTCGACCTTGACGTCCTCGACCTTGCCGCGGAGCTCGGACACGAACACCTCGGCGCGCGCGGCGAGGTCGTCGGCGGCCGTCTTCACGTCGTCGATGGTCAGGCCCTTGGCCAGGGTGCGCAGGTCGTCGCTCTTCTTCACGAGGTCGGAGTACGCGGCGGTGGCGGAGCCGAGCGCGGTCTGCGCGAGGGTCTCGGCCTTCTTCTGCAGGGTGGCGACGTCGAAGCCCTTGACGCTCGACGGCAGGGCGGCGATGTCGTCCAGGATGGACTTGATCTGGGCGTTGATGGTGTCGGTGATGCTCATGAGCTCTCCTCGAGGTCTGCTGTTCCGACGAACGAACGGTAGATGTCCCGCAGCGCCGACTTCTGGCGCGCGGTCAACCGCGGGTCGCGGTCGATGGCGTCCTCGACCGAGGTCTCCCCGGCGCGCTCGGCATCGAGGATGCCGGCACGGACGTAGAGCGACTCGGCCGAGATCCTCAGTGCCTTCGCGATCTGCTGCAGCACCTCGGCGGACGGTTTGCGCAGGCCACGCTCGATCTGGCTGAGGTACGGATTCGAGACGTCCGCGAGCTCGGCCAGCTGTCGCAGTGACATCTGCGCCTGGGTCCGCTGGTCACGCAGGTACTCGCCGAGCGACCCGACGGCCGAGCCGACGGCATCTGGCATGTTCAACTTCCCCATGACTCCAGCGTGCTTGCAAAAGTTAGCGAATGCAAGCAAGTGTGATGCACCGGACACGAACGGCGCGATGCGAGAAACGGGAGTGACTCGGGTTAGCCTGTGGTGGCCGATGTGCCCTCGGGTGGCGCACCTCCCTCTCTCACACCCGTCAGATCTCCATGAACTTCACGCTGCTCCGGCGCGCCCTGCTCGCCCTCGCCGTCACCGGCACCCTCCTGCTGGCCCCCTCCACCGCCGCCGAGGCCGCCCCGAAGAAGCCCGCCAAGGTCTCGGTCGTCCGCGCCAAGACCTACACCTCCACCCTGACGATCCGCTGGAAGCGCCCCGCGCGGGCGACGAAGGTGGCGATCTGCGTGAAGACCTCCCCGCGCGCCACGTCGTGCATCCGCAAGGTCACGACCCGCAAGACCGGGGTGACCTTCCGCAAGCTGCGCCCGAACTCCGGCACCGACTTCTACTACCGCCTCACCTCCTACCGCGGGAAGCGCCAAGGCCCGTCCACCCGCTGGAAGAAGGCCAACCTCAAGGTCGGCAAGGGCCCGACGCACCGCGTCACCGGCGGCCAGGGGCACTACCTGACCTTCCGCTGGAACCGCGCCACCAGCGCCTCCAGCTACCAGGTCCAGCTGTCCACCAACCGCTCGTTCCGCGGCCAGGTCATCACGGCCAGCCGCCGCGGCTTCGGCGCCAAGGTCACCGGCCTCAACGGCGGCATGACCTACTTCGCCCGCGTCCGTGGCGTCAACGGCGCGGTCAAGGGCCCGTGGGGCCCGGCCACCCGCACCAAGCTGACCGCCGTCGCGAGCCGCGCCACCGTCGCGACCTACAACCTCTGCGGAGAGGACAAGTGCCGCACCTCCGACAGCGGCGCCTGGTTCCTGCGCAACGTGCCGAAGTGGTCGGTGCGCAAGCCGCTCGCCGGCGCGGTGGTCCGCTCGGCCTCGCCCGACATCGTGCTGACGCAGGAGTCGGCCACCAAGACCGCGTTCCACACGCAGCTGCCCGGCTTCCGCAAGGGCGCCTACAAGAGCGCGAAGACGATCTACTTCAAGTCCTCCCGCTTCACCTCGCTCGACGGGGGCGGCCTCACACTGGACTCGAAGACGGGGCGCTACGCCACCTGGAACCTGCTGCGCGACCGCCGCACCGGCACGGCGTTCATCGTCACGAACTCGCACCTCGAGCCGCACAAGGGCGCCGCCCGCGACCAGCTGCGCCTGCAGCAGACCGCGCGCCTCATCTCGAAGGTCAACGCGATCAACCCCCACCGCCTGCCCGTGGTCTGGGGCGGTGACTTCAACTCCAACGAGTCGAACGCCAACCAGAGCAACTACCCGGGCGGCTTCGACGCGCCCCAGCAGCGCTTCGCCCGGCACGGGATCGTCAACTCCCTCGACCGCGCGGCGCAGGTGTCGAACGCCGAGCTGAACAGCGCCAACGGCGGAGTTCCGGTGCCCAAGTCGAACGGTCACCACGTCGACGCGATCTTCGTCCCGGTCGCCGGAATCACCGTCGAGGCGTGGTCGATGCCCGCGAACTTCATCGAGACCACGAACGGCCGCGAGTACGCGATGCCCTTCCCGTCCGACCACAATCCCGTCGTCGCGAGGCTGGTCGTCGGGACCCCGTAAGATGCCCTCGTGCCCGGTCTTTTCCGAACCTCGTGCCTCGTCGGCGCGGGCTTGGTGCTGACCGCCGCCGCCGGACTCCTGGCCGCCACCACCGATCCCGAGGGGAACGGTCCCGTGGTCGCGTTCGCCGGGCTCGAGACGCCGTACCTCAAGGTCACGTCGGTCGACGTCGACCCGAGTGCCGTCTCGCTGGCGTGGGCCGGCAACGGGACCCAGTACCGCGTCAGCCTCGGCGACGACCTCGCCCGGCCCGACCGCACGATCCTCACCAGCGAGCCGCAGGCCGTGCTGCCCGCACCGAAGGCGGCCGATCCGAAGGGTCGCGTGAGCTACCGCGTCGAGGCCGTCGACCAGGGCGCCACCGAGCTCGCGGTCGAGGGAACCGTCACCCTGCTCCCCGACGTGCCGCGCAAGCCGAAGGTCAAGGCCACCGCGCCCGACGGCGCGGTCGTGAAGTGGCGCAAGGCGGACTACGCCACCACCTACGACGTGGCCGTGTCCAAGAAGCGCAACCAGCTCCCCACCAAGGTGCGCCGGCTCGCGAAGGGCGGCACCGCGTTCGCCACCTCCTCGCTCAAGCCCGAGCAGACCTACTACGTGCGGGTCCGTGCCGTCGGCGACGCCGGCGTGAGCGAGTTCGGCCCGCCCACGAAGATCACCACGCCGCCCGTGGCGTCGGAGTTCTCGATCGGCTCGTGGAACATCTGCGCCGAGGCCTGCAAGGGCTTCGGCGGCCGCGTGGGCGACCAGGCCGCGCAGGTGCACGCCTCGAAGGTCGACATCATGACCCTGCAGGAGGCCGGCGGCCAGCGCGTCGGCCCCACCACCCGCGCCGCCTTCAGCGGCGGCCCGAACGAGCTCGTGATGGCCGAGGGCGGCGGCAACTCGCGCTACATCCTCTACTCGTCGCAGAAGTTCGAGCAGCTCGCCGGCGGCCGCTGGTCGATCGGCCACGGCCGCTGGGCCACCTGGGCCCGCCTGGTCGACCAGGAGACCGAACGGCCGTTCGTCGTGGTCAGCGTGCACCTGCTCAGCGGGCACAACGCCACCGGCAAGCGCGCCGACGAGATGCGCTCGCTCATGGGCAGCCTCGCCTCGGTGAACCCCGACGGCGACCCCGTGGTGATGGCGGGCGACTTCAACTCCGGCACCCACCGCCGCGGCGACACCGTCGGTCCGATCGTGCGGGCGAACGGCCTGCGCGACTCGGTCGAGGTCGCCGAGGAGACCGAGAACGCCCAGGTCAACACCGGCAGCCGTCGCGGTGACAAGGCGATCATGTCCGCCGACCACGTCGACCACGTCTACGTCTCCGACGACTGGGCGGTCCCGTCCTGGCGCCAGTTCGCCAACCTGAACGGCACCACCTACGTCGGCCCGTGGCTCTCCGACCACAACATGATCGCCGCCACCGTCGCCCTCCCACGCGAGGAGGAGGAGCTCGTCAAGGAGCCCACGGCGATCGTCACGGTGCCCGCCGAGCTCGACCCGGACATCTCGCCCCGCCTCGTCGACTGACCCCGGGTCCCGTCGTTTCGGCGAAAACGATGTGACTGATGTGACTCTGGCGAGTTACCCTCGTGCCCATGCGTCTTCGTCTGCTGGCCTGTGCGGTGGTCGCCGTCCTGACCGCCGCCATCCTCGGCACCCCCGCCGAGGCGGCCTCCAAGAAGCCCGGCGCGGTCGGGCTGGTGTCGGTCACCGGGGCCGCCCCCTACGACTCGTCGGGCAAGAAGTACGCCAAGATCTCGATCTCGTGGCCGAAGGCCACGCGCGCCAAGAAGTACCAGGTCTTCGTCGCCGGCAGCCGTGCCGGCGTGGCCAAGGCCAAGAAGCCGCGCGTCACCGTGAAGTCGCGCAAGGCCACCATCACGAAGCTCAAGCGCAACCGCACCTACTGGATCCAGGTCCGCGCCGTGAACGGCTCGAAGGCGGGCAAGCGCTCGGCGCGCATCGCCCGCGTGACGCCCGCCGCCACCGCGAAGCTGTGGTCGAAGCGCCACCCCGTCTATCGCCTCATGAGCTACAACGTCTGCTCGAACGCGTGCAGCAAGTGGGAGACGCGCCAGCCGCTCGTCGTGAACGAGGTGCTGCGGCTCAGGCCCGACGTCCTGGCCGTCCAGGAGGCCAGCCGCTGGAAGAACGCCGTGATCCCCGGCTACACCGAGACGCTCGGCGGCAAGGACAACCGCATCTTCTACCGCACGGCCGCGTTCGAGCAGGTCACGCAGCGGCTCTCCGCCACCCAGCAGTCGGCCGAGTGCCCGCTGGAGACCGACCCCCGCACCGGCAAGGTCGTCCGCGACGACGAGGGCGATCCGGTCCGCGTCGAGCCGTGCATCCTGCCGCTCGACGGGGTGGCCGAGCCCGAGGGCAAGGACGCGCCCTGGTCGGTGCTGCGCCACAAGGCCAGCGGCCAGGCGGTCGTGTTCGTCGGCATCCACCTCAAGGTCGACGAGGGCGGCTCCAACGCCGCGGTCCGCGCCCGCCAGACCTCGCAGATCTTCACCGACCTGGGCAACCAGCTGGCGTGGTGGGGCAAGCGCCTGCACCACCTGCCGGTCGTGCTGCTGGGCGACTTCAACACCAACCGCAGCCGCGCCGGCAACAGCCGCCTCGAGACCGTGATGCAGGCCAACGGCTTCTACGACGCCTACGAGCAGGCGCTCAAGGTGTCGCGCCAGCACTTCAACACCGCCAACCCGCGGTGGTCCACGCAGCCGATCGTCGGCGTGACGTGGGGCGACCACGTGGACAAGGTCTGGGTGCGCCCCGGCCGCTCGCGCGTCCACCAGTGGGCCAACGTGGGCAAGATGTCCGGCGGCCGCTTCGTGGCACCGCTGCCCTCGGACCATCACCCGCTGATGGTGCGGGCGCAGGTCTCCTGACCCACGCCCGCCGGCCTCAGCTCTTCTTGTGGCGGGGCTTGCGGTCCTTGTCGCCGGAGGACTTCGACTTGTCGTAGGACTTGGGCTTGTCGTACGACTTGCCCGAGCCCTTCGCGTACGACTTCGACGGCGGGCGCTTGCGATCGCCGCCCGGACGTCCCGTGTCGGGCTGGATGTCGATCTTGCGACCGGAGATCCGGGTGCCGGACAGCGCGTCGAACACGGCCTCGGGCAGGTCGGCCGGCAGCTCGACGATCGTGTGCTCCATGCCGATCGTGATCTTGCCGAAGTCCGACCGCTTCAGCCCGCCCTCGTTCGCCAGCGCGCCGACGACCATCGAGGGGCGGATCTTGTGCCGCTTGCCCACCGCGATGCGGTAGGGCGCCAGGCCGTCGGAGCTCGGACGCGGCGTGCGCTCGGAGCGCTCGCGCGGGGCCCGCTTCTCCTGCGGCGGGTCGGGACGCAGGAAGAACTCCTTGTCGTCCTGGCTCATCACCGCGAGCGCCGCGGCGATCTCGGTCATGTCGACGTCGTGCTCCTGCGCGTACTGCTCGACGAGCCCGCGGTAGACGCTGAACTGGGGGTCGCCCATGGCGTTCGTGATCGAGCCGGCGAAGCGGTCGGCACGGCGGGCGTTGACCTCGTCGGGGGTCGGCACCGGCATCTGCTCCACGGGCCGACCCGAGACGCGCTCGAGGGACTCGAGCATGCGGCGCTCGCGCGGGGTGACGAAGACGATCGCGTCGCCCGAGCGGCCGGCGCGGCCCGTGCGGCCGATGCGGTGCACGTAGGCCTCGGGGTCGTGCGGGATGTCGTAGTTGACCACGTGCGTGATGCGCTCGACGTCGAGGCCGCGCGCGGCGACGTCGGTGGCCACCACGATGTCGATCGCGCCGCTCTTCAGCGCGCCGACGGTGCGCTCTCGCTGGGCCTGGACGAGGTCGCCGTTCAGGGCGGCCGCCGTGTAGCCGCGGCTGCGCAGCTTCTCGGCGAGCTCCTCGGTGGCCTGCTTCGTGCGGACGAAGATGATCATGCCGTCGCCCTGCTCGACCTCGAGCACGCGCGTCAGGGCGTCGAGCTTGTTGTGGTGCGAGACCGGCATCCAGCGCTGGCGCACGTTGGTGGTGCTGCGCGTGGCCTGCGGGGTGCTGATGTCCTGCGGGTCGTGCAGGTAGCGCTTGGCCAGGCGGCGGATCGCCGGCGGCATGGTGGCCGAGAAGAGCGCGACCTGCTTGTACTCGGGCGTGTCGGCCAGGATGCGCTCGACGTCCTCGGCGAAGCCCATGTTGAGCATCTCGTCGGCCTCGTCGAGCACCAGCATCTCGAGGTGCGACAGGTCGAGCGAGCCGCGGTCGAGGTGGTCGATGACGCGACCGGGCGTGCCCACCACGACCTGCGCGCCGCGCTTGAGCCCCTGCAGCTGGGCGCCGTAGCTCTGGCCGCCGTAGACCGGCAGGACCTTGAGGTTCGACCCGGCCGAGTAGCTGGAGATGGCCTCGCTGACCTGCAGCGCCAGCTCGCGGGTGGGCGCGAGCACGAGGGCCTGGGTCTTGGGCGAGCCCGGGTCGAGGCGCTGGATCATCGGCAGCGCGAAGGCGGCCGTCTTGCCGGTGCCGGTCTGGGCCAGGCCGACGACGTCGCCGCCCTTGATCAGCGCGGGGATCGCCTGCGCCTGGATCGGGCTGGGGGTCTCGTAGCCGAGGCTGCGCACCACGGCGACGAGCGTGTCGTCGAGGCCGAGGTCGTCGAAGGAGGCTTCGTCAGTCATCACAGGTTCAATCCGGCCCGCACGTGCAGGCCTGCGTCGGGGTCGACGACGGACTCCTGGGCGGCGGCGACGCCGTCGGCGAGGAGGGTGACGTCGACCGGGGTGTTCCGCTTGATCAGTGCGAGCGCGATGGGCCCGAGCTCGTGGTGGCGCGCCGCGCTCCCGACCTGACCCACGACCTTGCCGTCGTGGACGACGTCGGTGCCGTGCGCCGGGAGGTGGTCGACGGAGCCGTCGAGGTGCAGCAGGGTGAGCCGGCGGGGCGGCCGGCCGAGGTTGTGGACGCGGGCGACCGTCTCCTGGCCCCGGTAGCAGCCCTTGTCGAGGTGCACGGCCGAGCCGAGCAGGCCGACCTCGTTGGGGATCGTGCGGTCGTCGGTGTCGGAGCCGAACCGGGGACGCCCGGCGGCGATCCGCAGCGCCTCCCACGCCAGCACGCCCACGGGCGTGCCGGGGACGGCGGACAGGTCGGGGACGAGCTCGGTGACCAGTCCGTCGGCCCAGCGCCCGATGACGAAGCGGTCGTCCACCGCGACGACCTCGACCCGCGACATGAAGCGCATGCGGTCGAGGAACTGCACGAGCGCCTCGCCCGCGCCGGGCTCGGTGTGCGCCCAGAAGGTCTCGCCGTCGTCGACGCCGGTGAAGTCGTGCTCGATGCGGCCCTGCGGCGAGAGCAGCAGGACGTCGGTCCAGCGGCCCGCCTCGAGCCCCTCCAGGAACTGCGTGGTGAGCGAGTGCAGCCACGTCAGCCGGTCGGGACCGGTGATCCGCAGGACGTCGCGGTGGGAGAGGTCGACGAAGCCGTCGCCCGAGAGCAGCGTGCGCTGCTCGGCGGCGAAGGTGGAGCCGTAGTGCGCCGCGACGCCCGCGTCGAGGCCCTCGGCCTCGACCGCGCCCGGCCGGTCCAGCAGCGGGCTAGACACGCTCGAGCTTCCCCCACAGGTGGGACTGCATCGGCTGGCCCTCGGCGGCCATGTCGTAGGCGTACATCAGCGCTCCCTCGACGAGTCCGTACATCCGCTGTCCCGCGGTGTACTCCTTGGCGGTGACGGTGCGGGCCACGACGTCGGTGGCCAGCGTGATGCGGGCGCCCTCGACCTCGCCGTACCAGATCTCGGCGTAGCCGGTGGGGTGCGCGAGCACGAGTTCAAGCTTGCCCTCGCCGGACGGGCGCAGGAAGCCGGTCTCGAGCGCGCCGGGGCGGACGCGCTCGCCGGCATCGTCGGTGATCCAGGTGCGGCTGAAGTAGTGCAGGAACGGCCGTCCGTCGTGCGCGAACGCCACGTCCTGCTCGAAGCCGAACGCCTCGATCGTGGGGTACTCGCCGCGGCCGTTGCCGTGCCAGGTCCCCAGCAGCCACGCGACCGGCATGAGGTCGGGGTGCAGGTCACTCGGGATCTCGAAGGCCATGGGTTCCATGCTATCGGCCGCCGCAGAAGTCGCCGCTACGCTCCTGCCATGCGTGCGGTGGTGCAGCGGGTCAGCCGGGCCGAGGTCCGGGTCGACGAGCAGGTCGTCGGTCGCCTCGACGGTGCGGGACTGGTGGTGCTGCTGGGGGTCACGCACGAGGACACGGCCACCGACGCCGAGCGTCTCGCCGCCAAGGTCGTGCGGCTGCGGATCATGGCCGGCGAGCAGTCCGTCGACGAGACGGGCGGCGGCGTGCTGGCGATCAGCCAGTTCACGCTCTACGCCGACACCCGCAAGGGCCGCCGTCCCTCGTGGGGCGCAGCCGCACCGGGACCCGTGGCCGAGCCGCTCTACGAGACGTTCTGCGACGCGGTCGAGCGTGCGGGGGTGCCCGTGGCGCGCGGGATCTTCGGCGCCGACATGGCGGTCGAGCTGGTCAACGACGGACCCGTGACGATCGTGCTGGATTCCTGAGGGCCCTCTCAGCAACCCCCGTCATACTGGAAAGGTTGATGCGACGACGATGAGGAGGATGCGGTGACCGACGCCCCCGACGCGACCCGGCGACCCGGATCGCGAGCGTCGAACCGTCGTTCCTTCCGCCAGCGCCATCCGATGGTCGTCTGGTCGGTCGTGCTCATCGTGCTGCTGCCGCTGGTCGGCGGCGCCGCCTACGCCTTCAACCTCAAGCGCAAGCTCGACGACGTCGAGACCGTGAAGCTGAACCCCCAGAGCGAGCCCGACCCCGACGAGGGTCGCGCGCTCAACATCCTGCTGCTCGGCTCGGACAAGGGCGAGCCGCAGGAGGGGCAGTCGAAGAACACCACGATCTCCGAGGACGCCGCGTCGGGCGACTGGCCCAACGGCAAGTACCGCAGCGACACGCTCATGGTCGTGCACATCCCGGCCGACCGGAAGAAGGTCTACCTCGTCTCGCTGCCGCGCGACTCGTTCGTGCCGATCTACGACGAGAACGGCAAGACGACCCACTCGGAGAAGATCAACGCCGCGTTCAGCGCCGGCGGCCCGCTCGGCGCGATCAACACGGTGGAGAACCTCACCGGCCTGAAGATGGACCACCTGGCGATCATCGACTGGGAGGGCTTCAAGGACCTCTCGTCGGCCGTCGGCGGCGTCGAGGTGACGATCCCCCAGTCGTTCTACGACCCCAAGCAGAAGGTGCAGTGGGACGCCGGCACGCAGACGCTCGAGGGCAAGAAGGCCCTCGCATACGTGCGCACCCGCTACGGCCTCGTCGGCGGCGACTTCGACCGCATCAAGCGCCAGCAGAACTTCATGCGCTCGCTGATGGGCAAGATGCTCAGCTCGGGCGTCACCACCAGCCCGACGCGACTCACCCGGACCGTCACCGCGCTCACCGAGAACCTCACGGTGGACGAGGGCTGGTCGGGCACCGCGATGGCCAAGCTGGCGGTGTCGCTGCGCGGCGTCCGCACCGACGACGTCACCTTCATGACGGCTCCGGTGCAGGGCACCGACACCGATCCCACCTACGGCAGCATCGTCGTCCTCCAGGAGGACAAGATGAGCGAGCTGTTCACCGCACTGAGCCGCGACCGGATGGCCCAGTACCTCGAGAAGTACCCCGACGACGTCCTGCCGGACCCCGAGGACGTCAACTGAGCTAGCGGGCTCGGCGGTTCCACTCGATCGCCGGGCAGGTGTCCATCACCATCGGCACGCCCGCCGCGATCGTGCGCTCGAACGCCGTCTCGTCGACGACGCCCAGCTGGAACCACACGGCCTTGGCGCCGACCTCGACGGCCTGGGCGGCGAACGGCCCGGCGTCCTCGGAGCGGCGGAACACGTCGACCACGTCGATCGGGAACGGCACGTCGGCGAGCGTGGCGTAGCCCTGCTCCCCCAGCACCGTGGGCGCGTCGGGATGGATCGGCACGATGCGCTTGCCCCGCCGCTGCAGCAGCTGCGCGATCGAGTACGCGGTGCGCGAGGTGTTGGTCGACAAGCCCACCACGGCCCACGTCTCGAGGTCGTCGAGCATGAGCGAGACGGCGTCCGGATCCTGCCACGAGGTCATGCCCCGACCGTAGCCGCCGACGCCGACGCGCGCCGGTCGGCCGCCCCGCGCCCGGCCGGTCCGTATCCTGATCGCGTGACGACCGTCCTGACGTACGGAACCTTCGACCTCTTCCACATCGGCCACCTGCGGCTGCTGGAGCGCCTCTCCTCGATGGGCGACCGGCTCGTCGTGGGGGTCTCCACCGACGACTTCAACGCCGGCAAGGGCAAGAGCACCGTGGTGCCCTACGCCGACCGGGCCGCGATCGTCGGTGCGATCAAGGGCGTCGACCAGGTGCTGCCGGAGGAGTCGTGGGAGCAGAAGCGCAGCGACATCGTCGAGCACGGCGTCGACCTGTTCGTGATGGGCGACGACTGGACGGGCAAGTTCGACGACCTGTCCGACCTGTGCCGCGTGGAGTACCTGCCCCGCACGAAGGGCATCTCGACGACGGGCCTCAAGGAGATGCTGCGGGTGCTCGATCCCGGGCACATCGAGGAGATGCAGGACGCGCTGGGCGTCCTCTCGCGCCTGCTCGACCACTACCGCGACCTGACCTGAGCGGCGCCACCTGCCCTGAGGGTCAGTCGTTGCGGCCGGGCAGCATGAGCTCGAACGTCGTGAGCTCGTCCTCGGTCAGCTTGAGGTAGCCGCCCATCGTGGTGGCGAGGTCGGCCGCGATCGTCAGGCCGAGGCCGCCGGTGTCGCCGTCCTTGCGGCTGGTGCCGCGGCTGAAGATCTCGTTCCCGAACGTGCGGCGACCGCTGTCGCCGACGACGATCTCGACGTACGCGCCCGCGTCGCGGGCCGACACCGTGATGGGGCCGACGCCGTGGCTCGCGGCGTTCTCGATGAGCACGTCGAGGATCTGCACGACCGGGCCGGGGACGACCCGCGCCGGCACGGGGCCGCGGTCGTCGTGGTTGACGTCGTGACCGAGGGCCTCCACCTGCGGCTGCCAGCGCTCGACCACGTCGGCCACCAGCTCGTTGAGGTCGACGTCCACGGCGTCGCCCAGGCGCAGGCCACGGGCCAGGCCCAGCAGCTCGTCGATCGCGCTGCTGAGGCGGTCGAGCTCGGGCAGGTAGCGGTTGAGCTCGTCGGCCACCTCGGGCGGCGTCTGCGGCCACAGCGCGAGGTCCTCGAGCTCGAGCCGCAGCGCCGTGATCGGGGTGCGCAGCTGGTGCGAGGCGTTCGAGGCGAACTCGCGCTCACGCCGGACGAGCTCGCCGAGCCGCTTCGAGCTGCTGCGCAGGGCGTCGCCGATCGCCTCGGCCTCCGGGATCGAGTAGTGCGGCGGGTCGACGTCGAAGCGTCCGGTGCCGAGCCGGTCGGCGGCCTCGGCCAGCTCGCCGAAGGGGCGCGAGAGCCGGCGCGCCAGCACGTAGCCGAATCCCGCGGCGACGACGGTCAGGCTCAGGCCGATGAGGATGAGCGGGACGAGGGCCTCGGAGATCCGTCGGTCGATGAGGTCGCGCGACCGCGAGAGCGTCAGCGTGCCGCCGTCGGCCAGGGCGCGCTCCTCGACGATGTCGTCGGCCGGGTCGGGCGTCGGGCCCGCCACGACCGTGGGGCCGTCGTCCGGCTCGTAGGTCAGCGTCTCGGCCTCGCTGAGGAAGCCGCCGAGGAACGCCTCGTCGACGGGCGACTCGTTCTTGCGTCGCTCGTCGACCACCACGGCCAGCTGGTCCGCAGCCCGCTCGATCTTGCGCTCCTCGTAGGTGGTCACGAGGTCGGCGAGCATGTACGCGCGCGGAATGCCGTAGAGCGCGAGCATCGCCGCGGTCATGCCCACCAGCGCCACGATCAGCCGCTCACGCACCGGGCTGGTCCTCCAGCCGGAATCCGACGCCGCGCACGTTGGCGATCTGCACCGGCGCGCCGGCCTCCTCGAGCTTCTGCCGCAGGCGGCCCACCGTCGCGTCGACCATCTTCGTCGAGCCGAACCAGTTCTCGTCCCACACCTCGTTCGTGAGGCGCTCGCGGGTGACGACGGCGCCGCGCACCTCGTCGAGCAGGACGAGGACGTCGAACTCCTTGGACGTCATCGAGACCTCGGCGCCGCCCACCCACGTGCGTCGCGCGGCGGTGTCGACGCGGAGCCCGGAGCTGGCGGGGGCGGCGGGCGCCGCAGCCTCGGCCGCGACCGGAGCGGCACTGCGGCGCAGCAGCGCCCGCGCGCGAGCCAGCAGCTCGGCCAGCGCGAACGGCTTCGCGAGGTAGTCGTCGGCGCCCACGTCGAGACCCACGACGCGGTCGAGCTCGCCGTCGCGGGCGGTCAGGATGATGATGCCGCCGTGGTACCCGCCCTCGCGGGCACGACGGCAGACCTCGAGCCCGTCGATGTCCGGCAGGCCGAGGTCGAGCAGCACGAGCTCGACGTCCCCGACGGCGATGCGGTCGACGGCCGCGAGGCCCTCCGCGACGCGCTCGACGTCGTAGCCCTCACGCTCCAGCGTGCGGACGAGGGGCGGGGCGATCTTGTCGTCGTCCTCGACGACCAGCACACGGGTGGCCACGCTCACCGAGCATACGGCCGTCGCGCCCGACGAGCATGCTCCCGTCTCACCCGACCGTCCTGCACCAGCAGCACCACGACCGCCGCGCTCAGCGCCAGCAGCGCGACGCGGGTCGGGGTCAGGCCCGACGCACCGCCTCCCGGCAGCCCCGCCGTGACGGCCAGCAGGGTGCCACCGGACGTGGCGGCCACGAGGGCGCCGGCCGCGAGGTGGGACTCGAAGCAGTTGTGCAGCCACATCTTCACGGCGGCCGCCACCCCGAGCACGCCCATGACGATCTCGCCCAGCAGGTAGGCCGCCGAGGGCGCGTCGACCACCCGGACCAGGTAGATCAGCGCGATGGCCAGGCACGCGACCGCGGCCCAGCGGGAGGCGGTGGTGCGGAGTCGTCGCATCTCAGAAGTCCTTGTCGGCGGTGCCGGTCTCGGTGACGTTGGTGGTGGAGCATCGGTTGCCCGAGAGGTCGGTGGCCGCGCTGCTCGGCGTCCAGACCATGGCCGCCGCGGTGGTGCTGGTCTTGAGGTCGCCGGCCTTGCCGCTGGCGAACGTGCCCAGCTTGAGCGTGACGACCGTGCGCTCGAGCCCGTTCACGGTGACCGTGCCGGCCGTCATCGTCGCGTTGATGCTGACGGTGCGCAGGAACCGGACGTAGTCGCCCTTGAGGTTCACCGAGCCCAGGCCGAGCACCGTGCTGCCGTTCATGACGTCGAGCGTGTCGCCCTTGCTGCCGCGCAGCAGGGCCGGCACGTTGCCGTCGCGCAGGCGGACCTGGACGTTCGTGCTCGTCCCGTTCCAGCCGGCCATGATCGACGCGGGGTTGACCTGCGCGGTGTAGGTGAACGTGACGGTGTCGTTGGCACCCGGCTGACCCGCGATGCTGCCCGATCCGTTGGTGGTCTGGACGTCGGCGCCGGCGAGCGGGCTGTTGTCGACCGGGACCGTCTCCAGGGCCGAGATCGTGGTGCGGCCCGAGCCGTCCAGCAGGACCGCGCGCAGGTCGTAGACCGCGCTGGCGACCTTCGTGGTGTCCCACGTGCAGGAGTACGGCGAGGTCGTGTCGGTGCAGACGTCGGTCCAGGTCGAGCCGCCGGTGGGGGCGTACTGGATCCGCACCGAGGTCACGCCGGCCGTGGAGCTGGCGACCGCCGACAGCGTGGCCGTACGGCTCAGCAGGACGCCCGGGTCGTTGAGCGAGACCGAGGAGACGGTGTTGTCGACGACGCGGTTCGCGACGGCGGCGGACGTGGTGGCGTTGCCGGCCTCGTCGGTGGCGATCGCACGGAAGGAGTAGGTGCCGTTGGCGAGGTCGTTCGTGGCGGCGCGGCAGGACCACGGCTCGGCCTCGACCGTGCAGAGCGACTTCCACGTGGACGTGCCCGACGCGGCGTACTGGATCTCCACCGTGGCCACGCCGGAGTGAGCGTCCGCGGCCGTGGCGGCGAAGGTGCGCGTGCCGCTGAGCGGCGAGCCGGGGTCGGTCATCGTCACGGTGGGGGCGACGTTGTCGACGGTGACGTCCGTGACGATCTCGGAGGTCGTCGTGGTGGTGCCGGCGGTGAGCACGGCACGGAACTCGTAGTCGCCGGACGTGACGGCCGCGGAGCTCCACGAGCACGTGTAGGGGGCGGCCAGGTTCGAGCACGCGGTGGACCACGTGGACGCTCCGGCGAGGCGGTACTGGATGCGGACGGTGTGGCTCAGGCTGCCCGTGTTGAACGCGGCGGCCGAGAGCTGGACCGTGCCGCGCACGGTGTCGCCCGGGTCGTTCATGACGACGAGGAGCTTGTTGGCCACGGCCGTGCGGACCGCGTCCGAGGTCGTCTCGTAGCCGGCGAGGTCGGTGGCACGCGCACGCAGGTCGTAGCGGCCGTCCGCGAGCGCGGCGGTGTTCCACGCGCAGGAGTACGGGGCCGTCGTGTCGGTGCACATCGCGGTCCAGGTACCCGATCCGACCACGCTGTACTCGAGGGTGACGTCCTTGACGCCCAGACCGGAGTCCGAGGCCTCGGCGGCGACGGTGACCGTGCCCTGCACCGCGGTGCCGGGGGACGTGACCGTGACCGTGGGCGGCGTCCAGTCGGGCGAGGCCGTGACGGTGGCGGTGCTGTCGGTGGTGGAGGTGAAGGCGGCCGAGGAGAAGCCGGGAGCGACGAGCGCAGCAACGGACAGGAGGGCCAGGACTGCCAGCAGACCGAGGGAACGGCGCGCGGGGGACGTGCGCATCGACTCTCCTGACTGGGTGTTCTGGTCCATGTCCTCAACGCTACGGAGCGTCGCTCCACGGCTGATCCACACGAGTTCCCCAGAAGCTCCACACTTCTGGGGCGCCTGACCGGGGACGGTCAGACGGCGACGCGGCGGCCGGGGACGACCGGCAGCGTCGGTGCCAGCACCGGGACGGGAGTGGGGAGGGTCCCGGTCGGTGCGGCAACGGGGGCGTCCGCGGCCTCGGGGGCCTCCTCGCGGCGCGGACGCAGGGCGCGGCCCAGCTCGACCAGGGCGAGGAGCGCGATGGCGGCGGCCGGCAGGCCGATCACCATCATGCGGGTCTCGCGGTCGGCCAGGGCCATGAAGACGTAGCCGACGTGCGGCACGGTGTGCTCGACGACGGGCTGGGTGCCCTCGACCAGGCTGAACTGCCACGGGTCGGGGTCGGGGTTGGCGTCGCCCTGCGTCGTGAAGAGGCGGGCGCCGTTCTCGGCCGGCTCGATCCCGGTGATGCGGTGCGTCACGAGCGTGCCGACGCCGCTGTCGGCCGGCGGGAGGTAGGTGATGACGTCGCCGACGGCGAGGTCGGCCACGGGCACGGGGCGCTCGAAGGCGATCGAGCCCTTCTCGAACGTGCCGGACATCGAGCCGCCGGTGATCACGTAGCGCTCGAAGCCGAAGAGGCTGGGCGCGATGTACGCGATGCTGGCGAGGGTGACCGCGACCAGGACCAGCGTGGAGACTCCACGCCCGAGCAGCCGGGCGGCGCGGGTGAGGTGCTTCATCGGAACTCCTGGGGACGGTCGGTGGGGGGATCGAGGGGGTGCTGCGTGCTCCGGTCCGGGGTGGCAGGGCGCCCGAGAGACGCCCTGCCGTCAACCCAGTTCCCCGGAGCGGGGTCTCACTGGTTGGTGGTGGTCCCGTCCAGCTGGACGGCGTCCCACGTGTACGTGGCGGTCGCGGACTTGCCCTGCTGCGTGTTGGGCGCGGCCTGGTCGAGCGTGACCGTGAAGGTGTAGTCGTTCGCCTCGCCCGGGGCCCACGTGCCGAGGGCGTTCTTGGTGCCGTCGGCCAGGCCGCCGAAGGTGCCGGTGTAGACCGTGGTGTTCTTCGTCGTGTTCTTGATGACGAGCTTGAGGTTCTCGCCGTCGAAGCCGTTGGTCGAGGAGACCTCGGTCAGGGAGAAGGCGGCGGCGAGCGAGCCGGTGTTCGTGAGCTTGAGCGAGCCGTTGAGCGTGTCGCCCGGCTTCAGGTTGTCCAGCGAGAAGACGGCCTTGCCGGCCTTGGAGTTGCTCTGCGTCAGGGTGCCCGACGTGGCGGCGCTGATCGTGTTGCCCGAGGTCGAGCTGAAGGTGGCACCCGAGCCCACGGCGATGGCGCCGGCGGCGAGCAGGGTGGCGAGCGGGACGAGGATCTTCTTGGTGCGCATGTTCTTCTCCTGGCTGTTCGAGCCGCTCTCTGCGGCCCGTCTGGGTTGACAAGAAGAACGCTACGGAGGCCAGATCCACGGAATCTCCACACGAGATCCCCACTCGATCCTCGGTTCGGCACCGGTTCCTCCCCGTGCCGGAACCGCTCGGAACGGACCTCCTCGGCGACCCCCGGACGCACGACGAGGGCCCCGGGAGATCGCTCCCGGGGCCCTCGTGCGGTCTGGCTCAGATGGCGACGGCCACCTCGGCGACCGAGCCCTTGGCGGCGACGACCTGCGAGTCGACGACCTCGGCGCGCGGCGCGAGCGTGCGCAGCGTCCAGTTGCCCGGCGCGGCGAAGAACCGGAACTGGCCCGTGGCCGAGGTGGGCACCTCGGCGGTGAACTCACCGTTGCGGTCGAGCAGGCGCACGTAGGCGTTGCCCACGGGCTGCTCGCCCCGCAGCACGACACCCTGGATCACGGCCTGGTTCGCGACGTCGACGCCCTCGAGGCTGGGCCCGCCCTTGATCGCTCCGCACATCTCAGGCCTCCCCGGGCTCGTCACCGACGGCGACCGGCACGCCGCGCAGCGAGCCGTACTCGCTCCACGAGCCGTCGTAGTTCTTGACGTTGGAGTAGCCCAGGATCTCGCTGAGCACGAACCACGTGTGCGAGCTGCGCTCGCCGATGCGGCAGTAGGCGATGGTGTCCTTGCCCTGGTCGAGGCCGGCGTCTGCGTACAGCGACTGCAGCTCCTCGTCCTTGCGGAAGGTGCCGTCGTCGTTCGCGGCCTTGCTCCACGGCACGTTGCCGGCGGTGGGGATGTGGCCACCGATCTGCGCGGCCTCCTGCGGCAGGTGCGCGGGGGCGAGCAGGCGGCCGGCGAACTCGTCGGGGCTGCGCACGTCGATGAGGTTCTTCGTGCCGATGGCCTCGACGACCTCGTCGCGGTAGGCGCGGATGTCCTCGTTCGGCTCCTGCGCGGTGTAGGTGGTGGCGGCGCGCGAGGGGACCTCGTCGGTCAGCTCGCGGCTGTCGAGCTCCCACTTCTTGCGGCCGCCGTCGAGCAGGCGCAGGTTCTGGTGGCCGTAGTACGTGAGGTACCAGTAGGCGTACGCGGCGAACCAGTTGTTGTTGCCGCCGTAGAAGACGACCGTGTCGTCGTTGGACACGCCCTTCTCGCTCAGCAGCTGCTCCAGGCGCTCCTTGCTGACGAAGTCGTGACGGACGCCGTCCTGCAGGTCCTTCTTCCAGTCCAGCTTGATCGCGCCGGGGATGTGGCCCTTGTCGTAGGCCTCGACGTCCTCGTCGACCTCGATCAGGACGACGCCGTCGTCGTTCAGGTGGTCCTCGACCCAGTCGGCGGTGACGAGTGCGGTCTCGCGGCTCATGGTGCTTCCTTTTCCTCTGCGAAGTGGTGGAGTCGTGCGGTGGTCTGGGGCCTCAGGCCGTCTGGCCGGCGAGGCGTCGGGTGGTCAGGTAGAGCTCGCAGCCCAGGCAGAAGCCCGTGGTGGCGTTGAGCAGGGCGGCGACGAAGGCCAGGCCCACGGCGACGAGGCCGACCGTGGTGAGTCCGGCCACGAGGGCCAGCAGGCCGATCGCGGTGAACACCAGGCCGACGGTCTGGGCGAAGCGCGGCGGGCGCGCGTCCTCGGTGCGCTGCGGCGCGCCGATGCGGGGTCGCACGACGGTGCGGAACAGCCACGCCCACGGCGAGGCCGACAGCGAGACGAACGCTCCCAGCGCGAAGATCGCCACCTGGACGCCGAGCAGCACCTCGCGCACGGGCGAGGGCGCCACGAGCACCAGCGCCAGGACCAGGCTGGTCACGGCGGCGGTGAAGCGCAGCGCGCGAGGATCGACGACGGGGGTGTCGTGGGACATGACGGGGTGCTCCGAACAGGAGTGAGGGCTGACAGTGCGGGTGAGGGAGTCAGCGCAGACGACACAGCGCCGAGCGCGTGCGGCAGTTGTCCACCGCGCGTCGTCGGGTCAGGTGTGTCGTGAACATGCCTCCAGCGTAGGGGCACGACCCCGTCGCCCTGCGCCCACATCCCGCCATGTGAGACGAACGTCCACAATGAGAGACGGTCAGGCGGAGATCGCCCGGTCGAGCGCCACGAGCACCTGGTCGCGCGTGGGCGCCCCGGAGGCCCGCTCGACGATCCGGCCACCCGCGTCGAGCACCAGCACGGTGGGCGTGCGCAGCACCCCGAGCCGGCGGACGAGGTCGAGCTCGGCCTCGGCGTCGATCTCCACGGCGGTCACGCCCGGCACCAGACCCGTGACCTGCCCCAGGACCTGGCGCGTCGCCCGGCACGGGGCGCAGAAGGCACTGGAGAACTGGACCAGCGTGGCGCGCTCGCCGAGCGGGGCGCCGAGGTCGTCCGGGCCGAGCCGCTCGGCGTCGTCCCGTGTCGTGGTCGTGGCGAACCGGCCGTTCTTCCAGCGCATGACGGCCGCGCCGACGCCTGCGACCACGACGGCCAGCAGCAGCACCTGCACTCCGGTCATCGGCTCTCCTCCTGGATCGGTCCACCATGTGTCAACGATGTGACGTGGTTCGCATTCCCGCGGCACCTCTCGTCACGGGCACATCACATGAAGTATGGTCGACAGGGCAATGAGGCTTCGATGAACGCGGTTCGTTCGTCGGGGCCTCGACGTGTATAGGAGGCCATCCGACCGTGTCCCACCTGCTGCTGCTGACGAAGAGCACCCAGTCGTCCGTCGAGGTGCTGCCGTCACTGGCGCTGCTCCCCCACCACGTGAAGATCCTCCCCGCCGAGGCCAGCGCGCTCATCGACGCGCCCCAGTGCGACGCCGTCCTGGTCGACGGACGCCATGACCTCGCCCAGGTCCGCAGCCTCACCCGCGTCCTGCGCACGACGGGCATCGAGTGCCCGCTCATCCTCATCCTCACCGAGGGCGGCCTCACCGTCGCCGCCGCCGACTGGGGCATGGACGACGTCATCCTCACCACCGCCGGCCCCGCCGAGCTCGAGGCCCGCCTGCGCCTGAGCATGGGCCGCGTCGCCGCCGACGGCGACAAGTCCGAGGACGACAGCCACATCATCAGCGCCAGCGGCCTCGTGGTCGACGACGTCACCTACACGGCCAAGCTCGACAGCCGCGTCCTCGACCTCACCTTCAAGGAGTTCGAGCTCCTGAAGTTCCTCGCCCAGCACCCCGGCCGCGTGTTCACCCGCCAGCAGCTCTTGCAGGAGGTGTGGGGCTACGACTACTTCGGCGGCACCCGCACCGTCGACGTCCACGTGCGTCGTCTCCGCGCCAAGCTCGGCCCCGAGAACGAGACCCTCATCGGCACCGTCCGCAACGTCGGCTACCGCTTCGTCTCGCGCCGCGAGCCCGGCGAGGCCGCCGCGGACCGCGCCGCCGAGCGCCAGGAGTCGGCCCGCCGCCAGGTCGCCGGCCGCGCCTGACCTCCTCGTAGCGTTCGCCTCCGGCGGCTCCGCCTGACCTTCGCCTCCGGCGAACGAGATCTGTAGCGCTGTCCACCATTTTCGGCGTCAAGCACCGGAAAAAGGGTGGATACCGCTACACATCTGGCTCACGCGGAGCGCGAGCGGGCGTCAGCCGAGGGTGGGGATGAGGCCCTCGAGGTAGTCCACGGTGTCCTGCCAGCCCTCGACCGCGTGGCACTCGACGCCGAGCGCGAGCACCGGGTAGTCGTTGCCCTCGGGGTCGAGGCGGTCGCCCACGAAGAGCATGGCGTCCAGGCCGATGCCGGTGGCGTCGGCCAGCTGCCGCATCCCGTAGGCCTTGTCGATGCCACGGTGGGTGATGTCCACCGAGGTCGAGCCGCCCGAGCGCACCTCGAGGTCGGGCAGCACGGCCGCCACGGCGTCGCGCAGGGCGCCCTTCTTGCGACCGTCGGGGTCCCACGCCATCTTCGCGTCGATGGGCGCCTTCTGGCCCAGCGCCGAGAACGTGATCTGCGAGCCGCGGTCCTCCAGGATGTCGCCCCACGTCTGCGACTCCCACAGGCCGAGCCGCCTCGCCTCCTGCTCGACGGCGGCGAGGGCGCGGTCGCGCTCGTCCTCGGTCAGCCGGTGGGCGTAGACGGTGACGATCTCCTCGCCGCGCAGCCGGTAGTACTGCGTGCCGCACGTGGGCAGCAGGTGGATCCGCTCGAGGACCTCGGCGGGCGCCGGCGGCAGCTGCTCGACGACCTGCTTGCGGAACTGCTCCAGCTGGCCGCCAGAGATGATCGCCACCTCGACCCGCTCGGCGAGCCGGATCAGCAGCTCGCCGATGGGCGCGGGGATCGCGCACTTCGACGGGGCGAGCGTGTCGTCGAGATCGAACGCGACGAGTCGGGGTCCGGACACGCGAGGGAGTCTACTGTTGAGTACATGCGCCGTCTGCACAACATGACCCAGGCGTACGACTGGGGCTCCACGAGCGACATTCCGCGTTTCCTGGGGCGGACGGTGTCCGGCGAGCCGGTCGCCGAGATGTGGCTCGGCACCCATCCGCTGGCCCCCTCGCAGGTCGAGACGGCCGAGGGTTTGCGACCGCTGTCCGACATCGCCGGCGAGGTCCCGTTCATGCTCAAGATCCTCGCGGCCGAGCAGCCGCTGTCGATCCAGGTGCACCCCGGGCAGGCCGAGGCGCGTGAGGGGTTCGCGCGCGAGGAGGCCGCGGGCGTCCCGCTCGACTCCCCGCAGCGCGTGTTCAAGGACCCGAACCACAAGCCCGAGATGGTCTACGCGCTCAGCACGTTCGACACCCTCGTCGGCTTCCGGCCCACCGCCGAGATCCTGCGCGTGTTCGCCCAGCTGGACACTCCCACGATCAACGCCGCCTCGGCGACCCTGCGCGCCAAGACGGGCTTCAAGGGGATCGTTCGCGTCCTGGAGAACCTGCTGATCGCTCCCCCGCCGCCGGCGGAGATCGCCCAGGTCGTCATCCAGTGCAAGGCGCTCGTCCACGACGGCGTCGACATCAAGCGGGCCTACAGCACCGCCGCGATGATCGCCCGCCACCACCCCGACGACGTCGGCATCGTGGTGTCGCTGCTGCTCAACCGCTTCACGCTGCAGCCGGGCGAGGCGATGTTCCTGGGCACCGGCGTCATCCACGCGCACCTGTCGGGCCTGTGCCTGGAGGCCATGGCGAACTCCGACAACGTCATGCGCGCGGGCCTCACCCGCAAGGCGCTCGACCCCGAGGGCCTGATCCGCTGCCTCGAGGCCGGCATGGCCCGCGTCGCGCGCGTCGAGCCGGGCTACCCGTCGTTCTCGACCGAGGTCTACCACCCCGAGGTCGAGGAGTTCGCGCTCGCGGTCACGCAGGTCTCGCCGGCCGACCCCGACGGCGTCTCGATCATCGCGGCGAGCCACTCGATCGTCATGTGCATCGGCGGCGCGGTGCAGCTGCTCAACGCGCAGGGCGAGAAGATGGCGCTCAGCCGCGGCGAGACGGTCTACACCGACGCGGAGGACGGCGACCTGACCCTCGTGGGCACCGGCGAGGTCGCACAGATCTACCTGCCCGGGCCGGGCACTCCCGACTCCGAGCTCAAGGACCTGGTGGGCCACCGGCCCGTGCGCGCGATCCCCTGACCGCCCATACCGAGATGTGCTCCATCTTCGACCTTTCACGCCGTTCCAAACGTCGAAGATGGAGCAGATCTCGGTCAGCGCAGGGCCACCTGCAGCAGCAGGGCGGCGGCCGGCAGCGCGAGCGAGGCGGCGAGCAGCAAGGGCGCCTTGCCGTCGCGCAGGACCAGGGCCTGCTCCGGCAGGCGTCGTGACCTCAGGTGCAGGGGCACGAAGAGCACGAGCATCAGCACCGCCGCGACGGACGCGAGCACGAACGTCCACGCCCGGTCGCCCTCCAGCGCGATCCGCGCCGTCACCACGAGCATCACGACGAGGCTGAGCAGCGTGCGCTGCCAGGCCAGGACCGTGCGCTCGGTGGGCTCGCGGTGCTCGGTCACGACCCGAAGCCCCGGATGACCGCCACGTCGATCAGGAACAGCGCGACCGCGAGCACGAGGAAGGCCGCGAGCACGAGGTAGGGCCCGCCACCGGGGAGGGACATGTCCGTGCGCAGCGCGCGCTCGGTGCGCGCCCAGCTCAGCCACGAGCCGACGGCGCCCCAGAGCGAGCCTGCGGCCAGCAGCACGACGATCACGTCCCGGACCCACGGCGTGAGGGCAAGGTCGAGCACCTCGAGCGCCAGCGCGAGCGCGAACAGCGCGCCCGACGTGCGGATCCAGGCCAGGAACGTGCGCTCGTTCGCCAGCGTGAACCGCGGGTCGGGGTCCGAGCCCGTCCCGTAGACCTGCCGCGGCCATCGCGCCATCGTCGCCTCCTAGAGCAGGTCGTCGCGGTCGAGTCCGGGCAGCTGCGCGACGATCTCCTTCACGCGCTGCGACTGCGCGAGGTCGAGCACGAGCACGGCGTCGTCGGTCTGGACGACCGCCACGTTCCGCACGCCGAGCACGGCGATCTGCACGCCGTCCTGCCCGCGGGCCACGCCGTCGGCGTCGACCCACAGCACGTCGGGCGAGGACCCGAGCGGCGCGATCGAGGCGAAGTCGCCGAGGTCGTCCCAGCCGAAGGTGGCGGGCACCACGGCCATCCCGCCCTCGGCGGCGACGGGCTCGGCCACGGCGTGGTCGATCGCGATCGTGGTGAGGGTGGGCCAGGTGCGCTCCAGCTCGGCGACGAACGCCGGGCTGCCCCACGCGGCCGCGATGGCGCGCAGGCCCGCCGCGAGGTCGGGCTGGAAGCGCGCGAGCGAGTCGAGCAGCACCGAGGCGCGCGCGACGAACATCCCGGCGTTCCACACGAAGTCGCCCGAGGCCAGGTAGCCGCGCGCGGTCTCCTCGTCGGGCTTCTCGACGAACGTGCGCACGGCGCGTGCCGACGCGAAGTCCTCGAGCGACTCGCCCGCGGCGATGTAGCCGAACGCCGTGGACGGCTCGGTCGGCTCGATGCCGATCGTGACGACGTAGCCCTGCTCGGCCACCGCGATCGCCTCGCGCACGGCGTCGGCGAACCGGTCGGGGTCGGGGATGCGGTGGTCGGCGGCGAACGAGCCCACGACCGCGTCGGGATCGGCGCGCTCGATGATCGCGGCGGCCAGGCCGATGGCGGGCATCGAGTCGCGCGGCGACGGCTCGAGCAGCAGGTTCACCAGCTCGGGCAGCTGGGCCGCGATGGCGCCGGCGTGGGCCGCTCCGGACACCACGTGCACGTGCTCCGGCGAGGCGAGCGGGAGCATCCGGTCCCACGTCTGCTGGATCAGCGTGCGCCCGGTCCCCTCGAGGTCGAGCAGGAACTTCGGGCGCGCCTTCCGCGACAGCGGCCACAGTCGCGTCCCGGCCCCGCCAGCGGGAATGATGGCGTGAAAGGTGGACACGGCCGTCACTGTAGTGGTCCGCCGCGCCCCTCGCGGTCGGTCGACTCCCCCGATCCCGGCCATACTGGGTGCCGTGTCCCGCCTGACCGCTCGTGAGCTGATCGACCTCGTCCTCGACCCCGACTCGTGGGAGTCGTGGGACGAGCCCGTGGACCACACCGTGCACCCCGAGCCGTACCGCACCGATCTGCTGGCCGCGGCCGAGCGTGCCGGCACCGACGAGTCGGTGATCACCGGGCGCGCCCTGATGCGCGGCCGGCCCGTCGCGGTGCTCGTCAACGAGTTCAAGTTCCTCGCCGGCTCGATCGGGCAGGTGGCCGCCGAGCGCATCGTGCGAGCGGTGCGCCGCGCCACCGCCGAGGGCATCCCCGTGCTGGCCACCACCGCCTCGGGCGGCACGCGCATGCAGGAGGGCACGCCCGCGTTCGTCCGGATGGTCGACATCTCGCGCGCCCTCATGGACCACAAGGCCGCCGGCCTGCCGTACCTGATCTACCTGCGCCACCCCACGACCGGCGGCGTCTTCGCGTCGTGGGGCTCGCTGGGCCACATCACGATCGCCGAGCCGGGCGCCCTCATCGGCTTCCTCGGCCCCAAGGTCTACGAGCTGCTCAACGGCGCGCCGTTCCCGCCCGGCATCCAGACCTCGGACAACCTCGCGAACCGCGGCATCATCGACGCCGTCGTCATGCCCGAGGAGCTGCCGTTCATGGTCGACACGGCGCTGTCGATCCTCATCGACCCGCCCGGCGAGTCCAGCCGCGAGCGACGACCCGCGGCCACCGAGCGCCGCCACGACGCGTGGGACTCGGTCCTGCTGACCCGCACGCCCGACCGTCCCGGCGTCCGCGAGGTGCTGCGCTGGGGCACCGACGAGATCATCCGGCTCCAGGGCACCGAGCGCGGCGAGCGCGACGCCGCGATGATCGTCGCCCTGGCCCGCATCGACGGCGAGCCGTGCATCGTGATCGGCCAGGACCGCACCACCCAGAGCCGGATCAAGCCGATGGGCCCCGCGGCCCTGCGCGAGGCGCGCCGCGGCATGAAGCTGGCGAACGAGCTGGGCCTGCCGCTCGTGTCGTTCATCGACACCCCGGGCGCCGAGCTCTCGCCCGACGCCGAGCAGGGCGCCATCGCCGGGGAGATCGCCCGCTGCATCAGCTCGATGTCGACGATGCGGGTGCCCTCGGTGTCGGTGCTGCTGGGCCAGGGCTGCGGCGGCGGGGCGCTCGCGCTGCTGCCCGCCTCGCGCACGATCGCCGCAGAGAACTCGTGGCTGTCGCCGCTGCCGCCCGAGGGCGCCAGCGCGATCGTCTTCGGCGACGTCGACCATGCCGCCCAGCTGGCCACCGAGCAGCGGATCAGCGCGTTCGACCTGTACGAGTCGGGCGCGGTGCACCACCTGGTGCCCGAGCCGGAGGGCGACGATCCCGAGGCCTTCGCCCGCGCCCTCGCGGCCGAGGTCGCCCACCACCTGCGAGAGCTGCGAGGACGCCCATGACCCTTCTGGACCTGGCCGAGTCCGCCCTCGAGGCCGACGGCGTCGCCCCGTTCAACGAGGCCACCACGATCGCGCTGCGCGACGGCAGCCCGCTGCGGCTGGAGCGCTACGACGAGGTCGTCGGGGCGGTCGCGGTCGGTGACGCGCCCGTCGAGTTCGTCGTGCACCCGCGCTACCGGCGCCAGGGCCGCGGGCGAGCCCTCGTCGACGACCTCGTCGAGCGCGGCGAGACCCGGTTCTGGGCGCACGGCGACCTGCCCGGCGCGCAGGCGCTCGCCGCCGCCGCGGGCCTGCACGCCGAGCGCACGCTGCTCGTCCTGACCACGGCCGAGGCGGTCGTGCCCGAGGTCGTGACGCCGGCCGGCGTCACGCTGCGCTCCTTCCGCGAGGAGGACGCCGACGCGATCGTCGCGGTCAACGGGCGCGCGTTCGCCTCGCACCCCGAGCAGGGCGCGATGGATCGTGCCGGCTTCGACCGCCGCCGCGCGCAGGAGTGGTTCGACCCCGCGGGACTGTTCGTGGCCGAGCGCGACGATGAGGTCGTCGGCTTCCACTGGACCAAGGTCGAGGACGGCGTGGGCGAGGTCTACGTCGTGGGCGTCGACCCCGCGGCGCACGGCGGCGGACTGGGCAAGGCGCTCACCGCGATCGGCCTGCGCCACCTGTGGAGCCGGGGCGTGTCCGCGATCGACCTCTACGTCGAGGGCGACAACGACCCGGCCCTGGCCGTCTACCGCGGCCTCGGGTTCACCGAGAAGGCGCGAGACGTCCTGTACGCCGCGCGCGCCTGACTCAGACCAGGCCGCGCTGCAGCTCGGCCGCGAAGCGGCGCACCGCCGCGGGCGCGGCCGTGCCGAAGCCGACCATCGTGGCGAAGCCGTGGATGAGTCCCGGCTCGCGCACGAGCGAGACGCCGACCCCGGCCTCGCGGAGCGCCTCGGCGTACGCCTCGCCCTCGTCGCGCAGCGGGTCGAACGCCGCGGTCACCACGTGGGCCGGCGGCAGGTCGTGCAGGTCGCCGCGGATCGGCGAGATCCGCGGGTCGGTGCGGTCCTCGTCGCGCACGAGGTACGCGCCGGTGAACTCCTCCATGAGGTCCTCGGTGAGGAAGTAGCCACGGCCGAAGTCGCGCCGGCTCTGGCGGATCGTCGTGAAGTCGGTGACGGGGTAGACCAGCAGCTGGAGGCGCGGCACGGGTCCGCCGGAGCGCACCATCTCCTGCGCCACCACGGTGGCGAGGTTGCCGCCGGCGCTGTCGCCGCCCACCGCGATCCGGTCGGCGTCGATCGCCAGCGCGGAGGCGTTCTCGCACACCCAGGTCCACGCGGCGACGCAGTCCTGGACCGCCGACGGGAACGGATGCTCGGGCGCCAGCCGGTAGTCGACCGCGACGACGCGCACCATCGCATGCTCCGCCACGAACCGGCACAGGGCGTCGTGGCTCTCGAGGTCGCCGAGCGTGAAGCCGCCGCCGTGCAGCCAGACGAGGGCCGGCGACGGGCCGACCAGGTCGCGTGGCGTGTAGAACCGCAGCCGGATCGGGCCGGCGGGACCTGCGATCTGGCGCTCGGTCACGGCGCCGATCGGCTGGGTGCCGCCGAGCAGGCGGTCGGCGCGGGCGAGGTCGCGACGCTGGCGGCTGATGGGCGTCGAGGCCGGGTCGGGGGCCTCCAGCCGCATGAGCGCCAGCAGCGCCTGCATGTCGGGGTGCAGCACCTGGTCGCCGTGGCGCCGTGGCGCCCCGAACATGGCCCGCTTCACGGGTCGGGGAGCCGCGCCGACGGCGGCGACGGCGGCCCTGCGAACCCGTCCTGACACGCTCATGGACGCGAACGTAGCAGCCTCACGCGTCACTTCTGTGACACAAAGCGAGCAATTGCTTGCCGGATGGCGCATCATGGAGAGGACGACACCACGTCTCGTACACGACGAGAGGAAAGTCGATGGGCACTGCGAAAGCGTTCAAGGTCGACCAGAGCGAGCCTCAGCCCAACCTGGCCGCGCCCCTGGGCGAGACCCCGGTGGCACGCCCCGGGTTCCGCCGCTCCATGTCCCTGCTCGTCCTGCTCTCGATCCCCCTGTGGGCGCTCCTCGCCGGTGGCGCCTACCTGGTGGTGCGGGCGCTCGGCTGAGTTCACCTGCTCTTCACCTGACCGTGGCAGGGTGAGTCCATGGAGACCACCGACCTGACGGTCCCTGAGCCCCTCGCCTCGTCCCCCGACGAGTTCGACGTCGATCCGCCCTACGACGCCACCGACGGTGCGCTGCCCGACGACCGCTTCCTCGACCGCGAGCTGTCGTGGATCGCGTTCAACGCCCGCGTGCTGGAGCTCGCCGAGGTCGAGACGCTCCCACTGCTGGAGCGAGCCCGGTTCCTGGCCATCTTCGGCAGCAACCTCGACGAGTTCTTCATGGTGCGCATCGCCGGCCTAAAGCGGCGCATCGCCGCCGGCGTGGCGGTGCCCTCGGCCAGCGGCCTCAACCCGCGCGACGTGCTCAGCTCGAGCCTGCAGGCCAGTCGCGTGCTGATGGAGCGCCAGGCCAACCTCCTGCACGACGCGATCATGCCCGCGCTGACCGACGAGGGGATCTGCCTGCTGCGCTGGCACGAGCTCACCGACGAGGAGCGCGGCACGATCACCGAGTTCTACCACCACCGCGTGTTCCCGGTCCTGACGCCGCTGGCGGTCGACCCCGCGCACCCGTTCCCCTACATCTCCGGCCTCTCGCTGAACATCGCGCTGGTCATGCGCAATCCGCGCACCGGCAAGGAGCACTTCGCCCGCGTGAAGGTGCCGCCGGTCATCCAGCGTTGGATCAAGGCCTCCGACGGCCGCTACGTGGCGCTCGAGGACGTCATCGCGGCGAACCTCGACAGCCTCTTCCCGGGCATGGAGATCATCGACCAGCACACGTTCCGCGTCACCCGCAACGAGGACCTCGAGGTCGAGGAGGACGACGCCGAGAACCTGCTGAAGGCCCTCGAGAAGGAGCTGCTGCGGCGCCGCTTCGGCCCGCCCGTGCGGCTCGAGGTCGACGAGACCATGTCCGACGCCGTGCTCGAGCTGCTGGTCAGCGAGCTGGGCGTCTCGGACGAGGAGGTCTTCCGCCTGCGGGGTCCGCTCGACCTGCGCAGCCTCAACGAGATCGCCGACAACGACCGCCCCGACCTGAAGTTCCCGCCGTTCGTGCCCGGCACCCACGAGCACCTGGCCGAGGTCGAGACCGCGAGCCCCGCCGACATGTTCAGCGCGCTGCGCAAGCGCGACGTGCTGGTGCACCACCCCTACGACTCGTTCGCCACGAGCGTGCAGCGCTTCATCGAGCAGGCCGCGGCCGACCCGCACGTGCTCGCGATCAAGCAGACGCTCTACCGCACGTCGGGCGACTCGCCGATCATCGACTCGCTCGTCGACGCCGCCCGCTCGGGCAAGCAGGTGCTGGTCCTCGTGGAGATCAAGGCGCGCTTCGACGAGCAGGCGAACATCCGCTGGGCCCGCAAGCTCGAGCGCGCCGGCTGCCACGTCGTCTACGGCCTCGTGGGGCTCAAGACCCACTGCAAGCTGGCGTTGGTGATCCGCGACGAGCCCGACGGGCTGCGCCGCTACGCCCACATCGGCACCGGCAACTACAACCCGAAGACCGCGCGGCACTACGAGGACTTCGGCCTGCTGACCTCCAACCGCGAGATCACGCACGACCTCACCGAGCTCTTCAACAGCCTCTCGGGCTTCGCGGTCTCCAGCGACTACGACTCGCTGCTGGTCGCCCCGCGCGAGCTGCGCTCGGGCCTCATCGAGCGGATCGACGGCGAGATCGACAAGCAGCGCGCCGGCAAGCCGGCGCACATCGCGATCAAGCTGAACTCACTCGTCGACGAGGCCATCATCGACAAGCTCTACGAGGCGTCCCGCGCGGGCGTCGGGATCGACCTCATCATCCGCGGCATCTGCGCGCTGCGACCCGGCGTGCCGGGCCTGTCCGAGAACATCCGGGTGCGCAGCATCCTGGGCCGCTTCCTCGAGCACAGCCGGGTGTTCGTCTTCGGCGCCGGCGACGACCGCGAGGTGTGGATCGGCTCGTCCGACCTCATGCACCGCAACCTCGACCGTCGCGTCGAGGTGCTCGTGCGGGTGCCTTCGGCCGCCCACGGCGACCAGCTGGCCGACCTCCTCGACACGATGGCGTCCGACGAGACGCTCTCGTGGCACCTGGGCGCCGACGGCGCCTGGACCAGGATGCCCGGGGCGAACGTCCAGGAGATGCTCATCGACCGGGCACGCTCTCGTCGGTCCCGGGCCTGAGGGCGCACACTGTCACCATGGCGAGCAAGGTCATCACCGCCGCGGGCGGCATCGTGTGGCGCAAGGCCGGCCCGAAGGGATCCGGCGGCCTCGAGGTGCTGCTCGTGCACCGCCCCGGCTACGACGACTGGACCTTCCCCAAGGGCAAGACCGATCCCGACGAGCCGCTGCCCGTCACGGCGGTGCGCGAGATCGCCGAGGAGACCGGCTACCGGGTGCGCCTCGTGCACCCGCTGCCCGAGGTGACCTACCGCGTCCGCGGCGGGCTCAAGCAGGTCGCCTACTGGATCGCCCGCACCGTCGACGACGAGACCGACTTCCGTCCCAACCGCGAGGTCGACCAGGTGCGCTGGCTCTCGCCCCGCGCCGCGCGCAAGAAGCTGACCTACGAGCACGACCGCCGCCTGCTGGAGGCCTTCGAGGACCTCGTGGCGCGCAAGTCGCACAAGGCGCGCACGCTCGTGGTGCTGCGACACGCGAAGGCGGTCGGGCGCGACGCGTGGGACGGCGGCGACCTCGACCGGCCGCTCGCCCCCGCCGGCCACGACCGCGCCAAGGAGCTCGTCCCGGTGCTCACCGCGTTCGGCGCCCGGCGCATCGTCAGCAGCCCCGCCACCCGCACCGTGCAGACCGTGGACCCCTACGTCGGCGCCACCGACGAGCTGCTCGAGCTCGACGACCGGCTCGTCGAGGGCGCCTCGGCCGCGAAGGTCGAGCGGGCCGTCGAGGGACTCCTCGGCACGAAGCGCCCCACGGTCGCCTGCACACACCGCCCGACGCTGCGCGACGTCTACACGGCCTTGGGCATCGACGGTCCGGTGCTGTCGCCCGGGCACGCCCTGGTGATCCATCACCGCAAGGGACGGGTGCTGGCGTCCGAGCTGGTGTGACGGGCCGGAACGCCGTCGCGCACACCCAGCCTTCCGCCTGAGTTCACCTGTCGTTCACCCTCGCCGCAGGTTCGATACACCTGCGATTCCTAGCGTGACGGTGTTCGGGGCGATCGCCTCACACACACGCTCCATGAGAGGGAACACAGTGAACCGCAAGTCCATGCGCACCCTGGCCGCCACCGCGGCGGGTTCCGCGCTGTTGTTCAGCCTGTCCGCCTGCGGCGCCGCCAACGAGAGCGCCTCGGCCGACGACTCCTCCGAGAGCTCGCTCAGCGGCACCCTCAACGGCGCCGGCGCGAGCTCGCAGCAGTCCGCCGTCAACGCGTGGAAGCAGGGCTTCCAGACCGCCAACGCGGATGTCACCGTCAACTACGACGCCATCGGCTCCGGCGGCGGTCGTGAGCAGTTCATCGCGGGCGGCGTCTCCTTCGCCGGCTCCGACGCCTTCCTCGACGACGAGGAGGTGGCGGCCGCCAAGGACCGCTGCGGCTCCGACGTCGTGACCGTCCCGGTCTACGTCAGCCCCGTCGCGGTCGTCTACAACCTGGACGGCGTCGACGACCTGCAGCTCTCGCCGCAGACCATCGGCGCGATCTTCGCGGGCGACGTCACGAAGTGGAACGACAAGGCCATCGCGGCGGACAACCCGGACGCCGAGCTGCCCGACTCGACCATCACGCCCGTCCACCGCGGCGACGCCTCGGGCACCACCGAGAACTTCACCGCCTACCTGGACGCCGCCTCCGAGGGCTCCTGGACGCACGGTGAGGTCGAGGAGTGGCCGGTCAAGGGTGGCGAGGCCGCCCAGCAGACCTCCGGCGTGATCCAGGCCGTCTCCGGCGGCCAGGGCACGATCGGCTACGCCGACGCCAGCCAGGCCGGCGAGCTGAGCACCGTCGCGGTCAAGGTCGGCGAGGAGTTCGTCGCGCCGACCCCCGAGGCCGCCGCCAAGGTCCTCGACGCCGCCACGCAGGTCGAGGGCCGCGCCGCCACCGACCTCGCCCTGGAGATCGACCGCAAGACCGAGGCCGCGGGCGTCTACCCGATCGTCCTGGTCTCGTACCAGATCGCCTGCCAGAAGTACGAGGACGCCACCGAGGCCGAGCTCGTCAAGGAGTGGCTGACCTACGTCGCCGGCTCCGAGGGCCAGAACGCCTCCGCCGAGGCCGCCGGCTCGGCCCCGCTCTCGGACGACTTCGCCGCCAAGGTCAAGACGGCCATCGACACGATCGGCTGATGCGCTTGGTCCGGGCGAGGGCCGCACCCCTCGCCCGGGTCATGCGCAGCAGACGAACTCCGACAAGGACACACGTGAGCACTTCCACCGAACCGCGAGCGGCCACCCGCCCCGGGGACCGCGTCTTCCGCGGCATCTCCCTCGGGGCGGCCGTCGTCATCCTGGCGACGCTCGCCGGCGTGGCGATCTTCCTGACCGCCGAGGGCATCCCCGGCATCACCGCCTCCCCCGACGAGGTCAAGAGCGGCGAGGGCTTCCTGCAGTACGTCGGACCCCTGGTCTTCGGCACGCTGTGGGCGGCCACGATCGCGCTCGTCATCGCGACCCCCGTCGCGATCGGCGTCGCGCTGTTCATCTCGCACTACGCGCCGCGCCGCCTGGCCCAGCCGATCGGCTACCTCATCGACCTGCTGGCCGCCGTGCCCAGCGTCGTCTACGGCACGTGGGGCATCATCACGTTGTCGTCGGCGATCCAGCCGCTGTACGTCTGGCTCGAGGAGAACCTCGGCTTCATCCCGCTGTTCGCCGGGCCCGCCTCGGCCACGGGGCGCACGATCCTGACCGCCGCCCTCGTGCTCGCGATCATGGTGCTGCCGATCATGACGGCGATCTGCCGCGAGATCTTCCTGCAGACCCCGCGCCTGCACGAGGAGGCCGCGCTCGCCCTCGGCGCCACGCGCTGGGAGATGACGAAGATGGCCGTCTTCCCCTACGCCCGCTCGGGCATGGTCTCGGCGGCGATGCTGGCCCTGGGCCGAGCGCTCGGCGAGACGATGGCCGTCGCGATGGTGCTGAGCGCCTCGGGCGTCGTCACCTTCAACGTCATCAGCTCGGGCAACCCCAACACGATCGCCGCGAACATCGCGCAGTCGTTCCCCGAGGCCAGCGGCCTCACGGTCAACGCGCTGATCGCGACCGGCCTGGTGCTGTTCATCATCACCTTCGCGGTCAACTTCGCCGCCCGCGCCATCGTCGCCCGCAACAAGGAATTCTCCGGAGCGAACTGACATGACCACGACCCTCACCCCTCCCCCGCAGCAGGACGACCTCGCGGACTCCCTGCGCACGCGCAGCCTGCCCGCGGCGGCACCGCGGGCCATCCACGTGCTCGCCGTCGTCCTCGTCGTCGCCGGCCTCTTCACCGACCTGCGCCTCGCCGTCCTGGGCTACGCGCTCGCCTGGGTCGTCCCGCTCTGGTCGCGCCTCGTCGAGGGCCGCCGCAAGGCCGTCGACCGGCTCGTGACCCTGCTCGTGGCGTCGGCCTTCGGCCTCGCGCTCATCCCGCTCGGCAGCATCATGTGGAGCGTGCTCGAGAAGGGCCTGCCGGTCCTGAGCTCGGAGTTCTTCACCTACTCGATGCGCAACGTGGTCGGCGAGGGCGGCGGCATCTACCACGCGATCGTCGGCACCCTGCTGATCACCGCGGGCGCCACCGTCATCTCGGTGCCGATCGGCCTCTTCACGGCGATCTACCTCATCGAGTACGGCGATGACAGCCGCCTGTCGACGTGGATCCGCTTCCTCGTCGACGTCATGACGGGCATCCCGTCGATCGTCGCCGGCCTGTTCGCCTACGCGCTCTTCGTGGTGTTCTTCGGCGACGGCGTGCGCATGGGCATCGGCGGCGCGGTCGCGCTGTCGGTGCTGATGATCCCGGTCGTCGTCCGCTCCTGCGAGGAGATGCTCAAGCTCGTCCCGAACGAGCTGCGCGAGGCGTCCTACGCGTTGGGCGTGCCGAAGTGGCGCACGATCGTCAAGGTCGTGCTGCCCACCGCCCTGGCGGGCATCGTCACCGGCATCACGCTGGCCATCGCCCGCGTGATCGGCGAGACCGCTCCGCTGCTGGTGATCGCCGGCGCGACCGACTCGGTCAACTTCAACCTGTTCGACGGGCGCATGGCGACCCTGCCCGTCTTCACCTACTCCTCCATCATGCAGCCCGGCGTGCCGCCGGAGCCGAGCATCGAGCGCGCCTGGGGCGCCGCTCTCGTGCTGCTGATCATCGTGATGCTGCTGAACCTCGTCGCCCGCCTCGTCTCCCACTTCTTCTCGCCCCAGGGCGAGCGCTGAACCACCCGGAAGGAAACCCCATGGCCAAGAGCATCGACGTCTCGGACCTGAACATCTACTACGGCGACTTCCTCGCCGTCGAGGGCGTGAACATCGCCGTCCCCGCCCGCGCGGTCACCGCGTTCATCGGCCCCTCGGGCTGCGGCAAGTCCACGTTCCTGCGGTCGCTGAACCGCATGCACGAGGTCATCCGCGGCGCCCGCGTGGAGGGCAAGGTACTGGTCGACGGCCAGGACCTCTACGCCTCGGACATGGACCCGGTGAACGTCCGCCGCAAGATCGGCATGGTGTTCCAGCGGCCCAACCCGTTCCCGACGATGTCCATCTCGGAGAACGTGCTCGCGGGCCAGCGACTCAACAGCAAGCGGATGAAGAAGTCCGAGGCCGACGACATCGTGGAGCGCTCGCTGCGCCGCGCCGGGCTCTGGGCCGAGGTCAAGGACCGCCTCGACCGACCCGGCTCGGGCCTCTCCGGCGGTCAGCAGCAGCGCCTGTGCATCGCGCGCGCGGTGGCCGTGGAGCCCGAGGTGCTGCTCATGGACGAGCCCTGCTCGGCGCTCGACCCGATCTCCACGAGCGTCATCGAGGACCTCATCCACGAGCTCAAGAACGACTACACGATCGTGATCGTCACCCACAACATGCAGCAGGCCGCCCGCGTCTCGGACCAGACGGCCTTCTTCAACCTCGCGGGCGTCGGCCAGCCGGGCCGCCTCGTCGAGCTGGGCCCGACCGAGAAGATGTTCGCCAACCCCGACGACCCGGCCACCGAGGCCTACATCCAGGGCCGGTTCGGCTGAGCGACCACCTCTTACGGGAGGAAGGGGCGCGCGAGGAAGTAGAACGCGGCGGCGACGGCCGCGGCGGCGGGCATGGTGACGACCCAGGCCACGACGATGTTCTTCGCGACGCCCCAGCGGACGGCGCTGAAGCGCTTGGTGGCGCCCGAGCCCATGATCGCCGACGTGATCGTGTGGGTGGTCGAGACCGGCGCGTGCAGGCCGATCGCCATCACGTAGAGGACGCTGGCCGCAGTGGCCTCGGCGGCGAAGCCCTTCGGCGGGTCGAGCTCGATGATGCGGCGGCCGAGCGTGCGCATGATGCGCCAGCCGCCCGAGTAGGTGCCCGCGGCGATCGCGCTGGCGGCCGCGACGATGACCCACAGGGGCACGTCGTCACCGGTGTGGAAGCCGCCGGCGACGAGCGCCAGCACGATGATGCCCATCGTCTTCTGGGCGTCCTGCAGGCCGTGGCCGAGCGCCATGCCGGCGGCCGAGACGGTCTGCGCGTGGCGGAAGCCGCGGTTGACCCGCGTGGGCTTGGCACGACGGAAGATCCACATGATCGCGGTCATCAGCCCGAACGCCAGGAAGAAGCCCAGCGCGGGGCTCAGCACCATCGGGATCGCGACCTTGTCGACCAGCGTGTCCCAGTGGACCACGGTGGACGAGGCGATGCCGGCGCCGACGATGCCGCCGATGAGGGCGTGCGAGGACGACGACGGGATGCCGAAGTACCAGGTGATGAGGTTCCAGGTGATGGCACCGATCAGGGCCGCCAGCACGATCGTCAGCGCATGGGCCCGGTCGGCGTCGGTCAGACTGGTGACCCCGTCGATGTCGATGATCCCCTGGATCGTCTTGGCGACCTCGACGCCCAGCCAGGCGCCGACGAAGTTCAGGACGGCGGCCATCGCCAGCGCGACCCGCGGGGTCAGCGCCCGCGTCGACACCGAGGTGGCGATCGCGTTGGCGGCGTCGTGGAAGCCGTTCGTGTAGTCGAACACGAGGGCGATCACGACGACCGTGACCACCATGACCGTGACCAGGTCCACTCAGGACTCCTTGACGGCGATCTGCTCGACCGTGTTGGCGACCGACTCGAGGGCGTCGATCGCGGCCTCCACGGCCTCGACGATGTCCTTGAGCTTCAGCACCTGCATGGCCTTGTAGTTGCCGTCGAACAGGTCAGCGAGCATGCGGCGGTGGTTCCGGTCGCCCTCGTTCTCGAGGCGGTTGATCTCGATCCAGAACTCGTCGAGGTCCTTCATCGTGCGCAGCCGCGGCATGGCCTCGGCCGTGAGGTTGGAGGCGCGCTGGAGCACCTGCACCTGCGCCGCGAAGGCGTCGGGGAACTCCGTGACGCCGTAGAGGGCCGCGCTGTCGACGACCTCCTCCATGTAGTCCATGACGTCGTCGAGGCCGCTGGCCAGCGCGTAGATGTCCTCACGGTCGAACGGCGTGATGAACGTGCTGTTCACGAGCTTGATGATCGCGTGCGTGGTGTCGTCCGCGGCATGCTCGGCGTCGTTCATCTGCGCGGCGAGTGCGGTCTTGTCGGCCTCGGGGTCCAGGACCCTGGCGACGATCCCGGCGCCGGTGACCAAGTGGTTGGCCATCTCGGTGAAGAGGTCGTAGAACGAAGCCTCGACCGGTCGGATGCGAAAACGCACGCGGGTACTCCTCGGCATGTGGCGGGCAGACTCTGCCCATGGTAGGTGCTGGGCGAGTGCCGCCGCCAACCGAGGGCGGTCAGGCTTCGGGGTCGACGCCCAGGAGGCCGTCGATCTCCGACTGGGTCAGTGGCGAGGTGGCTCCCGACGCCGCGATCATGAGCCGCGAGGTCAGCTCGATCTCGGCCAGCGCGGCATCGTCGCGCAGCCGATCGTCGAGCGGCTCGCTCGTGCGCTCGCCGGGGGGGTACAGGGCCACATACCGAGAGTACGCGGGTACGCGCCGGTAACCGAAGTCCCGGACGGAAAACCGCCCGTTCGGACTACGCCCACACCCCGGTTCCGGGGGTCAGTCGACCCACACGCGGGCGTTGCGGAACATGCGCAGCCAGGGGCTCTCGGCGGACACGTCGCCCGAGGTCCAGGACAGCTGCACGTTGCGCTGGACGCGCTCGGCGTGCGGCATCATCGCGGTGAACCGGCCGTCGGGCGTCGTGACCGCGGTGAGGCCGTCCGGGGACCCGTTCGGGTTGGCCGGGTACGCGCTCGCAACCTGCCCGTCCACGTCGACGAAGCGGGCCGCGCGGTGCACGGTGGCAGCGTCGCCCCGGGCCGAGAAGTTCGCGAAGCCCTCGCCGTGCGCCACCGCGATCGGCACCTTCGAGCCGGCCATGCCGGAGAAGAAGATCGACGGCGAGTCGAGCACCTCGACGAGCGACAGGCGCGCCTCGTACTGCTCGGAGGCGTTGCGGGTGAAGCGCGGCCAGGCGTCGGCGCCGGGGATGATGTCGGCGAGCGACGCGAACATCTGGCAGCCGTTGCAGATGCCGATGCCGAACGTGTCCGGTCGGGCGAAGAACGAGGCGAACGCGTCCGTCAGCGCCGGGTTGAACAGCACCGAGCGCGCCCAGCCCTCGCCGGCGCCGAGCGTGTCGCCGTAGGAGAACCCGCCACACGCGGCCAGGCCGACCACGTCGGCGAGGTCGAAGCGCCCGGACTGCAGGTCGGTCATGTGCACGTCGTAGGTCTCGAAGCCGGCGCGGTCGAAGCCGAACGCGGTCTCGACGTGCGAGTTCACGCCCTGCTCGCGCAGGATCGCGACCTTCGGGCGGGCCCGGCCGACGAGGTAGGGCGCGGCCACGTCGTCGGTGGGGTCGAACGTCGGCGCGACCGTGAGCGCGGGGACGTCGGCACCGATCGCGGCGTGCTCGGCGTCGGCGCACTCCGGGTTGTCGCGCAGGCGCGAGATCCGCCACGAGACCTCGTCCCACGCCTGGGCCAGACCCTGGAGCGGCTCGTCGAGACCGAGCGCCGGGACGCGCACGTGGCGGTCCTCGGTGGAGGCGCCCACTGGGCGCACGAGGTCCTCGAGGCCGTGCTCGGCGAGCAGCGCGAGGGCCTCGTCGGCGCGGTCGGCGGGCACGGCCAGCACCGCGCCGAGCTCCTCGGTGAACAGCGCGGCGAGGTCGGCGACGTCGAGGTCGGCGCCCACGCCGCCCGCGAACGCCATCTCGCACACGGCCGCCCACAGGCCGCCGTCGGAGCGGTCGTGGTACGCCAGCAGCAGGCCGGCGTCGCGCAGCGCGTTGACGCCGTCGACCAGCGACACGAGGCGGGCGGGGTCGTCGAGGTCGGGGACGGTGCCGCCGAACTCGCCGCGCACCTGGGCCAGCATCGAGCCGCCGAGGCGGTTCGCCCCGGCGCCGAGGTCGGCGAGCAGCAGCGCCGCGCCGGCGGGCAGCTCGGGGGTCGCGGTGCCGCGCACGTCGGGCAGCGCCGCGAACGCGGTGACGACGAGTGAGACCGGCGCGATGACCTGCTTCTCGGTGCCGTCCTCCTCGGTCCAGCGCGTGCGCATGGACAGCGAGTCCTTGCCGACGGGGACGGAGATGCCCAGCGCGGGGCACAGCTCCATCGCCACGGCGTGCACGGTGTCGTAGAGGGCGGCGTCCTCGCCGTCCTCGCCGCACGCGGCCATCCAGTTGCACGAGAGCTTGACGCCCGGCAGGTGGATCGGCGCGGCCAGCAGGTTGGTGATCGCCTCGCCCACGGCCATCCGGCCGGAGGCCGGCGCGTCGACCGACGCCAGCGGGGTGCGCTCGCCGCTGGCCATCGCCTCGCCGGCGAAGCCGACGTGGTCCGACAGGGTGACCGCGACGTCGGAGACGGGCACCTGCCACGGGCCGACCATCTGGTCGCGGTGCGTCAGGCCGCCGACCGTGCGGTCGCCGATCGTGACGAGGAAGCGCTTCGAGGCCACCGACGGGTGGCGCAGCACGTCGTACGCGACCTCGCGCGCGTCGACGTCGGCGAGGTCGAGCTCGTCGGAGGCGCGCGCGACGCGGGTGACGTCGCGCGTCATCTTCGGGGGCTTGCCGAGCAGCACCTCGAGCGGCATGTCGATCGGGACCTCGTCCTCGGGATCGACCGGCGCCAGCACGAGCTGGGCGTCGTCGCGGGCCACGCCCACGACGGCGAACGGGCAGCGCTCACGGTCGGCGAGCGCGGCGAACCGCCCCAGGGACTCGGGCGCGATCGCCAGGACGTAGCGCTCCTGGCTCTCGTTGCACCACGCCTCCTTGGGCGCCAGGCCACTCTCCTCGAGCGGCACGGAGCCCAGCTCGAACGTGGCGCCGACGCCGGCGTCGTCCACGAGCTCGGGGAACGCGTTGGACAGGCCGCCCGCGCCCACGTCGTGGATCGACAGGATCGGGTTCGCCTCGCCGAGCGACCAGCAGTGGTTGATGACCTCCTGCGCGCGTCGCTCGATCTCGGGGTTGCCGCGCTGGACGGAGTCGAAGTCCAGCTCGGCGGCGTTCGCGCCCGCGGCCTTGGAGGACGCCGCGCCGCCGCCCATGCCGATGCGCATGCCGGGGCCGCCCAGCTGGACCAGCAGCGTGCCCGCCGGGAACTGGATCTTCTCGGTCATCTCGGCGCTGATCGAGCCGAGGCCGCCCGCGCTCATGATCGGCTTGTGATAGCCGCGACGGACGCCGTCGACCGTCTGCTCGTAGACGCGGAAGAAGCCGCCGAGGCCCGGGCGACCGAACTCGTTGTTGAACGCGGCGGCGCCGATCGGACCCTCGGTCATGATGTCGAGCGGGCTCGCGATGTGCGCGGGGCGGCCGAACTGCTCGGTCTCCCACGGCTCGTCGGTGCCGGGCAGGTGCAGGTTCGACACGACGAAGCCGGTCAGGCCCGCCTTCGGCTGCGAGCCGCGGCCCGTGGCGCCCTCGTCGCGGATCTCGCCGCCGGCACCGGTCGCGGCGCCCGGGAAGGGCGAGATCGCGGTCGGGTGGTTGTGCGTCTCGACCTTCATCAGCACGTGCACGTCGCCGTCGCGCGGCGCGTAGCGGCTGGGTCGGTCGGCCGACTCGGGGAGCCAGCGCGTGGCCGGGCCACCCTCCATGATCGAGGCGTTGTCCTTGTAGGCCACGATCGTGCCGGCGCCGTGGAGCGCCTCGGTGTGGCGGATCATCGCGAACAGCGAGCGGTCCTGCGGCTCGCCGTCGACCACGAAGTCGGCGTTGAAGATCTTGTGGCGGCAGTGCTCGGAGTTCGCCTGGGCGAACATCATCAGCTCGACGTCGGTGGGGTTGCGGTCGAGGCCGACGAAGGCGTCGACGAGGTAGTCGATCTCGTCGGGCGACAGTGCCAGGCCGAACTCGGCGTCGGCCCGCTCGAGGGCCTCCCGGCCGCCGCCGAGCACGTCGATCCGCTGCATCGGCTCGGCCTCGCGCTCGTCGAAGAGCTCGGCCGCGGCCTCGCGGGAGTACAGGGCGGTCTCGGTCATCCGGTCGTGCAGCACGTCGGCGCACGCGGCGAGCTGATCGGGGCTCGGCCGGCCACCCTCGAGCGTGTACTCGGTGACCCGCTCGACGCGGCGGACGTCCAGCCCGCAGTTGTGGACGATGTCGGTGGCCTTGCTCGACCACGGCGAGATCGTGCCGAGGCGCGGTCCGACCACCACCAGGGTGCCGTCAGGGCCGTCCTGCACCGGATCGCCGTAGTCGAGGATCCGCGTGACGGTGTCGGTGGTGGCCACGTCGAGGGGACGCTCGCTGGCCACCCAGTGCACGTGCCGGGCGCGGACGCCGGTCAGCCCGGGGGCCACCTCCTGCAGACGGGTCAGCAGGGCCTGGGCTCGGAAGGCGGAGAGGGCGTTGCCGCCCTCGACCACGGTGAGTTCGACGTCGCGCGACACGCGACCCAGCCTATCGGCCCGTCCTGCCCGGCCCGCCGGGCGCATCGGTCCGCGTGGGTGCTGGTGCGCGGCGCGGTCCGGTGCCATCGTCGGAGCATGACCACGCCCGCGGTGGAGGTGAGCGGACTCGTCGTCGAGCGCGGCGGCCGCACCGTGCTGGACGGCCTCGACCTCGAGATCCTGCGCGGCCGCGTCACCGGGCTGCTCGGACCGAGCGGCTGCGGCAAGTCCACGCTCATCCGGGCCATCGCCGGCGTCCAGGTGGTGAGGTCGGGTTCGGTGACGGTGCTCGGCGAGCCGGCCGGCTCGGCCGTGAACCGGCGGCGCGTGGCCTACATGACCCAGGCGAGCTCGGTCTATCCCGACCTCACCGTCGAGCAGAACCTCTCCTACTTCGCACGACTGTCCGCGGTGGGACGTGACCGCGTGGAGGCGGTGCTGTCCGCCGTCGACCTCGGCGCGCAGCGCGGGAGCCTGACCCGCGAGCTCTCGGGCGGGCAGCGGGCACGGGTCTCGCTGGCGGCGGCGCTGATCGCCGAGCCCGAGGTGTGCCTGCTCGACGAGCCCACCGTCGGCCTCGACCCCGTCCTGCGGCGCGACCTGTGGCGGCTGTTCGGCGGGCTGGCCGAGTCGGGCGTGACCCTGCTGGTCTCGAGCCACGTCATGGACGAGGCCGACCGGTGCGACGTCGTGCTGCTCATGCGCGAGGGCCGGATGATCGCGCAGGACTCCCCCGCCGGGCTGCGCGCCGCGACCGGGACGGCCGACATCGAGTCGGCCTTCCTCGCCCTGGCCGAGGGGGGTGCCGCGTGACGGGCGCGACCGCCACGGCCCAGCGGGTGCTGGCGCAGCTGCGGCACGACCCCCGCAGCATCGTCATGCTGCTGTTCCTGCCGTCGATCCTGCTGGCGCTGTTCCGCTACGTGTTCGACCAGCAGCCGCAGGTGTTCGCGCGGGTCGGTCCGCAGATGCTGGCGCTGTTCCCCTTCATCCTGATGTTCCTCATCACCAGCGTGACGATGGTGCGCGAGCGGATCTCCGGGACGCTCGAGCGGCTGCTGACGACGCCGCTGCGGCGCGGCGAGCTGATCGGCGGCTACGGCGTCGCGTTCGGTCTGGTCGCGCTGGCGCAGTCGGCGATCAGCCTCGTGGTGGCGCAGTGGCTGCTGGACCTCGGCCTCGACCGGCCGTGGGAGGCGTTGGTCTTCGCGATCCTGGGGTCCGTCGTGGGCACGGCGCTCGGGCTGCTGGCGTCGGCGTTCGCGCGCACCGAGTTCCAGGCCGTGCAGTTCATGCCGCTCGTGATCATCCCGCAGATCCTCGTGTGCGGACTGCTCGTGCCGGTGGACGCGATGCCCGAGGTGCTGCAGTGGCTCGCGGTCGTCATGCCGCTGACCTACGCGACCGACGCGTTCTCCTCCCTCGCGGCCGGCGAGGCGGCCTCGGAGCGGGTCACCGACCTGGTCGTGCTGATCGGGTTCGCCGTCGGCTCGGTCGCGCTGGCCTCGCTCACCCTGCGCCGCCGCACCCCCTGACGCCGAGTGGCAAACCGGGGTCGCGAGTGGCGCGGGATCAGCGGGCGGCGAGCGCGATGGCGAGCAGCAGGCAGCTGACGAACGAGACGGGCACGAGCCAGAGCACGCCGAAGAAGAGCGTCACCGTCGTGCCGACCTTCGGCGGGAAGAACCAGCGGGCGCGGGGCAGGTCGGCCGCGTCCTGGAGGACACCCGGACCGAGGCCGAAGCCCCGCCCCAGCGCCTTGAGCCGCGAGAACACGCGCGGGCCGCCGGCGGTGCCGGCCAGCTGGCCCAGCACGAGGCGCGCCTCGCCCACGTCGTCGCTCATCGCGACGGCGATGCCGAGCTCGGTGGCGAGCTGCTGCTCGTCCTCGACGGCCGCGATGCTGCGCGAGCGCCGCCACGCGAACGCCCCCGAGAGAGCGGCGCCGACGAGCGCGATCAGGCCGGCGACGACGGTCAGCCAGGTGTCGTCGGCCAGGAGGCTGACGATCGCCAGGCCCACCAGGAACGGCCACGACACCACCATGATCCCGAGGCTGGGCCAGCGCAGCAGCCGCACGCCGAGTCGCAGCGCCTGCGCCGCACGCGCCGCCGCGACCTCGGTCTGGCCGTCCACCCGCGACGCGAAGCCTCCGACCGCCGCGTTCACCCGTCGTCCCGTCCTGCCGATGCCCATGCCTCCAGCCTAGGGAGCACCCCCGCAGGCCCCGAGTTTTGCTCCGTTCTCGACCTTTCAAGCCGGTTGAAAGGTCGAAAACGGAGCAAAACTCGGGCGGGTGGAGAGGCCGTGAAAATAGTGGCTTAACTCACAGTTAAAACCTTGTTACGATGACGCACCACCGTTCCGTTCCGTGCACTCCCACCCGCACGGAGCTCGTCCTTCCGAAAGGCTCATCGTGACCCGTACTCCTGCTGTGGCACGCCGTCTGGCCGTGCCCCTCTCCGCCACGCTGATCGCCGGCATGGCCGGCGCGCTGACGATGGCCGGCGCCGGCACGGCGAACGCCGCCGACGTCCGACTGTCGAAGACGTTCACCTACAACTGCGGCGTCACCGCGGGCCCGCTCGACCTCGGTCGGCACAACCTCGGCGTGGCCATCTCCACCACCGTGCCCACCTCGGTCCGCGCCGGCCAGACGATCCCGGCTCGTCCCGTGAACATCACGCTGACGCTCCCCGAGGACCTCCGCGCCGCCACGGCCGGCCTGCTGCAGGGCCGCGAGGCCGCCGGCGCCAGCACCGACGCCTCGCTCACCCTGACCACCGGTGGTCGCAGCACCGCGGTGCGGATCCCGAGCCTGGCCGCCCCGCGGACCCCGGTCCCGCAGAACGTCGGCGACAAGTGGACCATCCCGGCCACCGGCACGGTCCCGGCGATCAAGGCGCCCGCGAACACCAAGCACACCGTCGCGCTCGGCGTGCCGAAGTCGTTCACGATCGCGGCCACGATCTACCGCGCCGACGAGTCCACGGTCCCGTCGAGCCTCACGTGCACCGGCCCGTCCAACCTGGCCCTCGGCTCGATCAAGGTCCCCAACCGTGCACCGGTCGTCAGCAAGAAGACGGTCAAGGTCGTCACGAAGCAGAAGAAGGCCAAGGCCTTCGTGCTGCGCGCCCGTGACGCCGACGGCGACCGCCTGACCTACAAGGTCGGCAAGGTCAGCAAGAAGGCCGGCAAGGTCAGGGGCAAGGGCCCGAAGTTCACGTTCGTCCCGAAGAAGGGCTTCAAGGGCAAGACGGCGTTCTACGTGACCGTCCGCGACGGCTACGGCGGCAGCGCCAAGGTGAAGGTCGTCGTCACCGTCAAGAAGTGACGCCACCCGCAGCGTGACGCAGGGGCGAGGGCCGCGAGGCTCTCGCCCCTTCGCCTGTCCGGCTACTTCAGGAACTTCGAGGTGGAGCGGTCCTTGAGGATCGTGCCGCCGGTCTGGCACGTGGGGCAGTACTGCAGCGAGGAGTCGGCGAAGACCACCTCGGCCACCGTGTCGCCGCAGACCTCGCACGTCTGGCCCGCCCGGCCGTGCACGCGCATCCGCTCGCGCTTGGCGTCCTTGAGGTCGGCCGCGGGCTTGCCGTCGGCCGCCGCGACGGCCTCGGTGAGCACCGAGGTGACCGCCTCCTCCAGGCGAGCGATCTCGTCGTCTTCGAGCTTCTCGGCGATCGCGAAGGGCGAGAGCCGCGCGGCGTGCAGGATCTCGTCGCTGTAGGCGTTGCCGATGCCCGCCACCACGGTCTGGTCGCGCAGCAGCCGCTTGACCTGCATCCGGCGCTGCAGCAGCGGCCGCAGCTCGAAGCCCGGCGCGAGCGGGTCGGGACCGAGCCGCTCGATCCCGGGCACCTCGTGCGGGTCCCGCACGGCGTAGACAGCCAGGCCCTTGCGGGTGCCGGCCTCGGTGAGGTCGAAGCCCTCGTGCGGGCCCGAGCCCCGGTCGACGCGGAACCGCAGGGCGAGCGGGCCACCCATCTTGACCCGGCTGTCGCCGAAGTGGTCCGACCAGCGCAGCCAGCCCGCCTTGGCCAGGTGGATCACGAGGTGCAGCCCGTCGACGTCGATGTCGATGAACTTGCCGTGCCGCGTGACGCCGCTGACGGTGAGCCCCGCGAACGACGACACGGGCGGGTCGTAGGTCTTGAGCACCGCGAACGACGCCGGCTCGATCTCGACCACGACCGCGCCCTCGAGCTGGGCCTGCAGCCAGTGGACGAGGGCCTCCACCTCGGGCATCTCGGGCATGACGTCAGCGTACGAGGATCAGCCGACGAACGTCAGCCACAGCAGCACCAGGTTGAGCGCCACGATCGCCGCGGCCGCGAGCGTCGCGAGCACGGTGGTGAGCCGCCGGTTCACGAACTCGCCCATGATGGCGTGCCGCGAGGTCAGCCAGACCAGCGGCACGACGGCGAACGGGATGCCCATCGACAGGACGACCTGCGAGACCACGAGGGCCCGCGTGGGGTCGATCCCGAGCAGCAGGACGATCACGGCCGGCACGAGCGTGATGAGGCGCCGGGTGACCGGCTTGAGCGACCACGGCGTCAGGGCGCGCATGACCTCGGCGCCCGCGGCGCTGCCGACCGAGGTCGACGAGATGCCCGAGCCCAGCAGCGCGACCGCGAACAGCAGCGCCACGCCCGCGCCGATCTCGCTCGTGATGAGCTCGTGCGCGCCGGCGATCGTATCGGTGCCGGGCAGGCCCTGCAGGTTCGCCGCGGCCATGAGCAGCAGGCCGAGGTTGAGCATGCCGGCGAGGATCAGCGCCAGCACGACGTCGATCCGGGTGGCGGCCAGCAGGTCGCGCACCGACGAGCTCTCGCCCCGGACGCCCAGACGGTCGGCCGTGAGGCTCGAGTGCAGGTAGACCGCGTGCGGCATGACGGTGGCGCCGACGATGCCCGAGGCCAGCAGCACGCTCTCGGCACCGTCGAACCGCGGCACCAGTCCCTGCACGACCTCGCCAGCGGCGGGCGGGCCGACGACGAGGCCGGCCAGGAAGCCCACCGCGATCAGCAGCAGGAAGCCGACGATGACGCGCTCGAGCGCGCCCTGGCCACGGTGGTCGCCGATCGCGAGCACCAGCATCGCGACCAGGGCGGTCAGCAGCGCGCCGAGCGGCAACGGCACGCCGAACAGCAGGTGGAACGCGATCGCGCCGCCGATGACCTCGGCGAGGTCGGTGGCGATCGCGATCCCCTCGGCCTGCATCCAGTACGCGAAGCGCGCGCGGACGCCCAGACGGTCGCCCACCTGGCCCGCCAGCGAGCGGCAGGTGACCAGGCCGAGCTTGGCCGAGAGGTACTGGATGAGCACGGCCATGAGGTTGGCCAGCACGATCACCCAGACGAGGGTGTAGCCGAACTGCGCGCCGGCCGTGAGGTTCGTGGCGACGTTGCCGGGATCGACGTACGCGATGGCAGCGACGAACGCCGGCCCCAGCAGCGTGAGCCGGCGCCGCAGGACCTGGGTCACTCGACCCGCAGATCCTGGTACTCGGGGTGCTTCTCGACGAACCGCTTGATGTAGCTGCAGTGGATGCGGGCCTTCTTGCCGCGCGCCCGCACGTCGTCGAGCGCGAAGGTCACGAGCTGGCTGGCCAGGCCCTGGCCCTCGAAGCGCTCGTCGATGATCGTGTGCGGGAAGACGACGACGTCGCCCTCCTCACGAGCCTCGGTGAAGCCGGCGCGCTCGCCGTCGACCGCGATCTCGTACTGCTGCTCCGCCGCGTTGTGCGTGATGTCGACCGTCATGGGAACGACCTTCCCACACTCGGTTTTCCCTTGCGCACCATGCGTGCCGGGCCGACGGCGACGTTCGTCTCTTCGGGCCCGGTCCCGCCGCGCAGTCGCTACGGTGTCGGGTATGAAGATCAGCGTCATCGGCTGTGGCTACCTCGGCGCCGTCCACGCCGCGAGCATGGCGGAGCTGGGCCACGAGGTCGTCGGCGTCGACACCGACCTGGCCAAGATCGAGAGCCTGTCCGCCGGGCGTGCCCCGTTCTTCGAGCCGAACCTGCCCGAGCTGCTCGAGCGCACCCTGGCCAGCGGCCGGCTGTCGTTCACCACGGACTTCGCCGACGTCGCCGACGCGCAGGTGCACTTCCTGTGTGTCGGCACGCCGCAGAAGCGCGGCGAGTACGCGGCCGACCTGGCCTACGTCGACGGCGCGTTCACGAGCCTGCTGGAGGTCATCGCGCCCGGCGCGCTCGTCGCCGGCAAGTCCACCGTGCCCGTCGGCACGGCCGAGCGGCTCGCGGCGCAGCTGGCCGAGGTCCGGCCCGACGCGATGCTCGTGTGGAACCCCGAGTTCCTGCGGGAGGGCTTCGCGGTCAAGGACACGCTGCACCCCGACCGTCTGGTCTACGGCGTTCCCGACGGCGAGGCCGGCGAGCGCGCCACCGCGCTGCTCGACGAGGTCTACGCCGCGATCCTCGCCGAGGGCACGCCTCGCCTCACGATGGACCCGGCCACCGCGCAGCTGGTCAAGGTCGCCGCGAACTCGTTCCTGGCCACGAAGATCTCGTTCATCAACGCGATGGCCGAGCTGTGCGAGCGCACCGACGCCGACGTCACCGCGCTGGCCGACGCGATCGGCCTCGACGACCGCATCGGGCGCAAGTTCCTCAACGCCGGCCTCGGCTTCGGCGGCGGCTGCCTGCCGAAGGACATCCGCGCGTTCATGGCGCGCGCCGGCGAGCTCGGCGCCGACCAGACCCTCAGCTTCCTGGCCGAGGTCGACGCGATCAACACCCGCCGCCGCGTGCGCATGGTCGACCTCGCCCGCGAGGAGTGCGGGGGCTCGCTCATGGGCCGCACCGTCGCGGTGCTGGGCGCCTCGTTCAAGCCCGACAGCGACGACATCCGCGACTCCCCCGCCCTCAACGTGGCCGAGCAGCTGCGGCTGCAGGGCGCGAACGTGCGCGTCACCGACCCGGCCGCGCTGGGCAACGCGAAGTCGTCCTACCCGAACCTGCTCTACGTGGAGGACACCGAGGAGGCGCTCACCGGCGCCGACCTCGTCCTGCTGCTCACCGAGTGGCGCGAGTACCGCGAGCTCGATCCCGAGGCCGTCGGCGCGCTGGTGCACCGCCGGGCGCTGCTCGACGGGCGCAACGCGGTCGACCCCGACCGCTGGCGCGCCGCCGGCTGGACCTACCGCGCCCTGGGCCGCCGCGCCTGAGACACGCCCACCCACGACAGAGCAGGGGCACGCAACCACCGGCCGCGGGCCCCTGTCGTGTCGGCGTCAGTCGATCTCGCGCTTGAGGATCTTGCCCGTCGCGGTCATCGGCAGCGCGTCGCGGAACTCCACGATGCGCGGGTACTTGTACTGGGCGAACTGACCCTTGGCCCACTCGCGCAGCTCGGCCTCGGTGGTGGGATCGTCGGCGTTCTTGACCACGACCGCCTTGATCTCCTCGCCGTGCGACTCGTGCGGGACGCCGATGACGGCGACCAGCGAGACCGCCGGGTGCGTCATCAGCACCTCCTCGAGCTCACGCGGGTAGACGTTGTAGCCGCCGCGGATGATCATGTCCTTGCTGCGGTCGACGATGTAGTAGTAGCCGTCGTCGTCCTTGCGGGCGAGGTCGCCCGTGCGGAACCACTCGCCCTGGATCGCCTCGGCCGTGGCGGCGGGGCGGTTGTAGTAGCCCTTCATGATGCCGTGACCCTTGATCGCGATCTCGCCGATCGCCTCCGGGTCGTGCGGCACGTCGCTCCAGTCGTCGTTGATGAGCTTCATCTCGACGCCCTCGACCGGACGGCCGATGGAGCCCACGCGGACCTCCTCGCCGCGGACGCCGAACGAGGCGACGGGCGAGGTCTCGGAGAGGCCGTAGCCCTCCTGGATGACGATGCCGAACTTCTCCTCGAACTGACGGTGGATGTCGGCCGGGAGCGCGGCGCCACCGGCGGCCGCCGTGCGGATGGTCTTGGCGATGGCCTCGACGTCGATGCTGCCGTCGGACGCGGCGAGCGCCTGCAGCAGGCCCCAGTACATCGTGGGCACGCCGGCGAAGAACGTGATCTTCTCCTTCAGCAGGAGCGCCAGGGCGGCCTCGGGCTCGAACCGTGGCAGGTAGACGACCGTGCCGCCGTAGAGGAACGCGCCGTTCTGGATGACGGTCTGGCCGAAGATGTGGAACAGCGGCAGCACCGCGAGGTACGTGTCCGGGTCGTTCTCGTCGGCGCCGAACAGCGAGGTGCCGAGGGCGGCGTTGGCGCGCAGGTTGCGGTGCATCAGCTCGGCGCCCTTGGGCTGTCCGGTGGTGCCCGACGTGTAGAGGATCACGGCGGTGTCGTCGTCGTCGCGCTCGACCGTGGTGAACTCCGGCGACTGCTGGGCCACGAGCGGGCCGTAGAACTCCGGCGGCTCCATCGGCTCGGGCGCGGCCGAGTCGAGCTTGATGAGGAAGAACTCCTTGCACGCCTCGACCTCGTTGAAGCCGGCCCAGGCGCGGTCGCCGATCGGCAGGTCGGGGGTGCCCTCGAAGGCGATGAAGGCGACGGCGCCGGAGTCGTCGAGGTGGTAGGCGACCTCGCGCTCGGACAGCAGGACGTTCAGCGGGACGACCACGGCACCGGCCTTGAGGATGCCGAAGTAGGCGATCGTGAAGTAGGGCAGGTTCGGGATCGAGATCGCGACCTTGTCGCCGGGCTTGATCCCCCGCGAGACGAGCAGGTTGGCGACCTGGTTGGCGGCGCCGTTGACCTGCGCGTAGTTCAGGCGCGTGTCACCGAAGACGATGGCGGTGCGCTCGGGGTACTTCGCGGTCGTGTCGTCGAGGATCGCGGCGAGGTTGGTCACGGTGCCTTCTTTCGGGGGGTGTGGCCTCAGTTACATCGTCACTGTAACCAACGACCGCGGCACAAAGTGTGCCGCGACCCCTGTAGCAAAGCGTCGCGACCACACCCCCTCCCGACGACTCAGCAGCCGTCGCGCATCAGGTCAGGCTGGTTGCCGTCGGTGACCTCGACCATCGTGATCCGCGAGGAGTCCGTGAGACGGTCCGGAGCCTCGTCGAAGAGGAAGCCGATCCAGCGCGTGTCCTCACGGACGAACGCGCCGGTCTGCGAGTAGCCGGCCTCCTCCGGCTCCGACAGCGCCCCGCCGTAGGCCCGGCGCAGGCCTCCATAGCTGTTGCCCACCGAGATGCCCTTCGCCGTCTCGGCCCCGTCCTTGAACAGGCCCAGCGTGGCGATCGTGCCGTCCTGCCGGACCTGCACGTCGAACCCGTCGCCGAGGTCGCCGGTCCAGCGGTACCGGGTGCCCTCGCAGACCAGTCCACTGTCGTCCCGCTCGATCAGCCCGGTCGCGATCGCCTCGTCGACCGGCGTGCCGACCCGGATCGGCTCGATCGCACCGGGAACCACGTCGCCCACCGTGATCGGGCGTCCCTCGGCGTCGACCGGGTCGGCGGGAGACCAGGAGGGCCCCGTCCGGTCGGCGCGGGCCGCCGCGAGATCGGGATCCTCCGTGGCGCTCGGCTCGGGGGACGTGGCCGTCGGGGCGGGCGACGACGTGACGGTGGTGCCGGGGTCGGCGGCCGACGCCGATCCTCCGTCCAGCTGGCGGGCGGCGAAGCCGGCGCCGACGCCGGCGATCACGCTGGCGGCGACGAGGGATGCTGCGATGCTGCGGTTCATGGTGTCCTCACCGACCGCCTCCGTGACGGTCTCACCCTCCTGATGCCGCCGGGGCACGGAAAGTTGTCACGCATCGGCACCGGCCGTGAGCTGCGCCCGGACGAAGCGCCGCGCCGTGTGGATCCGCGCCTTCACCGTGCCGAGCGCGACGCCGAGGATCGTCGCGATCTCGTCGTACGGCAGTCCCCCGAGGTCGCGCAGGACGAGTGCCTCCACCGTCTCGGGGTGGCGCTCCTCGAGCGCCTCGATCGCGTCGAGGAGGTCGAGCCGCGTGCCGGCGACGACGCTGGTGCGCGCCGGGTCGGCCGTCTCCGGCGCCGCGTCGAGGCCTCGCTCGAAGGATCGCCGCTTCAGCGTCCGGTACGTCATCCGCGCCTGGTTGGTCGCCACCATCGCGGCCCAGGCCTCGAACGAGCCCCGGGCCGCCCAGGTGTCGAGCCGCGTGGCGATCGTGAGCAGGGCGTCCTGGGCGGCCTCCTCCGCGTCCTGGGGGTAGGGCAGGACGCGTCGGCAGCGCCGCTGCACGAGGGGTCGGACCTGTCCGAGCAGGTCCTCGAGCGCCGCCCGATCGCCGGCGCGGGCGCGCGCGACCAGGGCGTGGTGCACGTCCATCCGGCCTCCCCACCGATACTGGTCACGATGCGACAGATCGGACGTTACCGGCTCGACTCCGTGCAGGGGGTCGGCGCCTTCGCGACGGTGTGGCGCGGCCACGACCCCGATCTGGACGTCACGGTGGCGGTGAAGGTGCTGGCCGACAACTGGGCCCACCACCCCGACGTCCGCGAGCGATTCCTCGAGGAGGCCCGGCTGCTGCGCCGCATCCACGACCGTCTCGTCGTGCGGGTCCACGACGTCGGCGTCCAGGACGACCGGCCGTACTTCGTGATGGACTTCGTGCCCGGCGGGACGCTGGCCGACCGGGTCGGCGATCTCGGCACCGACGACGCCGTGGCGTGGGTCGTGGCGGCGTGCCGGGCCGTGCAGGCGCTGCACGACCACGACGTCCTGCACCGCGACGTCAAGCCCTCCAACCTGCTGGTGAGCGGCGACGACGAGGTCCTCATCAGCGACCTCGGGAGTGCGAAGCGACTGGCCGAGGCGAGCGGGATCACCGTCACCACCGGAACGCCCGCCTACATGGCACCCGAGCAGGCGTACGGGCAGCCGCTGGACGCGCGCACCGACGTCTACGCCCTCGGGGTCCTCGCGCACGAGCTGATCGCCGGCCGGCTGCCGTTCGACGGTCCGCTCGGACGGACCGCCAACGACCGGCTGGAGCCGACCGGAGCCGGCCCGCGGGTCGACGCGGTCGTCGCCGCCGCGCTGTCCGTGCGGCGCGAGGGCCGTCCGGCGTCGGCGGCCGCGCTGGCCGAGGCGCTCGAGTCGAGCGAGGATCCGACGCGCACGGCCGTGCCGCCCTGGCTCGTCGCCCTGCTGATGACCGTGGCCTTCGCCGCCGCCGCCGTCACCACCTGGTACCTGGGCTGAGGCGACCGGCGACTCACCAGGTGAGGCCGGTGAGTCGCTCGTAGGCCTCGATGTAGCGGTCGCGCGTGCGCTCCACGATCTCGTCGGGCAGCCGCGGCGGGGGCGTGTCGGACGCGCGGTCCCAGCCGGACTCCTCCGACGTCAGCCAGTCGCGGACGAACTGCTTGTCGTAGCTGGGCTGCGCCTGGCCGGGCACGTAGCGGTCGGCGGGCCAGAAGCGCGACGAGTCGGGCGTGAGCACCTCGTCGGCCAGCACGATCGTGCCGTCGGGACGGGCGCCGAACTCGAGCTTGGTGTCGGCCAGGATGATGCCGCGCTCACGGGCGATCTCCTCGGCACGGCCGTAGACGGCCAGGGTGAGGTCGCGCAGCCGCTCGGCCATCTCGGCGCCGACGGTCTCCACGACCGCCTCGAACGAGACGTTCTCGTCGTGCTCGCCGAGATCGGCCTTCGTGGCCGGGGTGAAGATCGCGGTGTCGAGGCGCGAGCCGTCGACGAGCCCGTCGGGCAGCGGGATGCCGCACACGGCGCCGGTCTCGCGGTAGTCGGCCAGGCCCGAGCCGGTGAGGTAGCCGCGGGCGACGCACTCGACCGGGAACATGTCGAGCCGCTCGACGACCAGCGCGCGGCCGGCCACCTCGTCGGGCACGTCGGTGCTGACGACGTGGTGCGGCACGAGGTCGGCCAGCTGGTCGAACCACCACAGGCTCATCCGGGTGAGGATCTCGCCCTTGTCGGGGATCCCCGGCTCGAGCAGGAAGTCGTAGGCGCTGACCCGGTCCGACGCGACCATCAGCAGGTGGTCGCCGTACGTGTACAGGTCGCGGACCTTGCCCGAGTGCAGGTGGGTGGCTCCGGGAATCTCCAGCGGCATGGGATCAGGCTAGTGGCCTGCCCGTCGGCGCGTTTCCGTGGCAGGCTGTGCCGGTGCCATCGACCCGGACCACGACCACGACGCTGCTCGTGTCGGCCCTCGTGGTCTACAGCGCCCAGGGGATGCTCGTCCCGGTGCTGGCGCCCGTCACCCGGCTGGTCGGGCTCGGCGAGGTCGACCTCGGCGCCGTCATGACGCTGTCCGCGGCGATGCTCGTGCTGACCGGTCCGTGGTGGGGTCGCGAGGTCGACCGGGTCGGCGTCCACGCGGTCCTCGTGCGCGGCCTGCTGGTCGCCACGATCGGTGCGGCTGGCTTCGCCGTGATGACCGAGGTCGCCGTCCGGCAGGAGCTGCCGCGGTGGCTCGTGCTCTCGGCGTTCGCCCTCACCCGGGGCGTGCTCTACGGCGTCGGCTTCGCCGCCGTCCCCGTCGCGGCGCTGACCTATCTCGCCTCCACGAGCGACGGCGCCACCGCGCGCACGCAGGCGATGGGCGCGTTCGGAGCGGTGCAGGGCATCTCGCTCGTCGTGGGTCCCGCCATCGGCGGCCTCGCGGCGATCGGCGGGCTGCTGATGCCGGTGCACCTCGCGCCCGTCCTCGTCGGGGCGACCCTCGTCGCCGTGTGGCTGCTGCCCGCGCCCGAGCGGCAGGAGCGCCCCGAGCGCGAGCGACTCGGCTTCGGCGACCCGCGTGTGCTGCCCTACCTCGCGGCGGGCGCCGCGCTCTTCCTCGGCCTGGCGCTCGTCGAGATCATCCTCGGCTTCCTCGTGCAGGACCGCCTCGGCCTCACGAACAGCGAGACCGCGGGCGTCGTCGCCGTCGCGGGCGTCGCGATCGGCATCGGCTTCGCCCTCACGCAGGCCGTCGTCGCACCCCGCGTCCCCGGCGGGCCGCGCGCGCTCATCGTGATCGGCAGCCTCGTCGCCGCGGCCGGCTACGCACTCGCGATCGTCGCCACCACGCTCGGCGTGCTGCTGCCGGCCCTCATGGTCATCGCGGCCGGACTCGGGCTCGCCGTCCCTGGCTACAACGCCGGCGCCACGCTCGTCGTCGAGCCGTCGGAGCACGCCGCGGTCGCGGGCCAGCTCTCGGCGACCGTGGGTCTCACCTATGTGATCGGGCCGGTGCTGGGCGCCGGTCTCTACGGCCTCAACGACCTCGCCCCGATCGTCGGCGCCGCCCTCCTCTCGGTCGTGGCGGCCGTCGTGGCTGCCGCCAGCGTCCGACCCGTGGCACGATGACGCCATGGGCGTCGTGCATCCCGGATCCGAGCTGAACCCCACCAAGGCCGAGCTGCTGGAAGCCTGGCTGCCGAGCCGCGACTGGTGGCCGCAGGGCGCGGAGGTGCCCGCCTTTCAGGCGAACTTCCGCTTCGACGACCCCGAGGGCGAGGTCGGCATCGAGTCGTTCCTGCTCCCCGTGGGCGACGACATCGTGCACGTGCCGCTGACCTACCGCTCCGCCCCGCTCGAGGGCGCCGAGCTCGTGGGCGAGATGGACCACTCGGCGCTGGGTCGCCGCTGGGTCTACGACGGCGCGACCGACCCGGTCTACCTCGCCGAGGCGGCCGCCGTGATCCGTGAGGGTCGCGGCGAGGTGACGATGCTGACGCCCGAGGGCGAGCCGATCCCGCGCCGCCGGTTCACCGCGGCCGTGCACGGCAGCGGCTCGGGCCACGGCGAGCTGCACGTCGCGCGGGTCGTCGACGCCCACGCGCCCGCCGAGGCCTCGGGCATCCTCACGGCCACGTGGGCCGAGCACCCCGGCCCCGCGGTCCTGGCCTGGCTCGCCTGACCGCCCGTCCCGAGATGTGCTCCCTCTTCTACGTTTCAGACCTGCTGAAAGGTAGAAATTGGAGCAGATCTCGTCACGCGAGGGTCAGAGGATGGCGCCGGGCGCGTAGGCCGCGGCGTCGGGGTGGCGCTGCAGGACGGCCTCGACCTGCGTGAGCACCTGCTGGACCTGCGAGACGGCCGCGCCGGTGAAGGCCAGTGGCTCGGCGACGAGGCGCTGCAGGTCGTCGGCCGTGAGGCCGAGCCGCTCGTCCGCGGCAAGGCGGTCGAAGAGGTCGTTGTCGGCCGTGCCCTGCTCGCGCATCTCCAGCGCGACGGCGACCGCGTGCTCCTTGATGGCCTCGTGGGCCGACTCGCGGCCGACGCCGTGGCGCACCGCGGCCATGAGGACCTTGGTGGTGGCCAGGAACGGCAGGTACCGGTCGAGCTCGCGCTGGACCACGGCCGGGAAGGCGCCGAACTCGTCGAGCACGGTCAGGAAGGTCTCGAACAGGCCGTCGGCGGCGTAGAACGCGTCGGGCAGCGCCACGCGACGCACGACCGAGCACGACACGTCGCCCTCGTTCCACTGGTCGCCCGAGAGCTCGCCGACCATCGACGCGTAGCCGCGCAGGACGACCGCCAGCCCGTTGACGCGCTCGCATGAGCGGGTGTTCATCTTGTGCGGCATCGCCGAGGAGCCGACCTGGCCGGGCTTGAAGCCCTCGGTGACCAGCTCGTTGCCCGCCATGAGGCGGATCGTGAGGGCCAGGCTCGACGGCGCGGCGACCAGCTGCACGAGCGCGCTGACCGCGTCGAAGTCCAGCGAGCGCGGGTAGACCTGGCCGACGCTCGTGAAGGTGCGCTCGAAGCCGAGGTGGGCGGCCACGCGCTGCTCGAGGTCGGCGAGCTTCGCCTCGTCGCCGCCGAGGAGGTCGAGCATGTCCTGGCCGGTGCCGACCGGGCCCTTGATGCCGCGCAGCGGGTAGCGCGCGATCAGCTGCTCGACGCGCTCGATCCCCACCAGCAGCTCGTCGGCGGTGGTGGCGAAGCGCTTGCCCAGCGTGGTGGCCTGGGCGGCCACGTTGTGGCTGCGACCGGCCATGACGAGCTCGGCGTGCTCGCCCGCGAGGCGACCGAGGCGAGCCAGCGCGGCGACGGCGCGGTCGCGCACCAGCTCGAGCGACGCGCGCACCTGCAGCTGCTCGACGTTCTCGGTGAGGTCGCGCGAGGTCATGCCCTTGTGGATGTGCTCGCTGCCGGCCAGCGCGGCGAACTCCTCGATGCGCGCCTTGACGTCGTGGCGGGTGACGCGCTCGCGCGCGGCGATCGAGTCGAGGTCGACCTGGTCGACGACGGCCTCGTGCGCCTCGATGACGCCTTCGGGGGTCTCCACCCCGAGGTCGCGCTGGGCCTTCAGCACCGCGATCCACAGCTGCCGCTCGAGGACGATCTTGTGCTCGGGCGACCAGATGCGGGCCAGCTCGGCGGAGGCGTAGCGGGAGGCGAGGACGTTCGGAGTGGTCACCGGCCCATTGTCGCAGTCCGCGGTCAGGGCGTGGAGAGCAGGACGCGGCCCTCGTCGTCGAGCAGCTTGCCCTGACGCTTGACGCTGCGCACGATCGTGGCGCGGTCGGTGACCCGCCATCCCGGCACGCGCTCCGCTGCCGTGCCCTCGAACTCGAACAGCTCGGCGAGGGCGTTGAACCGCACCACCAGCGCGAGGTTGGACGCGCCCACGACGGCCGCGCACCGCACGACGCAGGGCAGGTCGCCGATCACGTCGCCCGCCGTGCGCGGGTCGTCCGCCTCGGCCTCGAGGATCACGCCGCGTCCCGCACCGCCCGCGGAGGCCACGACGTCGCAGCCCAGCCGGATCGCGCGCGAGCGCAGCGCCCGCTCCAGCAGGCGGCGCGCGGTGGGCTCGGGACGGTCGAGCCGGCGCCCGATGTCGGCCACGCTCATGCGGGGGTCCTCGATGAGGATCTCGGTGAGCTGGGCGAGCACCTCGGCGTCGGGCGGCGTGACGGTGCCGTCGCCACGGCGGTCGAGCCCGCTGACCTGCTCGGGGCTGAGCGCGCCGAGTCGCCACTGCGCGTCCTCGCGGTGCACTCCGGCGATGAACGAGGCGCGCGTGCCGACGATGTCGGGATCGTCGCCCACGAAGGTGTCGACCGCCTGCCGCATCTGACCCAGTCCGCGGCCGATGAGGATGATGGCGACATCGTCCTTGCCGGCCAGCAGGTCGACGGAGTAGACCTCCTCCGCCTGGGCGATCTGCTCGGCGACCCGGACGTCGGTACCGGGACGGCAGGTCAGCTTGAGGACCACGGCATCGCGGTCGGGCGCCAGCTGCTCGGCGCTGGGACGCACCACGAACCAGGCCAGTCGCTCGGCGACCAGACGGTCCCAGCGACGGGCGGCGGTGGCGGGGTCGACGCCGATCGTGCGGCCGATGGCGCTCCACGGGGCCCGGGGAGCGACCTGCAGGGCGTGCACGAGCGCGAGGTCGACCTCGGGGAGCTCAGGCAGGGACTGCGACGACGCGTACATGCGGCCAGAATACGGGTTGCCGGTCCGACCGCACGCCCAGGTGACGGATCAGCCCGCCGAGGGCCCTCCGACTGACGGAACCGCGCTGTGGCGTCGGCGGGGACTCAGCCGGGCAGGTTCGCCGCGATGTCGCGCCGGTGGTGCGCCCCGCGGATGCGGATGAGGTCGACGGCCTCGTACGCGCGGGCCCGGGCCTGGTCGAGGTCGTCGCCGACGGCCGTCACCGACAGCACGCGGCCACCGGCCGTGACCAGGTTGCCGTCCTCGTCGATCTTCGTGCCAGCGTGGATCACGTCGACCCCCTCGACCGCGTTGGCCTCGTCGAGTCCCTCGATGCGGTCGCCGGTGACGGGCGACTCGGGGTAGTGCTCCGAGGCGATCACCACGGTGAGCGCGGCGCCGTCGCGCCACTGCGGCAGCCCGACCTCGGCGAGCGTGCCCGTGGCGGCGCCGTGCAGGAGCGCCGACAGCGGCGTCCTCAGCAGCGACAGCAGCGCCTGGGTCTCGGGGTCGCCGAAGCGGGCGTTGAACTCGACCACGCGCGTGCCGCGGCTGGTGAGCGCGAGGCCGGCGTAGAGCAGCCCCTGGAACGGGGTGCCGCGCGCGGCCATCTCCTTGACGGTGGGCAGCAGGACCCGCTGGGTCACGTCGCTCACGAGGTCGTCGGGCGCCCAGTCGAGCGGGGTGTACGCACCCATGCCGCCGGTGTTCGGTCCCTCGTCGTCGTCGAGGGCGCGCTTGAAGTCCTGCGCCGGCTGCAGCGGCAGCACGGTGGAGCCGTCGGTGATCGCGAACAGCGACACCTCGGGACCGTCGAGGTACTCCTCGATCACGACGCGATCGCACGAGACGCCGTGGTCGTAGGCCGCCTGGCGGTCCTCGGTGACGACGACGCCCTTGCCGGCCGCGAGGGCATCGTCCTTGACGACGTAGGGCGGGCCGAAGGTGTCGAGCGCGTCGGCGACCTGCTCGGGCGTCTCACACACGCGCGCCATCGCGGTGGGCACCTCGGCGGCGGCCATGACCTGCTTCGCGAACGCCTTCGAGCCCTCGAGCTGCGCGGCATCGGCGCTGGGACCGAAGCAGGCGATGCCCGCATCGCGCACCGCGTCGGCGACGCCCGCGACGAGCGGGGCCTCGGGTCCGACGACGACGAGCCCGGCGCCGATGCGGGTGGCGAGGTCGGCCACGGCGGCGCCGTCGAGCGGGTCGACGGGGTGCAGGGTGGCGATGTCGGCCATGCCCGGGTTGCCCGGGGCGGCGTGGACCTCGGTGACCTGCGGGTCGCGGGAGAGGGCCAGGGACAGGGCGTGCTCGCGGCCGCCGGTGCCGATGACGAGAACCTTCACCCGTCGAGCCTATCGCCGGTGCGCATGGGCTCCCGCATCGATCAGGATGGCGTGATGTCGGCGGCGATCTCGCGCGCGAACGCCACGAGCGCGTCCCACGGGCGCGGGCCGTCGGTGCCGGTGAGGAACGAGGACCACGTCAGCGGCGGCGGCGCCGGCAGTGCGAGGTCGTCGAAGGCGCGGGTCCAGCCGGCCAGCAGGCGCTCGTCGTAGCGGCCCGAGGCGAGCAGGAAGCTCGTGACGGCCGAGACCGTGCCGCGCCGGGCCTCGTCGTCCTCGCGCAGCAGCTCGGCCAGGTCGGCGCCGAAGCCCTCGGCGTCGAACTCGGGCCACGACGCGGCGGCGTGCAGGCCGTCGCGCAGCAGGTCGGGCAGGCGGTCCCAGTCGGTGATGTCCTCGCGGTGTGGTCCGAACGCGATCGTGGCCAGCGCCGAGACGACGCCGCCCGCGCCGATGGCCGCGAAGAACCCCGCCATCGCCTCGGGGCGCCGGTGCTGGCGCTCCAGCACGCGCAGGAGCCGCGTGAAGCGCGCCGCCTGCTGCCGCGAGACCAGGTCGGCCGGAGGAAGGACGTCAGTCATCGGCCCCCCGGGACCCGCGACCCGTGACGACGTCGCCGAGGGCGCTGACGACCTCGTCGAGCGTCAGCGGCGCGAGGGTGACCTCGACCTCCTCGGTGCCCGTGCGCGGGGCGTGCTCGACCCGGTACCAGCCCTGCGGACCGGCGTCGACGACCGTGACGGTGGCATCGACGTCGCGCTCGGCCCAGTTGCCGGTGGCGCGCCAGGCCAGACGCCAGCCCTCGAGGACCGGGTCGAGGTCGGCGTCGCCGCTGGGGTCGACGCCCTCGAGCGTCATGGCCGCGTCGATGACGGTGGTGTTCGTCGTGACCGTGGGTCGCTCGGCCGGGACCTCGCGGTCGAAGATCGCCAGCCACTGGCGCAGCTGGTCGCGCAGCAGGCCGAGCTCGGTGGCGGTGACGACGACGGCGCCCTCGGTGTCGGGCGCGCTCGTGGTGGCGCGGCCGTCGGGCATCCAGCCGATGAACAGGGGCGAGAGGGTGGCGCCGTCGAAGCGCTCGACGACGATGCTGCGCGCGGGACCCACCGCGACCTCGACCAGGCTCGCGGCCGTGGGGTGGACGCCCGCGGAGGTCACGAGGCCCTCCTGGCGCAGGCGGGTGGGCGCGTCGGCCGGGGCCACGCGGCCGGCGTGCACCTCGGCCAGCTTGATGAGGTCGTCGTAGCCGACGGTGAGCTGCAGGAAGGTCTCGTCGAGTCTCGTCACGGTGGCTCCAGCGTTCGCAGGGGTGTCGTTCATGTCAGTCCCAGAACGTCAGCTTGTCGCCGACGTCCTTCCAGGTGTCGCCGTCGGTGACGGTGTCCCAGGCCTTCGAGGCGCCGTCGCTGATCTCGTCCCAGTGGTCCACCACCTCGGCGCCGGCCCAGACCAGGCCGGTGCCCACGGCGATGGCGCCGGTGACCGGGTTGGGCGCGATGAGGAACGCCGTGGTGGAGGCGCTGAAGGCGGTCTCGGCCACGTCGGCCACGTAGCCGGCGCCCTCGCGCTCGAAGGCGTCGATCGGGTTGCCCTGCTGGATCAGGTTGTTGACGCCGACGGCGGTGCTGTAGACGCCACCCACGATGCCGAGGCCGCGCATGAGGCCCAGGCCTCCGGGGTTGCGGCTCAGCGGGTCGGCCCAGCCGGCGGTCGGGAAGCGGGTGCCCGGTCCGGCCCACTTGGGCAGCTTGTTCAGCAGCGCGGTGGGCGGGGCCGCGTGGCGCCCGCCGCCCGAGAGCATCCAGCGCGCCCACTCGCCCGTGCGCCCGCCGGCGTTGGCCATGCGGGTCAGCATGTTGCGGCCGACGAGGCCGGTCTGGAAGATGGGCGCGACGCCCGTGGCCATCTTCTTCATCTTGCCCAGCGCCGAGGCGATGGAGATGAGCGGGAAGTCGTCGTCGTTGCCGAAGATGTTGCCGAACTCGGCGCCGAGGTACTCCCCCAGCAGGTCGTTGAGGGTGTCGTTGATGGCGCTGAGCGACATCGTGACCTTGCCCTCGCCCGACTCGTCGAGCAGCAGCGCGATGTCGGCCAGGCCGTTGAGCTTCTCGGCCGCGTCGTCGAGGAACGTCGCCTTGGCCTCGATGTTCTCCAGGCTCGGCAGCGCGACCGGGCTGGCGGAGCGCGCGGACGCGGCGTTGGTGCGGATCTTGGACGCCAGCTCCTCCGCGCGGGTGGCCGACAGCGTGAGCTTGTCGTAGTCCATCTCGACGGTCATAGCGTGACCTCCTCCTTCACGGCGAACCACAGCGCGACGTGCTCGGGGCGGGTGCCGCCGGCCACGCGCGGGGGGACGAGGTCGTGCTCGCGCACGAACGACCATTCGACGACGGCCATGTTGAGCGGCGAGGCCCACCGGCGCGAGGCGACCAGCACGCCGGCCTCGCTGCGCAGCGTGAGCAGCTTCGGCAGGCCGCGGTGGGTGAGCTGCATGCCGGGGAGCGCGAACCGCTGGTCTCCGGTGACCGCGAGACGCTGGCGCCGTCCGAGGCCGCTGCGCTTCCCCTCGGTGGTGATCGTGGCGACGCGCTCGCCGTTCAGCGTCACGGGGACCCCGTCGTCGTAGGCGTCGCGGAACGGGTTCGCCTGCCGCTCGGCGGCGGTGCGTCGATCGGTCAGGTCGAGGGCCACCGTCGCGTCGCCCACCGTGGCCTCGATCGCGTCCGCGCGGCGCACCAGGCGCACCGGACCCCATGACGACCGGCGGTGGGACCGCCACTCGTACCTCTGCTCGTCGCTCACACCGTCTCCCCCGTGAATGTGCTTCGAAGATCCTAGAGCAGGTCGTGCAGGACGACCGTCTCCTCGCGGTCGGGACCGACGCCGACGGCGCTGATGCGCGAACCGCTCATCGCCTCGATCTCGCGCACGTACGACTGCGCGTTCGCGGGCAGGTCGGACAGCTCGCGGGCACCGCTGATGTCCTCGGTCCAGCCGGGGAAGAACTCGTAGATCGGCTTGGCGTGGTGGAAGCCCGTCTGGGTCATCGGCATCTCGTCGACGCGCTCGCCGTCGACCTCGTACGCCACGCACACGGGGATCTGCTCCCAGCCGGTGAGGACGTCGAGCTTGGTCATCACGAAGTCGGTGACGCCGTTGATGCGCGCGGCATAGCGCGCCACCGGGGCGTCGTACCAGCCGCAGCGACGGGGGCGACCGGTCGTGGTGCCGAACTCGCCGCCGTTCTCGCGCAGGCGGTCGCCGTCGGCGTCGAACAGCTCGGTGGGGAACGGGCCCTCGCCCACGCGGGTGGCGTAGGCCTTGACGATGCCGATCACGCGCGTGATGTCGGTGGGGGCGATGCCCGAGCCCGTGCACGCGCCGCCCGTGGTGGCCGACGAGCTGGTGACGAACGGGTAGGTGCCGTGGTCGACGTCGAGCAGCGTGGCCTGGCCGGCCTCGAGCAGCACGGTCTTGTCGTCGCGCAGCGCCTCGTGCAGCACGAGCGCGGTGTCGGCGACGTACGGACGCAGGCGGTCGACGTGGCCCAGCAGCGACTCGACGATCTCGTCGGCGTCGACCGCGCGGCGGTTGTAGACCTTGGTGAGGATCTGGTTCTTGAGGTCGAGCGCGCCCTCGACCTTCGCCTGGAGGATCTTCTCGTCGAAGAGGTCCTGCACGCGGATGCCGAGGCGGTTCATCTTGTCGGCGTAGGTGGGGCCGATGCCGCGGCCGGTCGTGCCGATCTTGCGGCTGCCGAGGAAGCGCTCGTTGACCTTGTCGAGCGTGCGGTTGTAGTCGGCGATGAGGTGCGCGTTCGCGCTGACCAGCAGGCGCGACGTGTCGATGCCGCGCTCGTTGAGGCCGTCGATCTCCTGGAACAGGACGTCGAGGTCGATGACGACGCCGTTGCCGATCACCGGGACGCAGCCGGGCGTCAGGATGCCGCTGGGCAGCAGGTGCAGGGCGTACTTCTCGTCGCCGATGACGACGGTGTGGCCGGCGTTGTTGCCGCCGTTGAACTTCACGACGTAGTCGACGCGGCTGCCCAGGAGGTCCGTTGCCTTGCCCTTGCCCTCGTCACCCCACTGGGCTCCGACGATCACGACTGCGGGCATGGAATGCCACCCCTCCACCAGACGGAAAGCCCCGCTACGGGGGCTCGTGCTCGTCAATCCTATCGAGAACCCGCCGCGTGGGAGCCACCGGCGCTCGTCGCCGGGCGTGGAAGGACGGCGAAAAGGAGACATTCGCACCAGTTCAGGCGGAGTGATGGACATCACTGGAACGTGCCGTAGCCTTCCTGTAACTGCACGTGTAACGGTGAGTTGCATTGGGACTCCCCCGGACCCGCGGCACTCGAAGGAGGAACCCTCTTGCACCCCCATCGCCTGACCCTCGTCCCCGCGGGAGACGTCCACCTCTGGGTGCCGCGGTCCTCCACGCTGCGGGCGTTCGCGACCGCCGCGCCCGACCCCCGCCCGGTCACTCCCGACCAGCAGCGGCGCCTCGACGTCGCCGGCCTCCCGCGCCCCGTGGACGACGAGGTCAACCCCTGGATCGGCCTGCGCGCCACCCTCCACGGCGCCGACCTCACCTCCCTGGCGGGCACGCTGCGCCGCTACTGCGCCCGCCACGAGAGCCTGCGCTGCATGTTCGTGCGCCGCGACGACGGCAGCTACGAGCGACGCATCATCGACGCGGAGCTGATCGGCTTCCAGCCGCGCCACCTCGGCCACCATGCCGACCCGGGCGAGGCGTTCGACGCGGTCATGGCCGAGCTCGACGACCGCACGGGTCCGCTGTCGTGGCCCGCCGCCACGGTCGTCAGCGTCACCGACGCGAACGGCGACATCACGGTGTTCGCCGCCTTCGACCACGTGACCTTCGACGGCTACAGCGCCTACCTGACGATGGGCGAGCTCAAGCACCACCTCGAGGCCGAGCTGAACCACGCGCCCTTGCCCGCCCCCGTGGGCAGCTACGTCGACTTCGCCGTCGAGCAGCGCGCCCTCCAGGACGCGATCAGCCCCGACAGCCCGGCCCTCGAGCCCTGGCGCCGCGCGGCCGATGCCACGGGCGACCTGCCCGGCCTGCCGCGCGCCACCGGCGTCCGGCGCGGCGACCGGATCCAGCACCGGATGCGGTACCCCACCTTCGCGGGCCCCCGGCTGAGCCGGGCGTTCCACCGCTGGTGCGACCGGCACGACGTGCCACCCGCCCTGGCGTTCACCGCCGTGCTGCTGCGCGCCATGGTCGCGGAGGAGGACGACGAACGACTCACGGTGCTGATGTCCACGCACAACCGCAACCGCCCCGAGTGGCACCAGGCCATCGGCTGGTTCTCGGGCATCGTGCCGATGACGGTGGATCTCGGCCGCGACCTGCCGCTGATCGAGCTCGTGCGGCGCACGGCCGAGGCGTGGCAGTTCGGTCGCACCGCCGAGACGATCCCGCTGCCCCTGGCCAACCACCTCCTCGGCACCACGATGCGCCCCGCGGCGGTCGTGTCGTTCCTGGACTCACGCCACTGCCCCGGCCGGGACGGCTGGGAGGAGATGGACTCCACCGTGTTCCTCGGCGAGGTCGAGCCCAGTGACGAGATGCACCTGTGGATCAACTCGATGCCCTACGGCACCGAGCTGCTGCACCGCAGCCCCGACACCCCGCCCTGCACCGAATGGCTCGACCGCGTGATGAACCGGATGCGCGACCAGATGGTGGCGGTCACGCGCGAGGTCAACGACCCGATGGAGGCACTGACATGAGAATGACCCGCATCGAGGAGCTCGACACCATCGACGGTGACGTCTTCCTCCTCCGCCCGTCCGAGGAGTCCGCCGCCGCGCTCGCCGCCGCCCCGGCGAACGAGCACCGGCCGTCCTACATGCAGGACCAGCACCTGCGGCTCCGACGCGCCATGGAGCGGGTGGGCTCGGCCGACGCCAACTGGCTGGGCCTGTGCTTCGACGTCCAGGGCCCGCTCGACGTCGACGCCCTGCACCGCGCCGCCACCGCGTGGGTCCGCCGGCACGAGGTCATGTGGGGCACCTTCAAGGACGACCCCGCCGATCCCGACGGCGAGCTGACCCGCCACGCGATCGCGCCCGAGGGCCTGACGCTCAGCCTGACCCCGCTCGGGTCGCACGCGGGCGACGAGGTCAACCAGGTCCTGCTCAAGCACTTCAGCGACGCCGTCGACCCGATCGACAACTTCGGCTATGCGATCGCCGGAGTCTCGGGCGAGGACCGGTCCACGATCTTCTGCGGGTTCGACCACTGCTACGGCGACGGCTTCAGCGTCCTGCTCGCCTACATGGAGCTCTCGCAGCTGTACGCCAACGAGATCGGCGACGAGCAGGTCGAGATGCCTCCCGTGAAGGGCTACATGACGTACGCGCAGGAGGAGCGCGCCGACGCGCAGCAGTACGGCATCGACCACCCGTCGATGCAGTTCTGGGCCGACTACGCGATGGACGGCGCCGGCGCCAAGGACGGCTTCCCGATGGATCTCGGCATCGCCGAGGGCGAGCGGTTCTGGCTCGTCCCGATGGACTACGACATCCTCACGGCGGCCGAGTGCGACCGGCTCGAGGCGATCGCGAAGGAGGAGTCGGCCACGTTCCCGTCCGTCGTCTACGCCGCGTTCGCGCTGGCCGCACGCGACCTCGCCGGCGCGAGCGCCTACCGCTTCTTCAACCCCGTCGCGACGCGCCACACCCCCGAGACGCTCCCGACGATGGGCTGGATGATCAACGTCCTGCCGATCCACATCCCGGTCGCCCCCGAGGCCACGCTGTTCGACGTCGCGCGCGACGTGCGCCAGAAGTTCCGCGACGCGCGAGTGTGCGAGCCGGTGCCCGCCCTGCGCGTCATGGAGGTCGTCCAGGAGGCCTTCGGGTTCTCGCTCGAGGACACCCACCGGCCCGCGATCGTCTCCTACCTCGACGGCCGGATGATCCCCGGCCAGGAGAAGTGGGCCCAGGACCGGTTCCACGGCACGACCGGCCAGGGGTACGACGACAACGTCAACGTCTGGATCAACCGCACGCCGACCGAGCTCTACGTGATGTGCAGCGTCCCGCAGACCCCCACGGCCGTGGCGAACGTCGACGCGTTCTTCACGTACGCCTCGAACCTCCTGCGCGGGGCCCTCACGCGCTAACGTCGAGCCCGTGAACTCCTGGCTGGCGGTCAGCAATGCCCAAGCGGGATCCTCCGACGAGGCGGTGATCGCCCAGGTCCTCGAGATCCTGCGCGAGGCCGCCGAGGTGGAGCACGTCGCCACCGAGGATCCCGACCACCTGGCGCGCACGCTGGCCGAGCACCCGGACGTCGACCTCGTCGTCTCGATGGGCGGCGACGGCAGCCTGCACGCCGTGGTCCAGGCGCTGCACGACGCGGGTCGGCTGCCGGGCACGCCCGTGGGCCTGGTGCCGCTGGGCACGGGCAACGACTTCGCCCGCACCCTGCAGCTGGCCGAGGACCCCGTCGACGCCGCGCGTGACCTGGCCGCCGGCTCGGTGCGCTCGATCGACCTGGTCCTGGACTCCACCGGCACGGTGGTGGTGAACGCCGCGCACGTGGGCATCGGCGCGGAGGCCGCGGCCCGGGCCGAGCCGGTGAAGCCCGCCCTCGGGCCCCTGGCCTACGTGCTGGGCGCGATCTCGACCTTGTTCACCCCGAGCGCCGACGTGCGCGTCACGATCGACGACCGCACGCTCAGCGGCCGGGTGGCCCAGGTGGCCGTGGGCAACGGCCGCTTCGTGGGCGGCGGCGGCGAGCTGCTGCCGAAGGCCGTGGTCGACGACGGCCTGATGGACGTGGCCGTGGCGTTCGCCGCCCGGCTGCCGCAGCGGATCGCGTACGCGCTGCACCTGCGTCGCGGCACGCACCCGAACGCCGACTTCGTGCACTACACGCGGGCGACGTCGGTGCGCGTGACCGGCGACGCCGTGCGCTGCACGACCGACGGCGAGCTCACCGATCCGCGCTCGGAGCACGGCTGGCGGATGCTCGCCGACGGCCTCGCGATGCGGCTGCCGGCCTGAGTCAGCCGACGAGCGCCTCGTAGCCCTCGCGGCTGGACTCGCGCAGGAACTCGCGGCAGCGGTGCGCCTCGGCGTCGTCACCGAGCCGCTCGCTGGCGGTGGCCAGGACGGCCAGGGCGTGCAGGAAGCCACGGTTCGCCTCGTGCGTCCACGGCACCGGGCCGTGACCGCGCCAGCCGTTGCGGCGCAGCGAGTCGAGGGAGCGGTGGTAGGCCGTGCGCGCGAACGCGTAGCCCTCGAGGTCGCGGCCGTCGGCGAGCGCGGCGTCGGCCAGGCGGGCCCACGCGGCGACCGAGTCGGGGTGGCGCGAGGCGACCTCGTCGGCCTCGGCGCCCTCGGCCAGCAGGGCCGTGCCCGGGTCCTCGGGCAGCAGCGTCTCGGGCGGTTCTCCCAGAAGGTTGGTCATGGTGAGCCAGCCTAGACCGGCGGTCCGACCGCTACCGCTGGTGCGTGTGCGCGATGTAGACGTCGCACGGAGCGTGCGCGGCGACGTCGCGCGCGATGCTGCCGAGCACGCGGGTCAGGCCCTGGACGCGCTTGTTGCCCACGACGATGACGTCGGCGTCGAGCTCCTCGGCGGCGCGCACGAGCGCGTCGGCCGGCTTGCCCTCGCCGGCGCCGTACGTCACCTCGAGGCCGGGGAAGTCCTTGCGGATCTGGCTGAAGACGTCGCCGGCGACGTCCTTGGCCGTCTGCTCGTTCGTGATGAGGATCTCCTCGGAGCCGACCTCGATGCGCTCGGCCTCGAAGTTCTTCCCGTACGCCGACAGGACGTGCAGGCGGGCACCGAGTCCGGCAGCCAACTCGGCGGCCTTGCGGGCCGCGGCGGCCGCGGGGGCGGTGTTGTCGACGCCGGTGAGGACGATCTTGGCCATGGGTTTCCCTTCGTCACGCGGGCGAGGCTGCCCGGACTCCTGCCTCGACCCTAGTGGGAGTCGGGCTCCCGGAGGCGGTCCGGACGTCCGGTTCCCGGTCACCGAGACCCCGTGGACGCGACGACGGCGGGGACGATCCCTCGTCCCCGCCGTCGGTGCTCGGTGCCTCAGTGCGTGCCGGCGCTGCGCAGGTTCTGGCAGGCCTCGACGACGCGCGCCGCCATGCCGGCCTCGGCGGCCTTGCCCCAGGCGCGCGGGTCGTAGGCCTTCTTGTTGCCGACCTCGCCGTCGACCTTCAGGACGCCGTCGTAGTTCTGGAACATGTGGCCCACGACCGGGCGGGTGAACGCGTACTGCGTGTCGGTGTCGACGTTCATCTTCACGACGCCGTAGTCGACGGCCGCGCTGATCTCCTCGGGCAGCGAGCCCGAGCCGCCGTGGAACACGAAGTCGAACGCGCGGTCCTTGCCGAACTTCGCGGCGACGGCCTCCTGCGCGGCCTTGAGGACCTCGGGGCGCAGCTTGACGTTGCCCGGCTTGTAGACGCCGTGGACGTTGCCGAAGGTCAGCGCCGTGAGGTAACGGCCGTTCTCGCCCAGGCCGAGGGCCTCCACGGTGGCGATCGCGTCCTCGGGCGAGGTGTAGAGCTTGTCGTTGATCTCGGCCTCGACGCCGTCCTCCTCGCCGCCGACGACGCCGATCTCGACCTCGAGGATGATGTGCGCGGCGTGCGCCTTGGCGAGCAGCTCCTGCGCGATCTCGAGGTTCTCGGCCAGCGGCACGGCCGAGCCGTCCCACATGTGCGACTGGAAGTACGGCAGGCCGCCGCCCTTCACGCGCTCGGCGGAGGCGTCGAGCAGCGGCCGGACGAAGCCGTCGAGCTTGTCCTTGGGGCAGTGGTCGGTGTGCAGCGCGACGTTGATCGGGTACTTCTTGGCGACCTCCTGCGCGAACGCGGCGAAGGCCAGCGAGCCCGAGACCATGTCCTTGACGGTGGGGCCGGAGAAGTACTCGGCGCCGCCGGTGGAGACCTGGATGATGCCGTCGCTGCCGGCCTCGGCGAAGCCGGCCAGGGCGGCGTTCAGCGTCTGGGAGGACGAGACGTTGATCGCGGGGTACGCGAAGGAGTCGTTCTTCGCCTTGTCCAGCATCTCGGCGTAGACCTCGGGAGTGGCGACGGGCATGGGTCCTCCTGTGGGAACTCGTGTTGCGGTCAGTATTCCACCGACGCGAGGTCGGCATGCTCACGGATCCAGGCGTGCATCGTGATCGCCGCCGCGGCCCCCGCGTTGATCGATCGCGTCGAGCCGAACTGGGCGATCGCGACCATCTGCTCACACGCCTGCGCGGCCTCGTCGGTGAGGCCCGGGCCCTCCTGGCCGAAGACGAGGACGGCGTCCAGCGGCAGCGACGTGGTCTCGAGCGGGACGGCGCCGGGCAGGTTGTCGACGCCCACCACCGCGACCCCCGCCTGCTGCGCCCACGCGACGAACGCGGGGACGTCCTCGTGGTGGTACACGTGCACGTAGCGGTCGGTGACCATCGCGCCGCGGCGGTTCCAGCGGCGCTTGCCGATGATGTGCACGCCGCCCACGTTGAACGCGTTCGCGGTGCGCACGATCGAGCCGATGTTGAAGTCGTGCTGCCAGTTCTCGATGGCCACGTGCAGCCGGTGCCGCCGCAGGTCGAGGTCGGCGACGATCGCCTCCACGGTCCAGTAGCGGTACCGGTCGACGACGTTGCGGGTGTCGCCCTCGCGCAGCAGGTCGGGGTCCAGCCGCGGGTCGTCGGGCCACGGGCCCACCCACGGGCCGACGGTCACGCCACCCCGTACTGCTCGCGGTACGCGCGCACCGCGGGGAGGTGCTCGGCGTGCCGGCCGGTCTCCTCCAGGTACTCGATGATGTCGTCGAAGCTGACGATGGAGGTCACGGTGATGCCGTGGTCGCGCTCGACCTCCTGGATGGCGGAGAGCTCGCCCGTGCCGCGCTCGCGGCGGTCGACGGCGACGATGACGCCCGCGACCTCGGCGTCGAGGCGGTCGACCAGCGCGATGACCTCGCGGATCGCGGTGCCCGCGGTGATGACGTCGTCGATGACCAGCAGGCGACCGCGCGGCTCGGCGCCGACGAACAGGCCGCCCTCGCCGTGGTCCTTCGCCTCCTTGCGGTTGAAGCACCACGGCACGTCGCGGTCGTGCGCGTCGGCCAGCTGCACCGCGGTGGCGGCGGCGAGCGGGATGCCCTTGTAGGCGGGACCGAGCAGGACGTCGAACTCCAGACCCGCGCCGGCGATCGCGTCGGCGTAGAAGCCGCCCAGCGCCGCCAGCCGCGACCCGGTGTCGAACGCGCCCGCGTTGAAGAAGTACGGCGAGGTCCGCCCCGACTTCAGGGTGAACTCCCCGAACCGCAGCACCTCGTGCTCGAGGGCGAACTCGATGAACCGGCGCTGGTAGTCGTGCACCCGCCCAGCGTAGGGCGCCCGCAGTTTCCCCGGTTAAGTGGGTTTTCTGTCACTTCACGAGGTTTGCGAACCTCGTGAAGTGACAGTTTCCCCACTTAACCGGGGAAACTGTCACGCGCCGGGCTTGCGCTCGGAGGAGACGAGGTCGCCGACGACGACGTTGCGGTCGTCGGTGCGGAAGAGCTCGGAGCAGGTCACGACGGTGACGACGGCCTCGGTGGCCTCCTCGCCCTCGGCCTCGGGGTCGGGCACGGGCCACAGCGGCCACGAGGTCGTGAAGGGCACGCGGATCCGGTCGCCGTCCTGGCGCAGCTCGTAGGTGAAGACGTGCGTGCGGGTCTCGACGACGACCTCGTCGCCGGCGCGCAGCTTGAGGAAGTCGCGGAAGGGCTCGCCGTGCGTCACGCGGTGGCCCGAGAGCACGAGGTTGCCGACCTCGCCGGGCAGCGCGCCGTCGGTGTCGCGACCGACCCCCTTCGCGAGGGTGGCGTCGTCGTCGCCGTCGAGGATCGGCACCTCGAAGTCGGCACCGAACCGCGGCACCCGCAGCAGGCCGGCGCCGGTGACCGGGTCCTCCTCCGCCTTCCAGGCCTCGGAGATCTCGCCGCGGATGCGCTCGTGCTCGCGCTGGGCGACGACGTTGGTGCCGAAGTACTGCCAGCCGACCCAGCCCAGGATCCCCACACCGGCGAGCAGCAGGACGACGCCCGCGACGAGCATGAGGCGCGAGGCGAGCGAGCGGGTCGGAGTGGCGGACACCTCCCCATTGTCGGGTGCGCACCACGTCGTCCGCGCGGCAGCCTGAGATCTCGATGAGGAATCTGATCATTTTCAACCGCCGTCAGGTGCCCGCATGTATTCTGGCGTTGCAGGTTCGGGGAGCTCTTGAGCCGCTGAATCTGCCGTCGGTCCGCCGTTTCACCCCCCGAGAACGGCGGGCCGACCTATTTCTCCCCCCTCCCTCCTCCGCCGTCCCGGCTAGGGTCGAGCCGTGAGCAGGCGCAGCGCTCGTCTCGACGGCATCGGCACCACGATCTTCGCGGAGATGAGCGCGCTCGCGGTCGAGACCGGAGCGATCAACCTCGGCCAGGGCTTCCCCGACCAGGACGGGCCCGAGGTCGTCAAGGAGGCCGCGCGCGCCGCGATCACCGACGGCCCCAACCAGTACGTCGCCGGCATCGGCATCCCGCTGCTGCGCGAGGCGATCGCGCGTCACCAGCAGCGATTCCACGGCATCGAGCTCGACCCCGGGCGCGAGGTCGTCGTGACGACCGGCGCGACCGAGGCCGTCGCGGCGGCACTGCTCGGCCTGGTGAACCCGGGCGACGACGTCCTCGTGCTGGAGCCCTTTTACGACTCGTACCGCGCGATGATCCAGATGGTCGGCGCCCGTCACCGCGCCGTCACGCTGCGCGCGCCCGACTTCCGACTGCCGGTCGACGAGCTGCGCGCCGCCGTCACGCCGCGCACCACCGCGATCGTGCTGAACTCGCCGCACAACCCGACCGGGGCGGTGCTCACGCGCGAGGAGCTGACCGCCGTCGCGGAGGTCGCGATCGAGCACGACCTCGTCGTCATCTCCGACGAGGTCTACGAGCACCTGAGCTTCGCCACGCCGCACGTGCCGATCGCGACGCTGCCCGGCATGGCCGAGCGCACCCTCACGATCAGCAGCGCGGGCAAGACCTTCTCCTTCACGGGCTGGAAGGTCGGCTGGGCCACGGGACCCGCCGACCTCGTCGACGCGCTCATGGGCGCCAAGCAGTTCCTGACCTACACGTCGGGCACGCCGTTCCAGCCCGCCGTCGCCGCGGCGCTCGACCTGCCCGACGCGTTCTACGTCGCGCTGCGCGACGACCTCCGGCACAAGCGCGACCTGTTGTGCGCCGGGCTCGCTGACCTCGGACTCGACGTCTTCGTCCCCGAGGGCACCTACTTCGCCACCACCGACGTGGCGCCGCTGGGCTTCGACGACGGCCTGGAGTTCTGCCGCGAGCTGCCCCGCCGCGCCGGCGTCGTCGCGATCCCGCACCAGGTGTTCCACGACGACCGCCCGGACGGATCCAACCCCGGACGCACGCTCGTGCGCTGGGCGTTCTGCAAGCGCGAGACCGTCCTCGACGAGGCCGTCACGCGGCTCGCACGCCTGCGAGCCCGCTGATCCCGCGGTGCAACTCCTGTTTGCATGTGTCCCCGATCACACCTAGAGTCACGCCAACGACACTCTCGGAGGGGGACTCTCGTGTCACGACAGCTCAAGGCGATCCTGGTGGCCCTGCTCGGCGCCCTGGTGGTGATCACCGCGGGAGCCGGCGCCTCGGCCGAGTCGGGATGGTGGGTCGCCACCTCGACACCGAGCCCCGAGTCCGAGGTCAACGCCACCGGCGAGCCCTCGGGCGGCACGAACGCCGCCGGCGAGGTCACCGGCTACATCGACGCCCACACGCACATGTTCATGGACCTCGGCATGGGCGGGAACGCGGTGTGCGGCTCGACGTACAGCGAGAAGGGCATCGCCGACGCGCTCAAGGACTGCGATCGTCACGGCGTCTCGCTCCTGGAGAACCTGACGAACTCCGGCGCCGGCCGCGGGCCCCTCGACCCTCACGACACCGTCGGCTGGCCCACGTTCAAGGACTGGCCCACCTACTCGTCGTTCACGCACCAGCAGATGTACTACAAGTGGGTCGAGCGGGCGTGGCGCGGCGGCCAGCGGATCATGGTCAACGACATGGTGTCGAACCCCGGCCTGTGCCCGATCCTCGGCGTGATCGCCGGGCCGAACAAGTACAACTGCAACGACATGGACACGGTCCGACGCCAGATCCAGGCCACCTACGACCTCCAGTCGTTCATCGACAAGCAGTACGGCGGCGCCGGCAAGGGCTGGTACCGCGTCGTCACCAGCCCGAAGCAGGCGCGCGACGTCGTCGCCCAGGGCAAGCTCGCGGTCGTCCTGGGCGTCGAGGTGTCCGAGCCGTTCAACTGCAAGCAGGTGCTCGGCGCGCCCCAGTGCACCAAGGCCGACATCGACAAGGGACTCGACGAGCTCAAGGCCAAGGGCGTCTCGAGCATGTTCCTGTGCCACAAGTTCGACAACGCCCTGTGCGGCGTGCGCTACGACGAGGAGACCGCCGGCCTGCTCGTGAACGCCGGCCAGTTCCTCACCACCGGCACGTGGTGGAACCCCAAGACCTGCAAGGAGGGCGAGGTCGCCGACAACACCGTGATCGGCGGCGTGCTGCCGCCCGAGATCGCCAGCGTCCCGGGCCTGCCCGCCGTGCTGCCGATCTACCCGAAGGGCCCGCACTGCAACCCGCGCGGCCTGACCGAGCTCGGTGAGTACGCCCTGCGCGGCCTCATCAAGCGCAACATGATGGTCGAGCTGGACCACATGAGCGCCAAGGCCGCGGGCCGCGCGCTCGACATCCTCGAGGCCGAGGCCTACCCGGGCGCGCTGTCCACGCACGACTGGCTGTCCAACGACTACATGGACCGCCTCTACGCCCTGGGCGGCTTCGCCACGCAGTACGGCCACGCCGCGAGCGAGTTCGTCACCCAGTGGCGCGAGACGAAGCCCGTCCGCGAGAAGTACGGAGTCGGCTACGGCTACGGCACGGACATGAACGGCTTCGGCGGCACCGCCGCCCCGCCGGAGGAGTCCGGCAAGATCCAGTACCCGTTCACGGCGCGCGACGGCACGGTCCTCGACCGCCAGGTCACCGGCGAGCGCACGTGGGACTACAACGACGAGGGCGTCCCGCACTACGGTCTGGTCCCGGACTGGATCGAGAGCCTGCGCACGCTGGCCGGGTCCGAGATCGTCGACGACCTCGCCGCCGGCTCCGAGTCGTACCTGCGCACGTGGGGCGCGACGAGGGACTTCGCCCCGGGCGCCAACCTCGCCACGGGTGCCATCGCCACGGCGAGCTCCACCGAGTGGAGCCTGCTCACCGACCTCAAGCCGGGGCGCGCGGTCGACGGCAAGCTGTCCACGCGCTGGGCCAGCAAGTACGGCCAGGACGACGCGTGGTTCCAGGTGGAGCTCCTCGCGCCGCGCCAGGTCCGCAAGGTGACGATCGAGTGGGAGAGCGCCTACGCGCGCCAGTACCGCGTGCAGACCTCGCTCGACGGCCAGCGCTGGCGCGACGCCGCCATCGTCGGCAACGGCAACGGCGGTCTGGACACCGTGACGTTTCAGCAGCCCCAGTCCGCGCGGTTCGTGCGGATGCAGGGCGTGGAGCGCGCCACCCGCTACGGCTACTCGATCAAGGAGTTCGGCGTCTTCAGCTGAGACAGAGGACCGCCCCAACCCTCCGATGTGGGGGCCGGGGCGGCGAGAGGCCGGTGCTGCTCCGGCCACCGCTTCGGCCGAAGCGCACGAAGCGATGTGCCCAACCTACAGGGCCTGCCTGAGCGAACGTGAGGAGGGTCTCATGTTCTGGTCCGGAAACCCTCCGGAAGGACCAGCGGCACACCCGGCCGATACGCGAGGTGGACCGCCGAGCCGCTCGACCGTGCCACCCTGTCCCCATGCGTCGTGACCGGACGGACCTCCGCGCGCTGTCGACGGCCGCGCTCACGTACCCGGACGTCGGAGCGACCCTCGCTGACCTGCCCCGCGGCTACCGGACCCTGACCCGGCGGCGCGTCATCGGCCGCGGCCGGGAGCGCTTCGAGGAGGCCGCGCGCGCGGTCCTCGGCTGGGACCTGCACCGCCGGGCGGGGCTAGGCGTCCGTGCGTCCAGCCCGAGCGTCGTCGAGGGAGCGGTCGCGGTGCTGCGCGTCGGATGGGGACCGCTCGGGATGGACGCGCCGGTGCGCGTGGTCCACGTGATCCACGAGCCGAGTCGGCAGGGCTTCGCCTACGGCACCCTGCCGGGACACCCGGAGTCCGGCGAGGAGTCGTTCGTCGTCGAGATGCACGAGTCCGGCGACGTGGTGGTGGCGATCACGGCGTTCTCCCGCCACGCGACACTGCCGGCCAGACTCGGCGGACCGGTGACCACCTTCGTCCAGTCCCGCATCACCGAGCGCTACCTCCGCACGGCCTGAGCGGCCCGGAGACGACGAGAGCGCGGAATCCTGCGACTGCGGGATTCCGCGCTCCGAGGGGAACTTCTGGTGGAGCCGCCTGTCGGAATCGAACCGACGACCTTCTCATTACGAGCGGCGTCGGGTCGTATTTGCCGGGGTCGGCTCGCCGAGATTCGGGTTACGGAGAAGTTCGACTCCGCCGTCATTGGCAGGAGCGGAGTAGCGCGGGAGTAGTGCGAGTGGCGTTCGGGCCTCCGACCTCAGCCACGGACCCCGGTCGGTTGCGGGGTGGGCCCTCGGGCGCTGATTGGTTGCTCGGGGGGTGGCGCAGAGGCTCCGCGCATCCGGCGCTCACGTCGCGCCGACGGCTCCCCCAGGGCAATTGCGCCGGATGGGTGGAGGGGCGCCATTCAGTGACCGAGGGCCCTGTTCTGGACATGCGATGCTGCCTCGCCGCTCTTCGCGCAATGGTGCACCGGACGCCCCGCACGGGCCGCTGGGGACGCGCGCGCACGGCGGCGGAGCCCCGAGCACGCGGCCCCCGCGACCGCGCGGGGCACCGCTGGTCGCTGCCCGAGACGCTCGAACGGCCCGCGCTCGTAGGGGCCGGTGCTTGTAACACAGGACCCTACGAATACATGCGGGCTTTTCACCTGCGGGACGGTGTCGACCGTCTACTATTCCTGCATCAGCGCCCCGTGAATCGCCCAACGATGGCGGCGGGAGAACAGCGCATCCGTACAGAGGCAGTTGCCGCCGCGGATCAAGTGGCAGTTCCTTCCGTTTCCGTTCTCCTGATTCTCGGTGCTGACAATGACTTTTCCTGATTCCGTGACCCGGCTTGCGTCGGGCATTGATGCTCTCTATCTGACTGGCGCGGCGGCTATCCCGTCCGACCTGATGGAACTGCTGGCTGCTGAGCGTGATCGCTCGGCATCCCTGCGTGGCTCCGGCGGCACAGCCGATCCGGTCGCGTTGGGTGCGCATGAGTTCACGGTCGGCTGGGGCGGCTGGGACAACTACCGGTTCCGCCTCGACGCCCCCGGACGTGCACTGATCGGACTTGTGTCGTCGGGCGAGGCGTTCCCTGATATCCGGGTGCAGCCTCGTGCCGAGTTCCTCCATGCTGTCGGTGCGCGCGGCGTATTGGCGTGGGTCTACGACGTGGTCGAGACGATGGGGCTCGTCGTGGACTGGAAGGTGTCGCGAGTCGATCTGTTCGCTGACTTCCATGGTCTCGACCTGTTCGCTGAGACCCGGTGGGATTTCGTGTGCAAGGGCAAGCGACGCAAGACCTTCGAGGACGGCGACGACCTCGAAACGCTCTACTTCGGATCGGGCAAGCCGGTCTTGGCGCGGCTCTACGACAAGACGAAGGAGACGGCGGCGAAGGGCACGGACTGGTGGCCCGACGTCTGGGGGCCGGAGTACCGGCGGGGTGAGCAGGTCTGGCGGGTGGAGTTCGAGATCAATCGTGCGTACCTCAAGGACGTGGGCCTCTCGTCGCCTGAGGAGGTGCTCGATGCTGCTGGCCGGCTGTGGGTGAAGTTGTCGGGCGAGTGGCTGACGCTGCGGGTGCCGACTGAGGATTCGAATCGCTCTCGGTGGCCTGTCTCCCCGGTGTGGGAGGTCGTCCAGGCGGCGACGTTCGGGGACTCGGCAATTGGTCACGAGTTGGTGCGTTCCGGGCAGTTGCGGGGCGACCTGCGCAAGTTGACGCCGGGGGCGATCGGATTCATGTCATCGCTCGCGGCACTCATCGGAGCCCGTAACGAAGCCGAATTTCGGGAGAAGTTGCCCGCGTTCGTCGCGCGGGATGAGCGGGTGCGCGGGGTGTCGTTCGCGGACAGAGTCTCCGTGAAGCGGCGAGAGTACGGAGTCGCGTGATGGGCGCGCCTGACTGCCCGACCTGCGCCGCGCTGGGGCACCGCTCGTGTGACCACTGCGGCGGTCCGTGCTGGGACGCCGACGGCTTCAACGAACAGTTCCGATGGGTCGATCCCTTCGGGCGCGAGTTGTGCGGCTACTGCGCTGCCGACGCCGGGCTCGTGAAGGACCGGTCATGAGCATCCGTCGAAACGTCCGCAAGAACGGACGAGTGACCTTCACCGCTCGCGTCGTGGTTGGCCGCGACGGTTACGCCGGTGAGCGAACGTTCCCGACGCTGCGCGAGGCGAAGACGTGGGAGGCCGAGCAACGGCGGGCGCTCGTGGTCGGTGGGCTCGATTCCGGAATGGCTCGAATTGACGTCCGCACGCTGCTGAGTCAGTGGCTGGATCTGCGGCGGGGGCGGGTTGCTCCCAAGACGCTTGTGTCCGACAAGTTGCTCGTGAACGCGATCCCGCCGTGGTTCGGTCGGGTGATCGTGCGGGACGTGACTCCGGGGCACGTGTCCCGGCTTCTGCGGGACTGGGGCGAGCAGGTCGGGCGGGACTCGGTCGTGCGTCGTCGTGCGTCTCTCTCGGCGTTCTTCGAGTGGCTCGTGGTCGAGTGCCGTGCGATCGGATCGAACCCGGTCAAGAACATTCGCGTCCCGCGCCGGGTCGAACCGGCGAAGCAACCGCGTCCTCTCGGTGAGCGTGAACTTCTCGAGGTGGCGGCGAAGGTGGCCGAGCGTGGTGGAGTGCGGCTGGCGCAGATCGTTCTTCTGCTGGGTTGGACCGGGCTGCGTCCGTCTGAGGCGCGCGAGCTGCGGGTGCGTGACGTGGTCGAGGTTCCCGTGTTCGGCCTGCGCGTCGAGCGGGCCCGCCCTGAGGGTCACGAGGTCAAGGTGACCAAGACGGGCAAGAGTCGATTCATTCCGGTGCCGTCGCACGTGGCTGAGATTGTGCGTGCCATGGCCGAGGGCAAAGACCCGGACGACCTGCTCGTGACGACTGATCGCGGCGGGTCACTTCACGCCAATCGATTCCGAGCGTCGTCGGGGTGGGATGAGTTCAGCGAAGGGCGGCGGCTGTACGACCTCCGGCACACTGCCGTATGCCTGTGGCTGGCCTCGGGCGTGCCGGTGTCGACGGCGAAGGAGTGGGCTGGTCACGCGGACATCACGACGACGAACATGTACGTGACGTTCTTGGGAACCGATGCTGACCGCGTGGGAGTCGCTCGACTGGAGCGACCAACGGTTATCGCGAAGGAGCACGGGGAAGACGAGGGGCATCCGTGAGACGCCACAGGCGGGCTTCTTCGGCGATCCAGTTCTTGACGGCGGTCAGTGCTAGTGTCTCGATTGCAGGCCGCACGTCGTGCCGCCCGCACCGCCTTCAGCCCCGCGCGAGCGGGGCTGTCGTGCATCTACGGCCACTGCCCGCAGTCGTAAAGTCTCCCGGTCGCGGTGATCTTCGACCACAAACGGTCCATCGCGGCTGCCGCCCGCGGGTCGGATTCGGTAACCGTCTGACGTCGTCTGTATACGAAGGCCAGAACGTCTACCGCCTGAAGCATCCTCGAATGGTGGCTAGGTGCAAAGTGAACAGTGTCGAGGAGTTTCGGAAGCGTCGTGTGCATGTAGACGCCGGGCGTTCCCTGAGTCTGATAGGTGGCAAACCGGTCCCGGTGTCGCTCGCGATCCCCGCGCTCGTCAGCGATCATCAGCGCGTAGGTGCGTTCCCTGGCCGCGATGCCATTCACTCGCTGAAGGATGTGCTGGAAGCAGACCTGCTCCGGAGGAAACTGCACAGGGTAGTTCTCCTGCGACTGTCTGGCTCGGAGTCGCGATTCACTCACCGATCGAAGAACGATGTGCATGTCTTCCGTGACGACCGCATCCAGCACCTTCTCGAAGAGACCGACCCGGGCCCGAGCACCGAGCGCACTCCATGCTTCCTTCCCGTGGAACACCGGGTGAGCGTGAATCTCCGTCTTCTTAGGGATACCGAAGTCCACGCTGACCTGCAGCATGATCGAGTTCAGACGATTTGTGATCGACCGCGTCGCTTCAGCACCAGCAACGAGCGCAGCGAACCCGTGAAAGTCGCCGTGATTCGACTCGTCCACAAAGGAAAGAAGCACGGCGAAAAGTCTGCCAGCCCATCGATCCTCTCGGGGGGCTTCTGCAACGAAGGCCGCGCTTCTGCAACTCCCGCGAAGTCGCATAGTTGGGAGCGAGCAGGAGTAGCCTCGGAGCAGGATTCCAGCGAAGGGAACAAGCATGGACGCTAGTCGCATGGCCGTTTTCCGTGGAGCCGCCTGTCGGAATCGAACCGACGACCTTCTCATTACGAGTGAGATGCTCTACCGACTGAGCTAAGGCGGCGCGATTCGGCGAGGATCGCCCGCCGAACCAAGTGTGAACTATACCGGGTCGAGCCAGCACGCGGAAAACCCGGGGGCGGTCCGTATGATCGGCCGCGTGGACGCACCGACCCAGGCAGAGCTCGACGACATCCGCGCCAGCATCGACAACATCGACGCGGCGCTCGTTCACCTCCTGGCGGAGCGCTTCAAGTGCACCAAGCGGGTCGGCCGGCTGAAGGCCGAGCACGACCTGCCGCCCGCCGATCCCGCCCGCGAGGCCAGGCAGATCGAGCGGCTGCGCGAGAAGGCGCTCGAGGCCGACCTCGACCCCGCGTTCGCGGAGAAGTTCCTGAACTTCATCATCAGCGAGGTCATCCGGCACCACGAGGCCATCCGCGACTGAGCCCTGGCAGTGACGTTTGCGGGCTTGATCACCGCATTTCTCCCCGCGAACGTCACGCCCAGCGCTTCCGGCAGGTCACTCCTCGCAGACGGTGCCGTCCTTCGGCACCGTGCCGTCGCCGAAGTAGGCGTCGACGGCGTCGCGGATGCACTCGTTGCCCGAGGTGTAGGCCGTGTGGCCGTCGCCCTCGCGGGTGAGCAGGACGCCGGATTCCAGCTGCTCGGCCATCGCCTCGGACCACTCGTACGGCGTGGCGGGATCGCGCGTGGTGCCGACGACGAGGATCGGCGGCGCACCCTCGGCGGTGACGTCCTCCTGCGGGTGCTCGCCCTTGATCGGCCAGTCGTGGCAGGCCATGACGCCCCAGCCCAGCGCGGCGCCGAACACGGGCGAGACCGCGCGGAACTTCGGGATGAGGTCCTGCGTCTGCGCGGCGTCGGGCGCGCCGTCGGAGTCGAGGCAGTTGACCGCATAGATGACCTGTCCGGAGTTGTTGTCGAAGGAGCCGTCCTGGTCGCGCTCGAAGTACGTGTCGCTCAGGACGAGCATGACCGACGGGTCGCCCTTGACGAGGCCGCGCAGCGCAGTGGTCAGGTACGGCCAGGACTCCTCCGAGTACAGCGCCACGGCGATGCCGTAGAAGGCACGGCCCTCGGTGAGCTCACGGCCGCCCGGCGCCTTCAGCGGGGTGTCGCTGAGCTTGGCCATGAGCGCGGTGATCGTGTCCATGCCCTCCTGGACCGAGTCGCCCACGGGGCAGGCCTCGCCCTCGATGCAGGACGCGAGGTAGGCCTCGAGCGCCTGCTGGAAGCCGGTGGCCTGGCCCAGGCCCTGGCCCTCGGCGTCGAGGGTGACGTCGACGGCGCCGTCGAGCACCATCTTGTCGACCTTCTCGGGGAAGAGGTCGGCGTACGTGGCGCCCAGCTGGGTGCCGTAGGAGAAGCCGAACCAGCGCATCTCGTCCTGGCCGAGCACGGCGCGGGCGATGTCGTGGTCGCGCGCGGCCTCCTCGGTGGAGACGTGCTCGGCGAGGGCGCCGGAGTTCTCGCGGCAGGCCGTGCCCATCTCCTTCACCGACCGGGTCAGCGCGGCGACGCCGTCGGCATCGTCGGGATCGGGGTCGGTGTCGATGAACGCGTCGAACCGCTCGTCGGACAGGCACTCCAGCGGGGTGCTCTCGCCGACGCCGCGCGGGTCGATGCCGATCACGTCGTGCGTGCGGCGCAGGTCGTCGGGCAGCTCGCTGGCGAGGTAGCCGACGAAGCCGACCGCGGATCCACCCGGCCCTCCCGGGTTGACGAAGATCGCCTTCCCGCCCTTGCCGGTGGCGGGGACGCGGCGGACGGCCAGCTGGAGGGTCTCACCGTCGGGATCCTCGTAGTCGACCGGCACCTCGATCGTGGTGCAGCGGTCGTCACGGCAGTCGCGCCACGTGACGTCCTGGTCGTAGAAGCGCTCGAGGCCGGCCGGAGCCGTCTCGCCGGTGGGCTCGGGGTCGGGCGCGGGCCGGTCGACGAGGAAGAGCGCGCTGACGGCGCCGGCGACCAGCGCGACCACCAGCAGCGAGACCAGGGCGATGACGGTGACGCGCTTCATCCGAGGAACCTCGACATCATGTGCTCGAGCGCCAGCTGGGGCGCGGCGTTGGCCTGGAGCGCCTCGCGGCAGCCGACGATCGCGTCGATCGAGGCGAGCGTGCCCTCGGGCGTGGAGCGGGCGGCCATCGTGGCGATGTCGTCGGCGACGTCGGCATTGATGGCGGCCGCCCCGGTGCCCAGCTGCTGCGCCAGCACGTCGCGCTGGAACGACAGGAGGTCGAGCAGCACGCCGTCGATCGCGTCGCGCGCCATGCGCTTGCGACGGCGCTCCTGCTCCTTGGTGAGCGACGAGAGAGCGCCGGCGTAGCCCGCCGGACGGCGGCCCCGTTCCTCGACGCCCCACGACTCCTGCAGGTTGCCCAGCTCGCGCGCGTCGAGCACGTCGCAGCGCTCCTTGGCGCGGGCGGTGGCCTCCTGGTCGATCCGCTGCGCGGCGCGCAGGCAGTCGCCGAGTCCGCGCAGGCCGACCGGCAGCGCGAGGATCTCGGCGCGACGACGACGGGCCTCGGGGTCGCGGGCCAGCCCGCGGGCGCGGCCGATGTGCCCTTGGGCCGCGGCCGCGGCGCGCTGCGCGACGTCGAGCTCGATCCCGTCGCGCTCGTGCAGCAGCCGCGCGATGGCCGCGGCGGGCGGCGTGCGCAGCAAAACGGGTCGACACCGCGAGCGGATCGTCATGATGACGTCCTCGACGGCTGGCGCGCACAGCAGCCAGACCGTGCCGGGCGCGGGCTCCTCGATCGACTTGAGCAGCGCGTTGGCGGCCTGGTCGGTGAGGCGGTCGGCGTCCTCGACCACGAGGATCTGGTAGCGCCCCATCGACGGGTGCAGGGCCGAGCGGCGGACCGCGTCGCGTGCGGCGTCGACGCCGATGCTGAGGCCGTCGGTGTTGATGACGGCGATGTCGGGGTGGCTGCCCGCGGCGGCGGTGACGCACGAGTGGCACGTCGTGCAGCCGCCCTGCTCGCACTGCAGGGCGGTGGCGAACGCGACGGCGGCGTTGGAGCGACCCGAGCCGGGCGGCCCGGTGAACAGCCACGCGTGGGTCATCTGCCCGGCGACGGCCGACCCGAGCGTGGCGACGACGTCGTCCTGGCCGACGAGCTCGTCCCAGACGGGAGCGGTCATGCCTGCGCCCCTCGCGCCTGCGGGAGCCACGGCAGGACCGCGGCACGGACGCGCTCGTGAATCGCCTCGGGCGCCTCGTCGGCGTCGAGGACGACGTAGTGCTCGGGGTCGGCGTCGGCGAGGTCGAGGAAGTGCCGGCGGACGCGGTCGTGGAACTCGATCGGCTCGCCCTCGATGCGGTCGGGCTCGCCCGCGCGGGCCAGGCCCACGCGCGGGTCGACGTCGAGGACCACGGTGAGGTGCGGGCGCAGGTCGGCGGTGGCCCAGCGGGCGAGCGGTTCGAGCTCGCCGACGTGCAGGGCCCGCCCGGCGCCTTGGTAGGCCAGCGTGGAGTCGACGTAGCGGTCGGTGATGACGACCGAGCCGTCGGCGAGCGCCGGCAGGATCATCGTGTCGACGTGCTCGGCCTTGTCGGCGGCGTAGATGAGCGCCTCGGTGCGCGGTGACAGGTCGCCGGTGGCCGGGTCGAGGAGGATCGAGCGCAGCCGCGCGCCGACCTCGGTGCCGCCGGGCTCACGCGTGAGCAGCGCGGTGTGCCCGCGCGACTCGACCCAGGACGCGAGCAGTCGCGACTGGGTGGACTTGCCCGAGCCCTCGCCGCCCTCGAACGCGACGAAGACGCCGACCTCGGTGACGAGGGGGTCGTCCGATGGCTGCATGGGGCGAGCCTAGTCGGCGCGCCCGACACCGGCGCGCACGGCCGAGCACGCCTGTGGACGATGCGATCTACGCGACGGGATCGCGGTCGCGGCCGAGCAGGAAGTCGTGCGAGAAGCCGGCGATCGCGGCGCCGACCACCGGCGCGAGGATGAACACCCAGACCTGCATCATCGCGTCGCCGCCGGCGAACCAGGCGACGCCCAGCGAGCGCGCCGGGTTCACCGAGGTGTTCGACACCGGGATGCTGATGAGGTGGATCAGGGTCAGCGCGAGACCGATCGACAGGCCCGCGAAGCCCACCGCGGCGCGCTTCGCGGTGGTGCCGAGGATGACGAAGAGGAACACCGCCGTCAGCACGACCTCGATGAGCGCCACCGACGCGAGGCTGTAGCCCATCGGCGAGCGGTCGCCGTAGCCGTTGGTGGCGAAGCCGGTCTCGACCGGGTCGAAGCCGCCCTCGATCCCGCGCGCGATGATCAGCAGCACCGCACCGGCCAGCGTGGCGCCGACGACCTGCGCCGCGACGTAGCCGGGCAGGTCGCGCCACGCGAACCGCTTCGCGACCGCGAGGCCCACCGAGACCGCCGGGTTGAAGTGCCCGCCCGACACCGGACCGAACGCGTACGCGCCGGTCAGCACGGTGAGGCCGAAGGCGAGGGCGACGCCCAGCCAGCCCACCCCGACCGCCATCTGCGCGTCGACGGGGATCGCGGTGGCGGCGAAGATCGCCGTGCCGCAGCCGCCGAAGACCAGCCAGAACGTGCCGAGCGCCTCGGCGCCCAGCCGCTGGGCCATCGTGTACTCGGGTGCCTCGGTCATGAGTGCTCCGTCCCACTGCGAAGGGTTCCTACACCGTAGGGCACGAACGCGGTCGTGGGCGAGACCTCCGCAGGGGCGGGCTCAGGACTTCTTGGCGGCCGACTTCTTGGTCGTGGCCTTCTTCGCGGTGGTCTTCTTGGCCGCCGTCTTCTTGGTGGCCTTCTTCGCTGTCTTCTTGGCGCCCTTCTTCGCGGGCCCCTTCGCGCGGCGCTCGGCGAGCAGCTCGACGGCGCGCTCGTGCGTCAGCGTCTCGATGTCGTCGTCCTTGCGCAGCGTGGCGTTGTACTCGCCGTCGGTGACGTAGGCGCCGAAGCGGCCGTCCTTCGCGACGATCGGCTTGCCGCTGGTGGGGTCCTCGCCGAGCTCCTTCAGCGGGGCGGCGGCAGCGCGACGACCGTAGGTCTTGGGCTGGGAGTAGATCGCCCGCGCCTGCTCCTCGGTGATCGTGAGCAGCTGCTCCTCGGACTCCAGCGAGCGCGAGTCGGTGCCCTTCTTGAGGTACGGCCCGTAGCGGCCGTTCTGCGCCGTGATCTCGGTGCCGTCGACGTCGGTGCCGACGACGCGCGGGAGCGTCAGCAGGCGGACCGCGTCGTCGAGGCCGATCGAGTCGAGGTCCATCGACTTGAACAGGCTCGCCGTGCGGGGCTTGGCGCCCTTCTTGGCGTCCTCGGGCAGGGACTCGGTGACGTAGGGGCCGTAGCGGCCGTTCTTCGCGACGATCTCGAGGCCGGTCTCGGGGTGGGTGCCGAGCACCTTCTCCATGCCGGCGGGCGTGGCGAGGAGCTCCTTGGCCTTCTCGAGCGTGAGCTCGTCCGGCGGCAGGTCCTCGGGCACGTTGGCGCGGGTGGGCTGCTCGCCGCCGTCCTTGGCCGGGACCATGGGCGGGCCCTCGACGTAAGGGCCGTAGCGGCCGACGCGCACGGCGATGCCCTCGCCGAGCTCGAACGTGGCCAGGCCGCGGGCGTCGATCTCGGGCAGGTTGTCGACGAGGCGCTTGAGGCCGGTGTCGGTCTCGCCCTCACCGGACCAGAAGCCCTCGAGGACGGCGACGCGGTTCTCGCGACCGTGGGAGATCTCGTCGAGGACGCCCTCGAGCTCGGCGGTGAACTCGTACTGCACGAGCCGCGGGAAGTGCTGCTCCATCAGGCGGATCACGCTGAACGCGACCCAGGCCGGCACGAGCGCCGTGCCCTTCTTGTAGACGTAGCCGCGGTTCTGGATCGTGTTGACGATCGAGGCGTAGGTGGAGGGACGACCGATCTCGCGGTCCTCCAGCTCCTTGATGAGCGAGGCCTCGGTGTAGCGCGCCGGCGGCTTGGTCTGGTGGCCGGCGGCGGCCAGCTCGACCGCGGTGACGACGTCGCCCTCGGAGAGGTTCGGCAGCTTGGTCTGCTGGTCGTCGCCCTCGGCGTCGGGGTCCTCGGTGGACTCGACGTACGCCTTGAGGAAGCCGTGGAACGTGATGGTGCGGCCCGAGGCGCCGAACTCGACGTCCTGGCCGTTCTCGGTGGCCGCGCCGATGCGGATCGAGACCGAGTTGCCCTTCGCGTCGGCCATCTGCGAGGCGATCGTGCGCTTCCAGATCAGCTCGTAGAGCTTGAGCTCGTCGCCGGACAGGCCGGTCTGCTGGGGGGTGCGGAACGTCTCGCCGGCGGGGCGGATCGCCTCGTGCGCCTCCTGGGCGTTCTTCACCTTGGAGCTGTAGACCCGCGGCTTGTCGGGCAGGTAGTCGGCGCCGTAGAGCTCCTTGACCTGCGAGCGCGCGGCAGTCAGCGCGGTCTGCGACAGCGTGACCGAGTCGGTGCGCATGTAGGTGATGTAGCCGCCCTCGTACAGCTTCTGGGCGATCGACATCGTGCGCTGGGCGCCGAAGCCGTGCTTGCGCGAGCCCTCCTGCTGCAGCGTGGTGGTGCGGAACGGCGCGTAGGGGCGACGCGTGTACGGCTTGGACTCGACCGAGCGCACGGTGAACTCGCGGCCCTCGAGCGCGGTGGACAGCGCCTGCGCGGCCGGCTCGTCGAGGTGGACGACGTTGCCCTTGAGGGAGCCGCTGCTGTCGAAGTTCGAGCCCGAGGCGACGCGCTTGCCGTCGACCGTGGCGAGCTTGGCCGGGAAGCGCGAGGGCTCGAGATCGCAGCCGAACGTGGCCTCGAGATCCCAGTACGACGCGGTGCGGAAGGCCATCCGCTCGCGCTCGCGCTCGACGACCAGGCGGGTGGCCACCGACTGCACGCGGCCGGCGGACAGGCCGCTCATGACCTTCTTCCACAGGACCGGGCTGATCTCGTAGCCGTAGAGGCGGTCGAGGATGCGGCGGGTCTCCTGCGCGTCGACGAGGTCCTGGTCGATGTCGCGGGGGTTGGCGATCGCGCGCTGGATCGCCTCCTTGGTGATCTCGTTGAAGGCGATGCGCTTGACCGGGACCTTCGGCTTCAGCTCGTCGAAGAGGTGCCACGCGATGGCCTCGCCCTCGCGGTCCTCATCGGTCGCGAGCACGAGCTCGTCGGCCTCCTTGAGCAGCTTCTTCAGCTCGGCGATCTGCTTCTTCTTCTCGGCCGGGACGACGTAGACCGGCTCGAACCGGTTGTCGATGTCGACGCCGAGACGCGCCCACGACTCCCCCTTGTACTTCGCGGGGATCTGGTCGGCGCCCTGCGGCAGGTCGCGGATGTGGCCCACCGAGGAGGACACGACGTAGCCGTCGCCGAGGTACGCCGCGATGCTGCGCACCTTGTTGGGCGACTCGACGATCACCAGTGATGTCACGTTGGGTTCCTCCGAGGGGGCCTGTTGGGGAGAGAGGCCGATGGAGGCCCACCGTAGCGCCTCCTGTCAACCATTTTTCTCACAGGTGTCAGCCGTGGAAGAATCCGGCGAGTGGAGAAGGTGACCTACGGACAGGTGCTCCGGTCACCCGGAACCGTGCCGCTGTACATCGCGGCGTTCCTCGCCCGAATCCCCATGATGGCGGTCCCGCTCGTGCTGACCCTGCTGGTCGTCGAGGGGCTCGACGCCTCCTACGGCGAGGCCGGGATCATCGCCGCCGTGGAGACCATCGGCGCGGGTCTCGGTGCACCCTGGCGCGGCCGGATGATCGACGGACTCGGCGTGCGGCGCGCGCTGATCCCCTCGATCGCGGTCCTCTTCGTCGTCTACCCGCTCGCCGCCACCGCGACCTACCTGTGGCTGCTCCCGCTGGCGTTCGTCATGGGCCTGTTCATCGCGCCCGTGCACTCCATCGTGCGGGTGTCGCTGGCGGCGAACCTGCCGTCGAGCCACCACCGCAGCGCCTTCGCGCTGGACTCGGTCATCGCGGAGGCCTCGTTCATCATCGGCCCGGCCGCTGCGGGCGTGCTGGTGGTGGCCGCCTCGCCGGAGATCGCGCTGCTCGCGGTGGGCTTCACCGTCGCGCTCGGGCTGCTCATCCTGTGGTGGCTCGACCCGCCCACCCGCAGCGAGGGCCAGGCCCCGGCCGAGCGGACCCGCGGCTTCGACTGGGTCACGCGCGACCTGATGTTCCTCTTCCTCGTGTCGGGCGGCGCGATGGTGGCCCTGATGTCGACCGACCTCGGGATCATCGCCGTGCTGCGCGAGCTCGACGCGGTCGGGCTCGTCGGCGTCGTGTACCTCGGCTGGGGCCTGTCGTCGCTGGTCGGCGGTCTCATCTACGGAGCGCGCCCGGCGTCGATCCGGCCCACCTACCTGCTGCTGGCGATGGGCCTGCTGACGATGCCGGTCGGCATCGCGCACGCGCCGTGGACGCTGGCGCTCGCGTCGATCCCCGCCGGGCTGCTGTGCGCGCCGATCATGACCGCGTGCAGCGAGTACATCGCCAAGCTCACCGACGAGTCCCGTCGCGGCGAGGCGATGGGCTGGCAGGCCACGGCCTTCACGGTCGGCGGTGCCGCCGGCGCGCCGGTCATCGGCGCCGCGATCGACCAGTGGGGCGCGGCGGCGGGCTTCGCGGCCGGAGGCGGGATCGCAGTCGCCATCGCGCTCGTGTCGCTGGGCGGTCAGCGCCGGCCCGTGCCCGTGCGGGCCGAGTAGCTAGACGAGGAAGCCGTCGGCCACGAGCTCGCGCACCGCGGGCTCGTAGGTCCGGCGCACCTCGGCGGCGTCCTGCTCGAGCAGCTGGGCGATCGCGTCGAGCAGCTGGCCCGCCGTGAGGTCGCCGTCGCTGGCCGAGACGAGTCCCGCCTCGATCGTGTCGAGCTGGCGCGTGGGGCGCAGGCCACCCATCCGCACGGCGCGGATGATGGCCGGGTCGGGCGCGCCCACGGGGCCCGCCGTCTCCTGGACGACGTCGTCGCCCACCCGCCACGCGCGGTCGAGCAGGTCACCCGTGTCGAGCGCGTCCGTGCGGCCGGCCCAGGCGGCGAACTCGGAGCTCACCGGCTGTGCCACGGGACCGGTCCACTCCTCGATCCTCACCTGAGGCGTCGCGCGGCCGGCCTTTCGCAGGGTGATCCAGCCGAAGCCCATGGCCTCGATGCGCTGCTCGGCGAACCACGAGAGCCAGCGGTCGTAGCGCTCGAGGTGACCGGGCGCGTGCCGCAGTCCGGCGTCGGCGAGCCACATCTCGGCGTACTCGGGCAGGTCGACCCGCTCGCGCTGCACGACCCACGCGTCCATCCCCGTGGGCTCGATCCACGACGCGAGCCGCTCCTGCCACGGGACGCCGTCCTCGTGGATCCACGCGGCGAGCACCTGGCACCAGCCGCCGTCGTTCAGGTGGTCGGGCGCCTGCGTGACGATGCGGCGCACGACGTCGTCGCCGGGGAAGCCCGTCTCGCGGTAGACGAGGCGGTCGCCCTCGGGCGGCGAGACGACGAATGGCGGGTTGGTGGAGATGAGGTCGAACCGCTCCCCCGCGACGGGCTCGAAGAGGCTGCCCTCGCGGACGTCGAGGTCGACGCCGTTGATCGCCGCGGTGAGCCGGGTGAGGTCGGTGGCGCGCCGGTTGACGTCGGTGGCGACCACGTCACGCGAGTGGGTGGCGAGGTGCAGGGCCTGCACGCCGCAGCCCGTGCCGAGGTCGAGCGCGCGATCCACCTGCGGCCGCACCGTGAGCTGGGCGAGCGACGAGGAGGCCTCGCTGATGCCCAGCACGTACGAGGGGTCGCGCGGGTTCTCACGGCCGTCCAGGCCCGGGGTCAGGTCGCACACGACCCACCAGTCGTGCGTCTCGTCGCCGTAGGGACGCAGGTCGAGCAGCGCCCGCGCCTCGTCGCCGTCGAGCTCGACCAGGCCCAGCGCGAGCGCGGTCTCCCACGCGTCGCCGAAGGCCGCCTCGGCGCTCGCACGGGGCACCGCGGCCTGCAGCTGGAAGAGCCGGATGAGCGTCGAGAGGGTCGAGCCATCGGCGGTGGCGCGCAGCCCGGGCACGGTCTCGTTGCGGGCCAGCGCGCGCCACGCCGCGTCGCCGAGGACCCCGTGCACCGCGTCGACGGTGAAGCCGTCGATCGCCTCCCGGAGCCTGCCGACGTCGGGGGTCGCCACGGTCAGGAGACCAGCTCGTCGATCGAGGTGTGCAGGCCGAAGACCTTGTCGAGACCGGTGATCGCGAAGATGCGCAGGAGCCGCTCGCTCGTGCAGATGATGTCGAGGGAGCCGTTGTCGGCCCGCACGCGCTTCAGCGCCCCGACGAGCACGCCGAGGCCCGTCGAGTCGAGGAAGGCGACGTTCTCGATGTCGATCACCAGGCGGGTGTGTCCGTCGTCGATCGCGCCGACGACGACTTCACGTAGGCGTGGCGCGGTGTAGACATCGATCTCCCCCGCGACCTCGACCACGTGGAACGGGGGTGACTCCCGTTCGGTGAGCGTGAGGTCCATGTCCGAATTCAATCATCCGGCGGCACGTCTTCCCACCTGAACGCACGCGCGGCGCCGTCAGGGCAGTGGGGGAGACTTCCCCCATGCCCCTGCACCCCGTTCTCGCGCGCCACGCGGAGCGACTCGTGCACGTGCAGCACCACCCCGCCGTCGAGCCCGTGGTGGAGCCGTGGCCCGAGTGGATCGACCCCGAGGTCCGCGAGCTGTTCGCGGCCGAGGGCGCCGACGTGCTGTGGGGGCACCAGGCCGAGGCGCTCGCGGCGCTGCACGACCGACGGCACGTCGTGGTGGCCACCGGCACCGCCTCGGGCAAGTCACTCGTCTACCAGGCGGCCGCGCTGCAGTCGCTGCGCGAGGGACGCGGCGGGTCCGGCCTCTCCGGCGCCCGGCGGCCGTCGGTGCTCTACCTCGCGCCCACCAAGGCCCTGGCCGCCGACCAGCTGCGGCGGCTGCCCACCGGCGTGCCCGGCCTGCGCCCGGCCACGGTCGACGGCGACAACAGCCGCGAGGAGCGGGCGTGGGCGCGCGACCACGCGAACTGGGTGCTGGCGAATCCCGACATCCTGCACCGCACGATCCTTCCGCAGCACGACCGGTGGGCGCGCCTGCTGGCCGGTCTGCGGGTGGTCGTGATCGACGAGTGCCACCACTACCGCGGCGTCTTCGGCGCCCACGTGGCGCTGATCCTGCGACGGCTGCGGCGGATCTGCGCGCACTACGGGGCCGATCCGCTCTTCGTGCTGTCGTCGGCCACGGTGGCCGAGCCGGCCGCGTCGGCCCAGCGGCTGATCGGGGCGCCGGTCACGGCGGTCACCGAGGACGCCTCGCCCCACGCGGCGCGCACCGTGGCGTTCTGGCAGCCACCGCTGCAGGCCGCGCGCGACGGCGTGGAGGTGCGCCGCTCGGCCGGCTCCGAGGCCTCGGACCTGCTCACCGACTTCGTCGTGGGCGGCACCCGCACCCTCGTCTTCGTCCGCTCGCGACGCGGCGCCGAGCAGCTGGCGATGGGCACGTCGCGGGCGCTGGCCGAGGTCGATCCGGAGCTGGCCGGGCGCGTCGCCACCTACCGCGGCGGCTACCTGCCCGAGGAGCGGCGCGAGCTGGAGGCGCGACTGCGCTCCGGCGACCTGCTCGGTCTGGCCAGCACGAACGCGCTCGAGCTGGGCATCGACATCGCGGGCCTCGACGCCGTGGTGACGGTGGGGTTCCCCGGCACCCGGGCCGCCCTGTGGCAGCAGTGGGGTCGCGCGGGGCGAGCCGGGATCGACAGCGTGGGCGTGATGATCGCGCGCGACGACCCGCTCGACTCGTTCCTCGTGCACCATCCCGAGGCGGTGCTCGGCGCGCCGGTCGAGGCCACCGTGTTCGACCCGGAGAACCCCTACGTGCTGGGCCCGCACCTCGCGGCAGCGGCCCAGGAGCTGCCGCTCACCGAGGCCGACTTCGGCCCGTTCGGCCCCCGCGCGGCCGAGGGCGTCGCCGCGCTGGAGGCCGCGGGGATGCTCCGCCGCCGCGCGGCCGGCTGGTTCTGGACCAGCCGCGAGCGCGCGGCCGACCTCGCCGACATCCGCTCCGCCGGCGGCCACCCCGTGCAGATCGTCGAGGGCACCACGGGGCGTCTCGTCGGCACGGTGGACGCCGGATCCGCCGACGCCGAGGTCCACGAGGGCGCGATCTACGTGCATCGCGGCGAGGACCACCTCGTCGAGTCCTACGACCCCGACCACGGTGCGGCGGTGGTGCGCCGTGCCGACGTGCACCACACCACCAGCGCACGCTCGGCCACGGCCGTCACCGTCGTCGAGGAGCGCCGCCGAGTGACGTGGGGCCCCGCCACGGTCGCCTTCGGTGACGTCGAGGTGGCCAGCCAGGTCATCGGCTACCAGATCCGCGACCGCAGCACGGGCCGCGTGATCGGCGAGGAGCCACTCGACCTGCCCGAGCGCACGCTGCCCACCGCGGCCGTGTGGTGGACCCTCGACACCGACGTCGCCACCGGCCTGATGGACCCCGAGGCGCTGCCCGGTGCCGCGCACGCCGCCGAGCACGCCGCGATCGGCATCCTGCCGCTGCTGGCGACGTGCGACCGGTGGGACATCGGCGGCCTCTCGACCGCCCTGCATCCCGACACCGGGAAGCTCACGGTGTTCGTCCACGACGGCCACGCCGGCGGTGCCGGGTTCGCCGAGCGCGGGTACGAGCAGATGGCCACGTGGCTGCGGATGACGCGCCACACGATCGCCGAGTGCTCGTGCCGCGACGGGTGCCCGTCCTGCGTGGTCTCGCCCAAGTGCGGCAACGGGAACCACCCGCTCGACAAGGCCGGAGCGGTGCTGCTGCTGGACGCCGTGCTGGCGTCCGCACCCGCCTGATCGAGCCGTTTCCCCCGGGTTTCCGGGCTCCGTTCGATTGGCCATTCCGGGACGACGGTGCGAGAGTTGAAAGGTTTGCAACCACAGACACACCAGAGACCCGAGGTGATTTCTCCGATGGCCATCGGCACCGACCGACCCGCCGACGCATTCGAGCCCGAGCTGGAACCACGCCCAGAAGGGAGACTCGACAAGGTCGTCTTCGGGGTCGCAGCCGCTCTGGCCCTCATGGTCATCCTCTGGGGAATCCTCGACCAAGCCTCCCTCGGCGCACGTGCCTCGGAGGCCCAGTCGTGGGTGATCGAGTACACCGGCTGGCTGTTCGTCCTGGCCACCACCGGCTTCGTCGTCTTCGCGATCTGGGTGGCCGCGAGCCGCTACGGCAAGATCCCGCTCGGGCGTGACGGCGAGAAGCCCGAGTTCCGCACCGCCTCCTGGATCGCGATGATGTTCAGCGCGGGCATGGGCATCGGCCTGATGTTCTGGGGCGTCGCCGAGCCGCTGACGTTCTACCTCGCACCGCCGCCCAACACCGCCGACGCGGCCACCGACGAGGCCGTCCAGGCCGCGATGGCGCAGACGCTGTTCCACTGGACCTTGCACCCGTGGGCCATCTACGCCGTGGTGGGCCTGGCGATCGGCTACGGCACCTTCCGTCTGGGACGGCCGCAGCTGATCTCGGCCGTCTTCACCAGGATCCTCGGACGTCGACGGGTGGAGGGACCGATCGGCAAGGCCATCGACATCATGGCCATCTTCGCCACCCTGTTCGGCTCGGCCGCGTCGCTCGGCCTGGGCGCCCTGCAGATCGGCGCCGGCCTGGAGCACAACGGCTGGGTCGAATCGGTCGGCGAGCTCCTGCTCGTCCTCATCATCGTGACCCTCACGATCCTGTTCATCCTGTCGGCGGTGTCCGGCGTCGCGCGCGGCATCCAGTGGCTCTCGAACATCAACATGGTGCTCGCGCTCGTGCTGGCCGCCTTCGTCTTCATCGCGGGCCCGACCCTGCTGATGCTGAACCTCCTGCCCACGGCGATCGCGGACTACGTGGAGTACCTCCCGCAGATGGCGGGACGCACCGATGCCCGAGGCGGCTCCGTCGCCGACTGGCTCGGCGCCTGGACGATCTTCTACTGGGCGTGGTGGGTGTCGTGGACGCCGTTCGTCGGCATGTTCATCGCGCGCATCAGCCGTGGCCGCACGATCCGTCAGTTCGTCACCGGAGTGCTGCTGGTCCCGAGCATGGTCAGCCTGGTCTGGTTCGCGATCTTCGGCGGCTCCGGCATCAGCGAGGCCGAGGCGATCTCGGGCGGCGAGACCACCGTCGACTCGAACTACGCGCTGTTCGACCTCCTGCAGCAGTACCCGATCCCCGCGGTCACGACCGTGGTGGTGATGCTCCTCGTCGGCATCTTCTTCGTCTCCGGCGCCGACGCGGCCTCCCTCGTCATGGGCACCCTGTCCCAGCGTGGCTCGATCGAGCCGAAGACCTGGCTGGTGATCTTCTGGGGCGGGTTGACCGGGGCCGTGGCGGCGATCATGCTGCTCATCGCCGATCCCGACGACCCCGTCGCACTCGAAGGGCTGCAGGCCCTGACGATCGTCGCTGCGCTGCCGTTCCTGGGCGTGATGGTCGTCCTGTGCGTGTCGCTCTACCGCGACCTGAGCACCGACCCGATCATCGTCCGCGAGGACCTCGGCCAGAGCCTGGTCGAGGGCGCGGTGCTGGCCGGTGTCGACCGCCACGGCGAGGACTTCGCCCTCGTGGTGGAGGAGGCCCCGTCCGACGATCCCACCGGTCCCGTCGTCGACGGCGACGACGCGATCATCGACAAGTCCGCGAAGAGCTGAACCCGTCCGCCCCCGCCGCCTCACTCGAGGTACCAGGTGGGGGCGGCCCGGGCCCGCTGGTCGGCGGCCCATCGGCCGATCGACCAGCGCGGGCCCACCGCGCGCGCCGTGACCGTGGCGACGTCGGCGTCCATCCGGCAGTCCCGCAGGCGCGCACCGTTGTCGCCGGCCACCCGGCGCGCCACCCCACAGGGGTCCGCCCCCTCCACGCTGGCGCGCGAGGCCGCGAGCGCCGCGAGGTCGGCGGCCGCCGCCGCCCGCTCGCGCAGCGACACCGCCAGCGCGACCTGCAGGCAGACGAAGGCGACGAGGCTCAGCAGCGCGACGACCGCCGCGGCCTGCACCGTGGCCGATCCCCGCTCCGCGCTCCTCATTCGACGACCGCCACCGAGCGGCTGGACAGGTCGAGGTGGACCCGCGGCACGAGCGGCAGCCGCGCCCGGTAGCGGACGGTGACCCCGGCCCGGTCGCCCTCGCGGCTCACCCGCATGCGCGCGCCCGGCACGGCCTCACGGACCGCCGCGCGCGCCTCTGCGGTCGACTGACCCCGCGCCAGCAGTCGGGCTGCCTCGCGCGACGCGTCGGCGACGCGCATCTGGGCGACGCCGAGCGACACCACCCAGACCAGCACGCACGCGACCAGCACGACGAACGGCAGGACGACCACGGTCTCGGCGGCGACCATCCCCCGCTCACCTCGCCTCACCCCGGCCACCGGAACAGATCGGGCAGCGTGGTCGTGAACGCCCGGGCGACGAGGTCGGTGACGAGATCGAGGACCCACCGGCCCATCACGGAGCCCGGACCGCCGAGGATCGCCCCGGCGACCGTGACGGCGGCGACACCACCGACGGCGTACTCGGCGGTGACCTGGCCCGGCTCGGCTCGACTCAGCTTCTTCATGGCGTGACTCCTCGGGTGGGGCCGCGGCACCCGGCTGCCCCGGGTGCCGCGGCGGGCGATCAGAACGGCAGCAGGTCGGGGATCCGGCCGAGCACGTCCCGGACGAGGCCGCCGAACCAGTCGGACTGGCCGATCTTCACCAGCACGCCGCCGATGGTGCAGGCACCGAGCGTGCCCACGGCGTACTCGGAGGTGCTCATGCCGAGCTCGTCGGCACGGTCGGCGACGCGGCGCAGGGTGGCGATCAACTTCATGGGTGTCCTTCCAACGGATGATGTGACACCCGAAGATGGCGATCCGGCGCCCTGATCTGCGGTCCTCGCGGAAGCCTGTGGAGATCTCCCGTCGCGGCGCGCCGGGCTGGGGACGAGTCACATCCGGACCGATCCCACGACCGCGATCACCGTGGGAGCGACGCCCACCAGCACGAAGGCCGGCAGCAGGCACAAGCCCATCGGCACGGTGGTGCGGACCCCGACGCGACCGACCGTCTCGCGCCGCTGCGCGCGGTCGACCCGGCGCAGGTCGTCGGCGGTGTCGCGGATCAGCGGGACGATCGCGGCGCCGGAGCTCTCGGCCCGCGCGAACGCGCGGCCGATCGGCTCGAGGACGTCGCCGTCGAGTGACCTCCACGCCGTCGCCGGATCGGCGGCGAGGCGCACGCGGAGGGCGACCGCCTGGAGCTCGGGGCCGATCGGGTCGGGCGCGTGTGCCGCGACCGCCAGGACCGCCTCGTGCGGCGAGCGGCCTGCCTCGAGGACCGCAGCGACGAGGTCGAGCGCGAGCGGCGCGCCCCGCACCAGCTGGACCCGCCGTCTGACGTCGCGCGACGACTCCCAGCGGCCGGCCTGGCGGTGGACGAACGGTGCGGCCGCCGCGCCCACCACGAGGCCGATGGCGCCGAACAGCAGCCAGCCGCCCACCGGCGCGCACGCCGCGACGAGCAGTGCCCGATCCAGGCGCCGGGGCGTCGTCGTCCGCCTCAGCCTCCGGAGGCGTCGCCGAGCGTACCCCGGGCGAGCCACGAGGACGGCTGCCGCAGCGAGCAGACCCGCGATCATTCGCCCGCCTCGAGTCGGTCGGCGATCCCTTCGATCCACAGCACGCCCGCGACCGCGAAGGCGACGCCAAGGGCGACGCACGCGGCCCCGGGAACGGTGGTGAGGACGACGTCCAGCGGATCCACCCCGAGGCCCGTCCCCAAGCCGAGTCCGAGGGGCGGCATCGCGATCACCAGCAGTGCGGTGGCCCGGGCCGGGGCGACGCCCGCGGCCAGCTCGCGCTCGAGCTCGCGGTCCTCCCGTGCGGCCTCGCGGACACGCTCGAGGGTGTCGACGAGCGCCACGCCGCACGACTGCGAGACCGCCCAGGCCTGACCCACGCCCCTCAGGGCCTCGGCACCCGGACGGCGACCCAGCTCGAGCAGCGCGGTCGCCACGTCGCCGCCGGTGGCCGCGGCGGTCGCGGCGGCGCGAAGGACGGGCGCCTCCAGCTCCAGCCGCTGAAGCGCGGTGGTCGGCGGCACCCCGCTGCGGAGCTCGCCGACGAGTCCGTCGATGACCACCTGGCACTCGTCGCGGACCACGAGCCGACGCCGACGCCCGCGGGCGCGCTGCCAGCGCACGGCGGCGGCGACCGCGACCCCCGCCGCGGTCCAGGCGAGGATCGTCGGCGCGGCCGGCAGCACCGTCAGGGACGCACCGGACGCGAGCACGGCGGCCGGGACGAGCTCGCGGCGCCCCGGCCGCGGCCAGGTGACGGGGTGGACCCGCACGCGGATCCAGCTCCAGGGCGGTCGCCAGACCAGCACGGCGGCCACGCCCAGCAGGGCCGCCGCCTCCCTCACGGCTCGACGACCCGGCCGCGGCGGACCTCGAGCCGAGGCCGCACGACGAGCCGGCCGGACGCATCGGCCGCGACATCGGCGAGCGCCGCGACCTCGCGCACCCCGTCGGCGTGGCGCACGACGTGCACGACGGCGTCGAGGCCCGCCGCGACCTGGGCGTGGACCGCGTCGCGGGTGAGGCCGGCGGCGATGCCGAGTGCCTCCATTCGCGCGGGGACGTCGTCCGGCGCGTTGGCGTGCACGGTGCCGCAGCCACCCTCGTGACCGGTGTTGAGGGCGGCCAGCAGGTCGACCACCTCGGCCCCACGCACCTCGCCCACCACGATCCGGTCGGGACGCATGCGCAGCGCCTGGCGCACGAGGTCGCGCAGTCCCACCGCTCCGGCACCCTCCACGTTGGGCGGGCGGGCGACGAGACCGACGACGTGCGGGTGCCGAGGCCGCAGCTCGTCGGAGTCCTCGACCACGACGATCCGCTCGGGCTCCGGGACGAGATGCAGCAGCGCGGCGAGGACGGTGGTCTTGCCCGAGCCGGTGCCACCGGTGACGAGGAAGCTGCGACGGGCCGCGACGAGGTCCCGGAGCGCAGCGCCCATCGCCGGTGCGACGGACCCTCCCGCCTCCAGCTCGGCCAGGGTCATCGCCCGTCGCGGCGGCACGCGCAGGGAGATCGCGGTGCCCGTGCGGGCGACCGGCGAGAGCACGGCGTGGAGCCGGGTGCCGTCGGCGAGACGGCCGTCGACCCACGGTGATGCATCGTCGAGCCGGCGTCCCGCGGTGGCCGCGAGGCGCTGGGCCAGCCGTCGCACGGTGGCCTCGTCGGCGAAGCCGACCTCGGGCCGGGGCACGAGGCCGTCGCCTTCGTCGACGTAGACCCCCTCGGCACCGTTGACCAGGACGTCGGTGACGCCCGGCAGGTCGAGCAGTGGCTGGAGGACGCCGGCCCCCAGCACCTCGCTGCGCAGCTGCTCGACGATGGCGAGCACCGTGGTGGTGCCCCACAGCTGCTCCTCGGCTCGCAGCGCCTCGGCGACCGAGTGCGGCGTGGGCTCGGAACCGGACGCGGCCAATCGTCGTCGGACCCGCTCGACGACCTCGGCACGGACGGCCGTCACCGCAGGCCGACCGTGTCGAGCACCCGTCGCGCCGCGCCGACCACGGACCGTGCGCGCAAGGGGCCGAGGCCGTGCTCGAGGTCGGCCGCCAAGCGTCGCGAGGAGCCGACATCGGCCAGGACCGGCAGCCCGAGCTCGCGCCCCACAGCCGCCGTGGGCATCCCCGACGGCGTCGACCGCGTGACGAGTGCGATCGAGCCGGACCACGAGCCCAGCCGTTCGACGAGGGCCCTCGCCGCGACCACCCCGCGCAGCCGCCGCGGCACGACGACCACCGTGAGGACCGAGCGGGAGACCAGCTCGCGCCCGAGGTCGTCCAGGTGGCGCGGCACGTCGGCCACGACCACGTCGAAGCCGCGCATCGCCGCGCCGATCACGGGTGCGCTGCCGTGCACCGGACGTCCGGACCGCCCGAAGGACACCAGCGCGATCCCGCGGTGCACCGGCAGGCTCTCCACCAGCTCGGCGGCGCCGACGTGACCGACGGCGCCGTCGAGGTCGTTCCAGCGCGAGCCGTCCACGGCCTCGGCGCCCGTGACGAGATCGAGTCCCCCGCCCAGCGGATCGCCGTCGACGAGGACGGGCGCGAGGTCGCGCCGGGCGGCCAGGCCCGCCGCGGCGGCCGCCAGCGTGGAGGCTCCGACACCTCCGCACGCACCGACGATGGTGATCGCGCACGCCTCGCCCGAGCCGTCGAGGGCCCGCACGAGCGCCCCGACGATCGCGGCGTCCTCGTCGGCCGACAGCACGTCACGCGCCCCGAGGTCGAGTGCCGATCGCCAGGCCTCGCGCGGGTCGGGCGCCACCACGACCACCTCGTCGCGCCGCGGAAGGTCGACGGCCAGCAGCGCGTCGAGACTGCGGGAGTCGACCAGCACGGACGACGCCGCGCACCAGCGCCGGGCGCTCTCGGCGAAGGACGCGTCGCGGGTGACCACCAGGGGTACTGAGGAGAGCGGGCGTGGGTCCATGCCCCCACCCTCGCGAGGTGCGAGACGCACCGACAGGGGTCGCGCCGAGCCTGTGGACGGCGCGACGGGTGTGACGTAGGCGTGTGGACGAATGTCCCCGACTGTCGGTGCGGACCGCCTACGCTGGAGGACATGGCGACTCCCGCGGGACGCCCCGCCGCCTTCTTCGACCTCGACAAGACCATCATCGCGAGGTCCAGCACGCTTGCCTTCAGCAAGTCCCTCTTCGCCGAGGGTCTGCTCAGCCGCCGCGCCGTCCTGCGCAGCGCCTACGCCCAGCTCGTGTTCAGCACCGGCGGCGCCGACCACGACATGCTCGAGAAGATGCGCGACGAGATCAGCGCCATGGTCACCGGATGGGACGCCGTCACCGTGCGCCAGATCGTGCGCGAGGCCCTGCACGACGTGATCGAGCCGCTCGTCTACTCCGAGGCCCTCGACCTCATCGAGGAGCACCGCGAGTCGGGCCACGACGTCATCATCGTGTCGGCCTCCGGCACCGAGATGGTCGAGCCGATCGCCGAGATGCTCGGCGCGACGCACGCCATCGCCACCCGCCTCGAGGAGGTCGACGGTCGCTACTCGGGCCGCGTCCTGCACTACTCCTACGGCCCGAACAAGGTCACCGCGATGCGCGAGCTGGCCGAGCTCGAAGGCTACGACCTGGAGCGCAGCTTCGGCTACTCCGACTCCGAGACCGACATCCCGATGCTCGAGGCGGTGGGCCACCCGTTCGCGGTCAATCCCGACAAGGGACTGCGCCGTCGGGCCACCGAGGAGGGTTGGCCGATCCTCACGTTCGAGCGACCCACGGCGCTGCGCTCGCGGCTCGTGCCGGAGTCCACCACGGGCAAGGCGATGGCTCTCGGCGGCATCGCGGCGTCGGCCTCGCTGCTGGCGCTCGGGATCACCGCGGCCGTGCGTCGCCGCACGTCGCGACCCGCCTGACAACCCCCTTCACCCTTGTGGTTCCAGGCCGCGTGAGGCACGCTGGAGCCAGAACTCCAGAGCAGTCCGCACCCCGGTACCCACGCGGCGATCTCCCGTCCCACAGGGCAATCGCAGACGGGACAACCGCCGTCTCACGACGCCGGACCCGAGGCGATGATTGACGAAGGCACGCTTGGTAGCTGAAGGTGCGGACTTCCACGACGGCGTCGGGCCCGCCCCGACGCCGTCGTCCTGTGCCGGGGCCGGCCGGCTCAGCGCGAGGACAGCGGCGAGGCCTCGGCGCCCCGCGTGAACGCCTCGGCGGCGTACAGCAGCCAGCGGTGGACGCCGGTCTCCTCGGTCCCGTAGGCCTCGAGTGCAGCGAAGTAGTCGGGCGCCGCGGCGACGTGGCCGGCCTCGGGCACGGTGACCGAGGCGGGATCGACGCCACGCGCCAGCAGGACGAGCCGCTCGGCCGCGCGCCCCACCACGCCGTTGTGCGAGACGAACGCCCCCGCGGAGGCGATCTCGGCGTGCACGAGCGCCGCCACGACCATGGCCGGCGCCTCGGTCTTTGCGCCGAGCAGCTTCGCCAGCTGGGTCAGTCGGGCGGTGCCGGTGGGGTTCACGGGACGGCCGAGGTCGTCGTCGGGGGCCGAGCCCGCGGCCGCCAGCGCGTGCATCCGCGCCATCGCCTGCACCGGCGACCGCTGCCACGTGGGCAGCAGGCCGAGCAGCTCGGTGGAGAGCCGGACCGCCGCCCGCGCGGTGGCGTCGCCGCCGCCCGAGGACAGCTCGTCGAGGTCGATCTCGGAGCCCTCGAGCGTGGCCGTGGCCCAGGCGCCGATCAGCAGCGAGCGCGCCGTGTCGTCGGGCGTGCTGCGGCGCAGGCCGCGGTCGCGCAGGACGGCGTCCATCCCGTCGCGGGCGGCGCGGAACGCCGACGGAACGCCCTCGAGGGAGGCGGCTGCGATGAACGGATCGGACACGCAGGCAGCGTACCCAGCGCACCTCCGGGGCCACGGGCTGACCGGCGGTAGCCTCGGAGCGTGGACGTCATCCCCGCTGCGCGCGCCGCCAAGTGGATGGTGGGCGACCGCCTCGCCACGGTGCTGCACCTCGGCGACGGCGGCCTGGCGTACGAGCTGGCCGAGCAGGGTCACGACGTCACGGTCATCGGCGACGACGTCGAGCAGGTCCGCAACCCCGACCTCTCCTACATCCGCTCCGGCGGCGACCGGCTGCCGCTGCGCTCGAACACCTTCGACGTCGTCATCACGCCGTTCCTCGAGGAGTCGCCGGCCGCGCTGGCCGAGTACGCGCGCGTCCTGGTGCCCGGCGGACTGCTGTCCAGCATGAGCCGTCGCTACGACGACTCGATCCCGTGGATGCGCCGGTTGCGCACGATCACCGGCGACCGCGACGCGCCCGAGCCGGCCGTCGACACCTTCTCGGCCTCCGGCCTGTTCGGCCCGCCCGAGGTCGAGGTCTTCAACGCGTGGGAGGAGCTCGACCTGCCGCACCTGCTGCGCTTCGCCGAGCAGACCCGGCGTCCCTCGGTGCCCGAGTCCGCGCTCGGCGCCGTGCACGACCTGTGGCGCGAGTACGCCTCCGGCGCCGCGAAGCTCCGGCTGCGGCACGAGACGCGCTGCGTCCGCGCCGTCGTCGACAAGTCCGCGCTGGCCGGCGAGCCCGATCCGCCGGACGCGATCCTGCTCTCGCTGGACTGACGTGGGTCCCCTCGACGCCGCGATCGCGCTGGCGGTCGTCGCCGTGCTGGTGGCGCTGGCCCTGTTGACGCGCTGGGTGCTGCTGAGCCGCCGCCGCAGTCTCGGCTCGGCCGAGGACCGCGCCACGTACGAGACGCTGCACACCGCCGCGCTGGCCGCCCCGGCCCTGCGGTCGGGCCTCGACGCCGAGAGCGTCCGGCAGGCCCTTCCCCACCTGCGACAGCTGATCGGCGCGCCGACGGTGGGCATCACCGACACGCACGGGCCTCTCGGCTGGGCCGGCACGGACGAGACCGAGCACACGGCCGAGCTCGTCGCGGTCGCCCTCGAGCACGGCCGCACCCAGGCCTCGAACCGCGTCATCGTCGCGCCGCTCTCGGTGGAGGGCCGGGTCGTCGGCAGCATCGTGGTGGTCGACGAGAGCGCGTCGGCGGGCCTCGCGCGCACCGCCACCGAGGTCGCGGGTTGGGTCTCGAGCCAGCTCGAGCTCGCCGAGCTCTCGGCCTCGCGCACCGCGCTCATGGAGGCCGAGCTGCGGGCCCTGCGGGCGCAGATCTCGCCCCACTTCATCTACAACTCCCTCGGCGCGATCGCGTCGTTCGTCCGCACCGACCCCGAGCGCGCCCGCGAGCTGCTGCTCGAGTTCGCCGACTTCACGCGCTACTCCTTCCGCCAGCACGGCGACTACACGACGCTCGCCGAGGAGCTGCGGTCGATCGAGCGCTACCTCGTGCTGGAGAAGGCGCGCTTCGGCGACCGGCTGCGGGTCGTCACCCGCGTCGCGCCCGAGGTGCTGAGCCTGACCGTCCCCTTCCTCACCGTGCAGCCGCTCGTGGAGAACGCGGTGCGCCACGGACTGGAGCGCAAGCCCGGCCCCGGCACGCTCACGGTGATCGCGGAGGACGCCGGCACCGAGTGCCTCATCTCGATCGAGGACGACGGCGTGGGCTCCGACCCCGAGACCGTCCGGGCCGCACTGGCGGGCCGCACGAGCTCGCCGTCGGTGGGCCTGGCCAACGTGGACGAGCGGCTGCGCACCGTCTACGGCAACGACCACGGCCTCGTCGTGGAGACCGCGCCGGGCCTCGGCACGAAGGTGACGCTGCGGGTCCCGAAATTCACTCCCACCACGGTCGACTGACGATCCGTAGACTTGACCGGTGAGGTTCCTCAACGATCTGCAGCCCAGCCACGACCTGACGTACAACGACGTCTTCATGGTCCCCGGACGCTCGGACGTCGCGTCGCGCTTCGACGTCGACCTGTCCACGAGCGACGGCACCGGTGCCACCCTGCCGCTGGTGGTGTCCAACATGACGGCCGTCTCGGGTCGCCGGATGGCCGAGACCGTCGCCCGCCGCGGCGGCATCGCGATCCTCCCGCAGGACATCCCGCTCGACATCGTCGCCGACACGGTCGCCCGCGTGAAGGCCGCGCATCCGGTCTACGACACTCCCGTCGTGCTGACCCCGAACATGACGGTCGGCGAGGCGCTCAGCCTCGTGCCGAAGCGCGCCCACGGCGGCGCCGTGGTCGTCGAGTCGCTGCACGGTCCCGAGCTGAAGGTCGTCGGCATCTTCACGCCGCACCAGGCGCACGAGATCGACCGCTTCGCGCAGGTCCGTGAGGTCATGCTGACCGATCCGTTCGTCCTGCCCGCCGGTGGCGACGTGCGCGAGATGTTCAACCTGCTCTCGGAGCAGCACGTGCCGTTCGCCCCCGTCGTCGACGGCGGTGCGCTGGCCGGGGTGCTCACCCGCAAGGGCGCGCTGCGCTCCACGATCTACACGCCCGCCACCGATCCCGACGGCCACCTCGTCGTCGGCGGTGCCATCGGCATCAACGGCGACGTCAAGGGCAAGGCCCAGGCCCTCATCGAGATCGGCGTCGACGTCCTCGTCGTCGACACCGCGCACGGTCACCAGGCCAAGATGTTCGACGCGCTGCCGGTCGTGCGCGAGGTCCGCGACGCGCACGAGGCCGCCACGGGTCGCCGCCTGCCGATCTCGGCGGGCAACGTGGTGTCGGCGGAGGGCGTACGCGACCTCGTCGCCGCCGGCGCCGACATCGCCAAGGTGGGCGTGGGCCCCGGCGCGATGTGCACGACCCGCATGATGACCGGCGTGGGCCGGCCGCAGTTCTCGGCCGTGCTCGAGGCCTCCGAGGCGGCCGCCGAGCTGGGCGCCCACGTGTGGGCCGACGGCGGCGTCCGCTGGCCGCGCGACGTGGCGCTGGCGCTGGCCGCCGGTGCCGGCAGCGTCATGATCGGCTCGTGGTTCGCCGGCACGCACGAGAGCCCCGGCGACCTGAAGTTCGGCGCCGACGGCCGCGAGTACAAGGAGTCGTTCGGCATGGCGTCCTCGCGCGCCGTGGCCAACCGCACCCGCGACGCCGCCGGCTTCGAGCGCGCTCGCATGGCGCTGTTCGAGGAGGGCATCTCCACCTCGCGCATGTACCTCGACCCCGAGCGCCCCGGCGTGGAGGACCTGGTCGACCAGATCACCGCCGGCGTCCGCTCCTCGTTCACCTACGCCGGCGCCCGCACGCTGGCCGAGTTCGCCGACCGCGCCACCGTGGGCCTGCAGTCCAGCGCCGGCTACGACGAGGGCCGCCCGCTGCACGCCTCCTGGTGAGCCTCCGGAGCGGTGAGCTGTCAACCCTTCCGCGCGGGTGGCGGTGAGCTGTCAACCGCATAGGTCACCCATGCGGTTGATGGCTCACCGCCCACCAGGGATCGTTCGAAAGAGGGAGCCCCACCGCTCGGCGAACGTCGGTGGCGGGCCGGTGTACCCGTTGCGAGCGAGCGCGGCGAAGAGCCGCTGCATGGCTCCCGCCGGGTTGGCCGTCATGGCAGCCGTGATCTGGACGTAGGCGACGTCGTTGTCCCGGAATCCGGCGTAGCGGTCGATGTCCTTGCGGAACTGATGAGGGTCCTCGGCGTGCTGCCGACCCTCGTACTCGGCCACCACACGCCACTGGGGGAACCACAGATCGCCGATGCCCAGCCGACTCCCGTCGAGGGCGAGGACGTCGGCGTTCACCTCCGGTCGCGGCAGACCCGCTGCGTGGACGTACGCGCGGAGCTCGGACTCCTTCGGCGACCAGGCCCGTTCATGGAGCCACGGGAGGACGGCAGGCGCCTGGCTCGCGCCGGGCCGCCACGGATGAAGTCGGCAGACGTCCACGATCTCGCCGACCGTCGCGAGCTCCTCACGCAGCAGGTGGTCGCCGATCACGATGAGGTCGAGCAGCCTCATCGAGGCGCAGCACTGGACGAACGCCGCCGCGGGCGTCACCCCGACGTCGTCACGCGGTGGCATGACCGCCGTCCGGTGCAGAAAGGTCCCCGTCACCGTGAGGTGATGGTCGCCGACGATCGTGAAGCGCACCGGTCGAACAGGTCCGACGTCCAGACCCGTCCGCTGGATCCGACTCACGTGACTCAGCGCCGCTCCGTCCGGCATCGCGAGCGCCGCTGCCGTCTGCCAGTCGAGCGGCGTCATCTCGTACCCCGTCCACCGCCACACGCCGGGATGGAGTCGCTCGAAGTGCCTGCCCTGCAGGCGACGGTCGCTGACCCCGGCGGAGCGCGCCTGTTCTCGGCTGAACGGTCCGCGGCGAGCCAGGTCGGGGATCTCGGGTGGTCGAGGCACCGTTCCACGCTGTCGCGGCGAGGACCCTCAGCCGCGGGTCCGGCGATTCCCTGTGGACAGCGAGCTCAGCCCTTGCCCCCCTGTGGATTCTGGCCAAGCGGTCAGCCGTCAACCTCATCACCACCGCATGACGTTGATGACGCACCGGGTCTCCCCGGGAAGGGTTGACAGCTGACCGCTCACTCAAGGGGCCCGCGTCAGTGCGCGCCGGCCGAGACGATCTCGTTCGGGACGCCGGGCAGCTCGACGCTGCGGGTGACCCGGCCGGCGGCGAGGTCGACCTCGTGCACCGTGGACGCGCCGGGCTCGGTGATCCACGCGGTGTCGCCGTCGACCTCGAGGGTCGGCCGCGGACGCTGCCAGTCGAGGGGCTCCTGCCACGGGTCGATCACGACGATGCGGTCGGCGACCTTGCCCGTCACGGGGTCGATCACGTGCAGGGCGCCGTCCGTGCCCAGCACGAGCGCCTCGCCCGCCGGGCCGCGGCCGAGCGACCGGAACGTGTAGCTGGTGCCGAGGTCCACGAGGCGCAGCTTCGCCGTCTCGGTGTCGATCAGGCTGATGCGCTCGGGGCGCTCCAGCTCGGCGTCGGCGTCGACCTTGTAGTCGCCGAGGACGACCGACGACTCCGGGCTTCCCGCCTGGTTGCCGATGCGGCCGTACGTGTCGGGGCTCGAGACCTTGGTGATCGTGCCGTGGTCCACCACGACGACGCCGTCCTCGCAGCCCACGACGGCACGGCCGTCGGCGGCGGTCGCCTCGCCGTGGACACCGGGGCAGTCGTCGGTGCGGGCCTTCTCGTCACCGTCGACGCCGTCGCGCAGGACGACGGTCGAGCGGGCGTCCGACGTGCCCTCGGTGTGCATGAGGTCGCCGCCGAGGTTCACCGCCACGCCGTGGTGCGGATCGGGGGTCTCGGTGGTCTCCACCACCTTCGTCGGGTCCTCCGAGTCCAGGACCCGGATCGAGCCGTCACCGTCGCCGAACAGCACGGTGCGGCCGTCGCTGATGGTGACGTGGCCCGGCTCTGCGGCCTCGTAGGTCTCCCCGAACGCGGGCTCGCCCTTCGTCCGGTAGTGCGCGTGGTCGCCGTGCGCCTCGGCCTCGACGCCGGTGTCGAGCAGGCGGAAGCCCTCCTCGTTCGACACGAACACGTGCCGTGCGTCGCCGGCGGCGTTGACCCGCACGAACCCCTCGGCGGGCAGCGTCTTCACCGGCTCGAGGGTGTCGCGCTCCAGCACGAGCAGCCCGTCGTCGGTCGTCACCACGAGCCGGGGTCCGGAGACCTCGGCACCACCGTGGTCGTCGTCGTGCCCGGACTCGCTCGCCGTCTCACCGCACGCGGCCAGCGCCGACCCCGCCACCAGGGCCGCCACCGCCAGGCGGACGTGTCGCCATCTCGTCATCGTCGCTCCTTGTTGAGAATGAATGTCATTCCCGAAAGAGTACGACAGCGCGTCCACGCGATGCCACGGGGTGCCGGGAGACGCGTCAGCGCAGGATGAGGTCGAGGCCGCGCGCGAACGACGCATCGAGGTCGGGATCCTCGGCGAGGATGCCGATCTGCGCGGCCTGGCGGTGCATCTGGGTGGCCTGGGTGTGGCCGAAGACGTAGAGCAGCAGGGTGCGCGCGACGTCGGGCGAGGTCAGCGCCGCCAGCTCGGTCTCGATGCGCGAGTCGCCCAGCCGGAAGGCCGAGGCGGTGGCCACGACGTCGGCCCCGTCGCGGGTGGACAGCAGTGCCTCGCGCAGCGCGTGGGCAGCCTTGGCGGGATCGTCGCCGACCTCGACGTTCGCGACGATCCGGTCGGCCATCAGCGCCAGGAGCGTCTGCTTGTCCGGCACGTGGTGGTAGAGCGCACTGGGCTGCACGCCGAGCTCGCTCGCGACCCGGCGCATCGAGCAGAACTCGAGCCCGTACGCGTCGAGCACGCGCAGGGCGCCGGAGACGACGTCTTCGAGGGTGTTGGCCACGAGGCCACTCTATCGGCTAGCCTGAACACCGTTCAGGTGAACACCGTTCAGGAGACCTCATGACCACGACCACCTCGGCGAGCCGTCGCCTCACCTCCACCGACCTCGCACTGATCGCCGCCTTCGCCGCGCTGATCGCCGTCTGCGCACTGCTCCCGGCCATCAACGTGGGCGCCGGCCTCGTGCCGATCACGCTGCAGACGTTCGCCGTGCTGCTCTCGGGCGCCGTCCTCGGCGCGAAGCGCGGCTTCCTGGCCGTCCTGCTCTACCTCGCGGTCGGCGCCGCGGGCGTCCCGGTGTTCTCCGGCGGCGCCGCCGGCCTGGCCGTCTTCGCCGGCCCCACCGCCGGCTACCTCATCGGCTTCCCGCTCGCGGCCGCGCTGTGCGGGTTCATCGTCGAGCGCCTCCCGCGCGAGAAGGTCGCCACGAGCATTCCGCTGATCTTCGCCGCGGGCCTGTTCTCCAGCGCTCTGCTGATCCACACGCTCGGCATCCTCGGACTGGCCTGGCGCGCCGACATGAGCCTCGCGGCGGCGGCCAAGATCGACCTGGCCTTCTGGCCCGGCGACGTCATCAAGAACCTCGCGATGGCCACGGTCGCCACCGCCGTCCACCGCGCGTTCCCGGACCTGCTGCCGGCCCGCCGGAAGTGATCGAGCTCGGCGAGGCGGCCGTCGCGGGACGGCTCGAGCCCACCACCCTCCGGCTCGAGGAGCGTCGCATCGCGATCGTCGGCTCGAACGGCTCGGGCAAGTCCACCCTCGCACGACTGGTGAACGGCCTCGTCGAGCCCACGAGCGGCCAGGTCCTGGTCGACGGTCTCGACACGCGTCGGCACGGTCGCGAGGTCCGCCGCCGCGTCGGCTTCGTGTTCACCGACCCGGCGGCGCAGCTGGTGATGCCCACCGTCGCGGAGGACGTCGCGCTGTCGCTGCGCAAGAGGCACCGCGACAAGGCCGAGCGCGAGGCGGCCGTCCTCGCCGTGCTCGAGCGGTTCGGCCTCGCCGACCTGGCCGAGCGCAGCGTGCACGCGCTCTCGGGCGGGCAGCGGCAGCTGCTCGCGATCGCGACGGTGCTGGCCACCGATCCCGACGTCCTGGTCGCCGATGAGCCGACCACGCTGCTCGACCTCGCGAACACCCGCCGCGTCGGCGACGTGCTGCTCGGTCTGCCCCAGCAGGTCGTCCTGGTGACCCACGACCTCGACCTCGCCGCACGGTGCGACCGCGCGCTGGTGGTGCACGCCGGACGCGTCGCGTTCGACGGGCCCGCCGCGACCGCCGTCGACCACTACCGGGCTCTCGTGTCATGAGCTCTCCGCTCGGGCTCTACCAGCCGGGGACGTCGCCGCTGCACCGGCTGACGCCCGGCCCGAAGCTGGTGGGACTGTTCCTGCTCGCCGTGGCCGTGCTCGTCGCCAAGGGCCCCTGGACAGGCGTCGCGTTCGTCGCGCTCGCCCTCGTCCTCGCCGCGCTCGGCAGCCTCTCGCCCCGATCCCTGCTGCGGGCGCTGCGGCCCTTCCTGATCGTCGCGGTGCTCCTGCTGGCCTTCAACGCGTGGCAGAACGGGTGGCCGCGGGCTGTCGAGGTGGTCGCCGACCTGACCGCGCTCATCTTGGCCGCGACCGTCCTGACGGCCACGACCGCCGTCAACGACCTGCTCGACACGATCGTGCGCAGCCTGCGGCCCTTCCGCCGCCTCGGCGTCGACCCCGACCGCGTCGGCCTCACGTTCTCGCTCATGCTGCGTGCACTGCCCGGCACGATCGAGCTGGCGGCCGAGACGCGCGACGCGGCCCGGGCGCGCGGGCTCGAGCGCAGCATCCGCGCCCGCACGATCCCGCTGGTGCTGCGCGTGGTCGCGCGCGCCCGCGACACCGGCGACGCGCTGCACGCCCGCGGCGTCCTGGACTGACCCGGTTCGACGCCGCATCCCTCGACAGTGACTAGGCTCACTCCCATGGCGCGCGCACTGCGGACGCTGGTGGTCGACGACGAGCAACCGGTGCTGGACGAGCTGGTCTGGCTGCTCGGCCGCGACGACCGGATCGGCACGATCGACACGGCTCGGTCCGGCACCGAGGCGCTGCGTCGCCTCGACGCCGGTGACATCGACCTGCTGTTCCTCGACATCGCCATGCCCGGACTGACCGGCATCGACATCGCGCGCCTGCTGGGCAAGTTCAAGTCGCCGCCGCAGATCATCTTCGTGACCGCGCACGACGCGCACGCCGTGGAGGCGTTCGACCTCAACGCCGTGGACTACCTGCTCAAGCCGATCCGCGAGGAGCGCCTGCGCGAGAGCGTGCGCCGGGCCGTGGCCGACTCCGACCACGGCGGCACCGAGTCCGACGACACGATCGCCGTCGAGCTGGCGGGCGTCACGCGCTTCGTCTCGCGGTCGAAGGTCACCCACGCCGAGGCGCAGGGCGACTACGTCCGGCTGCACACCCTGGAGGGCTCGAGCCACCTCATCCGCACGCCCCTCGGCTCACTGGCCGACGACTGGGCCGACGCCGGCTTCCTGCGCATCCACCGCAGCCTCGTGGTGAACCGCGCGCACATCCTCGAGGTCCGCATGTCGTCGGGCCGCGCCAGCGTGGTCGTGCCGGCCGCGGGCGGGAACACGCTCGAGTTGCAGGTCGCCCGCCGCCACACGCGGGCGCTGCGCGAGCTGATCGGCGAGCACACCCCGTGACCGACGAGGCCCTGCCCGAGCCGTCCGGCCGGGTCCGCATCACCAGCCCCCTCTCCACGGCGCCCGCGCACGTGCGCAGCACGGTGGGTCAGGAGATCGACGAGGCCACCGGGGTCGGCGAGGTCTACATGCAGTCGCTCATCCGCTCGCAGCTGCGCGCCGCGATGACCGTGGCGATCACGCTCCTGCTCACAGTGGTCAGCCTGCCGCTCGTGTTCTCGTGGGTGCCGGGCCTGAACGACCTGCGCGTCCTGGGCATCCCGCTGCCGTGGCTCGTCCTGGGCGGTGGCGTGCACGCGGGCGTCATCGTGCTGGGCTGGCTCTACGTGCGCCACGTCGAGCGCGCGGAGCGCCTGTTCACCCTGCTGGTCGAGCCGGACGACACCCGACCATGAGCCCGACCTGGGGCATCGTCGCCGTCTCCCTCGTCTCGATCGCGACCCTCGCGATCGGGGCGTTCGGCCTGCGGATCAGCCGTACGACGAGTGACTTCTACGTGGCCTCCCGGTCGGTCTCCCCGGCCCTCAACGGCTCGGCGATCAGCGGCGAGTACCTCTCGGCCGCCTCCTACCTCGGCATCGCCGGCCTCGTGCTCGTCTACGGCGCCGACATGCTCTGGTACCCGATCGGCTGGACGGCCGGCTACCTGCTCCTGCTGGTGTTCGTGGCGGCTCCCCTGCGCCGCTCGGGCGCCTACACGATCCCCGACTTCGCCCAGGTGCGCCTGCAGTCGGTGGCGGTGCGGCGCGTCTGCACCGCTCTCGTCGTGGCGGTCGGCTGGCTGTACCTGCTGCCGCAGTTCCAGGGCGCGGGACTGACCCTCGAGGCCGTCCTCGACGCTCCCCGGTGGGTGGGCACCGTGCTCGTCGCGATCATCGTGACCCTCAACGTGGTGCTGGGCGGCATGCGGTCGATCACCTTCGTGCAGGCGTTCCAGTACTGGCTCAAGCTGACGGCCCTGCTGGTGCCGCTCATGTTCCTGCTGCTGGCGTGGTCGCGCGACGGCCAGCCGGCCGCGCAGGCCGGCAGCGACTGGTGGATCCCCCTCGGCGACGCCAACCCGCAGACCGTCTACTCCACGTACGCCGTGATCGTGGCGACGTTCCTCGGCACGATGGGCCTGCCGCACGTGGTGGTGCGGTTCTACACGAACCCCGACGGGCACGCCGCGCGGCGGACCACCCTGATCGTGCTCGGCCTCGTCTCGGCGTTCTACCTGCTCCCGACGTTCTACGGCGTGCTCGGGCGGGTCTACGCGTCCGACCTCATCGCCGCCGGCCGCGCCGACACGGTGGCGCTCGAGCTGCCGAGCCGCGTGATCGCGGGGACCGCCGGGGAGCTGCTGACGGCGCTCGTCACCGCCGGCGCCTTCGCGGCGTTCCTGTCGACCTCGTCCGGCGTGACGATGGCGCTCGCGGGCGTGGTGGGTCAGGGCCTGAGCAACCACGCGCCGTGGGGCAGCCGGCTCTCGTCCATCGCGGCACTGCGGATCGCCGCCGCCGTGTGCGTGGCGGTGCCGCTCGTGCTGGCCTTCGTCGCCGAGCCGATCCCCGTGGCCAGCTCGGTGGTGTTCGCGTTCGCGCTGGCGGCCTCCACCTTCTGCCCGCTGCTCGTGCTGGGCATCTGGTGGCGCGGACTGACGTCGGCCGGGGCGATCGCGGGCCTCATCGGCGGCGGCATCTGCGCGGGCGCGGCGCCCTTCGTCACGCTCGCCCTCGACGTCGAGGGCTGGTGGGGCACGCTCATGAGCCAGCCGGCCGTGTGGTCGGTGCCCGTGGGCTTCGGCCTCATGGTGGGCATCTCGCTGGCCACCCGGTCGCGCGTCCCGGCCACGGTCGGGCGCACCATGGTCCGCCTGCACACACCGGAGCGGGTGCAGGTGGACCGGCGGTTCTGATCAGACCCGACGCGAGGTGTCGAGGCGGTCGAACGAGTCGAGCACCTCGCCCATCGACGGCTTGGCGATCGTGGTGACCGCCGCCGCGCGTCCCTCGCGCTCCTGGCGCAGGTGACGCTTGACCGTGGAGGTCGAGCAGCCGAGCCGCTGCGCCAGCTCGCGACAGGTCTCGTCGGGGTGCGCCTTGCGAGCGCCGATCACCTCGGCGTGGTCGACGGGACCGCCCCCGACGCGCGCCGTGCCGTAGGGGCTGGAGTCGACCCGCACCTCGATGCCGAGATCGCGGCGCATGGTGCGGCGCTCGGCCTCGCTGGTGCAGGCGACGAAGCCCGACACGTCGACGTCGACCACGGCCCGGTAGAGGCAGTCGTCGAGGACGCTGCAGCCCGCACATCGGCGGTGGGCGGCAGCGCGCTTGGTCACGTAGTCACGCCACTGCTCGACCGAGACGTCGCGTCGAGCGGGCGGGGACAGCAGGATCTCGTCCTGGTACATCTCGGGTGCCATGGCACACGGCGGGAGTGTCGGCCTCATTGCCATCTCCGATCATGCGAATGACACCAGTCTAGAGGTACATTCCCCCGGTTTCGGAAGGTGTGACGCGATCGTCCGAGGTACCATCCTCGCCGCCGGCCCCCGGGAGGGCCAGACGCATGTTCTGCAGCTGGTTCTGCGCCTGCACCTGCTGGGCGTAGAGGGCGGCCTGGATGCCGTGGAAGAGACCCTCGAGCCAGCCCACCAGCTGGGCCTGGGCGACGCGCAGCTCGGCGTCGCTCGGCGACTCGGCGTCGAACGGCAGGCTGAGCCGCTCGAGCTCGTCGACGAGCTCGGGCGCGAGACCGTCCTTCAGCTCGTCGATCGACTGGTGGTGGATCTCGCGCAGGCGGGCCCGGCTCGCGTCGTCGAGCGGCGCGGACTTCACCTCCTCGAGCAGCTGGCGGATCATGCCGCCGATGCGCATGACCTTCGCGGGCTGCTCGACCAGGTCGGTCAGCGGCGTGCGCGCGGGCTCGGAGGAGGCCACGGGCTGGCCCTGGGGGTCGATGATCCGGTCGTCGGTCATGCGCTCCAGCCTAGGCCGAGGTGCCTCGCACGGCGCTGCGGGCTCAGGCGCCCATGTCGAGGACGACCTTGCCCACGTGCGAGGACTCCTCGAGGATCCGGTGGGCGTCGGCGACCCGCGCCAGCGGCACGGTCTCGTGCACCACGGGGCCCAACGTGCCGTCCTCGATGAGCGGCCAGACCTTCTCGACGAGCTCGGTCATGATCGCGGCCTTCTCCTCCACCGGGCGGAAGCGCAGGGACGTCGCCGAGACGCTCCCCTGCTTCGCCAGCAGGGCGCCGAGGTTGAGCTCTCCCTTGCGGCCGCCCTGCATGCCGATCACGACGATGCGGCCGCCGCGGGCGAGGGAGGCGACGTTCTGGGCGAGGTACTTGCCGCCGATGATGTCGAGCACGACGTCGACGCCGCCGAGGTCCTGGCAGGTCTCGGCGAAGTCGTCCTCGCGGTAGTTCACGACCGCGTCGGCGCCGAGGCCGCGCACGACCTCGGCCTTCTCGGCACTGCCGACCGTGGTGACGACGGTGGCGCCGAAGGCCTTGGCCAGCTGGATCGCGGTGGTGCCGATGCCGCTGGCGCCGCCGTGCACGAGCACCTTCTGGCCCTCGCGCAGGCCGGCGAGCATGGAGACGTTCGACCAGACGGTGGCGTAGGTCTCGGGGATCGCGGCCGCGGTCGTGAGGTCGACGCCCGCGGGCACCGGCACCACCTGACCGGCCGGCACGACCACACGCTCGGCGTAGCCGCCGCCGCTGAGCAGCGCGCAGACCTCGTCGCCGACGGAGAGGCCCGTGACGCCCTCGCCGATCGCGTGGACGACGCCCGAGCACTCGAGGCCGATGACGTCGGTGGTGCCGGGCGGCGGCGGGTAGTGGCCCTCTCGCTGCAGCAGGTCGGCGCGGTTGACGCCGGCGGCGGCCACGGCGATCACGACCTCGCCCGGCCCCGGCTCGGGATCGGGAAGCTCGGCGACGTGGAGGCTCTCGGGGCCCCCGGGCTCTTCGACGATGACGGCTCGCATGTGAACCACCGTAGTGACCGGCACACTGGTCCACATGCAGGTGACGCTCGTGCAACTGGCCGCGACCCTCGACTCGGCCGCCAACCGCGACCAGGTGGCGGCGCGGCTCCGCGACGTCGAGGGCGGCGGGCTCGTCGTGCTGCCCGAGGGCGCGATGCACGACTTCGGCGCCCCCGACCACGACCTCGCGGCCGTCGCCGAGCCGCTCGACGGGCCGTTCGTGGACCTCCTCGCGCGGGAGGCGCGGCGCCTCGGCTCGACGATCGTCGCAGGCATGTTCGAGCACACCGACGGACTGCCGTTCAACACGCTCGTCGTGGTCGGTCCCGACGGCGACCTCGCCGCGACCTACCGCAAGATCCACCTCTACGACTCCTTCGGCTACCGCGAGTCCGATCGCCTGCGTGCCGGCGAGATCGAGCCCGTCACGGTGACCGTCGAGGACCTCACGGTCGGCCTCATGACCTGCTACGACCTGCGGTTCCCCGAGCTCGCGCGCCGTCTGGTCGACGCCGGGGCCGACGCGTTCGTCGTGCCGGCCGCGTGGGTCGCAGGTGAGCACAAGGTCGACCACTGGCGCACGCTGCTGCGCGCACGGGCCATCGAGAACACCGTCTGGGTGGCCGCGGCGGGCCAGGGCGGCGAGCGTTACAGCGGTCATTCCTTGGTCGCCGATCCGTGGGGAACTATCGTGGAGGAGGCCGCCGGGGGGGACGAGCTCATCACCGCGCAGATCGCGGTGGACGCCGTGCAGCACTCTCGCGACGTGAACCCGTCGCTTGCCAACCGGAGGATGTAGACGCAGTGACGACCGCCACGCCGGGCCGACGACGACTGGACACGTCGGTCCCGACCCCGTACGAGGTCGCGACCCGTGAGCCACGAGTCGCGTCACCCCGTTGGGCGCGCCTGCTGATGCTCGGCACCTTCCTGGTCTGGCTCGCGAGCACCCTCGGCGCGGCCACGTCGATCTCCGACGTCGGTGCGCCCTCGTGGCTCTGGCGGCCCTCCGCCGCCGCGCTGCTCGTGGTGTTCGCCGTGATCCTGACCCACCGGGTCGGCGGCTACATGCGCATCTGGGTGACGCTGTCGGCGCTGCTGGCGGCGGCCGCGGTGCTCACCGACCTCAACTCGCTGCTCGCCGCGGCAGCCGGTGCGACGGCGGTGCTCTCGGCAGTGACCGCCGTGGTCTTCACGCGTCCCGCCGCGAACGTGCTGCAGGTGCTGCGCGAGTACGCCGTGATGCTGGTCCTGTCCGTCAGCGGCGCCGTGGGCGTCGCGGCGTGGAACGCCTCGGTCGACGTGCGGCCCTTCGGCCTCATGGTCATGGCCGTGTCGGTGACGCTAGCCGTCTCGATCGTGTGGCGCCTCGGCTCCAGCCTGCACGGCTTCGGCCGCCGCCACCTCAAGCTGCTCGTGGTCGTGGCCGTCATCGCGGTCGGGCTCTTCTTCTACGGCAGCTTCGTGCGCACCGCCGGATCGCCCGCTCTGACCAACCTGCTGGACGACACGATCGTGTGGCTGCGCCAGAACATCGGCGGCGTGCCGCGGCCCTACGAGTTCCTCATCGGCTTCCCCGCGCTCATCGTGGGCGTCTCGATGCGCTCGCGCTACCGCGAGGGCTGGTGGGTGTGCGTCTTCGCCGTCGTCGGCACCGTGATCGTCGCGAACTCGCTCATCGACCCGCGCGCCTACCCGTCGTACTTCGCGCTCTCCACGCTCTACAGCGCGGCCATCGGCCTGGTCATCGGCCTCGTGATCCGGGCCGTGTTCTTCCGGCCGCAGTCGCGCCGCTCCGCGCGCGCCGTGCAGCACGCCGAGCGCACCGAGCCCGGGCGCCTCTCGCCCCTGCGCTGACCCTCTACCGCTCGCCCCTCTCCACTTCTGGAACGGGTTACACCCCTTCCGCGGCCGAAAGGGTGCAGAGCGTTCCAAAAGTGGGCAGGGGTGCCGCGTCGGGGCGCTGTGCGTGCGGAATGCGAGAATCGACGCAGGTCCCGCCGCTTCGACGACGGGCCTGGAGGGGTGCCGGAGTGGCCGATCGGAACCGCCTTGAAAGCGGTCGCTGGCAGAGATGTCAGCCACGGGTTCGAATCCCGTCCCCTCTGCGTGAACCGTTACCGACTCGATCGCGCGCACCTCATGGTGCTCGCGGGGGTGTGCTTCATCGTCGCTGCCGTGGGCGTGCTGGTCGCGTTCCTGACCGGGACCGACAGCGCCCTGCGCACCACCGTGACCGTCCTCGCCGCCGGCGTGGCCGTGATCGCGCTCCTCGTGGCCGCCGTGATGAACCTGCGGCCGCCGGTCGTGCTGACCCTCGACCAGGCCGGGTTCCGCGCCCGCGGGCGCCACGGCGACGTCACGTGGAAGCAGGTCGAGTCAGTCGAGATCAGTGAGGGCCTGCTGCGCTTCACCGACGGCACCGGCGCGATCACCGCGTTCCCGCTGAGCCTCGTCGACCGCACGCGCCGGGCCGAGCTCGTCCGCGAGGTCTACGACCGGCTCAACACCGCCAACGGCTACCGACGGTTCGACCCCACCGAAGGGCTCTGAGACCTCCGGAGAAGCGAAAGTGGGAGCAGGCTGAGCCTGCTCCCACTTCCCCATGGCGGAGATGGCGGGAGTTGAACCCGCAAGAGGTTTAAACCTCAACCCGCTTAGCAGGCGGGCGCACTAGGCCACTATGCGACATCTCCAGACAACCGGATCAGGATACCCACCCCGACCCCCAGCCGCCGAATCAGGTCGTGCGCTTGACGATCGAGGCACCGCGCTCGTAGAAGTCCGGCGGCAGCTCGGCGAGCGGCGTGGGCTCGTGCGGATGGGCCCGCATCCCGTCCAGCAGCAGCGTGCGCATGCGGCGCGCGAGCCACTCGCGGTTCTCCGGCGCGGCCGTGTGGACCGCCCCGAGCATCAGCGGCGCGGCGCTGAGGTCGGCCACCGCGAGGTCGTCGCGCGCCGAGCCCTCGGCGACCGCACGCTGCACGAGGATCGCCAGCGTGCCCACCCACCGGTCGGTGGGCCGGTAGTCCGGGTCGTTGATCGCCTGACGACGCATCACCTCGGCGACGATGCGCCGGTCGATCATCACCTGGGTGGCCTCGTCGACCACGAGCTCGATGCCCTCCCAGCCCGTCGACGCCTCCATCGCGCGCTCTGCGATCTCGTCGAAGATCGCGATGTGCCGGTCGTAGAGGGCCCGCCACAGCTCCTCCTGCGAGGCGAAGTTGCGGTAGAGCGTGCCGGTGCCCACCTTCGCGGCCTCCGCGAGGCCGTGCAGGGGCGCGTCGAGGCCGTTCGCGGCGAAGTAGGCCTCGGCGGTGTCGATGATGCGCTCGCGGTTCGCCACGGCGTCGCGGCGCTGCGGAACGCGGGGGGAATCTGACATCGAAGCCAACTTACGGGATTTCGGGCCGTCCGTTGCCCCGATTTCGCACCTCGAGGGAACACCCGCTAGACTCGTCGAGGCCCGCAAGGGCGTGCGCCCGTAGCTCAACGGATAGAGCATCTGACTACGGATCAGAAGGTTTGGGGTTCGAATCCCTACGGGCGCGCCAGACACCCCCGGTCGACCACCAGGTCGCCGGGGGTTTCTCGTTCCCCGGGGTGACCGATCCTTCGACCTTCGGGTCGCCCCCGCGACATCTGGGTACCAAGATGCGTCGCTCGGGGGTCTCCGTCTCCTCCTGCCGCGTTTCGCCCACGCAGAGTTGGCTCCTGTGCCACCCTCCCGTCATGGAAACCGCCCCCATCACCGCCTGGACCCTCGTCCAGGAGATCCCGATTCCCGCTGACGTCACCGACCTCCTCGTCGAGGGCGAGCAGGCAGTCGCGGCGTTCAAGACCTTCCGGGACTCCGCGATCTTCACGACCAAGCGCCTGATCGTGCGCGACGCGCAGGGCATGACCGGCAAGAAGATCGAGGTCTACTCACTTCCGTACAGCCGCATCGACATGTGGTCGTCCGAGAACGCCGGCAAGTTCCTCGACTTCAACGCCGAGCTCGAGCTCTGGACGCGCGCCGGCCACATCAAGATCAAGCTGGACAAGAAGATCGACGTGCGTCGCCTCGACCAGCTCATCGGCTGGGCCGTCCTCAACGCCGGCTGACACACCGGCAACCGCCGCGCCCGATCCTTCGACCTTCGGGTCGCCCCCGCGACACTTGGGTACCAAGGTGCGCCGCGTTCCGTCCGTGGACACGACGACGCGCCACGGTCGCGCACTTGTTACGTGACACGCCGTCAGCACATCTGGATGAGCGCTTCTCGTCACATCGGCGAAACGAGGCCCTCCCAGACTCGGACGGTCCCCGCTCGCGTCCCCACCTGCGAGCTCCCCCACCCGAGAGGGATCACGTGTTCACACAACGAGGATGGCGGCTCGCCACCGTGGGAGCGCTGCTCGCGCTGCCACTGGCTGCGGTGCCCGCCCACGCCGACGACGGCGAACTGGCCTCCGGCAGCGACTGGACGGTCTCGCGCGCCGCCGGCGGCTACCTGGTCACGGTCGACCTGGCGAAGAAGCTGCCGGTCGTCTCCGACGCCCCGACCATCGAGGTCGACGGCGAGCCGATCGGCATCGCCACGGAGTCCGCCGACGGCAAGAGCCTGAGCGTCTTCACCGCCGACGCGTCCGTGCTGAAGGCCGACGACATCGAGGCGGGCTGGTTCAGCAAGCCCTCCGGCGCCCCGGCCCAGGTCACGAGCGTCGAGGAGATCGCGGAGGCCGACCCCGAGGCCCTCGACGCGAACCCCGCGTCGCTCGGCGAGTTCGAGCACACCGAGGCCGTCTACAACTTCGGCGCGCAGTCGATCCCCCTCGCGGCGATCGGCGGCATCCGCGGTGAGCTGCAGGGCAAGGTCTACCTGCCCAAGATCGGTGGCGCCCGCCCCGTCGTGCTGCTGCTGCACGGCCGCCACACCTCGTGCTCCACCGGCACCGCCAACCCGAACCGCTGGCCGTGTGGACCGAACCAGATCAACATCCCGAGCTTCGCCGGCTACGACGGCACGGCACGCGCGCTGGCCAGCCACGGCTACGCGGTCGTGTCGATCTCGGCCAACGCGATCAACTCCAACGACAACCAGCTCGCGCTGGACCAGGGCGCCCAGGCGCGCGGCCAGCTGCTGCTGGACACGCTCACGATGCTCAAGAAGGCGAACGAGGGCGCCGCGGTCAGCTACTACGACCAGCAGACCGACGCCGACGTCACGCTCGAGCAGGCGCTCGCCAACCAGGCCCCGCTGCCGGGCCTGACCGAGGGCACCGCGGGTCTCGCCCCCGCCGACTTCGTGGGTCGCTTCGACTTCTCGAACATCGGCATGATGGGCCACTCGCGGGGCGGCGAGGGCGTCACCTCGGCCGCGACGCTCAACCAGGGCCTCGAGAAGCCGTGGAAGATCACGTCGATCCTGCCGCTCGCGCCGGTCGACTTCGCGCGCATGACGGTGCCGAACGTGCCGATGAACGTGGTCCTGCCCTACTGCGACGGCGACGTCTCGAACCAGCAGGGCCAGCACATGCTCGACGACTCGCGCTACGCGTTCGACGACGACGTGCTGCGCAGCGGCGTGTGGATGATGGGCGCGAACCACAACTTCTACAACACGGTCTGGACCCCCGGGAAGTACGCGTACAGCGTCTCCGACGACTGGGGAGCGACCTCGACCGATGCCGTCTGCGGTCCCCGCTCGGAGACGAACATCCGGCTGAGCGCCGACGCGCAGTACGACGCCGGCACCGCCTACATGGCCGGCTGGTTCCGCCTGACGATGGGTGACGAGAAGCAGTTCCTGCCCATGTTCGACGGCTCCGCCCAGGTGCCCGAGGTGCTCGGCTCGGCCGACATCCGCAGCATGTCGACGGCTCCGGCCTCGGCTCGCCAGACGATCACGACGTTCGAGGAGACCAGCTCGCTGGTCCGCGTCCAGGGCGCGGCCACGGCCACGGTCTGCGCGAGCGCCGCGGGTCGCACGGTGTCGCAGCCGCTGCCGGCCTGCACGCCCTCGACGATCAGCACCAGCGCGCTGCCGCACTGGACGCCCGCCAGCAACGGCGGCAACGTCCCGGCGACGCCGGTCACGAAGTTCTCGTGGACGGCCCTCGGCACCGGCACCACCACCGTGACGCCCAGCGAGGTGCGCGTCAGCGTCCCCGCGAAGGCGCGCAACGCGTCGGACCTCGAGCGCCTGTCGTTCAAGGTCGCCGCGGACGACACCGTCGCCACCAGCACCGCGATCTCGCTGACCGTGGTCGACAACGCGGGCCGGACGTTCACGACGCCCGTCGCGGACCTCAACCCGCTGGCCACCACGCGACTGCCCGCCTCGACCAGCACGATCCTGAAGAAGATCGTGCTGCAGCAGGTCGACCTCCCGGTCGCCACGCTGGCGGACGCGGGCCTGAACGTCTCGGACATCCGTGAGGTCCGCTTCGGCGCCCTCGCCGGTCCGGACGCGCTGGCCACCGGCGGCGTGTTCCTGTCGGACCTCGCGTTCGAGAGCTCGGCGGTCGGCACGGCCGACAGCAAGTCCCTGCCGACGCTCAACGTGAAGGCCCCCGTCGTGGACGAGGGCAACGGGCCGGGCACGGCAGACATCGCGGTCTACCTCGACGAGGCGGCCACGATCCCGGTCACCGGCTACGTGTCGGCGCTCGGCTCGGCCACGGGCCGCGCGGGCATCGCGATGGAGAAGGTCACCTTCGCCCCGGGCGAGACCTGCAAGGTCGTCACTGCTCCGGTGCTCGGCGACCAGCTGGCCAGCACGACGGCCTCCACGTCAGTGAAGGCCTCGGTCATCAACACGGCCGGCGCGGTCATGGGCACGAACGCCCTGGACTGGATGATCGTCCGCGAGGACGACGGCGTGACAGGCTCGGCGACGGCGCTGCCGCCGGCGGGCGTCCAGGGCGACGCGTGCGCCGAGCTGGCCGCGAAGGACGAGAAGGCCGACGTCTCGGTCAGCGACGACAAGCCCCAGCCGGGCTCGTCGGTCACCGTCACGGCGGGCGGCTTCCGCTCCGGTGAGGGCGTCACCGTGACGATCGCCGGGGTCGACCCGGTCGTCGCCGTCGCCGACGGCTCCGGTGCCGTCAGCGCCGCCGTGACGATCCCGGAGACCGCCACCCGCGGTGCCGCGGACGTCACGGTCACGGGCAGCGGCACGGGCCGTACGGGCACCACCTCGGTGGCCATCCTCGACGCGAGCACGACGACCCTGTCGATCTCGCCCGAGGCGCCGCAGATCAACGAGGCGGTCACGCTCTCGGCGACGGTCGGCGGTGGCGACACCACCGGCAGCGTCGAGTTCTTCGACGGCGACCGCTCGCTCGGCACCGCGGAGATCGTGGACGGTGTGGCCACCCTCGACGTCCCGGGCTTCAAGGCCGGCAAGCACGAGATCGTGGCGACCTTCGCCGAGACCGGGGTCACCGCCGGCTCGACGTCCGGTGCGGTCACCTTCACCCTCGTGAAGGGCAAGCCGACCCTGGTGATGTCGCTCTCGAGCGCCACCACCGTGTTCGGCAAGGCCGCGACGCTGTCCGCGGTCGTCGGCGGCGCGGACGGCGGCAACGTCACCTTCCGCTACGGCACCGTGACGAAGAAGGTCGCGCTGGCCAAGGACGGCTCGGCCTCGCTCACGCTGCCGGCCACCCTGAAGCCGGGTCGCTACACGGTCGCCGCGTCCTACGACGGCACCGACCTCACCGAGGGCGGGGTGGGCATCTCGTCGATGCTCACGGTGACGAAGAAGGCCACGACGACCAGCCTCTCGGCGCAGTCGTCGGTCAAGGCCGGGAAGACCCTGCGTGGCAAGTTCGCCGTCCGTGGCGGCGTCGCGAAGGTCGCTCCGACCGGCACGGTCAAGGTCTACGTGAAGCAGGCGAAGGGCGGCTACAAGCTGGCCCGGACCGTGCGCGTCACGTCGACCGGCAAGGCGTCCTTCACGGTGAAGACGCCGAAGAAGCGCCAGGGCCTGCGGGTCAAGGTCGTCTACTCCGGTGACGCCAACTACGGGTCGAGCACGAGCTCGAAGTCGGTGCGCCTGCGCTGACACCGTCACACGAGGCCCCGGCAGCACCCGCTGCCGGGGCCTCGTCGTGTGTCCGGCCTCGGCGGTCCGATCTGGTGCAGGTTCCCCGTTTACGTGGGTTTGCTGTCACCGACCGGGGATCGCGAACCCCGGGACGTGGTCAGGAACCCACGTAACCGGGGAACGGTGGACGGGTGGGACGGACGGAGGGGGTGGGGCGGGGCAGACGAGAGCGCCCCGGCCCGCCGTGGCGGACCGGGGCGCTCGCGACGCCGGGCTCAGGACCTACTTGATGACCTTCGCCGAGCGGGGCGTGTACTTCACGACGGTCGCGTAGCCGGTCTTGCGCGCCGTGACCTTGACCCGGATCCGCTGGCCGCGGTCCGCCTTCGTGAGCTTGTACGACCTCTTCGTCGCGCCCTTGATGGCCTTGCTGCCGCGGTACCAGCGGTACGACAGCGTGACGCCGGAGTCCCAGCGGCCCGGGTTGACCTTCAGCGTCCGGCCGACCTTCGGCAGGCCGCTCTGGAGCGGTCGCGGCGTGCGCGTCAGCAGCCCCGGGGCCACCTTGAGCGGCTTGCTGACCTTCGTCACGGGCGCCCAGCCGGCCTTCGCACCGGTGACGGCGACGGTCACGACCCGTCCCACGTCCTTCGGCGCGAGGCGGTAGGTCGACCCGGTGGCACCGGCGACGGGCGCGCCACCGACCGACCACTGGTACGTCAGCGCCGTACCGGCGGGCCACGTGCCGGCCGAGGCCGTCAGGACCGTGCCGACGCGTCCGGTGCCGCTCACGACCGGCACGGGGGCCGGACCGAGCGGCTTGAGGCCGACCGTGTGGGTCAGCGTGGGCTCACCGCTGCCGCCTGCGGTGCCGGGTGCGGCGGAGATCCGCAACGACGCGTCGGACTCCGCCTCGACCAGGACCGTGAAGTCCGCGCGGGCGGTCTGGCCGCTCGAGACGCGGGGCACGGACCAGCGCAGCGTCGTGCCGTCGAGCTCGAGCCCGTCGCCCAGCGAGACCACGGAGGCGTCGTCCAGCACGTCGGACAGGTCGATCTCGGCCGTCGCGTCGCGCAGCGGGTGGACCGCCGTGTTCTTCGCGGCCACGCTGTAGGTGATCTCGTCACCGGTCTCGACGTCGCCCGGCAGCGGGTCCGCCGACAGGCCGAGCGTCCACGCGTCGTCCTGGTCGGCGATCGCCGTCGACACGCTGCAGGTGAGGCAGAACGAGCCCAGCGCGCTGGAGCTCGTCGTGAGGCCGACGGTGCCGCCGGACGAGGACTCCTTGACGGTGGCGGGGAACGAGACGGTCGCGGACGCGCCGGCCGCCGTGGCCGGGATCGTCCACCGCAGCGTGCCGCCGAGGTTCGCCAGCTCCGCCGGGAGCGCGCCGAGGCGCGCGTCGTCGACAAGGTCGGCGACGTCGACCGTCACGGTCTGGCCGCCGAGGGCGACCTTGCCCGTGTTCTGCGCCGTCAGGGTGTGCACGACGGTGTCACCCGCGGCGACCGGGCCCGTGGCGTCGGCAGCCGCCGACAGGTTCCACTTCGACGGCCACGCCGGCTTCACCGTGCCGTAGAGCCACGGGTTCAGCACCGGTCGCACGTCCTTGCCGGAGACCCGGTTCGCGAGCGCGACGAAGTCGGCCGTCGAGGCGTCCGAGCCGTTGTTCTCCGCGACCCACGTGCGCAGGATCTCGAACCACGCCTCGTCGCCCACGATGGTGCGCAGCGCCTCGAACGTCATGCCGCCACGCCCGTAGACGTAGTTGAAGAGGATGGCCGGGTCGGTGAAGCCGGCCAGCGGCACCTGCCACTGGGCCGACGTCGGGGCGCTGGCGTTCCACGAGTTGAAGTAGGCCGTCTCGGGCGTGGTCGTGGTGGTGCCGCTCGCGAGGTTGTAGGCCCGCGGGGCGTAGTCGCCCATGCCCTCGTTGAGCCACAGGTCGCTCCAGTCCGTCGGTGACACCGCGTTGCCGAACCACTGGTGGGCGATCTCGTGGATGAGCGTGCCGCGGCTGACCGAGTTCTGGTAGAACGAGCGGTCCTGCGTCTCCAGCGCGTAGCCCACGTTGATGCGGTCGACGACCGCGCCGGTGGCCACGCCCGGGTAGGGGCCGAACCTCGACTCCATCCAGCGCATGATGTCCTGCGTCTGCGCCAGGCTCGCCAGCGTCGTGTTCCGCTGGGTCGTCGTCATGGCGGAGTCGAGGAACGTCCAGTCGCGGTACGTGCCGCTCTCGAGCTCGACCACCGACTCGCGCACCTCGTACTTGCCGATCGAGACCATCGACAGGTAGGGCACCATCTGGTTCGGCTGGCGCCAGTGCCAGGTCTCCAGGGCGCCGTTGCGCGTCTTGGAGTGCAGCGTGCCGTTGCTGGCCGCGGCCATGGTCTCGCCGTCCATCAGCCGCGGGATCGTCAGCTTGATGTCGTACTTCGCCTTGTCCTTCAGCGAGTTGTTGACGGGGTACCAGGTCATCGCGCCGACGGGCTCGTTCACGGCGGTGGCGCCGTCGTCGCCGGCGATCCAGCCCTCACGCGAGCCGTCGGGGTCGATGTGGGTGACGGGCGAGCCGGAGTACGTGATCACGGTCGTGAACTCGCCCTCGACGGGCGTCGCCGGCGTGATGATGAGCTTGTACTTCGTGGCCGCGGCGTCGACGTCGCGCGTCCACGTGGCGGGTGCGCCGTTCACGGTGATCGACTCGACCGTGAGGCCCTCGAAGTCCAGCGAGAACTCCGACAGCGGCGCGTCGGCGGTCGCCGTGATCTTCGCGGTGGCGGCGATCGTGCTCGCGGTCGCGACGGGCGCGCCCGGCGTCCAGGCGATGTCGAGGTCGTAGTGCTTCACGTCGTAGCCGCCGTTGCCCACGTTCGGGAACAGGGAGTCGCCGGAGGTGCGGGCGCCGGCGACCGGCTCGGCTGCCGAGGCGCTCGTGGCGGTCGCGCCGAGCGTGCCCAGGCACAGGGCTCCGCTCAGGAACGCGGCCGCGACGGCCCTGGCGGGGCGGGCGAGGGGTGGGGAGAGGGACATCGGTGCTCTTTCGTCGGAGGAGGTTCCGCTCATCCTGTCCGACGGACGTGGCGCGCGTCACTGGAACGCCAGAGGTTTCACATGCCCGCAACACGCGTGGCGCGTCCCTCTGAAGATGCGGACACCGTGCGTCCGTGGTGGCATGGAGACAAGAACAGACCCCCGAGCGAAGGTGGAGATCATGGGACTTGACGACAAGCTGAAGAACGCCGCCGAGGACGTCAAGGGCAAGGCCAAGGAGGCCACCGGCAAGGCGACGGACAACGAGCGCCTCGAGGCCGAGGGCAAGGGCGACCAGGCCAAGTCCGACGTCAAGCAGGCCGGCGAGAACGTGAAGGACGCGTTCAAGCACTGATCACCGAACCAACGACGAGGGCCCCGGGAAGAGATTCCCGGGGCCCTCGCTCGTGTGTCGGTCAGACGGTCGGCGGCGGCGTGACCGTGCCCGTGGCACCGACGTCGCCCGTGGGCGTGGTCGGCGTCGTGGAGGTCGTCGGCCGGCCCGGCGTCGTGTAGGTCGAGGCCGTGTACGTCGGCTGGTCGGCGGAGCGGGCCTTGAAGAAGGCCACGACGCCCGCGATGCCGGCGGTCAGCAGGCCCACGAACGCGACCTTCCGCAGGCCGCGGAAGCGCTGGCGCTTCTCGATCGGCAGCTTGTCGCTGACCTCGTCGGGCAGCTTGTCGACCAGGTTGTCACGCAGGTCGAGCAGCTCGGTCTTGTCCGGGAGCTTCTCCATGAGATCGTCGCGCAGCGCCAGCCACTCGGCTCGGTCGGGAAGACGCTCCACCAGCTGGTCCCGGAGGTCGCGCAGCTCGGACGCGTCCGGCAGCTGCTCCACGACGGTGTCGACGTGATCCTTCACGCTCTTCTTGCCCACAATGGCTCCTTCGCACAGATGTCGTCGGACCTCCATCGTGTCTCACGGCGGGGTCAGTCGCACCTCGGCAGCCGACTCGAGCACCACGTCGGCCGCGTCCTTGTCCGGTCGCAGGCCGCGCCAGCTGGCGTGTCGCAGGTGCCCCGCGGGCGACCAGTCGCCGTAGACGACCTCGCCGACCAGCCGCGGCGTCACCCAGGTGGCGTCGCGGGAGGCCGCGGACTCGACCTCGTCGACGAACGGCGAGGTCTTCCGCTCGAGCGGGTCGAGGAGCGAGCGGAGCTTGAGCCGCTCGGCGTTGCTGTAGCCCGTGCCGACACGGCCGAGGTAGCGCAGGCCTCCCTCCACGGGCACGCCCACGAGCAGCGATCCGATCCCGCGCCCGCCACTGCTCGGGCGCCAGCCGCCGATGACGATCTCCTGCGTGTCCTGGTTCTTGATCTTGAGCCAGTCGGTGGAGCGCGCACCGGGGTCGTACGTGGACGCGCGCCGCTTGGCCACGATGCCCTCCAGCTGGTGGCTCCGGCTCAGCGCCACGGCCTCGTCGATCGTGCCGCCGTGGGCGGGCGGCGCGTGCACCAGCTCGGACTCGAGGTCGAGCTCCTCCAGCGCGTCTCGGCGGTCGTCGTAGGGGAGGTCGCGCAGCGAGGTGCCGTCGCGCTCGAGGAGGTCGAACAGCATCAGCTGCACGGGCGTCGTGCGCCGGAGTCGCTCCACGTCACCCGGCTTGGTGACGCCCATCCGCTGCTGCAGCCGGCCGAAGGAGGGGATGCCACGCTCGTCCATCGCGACGATCTCGCCGTCGAGGACCGCGTCGAGCCCCATCGCGGCGAGCTCCTCGACGAGCTCGGGATAGCTGGCGCTGACGTCGTTGTGGTTGCGCGAGTACAGCCGCACGTCCTCGCCCGAGACCACCGCGACGCACCGGATGCCGTCCCACTTCAGCTCGTAGGCCCACCCGTCACCGGAGGCGTCGCGGCCGCCCGCGAGCACCGCGAGCATCGGCGGGACGAAGCCCGAGCGTCCCGCCGGCGCCTTCTTCTTCGCCGGCTTCGTGCCCTTCGTCGCCTTCGGTCGCGAGGTCGCGGACGGCGCCCCGGGCTGCTGGTCCTTCATGAGGTGGATCAGCCAGTTCTCGCCCGTCTTGATGAGGGCGAGCCGCTTCGAGCCACCGAGCCCGCCCTCCTGCGTGCCGTGCAGCGTCGCGATCACCTCGTGGTCGTTCCACTTCTCGAGGTCGAAGTGGCCGTGGTCCCAGATCGTGACGTCGCCCGCGCCGTACTCGCCCTTCGGGATGCTCCCCGCGAAGGTCGCGTACTCCATCGGGTGGTCCTCGGTCTGGACCGCGAGGTGGTTGCCGCTGGTGGAGTCCGGCACGCCCTTCGGCAGCGCCCACGAGACCAGCACGCCGTCGCGCTCGAGCCGGAAGTCCCAGTGCAGCCGGCGCGCGTGGTGCTCCTGGATGACGAAGATCGGGTCGCCGTCGCGGCCGCGCACCACCGAGTCGGGCACGGGCTCCGGGGTCCGGCTGGCGTCGCGCATCGACCGGTAGGTGGAGAGCCTGTCGGCCACGGGTCCGGCGAGCGCGGCCATCGGGTCGCCCCGCTCGGCCAGCCGCGCCGGCACCTCGTCGATCGTGAGGTGGCGCAGGTCCTCGTCGAGCTCGTCCCAGTCGCGCGGCACCGCCACGGTGGGCTCGTCGCGGCCGCGCAGGGAGTACGGCGAGATCGTGGTCTTCGCGCCGTTGTTCTGGCTCCAGTCCACCAGGACCTTGCCCGAGCGCTTCGCCTTGCTCATGTCGCTCACGACGAGCTCGGGCATCGACGCCTCGAGCGCCTGAGCGACCTGCTTCGCGAAGGCGTTGACGTAGTCGGAGTCGTGCGTGCCGTCGAGGTGCGCGAACAGGTGGATGCCCTTGCTGCCGCTGGTGACCGGGAAGCACTCGACCCCGATGTCGGCCAGCAGCTCGCGCGCCGCGTGCGCGACCTCGACGCACTCCGGTAGCCCCGTTCCCGGGCCGGGGTCGAGGTCGATCACGAGACGGTCCGGGTTCTGCGGCACGCCGGTGGCGTCGACCTGCCACTGCGGCACGTGCAGCTCCAGCGCGGCGACCTGTCCGGCCCAGGCGAGGTCGGCCACGGACTCGAAGATCGGGTAGACGTTCGTGCGCGACTTGTGCTTGATCGTGACCCGGCGGATCCAGTCGGGCGCGGAGTCCGGCAGGTTCTTCTCGAAGAAGACCTCGGCCCCCGGGCCGGTGCCGTTCACCCAGCGCTTGCGAGTGACCGGACGCCCCGCGAGGTGCGGCAGCAGCCACGGCGCGACCTGGGCGTAGTAGGAGATGACGTCGGCCTTGGTGGTGCCCGTCGCCGGGTACATCGGCTTGTCGCTGTTCGTCAGCCTCAACAGCCGTCCGTCCACCGAGACGGTTTGGGTGGACGCGCCTGCCACGACCTTGACCCCCTCCGCGTACTGTTCGTAGTCACCAGTGTGAAGGAGCGGCCGTGTCCGTGCTTGACTTCTTCTCCGAGGTGGCGCTCGACCTGCACGAGCAGCCGACCACGGAGAAGACCGTGGAACGCATCACCGAATATGCCCGCAAGGCCGCCGAGTGTGACGACGCCGGCATCATGCTGGTCCACTCGCGCACGCGCATCGAGACGGCGTCGACGACCTCCGAGCGGGTGATCCGGTCGCACGAGCTCCAGCGCGAGCTCGACGAGGGCCCCTGCCTGGACGCGCTCGAGGCCGGCGGCAGCTTCGTCTCGAACGACGTCAGCCTCGACCCGCGCTGGCCCAAGTGGGGCCGGGCCGCCGGCGACCTGGGCATCCGCAGTGCGATGAGCGTGCTGCTGGAGACCCGCGAGCGCCGCTACGGATCGCTCAACCTGTACGCCGACCGGCCCGACGCGTTCGACGGGAACGATCTGGCCACCGCGCTGATCTTCGCCCGCCACGCCTCGGTCGCCCTGGCCAACGCGCACCACGAGCAGGGACTGCTCCACGCGATCGATGCCCGCAAGGTCATAGGGCAGGCCCAGGGAATACTGATGGAGCGCTTCGACATCGAGGCCGACCGCGCGTTCGACGTGCTGCGTCGCTACTCCCAGAACCACAACCAGAAGCTGCACGCCGTGGCGACCTGGGTCGTGGAGAACCGCAAGCGTCCCGTGTCGGAGTTCCCCGGCACCATTCGCGTGGACGTGCCGGAGTCCCTCATGGCCGATCCTCCGAAGAACGCTCCCGAGAACGGCGACCCGCAGCCGGCCTGACTCAGGCCGACGACTTCTTCTTCGCCGCCTTCTTCTTGGGCTTGTCGTCGGACTTCGCGTCGCCCTTGCGCGCTTCGACACTGCGTCGCAGCGCCTCCATGAGGTCGACGACCTCGCCGCCCTCCTCCTCCTGCTCGCCGAAGGTGGCCTCGGTCTCGATGCCCTCGCCCGCCTTGCGCTTGGCCTCGATGAGGGTCTTGAGCTGCTCCTGGTAGTCGTCGGTGAACTGGCTGGCGTCGAAGTCGCCCGCGAGCGACTCGATCAGCTGGCCCGCCATCGCGAGCTCCTTGTCGGTGACCTTCGCGGTGTTCTCCAGCACGGGGAAGTCCGCGGTGCGGACCTCGTCGTCCCACAGCAGGGTCTGCAGCACGAGCACACCATCGCGTACGCGCAGGGCGCCCAGGCGGGTGCGCTGGCGCAGCGCGAACGTGACCACGGCGGTGCGCTCGGTGTCCTCGAGCGCGCGGCGCAGCAGCGTGTAGGGCTTGAGCGCCTTCTCCTCGGGCTCGAGGAAGTAGGGGTTGCCCAGGCGCAGGACGTCGATCTGGTCGTCGGGCACGAACTCGACGACGTCGATCTCGTGGCTGCGCTCGGCGGGCAGCGACTTGAGGTCCTCGTCCGTGAGGACGATCGTCTTCTCGCCGTCGTCGTAGGCCTTGTCGATGTTCTTGTAGGGAACGACTTCCTTGCAGATCTCGCAGCGGCGCTCGTAGCGGATGCGCCCGCCGTCCTCGTCGTGGACCTGGTGCAGCGACACGTCGTGGCTCTCGGTGGCGGAGTACACCTTCACCGGCACATGGACCAGCCCGAAGCTGATCGCGCCCTTCCAGATGGCTCGCATCCAGCCAGTATCCGCCTTCAGCGCCTCCAGCGCGACCGCTTGGCGTCGGTGCGCTGCGGGCGCTCGACGGGCACGAACCCGGGCTCGTACGGCTCGAGGCCGGGCACCCGCTCCTCGAGCTCCGCGATCGCGCGCGGCAGGTCGTCGAAGGTCACGCCGGCCAGCTGGTTGGGCGAGAACCGCCACCAGGCCAGCTCGAGCAGTCGTTCGCGGGTGGCGGGGTCGACGCGGTCGCGGATCGGTCGGGCCGGGATGCCGCCGACGATCGAGTAGGGCGCCACGTCCTCGGTGACCACCGCGCCGGCGGCCACGACCGCGCCGTCGCCGATCGTGACGCCGCGCAGGACCACGACCTTCGCGCCGATCCACACGTCGTTCCCGACCACCGACGGCTCGCCGCGGAACGAGGGGCGCCCGTCGGCCTCGGGGTCGATGACCTCGGACTCCGACGCCGAGGGGTGCCAGCCCCACGTGGCCTTCTTGTACTGGAAGGAGTTGACGCCGAGCCACGTCAGCGGGTGGCCGGTGGCGCCGATCAGGATGTCGGGGGCGAACTCGCAGTAGCGGCCGATCGTGGCCCCCTGGGTCTCGACGCCGTGGGCCAGGCTCGTGAACGCGCCGACGTGCGTCGTGCCGCCGCGGACCAGCAGGTCGCCCAGCATCCGGATCGGCGGCTCGGCCACCAGCTGCGACGAGCCGACGAGTCGCAGGCCCTCGGTCCCGCGTGCGTGCTCCACCACGGCGCCAGCCTAGGGGCTGCGCCCGGACGCGACTCGCCAGCGCCGCGTTTACCTCCCTGCAATCGGGACGCGCGACAATGGCTGCCATGGCGTTTCTGTTGCGCGTGGAGCTCCCCGACGTGCCGGGCTCCCTCGGCGCCCTCGCGACGGCCCTCGGTGGCGCCGGCGCCGACATCGAGGCGATCGAGATCGTCGAGCACCGCTCCGACGGCATCGCGGTCGACGACGTGCTGCTCGAGCTGCCGCACACCGTCATGCCCGACGCCCTCATCACGGCCTGCCAGGCGCTCGAGGGCGTGCACGTCCACTGGATCAGCCGCTACACCGCCGGCGCCAACCTCAGCATGGACCTCGAGGCGGTCGAGGCCTTCACCGACGAGCCCGACCTCGCGATCGAGCGGCTCGTCGAGGTCATCCCCTCCACGTTCCGCACCGACTGGGCGATGGCGGTGGGCCCCGGCGAGGAGGGCGCGGCGTTCATGTTCGGCTCGTCGGCGGCCCCGCGCGTCGTGCCCGACTGCGACGGCTGGCTGAAGGTGGAGAGCGCCCGCGCGCTGCCCGAGGTGGCGGCCTGGGACTCCACCGTGCTGGCCGGCTCCCCCGGCACCACCCGCTCGGGCACCGAGTTCTTCGTCGCCGTCGGCCGCCACGGAGGTCCGGAGTTCCTGCCCTCCGAGATCGCGCGCCTCGGCCACATGGTCTCGCTCGCCGCCTCGGTGCAGACCGAGGGCGACTGACCTACTGCTGCGGCGTCACCGGCGTGTGCGCGTGGTGGAAGCGGCCGAGCGCCGTGACCTCCTGCTCCAGCGCCGGCACCGTGCGGCGGGTCAGCAGCCGCACGTAGGGCCACGTGGCCGGCGAGTTCACGAACGCCTTCGTCCAGTTCGCCAGCAGCACGGCCTGAGGGACGTAGACACGGCTCTTGCGCTTCGCCAGCCCCACGAGGATCCTCTCCGCGCAGGTCTCGACGTCGGTGGTGGTGTTCGCCGGGTACGGCAGCTTGCGACGGATCGCCTTGAAGGTGGGCAGGTCGGCCTCGGCGTTGCGGACGATGTCGGTGTCGATCCACGAGGGGTGGCAGATGCCCACCTTGATCCCGAGGTGCGCGACCTCCTGGCGCAGCGCGACGGCGAGCGCCTCGTTGCCGGCCTTGCTGGCGCTGTAGGAGCTGAGTCCGGCGATGTTGGAGAAGGCGGCCAGCGACGACACGACGAGCAGGTAGCCCTTCGAGGCCCGCAGGTGCGGGATCGCGTACTTGGCCGTGCGGAAGACGCCGTTGAGGTTGACGTCGATGACGCGCTCGAAGGCGTCGTCCTCGATCTGGCGGACGGTGCCGTAGGACGCGATGCCCGCGTTGGCCACCACGTGGTCGAGGCGTCCGAAGTACGCCGCGGCCTCGTCGATCGCGGTGCGCAGCTGGTCGCTGCTGCGGACGTCGGCCTGCCACCACGCGGCCGACTCGCCGAGCTCGGTGCTCAGCTCCTCCAGCAGGTCGGGCTCGAGGCCGACGAGGGCGACGCGACCGCCGTGGGCGACGTAGGCCCGGGCCACCGCGGCGCCGATGCCACGCGCGGCACCCGTGATGAGCGCGACCTTGCCGCGGAATTGCTGGGGCTTCAGAGACGACATGCCGGCCAAGATACCGGCGGTATGTGAAATGTGCCACTGGCGATGTCACATGCACCGATTGCCACGCCGGCCCTGTGTTACCTGTCCGTAACGTGACACACCTCATGCGCCGGGTCCGCAGACACCCGGCTATTGTCTGCGGGATGAGCACCCCCCTGCCCGATCTGGGCTCGATGCGGATCGGCGTCGTGAAGGAGTCCGCGCCCGGCGAGACTCGCGTCGCCGCGACTCCGGCGACGGTGAAGCAGCTGATCGATCTCGGCTATCTGGTGACGGTGGAGAGCGGGGCCGGAGCGGCCTCGAGCTTCAGCGACGACGCCTACGCGGCGGCCGGGGCCACGATCAGCGACAAGCCCGACGCGTGGGCCAGCGACGTGATCTTCAAGGTCAACGCGCCGACCGAGATCGAGATCGCCCTGATGCTGGACGGCGCGACGCTGATCAGCATGATCAGCCCCGGCCTGAACCCCGACCTGGTGGAGAAGCTGGCATCGCGACCGATCACGGTGCTGGCGATGGACGCGGTGCCGCGCATCTCGCGCGCCCAGTCCATGGACGTGCTCTCCTCCATGGCCAACATCGCCGGCTACCGCGCCGTCGTCGAGGCCGCCCACGAGTTCGGCCGGTTCTTCACCGGCCAGGTCACCGCCGCGGGCAAGGTGCCGCCGGCCAAGGTCCTGGTCGCCGGCGCCGGAGTCGCGGGCCTGGCGGCCATCGGCGCCGCGTCGAGCCTCGGTGCGATCGTGCGTGCCACCGACCCGCGTCCGGAGGTCGCCGACCAGGTCAAGTCGATCGGTGGGGAGTACCTCGAGGTCGTCGTGCCCGAGGAGGCCAAGGAGGTCTCCTCCGACGGCTACGCCAAGGCCACCAGCGAGGCGTACGACAAGCGCGCCGCGGAGATCTACTCGGAGCAGGCCGCCGACGTCGACATCATCGTCACCACCGCCCTGATCCCGGGACGCGCCGCGCCTCGCCTCATCACCGCCGCCGACGTGGCCTCGATGAAGCCCGGCAGCGTGATCGTGGACATGGCCGCCGCGCAGGGCGGCAACGTCGAGGGCTCGGTCGCCGGCCAGAAGGTCGTCACCGCCAACGGCGTCACGATCCTGGGCTACACCGACCTCGCGGGCCGCCTGCCCACCCAGGCCTCGCAGCTGTACGGCACCAACCTGGTGAACCTCATCAAGCTGCTGACACCGGGCAAGGACGGCCAGATCGTCCTTGACTTCGACGACGTCGTCCAGCGCGGCGTCACCGTCGTGCGCGACGGCGAGAAGACCTGGCCGCCGCCGCCGGTGCAGGTCTCGGCCGCGCCGGCCCCGGCCGCCGCGCCGAAGGAGCCCGCCCCGGCCCCCGAGCCGAAGAAGCCGGTCAACCCCGGTGTCAAGATCGGCGCGCTCGCCGCGGGCGTCCTGATCTTCCTGTGGGTCCTGGCCACCGCGCCGGGTCAGCTGCCGCAGCACTTCACCGTGCTCGCGCTGTCGATCGTGATCGGCTACTACGTGATCGGCCACGTGCACCACGCGCTGCACACGCCGCTCATGAGCGTCACCAACGCGATCAGCGGCATCATCGTGGTCGGCGCCATGCTCCAGATCGGTGCCGACGACAACGTCATCCGGGCGCTGGCGTTCGTGGCCGTCCTCTTCGCCAGCATCAACGTCTTCGGCGGCTTCGCCGTGACCCGTCGCATGCTCAGCATGTTCTCGAAGTGAAGGGCTGACCTGTGACTGCCTCCTCCCTGGCCAACGCTGCGTACCTCGTCGCCGCCCTGCTGTTCATCCTCAGCCTCGCGGGGCTGAGCAAGCACGAGACCGCCCGCCGGGGTGTCGCCTTCGGCATCTCCGGCATGACGATCGCGCTCGCCGCGACGTTCGTCCTCGTGATCGACAACGAGCCCGGCATCGGCTTGGCCCTGCTGATCATCGCGATGGTCATCGGCGCCGCGATCGGCCTGTGGCGCGCCAAGATCGTCGAGATGACCGGCATGCCCGAGCTCATCGCGCTGCTGCACTCGTTCGTCGGCCTCGCGGCCGTCCTGGTCGGCTGGAACGGCTACCTGGGCTACCGCGACCTCCCGCACGACCTGCCCGGCGACGCCGGGACGCTGCTCGACATCCACAACGCCGAGGTCTTCATCGGCGTGTTCATCGGCGCGGTCACCCTGACCGGCTCGATCGTGGCCTACCTCAAGCTGAGCGCCAAGATGAAGTCCGCCCCGCTCGTGCTGCCGGGCAAGAACTGGATCAACCTCGGCGCGCTCGCGCTGTTCGTGATCCTGACCATCTGGTTCGTCGTCGACCCCGCGCTGTGGCTGCTGATCCTGGTCACGCTGGTCGCGCTCGGCCTGGGCTGGCACCTGGTCGCCTCCATCGGCGGCGGCGACATGCCGGTCGTCGTGTCGATGCTCAACAGCTACTCGGGCTGGGCCGCGGCCGCCTCGGGCTTCCTGCTCGGCAACGACCTGCTGATCATCACCGGCGCGCTCGTGGGCTCCTCCGGTGCCTACCTGTCCTACATCATGTGCAAGGCGATGAACCGCTCGTTCATCTCCGTCATCGCCGGCGGCTTCGGCATCGAGGCCGGCCCCGGCGACGACACCGACTACGGCGACCACCGCGAGATCAACGCCGAGGCCGCCGCCGAGCTGCTCTCGTCCGCCAAGAGCGTCGTCATCACGCCCGGCTACGGCATGGCCGTCGCGCAGGCGCAGTACCCGGTCGCCGACCTCACCGCGCGCCTGCGCGAGAAGGGCGTCGACGTCCGCTTCGGCATCCACCCCGTCGCCGGTCGGCTGCCCGGTCACATGAACGTGCTCCTGGCCGAGGCCAAGGTCCCCTACGACATCGTCCTCGAGATGGACGAGATCAACGACGACCTCAAGGACACCGACGTCGTGCTCGTCATCGGCGCCAACGACACGGTCAACCCGGCCGCCGCCGAGGACCCGTCCAGCCCCATCGCCGGCATGCCCGTCCTGCACGTGTGGGAGGCCAAGAACGTCATCGTGTTCAAGCGCTCGATGGCCGCCGGCTACGCGGGCGTGCAGAACCCGCTGTTCTTCCGCGAGAACAGCCAGATGCTGTTCGGCGACGCCAAGGACCGCGTCGAGGACATCATCAAGGCTCTCTGAGTCCCGGCCCCGCCCCCGGCGGGCCAGATGTGTAGCGCTCTCCACCGTTTCTCGGCACTCGCGGGCTGAGAAGGGTGGGGAGCGCTACACATGTCGGAGGTCAGTCGGGCGCGGCCTCGCGCCGGCCGGCCTGCACGTGCGAGCCCACCGCGACCGCCAGCGCGAGGCCGAGCACCACGACCGAGACGAGCAGCGAGACCCGCAGCGCCGTGTCGCCGTCGTGCGCCGATGCGGTCAGCCCGTAGACGGTCATCAGCGCCGCGGTGCCGAGTGCCGACCCGATCCGCTGGCCGGTCTGCAGGGCTCCGCCGGCGGCTCCTCCCACGCTCGGCGGCACGTCCTGGAGCGTGAGCGTCTGGTTGGGCGCGACGACGCCGCCGCCGCCGAGCCCGGCGAACAGCAGCAGCGGCGCGAAGGTCCACCACAGGGCCTGGTCGGTCTGCCCGGGCGTCATCCACGCCAGCGCGCTGAAGCCGACCATGATCACGACGAGCGCGGCGATCGTCACCAGGCGCCCGGCGCGACTGACCAGTCGGCCCGCCGGGGTCGAGGTGATCGCGGCGCCGACCGCGAACGGGGTCAGCAGCAGGCCGCTCTGCAGGGCGCTCAGGTCGCGCACCTCCTGCAGCCACACCGACGACGTCAGGAACACGCCCGTGAAGCCCGCGAAGTACAGGGTGCCGATCACGATGCCGCTGCCGTAGGTGGGCAGCTCGGAGAGCATCCCGACGTCGAGCAGCGGCTGCCGGTCGCGGGCCCGCACGGAGCGCTCCCAGCGCACGAACGCCACCGCCAGCGGCAGCACCGCCAGCACGAGCAGCAGCGGCAGCCGCTCGCCGGACTCGGCCGCGATGAGCGGGTACAGCAGGCACAGCACGCTCAGGCCGAGGATGAGCGCGCCCACGACGTCGATGTGCTCGCGGTCGGCGTCACCGCGCGGCACCGGCACGAGGCGGCGGATCGCGACGAGTGCCACGAGGCCGATGGGCACATTGACGAGGAAGATCAGCCGCCAGCCCAGGTCGGTGCCGGCCAGCGCGATGATGCCGCCGCCGAGGACCGGCCCGATGCCGGATGCGACCGCGACCGTCAGGCCGAAGTAGCCGAAGGCGCGACCGCGCTCCGGCCCGGTGAACAGCTCCTGGATCAGTCCCGCGTTCTGCGGCGTGAGCAGGCCCGCGGCGGCGCCCTGGGCCAGCCGCGCCGCGATCATCCAGCCCGCACCAGGCGCCAGTCCGACGGCGGCGCTGGCGACGATGAACGCGATGAGACCGATCGTCATGATCCGGCGCCGGCCGTACGCGTCGCCGAGGTGCCCGCCGGCCACCAGCACGAGGCCGAAGGTCAGCGCGTAGCCCGAGACCACCCACTGCACCGTCCCGGCGGAGGCGTCCAGTCCCTCGCGGATCGACGGCACCGCGACGTTCACGACCGTCACGTCGAGCAGGGTCATGAAGCCGACGACGAGGGTCACCGCGAGGATGTGCCAGCGCCGCGGATCGGGCTCGTCGACGGCGAGGGGATCGGCTCCCCCGCGCGTCGTTCGGTCACCCACCCGACCACTGTGCCGGTGAGCGCGCCGCCTGTCCTGTCGAGCGGCCGGCGGGGTCAGCGACCCGCCGCGGAGATCTCCTCGCGCAGGTGCGCCTTCATCGAGTCGGACGCGAAGCTGGCGTCGACGGCGGCGGTGGCCAGCGCGCGCAGGCCCTCCTCGTCGAGGCCCAGCAGGTCGGCCGCGACCGCGTACTCGGCGTTCAGCGTGGTGCCGAACATCGGCGGGTCGTCGGAGTTGATCGTCACCGTGACGCCGGCCTCGACGAGGACGGGCAGCGGGTGCTCCTCCAGCGACGGCACCGAGCGCGTGCGGACGTTCGACGTGGGGCACACCTCGAGCGCGACGCCCTCGGCGACGAGTCGCTCCATCAGCGCGGGGTCCTGCGCGGCGGCGATGCCGTGGCCGATCCGCTCGGCGCCGAGGTGGTCGAGGCTGTCGCGGATCGACTCGGGACCGGTGGACTCGCCGGCGTGCGGCACGCTGTGCAGGCCGGCGGCCCTCGCGCGCTCGAAGTGCGGGGCGAACTGTGGACGCGGCACGCCGATCTCGGGGCCGCCCAGGCCGAAGCCGACGAGCGAGCCGGGGCCGAGCCGCAGCGCCGTGTCGAGGGTGACGTCGGCGGCCGGGATGCCGGACTCGCCGGGGATGTCGAAGATCCACTGCAGGGCCACGCCGAAGTCACGCTCGGCGGCCTGGCGGGCGTCCTCGATGGCCTCGACGTACGCCTCGGCGGGGATGCCGCGCACGATCGAGGTGTAGGGCGTCATCGTCAGCTCGGCGTACCGGACGTTCTGCGCGGCGAGGTCACGGCCGACCTCGTGGGTCAGCGTCCAGATGTCCTCGGGCGTGCGCAGCAGGTCGACCACCGACAGGTAGACCTCGATGAAGTGCGCGAAGTCGGTGAAGGTGAAGTACTCGGCCAGTGCCCCGGGATCGGCGGGGACGGGCGAGTCGGTGTGGCGCGAGGCGAGCTCGGCGACGGTCTCGGGCGAGGCGGAGCCGACGTGGTGGACGTGGAGCTCGGCCTTCGGCAGCGCCGCGATGAACTCGTGCATCAGTCCACGACGCCGTAGAGGCGGTCGCCGGCGTCGCCCAGGCCCGGCACGATGTAGCCGTTCTCGTCGAGGCGCTCGTCGAGGCCGGCGGAGAACAGGTTGAGCGGGGCGTCGATGTGGGCGGTGTCGCGCTCGAGCCGCTCGATGCCCTCGGGCGCCGACAGCAGTGTGATCGCGGTGATCTCGCGGGCACCGCGCTTCACCAGGAAGTCGATCGCCATCGCGAGGGTGCCGCCGGTGGCCAGCATCGGGTCGAGCACGTAGCACTGGCGGCCGTCGAGGCGGTCGGGCAGGCGCTCGGCGTAGGTCTCGGCCTCGAAGGTGGTCTCGTTGCGGATCATGCCCAGGAAGCCGACCTCGGCCGTGGGCAGCAGCCGCTGCATGCCCTCGAGCATGCCGAGCCCGGCGCGCAGGATCGGCACGACCAGCGGGCCGGGGCTGGTGAGCCGGACGCCCTCGGTGGTCGTGAGCGGGGTGGTCACCTCGACGGGCTCGACGCTGACCTCGCGCGTGGCCTCGTACGCCAGCAGGGTCACGAGCTCCTCGGTGAGGCGCCGGAACGTGGGCGAGTCGGTGCTCGCGTCGCGCAGCACGGAGAGCTTGTGGGAGATCAGGGGATGGTCGGCGACGTGAACACGCATGCCTCGAGGGTAGCGGCCGGTCGCGGGCGTCTGTCACCATCGCAGAGTGGCCGAGGACGACGTCGACTTCGTGATCGCCGCGTACCGCGACGAGGGTGCGTGGACCGTCGTCGAACTCCCGCCCCGGCTGGGTGAGGACTTCGACGGACTCACCGCCGCGCTCGCGCGATTCCCCTCCGAGGTGGGGGTGCTCGGGCTGGCCTCGGTCAACGACGACTTCTTCGTGATCGTGCGCCGCAGCGGCGAGCACGTGCGGGCGCTGCTGTCCGACGCGACGGCCGTGTGGGACTGGCCCATCGCCGCCGATCTGGCCGAGCTGGTGAACGCTCCCGACGGCGACGAGGAGCCCCTGCCCGTGGGCGACCTCGACATCGTGAGCGACCTCGGTCTGGCGTCCGTCGAGCTGAGCCTGCTGTGCGACGACGACGACCTGTTCCCCGACGAGGCGCTGGCCGACCTCGCCGAGAAGCTCGGGTTCGGCGACCAGTTCGAGGCGATCGTCGGGTGACCTGGGACCCGTACATGCGGCGGGCGCTCGAGCTGGCGCGCGAGGCCGCGGCCGAGGGCGACGTGCCCGTGGGCGCCGTGGTGGTGCACGAGGGCGAGATCGTCGGCGAGGGCCGCAACACCCGCGAGCGCGACGCCGACCCCACCGGGCACGCCGAGATCGTGGCGCTGCGTGCGGCTGCGGCCGCCCTCGGGCGCTGGCGCCTCGACGGCTGCACGCTCGTCGTCACGCTCGAGCCCTGCACGATGTGCGCCGGCGCGGTGGTCTCCTCGCGCGTCGACCGACTCGTGTTCGGCGCCTGGGACGAGAAGGCCGGCGCCGTGGGCTCGCTGTGGGACGTGGTGCGCGACCGGCGCCTCAACCACCGGCCCGAGGTCCTCGCCGACGTCCTGCCCGACGACTCCTCCGTGCTGCTGCGCTCCTTCTTCGGGCGCTGACGAGTCCGCAGTTTCCCCGGTTAACCGGGGAAACCGTCACTTCACGAGGTTTGCGAACCTCGTGAAGTGACAGGAAACCTCGTTCAGTGACCTCGCCGGGAATAGTCCCGACACTCCTGCGTTCCACTAGTTGAATGTTTAACTATCTTCTGGGAGACTGAGGACATGAGCAGCATGCAGATCGGCATCTTCACCGTCGGCGACGTCACCACCGACCCCACGAACGGCTCGACCCCGACCGAGCACGAGCGCATCAAGGCCACGGTCGAGATCGCCAAGAAGGCCGAGGAGGTCGGGCTGGACGTCTTCGCCACCGGCGAGCACCACAACCCGCCGTTCGTGCCCTCCAGCCCCACGACGACGCTGGCCTACATCGGCGCGCAGACCGAGAAGATCATCCTGTCGACCTCGACGACGCTGATCACGACCAACGACCCGGTCAAGATCGCCGAGGACTACGCGACGCTGCAGCACCTCGTCGACGGCCGCATGGACCTCATGCTCGGCCGCGGCAACACCGCCCCGGTCTACCCGTGGTTCGGCAAGGACATCAGCAAGGCCGTCGAGCTGACGATCGAGAACTACCAGCTGCTGCAGAAGCTCTGGAGCGAGCCGGTCGTCAACTGGGAGGGCAAGTTCCGCACCCCGCTGCAGGGCTACACCTCGACCCCCGCGCCGCTCGACGGCGTCGCGCCGTTCGTGTGGCACGGCTCGATCCGCACGCCCGAGGTGGCCGAGCTGGCCGCGTTCTACGGCGACGGCTACTTCGCCAACAACATCTTCTGGCCCAAGGAGCACTACATCCGGCTGATCAACTTCTACCGGCAGCGCTACGCCCACTACGGGCATGGCACCCCGGAGCAGGCGATCGTCGGTCTCGGCGGTCAGTTCTTCATGCGCAAGAACAGCCAGGACGCGGTCAACGAGTTCCGGCCGTACTTCGACAACGCCCCCGTCTACGGACACGGGCCGAGCATGGAGGACTTCACCGAGCAGACGCCCCTCACGGTCGGCAGCCCGCAGCAGGTCCTCGAGCGCACGCTCGCGTTCGCGGACTACTTCGGCGACTACCAGCGCCAGCTGTTCCTCGTCGACCACGCGGGCCTGCCGCTGAAGACGGTGCTCGAGCAGCTCGACCTGCTCGGCGAGATCCTGCCCACCATGCGCGCCGAGTTCGACGCGCGCCGACCGGCCGATGTGCCGGACGCCCCCACCCACGCCGCCCGTGTCGCCGCCCGCGACGCGGCGATCGAAGAGGAAGTGCCCGCATGACCCGCATCGTCGCCCTGTCCGCCGGTGTCGGCGAGCCGTCGACCACGCGCATGCTGGCCGACCGGCTGGCCGCCGCCTCCGGCTCCGCCCTCGGCGGCGCCAGCATCGAGGTCGTCAACCTGCGCGACTTCGCGCACGAGATCACCGATGCGGCGCTCACCGGCTTCGCGGCCCCGCGCCTGCAGCACGTGTACGACCAGGTCGGCGAGGCCGACGCGCTGATCGTCGTGGTGCCGACGTTCAAGGCCTCCTACCCGGGCCTGTTCAAGTCGTTCGTCGACGCGCTCGAGAACGACGCGCTGATCGGCAAGGTCGTGCTGCTCGCCGCAACGGGTGGCACGGCTCGCCACTCGCTCGTGATCGACTTCGCACTGCGGCCGCTGTTCGCCTACCTGCAGGCCGTGGTCGTGCCGACGGGCGTCTTCGCCAGCCCGCACGACTGGGGCTCGGCCGGCGAGGGCACCCTCCAGTCGCGCATCGAGCGGGCGGCTGGCGAGCTCGCCAGCCTGCTCGCCGGCGCCGGCTCGGGCCGCTCGAAGGACGACGAGATCGACCTCTTCAGCGAGACGATGCTGTCGATCAGCCAGCCCGGCTGACCTCCGGACGCTCCGCCGCCGGCCCCCTGCCCACTTCTGGAATGGGATGCACCTTTCCGCCGCAGGAAAGCGTGCAAGCCGTTCCGAAAGTGGAGTCGGAGGGGCGGGCGGCGGCGTCTCAGGTCCAGGAGGCGACGGTGCGCACGAGGAGCAGCGCCATCGGGACGCAGGAGAGCGCCAGCAGGACCGTGTTGAGGCGGCGGTGCTCCCACAGGATCGCGGCGTACTCGCGCAGGATCGCGCTGGGCCAGAAGTAGCGCGCGGTGCGCGCGCCGAGGCCGTGGCCCTCGAGCCCCATCCGATGCAGCAGCAGCGCCGCGCGCAGCACGTGGAAGTCGTTCGTGACGACGGCGAACCGACCGGACTCCACGCCGTGCTCGGCGGCGACGCGGGCGCTGAACCGCAGGTTCTCCTCCGTCGAGGTCGAGGCGTCCTCCAGCCACAGCAGGTCGCGGTCGACTCCCTGCTCGGCGAGGTGGTTCGCCATCGCGACCGCCTCCGGCACGACCTCGTCCGGCCCCTGCCCGCCCGAGCAGATGAGATGGGTGTCCTTCCCGCGCGACCGCGATCGCTCGAGCGCCTGCCTGCCGCGGTCGAGCCGCGAGGCCAGCAGCGGCGTCACCCGCTCGCCGCTCAGCCCGGCGCCGAGGACGATGACCGCGTCGACCGGCCTGGCCCAGCGATCGGCGGCCCAGCCGTACAGCAGCCCGTAGCCGACGAACGCCACGAACACGAACGCCAGGTAGCCCAACGGGACGCCGATCGCGACGATCCAGAAGAACAGCTCGAGGGCCACGTCCGTGTGGTTCCGGTCGACCCACCACATGACGACGATCAGCGCGCAGTAGCCCAGCACGCCGAGCCCGAACACGAGCGAGAGCAGATTGGCCGGGCGCCGGCCCTCCCGCCGGATCATGAGGATTCCGTTCGCGACACTGGCCAGGCCGAGGACGACCACGGCCGAGAACGCGACGCCGAGGGCGATCAGCAGCGCCCACGCGAGCCGCAGCGGATCGTCGGATCCGGCGATCAGGAGCGCGAGCCGGCCGAGCAGACCCACGACCGCCAGACCGATCGCGAGCGTGAGGTAGACGCCGATGCGGAGCCGACGCGGGTCCTGCCACGCAGTCACTCCGGCCGCGAGCGCCAGCAGCGCGACGAGAGCCCACCCCACGCCTGAACCCTAGGCCCCCGACCCCTTGACCGCCCCGATTGGGCCGCGGCGGGGTGACTGACGTAAACTCCTCGGCGGTGGCGTGTCCGAGCGGCCTAAGGAGCACGCCTCGAAAGCGTGTGTGGGTTCACGCCCACCGTGGGTTCAAATCCCACCGCCACCGCCAGCAGGATCAGGACCCCGTCGAGCGCGAGCTCGGCGGGGTTCTCGCCTTCCGAGTCAGCGCACGAGGCCGCGCAGCCCGTCGATCGGCTGCTCGTCCCAGTCGGCGAAGGGATCATCGCCGACCTCGGCCATGAGTGCCGGGCGCGCGGCGGCCGCGGCCTCCTCGGACTCCCACAGCGCGATGCCCACGAGACGGCCGCTCGCGTCGTCCACGACGCCCGTCCACTCCAGCCCGGGCTGCTCGCGCGCGACCCGGCTGTAGCGCTGCATCGAGTCGATCACGGCGGCACGGTGCTCGGGCTTGGGCGAGTGCACCGAGACGACGGCGAAGGTCATGATCGGAGTCAAGCACGACATGGGGTCGTCGAGACCGGTGCGATCGGGCCGCGTGCGACGTACCGTCGTGCCATGGTCGACGGATCCTGGTGGGAGCCCCCGATGGCCGCCTCGGAGGTCGAGCACCTCCTGGGCGCACTGGACCGCCAGCGCGCCACCTTCCGCTGGAAGGTCGACGGCCTCGACACCGCGTCGTTGCACGCCACGTTCCCCTCGTCGACCCTGACCTTGGCGGGGCTGCTGTCCCACCTGGCCTTCGTCGAGGACTTCACGTCCGCCACGAAGCTGGCCGGACGCTCACCCGGCGACCTGTGGGCCGAGCTCGACTGGGACGGCAGCGACGACGCCTCCTTCACCGTCACGGGAACCGCGCAGGAGCTCTACGCGCTCTACGACGACGCCGTCGCTCGCGCCCGGCAGCGGTACGCCGAGACCTTGGCAGACGGAGGGCTGGACCAGTCCGTCGCCGTGAGCGACGACGACGGCGCGCATCCGAGCCTGCGTCGCCTGCTGTTCGACCTGCTCGAGGAGTACGCCCGGCACACGGGCCACGCCGACCTCCTCCGCGAGGCCGTCGACGGCCGCGTGGGCGAGGACCCTCCCCCGGGCTGGACGCCCGCGCAGTAGTCGTGACGCGGGCCCCGGAGCCGCCCCCGGCGAACGGACGGCGAACGGACCCCGAACGCACCGAGTGCTCACGCATCGTGCTCCGGGCGCTCACCCGGCGTTCACCGGGAAGAACCTCTCGCCGAGAGTCTCAGGGCGTCCTGATGGCTTTCCCCGTAGGAGCACACTGCCCATGCGATCCCTTCGCACCACCTCCAGCCTCGCGCTCGCCGCGGCGGTCGGGTTCGGCACCTTCACCACCACGCCCGCCCTCGCGTCGCCCCGACTGGCCGATGCGGCGGTGAGCTCGATGTCGAGCATCGCCGCACCGCCGGCCGCAGCTTCGGCGCTGCGCCAGGCCGTCGACCTCCCGACCGCCGACGTCTTCGACGTCGACTTCAAGGGCGGCCAGCTCACCGAGCACGCGCAGGGCCTCGAGCCCACCGTGCACGGCGAGCCGACCGCGGGCGCCGACCTCGGCACCGGGCGCTCGGTCCTGAGCTTCGACGGCACCGACGACGCGATCGGCTACCCGATCCGCTCGGAGTTCGCCAAGCTCGAGCAGGGCATGTCGCTGGAGTGCTCGTTCCGCTTCGACGGGCCGCGCACGTCCGCCAGCACCGAGGCGGCGCTGTGCTCGTCGAAGGAGTCGGGCGGCTTCGCCACGGTCATGTCGGGCAACGACGTGCACTTCATGATCCACGTCGGCGGCGGCTACAAGAGCGTCCGCGTCCCGATCACCACCGGCACGTGGCACCACACGGTCGCGACGTGGGACGGCACCCGACTGAAGCTCTACCTGGACGGTGAGCTGGTCCGCGACGTCGCCGCCGCGGGTGCCTTCAAGCACTCGACCGCCGGCGCCGACTCGATGATGCTGGCGGGTGACGTCAACGCCTCGAACAAGCCCCAGTTCTTCGCGCAGACCACGCTGCGCACGAGCCGCATCTACAGCGATCCGCTCACCGCCGAGCAGGTGTCGGCGCTCGCCGACGCCGACCGCGAGGGTCCCGCCGCCCCGAAGGCCGATGTCCTCGACCTCGACTTCTCCTCCGGCGCCCCGGTCGACGGCGCGCAGGGCCTGACCCCGCGCACCTTCGGCTCGCCCGAGGTGCGCGACGACGCCCCGATGGGCACCAAGGTCGCGCAGTTCGACGGTGCGGGCTCGGCCTACCTCTACCCGTTCGAGGCGCAGTTCCCGAAGCTCGCCAACCAGATGACCGTCGAGTGCGTGTTCAAGTACGACGACGACTTCCAGGCCAGCGGCGTCGAGACGCGCGGCAACCTGTGTGGCGCGAAGGAGGCGGGCGGCTTCGGCGTCGTCATGTACGGCGACCGCCTCTCGTTCAACCCCCACATCGGTGGCGCCTACCGCAACACGAGCACGCAGATCGAGAGCGGGCGCTGGTACCACGCGGTCGGAACGTACGACGGCGAGATGGTCCGCCTCTACGTCAACGGCGTCCTGGCGGCCAGCACGCCCGCGACCGGCACGCTCAGCTCGCCGAGCGCCGGCGCCCGCAACCTCGTGATCGGAGGAGACGCGAGCGGACGCGACCGTCCCGCGTTCTTCTCCCCCTCGACGATCAGCCGCGTGCGGGTCTTCAGCGAGGCCGTCGACGCCGAGGGCGTGCTCGCCCTGGGTCGCGACGCCTTCGCGGGCCGCCCCGCGAACTACAACGTCAAGGTCAGCTCGACCACGCCTGCGGCGGACGAGCGACTCACGAAGCGCACCCGCTTCGGCGTCGAGTTCACGAACCCCGAGGGCGTCGGTCGCGACGTCCGCTACGCACTCGACGGCGACCCGATCGAGCCGGGCGACGAGATCGGCGCCGGGCTCAAGGCCGGCGAGCACGAGATCACGGTGGAGGGTCACGACGTCTTCGGCACGCCGATCGACCACACGACAACCTTCACGACTGCCAACGTGCCGTCCGCGGGCGGCACCGAGACCGAGCAGGGCGGCGGCTCCGTGCGCCTCTCGGCCAACGCCACGAACCCGTCGGGCGACCGCGTGCGCACCACGTTCCGCGAGGCCGACGTGGTCGTCGCGCAGCAGGGCCGCCAGGGCGTCCTGACGGGCATCCCGAAGGAGCGCGACTTCACCGGCACCGACGAGAAGCCGATCGCCGACGCGGCCGCGCCGGGCGACGAGACGTTCCTCGACTCGCCGTCGACGTCCGAGCTGCCGTTCCAGCAGTTCGACGTGCCGGTCACCGGCAGCTCGGACCAGCAGGTGATCTGGAGCGGTCGCGTCGATCCTGCGCGCGAGGTCGTGCTGCGCGTCTGGGACGGCGGCGCCTGGGAGGAGCTCGCCCGCTCGCGCGGCAACGCCGAGGGACAGGTCCAGCTGACCGGCGATCTGCGCAGCCGTCACCGCCACGGCGGCTCCGTCCCGGTCCTGGTGACCGGCGAGGACCCGTTCGCCGACGACCTGCCCAACGAGGTCAAGAACTCGTTCGAGAACCCGGACGACTACGACTTCTCGATCGCCCACGTCACCGACACGCAGTACCTGTCCGAGGGCGCGGTGGAGCAGGAGACCGAGCAGGAGCGCGAGGTCTGGCGTAACGCCTACCGCGGCATCACCGAGTGGATCGCGGCGAACGCCGACGAGCGCAAGATCGCGTTCACGGCCCACACCGGCGACATCATCGAGAACTGGCACAACGTCGGCTCGGACGAGCCGAACGCGCGCGCCGAGTTCGAGGTGGCGTCGGAGGCGCAGAAGGTCCTCGACGACGCCGGCATGGTCAACACGGTCCTGCCCGGCAACCACGACAACCTCTACGGCGCAGACACCGGCCCGGACGCCCTCTACAACGACTACTTCGGTCCGGACCGCTACGCCACGCTCGAGCAGAGCCAGGCCTGGCAGGACGCGAAGGCGGAGTTCACGCCGTGGAAGGAGGGCGACAACAGCAACAACTACGTGCTGTTCAGCGAGGGCGACCTCGACTTCGTCGTCGTCTCGCTCGGCTTCGGCGTCGATGCCGAGGAGGCTGCCTGGGCCGACGGGGTTCTCAAGCAGTTCTCCGACCGCAACGCGATCGTCCTGACGCACGCCTACCTGACGCCGAGCGTCAATCCGGACGGTCGCGGCAGCGGCTTCTCCTACGACGGCCGCCAGGTGCTGGACGACGTCATCAAGAAGAACCCGAACGTCGCCCTCGTCCTGTCGGGCCACGAGCACGGCGTCAGCATCGAGCTGCGGCGCGACGTCGCCCGCAAGGGTCACCACGTGGTCGAGCTGCTCGCGGACTACCAGTTCTACAAGGTGAGCTCGGACGAGCTGGGGCTGACGGGCGTCGGCTACGACAGCAACACGCCGCTGCAGTTCGGCTCGTCGTTCTTCCGCCTGCTGCAGTTCGATCTCGACAAGGGCGAGGTCGCGGTCGACACCTACTCGCCGCTGCTGGAGAACTTCGGCGCCACCGAGTACGACGACCGCTTCCGCTACAACGGCACCGAGGACGACACGCGCCTGCCGATCAACCTGACGACCCGCAAGACGAGCTTCAGCTCGGACGGCCTCGTCGTGGTGGATCCGACCGACCGCGTGATCGGCGAGGAGACCGTGCGCTCGGGCTGGCCGGCCACGGTCACCTGGAACGGCCTCGAGGCGGGTCGCACGTACGCCTGGCACGCCACCAGCGTCGACGCCGCCTCGGGCGAGGAGCTGCCCGGGGAGGTCAGCCAGATCTCGCTCTTCACGGCGGGCTCGAGCGGGACGGACACGACCGCGCCGGTCCTGACCGTCCCGAAGAACGGCTCGGTCGAGCTCAATGGGGTGTTCGACCCGATGGCCGGCGTCTCGGCGCAGGACGCGGTCGACGGCGACGTCACCGAGAAGGTCCAGGTGCTCGGCGAGGTCGACACGGCCAAGCCCGGCACGTACGCGCTGACCTACTCGGTCGCGGACGCCAACGGCAACCAGTCGATGGTCACCCGGGTCGTCGAGGTCAAGGGCGCGAAGGCGCCGGTCAACACGGTCCGCCCGAAGGTGAGCGGCGCGATGCGCGTCGGCTCGATCCTGCGGGCCAGCATCGGCACGTGGTCGAACACCGAGGCCGCCACCCTGCAGGCGCAGTGGCTGCGGGACGGTCAGCCGATCCGGGGCGCCACGGGCGGCGACTACCGGGTGACGTCGGCCGACATCGGCCGGTCGATCAGCGTGCGCGTGACGGCCACGACCGTCGGGCACCAGCCGGTGACCGCCACGTCGATGGCCTCGCGCGTCGCGAAGGCCAAGGCCACGGTCCGCGCCTCGCTGGCGAAGAAGCGGATCAAGACCTCGCAGCGCGCAGCGGTGCGGGTCCGGGTCGCCGCTCCGGCCCAGGCCAACGCCAAGGTCCTGGTGAAGGTCAAGGGCCGCGTCGTCGCCGACGGCACGGTGCGGAACGGCAGGCTCACCGTCCGGCTGCCGAAGCTGAAGGCGGGCAAGCACCGCCTCGTGATCAGCTACCTCGGCAACGACCGGGTCGGCGCTCGCAACACCGCGGTCACCCTGCGGGTGGTCAAGCGCTGAGCCGGCCCTGAACGACGCAGGCCCCGGGCGATCCCCGGGGCCTTCGTCGTGGGTGGCGACGATGGCGGCCCGCTCGCTCAGCCATCTGCCACTTCTGGAACGCGTTGCACCCTTTCGGTCGCCGAAAAGGTGCAACGCATCCAAAAGTGGGTCGGTCCCGCGCGTCAGATCTCGGCGAGACGCGGCGCGGTCCTCTCGGCGAACTCGCTGACCCAGGCCACCGGGTCGGGACCGTGCGGCGAGACGGACACCGACTGGATGCCCAGCTCGGCGTAGGCCGCGACGTCCTCGAGGAACTTCTCGGGGTCCTTCACGGCGTCGCCGGGCGACTGCAGGGTGCGCAGGATGTCGGCGGGGTCGCGACCCACGTCGGCGCAGTGCTGGTCGAGGACCTCGAGCTTGTGCCGGATGACGTCGACGCCGGCGGGGAAGAGGTTGCAGGCGTCGCCGTACTCGGCCACGAACCGCAGCGTCTTCTTCTCGCCCATGCCGCCGAGCAGGATCGGCGGGTGCGGCTGCTGGATCGGCGCGGGATGGCAGATCGTCTCGGCCAGCTGGTAGTGCTTGCCCTCGTAGGCGCCGTCGTCGTCGCTCCACATCTGGTGGACGATCTGCAGCGTCTCCTCGAGCCGCTCGAACCGCTCCTTCATCGACGGGTACGGAACGCCGAGGCCGAGGTGCTCGCGCTCGTACCAGGCGGCGCCGAGGCCCAGGATCGCGCGACCACCCGACAGCACGTCGAGGGTCGTGGCGATCTTGGCCAGCAGGCCGGGGTGGCGGTAGGTCACGCCGGTGACCAGCAGGCCCAGCTTGACCCGCTCGGTGACGGCGGCGAGGTAGCCCAGGGCCGTGTAGCCCTCCAGCATGGGGTCCTCGGAGCGGCCGACGGTCTCCATCTGGAAGTAGTGATCCATCAGGGTGACGGCATCGGCGCCGGCCTGCTCGGCCCGGCGCGCCGTCTCGGCGAGGGTCGGGGCGAGCGCCTGCGGCTCGCCGGGGATCGTGAAGTTGTAGACGTGGACGCTGAAGCGCATGCCTCAGCCTAGGCACGCCTCGACGACCGTGGCGACCGCAGCGCGGTCGGTGAGGTCGATCGAGTCCGGGGTGAGCGCCTCCAGCATGGCCTGCTCCTCGGCCGTGCGGTCCCGCTTCACCGCGAGCCCGCGGCGGATCGTCGACATCATCGACCTCTCCACCAGGCTCAGCCGCGACCGGTCCATCGCGCCGCGCACGTGGACGACCTCCAGCCGCTCGCGCAGCTCGGCGGGGAGCTTCGACGCGACCAGCTCGTCGCGCTTCGTCGTGAGCGCGGGGTCGCTGAGCCCCACCGTGACCAGGACGAACCGCGTCGCCGTGCCCAGCTCCATGGCCTTCCGCAGCAGGCTGCTGCCCCGCAGGGTCGGGCCGTAGATCGCGCCGCACAGCACGACCACGTCGCTCCCGACCAGCTGCTCCGGGGTGACCTCGTCGGCGGCGGCCACGGGCGCGCCGAGCGCCTCCCCGATCCAGCTCGCGTAGAGCTCGGCGGACCCGTACTTGGAGGCGTGGACGACGAGAGGCACGCCCCGAGGCTAGGCCCCGACGGGGGTCACCCGGGCGGTCGAGAAGCCCCTGACCAGCAGCCACAGGCCGAGCGACAGCTCCCACGCCGCGATGGGCAGCGCGAGCAGCCCCGCGAGCACCGAGACCTGGTCGATCCAGCCGGCCACCGCGCCCAGCGCCGAGACCAGCAGCAGGGGCGCACCGACCAGCCCGATCAACGGGATGGCGCGCGGGACGAGTCCCCCGCGCAGCAGCAGGGGTGCGAGCAGCAGCGCGTTGAGGGCGGGCACCGCGCCGGGTCCGACGAGGAACGCCGCGTCGTGGAGTCCGACGAGAGCCGGCGCGACCTCCTCGCCCACCACTCCCTCGGCGAACGTCAGCACGACCAGGACACCCACGAGGATCATCGAGGCCTCGAGCACGCGCGCCGCGACGAACCCGAGCGCCGCGCGCTCGCCGTGGGCGCGCACGACGGGGTACAGGACGACCGCGGTGCCGACGCACGCCGCGGCGAGCACCAGCTCGAGCGCGGCACCGGTCCGGGCCGGCCCGATCGCGGACGCGGATCCCGGGTCGTCGAGCAGGCCGCCCTTGAGCGCGACGGCGGGGATCGACGTCACGAACGTCAGCAGGTAGAGGACGCCGGCCCAGAAGGCCGTCCGGCGCGCGGTCATGGCTCGCTCCTTCGCTGGTGTACGGCGTACACCTCGTGCCTGACACTAGGCTTACGGCGTACACCCGTCAAGCAGGAGGAGCGACGTGGCCGCAGCCGACCGACCCACCGTGAGTCGCGAGCGCACCCTCGCCGCCGCGATCACGCTCGCCGACGAGCAGGGACTGACGGCGGTCAGCATGCGCCAGGTGGCCGCCCGCCTCGACGTCGTCCCCATGGCGCTCTACAAGCACGTCGCGAACAAGGAGGACCTCCTCGACGGGATGGTCGAGACGATCGTGGCCGGCTACGAGCAGCCCGCGCCGGGCGGATCCTGGCCCGATCGCGTGCGCGCCCGCGTCCTCGCCGCCCGGGCCGAGCTGGTGCGCCACCCGTGGCTGCGCCAGGCGATCGAGAGCCGCACGGCGCGCACGCCCGCCGTGCTCACCCACATGGACGCGGTGACCGGCGAGATGATCGACGGCGGCCTCTCGGTGGACCTCGCGCACCACGTCATGCACGCCCTGGGCCACCGCATCTGGGGCTTCAGCCCCGAGGCCTTCGACGAGCCCGGCGACGACACGCCCTCCCCCGAGGCGCTCGACGCCTTCGCGCGGACGTTCCCGCACATCGTGGCGGTCGTGCGCGAGACCACGCGCGACGGCGGCCGGTGCGACGCCGACCTCGAGTTCGACTTCGCGCTCGACCTGCTGCTCGACGGGGTGGAGCGCCTGCACGCCTCGGGCTGGCGCTCGCGACGGTAGGTTGGCCGCGTGACCACCCGCCGGCTGCTGCTCGTCAACGGGCCCAACCTCAACCTCCTCGGCACGCGCGAGCCCGACATCTACGGCTCCGAGACGCTCGCCGACGTCGAGGCGCTCGTCGCCGAGGCCGCCACCGCCCGCGGCTACGAGGTGCGCGCCGTGCAGAGCAACCACGAGGGCGTCCTCCTCGACGCGATCCACGAGGCCCGCCACGACTGCGCCGGCATCGTCATCAACCCCGGCGGGCTCACCCACACCTCGGTCGTGCTGCGCGACGCGCTCTCGGGCGTGGCGCTGCCCGTGGCCGAGGTGCACATCTCCGACGTCATGGCGCGCGAGCCGTTCCGCCACCACTCGTACGTCGCCGACGTGGCCGTCGTTCACGTGATCGGCGAGGGCGTCCCCGGCTACCGCGCCGCCACGGATCGGCTGATCGACCACGTCGAGGGCCGATAGGATCACCCCACCGGCGCGAGGGAAGGGGATGGTGTGACCTCCCATGACCTCGACGTCATCCTCCTGACGGGGTCCGGAGTCCTCATCCTGGCCGTCCTGGCCGTGCGCCTGTCCGTGGGCATCGGGCTGCCCTCGCTGCTCATGTACCTCGGGCTGGGCATCCTCATCGGCTACGACGGCGCCGGCGTCCAGTTCGCCGACGCGAACATCGCCCTGGTGCTGGGCCTCTCCGCCCTGATCCTCATCCTCGCCGAGGGCGGCCTGACCACGAACTGGTCGACGATGCGGCCCGCGCTGGGCCTCGGCGTCCTGCTGGCGACGGTGGGCACGTCGATCAGCGTGGGGATCGTCGCCGCCGGCGCGCACTACCTGTTCGGCCTCGACTGGCAGCTGGCCGTCCTGATCGCGGCCGTCCTCTCGCCCACCGACGCCGCCGCGGTCTTCTCGGTCCTGCGCTCGGTGCCGCTGAAGTCACGGGTGTCCGGCGTGCTGGAGACCGAGTCCGGCCTCAACGACGCGCCCATCGTCGTCCTCGTCACGGCGATCAGCGTGGGCGAGATCAACGACCACGGCGTCGGCGGGTTCCTGGCCCTGGTCGTCTTCGAGCTCGTGATCGGCGCCCTGCTGGGCCTGCTGGTCGGGTGGGGCGGGGCCCGGCTGCTGCGGCGGGCGGCGCTGCCCGCGGCGGGCCTCTATCCGCTCGTCGTCTTCGCCGTGACGGTGCTCGCGTACGCCTCGGCCGCCCTGATCCACGCGAGCGGCTTCGCGGCGGTCTACGTGGCGGCCGTCGTGCTGGGCAACACCGAGCTGCCGCACCGCTCGGCCACCCGCTCGTTCGTCGAGGGGATCGGCTGGCTCGCCCAGATCGGCCTGTTCGTGATGCTCGGCCTGCTCGTGCACCCGAGCGACATCCAGCTCTGGCACATCGGCGCGGGCGTTGGGATCGGCGCGCTGCTGACCTTCGTGGCGCGGCCGGCGTCCGTCGCCGCCTGCGCCGCGTGGTTCCGCGTCGGCTGGCGCGAGCAGCTGTTCATCGGCTGGGCCGGCCTGCGCGGCGCGGTGCCGATCGTGCTGGCGACGATCCCGCTCGCGAACGGCGTCACCCAGTCCATCGACCTGTTCAACATCACCTTCGTGGCCGTCGTCGTCTACACGATCGTGCAGGCCGCGCCGCTGCACCGCCTCGCGCGCTGGTGCGGCGTCGAGAGCGACCGGGGCCGCGACGTCGAGATCGACGCGGCACCCCTCGAGCGGATCTCGGCCGACCTGCTCCAGATCCACGTGCCGTCCACGTCGCGCCTGGCCGGCGTGGAGGTGGGCGAGCTCCGGCTGCCCGAGGGCGCCTCGGTGACGATGGTGGTCCGCGGCGACTCGACGCTCGTGCCGCACCGCACCACGCGCATCCGCGTGGGCGACGAGCTGCTCATCGTGACCACGCGCGACCTGCGCGAGGGCGTGGAGCGACGGCTCCGGTCGGTGGCCCGGCACGGCCGCCTGGCCGGGTGGGACCTCGACCCGCGCCGCCGCGACGCGTGACTACGGCAGGGTGATCGTGGGGACGCACACGGTGACGTCCTGCGAGGCCTTGAGCTTCGTGCCCGCCTTCTTGAGGCCCTGGTAGTCCGGACCGATCAGCACCGAGATGCCGTCCTCGGTCTCGAAGTCGGCCTGGACGCGCTCGACCTTGCCCTTGAACTGCCGGGCGACGAGCCGCGCGCGGGGGTCGGCCGGGTCCTGGCTCAGCACCATGACGTTCTTCGGCTTGAGCTGGCCGGGGTTGTTCTGGGCGACGCCGCCGAGGAAGCCACGGCGCTCGAGGTTGATCTTCACGCGGTTGGCGACGCCGGCACGCTGGCTGGCGTTGTAGACGTGCACCATGACGAGGTTGCTGCTGAGCACCTCGCCCTTCGCGATCTTCTTGATCTCGCACGTGGGCTCGGCGGCCACGGGATCGGGCTTGGAGAACGCGAGGTTCAGCCCGAGCGCGGTGCCCGCGACGAACACGCCCGCGGTGCCCAGGACGACGAGACGCTCCACGGCCTTGCTCATGACTGCTTCCCGATCGTGAAGACGCGCGCGTGGACCATGGTGCGCTGCTGCAGGGCTGCTCGCAGGGCCCGGTGCAGCCCGTCCTCGAGGAACAGCTCGCCCTTCCAGCCGACGACGTGGGCGAACAGGTCGCCGAAGTACGTCGAGTCGGTGTCGAGCAGCGTCTCGAGGTCGAGGGTGGTCTTGGTGGTGGTGAGATCGTCCAGGCGCACCTGGGTCGGCGCGATGGCAGCCCAGTCACTCTGGGTCAGTCCATGGTCGGGGTACGGCCGCCCGTCCCCCACGCGGCGAAAGATCACCCGATCAGTCTAAGGGGCGGCTCACAGCCGCTCGATGACCACGGGATCCATGGTGTGCCTCCCCGAACGACGCGGAGCCCCTGGCGCGACGGCCGGGGGGAACTAGCCTGAGCACATGACCGAGACCGATCCCTCCGCCGACGAGGTCGCCGCGGCCGCCCGGGCCGCCGCCGAGGCCAAGGCCGCCGCCGAGGAGGCCCAGCGCCGCGCCGACGAGCTGGCCGCCGCGGCCGAGGCGGCGCAGGCGAGGGCCGCCGATCGGACGGAGGCCCCCGCGGCCGAGGCTCCGGCCGCGGACAGCGAGCAGGTGGCTCAGATCCGCGCCGGCTACGCGTTCGAGGGCCCGGCGCTGGAGATCGGCGCGCTGGTCGAGAGCGGCGAGCCGCGCGCCGACGTCCCGGTGCGCATCCCCTTCGGCATGCTCAACCGCCACGGCCTCGTCGCTGGCGCCACGGGCACCGGCAAGACGAAGACCCTGCAGGTGCTGGCCGAGCAGGTCTCGGCCGGCGGCGTCCCGGTCTTCGCGGCCGACATCAAGGGCGACCTCTCGGGCATCGCGACCCCCGGTGCCTCGAACGAGAAGCTGCTCGCGCGCACCGCGAGCATCGGCCAGGACTGGCAGGCCACGGCCTTCCCCACCGAGTTCTACGCCCTCGGCGCGAAGGGCACGGGCGTGCCGATCCGCGCCACGGTCGAGGCGTTCGGGCCGATCCTGCTGTCGAAGGTCCTCGACCTCAACACCACGCAGGAGTCCTCGCTCTCACTGGTCTTCCACTACGCGCGCAAGGCCGGGCTGCGCCTCGTGACCCTGGAGGACCTGCGTGCCGTCGTGGCGTTCCTCGACAGCGCCGAGGGCAAGCCCGAGCTCAAGGCGATCGGCGGGCTCTCGAGCGCCACGGTCGGCGTGATCCTGCGCGAGCTGGTCACGTTCGCCGACTCCGGCGCCGACGTGTTCTTCGGCGAGCCCGCGTTCGAGGTCGCCGACGTGCTGCGCACCGATGCCGACGGCCGCGGCATCGTCTCGCTGCTCGAGGTCCCGGGCGTGCAGGACCAGCCGCAGCTGTTCTCGACCTTCCTCATGTACCTGCTGCGCGAGCTGTTCTCGACGCTCCCCGAGGTCGGCGACACCGACCGCCCGAAGCTCGTCTTCTTCTTCGACGAGGCCCACCTGCTGTTCAAGGGTGCGTCGAAGGACTTCCTCGAGATCGTCGTCCAGACCGTGCGGCTCATCCGGTCGAAGGGCGTCGGCATCTTCTTCGTCACCCAGACGCCGAAGGACGTGCCCGACGACGTGCTGGCCCAGCTGGGCTCGCGCGTCCAGCACCAGCTGCGCGCCCACACGCCGCAGGACGCGAAGGCGCTCAAGGCGACCGTCTCGACCTACCCGCACTCGGGCTACGACCTCGAGGAGGTCCTGACCCAGCTGGCGACGGGCGAGGCGATCGTGACCGTCATGAACGAGAAGGGCGCGCCGTCGCCCGTCGCGTGGACGCGCGTCCGCGCCCCTCAGGGGTCGATGGAGCCCACCGACGCCGCCGCGATGACCGCCGCCGTGGCCGCCTCGCCCCTCGCCGCGAAGTACGCGGCCGTCGCCTCCACCGGGGGCGCGGCCGAGGCGATGGCCGAGCGCACCCGCGCGGCCACGGAGGCCGCCACCGCCGAGGCCGAGCGCAAGCGCGCGGCCGAGGAGGCCGAGAGACTCGAGAAGGACCTGGCCCGCGAGCGCCCGACGGGCACGCGCACGAAGAGCCGCAGCCGCGGCTCGAACCGGATGTCGCCCATGGACCGGGCGATCGGGGAGGCGAGTCGCACCGCCGCCCGCGAACTCATCAAGGCGATCTTCAAGAAGAAGCGGTGATCCCATGTCGGGGGCAGTGAAGGCAGCAGCGGGAGTCGTCCTGTCGATGGGGCTCGTCGCCCCGGCGCTGGTCAGCGTGCCGGCGCAGGCGGCGGACTCGGACTACACGACGCGCAAGGTCGTCATCGGCACGAGCCACCAGGGCCGCAGCATCGTGGCCTTCTACCGCGGCGCGAAGAAGCCGAAGCGGGTCCTGCTGATCCTCGGGCAGATGCACGGTGACGAGCCGGCCGGCCGCAAGACCGCCCAGCACGCGGTCAAGCGCGTGAAGCCGAAGGCGGGCACGGGCCTGTGGATCATCCCGACGATGAACCCCGACGGCGCCGCCCGCAAGACGCGCACGAACGCGCGCGGGGTGGACCTCAACCGCAACTGGCCGACGAGCGGCTGGATCCGCGGCACCAAGGGCTCCCGCACCTACGGAGGCCCGAAGAAGGCCAGTGAGCGCGAGACACGCACGATGATGAAGTTCCTCAAGAGCCAGCGGCCCGACTACATCGTGTCGCTGCACCAGCCGCTGCACGGCGTCGGCACGTCCGGGAAGGACGTGGCCTTCGAGAAGCGGCTCGCGAAGGAGCTGAAGCTCAAGCGCAAGCACTTCGGCGTCGCGCAGGGCAAGGGCACCTCGCCCACGCTCACCGGCTGGTACAACCGCTACCTCGCGAAGCACGGCACGGCGATCACGGTGGAGTACGGGGCGAAGCCGTCCTCGGGCTACGTGAAGGGGGCCAGCCGCGCGATCATGCGCGCGGCGCGCGTGCACCCCTAGGAACGCAAGGACCCCTCGCGTACCCGGCAGGGACCACTGACCCTTGCTGCATTCCTGCCCTGGGGGAGTTGGGTGATGTGCCGCCACGCGAGGGGCTGGTCACCACTATACGAGGCCGGACGTGGGCGTCCGAAGCGGGAGCCCGAACTCGCCGGGACGATCTGCACAGGATCTTCACGATTCGTCCCCACGATCCGGCGACCCGGGCTCCTAGGTTGGAGGCATGACCGCTCGCCGCATCCTGCTCGTCGAGGACGAGCCCACCATCGGCACCGCCGTGACCGACCGGCTGACCGCCCACGGTCACGAGGTCGTGCGGGCGTGGGACGGGCCCGGCGCGGTGGCGGCGTTCGAGCAGCACGACCCCGATCTCGTGGTGCTGGACGTGATGCTCCCGGGCTTCGACGGCCACGAGGTGTGCCGCCGCATCCAGGCCGTGCGGCCCGTCCCGGTCCTCATGCTCACGGCGCGCGACGACGAGGCCGACGTCCTGGTGGGCCTCGCCGTCGGCGCCGACGACTACCTCACCAAGCCGTTCCGGATGCGCGAGCTGGTGGCGCGGGTGTCCGCCCTGCTCCGGCGGGTCGACCGGGCCGCCGAGCTCGCGGCCTCCACCCAGGGCTCGGTGCGCGAGTGGGACGACCTGCGGCTCGACGTCGGCGCTCGGCGCGTCTGGGTCGCGGACGAGGAGATCCACCTGACGCCCACGGAGTTCGACCTGCTCGTGTGCCTCGCCGCCGCGCCCGGCGACGTGCTCTCGCGCGAGCGACTGCTGGCCGAGGTCTGGGGCTGGGCCGAGGCCTCAGGCACCCGCACCGTCGACAGCCACGTGAAGGGCCTGCGCGCCAAGATCGGCGCCGACCGGATCCGCACCGTGCACGGTGTCGGCTACGCGCTCGAGGTCACCCCATGACGCGGCCTCTGGACCCCGTCGGGTCGGTGAAGGTCAAGCTCGGCCTGCTGGTCGCGGCGAGCGTCTTGGTGGCCTCGATCGTGGCCACCGTGGGCGCCGCGGGCGGCGTGCCGATCTGGCTGAGCATCCCCGTGACGATCGCGCTGGCCCTCGCCGTGACCCAGCTGCTGGCGTCGGGCATGACCTCGCCACTGCGCCAGATGACGGCGGCGGCGGCACGGATGGCGCGCGGCGACCACAGCACCCGCATCACCGACACCTCGCGCGACGAGATCGGCGAGCTGGCCCGTGCCTTCAACCGCATGGCCGCCGACCTCGAGCAGGTCGACCGCCAGCGTCGCGACCTCATCGCGAACGTCAGCCACGAGCTGCGCACGCCCCTCACCGCCATGTGCGCCCTGCTGGAGAACCTCGCCGACGGCGTGAGCGAGCCCGACCCGGCCACCCTGCGCAGCGCGCTGGCGCAGGCCGAGCGGCTCTCGGACCTCGTGGCCGACCTCCTGGACCTGTCCCGCGTGGACGCCGGCGCCGTGCCCCTGCACGTGGAGCCCGTCCTCGTCGGCGAGCTGCTCGCGTCCGCCGCCGACGAGTTCCAGTACGGCGACCGCGACGTCGAGGTCACGGTGGCCGTCGAGCCCGCCGACCTCACCGTCGAGGCTGACGCGGCCCGGCTGCGCCAGCTCGTGGCGAACCTCGTCGACAACGCCACCCGGCACTCGCCGGCGGGCGGGACGGTGTCGATCCGGGCGCGACGCGTCGACGACGGCTGGCTGCTCGAGGTCGCCGACGAGGGTCCCGGCGTCGCGCCGGACTCGCGCGCCCGCGCCTTCGAGCGCTTCGGCACCCTCGCCGAGACCGAGGGCGGCGGCGGCACGGGCCTCGGCCTGGCCATCGCCCGCTGGGTCACCGACCTGCACGGCGGGACGATCCGCTTCGTCGACCCCGAGGCCGGCCACGCCGGCGCGCGCGTCCACGCCGTCCTGCCGCTCACCGCGCCCCCGACCCGTGACCGCGCCCCCGTGGCCGCACCGAAGGAGATCCCCGTGCCCGACACCTCCGCACCGACCCCGCCCTCGGCGACCCCGCCACCGCTCCCGTCCATGACGGACTCGCTGTTCGGCGGGCTGTGGCCCGACCGGGGCGAGCCCGGACGACCGCGCCTGCTCGCCTGGGCGGTCGGGGTCGGCGTGCTCGCCGGCATCGCGCTGCCGTTCCACGACCTCGGCCTCGGCACGTTCCTCGTGCTGATGGCGGCGGGCCTGCTGCTGTTCGCGGCCAGCCCGCGCCGGCGCCGGCCGTTCACCATCGCGTGCGCCGTCCTGTGCACCCTCCTGGCCTCCACGGCGCTGATCCGCGACGCCGAGTGGATCGTGATCCTGTGCCTCTTGGCCGGCGGTGCGATCGCCACCATGGCGCTCACGGACGCGAGGAACGTGCCGGGCTTCGTGATCTCGGCGATCTCGTGGCCGCTCGCGGGCCTGCGCGGCATCCCGTGGCTCGGCCGCACGATGCGGATGCTCACGGGCACCGGTCACGGCATCGCCGTGGTGCGCACCGTGCTCTGGTCGGTCCTCGGCCTGACGATCTTCGCCTTCCTGTTCATGTCGGCCGACGCGCTGTTCGCCGAGTGGTTCAGCGGCCTCGTGCCCGACTTCGGCTCCGCCGACTTCGCGGTCCAAGTGTTCGTCGCCATCGCCGTCGGCGGCATCGCGCTGGCGGGCACCTACCTGGCGCTCAACCCGCCGGAGGTCGACACGGTGCGCTGGGAGTCCTCTCCGGTCGCGAAGCGGTTCGAGTGGCTCGTGCCCGTGCTGGTCGTGGACGCGGTGTTCGTCGCCTTCCTCGTGGCCCAGGCCGCGGCCATCTTCGGCGGGCGCGACTACTTCGAGCGCACGACCGGGCTGACCTACGCGGAGTACGTGCACCAGGGCTTCGGCCAGCTGACGGTCGCCACGGCGCTGACGCTGTTCGTGGTCTGGGCCGCGTCCCGCAAGGCCTCCCGCGAGACCGTCGCGGACCGGACGTGGCTGCGCGTCGCGCTCGGCCTGTTGTGCGTCATGACGCTGCTCGTGGTGGCGTCGGCGCTCAACCGGATGGCGCTCTACCAGGAGGCCTACGGCTTCACCCAGCTGCGACTGCTGGTCGACGTCTTCGAGGGCTGGCTCGGCCTGCTGGTGCTCGCCACGATCGCCGCCGGCTGGCGACTGCGCGGCACCTGGCTGCCGCGGTTCGGCCTGATCAGCGGCGCGGTGCTGCTGCTGGGCATCGCCGCGATCAACCCTGACGCCTGGATCGCCGACCACAACCTCGACCGCTACGAGACCACCGGCAAGGTCGACTGGTACTTCCTGTCACAGCTCTCGGACGACGCCGTGCCCACGATGGAGTCGCGCCTGTCCGAGGCGGACCAGACCTGCGCCCTGTCGGGCGATCGGCGCGATTCGGCGTCGTGGCTGGAGTGGAACCTGGGCCGTCAGCGGGCCGAGTCGCTGGGACTGGAGACGAGCGCTGCGGACTTCACCACTGACGCCTGCACGGGCCAGACGGAAGGCTGAGATCCGCCGGTCCCGGCCCGATTCGCCGCTCGCGGCCGGGTCCACGTAGACTCCTCGGCGGAGGATTCGCATAGTGGCCTAGTGCGCTCGCTTGGAAAGCGGGTTGAGTGAAAGCTCTCAGGGGTTCGAATCCCCTATCCTCCGCCACTCGAAGCCGGCTCAGGGAATCTCACCGAGATCCCGAGGGCCGGCTTCGCTGGTTCCCGGACCCTCTCGCCTGCTCAGAATGCGGACACCCACGATCCGTGCCACCGTTTTGCAGACCGAAACGGTCGGCGCACCCGCTCCGGCCGTCATCGAGGGAAAGGGACCTGACATGTACTTCGGTGGATCCATCGCCCTGATCGCCATCGGCGCGATCCTTGCGTTCGCGGTGACCGATGCCATCAACGGCATCGACCTGACCATGGTCGGCTACATCTGCATGGCGGCCGGTGCCCTGGGCATCGTGCTCAGCCTGATCGTCAACAGCCGCCGCGACCACGCCGTCCGCGACGCCCGTCGCGACGACCTGCCGCCGGCGCGCTGAGTCACCCACGTCGCACGTCCGGTTCATCTGGCGGAAGCATCTGCCGCCAGGGGGTGTTGAACCGGACATGCGCGGTGAATACAAGGTCCCGGGCGGCAAGCTCGTCGCGGTCGACCTCGAAGTCCAGAACGACCGGCTCGTCGACGTGAGCGTCTCGGGGGACTTCTTCCTCGAGCCCGAGGAGGCCCTCCTCGACGTCAACGCGGCGCTGACCGGCCTCTCGGTCGACGCGTCCGTCGACCAGCTCACCTCCTCCATCACCGGGGCCGTCGGCCCCGAGACCGCCTTCATCGGCTTCACGCCCGAGGCCGTCGGCATCGCCGTCCGCCGGGCGCTCGGCAAGGCCACCGGCTGGCATGACCACACCTTCGACGTGATCGGTCCCGTCACGATGGACCCGGCGATGCACGTCGCCCTCGACGAGATCATCGGCCGTGAGGTCGCCGACGGCACTCGCCCGCCCACGTTCCGCATCTGGGACTGGGACAGCCCGCTCGTCGTGATCGGCTCCTTCCAGAGCTACGTCAACGAGATCGACGCCGAGGGCGCCGCGAAGCACGGCATCGACGTCGTGCGACGCGTCTCCGGCGGCGGGGCGATGTTCATGGAGCCGGGCAACTGCATCACCTACTCGCTCGTCGTCCCCGGCTCACTGGTCGAGGGGCTGAGCTTCGAGCGCTCCTACTCGTTCCTCGACGACTGGGTGATCGAGGCGCTCGCCGAGGTCGGCGTGAACGCGCGGTTCGTGCCGCTCAACGACATCGCCAGCGAGGCGGGCAAGATCGGCGGCGCCGCCCAGAAGCGCTTCGCCGGCGGCTCGGTGCTGCACCACGTGACGATGGCCTACGACATCGACGCCGACAAGATGACCGAGGTGCTGCGCATCGGTCGCGAGAAGATGAGCGACAAGGGGACCCGCTCGGCCAACAAGCGCGTCGACCCGATGCGCTCGCAGACCGGCCTCACGCGCGAGGCGATCCTCGACAGCTTCCTCGAGACGTTCCGCCGCCGGTACGCCACGCGCGACTCGGAGTACACCGAGGCCGAGCTCAGCGAGGCCAAGCGCCTCGTCGACGAGAAGTTCTCGACGCGCGAGTGGACCCACCGCGTGCCCTGAGCCGCGGGGTGGCCCCGCCCCCGCTCCACTTGTGGAGCGGCGACCACGCAGACGACGAGACCCGCCGAGCAGCGCTCGGCGGGTCTCGTCGTTGAAAGGCTGGATCAGCCGATCGGGTCGAAGACGTCGTGGTCGCCGACCGTGGCGGCCAGGCGCGCCCGGTGGAACTCGCCGTCGCCGATCAGGTGCTCGATCGCGAGCAGGCGGCTGGCGTAGTGGCCGACCGAGTACTCGGCGGTCATGCCGATGCCGCCGTGCAGCTGGATCGCGTCGAGGCCGATGTGGCGACCGGCCACGCTGACCTGCAGCGCCGCGTGCGAGGCGGCCGTGGCCAGCTGCTCGGGCGTGGTGTCCTCGTCGGCCGCCACGATCGTGGCCCACGTGATCGTGCTGCGGGCCAGCTCGAGCGCGACGTACATGTCCGCGGCGCGGTGGTTGAGCGCCTGGAACGTGTTGAGCGTGACGCCGAACTGCTTGCGCGTCTTGAGGTAGCCGACCGTGGTGGTCAGTGCCGTCTCCATCGCACCGAGCGCCTCGTGGGCGTAGGCGATGCGGGCGCGGTCGAGGGCGACCTCGAGCGCGGCGGTCTGGTCGCCACCCTCGCCCAGCTGCACCGCGGGGGTGTCGCCGAACGTGACGGTGGCGGCGCGGCTGCCGTCGTTGGTGACGGCCGTCTCGACCGCCGTGGCGCCCTCGACGAGGAACACGCCGGTGCCGCCCTCGGGCAGCGCGGCCGTGACCAGCAGCAGGTCGGCACGCTCGGCCTGGACCACAGGGGCCTTCACGCCGTTGAGCTTGCCGTCGGCGAACGTGACCGACGCCTGCGTCGACCAGCGCTTGCCGGGCTCGAGCCACGCCAGGATCGGCAGGACCTCGCCGCCGGCGATGGCGTCGACGTACTGCTTCTTCTGCTCGTCGGTGCCGAGCGCCTCGATGAGGCCGCCGGCCAGCACGATCGCCTCGACGAACGGGTCGGGGGCGATGACCTTGCCGAGCTCCTCGGCGGCCAGCGAGACCTCGACGGGCGAGGCCTCGAACGGCAGGCTCAGCACGCCCATCTCGGCGAGCTTGTCCCACGCGGCGAAGCCGGGCTCGGTCTTGGTGACCTCACGACGGGCCTCGGAGGACTCGTAGACGTTGGTGATCAGGCCACGGACGGCCTTGACGAGAGCCTTCTGCTCCGAATCGATGGTGAAGTCCATGTCACAGTCCCAGGATCGTGCCGGCGATGATCTGGCGCTGGATCTCGTTGGATCCGCCGTAGATCGACACCTTGCGGTTGTTGAGGAAGACGCGGGTGTCGCGGCTGGTGATGGCCGCGGGACCCTCGAGGTCGACGAGCAGGTCCGAGACGGCCTGCGTCAGCTGCGAGCCCTTGATCTTGAGCACGCTCGAGGCCGGGTGCGGCTTGTCGCCGGAGGAGCCGGCGGCCACGCGCAGGGCGGTGAGCTCGAGCGCGGTGAGCTGGTTCTCGATGTCGGCGATCCGCGACGCGTACTGGTCGAAGACGCCCTGCTCCTTGGCCTTCTTCTTGGCCGAGGCCAGGTGCAGCTGGCTGTCGCCGACGCGGGCGATGCCGACGCGCTCGTTGCCGAGGAGGAACTTGGCGTACGTCCAGCCCTTGTTCTCCTCGCCGACGAGGTTCTCGGCGGGGACGCGCACGTTGTCGAAGAAGACCTCGTTGACCTCGTGGCCGCCGTCGATCAGCTCGATCGGGCGGACCGTGAGGCCCTCGGACTTCATGTCGATCAGCAGGAAGCTGATGCCCATCTGCTTCTTGGGCGCATCGGGATCGGTGCGAACCAGGGTGAAGATCCAGTCGCCGTACTGGCCGAGCGTGGTCCACGTCTTCTGGCCGTTGACGACGTACTCGTCACCGTCGCGCACGGCGGTGGTGCGCAGGCCGGCGAGGTCGGAGCCGGCGTCGGGCTCGGAGAAGCCCTGGCTCCACCAGATGTCGAGGTTGGCGGTGGCGGGCAGGAAGCGCTCCTTGAGCTCCTGCGAGCCGAAGGTCGCGATGACCGGGCCGACCATCGAGGCGTTGAAAGCCAGCGGCGGCATGACGCCGGCCAGCTGCATCTCCTCGTGCCAGATGTGGCGCTGGAGCTGGGTCCAGTCCTTGCCGCCCCACTCGACGGGCCACCCGGGAACGGCCAGTCCGCCGGCGTTGAGCGCCTGCTGCGAGCGCACGATCTGGTCGCGCGTGAGCTCGCCGCGGTTGATCACGGCGTCGCGGATGTCCTGCGGAACCTGGGTGGTGAAGAACTCACGCATCTCCTCGCGGAATGCCTGGTCCTCGGCTGACAACTGAAGTCTCATGAAGTGCCCCTTCGCACTAAGCGCTTGCTTAGCATCGAGAATACTGTGCAACTGCCGTTGACACCAGTGAGTCACTTCCGCTTCGACTTGGCTCGGAAGGGGCCCACCAGACGTGGTCCGGACAGCCGGCGCTCGAGCCGCTTGGTCTCGCGTCCGAGCGGTTGAGCAGCATACTCACCGAGGATGACCCCTGCGGCCAGCGCCACCGCCACCGCCATCGCGGTGATGCCCGCGAAGATGCCCGAGAGGCTCTCCTCTGCCAGCTGCGCGAGCGAGCGGTAGATCGTCAGGCCGGGCAGCAGCGGGACGATCGCGGGCACCACCATGACCAGCGCCGGGATGCGCAGGCCGCGCGAGGCCGGGTAGCTGACGACACCGATGAGGAAGGCGGCCATCCCGGCGGCCCAGGGCCGGTCGAGCCCGTTCTGGAACATGGCGGACGAGAACGCGCCGGCGCCCGCGCCGATCGCCGCGATGACCGGCACCGAGGTCCACGGCGCGTACGACTGCACCGCGAAGCCGGCGGCCGCGACGGCCGCGCCGATCGTGACGAACGGCAGGTGCGACAGGTCGGGCCAGCTCGTGCCCGAGCCGAGGTCGACGCCGAGCATCCGACCGACCATGAGGCCGCCCGAGACGCCGGCGACGATGCCGCCCGTGGCGAGCACGACCTCGAGCAGCCGCGCCACGGCGGTCAGCTGGTAGCCGGTGAGCGCGTCCTGGATCGCGCCCATGAGGCCCAGACCGGCGAGCAGCACGACGATGTTGGCGGCGATGACGAGCGAGGGCGGCGACGGCACCTGCAGCGCGGCGGCGGACACGGCGATGAGCGAGGCGCACAGTCCGCCCACCACCTGGATGTAGAAGTCGGGGAGCCGTCGTACCTCGAGCGGCCGCCGGACCACCTCGATCACGACGGCGGCCAGGAACGCGATCGCCGTGACCAGCACGCCGCCGCCGAGCATGAGGGCGACGCCCGCGCCGACCGCGCCCGCCGCCGCGATCACGACCCAGCGAGGACGCGCGTGGCCGCTCGTGGCGATCGCGGCCAGCCGCGAGCGGGCCTCGTCGAGGCCGATCTCGTCGTTCAGCAGGTCGCTCACGAGGCGGTCGATCGCGGTGACGTCCTCGAAGTCGGTCTCGCGCCGGACCACGTTCCGACGCAGGATCAGCGGCGGCTCGTCGAGCTGCTGGTCGTGGACCATCGTCAGCATGATGTGCGTGACGTCGACGTAGGTGCCGCGCAGGCCGAGATGGCGGGCGATCGACGACATCGTCGCCGACACGTCGGCCGTGCCCGCGCCGTTGGACAGCAGCATCTCCCCCGCGCGCAGGGCGAGGTCCATGATGCGGAGAGTCTCCGGCGCCGAGGTGCTCATGACTCCACCTTTCCTGATGGCCCGGGAGGATGCCGCGTACCCCCGGACCGAGCCGTCGCCTGGGCCTAGGGTGGGGGTCCGAGCAGCGCGAGGAGGACCGATGACCGGCTGGACCGAGGACATGCTGGGCGACCCGTACGAGCGACGGACGATCGACCTGGGCACCGATCCCGACGGCGAGGGCGAGATCACCGCGACCCTCGTCCGGCGCCGGTTCGAGGGCGAGCCGCGCGGCGCACTGGTCTACGTGCACGGCTTCAGCGACTACTTCTTCCAGACCGAGCTCGCCGAGTTCTACGCCGACCGCGGCTTCGCCTTCTACTCCCTCGACCTGCGCAAGTGCGGCCGGTCGCTGGGCCAGGGCCACACCCCGCACTACGTCTCGGACCTCGCGCTGTACGACCGCGAGCTCGACGAGACCCTGCGCACCGTGCGCGCCGAGGTGCCCGACGTGCCGATCGTGCTCTCGGCGCACTCCACGGGCGGCCTCGTGCTGCCGCTGTGGCTCGACCGGCTCAACCTCGAGCCCGGCGGCGCGCGCGGGCGCGGCATCGCCGGCCTGGTGCTCAACAGCCCGTGGTTCGACCTGCAGGGCGCCCCGTGGATGCGCTCGATCGGCACGCAGGCGATCCGCGCGTTCGCCAAGGTGCGTCCGAAGGACCGCATGCGGCTGCCGCTCGCGGAGGCCTACGGCGTCAGCCTCTACCGCGAGCACGGCGGCCTGTGGGACTACGACCTCGCCTGGAAGCCGCTCGCCGGCTTCCCCGTGACCTACGGCTGGCTCACGGCGGTCCGGCGCGGCCACGCGGTCCTGCACCGAGGCCTCGACGTCGGCGTGCCCTCGCTCGTGCTCCGGTCGCACCGGTCGTGGTTCAGCTTCAAGCACCACGAGAAGACCGACACGTCCGACGCCGTGCTCGACGTCCGCCAGATCGCGCGGTGGTCGGGCTGCCTCGGCGACGACGTCACCTCGCTGCAGGTGCGGAACGCCCGCCACGACGTCTACCTCTCGAACGACGACCCGCGCGCCGAGGCCTACCGGCTCACCGGCGAGTGGCTCGACCGCTGGATCCCGTGACGCGCACGATCGGGTTCGACCTGGACATGACGCTGATCGACTCGCGCCCGGGGATCCGCGCGGTCTACGAGGAGCTGTCGCGCCAGACGGGCGTGCCGATCGACGCCGAGCTGGCGGTGTCGCGCCTCGGGCCGCCGCTCACGTGGGAGCTCGAGCACTGGTTCCCCGCCGAGGCCGTGCCCGAGATGTTCACGCGGTACCGCGCGATGTACCCCGAGATCGCGATCCCGCGCGTGCTCGCGATGCCGGGCGCGGCCGAGGCGCTCGCCGCCGCCCGCGAGCTCGGCCGCGCCATCGTCATCACCGCAAAGGCCGGGCCCAACGCCGTCCTGCATCTCGAGCACCTCGGGCTGCCCCACGATGCGGTGGTGGGCGACGCCTGGCGCGAGCAGAAGGCGGAGGTCCTCGTGCGCGAGTCCGCCGACACCTACGTCGGCGACCACGTGCACGACATGGACGCGGCGCAGATCGCGGCGGTGCAGGGGCTCGCCGTGACCACAGGCCCCTGCTCGGCCGAGGAGCTCCAGGCGGCCGGCGCGCGGCACGTGGTGGCGTCGCTGGTCGAGGTCCCCGCCCTGCTTCGAACCTGAGGAACCGTTCAATTTCCGGGACGCATGTTCCTGATGTGACATAAAGTGCGAGCGTTCGGGGTGAGCCCGCCCCTCCTCCTCTTTCCCCCTGGAGCCCCCGCGTGCCCACGCCCTCGCGCCTTCTCGTGCCGTTCCTCACCGCCCTGCTGATCGGAGCCTCGGCTCCCGCGTTCGCCGAGGAGACGGTCACGGCCGACCCCGTCGTCGACGCGACCGTCGAGCCCTCCGCCGAGCCGACGCCCGAGGCCGAGCCGGCCGAGGAGCCGACGACCAACCCCGAGCCGACGGCGGAGCCCACGGCCGAGCCCGAGGTCGAGCCCACGACGCAGGCCACCCCCGCCCCGGAGCCGGAGGTCGAGCCCACGGCCGCGCCCCAGCAGGCCCGCCGGGCCGTCGTCGAGGCGCCGAGCACCGTCACCACCGCGACCGAGCTGACCGACGCGCTCGCCGCGTGCGAGACCGGTGACACGATCACCCTCGGCGCGGACATCACCACCTCGAGCACGCTGGCCGTCCCGTGCGACCTCACCCTCGACCTGGCCGGACGCGCGCTGCGCGCCTTCGGCATCGAGATCGGCATCGGACGCCACCTGAGGATCGACGACTCCGCCACCGGCGGCTCGATCGTCACCTCCCGCACCGGCAGCAACGAGGCCGGCATCCGCTCCACCGACGCCCAACTGACGATCGACGGCGGCACCATCACCGCCACGGGCGGACACGCCGGAGCCGGCATCGGAGGCGGTCTCAACGACGGTCGCAACGGAGGCAACGGAGGCACCATCGTCATCAACGGCGGCACCATCACCGCCACCGGAGGCAGCTGGGCCGCGGGCATCGGTGGCGCCGGCTGGGGTGCCGGCGGCACCATCGCCATCAACGGCGGCACCATCACCGCCACCGGAGGCGAGTTCGGTGCGGGCATCGGCAGCGGATACAACCGGGGCTTCACGTCGATCTCGATCACCGGCGGCACCGTCGACGCCCGCGCCGGCAGCGAGGCCTCCGCGATCGGAGCCGCGCGCGACGGCTACTTCGGGGGCTCGCCCATCGCGATCGGAGCCGGCGCCCACGTGAGCGTGACGGCCGGCTCGTCGTCCTCGGCCGTCGGGCTGCCCCTGGCCGGCTACAACGTGGGCCCGTTGACCGTCGACGGCACGCTGCACGTCGCCTCCGGTCACCTCGACGCCACCACGTTCTCGTCGTTCCGCATCGGCGCGACGGGAGCGGTGCTGGGGTCGGAGGCCACGCCGGCCGACGGCCCCGCGATCATCGGCAGCGGACGCATCGACAACGAGGGCGTCCTCGTCGCCGGCAGCCTCGCCGAGGGCGTGCGCGTGGCCGGCCACCACTACCGACTGACCTTCGCCGGCGCGGACGAGCTCCAGCCCCTGACCGTCATGGCGCCGACCGTCGAGGACGGGCTCGCGGCCCTGCCCGAGCCCTCGAAGACCGGTCTGAGCTTCGCCGGGTGGCAGCGCGACGGTGAGCCGTTCGACGCCACCACCAGCCTGGGCGACGGAACCGCCGACGGCATGCCCGTCACGGTCGCGCTCACCGCGCGCTGGGTCGTGCGCACCACGACCGACCTGGGCACCGCCCTCGGCACGTGCCCCGACGAGACCATCGCCCTGGGCGCGGACCTCACCGTCGGCTCCTCGGTGAACGTCGCCTGCGACGTCACCCTCGACCTCGCGGGACACGACCTCACGGTCGCCGGCCTCACGATCGACGCCGACCAGACGCTCACGATCGACGACTCCGAGGGCGACGGCACGCTCGTCTCGACGTCTCCCGACACGGCGGGCATTCGCACCACCGGTGCCGCCCTCGTGATCGACGGCGGCACCGTCCGCGCCACCGGTGGCTCCAACGCCGCGGGAATCGGCGGTGGGATGAGCCAGTCCGGCGGCACGACCACGATCAACGACGGCACCGTCGAGGCGGTCGGACGCGGCGTCGGCTCCGCGGGCATCGGTGGCGGGCACAGTGGCGGAGGCGGCACGATCGTCATCAACGGCGGCGTGATCGACGCGCGCAGCTCGTTCGACGGTGCGGCCATCGGCGGCGGTACGAGCGGCTCCGTCGGACTCGTCACGATCAACGGCGGCGACGTCACCGCGACCACGTCCGAGGGCGTCGGCTCCGGCATCGGCGGAGCCTGGATGAGCCAGGGCGGCACCGTCCGCATCACCGGAGGGACGGTGACGTCGACTGCCGCCGACGGTGGCGCCGGCATCGGATCCGGTCGCAACGCCACGGGAGCCACGTCCGTCGAGGTCCTCGGCGGCACCGTGTCGGCGACGGGTGGCCGTTGGGCCCCCGGCCTTGGCTCGGGTCAGTCGACCTCCGCCGCGTCGAACGTCGAGATCGGCGCCGGCGCGGACGTCACCTCCATCGGCGGATCCGGCGCCGCCACGGTCATCGGTCACCCTGAGTCGGGCGCCCGAGGCGAAGTCACGATCGACGGCGTCGTCCGCGTGCCGTCCGGCACGATCGACGTCTCCCGCAACGACCTCACGATCGGTGCGACCGGTCGCCTCGTCGGCACCACGGCCGATCCGACCGTCGGCGCCTCGATCACCGGCGACGGCACCATCGCGAACGGTGGCGTGATCGCCCTGACGGACGTCGCCGAGAGCGTCGAGGTCACCGGCCACCACTACGACGTCGTCGCGTCCACCGACACCGTGACCGTCTACGGACCCTCGGTGCAGGGCGGCTTCCGCACCCTGCCGGCGGAGCCCACGCGCGGCATCGACGTGTTCACCGGATGGTCCCTCGGCGGCGACGCCTTCACCGCCGCGACGACCCTGCCGGGCTCGAGCACCGACGGCTCGGCCGTGCGCGTCGAGCTGGAGGCCACCTGGGACGAGGGCGTCGCGGCCTTCGACATCGGCGACTCCGTCACGCTCGTCCCGAACGCCGAGCCGACCACGGTCACCCTCAGCCTGACCGACGGCGGCGGCGATCCGGTGGGCGTCGACCCCGCAGCCTGGGACGTGTCCGTCCCCGAGGGTGTCGAGCTCGAGCACGACGGCGAGGCCTGGCGGCTGCGCAGCACGGCGCCCGGCTCGGGCACCGTGACGGCCTCGGTCGAGCAGGGCTCGCGCACCTACACCGCGACGCTCGAGGTCACCTCCCGCACCGGCGCGGTCGACTCGATGACCCTGACCCGCACCGGCGACGCGACCGAGGGCGGCACCATCACGGTGACCGCGACGGGCGCCGACGCGTCCGGGAACGACCTCGGCGACGTCACGGAGGACGTGACGTTCACGAGTTCGGTGGCCACCGACGTGATCGAGGGCAACGAGATCACGTTCCCCCACGCCTCGCCGCACACCATCACGGCGACCCACGCGAACGGCACCACGGCGACGCTCGTCGTCGAGGTCGAGCCGGCCGCCGAGTCCCCGGTCGACGAGACCCCGGTCGACGAGACCCCGGTCGACGAGACGCCCGTGGACGACGAGACGGACGCCGACGACCCGTTGGAGGAGCAGGAGACCTCGCAGGACGCGGCGAAGAAGGAGTCGGCGCTGGCCCGGACCGGTGGCAGCATGTCGGCCTGGTGGCTCGCCTCCGGACTCGGGATGCTGGTCGCCGGAGGCCTGCTGGTCGGGCGCGTGCGGCGACGGTGACCGCTGTCGGGGCAGGCGTCTAGGGTGGTCTCCGTGGACGCACCCCTGGCGCTTTACCGCCGCTATCGGCCCGAGACGTTCGCCGAGGTCATCGGCCAGGATCACGTCACCCAGCCGCTGCGCCACGCCCTGTCGAACAACCGGGTCAACCACGCCTACCTGTTCAGCGGACCGCGCGGCTGCGGCAAGACCACCAGCGCCCGGATCCTGGCGCGCGCGCTCAACTGCGAGCGCGCGCCGATCTCGGACCCGTGCGGCGAGTGCCAGAGCTGCCGCGATCTCGCGCGCGGCGGCCCGGGCAGCATCGACGTCATCGAGATCGACGCGGCCAGCCACGGCGGCGTCGACGACGCGCGCGACCTGCGCGAGCGCGCGTTCTTCGCGCCCGTCAGCAGCCGCTACAAGGTCTACATCATCGACGAGGCCCACATGGTCTCGCCGCAGGGCTTCAACGCGCTGCTCAAGCTCGTCGAGGAGCCGCCGCCGCACCTCAAGTTCATCTTCGCCACGACCGAGCCCGACAAGGTCATCGGCACGATCCGCTCGCGCACGCACCACTACCCGTTCCGGCTCGTCCCGCCGAAGCTGCTCAGCGACTACATGCTCCAGCTGTGCCGCAGCGAGGACGTCGGCCTCGAGCCCACCGCGCTGCCGCTCGTCGTGCGCGCCGGCGGCGGCTCGGTCCGTGACTCGCTCAGCGTCCTCGACCAGCTGCTGGCCGGCTCGGGTCCCGATGGCATCACCTACGACCTCGCCGTCCAGCTGCTGGGCTACACGCCCGACTCGCTGCTCGACGAGGCGGTCGAGGCGTTCGCGGCCGACGACGCCGCCACCGTGTTCGGGGTCGTCGACAAGGTGATCGAGTCCGGCCAGGACCCCCGCCGCTTCGCCGAGGACCTGCTCCAGCGATTCCGCGACCTCGTCATCCTCAAGGCCGTCCCCAGCGCCGTCGAGAACGGCCTCCTCGAGACGCCCGCCGACCGCACGGCCGTGCTGCAGCGCCAGGTCGCGGGCTTCGAGCCCACCGAGCTCACCCGTGCGGCCGACCTCGTCAGCGAGGCGCTCACCGAGTTCCGCGGCGCCACCGCTCCGCGCCTCATGCTCGAGCTGATGTGCGCGCGGATCCTCGTGCCTGGCGCCGACAACTCCGTCGAGGGCTTCCACGCGCGCCTCGACCGGCTCGAGCGGCGGCTCTCCGGTGCCGCGCCGGCTCCCGTTCCTGCGGCCGCCGACGCCCCGGCGCCCCCGACCGCTGCGGCACCCGCGTCCGCCGCCGTCCCGGAGACCACGTGGGAGACCGAGTCCCCGACTCCCGCACAGCAGGCTCCCGAGCCGCAGTCCCCCGAGCCCCAGGCTCCCGAACCCCGGACTCCTGAGCCCCAGACGCCGACGCCCCAGCCGGCCCCGGAGCCCGCGCCCCAGCCCGCCCCGGTGGCGCCCCGGGTGCAGCCGCCCTCGGCTCCCGAGCCCGAGATCTCCCAGCCGGCCCCCGCGGCACCCGGTCAGCTGACCACGGCCGACGTCCGCCGGATGTGGCCGCAGGTCCTCGAGCGGGTGCAGCAGCTGCGCCGCTTCACGTGGGTCATGCTCAGCCAGAACGCCCAGGTGGCGGCGCTCGACGGCTCCACCCTCACCCTCGCGCTGGTCAACACCGGCGCCCGCGACTCGTTCGTCAAGAGCGGCTCCGACCAGATCGTCCAGCAGGCGCTGTCCGACGTCATGGCGGTGCAGTGGCGCATCGAGGCGATCGTCGACCCCTCGGCCACGCCCACCGGCACCGCGCCGGCCCCCGCCGCGAGTGCGCCGTCCCCGCCCGCGCCGCAGGAGTCGCGCGTGCCCGAGTCGGTCCGCGATGCCCTCCGCCAGGGTCCCGTGCCCATCGAGCGGCTCGATCCCGACGCGGGCGTCGACCCCGACGACCCGGTCGTCGACGACGGCACGCAGGACGCCGAGGCACTGCTGGCCGAGCACCTCGGAGCCGAGATCATTGACGAGACCACCCACGGCTGACCCTGCCCCGCCGGTGCGGCGGCGACTCGACCTCGACGCGTCGCCCACCGAGGTCCTGCGGCGCCTGCGCGGCCGCGACCGGCTGGTCGCCCTCGTCGGCGCGTGGCACCAGGGCGAGGCGCTCATCGCCTGCGAGCCCGTACGCCTGCTGGAGGCGTGGGACGACGTCGACCTGCCCCGCCAGGACGACGACGGCTTCGGCGGTGGCTGGATCGGCGCGTGGGGCTACCGCCTCGGCCGCCACGTGGAGCAGCTCCCCGACGGCCCGTCGCGACCGATTCCTCAGCCCGACCACCGGGTCGGCCTCTACGACCTCGTGCTGCGCCGGGTCCGCGGCACGTGGTGGCTCGAGTCCCTCGGTGAGCCCGATCCGGCCCGCGTCGACTCGCTCCTCGAGGCCGTCGCGATGCCCGCGCCGGCCCAGCCGTTCACCGCCGGCACGTTCGAGCTGACGCCCGGTCCCGATGTGCACCGCGCGGCCGTGCGACGAGCCCTCGACCACATCGAGGCGGGCGACATCTTCCAGGTCAACCTGTGCGCACGGCTCGAAGCGGCGTTCGAGGGCGACCCGCTCGACGCGTTCTGCAGGGGCGTCGAGTCGCTGCGCCCCGCCTACGCGGCCTACGTCTCGTCGCCCGAGGGAGCGCTGGCCAGCCTCTCGCCCGAGCTGTTCCTGCGCCGCACCGGCGACGAGGTGCTCACCTCGCCCATCAAGGGCACGGCACCGCTGACCGCCGACCCCCGCGAGCTCGAGGCCTCGGCGAAGAACCGCGCCGAGAACGTCATGATCGTCGACCTCATGCGCAACGACCTCGGTCGCGTGGCGCTGCCCGGATCGGTGCGGGTCCCGGCGCTCAACCGGCTCGAGCGGCACAGCGTGTGGCACCTGGTCTCCGACGTCGTGGGGCACCTGCCCGCCGAGGTCGGCGACGGCGACCTGCTGCGCGCCACCTTCCCGCCCGGCTCGGTCACGGGCGCGCCGAAGGTGCGCGCGATGGAGATCATCGCCGAGCTCGAGACCACCGGCCGCGAGGCGTACACGGGCGCGATCGGGCACGTCAGCGCCACGGCCGGGATGGAGCTCAACGTCGTCATCCGCACGTTCGAGTTCGCGCGCGACGCCGAGGGCAGTCAGCGGGTCTGGCTGGGCCTCGGCGGCGGCATCGTGGCCGACTCCGACCCCGACGACGAGTACGCCGAGTGCCTCGTCAAGGCGCGGCCGCTGATCCGGGCGATCGGGGGGCGGCTCGACCTCGAGGCCGTTCCCTCGGGCGCGCCGGCGGTGGCGACCACTCCCGTCGGCGACCTCGGTCGCCCCGTCGACGCGTCCCGCGGGATCTTCGAGACCGTCCTCGTCGTGGACGGGCACGCCGACGACCTCGACGCCCACCTCGCGCGGCTCGACGCCAGCGTCCGGTCCGTCTACGGCACCACCGTCCGGGCCGGGCTCGAGGAGGCGGTGCACCAGCGCATCGCGGGTCTGCACGGCCGGCACCGGCTGCGGCTCGACGCGGTCCCGCGCGGCCACGACGTCCGGGTCTCGATGACCACGTCACCGCTCGATGCCGCCCCGGCCGCGTGGGCGCTCGTGCCGCAGGTGCTCCCGGGCGGTCTCGGCGAGCACAAGTGGGCCGACCGCTCGCGGGTCGCGCCCGCCGCCGCCGAGCCGCTGCTGCTCGACGCCGACGGATCGGTTCTGGAGACCGAGCGCGCCAATGTCTTCGCGGTCCTCGACGACGGCCTCCACACGCCCGCCCTCGACGGTCGCCTCCTGCCCGGCACCACCCGTGCGCGCGTGGTCGAGCTGGCGCTCGGCCTCGGCATCCCCGTATTCCAGCACCGGCTCACCACCGCCGACCTCGCGGCCGCCACCGAGGTCTTCGTCACCAACGCGCTGCGCGGCATCGTCCCGGTCACCTCGTGCGAGGGCATCGGGGCCTGGCCCCCCGGCCCCCTCACCGCCCGCCTCGCCGACGCCCTGCGGGGGGACGGATCTTGGTACCAAGATGTCGCCCCAGCGACCCGACGGTCGAAAGATCCGTCCCCCTCCGGACGGCCGCGGGTGCTGTTCATCGACAACTACGACTCGTTCGTGTTCAACCTCGCGCAGTACGTGGGCGAGCTCGGCGGCAGCACCGAGGTCGTGCGCCACGACGCCGCGAGGGTCGACGAGCTGCTCGCCGGCGACTTCACCCATGTGATCGTCTCGCCTGGGCCCGGCACCCCCGCCGACGCCGGCATCAGCGCCGAGGTCGTCCGCAGGTTCGGCGCCCACACGCCCGTCCTCGGCGTCTGCCTCGGCCACCAGGTGATCGGCGAGGTCTTCGGCGCGCGCGTCGTCCGCGCCGACCGCGTGGTGCACGGCAAGTCCTCGCTCGTCCACCACGCCGGGGTGGGCGTGTTCGCCGGCCTTCCCTCACCGCTGGTCTGCGCGCGCTACCACTCGCTCGTCGTCGAGGACGTCCCGCCGGTCCTCGAGGTCACGGCCCGCACCGGCTCGGGCATCGTCATGGGCCTGCGCCACCGCGAGCTGCCGATCGAGGGCGTCCAGGTGCACCCCGAGTCCATCCTCACCGCGCGCGGGCACGACCTGCTCGCGCGCTTCCTGGGACTCAGTACCGCATGACCACGCGGCCGTCGATCCGGCCGTGCTCCATCTCGTCGAAGATGTCGTTGATCTCGTCCAGCGACCTCGTCGACACGGTCGGGTGGATCCGGCCCGCCGCGAAGAACTCGAGCGCCTCGACCATGTCCTGACGGGTGCCCACGATCGAGCCGCGCACGGTCAGCCCGCGCAGCACGATGTCGAAGATGTTGGCAGGGAAGTCGCCCGGCGGCAGCCCGACGAACACGATCGTGCCGCCGCGGCGGGTCATGCCGGTGGCCTGACCGAACGCCTCGCGGTGCACGGCCGTGACCAGGACGCCGTGCGCCCCTCCCACCGTCTCCTGCACGAAGGCGACCGGGTCGTCCTTGGCCGCGTTCACGACGTGCTCGGCGCCGTGCTTGCGCGCCAGCTCGAGCTTCGCGTCGTCGACGTCCACGCCGATCACGCGCATGCCCATCGCCACCGCGTACTGGACCGCGATGTGGCCGAGGCCGCCGATGCCGCTGATGACCATCCACTGCCCCGGGTGCGTGTTCGCGACCTTGAGGCCCTTGTAGACCGTGACGCCCGCGCACAGGATCGGCGCGACCTCGACGTCGTCGACCCCGTCGGGCACGCGTGCGGCGAAGCGCTCGTCCACGAGCATGTACTCGCCGAACGAGCCGTCGACGCCGTAGCCGCCGTTCTGCTGCTGCTCGCACAGCGTCTCCCAGCCCTGGCGGCAGTACTCGCAGGCGCCGCACGCCGACCACAGCCAGGCGTTGCCGACCCGGTCGCCGACCGCGAGCTGCGTGACGCCCTCGCCGAGCGCGACCACCTCGCCGAAGCCCTCGTGGCCGGGGATGAGCGGGCGCTTCGGCGGCACCGGCCAGTCGCCGTTCACGGCGTGCAGGTCGGTGTGGCAGACGCCCGAGGTGATCAGCCGGACGAGCGCCTGGCCCGGGCCGGGCGTCGGCACCGGCACCTCGTCGATGGTCAGGGGGGCGCCGGCCTCGGCGCTGACGGCGGCGCGCATCGTGCGCGGGATGTCGGTCATGTTTCGTCCTCTCCACCACCGACGCTAGTCCGCGAAGGTGTCACCGACGTTGCATCCGATTTGGCCCCCGACCCCGGACGTGAAAGGCTGGAATCCGAGCCGGGATCCCCGGCCACCGGACGAGTGGAGTCGTACCCGGAGCGCGACAAGACGGCCACGAAGGAGTGCGTCATGTCGTGGATCGTTCTGGTCGTCTCGGGTCTGTTCGAGGCCGTGTGGGCCACCGCCCTGGGCCGCAGCGAAGGCTTCACCCGGCTCGTCCCGTCGCTGGTCTTCCTCGGTGCCCTCGTCGTGAGCATGGGCGGACTCGCCTGGGCGATGCGCGACCTGCCCATCGGCACCTCGTACGCCGTGTGGGTGGGCATCGGCGCCGTCGGCACCGTGGGCTTCGCGATGCTGACCGGCGCCGAGCCGGTGTCCCTCACCAAGGTCCTGCTGATCGGCGGACTGGTCGGCTGCATCATCGGCCTGAAGATGGCGCACTGACCGGGCGCGGACTCGCGCCCGCGCCGCCCGCCGCGGCTGGCCCGGCCGACTAGGCTGTCGTCGTGTACGAAAGCGTGATCCAGGACCTCATCGACGAGCTCGGACGACTGCCGGGCATCGGCCCGAAGAGCGCCCAGCGGATCGCGTTCCACCTCCTCGACGCCGACCCCGAGGACGTCAAGCGCTTCGCGCAGACCCTCGTCGACGCCAAGACCAAGGTCCTGTTCTGCTCGGTCTGCGGCAACGTCACGGTCGACACCACGTGCCGCATCTGCTCCGACCCGCGCCGCGACGACTCGGTGCTGTGCGTGGTCGAGGAGAGCAAGGACGTCATCGCGATCGAGCGCACCCGTGAGTTCCGCGGCCGCTACCACGTGCTGGGCGGCGCGATCAGCCCCATCGCGGGCATCGGTCCCGACCAGCTGCGCATCAAGGAGCTGCTCGGCCGCCTGCAGGACGGCGCCGTCACCGAGGTCATCATCGCCACCGATCCGAACCTCGAGGGCGAGGCCACGGCCACGTACCTCATGCGGATGCTCGTGCCGATCGGCCTGAAGGTCACCAAGCTCGCCAGCGGCCTGCCCGTGGGCGGCGACCTCGAGTACGCCGACGAGGTCACCCTCGGGCGCGCGTTCGAGGGCCGCACCGCCGTCGGCTGATGGCCGAACCCGGTCAACCGGGGAAAACTTCGCTCTCGTCCAGCGCCCGGACGGCGGGCCGGAGGCTGGAAGCGCAGGGGCTAGACTGGCCGAGGCGCAACGTGGCGTCATCTCCCTGTGCCAGCAACCCCCAGAGCAAGGAAATGTCCATGGGCATCGTCGTGCAGAAGTACGGCGGCTCGTCGGTGGCGGACGCCACCAGCATCAAGCGAGTCGCCCAACGCATCGTGGCGACCAAGAAGGCCGGTCACGACGTGGTCGTCGTCGTGTCCGCGATGGGTGACACGACCGACGAGCTGATCGACCTGGCCAACCAGGTCTCTCCCCTCCCGCCGGGCCGCGAGCTCGACATGCTCCTCACCGCAGGTGAGCGCATCTCGATGGCGCTGCTGGCGATGGCGATCGAGACCCTGGGCCAGGAGGCGCGCAGCTTCACCGGCTCGCAGGCCGGCGTCCTCACCGACGACGTCCACGGCAAGGCCAAGATCATCGACGTCACGCCCGGCCGCCTCCAGTCGGCGATCGCCGACGGCGCGATCGTCATCGTGGCGGGCTTCCAGGGCGTCTCGCAGACCACCAAGGACATCACCACGCTCGGCCGCGGCGGCTCGGACACCACCGCCGTCGCGCTGGCGTCGGCGCTCAAGGCCGACGTGTGCGAGATCTACACCGACGTCGACGGCATCTTCACCGCCGACCCGCGCATCGTCCCCACGGCCACGCGCATCCCCGCGATCTCCTACGAGGAGACGCTCGAGATGGCCGCCAGCGGTGCGAAGATCCTGCACCTGCGGTGCGTCGAGTACGCCCGCCGCAACACCATGCCCATCCACGTGCGGTCGTCGTTCAGCGACAAGACGGGCACGTGGGTCGTGGCCGCCGAAGACGTCAGCAAGTACACGGAAGAAGGACAGGCGATGGAGCACGCCATCATCTCCGGGGTCGCCCACGACCGCAGCGAGGCCAAGATCACCGTCGTCGGGGTGCCCGACAAGGTGGGCTACGCCGCCGCCGTCCTGCGCGCCCTGGCCGAGGCCCGGATCAACATCGACATGATCGTCCAGAACGTGTCGGCCGCCGCGACGGCGCTCACCGACATCTCCTTCACGCTGCCGCGCGACGACGGCCAGACCGCGATGACCGCGCTGGCCCGCCTCAAGGACCAGATCGGCTTCGAGCGCCTGCAGTACGACGACAGCGTCGGCAAGGTCTCGATCGTCGGCGCCGGCATGCGCTCGCAGCCCGGCATCACCGCCACGTTCTTCGAGGCGCTGGCCGCGGCCGGCGTCAACATCGGCATGATCTCCACCTCCGAGATCCGCATCTCGGTCGTCGTGGGCGAGAACGAGGTCGACGCTGCGGTCAACGCCGCCCACGAGGCCTTCGGCCTGGGCAACGAGGACACCGAGGCCGTCGTGTACGGAGGGACCGGGCGATGACCAAGATCGGAGTCGTCGGCGCGACCGGCCAGGTCGGCGCCGTCATGCGTCAGTTGCTCGAGGACCGGAACTTCCCCGCGGAGTCGGTGCGCTTCTTCGCCTCGGCCCGCTCGGCGGGCAAGACCCTGCCGTTCCGCGGCGAGGAGATCGTCGTCGAGGACACCGCCACGGCGGACGTCTCCGACCTCGACATCGCGCTGTTCAGCGCCGGCGCCACGATGAGCAAGGTCCAGGCCCCGCGCTTCGCCGAGGCCGGCGTGACCGTCATCGACAACTCGTCGGCGTGGCGCAAGGACCCGAGCATCCCGCTGGTCGTCAGCGAGGTGAACCCCGGCGACATCCCCGCAGGCGACGGCCCCCGCGGCCGCGGCATCATCGCGAACCCGAACTGCACCACCATGGCCGCGATGCCGGTGCTCAAGCCGCTGCACGACGCCGCCGGTCTCGTCCGGCTCACCGTCAGCAGCTACCAGGCGGTCTCGGGCTCGGGCTTGGCCGGCGTCGAGGAGCTGCACTCGCAGGCCCTCGCCACGGTCGAGAAGGCCGACGCGCTCACCCACGACGGTCGCGCGCTCGAGTTCCCCGAGCCGGTCAAGTACGTCGCGCCGATCGCGTTCAACGTGATCGCGCTGGCGGGCGCGATCGTCGACGACGGCTCGCACGAGACCGACGAGGAGCAGAAGCTCCGCAACGAGTCGCGCAAGATCCTCGGCCTGCCCGACCTGCGGGTCGCGGGCACGTGCGTGCGCGTCCCGGTGTTCACGGGCCACTCGCTGTCGATCCACGCCGAGTTCGCGAACGACATCACGCCTGAGCAGGCCGAGGAGATCCTCGGCTCGGCGCCCGGCGTGACGCTCACCGACGTGCCCACCCCGCTCGAGGCGGCCGGGCGCGACGAGAGCCTCGTCGGCCGCATCCGCCAGGACCAGTCGCTCGAGGGCAACAAGGGCCTCGTGCTGTTCGTGTCGGGCGACAACCTGCGCAAGGGTGCCGCGCTCAACACGATCCAGATCGCCGAGCTGCTGGTCTGATCTGCCAGCCCGCCCAAGATGTGCTCCCATTTCCACCTTTCAGAGGGCTTGAAAGGTGGAAATGGGAGCAAATCTCGTCAAGGGCGGAAGGCGAGGAAGTCGTCGAGGACCTCGGGGTTCTGCAGCGCGCCCTTGGCCGCCGCGTCGTCCACGGGCGTGCCGCGCAGGATCTTCTTGACGGGTACCTCGAGCTTCTTGCCCGAGAGCGTGCGCGGCATGCCGCGCACCTGGTGCACCTCGTCGGGCACGTGGCGAGGCGACAGCTTCGAGCGCAGCTCGGTGGCGATCCGCTTCGTGAGGTCGTCGTCGAGCACCGCGCCCTCGACGAGCGCCACGAACAGCAGCAGGCGCCCGGCGCCGCCCTCGGAGTCCTCGAGGTGAACCACGATGCTGTCGGCGACCTCGGGCATCGACTCGACGACCGAGTAGAACTCCGAGGTGCCCAGCCTCACGCCACCGCGGTTGAGCGTGGCGTCGCTGCGGCCGGTGATCGTGCACGAGCCGTACGAGGTCAGGTTGATCCAGTCGCCGTGGCGCCAGACGCCCGGGAAGTCCTCGAAGTAGGCGGCGCGGTAGCGCGAGCCGTCGTCGTCGCCCCAGAAGCCGACGGGCATGGACGGCATCGGCTGCTTGATGACGAGCTCACCCAGCTGGTCGCGCACCGGCCGGCCCTGCTCGTCGAACGAGTCCACGTCGCAGCCCAGCGACCGGCACGAGATCTCGCCCGCGTAGACCGGCACCGTGGGCGCCGCCCCGACGAACGCCGCACAGGTGTCCGTGCCGCCCGAGACCGAGGCCAGCTGCACCTGCGGGTCGAACTCGTCGTAGACCCAGCGGAATCCTGCCTCGGGCAGCGGGGCGCCGGTGGAGCCGAGCGCGCGCAGCGCCGAGAGGTCGGCGACCTGCGCGGGGTGCAGCTCCTCCTTGCGGCACTGGAGCAGGAACGGGGCGCTGGTGCCGAAGTACGTCACGCCGACCTCTGCGGCCATCTGCCAGAGCGCCTCGAGGCCCGGATGGGCCGGGTTGCCGTCGAACATCACCACGGTGGTGCCCGCGCCGATGCCGGAGACGAGGTAGTTCCACATCATCCAGCCGGTGGTGGAGAACCAGAAGAAGCGGTCCTCGGGGCCGAGGTCGCTCTGCAGGCTGAGCGCCTTGAGGTGCTCGATCGTGATGCCGCCGTGTCCGTGCACGATCGGCTTCGGCAGGCCCGTGGTGCCCGAGGAGAACAAGACGTAGAGCGGTGCGTCGAACGGCAGCCGCGCGAACTCGAGCGGGCCGCTGGTGGCGGTGAACTCCCGCCAGGTCGTGGCGCCTTCGGGAGCGGGCGCCTCGGGGTCCAGGTACGGCAGCCAGACGACCTGGCGCAGTGACGGCAGCGCCTCGGTGATCGTGGCCACCTGGTCGCGCCGGTCGATCCCCTTGTCGCCGTAGCGGTAGCCGTCGACGGCGAGCAGAACCACAGGCTCGATCTGCTGCCACCGGTCGATGACGCTCTGCGTGCCGAACTCGGGCGCGCACGAGGAGAAGATCGCGCCGAGGCTGGCCGACGCCAGCAGCAGCACGAGCGTCTCGGGGATGTTCGGCGCGTAGGCCGCCACCCGGTCGCCGGGGCTGACGCCGGCCGCGAGAAGTCCCTGTCGTGCCCGCGCCACCTGCTCGCGCAGCCCGGCGGCGGTCAGCGTGACCTCGTCGCGGCTCTGCGACCGCGCGATCACCACGACGTCGTCGTCGGCGCGCCCCGGGATGCGCAGCATCGCCTCGGCGTAGTTGAGCCGCAGCTCGGGGAACCAGCGCGCTCCGGGCATCGAGGCATCGGGGAGCACGGGCTCGGCGGTGCCGTCGTGCGGCAGGTCGAGGTACTCCACCCAGGCGCCCCAGAACCCGGCGAGATCGTCCACCGACCACTGCCACAGCGCGTCGTAGTCGGGGACGTCCACTCCCTTCGTGCGGGCGACCCAGGCGGCGAAGCGCTCGATCGCGGAGGTGCCGGAGAGGGCGGGCTCCCAGAGGACGTCGGCAGGCATGTCGGCAGTCTAGGTGTGACGCACGACGCACGAGAGTCGGGACCGGGCAGGTCGCGAGGCGGCCGCCGGCCGTGGCTTCCCCACCAGACCGACGACCGCCTCGCTCGCGCCGGCATGCCCCCCAGCACGCCGGCGCACCCCGCACGGTGGAACACCCGCGGGGCGGCTCCTCGGCCTTCCCGCCCCGGTGCACACACGCGGGAGAACCCGCTCACCGGAGCTGCCGAGCGCCCGGACCGATCCGGGCACCCGGTCAGTGTGCCCTAACTGCGAGTTACGCGCCAATCGGGAGGGCGTGGGCCGATGCACCCCAGAACGGCACGAAGCCCGGACTCCGAGGGAGTCCGGGCTTCGTGAGTGGGTCGGGGTGACAGGATTTGAACCTGCGGCCTCGTCGTCCCGAACGACGCGCGCTACCAAGCTGCGCCACACCCCGTGTGCAACCTCAGAAATTCTACCCGGTCAGGGTGAGGACTGTCGCCTCGGGGCGGCAACAGAACCGGAACGGGGTGAACGGCGAGGTCCCGCAGCCCGCCGAGACGTGCAGCCACGAGCGGTCGTGACCCGGGGTCCGGTGCGTGTGGAGGCCGTTCGCGCGGGCCCGATCGATGTCGCAGTTCGTGACCAGCGCGCCGAACCCCGGAACCTGCAGCTGACCGCCGTGCGTGTGCCCCGCGAGGATCAGCTCGTTGCCCGCGGCGTTGAACGAGTCGAGCACGCGCAGGTAGGGCGCGTGCGCGACGCCGATGCGCAGGTCGGCGGTGGCGTCGGCGGGCTGGTGGTCGAGCCGGTCGAACCGCAGGTGCGGGTCGTCGACGCCGGTGAAGGCGATGCGGGTGCCCTTGACCGTGAGCTCGTCCCGCCGGTTGTTGAGGTCGCGCCACCCCTGGTGGGAGAGCACGGCGCGCAGCTCCTCGTACGGCAGGTCGCGAGGGCGCTCCCAGTCGCCGCCGGTGTCGACGCCCGTGCCACCGGTGAGGTAGGTGGCCGGGTTCTTGAGCTTCGGCGAGTAGTAGTCGTTGGACCCGAAGACGAAGACGCCGGGCACCTGCAGGAGGTCGGAGAGGGCGGTCACGAGAGGCACGACCGAGTCGCGGTGGGCGAGGTTGTCGCCCGTGTCCACGACGAGGTCCGGCCGCAGCCCGGCGAGGGACTCGAGCCACTCCTGCTTCGCGTGCTGGCCCGGCGTGAGGTGGATGTCCGACAGGTGCAGCACGCGGATCGGCTCGTGCCCCGCGGGCAGCACCGGCGCCGTGAACTCGCGCACCACGAAGCGGCGCGTGGCCTCGACGTAGGAGTACGCGAGCGTGCCCAGTCCGAGCGCCGTGGTCGCTCCCAGCAGCCGGGTCAGTCGCATGCCGGAAGCCTAGTGGCCGCCACCGACCGCCGTCAGATCCAGCCGTGCTCGTACGCGTGCTCGGCTGCCTCGTACCGCGAGGACGTGTCGGTCTTGGTCATCGCGCTCGACAGGTAGTTGCGGACCGTGCCCTCGGCGAGGTGCAGGGTGCCCGCGATCTCGGCCACCGAGAGGTGGCGCCGGGTCAGCCGCAGCGCGTCCAGCTCGCGGTCCGAGAGCGGCGAGGCCTCGGCGTTCAGTGCGGCTGCAGCGACCTCGGAGTCGACGTAGCGCCGGCCCGCCGCGACCTCGCGGATGACCTGCGCGAGGGCCGACACGGGGCTCGACTTGGGCACGAAGCCCGCGATCCCGGCGGCCATGGCGCGCCGGAGCACGCCCGGGCGGGCGTGGCGGGTCATGAGGACCGACCGCGCGAGACCGTCGATCTGGGTCGCGACCTCGATCCCGTCCGTCGGCGGCATCTCCAGGTCGAGCAGCACGACGTCGGGCGCGTGCGTCCGCACCAGGTCGAGCCCGTCGGCGCCGTTGCCGGCCTCGCCCACGACCTCGAGGTCCTCCTCCAGGGCGAGCAGGGCCACGATCGCGCTGCGGATCATCTCCTCGTCGTCGACGACCACGACCCGGATCACAGGACCACCTCGACGGTGAAGCGGTCGTCCTCGCGCCGGACCGCCAAGCGGCCGCCGCCCGCCGCGACCCGCTCGGTCAGCGACGCCAGGCCCGAGCCGGGCGACCCCGTGGCCTCGCGGGCGCCGTCGTTCGTGATGGCCAGGCGCTCCGGTGACGCCTCGATCCGCACGGTGGTCGCGGCGCTGTGGCGCAGGATGTTCGTCGTCGCCTCGCGCAGCGCCAGCGCGAACAGCGGCTGGTCGAGGCCCTCGTCGCACTCCACGGTGACGTCGGCGCCGGCCGCCTCGAGGACGGCGGCCGCGTTGGCCATCTCCTCGCGCAGGCTCGTGCGCCGGTAGCCGCGCACGATCTCCTTGGTCTCGGTCATCGCATCGCGCGCAATCTGCTGGACCTCGCCCATCGACGCCCTCGCGGCGGCGGGATCGCGGTCGAGCTGGCGCTCGGCGAGCTCGGCCTTGAGCGCGATCACCTGCAGGTGGTGACCCTGGACGTCGTGCAGGTCGGCCGCGAGGCGCAGCCGCTCGCGCACCGCCGCGAGGTCGGCCTCGGCCTCGCCCGCGGACCGCACCTGGAGCATGAGCTGCCACAGCCACACCTGGAACACCGAGACGGCCGGCAGGAAGAGGGCCATGAAGCCGATGACGTACGCGCCCTGGAAGTCCAGGTCGAGCAGCTGGTCCCAGCCCGCGACGGCGTAGAGGCCGAGCAGCACCGGCACCGCCAGCACCAGCAGGGTGTTGCGTCGCCGTGGCGACACGTCGATCGCCAGCAGCGAGACGACGAGCCACGGCACGAGGACGATCCCCGGCGGGAAGGTCGGCGGCAGCCAGGCCAGCGGGTAGACCAGCAGGGCCGGCGCGAGGTACTTCGCCCGCTGCGACCACGCGATCTGCTCATGCCCCAGTCCGTGGCGCGCCGCGGCGATGAGGGGCCGGCAGGAGAGCCACACGACCGCGGCGATCACCACGAGCAGCAGGACGCTGCGCACGACCGCGGTGCCCTGGACCAGGTCGCCCGTCGCCCGCGCCGCCGGGCCGATCGTCCCGAACACGACGTAGATCCACAGGCTCGAGGCGGTGTAGCGCCAGGTCGCGACGAAGCCGTCGGGGTTCGAGCTCACGGTCCCGACCGTAGCCGAGGAGGCGCATGACAGATGTCATCGGATCTGGTGACTCCACGCGCTGGTGGGCACCGGTCCCCGGCCGCGAGGGTGGAGACATGGAGACCACCGACAACGCCGTGATCGACGTTCGCGGCCTGACCTGCACGTACGGTGACTTCACCGCCGTGCGCGACCTCGACCTGACGGTCCGGCGCGGCGAGCTGTTCGCCCTGCTGGGCACGAACGGCGCGGGAAAGACCACCACGATGGAGACCCTGGAGGGACATCGGGCCGCGGACGCTGGGAGGGTCCGCGTCCTGGGGATGGACCCGGTCGCCGACCGCGCCCGGCTGCGGCCCCGGCTCGGCATCATGCTGCAGGAGTCGGGATTCGCCGGCGACCTCACGGTGCGCGAGACCGTGGACCTGTGGGCCTCGCTCACGACCAACCCCCGCCGCACCGACGAGGCGCTGGAGCGGCTCGGCCTGGCCGACCGCGCCGGGACCCGCGTGGTCCAGCTGTCCGGCGGTCAGCGCCGCCGGCTCGACCTCATCCTCGCGACGCTCAACAACCCCGAGGTGCTGTTCCTCGACGAGCCGTCGGCCGGGCTGGACCCCGAGTCCCGCGAGGCCGCCTGGCGCTTCGTCGCCGACCTGAAGGCCGGCGGCACCACGGTCGTGCTGACCACGCACTACCTGGAGGAGGCCGAGGCGCTGGCCGACCACGTCGCGATCATGCACGAGGGCCGCGTCGCCACCGAGGGCAGCGTCTCGGACGTCGTGGGCACCGCACCCGCCGCGATCGAGTTCACCACCGTCGGCCTGGCCGGCGCCGACCTCGACCGCGAGCTGCGCACCGTCGTCGACCCCGTCTCGCTGCGCATCACGGCGGACCGCGTCCGCCTCGACGTCGCCGACCTGCAGTCCTCGCTGGGCCGCCTGCTGCGCTGGGCCGACCAGCACGGCCACCGTCTCGAGCGGCTCAACGCCTCGGAGGCCAGTCTCGCCGAGATCTTCACCCGCGTCAGCCACAGCAGCAACCGTCTGGAGGATGCCTCATGAGCACCACGACCACGCCCACCTCGCCGACCGCCCTCGCCCGCGTCCGCGCGATCGCGGGATCGGAGTTCCGGCTCATCGCACGTTCCAAGGCCGTCCTGTTCAGCGCCACCGCGCTGCCGCTGATGTTCGCCGCGTTCCTGTTCGTCCAGCGCGAGACCGCCGTCGAGGCGTCCGACGACACCACCGCATCGGTCGGCATGGTCTCGATGGTCGTCATGTTCTTCGTGATGTTCACCGTCTACATCACCGCCACGACGACCCTCGTGACCCGGCGCCAGGACCTGTTCCTCAAGCGGCTGCGCTCGGGTGAGTCCTCCGACCTCGTGATCCTGACGGGCCTGCTCGTGCCGCCGGTCCTGCTGTGCCTGGGCCAGACCGTGCTGGTCCTGGTCGCCATGGTGGCGCTGGGCAACGGGATGCCGGGTGCCTGGTGGTGGCTGCTGGCGGCGCTCGTCGGGCTGCTGGCCTCGTCGGTCACCGCCGCCACCGCGACCGCCGCGCTGACCCCCAACGCCAGCGCCGCGCAGATCTCGAGCATGCCCTACGTCGCTCTCGCGCTCGGCACCCTCATCGCCTCGCCGATGACCGAGAACCGCTGGCTCGACCTCACGCCCGGCGGCGCGCTCGTGACGCTGGTGCGCGCCGCCTACGAGATGGACGTCTACGGCAACGTCGGCGTGGCCGTCGCGGGCCTCGCCCTGTGGACGTACTTCGGGTACGACCTGTCGAAGCGCCTGTTCCGCTGGGAGCCGCGGCACTGAGATCGCTCGTCGCGCAGGCGGTGGGAGAATGGCGACATGTCAGCTCTCAAGGACCGCCTGCGCGACGACCTCAACACCGCCCTGAAGTCCCGTGACGCCCTGCGCACCTCCGTGATCCGCATGGCGCTCGCCGCGATCACCAACGCGGAGGTCGCCGGCAAGGAGGCGCGCGAGCTGACCGACGACGACGTCCTCACCGTGCTGTCGTCGGAGGCCAAGAAGCGCCGCGAGTCGGCCACCGCGTTCGACGAGGGCAACCGCCCCGAGCTCGCCGAGAAGGAGCGCGCCGAGGCCGCCATCCTGGCCGACTACCTGCCCGAGCCCCTCAGCGACGAGGAGATCGCCGCGATCGTCTCGGACGTCATCGACCGGACCGGCGCCGCCGGCGAGGGCATGAAGGCGATGGGCAAGGTCATGGGCGCCGTCTCGGCACGGACCAAGGGCCGTGCCGACGGCGGCGCCGTGGCCGCCGAGGTCAGGCGCCAGCTGGGCGCCTGAGCCCCTCGCTCAGTCGTCGTCCCCGCCGCGGCCGCGTCCGCGGCCCGGGCGATCGTCGTCGCCCCCGCCGCCCTTCTTCGTGGCGCGGGGCGCCGACGGCAGCGTCACCGAGTCGAACTTGGCCGGGGTGAGCGACTTCTCGATCTCGCCCATGGCCGCCTTCCACTGCGGACCCGCCAGCGAGGAGCCGCCGGCCTGGGAGAACGACACCGGAGTGCCGCGCAGCGTGGTGCCGACGAGTCCGGCCGGCTGGCCCTTCTTGTTGATGCCCGCGATCATCGACGCCGCCGAGATCTCGGGCGTGTAGCCGGTGTACCAGACGGCCTTGCTGTCGTTGGTGGTACCGGTCTTGGCGGCCGACGGGATGCTCAGGCCGGTGCCGTTGCTGTAGCCGAAGCCGCCGGGCTGCTGCAGGCCGACGAGGATCGCGTTGATCGTGGCGGCGGTCTTCTTGCTCATGGCGCGCTTGCACTCGGGCTTGTACTTCTTGATCGTCTTGCCGCTGCGGTCGAGGATCTCGGCGACCGGGGCGGGCTCGCAGTACATGCCCCCGGCGGCGGGCGTGGCGTAGGCGGCGGCCATGTCGAGCGGGCTGACGTCGATCGGGCCCAGCGTGAACGACGGGATGTAGCTGCCGGGGCTGCCCTTGTCGATGTCGGGCTCGGCGGTGGGGATGCCCATCCGCTTGGCCATCTTCACCGTCTCGCACAGGCCCGCGTCGCGCTCGAGCTGGGCGAAGTAGGTGTTCACCGAGCGGCGCAGGCCGGTGACCATGTTGAAGCCGCCCGCACCCGTGGAGTTCTTGACCTCCCACTGGCCGGTGCCGTTGCCGTCGCAGTCGAAGTAGGTGCCCGTGGGGATCCTCATCGTCTGCGGCGAGTTGTAGGACTTGCTCGCGGGGATGCCGTCCTCGAGGGCGGCGGCCGCGGTGAACATCTTGAAGGTCGAGCCGGCCTGGAAGCCGTTCGAGTCGCCGTACCGGCGGGGCACCGAGAAGTTGATGTACGTCTCGCCCTTGCCCTTGCCCATCGAGCGCGACTGGCCGATCGCGCGCACCTTGCCGGTGCCGGGCTCGACGAGGGCCAGCGAGCCGATCGCCTTGTCGGTGTCGCCGACGTACTTCGTGACCGCCTTGTTGACGGCCTTCTGCATCGACAGGTCGATGTTGGTCTTGATGGTGAGGCCGCCGCGCTCGAGCATCGCCTGACGCTCCTTGACGGTCTCGCCCAGCGCCGGCTCCTGCAGCAGGTAGCGGCGGATGTAGTCGCACGAGAACGCGGCCTCGGAGTCGACGCAGCCGTTGGGGAACGACGTGATCTTCAGGCCGATCGGGGTGGCGCTGAGCTCCTCGGCCTCGGCCTCGGGGATCTTGCCGAGGCGGGCCATGACGCCGAGCACCGTGTTGCGGCGCTGGAGCGCGCGCTCGGGGTAGATGCGCGGGTTGAACTGCTCGGGGTTCTGCACGAGGCCGGCCAGCGTGGCGGCCTGCGCGGTGGACAGCTTGTCGGGGCTGACCGAGAAGTAGTGGTAGGCCGCGGCGCGGATGCCGTACGCGCCGTCGCCGAAGTAGGCGATGTTGAGGTAGTGCTCCAGGATCTCGTCCTTGGAGTACTTCTTCTCGTAGTTGATCGCCAGCTTGAGCTCGCGGATCTTGCGGGCCGTGGACACCTCGGTGGCGGCGGCGCGCTGCTCCTTGGTCGTGGCCTGCTGCACGAGCGTGAGCTTGACGAGCTGCTGGGTGATCGACGAGCCACCCTGCGTGTTGCCGTCGGAGGCGTTGTTCATCAGGGCGCGCAGCGTGCCCTTGAGGTCGAGGGCGCCGTGCTCGTAGAAGCGGTAGTCCTCGATCGAGATGATCGCGGTCTGCATGACCGGCGCGATCTTCTTCAGCGGCACGTCCTGGCGGTTCTCCTGGTAGAAGTACGCGACGCGCTTGCCGTTGGAGGCGATCAGGCGGGTGGTCTGCGGATTCGGCAGGTCCTGCAGCGCGAGCGGCAGGTCGACGACGTCCTTGCTGACCTTGTTCGACGTGCTGGCCAGGAAGGCCGTGCCGGGCACGAAGATCGCCGCGACGATCACTCCGGCCAGCACCGAGAGCCACGCGATCGAGCCGATCGCCCCCAGCTTCGACGTCGGCCGCGGTTCGCTCTCGGCGACCTTCTTGATCGAGTCACCCATGTCCTGCCACGCCATGGGCACGAGGATACGGGAGATCGGCAACCCGCCCCGGCACCGGCGAGACCAGCGCGGCCCGGGAGCGACATGACTATTTGGGACTATGTATCAACTACCCGGAGGAATCTGTCCGGTTACCGCGGAAATCCCTAGGCTCTTTCTCAGCAGAAACAAGTTCACCTCTCGGTCACGGGGACCCGGAGGATCTCGGGAAAGGGTCTCTGCGCATGTGGAACGACAACTGGTCTCAGAACGCGGCTTGCCTCGGCAAGTCGGATGATCTCTTCGTGAAGGGCGCGGAGCAGAACCGCGCCAAGCTCGTCTGCAACGGCTGCGGCGTCCGCGCCGAGTGCCTCGCCGAGGCGCTCGACAACCGGATCGAGTGGGGCGTCTGGGGTGGCATGACCGAGCGTGAGCGCCGCGCCCTGCTGCGTCGCAAGCCCAACGTCCGCAAGTGGCGCGAGCTGCTCGTTCCCGCCAGCTGACCTGACCTCAGGCGCCCTGCGGGGCGCCGAGGTGATCACCGATCACCCTCAGGCCACCGAGGTCGTGGACGTCCGTGTCCAGTGCCGGCACGGGCACCACCTCCACGTTGCGGTGTGCCGCACTGAACCGCTCGCGCAGGCGGTTCTCCCGCTCCGCCAGCCGCATCCGCTCGGCATGGACGTCGAGCAGCTCCGCGGTCCGGCGCTCCGCCGCCCGCCCGTCCGCCAGGCGGGGCGAGGCCGACTCGGCGTCGGCCGCCGTGACGCCGGCCGCCGACTCGTCGTGGACGCGATTCACCACGAGGCCCGCCAGCGGCATGTCGTCGGCCGCCAGCCGCTCCACGAAGTAGGCCGCCTCGCGCATCGCCGCCGCCTCGGGCGCCGCGATCACCAGGAACGCCGTGCCGTCGGCCTGCAGCAGCGAGAACGTCGCCTCGGCCCGCTGGCGGAACCCGCCGAAGAGCGTGTCGAACGCGGCGATGAACGTCTGCATGTCGGTGAGGACCTGCGCGCCCAGCACCTTGTTGAGCGCGCCCGTCACGATGCCCAGGCCCGCCGACAGCAGCTTGGCCGGGCCGCGCGCCGGCGCCAGCATGAGCCGGATGAACCGGCCGTCGAGCAGCGACGAGAGCCGCTCGGGAGCATCGAGGAAGTCCAGCGCCGACCGTGACGGCGGCGTGTCCACGACGATGAGGTCCCACCGGTCCTCGGCGTGCAGCTGGCCCAGCTTCTCCATCGCCATGTACTCCTGCGTTCCCGCGAACGAGCTCGACAGCGCGACGTAGAAGGGGTTGGCGAGGATCTCGGCGGCCTTCTCGGGCGAGGCGTGCGCCTCGACGACCTCGTCGAAGGTCGTCTTCATGTCGAGCATCATCGCGTCGAGCGAGCCGCCGAGCTCGGTGTCGATGCCCTTGACCGGACGCGGGGTGTTGTCGAGCTCGAGCAGGCCGAGCGACTGGGCCAGGCGTCGCGCCGGGTCGATCGTCAGCACGCACACCGTGCGGCCCTGCTCGGCCGCGCGCAGGGCGAGCGCCGCGGCGGTGGTGGTCTTGCCGACGCCTCCGGAGCCGCAGCACACGACGATGCGGGTGGTCGGGTCGGCGATCAGGCCGTCGACGTCGATCCGCGCCGGCTGCTCGGTGGCGGAGAGCCGGCGCTCGGTGCGGGGCCGGCGCTCGCGCGGGGTGGTGGTCACGCGGGCGGTCATCGGGCGTCCTCCACGAGCGGCGCGAGCTCGGCGGCGAGGTCCTGCAGCGCGCCCAGGTCGATCCCGCCCGTCAGCAGCGGGAGCGTGACGTGCGGCCGACCGCACTCCTCGATGATCGTGCGCTGCTCGTTCTGCAGCTGCTGGCGCTCGATGTGCCCGAACCCGTCGGCGACCAGCGTGGCGGCGGCGTCGCGCGGCAGCCCGGCCTTCTCCAGCACCGGCGCGACGGCCTTCGCGTCGAGGCGACCCGCCTCGAGCGCCTCGACGGTGTCGTCGGACAGCAGGGACGGTCGCACGAGGTTCACCACGACGTGCCCCACGGGCAGCCCCTCGCGGCTGAGCTCGTCGATGCCGTCGAGGGTCTCCTGCACGGGCATCTCCTCCAGCACGGTGACCAGGTGCACCGCTGTCTGCGGGCTGCGCATCATGCTCATGATCGACTCGGACTGCGTCTGGATCGGGCCGACCTTCGCCAGACCCGCCACGTCGTCGTTGACGCCCAGGAACCGCGCGATCCGGCCCGTGGGCGGTGCGTCCACCACGACCGCGTCGTAGACGAATCGCGAGGACTTGTCGCCCGTGCGGCGACGGGCGGCCTCGTAGACCTTGCCGGTGAGCAGCACGTCGCGGACGCCCGGCGCGATCGTCGTGGCGAAGTCGATGACGCCGAACTTGTCGAGGGCCCGGCCGGCCCGACCGAGGCGGTAGTACATCTGCAGGTACTCCAGCAGCGCGGCCTCGGGATCGATCGCGAGCGCGTGCACGTGGCCTCCGGCGTCGCTCGTGGCGATCCTGCGCTCCTCGTACGGCAGCGGTGGGACGTCGAAGAGCTGAGCGATGCCCTGGCGGCCCTCGACCTCGCACAGCAGGACCTTCAGTCCCTTGCCGGCGAGCGCCAGTGCGAGCGCGGCCGCCACCGTGGTCTTGCCGGTGCCGCCCTTGCCCGTCACGACGTGCAGTGGAGTCGAGTTGGCCACGCGTCGAGACTACCGAGGGTCGGGCCGGAACGTCGGGCGAGAACCGCACCCGCCCGCGCGGGGATACAGTCGGGGCCATGACCAAGTGGGAATACCTGACGGCCCCCGTGCTCGTCCACGCGACCAAGCAGATCCTCGACAACTTCGGGCGCGACGGCTGGGAGCTGGTCCAGATCGTGCCCGGCATGAACCCCGAGAACCTCGTCGCCTATTTCAAGCGCCCGGTGGCCTGACATGGGCGCCGTCGTCGACCGCCTGGCCTCGATGGGGCTCACGGTCCCCGAGGTCGCGGCGCCCGTCGCGTCCTACGTCCCGGCCCTGCGCAGCGGCTCGCACGTGTTCACGTCCGGCCAGCTGCCGTTCGTCGACGGCGTCCTGCCCGGCACCGGCAAGGTCGGCGCCGAGGTCACGCCCGAGGACGCGCGGGAGTACGCGCGGCTGTGCGCGCTCAACGTCATCGCCGCGATCAGCTCGGTGGTCGACCTCGACTCGGTCGTCCGTGTCGTGAAGCTGACCGTGTTCGTCGCGAGCGACCCGTCGTTCACGGGCCAGCCCGCCGTGGCCAACGGCGCGAGCGACCTCATGGCCGCCGCGTTCGGCGCCGCCGGATCGCACGCCCGCAGCGCCGTCGGCGTCGCCGTGCTGCCCCTCGACACGCCCGTCGAGATCGACGCGGTCGTCGAGGTCCGCTGACGTGCTGGTCCCGGTCCCGGCCCGGATGCAGGAGCGGCTGAAGGACTTCGACCCCGAGACGGCCGTCACCCCGAAGGACGCGGCCACGATCGCCGTCGTCCGCGACGGCGAGGACGGCATCGAGGCGTTCCTCATGCGCCGTCACTCCGCCATGGCGTTCGCCGCGGGCATGTACGTGTTCCCGGGCGGCGGCGTGCAGGACGACGACGGCGAGCCGATGACCTGGGTGGGCCCCGCCCCCGAGGTCTGGGCCGAGCGCTTCCACTGCGAACCCGACCGCGCGGCCCGGCTCGTCGTGGCTGCCGTGCGCGAGACGTTCGAGGAGACCGGCGTGCTGCTGGCCGGGCCCGACGAGCACTCCGTCGTCGGCGACACCACCGACCTGGCGTGGGCGCGCGAGGACCTCGAGGCGAAGAAGATGTCGTTCGCGCGCTTCCTGGCCGACCAGGGCCTGGTGCTGCGTGCCGACCTGCTCGGTGCGTGGGCGCACTGGATCACCCCGGCCCTCGAACCGCGGCGCTATGACACCCGGTTCTTCGTCGCCGCGCTCCCCGCGGGCCAGCGCATCGGCACCGTGAGCACCGAGGCCGACAAGTCGCTGTGGGCGCCACTGTCGGAGGTGCTCGCACTCGTCGACGCGAAGCAGGCCGCGATGATGCCGCCCACCGCGGTCACCTGTCGCGAGCTCTCGACCCTGGCGGCCACCGAGGTGCTGGACGCCGCGGCCGAGCGCCGCATCCGTGCCATCGAGCCGCACTTCGTCCGCAAGGACGGCGAGTGGTGGCTCGAGACCGAGCGTGAGGAGCACCTGTGAGCGAGCGCCAGCGAGCGAACCGAGGGGATGTCACGCCGGCTTCCCCGTACCGTCGACTCATCTCGGGGAGGTCGGCGTGAGTGACCAGCGGATCACCGACCGCGCGTCGTTCATCCTGGCGGACAACCCCGGGATCATGACGCTCGACGGCACCAACACGTGGATCCTGCGCGAGCCGGGCGCCGCGCGCTCGGTCGTGGTCGACCCCGGTCCCGACATCGCCGAGCACGTCGAGGCGGTCGCCGCGGCGGCGGGCGAGGTGGCGCTCGTGCTGTTCACGCACCACCACTGGGACCACACCGATGCGCTCGCGTCGTTCGTGAAGGCCACGGGCGCGCCCACGCGCGCGATCTCGCCGGACTACACCCGCGAGGCCGACCCGCTGGTCGACGGCGAGCGGATCGAGGTCGACGGCCTGCAGATCGACGTCGTGGCCGCGCCGGGGCACACGCGCGACTCGGTGGCGTTCCTGCTGCCCCAGGACCGGGCGCTGCTCAGCGGCGACATGGTGCTGGGCCGCGGCACCACCGTGGTGGCACACCCCGACGGCGCCCTCGGGCCCTACCTCGACTCGATCCGGAAGTTCCGGGCGATCGTCGAGGAGGGCCGCGCCACCACGATCCTGCCCGCCCACGGTCCGGTCGTGGAGGACCCGGCGGCCGTCCTGGACTACTACCTGGCCCACCGCGAGGAGCGGCTCGAGCAGGTGCGCGCCGCCGTCGAGCGCGGCGCCACCACGGCGCGCGAGGTCGTCGAGCTGGTCTACGCCGACGTCGACCCGGTCCTGTGGGACGCCGCCGAGCTCTCGGTCCGCGCCCAGCTGGAGTACCTCGAGACGACCTGACCCGCGGACGGCGCGACGCGGGTCAGGCGATCTCGATGCGGTGGAGCAGCTCCTCCGCACCGGAGCCGGCCAACTCGGCGGCCGCGTCCGCGCGCCCGGCCATCGCCAGGGTGAGCGTCAGCAGCTCGCCGGTGACGAGGGGACCCGAGCCCACGTCGAAGGGCGCGTCGTCCGCCTTGAGCGACAGGCCGCGCACGAGCGTGCGGCTGTTGACCGCGAAGTCCTTCGTGGCGAAGAAGCGGGCGACCTCGAGAACCGCGGTCTGATCCGGCACGAGCTCGAGGCCGAGGGGCCGCACGATGTCCTGCGCGTGCACCACGACCTCGCCGAGCATGGCGACGTGGGCGCCGGCGGCGGCGGTGCGGCTGGCGACGAGTCCGCGGAAGGTCTCCAGCGTCTCGCCCGGCGTGGCGCCGCGATGACGGGCGATGAGGCGGTCGTTGTGCCGGTCCGGATCGAACCTCGAGCGGACGATGCTGCCGATCCACTGCCGCGTGGTGGTGCTGGCGGCGGCGCTCAGGTGGGCGACGACGTCCTCGACGGACCAGCGGGGGCACGCCGAGGTCGCCTCCCACTGCTCGGGGGTCAGCCGGTCGAGGATCTCGACCAGCCGGCGGCGTTCCCCGTGGCTGAGCTCCTGGACCGCTGCGGCGTCCACCAACTCAGCGCGAGCGGCGCTTGAGGCGCTCGAGGTCGAGGATGATGACCGAGCGGGGCTCGAGGCGCAGCCAGCCGCGCGAGGCGAAGTCGGCGAGCGCCTTGTTCACGGTCTCGCGGGAGGCGCCGACGAGCTGCGCCAGCTCCTCCTGGGTGAGGTCGTGGTTGACGTGGATGCCGTCGTCGGCCTCGCGGCCGAAGCGGGCGGCGAGGTCGAGCAGCGCCTTGGAGACGCGGCCCGGGACGTCGGAGAAGACGAGGTCGCCGACGACCTCGTTGGTGCGGCGCAGGCGGCCCGCCAGCTGGTTCAGCAGGGCGTAGGCCACGTCGGGGTGCGACTGCAGGACCGGGTTGAGCGCGCCGTGGCCGAGGCTGCGCAGCTCGGTGTCGGTGACGGCCGTGGCCGTGGCCGAGCGGGGGCCGGGATCGAAGAACGACAGCTCGCCGAACATCTGGCCCGGGCCCAGGATCGCGATGAGGTTCTCGCGGCCGTCGACCGAACGACGACCGAGCTTGATCTTGCCCTCGATGACGACGTAGAGCTGGTCGCCCTCGTCACCCTCGGCGAACAGGACCTCGCCACGGCGCAGCGTCACCGTGGACATGGAGGACTCGAGCGCGCCGGAGGCGTCGTCGTCGAGGCCGTTGAACAGAGGGGCTTGGCGCAGAACATCATCGGTCACAGCGCTAGTTTCCCACATGCAACCCAGATCACACCCACCTTGGGCCCGTGCGTGTGTGAAGAGTCCGGATACGGTGTTAACGTGCCAGCCGATTCGACGCCCCCGACGACACGTCCGGCGACGTCCCTCGTGCGGCGCGCACGCAAGATCAACCGGGTGCTCGCGCAGACGTACCCCGACGCCCGGTGCGAGCTCGACTTCGCCGATCCGTTCCAGCTGCTCGTCGCCACGGTGCTCTCCGCGCAGACCACGGACCGTCGCGTCAACGCGATCACGCCCACCCTCTTCGCCGCCTATCCCGACGCCGCGGCCCTGGCCGCCGCCGACCGCACGGCGGTCGAGGAGATCGTCCGGCCCACCGGCTTCTTCCGCGCCAAGACCGACAGCGTGCTGCGCCTCTCGGCCGCCCTCGTCGAGGACTTCGGCGGCGAGGTGCCGGGCCGGCTGAAGGACCTCGTGAGCCTGCCCGGCGTCGGCCGCAAGACCGCCAACGTCGTCCTGGGCAACGCGTTCGACGTCCCCGGCATCACCGTCGACACCCACTTCGCCCGCCTCGTGAAGCGCTGGGAGTGGGTGGACGAGGCCACCGCGAAGGACCCCGTCAAGACCGAGCACGCCGTCGGCGCCCTGTTCCCGAAGAGCGACTGGACCATGCTGTGCCACCACGTGATCTGGCACGGCCGCCGTCGCTGCCACGCGCGCACGCCCGCGTGCGGCGCCTGCCCCGTGGCGCAGTGGTGCCCCTCGTACGGCCTCGGGCCCACCGACCCCGAGGTCGCCGAGGCCCTCGTCACCACGCAGGGGCCGGCATGAGCGAGCGCCAGCGAGCGGCGATGAGGTGGGGAATGCCGGCACTGCCAGACTGTGCCCTTCCGAAGGCGGTGCCGGCATGACCGACGTTGCCGCGCTGCCCGAGTGGCTGCACCCGCTGGCCGAGATGCTGGACTCGGTCGAGGCCGAGCACCTCGCACCTCGCTTCCCGCACCCGCCGGCCGAGGCCCGCCCGGCGGCCGTGCTGATGCTCTTCTCCGACGGCGAGAACGGCCGCGAGCTGCTGCTCACCGAGCGCGCCGCCACCCTGCGCAGCCATGCGCGACAGATCTCGTTCCCCGGCGGCCGCCAGGACGCGACCGACCGCGACGCGGTCCACACCGCGCTGCGAGAGGCCGAGGAAGAGGTCGGGCTCGACCCCCGCGAGGTGATCGTGTTCGGCAGCCTGCCCACGCTGTGGCTGCCGCCGAGCAACCACGCCGTGACCCCGGTGCTGGGCTACTGGACGAGCCCGCGCACCCTGCACGCGCACAGCCCCGACGAGGTCGAGCGCGTCCTGCCGACCCCGCTCGACCTGCTGCTCGACCCCGAGCGCCGCTTCAGCGTCGTGCACCCCTCGGGCTGGACCGGGCCCGCCTTCGACATCGGCACGAACGTCCCGCTGTGGGGCTTCACCGCCGGCATCATCGCCCGACTGTTCGAGCGCCTCGGGTGGGAGCGCCCGTGGGACGCCTCCCGGACCCGACCCATCCCGGAGTGAGCATGAACTGGCTCGACATCGTCCTGGTCGTGACGTTCATCGTCTACGCCTACGCGGGGTGGGTGCACGGCTTCGTCTCCAACGTGTTCTCCGGCGGCGGCCTTCTGCTGGGCTTCCTGCTCGGCATCGCGCTCGCGCCGAAGTTCTTCGCCCAGGGCGAGGGCGACCCACTCAAGGCCGTCATGTCGATCGTCTTCGTCTTCGTCATCGCGGGGATCGGTAACTTCCTGGGGACGTTGATCGGGCGGTCGCTGCGGATCGGTCGCGGGCCCGGGCGGGCGATCGACGCCGTGTTCGGTGCGGCGTTCGGCACCGTCGTCGTGATGGCGGCCTCGTGGGCGCTCGGCTACGCGGTGAGCGCCTCCACGCTGCCCTACGTCAGCTCGGCCGTGCGCGACTCCACCGTGCTGGCGCGGGTCGACACGCTCATGCCCGAGCGGGCCGGCGCGGCGCTGCGGTCGTTCACCGACACCCTCACCGGCGACGTGTTCCCGCGGTACCTGGACCCGTTCGAGACCGAGATCATCCCGCAGACGGATCCGCCGGACCAGGACACGCTCGCGCTGAAGTCGGTCCGCGACGCCCGCGGCAGCGTCGTGCGGATCCTCGGCGAGGCCGAGTGCCGCCGCACGATCGAGGGCTCGGGCTTCGTCATCGCGCCCGAGCGGGTCATGACGAACGCGCACGTGATCGCCGGCGTCTCCCGTCCCACCGTCACGCTGGGCGACCGCCGCCTCGACGCCCGTCCCGTGTGGTTCGACGCCGAGCTCGACCTGGCCGTCGTCGACGTGCCGGGTCTCGACGGCGACCCGCTCCGCTTCGACACCGGGGCGCAGCAGGGCGATCCGGCGGCCGTCCTCGGCTTCCCCGAGAACGGTCCCTTCGACGCCCGCGCGGCGCGCGTGCGTGGCCGGCTCGACCTGCGCGGCCCCGACATCTACGGCCAGGGGCGCGTCTCGCGCGACGTCTTCTCGATCCGCTCGCTGGTGCGCTCGGGCAACTCCGGTGGCCCGCTGATCTCGGCCGACGGCGACGTCATCGGCGTCATCTTCGCGGCCTCGGTGTCCGACGCCGAGACCGGCTACGCGGTCACGGCCGCCGAGACCGTGCCGGTCGCCACCGCGGCCCTGCGCGCGAACCGCACCGTCTCCACGGGAGGCTGCGCCTGATGCGCGCGCTGGCCGCCGCGCTGCTGTGGTGCGTCGCCACCGTGGCCACCTTCGTCGCGATCGGCGCCGGCTGGAGCGCCACGCACCTGCAGAGCGAGGACGGGTTCGTCGACCTCACGTCCCGGGTGGGCGACGACCGCGAGGTGCAGGAGCGGGCGGCCGACCTCGCGGGCGAGGCGTTCGCCGACCAGACCGGCCTGCCCATCGCCCTGCACGACCGCATCGCAGCGGGCGTCAGCGACGCCATCGTGCGCCTCACCGAGTCGCCCGACTGGAGCGAGGCGTGGCGCGAGACGACGCGCAGCGCTCATCAGGAGCTCTTCGCCGAGCCGACCCCCACGTCCGTCCGCGCCGACGTCGCGCCGCTGGTGCGCCTCGCCCTGGGCGAGGTCGACCTGCCGATCCCCCTGACCGGCCCGGAAGAGCTCGTGGTCACCCTCAGCGAGGAGGACCCGAGCGATCTCGTGGCCGCGGCCGAGCGCTCGCCCGGGCTCGCGGTGGTCGCCGCCGCCGTGGCGCTGGGCGCCGCGCTGCTCGCCCTCGTCGTGTCGCGGCGCCGCTCCACCACGCTCGCCGCCCTGGGCGTCGGCGTGGTGCTGGCGGCCGCCGCGTGGTGGGTCATCGGGCGGGAGGGCGTGCCGCGCGTCGTCGAGCAGCAGTCGACCGGGACGGCTTCCGGCCGCGAGCTCAACCACGTGCTGACGGCACGCATCGTGGAGTCGCTCGACACCACCCTGCTGTGGGTGGCGGTCGCCGGAGCGGTGATCGCCGCGGTGGGGCTGGTCAGCTCCGCGCGACGGTCTTGACGCGGGTGCCGGCGGGGCCGCCGGGCTTGAGCGCCGACGGGATCTGACGGGCGGTACCGATCGACTTCTCGGGGGCGCGCACCTTCTTGAAGCGGCTCCAGGCGATCAGCACGAGCACCACGGCGAGCAGCAGGTAGAAGCCCGTCACGATCAGGAACGCCCACGCGGGGTGCAGACCGGTCATCGTCAGGAAGTACGCGATCGTGACCGACCCGAGGATGAGCACCAGCAGCAGCAGGAACGCGGCGACGGCCACGAGCGCGATGCCCAGGCCACCCGCCTTCACGCTGACGCGCAGCTCCGACTTCGCCAGCGCGATCTCGTGCTGGACGATCGAGGAGAGATCGCGGGTCACATCTGCGACGAGTCGTCCGATCGTGGGGTCGTCCGTGGGCTTCGTCATGGTGCGAGCGTACCCAAGTCGGGGCGCGGCAGCCCGTCGTGACCGCCGCACCCCCGACCCGGGGTCACTCCTGGTCGGCCGCGGGCTTCTTCAGGCCGGCCGTGATGAGGTCCATCACCGACGAGTCGGCCAGCGTGGTCGCGTCGCCGACCTCGCGGTTCTCGGCCACGTCGCGCAGCAGGCGACGCATGATCTTGCCGGAGCGCGTCTTGGGCAGCTCGGGCACGACCATGATCTGGCGCGGCTTGGCGATCGGGCCGATCTCCTTCGCGACGTGGTTGCGCAGCGCGACGATCGCCTCCTCGGTGCCGCCCGCCTCACCCGCCGACTCGCGCAGGATCACGAACGCCACGACCGCCTGGCCGGTGGTGTCGTCGGCGGCGCCGACCACGGCCGCCTCGGCGACGGTGGGGTGCGAGACCAGCGCGGACTCGATCTCGGTGGTGGACAGGCGGTGGCCCGAGACGTTCATGACGTCGTCCACGCGGCCGAGCAGCCAGATCGCGCCGTCGGAGTCCTTCTTGGCGCCGTCACCGGCGAAGTACATGTCCTTGAAGCGCGACCAGTACGTGTCCTTGAAGCGCTGGTCGTCGCCCCAGATCGTGCGCAGCATCGACGGCCACGGCTCGGTGAGGACCAGGTAGCCGCCCTCGCCGTTGCCCACGGGCTGGCCCTCGTCGTTCACGACCTCGGCGCTGATGCCCGGCAGCGGGCCCATGGCGGAGCCCGGCTTCGCGGTGGTGACGCCCGGCAGCGGGCTGAGCATGTGCGCGCCGGTCTCGGTCTGCCACCAGGTGTCGACGATCGGGGTGCGGTCGCCGCCGATGTTCGTGCGGTACCAGACGTAGGCCTCGGGGTTGATGGACTCGCCGACCGAACCGAGGATGCGCAGCGTGGACAGGTCGTACTGCGCGGGGATGTCGTCGCCCCACTTCATGAACGTGCGGATCGCGGTGGGCGCGGTGTAGAAGAGCGTGACCTTCTTGTCCTGGATGATCTCCCACCAGCGGCCCTTGTGCGGGCTGTCGGGCGTGCCCTCGTAGAGCACCTGCGTGGCGCCCTCGGCCGTGGGCCCGTAGACGATGTACGAGTGGCCGGTGACCCAGCCGACGTCGGCCGTGCACCAGAAGACGTCGGTGTCGCGCTTGTGGTCGAAGACGGCGTTGAACGTGTAGGCGCACTGCGTGAGGTAGCCACCGCTGGTGTGCAGGATGCCCTTGGGCTTGCCCGTGGTGCCGGACGTGTACATGACGTAGAGCGGGTGCTCGGCGTCGAACGCCTCGGGCGTGTGCTCGGGCGAGGCGCTGTCGACGACGTCGTGCCACCAGACGTCGCGGCCCTCGGTGACCTCGGTGTCCTGCTCCGTGCGGCGCACGACCAGCACGTGCTCCACGGGGCTCCGGTCGCCGAGCTTGACGAGGGCCTCGTCGACGGCGGGCTTGAGCGCCGACGGGTTGCCGCGGCGGTAGCCGCCGTCGGCGGTGATGACGAGCTTGGCCTCGCAGTCCTCCACGCGGCTGGCGAGGGCGTCGGAGCTGAAGCCGCCGAAGACGACGGTGTGCGGGGCGCCCAGGCGCGCGCAGGCCAGCATCGCGATGACGGCCTCGGGGATCATCGGCAGGTAGATCGCGACCCGGTCGCCGGCCTCGATGCCGAGCTCGGTGATCGCGTTGGCGGCCTTGCTGACCTCGTCCTTGAGCTGGGAGTAGGTGATGTCGCGGGTGTCGCCGGGCTCGCCGACGAAGTGGAAGGCCACCTTGTCGCCGCGGCCCTCCTCGACGTGGCGGTCCACGCAGTTGTAGGCGACGTTGAGCCTGCCGCCGACGAACCACTTCGCGAACGGCGGGTTGGACCAGTCGAGCACCTCGGTGAAGGGGGTGTCCCAGGTCAGGCGCTCGGCCTGCTCCGCCCAGAAGCCGAGCCGGTCGGAGGCGGCGCGGTCGTAGGCCTCGGCGGTGACGTTGGCGTGCGCCGCCAGGTCGGACGGCGGCTCGAAGCTGCGGTCCTCGTTCGCGAGGTTGTCGATGCCGGTCTGAGTCACGGGTGGGCCTCCTGGCGGGTTCGGGGGTGTCGCAGGTCACAACTGGTGACGACTTTACGGTGCCCCACCGACTCGGGTGTGCGCCAGCGCACACCGACGAGCGGCGGGTGCGCTGCGACGAACGGCGCGAGGGTGACCGATTCCCCGGTCAGTCGAGCCAGCGGGTGAGCTCGGCCGCGAGGCCGTCGTCCTCGACGGAGCCGGTGACGTGGTCGGCGACCTGCTTGAGCTCGTCGGGCGCCTGGCCCATGGCGACGCCGCGGCCCGCCCAGCGGACCATCTCGACGTCGTTGCTGCCGTCGCCGACGGCGAGCACGTCGGCCGCGGTGACGCCCATCGACGCGCACACGACCTCGAGGCCCGAGGCCTTCGAGACGCCCTCGGGCGCGAGGTCGAGCCATGCGGTGTAGCCGATGTAGTAGTTCGTGCCGTCGAGGCCGAGGTCCTCCACGAGCGCGGAGAACTCGTCGCGGTCGTGGTCGGGCGCGCGGACCACGACACGGGTGACGGGCTGCGAGACCATCCGGTTGACCTCGTCGAGGATGATCTCGCCGGTGATCTCGCCCTTGGGGAACGCACGGTTCACGCGGTAGCCGACCCCGACCTCCTCCACCGCCACGAGTGCCTCGGGCACCCGCTCGAGCACGCGCTTGACCGCCTCGCTGGCGTCGAACGTGGTGGTGTGGACGACCTCGAACGGGTCGACGTTGAAGACGACCGAGCCGTTGCTGGCCACGCCGAGCCCCTCGCGGAAGCCGAGCTTCTCCAGCACGTCGTACACGCCCGGCACGGCGCGGCCCGTGGCGATGACGACGGGGATCCCCTGCTCGCGCAGGCCCAGCACGGCGTCGCGCACGGCAGGGCTCAGCGTGTTGCGGTGGTCGACGATCGTGCCGTCGACGTCGAGGGCGACGAGCCGGGGACGCCAGCTCACGCGGACGCCTGACCGAGGGGTCGCAGCACCTCACCGAGGTACGGGTGCAGCGCGGCGGGCAGACGCACCGAGCCGTCCTCCTGCTGGCCGTTCTCGAGCAGCGCGACGATCGTGCGCGTCATGGCGCAGAGCGTGCCGTTGAGGGTGGCGACGTGGCTGGTGCCGTCGTCCGCGGCGCCGCGCGTGCGGACGTCGAGGCGGCGGGCCTGGAACTCGGTGCAGTTCGAGGCCGACGAGAGCTCGCGGTACTTGCCCTGCGTGGGGATCCACGCCTCGCAGTCGAACTTGCGCACGGCCGAGAGGCCGAGGTCGCCCGCGGCCACGTCGATGACGCGGAACGGCAGCTCCAGCTTCTGCAGCCAGGCCTTCTCCCAGCCCAGCAGGCGCTCGTGCTCGGCGGCGGCCTGGTCGAGCGTCGTGTAGACGAACATCTCGACCTTGTCGAACCAGTGCACGCGGAAGATGCCGCGGGTGTCCTTGCCGTACGAGCCGGCCTCGCGGCGGAAGCACGGGCTGAAGGCGGCGTAGCGGCGCGGCAGCGACTCGGTGGGGAGGATCTCGCCACCGTGGTAGGCCGCGAGGGGCACCTCGGACGTGCCGACGAGGTACAGGTCGTCCTTCTCCAGGTGGTAGACGTCGTCGGCCGCCTGACCGAGGAAGCCGGTGCCGTCCATCGCCTGCGGCTTGACCAGCGCGGGCGGGATCATCGGCGTGAAGCCCCACTCGGCGGCGGTCGACATCGCCAGCTGCACGAGCGCGAGCTCGAGCTGGGCGCCCACGCCGGTGAGGTAGTAGAAGCGCGAGCCGCTGACCTTCGCCCCCCGCTCCATGTCGATGGCGCCGAGCATCTCGCCGAGCTCGAGGTGGTCGCGCGGCTCGAAGCCCTCGGCCGCGAAGTCGCGCGGCGTGCCGACCTCCTCGAGCACGACGAAGTCGTCCTCGCCGCCGGGAGGCGCGTCGACCGTGGGGTTCGGGAGGGTCTTGAGGAGCTCCTCGAACGCCTGGGCGGTGGCGCCCTGCGCCGCCTCGGAGGTCTTGACCTCGGCGCTGAGGTCCTTCGTGCGGGCGAGCAGCGCCTGCTTCTCCTCGCCCTGCGCCTTCGGGATCTGCTTGCCGAGCTGCTTCTGCTCCGCGCGCACCGCCTCGAACCGCACGATGGCGGCGCGACGGGCCTCGTCGGCCGCGATCAGCTCGTCGACGACCTCGGGCGACTCGCCGCGGCGCTCCTGAGCGGCACGCAGCAGGTCGGGTTCGTCACGCAACAGTCGAGGATCGATCACCCCGCCAGCCTAGCGAGGCGTGACCGGCCGACGTGTCGCGGCGCGGTTACGCTGGGGCAGCCCCATTCCGGACGAGAGGACTGTTGTGACGATCGACCTGCGCCGTGCCGACGGTGACCGGCCGCTCATCCCGAACGCTCTCCTGGCGGTCGAGTGCGTCCTGTTCCTCACCCTGGCCGTGCTCGTGTCGATGCGCTGGCAGCCCCTGATGGACCTCGACCAGTCGGTCGCGGAGTGGGCGTACGACGTGTCCGAGCCGCGTGCGTGGCTCGTCAGCCTGCTCGACATCACCGCGATCGTGACCAGCAACTGGTCGGTCGGGATCGTCCTGGCGGTGCTGGCCGGGCTGCTGTGGTGGCGCCAGGAGCGCATCCTCGCGCTGTGGGTCGTCGCGTCCGGCGTCGTGGTGCTGGGCGGGAACGCCCTGATCAAGCTGGCCGTCCGCCGCGAGCGGCCGGTGTGGGACCTTCCGCTGCACGAGATCGGCGGCTGGTCGTTCCCGAGCGGCCACTCGGCCGGCGCGGGCCTGTTCTTCACCGTCATGGCGCTGCTGACGATCGTGGCCACCGGCCGCGGCCTGCGGCGCCGGCTGCTGCTGACCCTGTGGGTCGTCCTCACGCTGCTGGTGGCCGCCGACCGCGTGTTCCTCGGTGTGCACTTCCTCAGCGACGTCACCGCGGGCGTGTGCTTCGGCAGCGCCGTCACGCTGATCCTGTGGCACGTCATGGTGCGCGGCAGCGGCCGCCTGCCGTCCGACCTCGCCGTCGTCACGGGCTCCGGTCGACGTCGCGCCGCGGTGGTCCTCAATCCCGTCAAGGTCGGCGACGTCGAGGACTTCAAGGCCAAGGTGCGCCAGGTCGGCGCCTCGCACGGCTGGGACGAGCCGCAGTGGTTCGAGACCACGATCGAGGACCCGGGCCACGGTCAGACCCGCGCGGCGCTGGACGCCGACGTCGACCTGGTCATCGCCGCGGGCGGCGACGGCACGGTGCGCGCGGTGTGCGAGGAGGCCACCCGCTCGGGTGTCGCCGTCGGCGTGCTGCCCCACGGCACCGGCAACCTGCTGGCGCGCAACCTCGACATCCCCGTGAACACCCGCGACGCGCTCGACGTGGTGTTCGGCGGCCAGGACCGCGCGATCGACCTCGCCACCTTCACGACCGACGGCGGCACCGAGACGTCCTTCCTGGTGATGGCGGGCCTGGGCATGGACGCGATGATCATGACCGGCGTCAACGAGGACCTGAAGAAGCGCGTCGGCTACCTCGCGTACTTCGTCTCGGGCGTCAAGGCCATCACCTTCCCGCGCACCAAGGTCGAGATCACCCTCGACGACGAGGAGCCGCGCCACTTCCGCGCGCGCACCGTCGTCATCGGCAACGTGGGCTTCCTGCAGGGCGGCATCCCGCTGCTGCCCGACGCGCAGATCGACGACGGCCTGCTCGACGTGGTCATCGTCGCGCCGAAGCGCTTCATCGGCTGGCTGTCGATCGTGGCCCGCGTCATCACGCGCCGCAAGACCAACGACGCCCGCCTCACCCGGCTGTGCGCGCAGCGCGTGCACGTGAAGGCCGAGAAGCCCGTGCCGATGCAGCTCGACGGCGACCCGGCCGGCGAGGGCCGCGAGATCACCGCCGAGGTGCACCCCGGCGTGGTGCTCGTGCGCGTGCCGGCGACGCTGGCGCCCGCCGAGTGACGCTCAGCTGCCGGGGACGATGGCGGTGATGACCGTGCCGTCGGCGCGGCGGCGTCCCGAGACCGACGGCGGCGTGCCCTCGATCTGCGGTCCCTGACCCTCGAGCGGCACCACGACGGGCTCGCCCGGCCGCACGGTCACCGTGCGCTTGCGGACGAAGAACTGCGGGTCGACCACCCGGCCGCGGGCGTCGGGCAGCTGGTCCTCGACGACGAGCTCGAGCTGGTCGCGGCGCACCGTGACGCGCACGCGGGTGCCGTGCACCGTGACGCGGTAGACCAGCTCGTCCCAGTCGTCGGGCAGCCGCGGGTCGATCGTGAACTCGCCCTGGTGGTCGCGGAACCCGCCGAAGCCTCCGGCCAGCACGCTCCAGACACCGCCGGTCGAGGCGACGTGGACGCCGTCGGTGGCGTTCTTGTGCCGGTCGGCGAGGTCGACGAACAGCGCGCCGAGGAAGTAGCGGTACGCGAGGTCGCGGTAGCCCACCTCGGCCGCGATGATCGACTGGACCACGGCCGAGAGCGTGGAGTCGCCCGTCGTGATCGGGTCGTAGTACTCGAAGTTCGCGCGCTTCTGCTCCGCCGTGAAGTGGTTGCCCTGCAGGTACAGCGCCAGCACGACGTCGGCCTGCTTGATCACCTGGAAGCGGTAGATCACCAGCGGGTGGTAGTTCAGCAGCAGCGGCCGCTTGTCCAGCGGCGTGTGGTCGAGGTCCCAGACCTCGCGCTCGAGGAAGTGCTGGTCCTGCGGGTGCACGCCGAGCGCCTCGTCGTAGGGGATCGCCATGTTGCGGGCGGCGCGCTCCCAGTCGGTGATCTCGTGCTCCTGGAGCGCCAGGCGGGTGACCATCCGGCGGTGGGCGTCAGGAGCGCGCTTCTCCAACTGCTTCACCGCGAGCGCGGCGGCGCTCAGGTTGAACCGGGCCATGACGTTCGTGAAGAGGTTGTCGTTGACGACGGTCGTGTACTCGTCGGGTCCGGTGACGCCGTGGATGTGGAACGTGCCCACCTCCTCGTCGCGCCAGAAGCCGAGGTCCACCCACATCCGCGCCGTCTCGACGAGGATGTCGATGCCCTGGCGGATCATGAAGTCCTCGTCGTCGGTGGCGAGGTAGTACTGCGTCACGGCATACGCGATGTCCGCATCGATGTGGTACTGCGCGGTGCCCGCGGCGTAGAAGGCCGAGGCCTCCTCGCCGTTGATCGTGCGCCACGGGAACAGCGCGCCCGACTGCGACATCTCACGAGCGCGCTTGCGTCCGGCCTCGAGGAGGCTGTGCCGGAACCGCAGGGCGTTCCGGGCATGGTCGGGATTCGTGTAGGTCAGGAACGGCAGGACGTAGACCTCGGTGTCCCAGAAGTAGTGGCCGCTGTAGCCCGACCCCGTGACGCCCTTGGCGGGGATGCCGGCGCCCTCGGCGCGGGCGCTGGCCTGGGCCACCTGGAACAGGTTCCAGCGGATCGCCTGCTGGATGCTGTCGTGCCCGGGCACCTCGACGTCGGAGCGCTCCCAGAACTCGGCGAGCCAGGCGACCTGCGCCTCGCGCTGGTGGGCGACGCCCTCGGAGCAGGCGCGGTCGAGGGTGCGGCGGCAGCGGTCGACGAGCTCGCGCACCGGGACGCCGCGCGACGTGTGGTACGAGACCAGCTTCGTCAGGCGGACCTTCTGGCCGGGCTCGGCGTTGATCCGGTAGGTCACCTTCGCAAGGTCGTCCTCGACCTGCACGCGGGTCGTGTACTCGTTGTCGGTCTCGAGGATGTGCTCGGCCGCCACGGCCAGGGTCATGCCGCTGTCGGCGCACCGGAAGCCCAGCTCGACGCGGCCCTGGTCGGCGTCGCCCCACTGGTGCTTGGGCTCGAGCACGCGGCGGTCGAATCCGTCGGACTTACGGGGGTCGTGTCCCTCGCCCATCGCCTTGGAGCGGACGTGGTACTCGTCCTCGCCGTCCTGGCGGTTGAGGATCTGCGACGAGATCGCGATCGGCGCGTGGTCGTCGACCATCTCCACCTCGAACTCGAGCACCGCGAGGTGGCGCTCGGCGAACGAGACCATGCGGTTGGCCACGACGCGCACGAGCTTGTTCGAAGGAGTGCGCCACAGGATCTCGCGGCGCAGGACGCCGTCGCGGAAGTCGATCGAGCGCTCGTACTCGAGCAGGTCGGCCACGCTCAGCAGCAGCGGCTCGTCGTCGACGTAGAGGCGGATGACCTTCGCGTCGGGGGCGTTGACGATCGTCTGGCCGACGCGGGCGAAGCCGTAGGCCTCCTCGGCGTGGTGGATCCGCCACGTCTCGTGGAAGCCGTTGATGAACGTGCCGTGGGTGTGCGAGTCGCGGCCCTCGGTGACGTTGCCGCGCATGCCCAGGTAGCCGTTGCCCACTGCGAACAGCGTCTCGGTGACGCCGAGGTCGGTCTGGTCGGGGTGCGTCTCCACCAGCCGCCACGGATCGGCGGGCCAGCGGTCGCGGTCCAGGAAGTCCTCCGCCAGCGGCGCCTCGTGCGAGCTCATGCCAGCAGCTCCGCGAGATCCGAGACCACCACGTCGGCACCGTTCTCGCGCAGGACGTCGGCGCCCGCACCGCGGTCGACGCCGACGACGAGGCCGAAGTCGCCCGCCGCGCCGGCCTGGACACCCGAGACGGCGTCCTCCAGCACGACAGAGCGCTGCGTGGGCACACCGAGGCGCTCGGCCGCGGCGGCGTAGGTGTCGGGCTCCGGCTTGCCGGCGATCTGCTCGCTCGCGGCGACCTCGCCGTCGATGATCACCTCGAAGCGCTCGGTGAGGCCCGCGGCCTCGAGCACGAGCTTCGCGTTGCGCGAGCTGGAGACCAGCGCGGCCTTGACGCCACGCTCCTCCAGCGCGTCGAGCAGCCGCACCGAGCCGGGGTAGGCCTCGACGCCCTCGGTGCGCAGCACCTCGGAGAAGTAGTCGTTCTTGCGGTTGCCGAGCGCGCAGACGGTCTCGGCGGCGGGATCGTCCGACGGGTCGCCGTACGGCAGGTCGATGCCGCGGGACTCCAAGAACGACCGGACGCCCTCGTACCGTGGCTTGCCGTCGACGTACGCGAAGTAGTCGGCGTCGGTGTAGGGGTCGGCGTCGGGGTGACCGGCCAGGAAGTCCGTGAACATCCGGCCCCAGGCCATCTCGTGGACCTCGGCGGTGGGCGTGATCACTCCGTCGAGGTCGAACAACGCGGCGTCGTAGTCGTTCCAGTCCACGCAATCAGCCTAGGGGCTCGGTGCCGGTGACCACGAACCCCGTGACCGACGGCACGTCGATCGTGGCTGCCGTGTCAGCGGATGGTGACCTGTCGGCTGACCAGGTCGCGGCGTGCGGTGCGCTCGGCCGCGGACAGCTCGGCCGTCTGCGCCTTCGCCTCGTCGAGCGAGGCGACGAACGCCGGGAGGGCCGCGTCGAGCTCCTCGGCCCCGACGCCCTCCAGCTCCCAGACCGGGACCAGCAGGCCGTGCGCGCGGAAGATGCCGATGAGCGTGGTGCCCTCGGTGATCGCGTCGGTGCCCGCGGCGCGCAGCCGCGCGAACGCGTCGAGCAGCGGGCCCTCCTCGTCGAGCATGATCCAGCGCAGGAACGCGTGGTCGCCCATGTCGGTGACGTAGGCCGAGTCGGTCGCGGTGAGGCGCGTGGTGGGCGCGACGGTGGCGTTGGCCTCCTCGAGCGCGGACGCGGCGGCGGACGAGCCGCGGTCCTCCTCGACGAGCCACCAGTCGAAGCCGTCGTGCAGCTCGAGCTCGAACGACGCGTCGGGCGCGATGAGGTCCTGCAGGCGGTCGCCGACACCGGGAGGCGTCATCCGGATCGGGGTGCCGGGCTCGGTGTCCCGCGCCACCTCGATGACGTGCGCGAGGTCGCGGCTGATGTCGCCGTGGTTGTGCAGCACCTGCAGGGCCACCCAGATCTCGCCGTCAGGACGGACCAGGCCCGCGCCGGCACCGGGGAGCAGCGAGCAGACGCGGACGGTGCCGCCGTCGCGCAGGCCCACCACGGCGGTGGCCGACGGGACGAACTCGCGCATCGCGACCCAGTCGCCCTCGGCGGGGAGTCCTTCGAAGGTGCGCGCCACGAACGGCATGCGCTGCTTGGCCGGCTTGGTACGCCTCGACTTCTTGCCCATGGCCGACACGGTATCCGTCGGCTGCCGACGGCGGTCGCTCAGGCCAGCGTGAGCTCGGCACGCACGCACGTGCCTTCGCTGAGGTCGACCGACCACTTGTCGGCGACCCGGCTGATGATCGAGAGGCCGCGGCCGCCGAGGGAGTCCTCGTCGAAGGGGCGCGGCACCATGTCGACGCCGTGGCCGGAGTCGCGGACGCTGAGGAGGAGGTGCCCCTCCTCGATGGCCCAGCCGATCTCCATCGTGCCGTCCTGGTCGGGGGTGCCGTGCGCGACGGCGTTGGCGATCATCTCGCTCAGCACGATCAACGCGTTGTCGATCGCGGCGAGGTCGGTGCGGTTGCGGGTGAGGAAGGCCGCGAGCTTGGTCCTGGCGATGCCCGGGGTGGAGGACTCGAAGGGCAGTCGCACGAGGTCGCGGCTCTGCACCATGTGTCCCTCCTCTCTCGCAGCCGGCGGTCGCTCCGCACGCATCACGGGGCGCGCGAATGGGCGCCACGCAGCCATGACTAGTAACAATTAACCATTCAACTCTCCCGGTTTCAAGACCCACAGGAGGTCCCCCGCCCCATGAGTGACTCCGGTCTGCCCCAGGTGTCCGTGTCCGAGGTGCCCGACCCGCTGCCCGAGGACTGGGTCGTGCTGGACGTCCGCGAGCCCTTCGAATGGGAGGCGGGACACATCGACGGGGCGGTCCACGTCCCGCTCGGGCAGCTGCCCCTGCAGGTGGAGCGGCTGGATCCGCAACGCCCGATGCTGGTGGTCTGCCACCTCGGGCAGCGATCAGCGCACGCGACGGCGTGGCTGACCTCGATGGGTCACCACGCGGTGAACCTCGAGGGCGGGATGGACGCGTGGGAGGCTGCCGGGCGCCCGGTGGTGTCGTAGCGGCTCAGCGTCCCCAGACGCCCGGGTCGCCCGGGTAGGACGGCGCGTTCGGCGGCACGAGCGACTGCGGTGGCACCGGAGCGGCAGGCTGGACCGGGGCTGCCGGGATCGGCGCGTGGTCCGACGGGCCGGGCACGTACGGCGGCGGGGGCACGACGACGTAGGCGGGAGCGGGAGCGGGTGCCGGCAGCGGCGGGCGCCGGCGCTGCAGTCCGCGGCGCCGCGCCGAGAGCTCGACGAGCCCCCAGAAGACCAGGCACATGACCGTGGACGGGACGACCTCGTTCCACATGCCCGCGCCCTCGCCGCTGGAGTCGATCAGGCCGAGGACGTCGAGGGTCAGCAGCACCATGTTGTTCGCGACGTGCAGCGCGACCGCGGCCTCGAGGCCACCGGTGCGGATCGTGATCAGGGCCGCGACCACGCCGAAGAGGAAGACCGAGACCAGGCCCCAGATGTTGTAGAGGTGCCCGGCCGCGAACAGCAGACTGGTGGCGATCACCGGGACGGCCGCGAATCGCGTCCACGACCCGATCAGCTGCATCAGCGCGCCGCGGAACACGTACTCCTCGGCGGCGGCCTGGAACGGGACGACCAGCAGCACGATGAGCAGCACGAGCAGCGCTCGGCCGCCGGGGGCGTCGAAGCCGAGGGACTCGCCCGACGCGGCGGCCAGGACGATCGAGAGGCCCAGCGCGGTGCCGACGACGACGAAGGCCAGGACCGCGCACCAGCCCAGCCAGCGCCAGCGCACGTGACCCACCACCGAGTGGAGGTAGCCCACGTGGCGGCGCCAGATCACCGCGACGGACACCAGGACGCACGGCAGCAGCAGGACGATCGAGAGCAGCTGGAACAGCAGGGCGCCCGGCTCGTCGGTGTCGACGGTGGCGCCGATCGAGTCCAGCCACGCGTCGAAGCTGGCGCCGCTGCCCACCACGACCAGGGCGGCGACGACGACCAGGACGATCGTGAGCGCCAGGTAGAGACCGGTGCCCGCGACGGCCGCGACCGGCAGCCGCCAGTGGGCGAAGTCGGGTGACTCGCGGGCGAGCCGGTGGTACGGCGTCGAGGTGGTCATCGCCGCATCCTCACACACGACGCGCGACGCCCCCGGCCCTGTGTCCACAGGGGCGGGGGCGTCGGAACGCGCAAGGAATTACTTCGCGGACTTGGCGGCAGCCTTGAGGCGCGAGCCGGCGCTGACCTTCACGCCCTTGCCGGCGGGGATGTCGATGGTCTCACCAGTGGCGGGGTTGCGACCCGTGCGGGCGGCGCGCTCGACGAGCTCGACCGAGAGAACACCCGGGATCGAGATCTTCTCGCCCTTGGCGACCGAGTCGATGACGAGCTCGGCGAAGGCGGTGACGAACTCGTCGACGTCCTTCTTGGTGCTGCCGGTCTTGTTGGCCAGCTCGGCCACGAGATCGTTGCGGGAAAGTGCCACGATTCTGCTCCTGAAATGGATGAAATGGGTACGCGTGCAGTCTAGGGAGCACGCGGAGGGGTCCGCCTCCCGGGGGCCCCCGGCGTGTCGCGAGATTTCAGTCCCAATCGGGTGCGGGGAGGTCCACGAGGGCCTCGATCGCGGCCAGGTAGGTCGCCCGCGGGACCTCGCGGACGCCCAGCGTGGCCAGGTGCGGGGTCTGCCACTGGGTGTCGATCAGCCAGTCCGGCAGGACCGACATCCGCTCGACCAGCCCGACCAGCGCGGCCTTCGACGCGTCGGTGCGGCGGTGGAACATGGATTCGCCCGCGAACAGAGCGCCGATCCCGACTCCGTAGAGCCCGCCGACCAGCCGTCCTTCCTCGTCGCGGGTCTCGACGCTGTGCGCGTGGCCGAGCTCGAAGAGCCGCACGTACGCGCGGCGGATCGAGGCGTCGATCCAGGCCCCGGGACGGCGCGGGTCGGCGCACGCGTCGATGACGGCCTCGAAGTCGGTGTCGACGGTGATCGTGAACGACCGCATCGAGCGCCGCAGCGACCGCGAGACCCTCAGGTCGCCCGGGCCGAGCACGCCGCGCTGCGTCGGCGACCACCACAGCAGCCGGCGGCGGTCGGGCATCGGGAACGCGCCGCGGCGGTACGCCTCGAAGAGCGTGGAGGGCTCGAGGTCGGCGCCGGAGGCGACGCAGTCGTCGTCGGGCCACTCCGCGGGCTCGAACGCCCAGGGCGAGGGCGGCAGGGGGACCGGCGTCATGCGTCCAGCATGGAGGCCAGGTGGTGCTCGACCGCGCTCCCCCACTCGGCGACCTCGGCGGCGGTGGCGGTCAGCAGGGCCCGGTGCCACGTGACGGCCCGGTTCACCGCGTGCGTGAAGCCGGTGGCGCGCCACAGCCGGTCGAACTCCTCGGGCTCGACCTCCCAGACCTCGCGCCACGCGGGGACGACGTCGGCCCAGGCCACGTCGTCGGACGACGTGACCACGCCGTAGGGGACGCAGAGCAGCTCGACCGCGTGGGCCCACATGCCGTCGCCGAGGTCGAACAGGGCGACGTGGCCGTCGGTGCCGTAGAGGTTCCACGGGTGCAGGTCGCCGTGCTGCCACGTGGAGGGCACGGTGGACTCCGCGAGCTCGGCGCAGGCGTCCACGAGCTCGGAGCGCCGCGAGCGCAGCGCCTCGATCGTGCCCGGCGCGACGTGCGGACCCTCCTCGGCCGGCGTCTGCTCGTGGATCTCGAGCATGCGGTCGAAGCGGTCGACGACGGTCTCCGGCGCCGCGTCGGGCAGTCCGGTGGCGAGCAGCTCCTCGCGGTGGTCGACGAGCGCCCGCTGGACCCGCGCGGCCTCGGCGACCGCGAGCCGCCAGTCCTGCGCGGTGGGCGTGCGCTGGTCGCCGACCGTGGGGCCGTGGTCGCGGGTGAGCATCCAGCCCTGCTCGGCGTCGATCGCGAGCGGCTCCTGGACGGCGCCGGGCACGAGCCTGGCCATCTCCTGCTGCAGCGCCGGCTCGAACGCCATCGCCGGGCACGTGGCCTTGAACCACACGAGTCCGGCGTCGGTCGGCACGGTGAGCTGGGTCGACCAGGCGCGGATGCGCGGCTGCTCGCTCGGGCCCGTGACCGCGATGCCGTGACGCGCGAGCGCCTCCGCGGTCCACTCCTCGGCGAGGGCGCGCCACTGGGGAGTCGCCACCTGCGTCGAGAACGGCTCCTGCGCCATGGGCCCACCCTAGGGGGCCCGGGGCCGTTGCGCGTGCGGCGAACGAGCGCATTCGCGCCGTCTTCCTATGCTTGCGGCATGGGAATGAAGGACCGGATCGCGAAGGAGGCGGGCACCCGGGTGGTGCCCTCCGTGGCCTCGGGCTACGTCCGCACGGTCCTCGACAAGGCCATCGACGGCATCGGGCCGCTGCGCCCCGTCGTGGAGACGGCCGGGGCCAAGCTCGCCGCGAACGCCGGTGACGTGGAGAAGGCCGTCGCCTCGCTCGTCCGCTCGCACACGAGCCTCGCGGGCCTGCAGGGGTTCGTCACGAACCTCGGCGGCGTCGCACTGGCGCCCGCCACGGTCCCGGCCAACGTCGTCGGCGTCACGATCGTGCAGTGCCACCTCGTCGCGAGCATCGCCCACCTGCGCGGCTACGACATCGAGGACCCGCGCGTGCGCAACGCCGTGCTCGCGGTGATGCTCGGCGAGGACACGGTCAAGGAGATGATCAAGAAGCGCACGCTGCCCTCGTCGCCGATGGCGCTCGCGACCTCCCCGGTGCACGACCCCGTGCTCGACGACCGCATCGCCAAGGAGGTCACCGGCGAGCTGGTCGGCCGCACGATCGGCCGCCGCGCGCTGATGCTGGCCGGCAAGAAGATCCCGCTGCTCGGAGGCGCGGTCGGCGCCGGTGCCGACGGCTTCGGCACCTGGCAGGTCGGCCGCTACGCACAGTCCGAGCTCAAGGACCGCCGCCTCCGTCGCCGCTGACCTCCGCCCGTCCCGAGATTTGCTCCATTTTCGACCTTTCAACACCTCTGAAACGTCGAAAATGGAGCAAATCTCGGGTCAGGGCGGTCAGGCGAGGGCGCGGACGACGGCCGAGGGGCTCTCGCGACCGAGGACCTCGGCCATCCGCACGCTGGCGCGGACGAGCGCCGGCAGGTCGACGCCGTGCTCGATGCCGAGGCCGGTGAGCATCCAGACGAGGTCCTCGGTGGCCAGGTTGCCCGTCGCGCTCTCGGCGTAGGGGCAGCCACCGAGACCGCCGGCCGAGGCGTCGAACGTGGTGATCCCGCAGCGCAGCGCCGCGAGGGCATTCGCGAGCGCCTGCCCGTAGGTGTCGTGGAAGTGCATCGCGAGCCGGTCGGCCGGCACGCCCGCGTCGGCGAAGTCGCCGACGAGCCGGGCCACGTGCGCGGCGGTGCCGACGCCGATCGTGTCGCCGATCGAGAGCTGGGTCGCGCCGAGGTCGAGCAGGCGCCGTCCGACGCCCACGACCTGGGCCGGGTCGACGGCGCCCTCCCACGGGTCGCCGAAGCACATCGAGACGTACGCGCGGACGTCGACTCCCGCGTCGAGCGCGCGGCGGACGACGGGCTCGAACATCGCGAACTGGCCCTCGACCGAGCTGTTGAGGTTCTTGGCCGCGAAGGTCTCGGTGGCGCTGGCGAAGATCGCGATGTGCCGCACGCCGGCCTCCAGGGCACGGTCGAGACCGCGCTCGTTCGGGACCAGGACCGGCAGCGGAACGCTTCCCGCCACGGGGAGCCGCGCCACGACCTCGCCGGCGTCGGCGAGCTGGGGCACCCACTTCGGGTGCACGAAGCTGGTGGCCTCGACGACCGGCAGCCCCGCGGCCACGAGGTCCTCGATGAACGCGACCTTCGCGCCCACCGGAACGATCCCGGACTCGTTCTGCAGGCCGTCGCGCGGGCCGACCTCGTAGATCGTCACGCGCGCGGGCAGGCTGGGGTCGCGCTCGACCATCGGCAGTGCCATCAGTCCTCCTGCGCCTCGACGTGGAACAGCAGGTCGCCCATCTTCACCTGGCGCCCGACCGTGGCGGCCACCTCGGTGACGACGCCCGCGTGGGCGGCGGTGAGCGCCAGCTCCATCTTCATGGCCTCGACCGCCCCGAGCCGCTGACCGGCCTCGACGCGCTGGCCCGGCTCGACCTCGACGGCGATGACGGTGCCGGGCATCGGCGCGGTCACCTCGGCGTCGCCGGCGTGCAGCGTGCGTGGCCGACGCGTGCCGTCGGGCCGCTCGAAGACGTGCGTCTCACCCTCGATCGCCACCCACGCGCGGGCGCCGTCGGTGGTGTTCGGGACGACGTGGTCGGGCCACGCGCTGACCTCGTGGCGGACGCCCTCCTCGTCGACGACGGGCAGGACGAGCGGCGCGGCGGGACCGGCGACGCGCCAGCCGTCGTCGGGCGCGGGCCAGAGCAGACGTGCCGCCGCGGCGGCCGCGCTCCCGGGCACCTCGGGCGGTGCGAGCAGGTCCTCGGGCTCGGCGTCCAGCCAGCCGGTGTCCATCGCGGCGTCGCGGAACGTGGCCGAGTCGACGATCCGGCGCAGGAAGCCGACGTTCGAGCGGATGCCGAAGACCGCGGTCGCGTCCAGCGCCTCGACCATCGCGTCGACGGCCTCGTCGCGGTCGTCGCCGATCGTGATGATCTTCGCGATCATCGGGTCGAACGAGGAGCTCACGTCGGCGCCGCCGAAGTCCTCGATGACCGACTCGATGCGGGCGCCGGGCCACCAGACCTCGCGGATCCGGCCGGCCTGCGGGAGGAAGCCGGCGTAGGGGTCCTCGGCGTAGACGCGCACCTCGACCGCGTGGCCCACCTCGACGACGTCCTCCTGCTCCAGCGGCAGCGGCTCGCCCGCGGCGACCGCCAGCTGCCAGTGGACGAGATCGGTGCCGGTGACCTCCTCGGTGACCGGGTGCTCCACCTGCAGGCGCGTGTTCATCTCGAGGAAGTACGCCTCGTCGCCGTGGACGAGGTACTCCACCGTGCCCGCGTTGACGTAGCCGACCTCGCGACACAGGGACACGGCGGCGGAGCGGATCCGCTCACGGACGCGCGGGTCGAGGCCGGGCGCCGGGGCCTCCTCGACGACCTTCTGGTGGCGGCGCTGCACGGAGCAGTCGCGGTCGAGCAGGTGCACCACGTGGCCGTGCCGGTCGCCGAAGACCTGGACCTCCACGTGACGGCCGCCCTCGACGAAGCGCTCGATCAGCAGGGTGTCGTCGCCGAACGCGGCGCGCGCCTCGCGGGCGGCGGTGGCGAGCGCGTCGGCGAGCTGCTCGGGCCGGCGGACGACGTGCATGCCCTTGCCGCCGCCGCCGGCCGCGGCCTTGACCAGCACGGGATAGGCGTCGGCGGGCACCGCGTCGGGCTCGTAGCGTGGCATGACCGGCACCCCGGCGCGCTCGGCGACCTCGCGGGCACGGTCCTTGCGTCCCATCAGCTCGATGACGTCGGCGTCCGGACCGACGAACACCAGACCGGCCTCGGCCACGGCCCGCGCGAACGGCGCGTTCTCGGAGAGGAAGCCGTAGCCCGGGTGCACGGCGGTCGCGCCGGCCCCCCGTGCGGCCTCGACGATCGCGGCGCCGTCGAGGTAGCCCGACACCTCGACCGCGTCGTCGGCGAGGGCGAGGTGCGCGGTGTCGCCGGGGACGTGCACCGCGATCCCGCGGATGCCGAGCTCACGGCAGGCCCGCAGCACGCGGGCGGCGATCTCGCCGCGGTTGGCGACGAGCACGGAGTCCAGGGCCATGTCTCTCACATCCGGAAGACGCCGAAATTCGGCGCGGGAACGGGGGCGTGCGCGGCGGCGGCGAGGCCGAGCGCGAGGACGCGGCGGGTGTCGCCGGGATCGATGATCCCGTCGTCCCACAGCCGCGCGGTGGAGTAGTAGGGCGAGCCCTGCGTCTCGTACTGGTCGCGGATCGGCGCCTTGAACGCCTCCTCGGCCTCGGGCGACTCGAAGTCGCCGCGCACGGTGGCGAGCACCGATGCGGCCTGCTCGCCGCCCATCACCGAGATGCGCGCGTTCGGCCACATCCACAGGAAGCGCGGGTCGTAGGCGCGGCCGCACATGCCGTAGTTGCCGGCGCCGAACGAGCCGCCGATGACGACGGTGAACTTCGGGACGACGCTCGAGGCGACGGCCGTGACGAGCTTGGCGCCGTCCTTCGCGATGCCGCCGTTCTCGTACTCCTTGCCGACCATGAAGCCGGTGATGTTCTGCAGGAACACCAGCGGGATGCCGCGCTGGTTGGCCAGCTCGATGAAGTGCGCGCCCTTGAGCGCCGACTCGCTGAACAGGATGCCGTTGTTGGCGATGATCGCCACGGGCCAGCCGTCGATGTGCGCGAAGCCGCAGACCAGCGTGTCGCCGTAGAGCGGCTTGAACTCGTGCAGGCGCGAGTCGTCGACGATGCGGCTGATGACCTCGCGGACGTCGTACGGCGTGCGCGAGTCGACGGGGACCACGTCGTAGAGGCCGTCGGGGTCCTCACGCGGCGGGAGCGCCTCGCGGCGGGTGATCGTGGACTGCTGCGGACGGGCGAACGTGTCGACGATCGAGCGGACCAGCTGCAGCGCGTGGTCGTCGTCGTCGGCGAGATGGTCGACCACGCCCGAGACCTTGGCGTGGACCTCGCCGCCCCCGAGCTCCTCGGCCGTGACGACCTCGCCCGTCGCGGCCTTCACCAGCGGCGGGCCGCCCAGGAAGATCGTGCCCTGGTCGCGGACGATCACGGTCTCGTCGCTCATGGCGGGCACGTAGGCGCCGCCGGCGGTGCACGAGCCGAGGACGGCCGCGACCTGGGGGATGCCGCGCGACGACATCTGCGCCTGGTGGAAGAAGATCCGGCCGAAGTGGTCGCGGTCGGGGAAGACCTCGTCCTGCATCGGCAGGAACGCGCCGCCGGAGTCGACCAGGTAGAGGCACGGCAGGTGGTTGTCGGCCGCGATCGTCTGCGCGCGCAGGTGCTTCTTCACCGTGAGCGGGTAGTACGTGCCGCCCTTGACGGTGGCGTCGTTCGCCACGATCACGCAGTCGCGGCCCGAGACGCGGCCGATGCCGGTGATGATGCCCGCGCTCGGCACGGCGAACGGGTCGTCGCCGTACATCCCGTAGGCGGCCAGCGCGCCGACCTCGAGGAAGGGCGACCCGGGGTCGAGCAGCCGGTCGACCCGGTCGCGCGGCAGCAGCTTGCCGCGCCCGACGTGGCGGTCGCGGGCCTTCTCGGAGCCGCCCAGGCGTGCGGTCGCGGTGCGCTCCCGCAGCTCGGCGACGAGCTCTCGCATGTTCACGGCTCGAAGGTTAACACTCATTAACCTGCGCTGCTATGCTCCTTGCGTGAGCCGGCGCGAGCAGATCCTCGAGACCGCGGCCGGACTGTTCGCCGAGCGCGGCTACCACGGCGTCTCGGTCAACGACATCGGTGAGGCGTGCGGCATCTCCGGCCCCGCCCTCTACAAGCACTTCGCCGGCAAGGAGGACCTGCTGGCGCAGTCGCTGACCTCGATCAGCGAGCGCTTGCTGTCGGAGGGGCGCCGCCGCCGGGCCGAGGCCCCCGACGCCTCCGCCGCGCTCGACGCCCTCGTCGCCTGGCACGTCGAGTTCGCCCTGACGCACCCGGCGCTCATCGTGATCCAGGACCGCGAGTGGTCGAACCTGCCCGAGCAGGCGCAGGCCGCCGTGCGCGAGCTGCAGCTGGCCTACATCGACGCGTGGGTCGAGACGCTGCGCGAGCTGCGGCCCGACCTCGACCGAGGCACGGCCCGAGCCGCCACCCAGGCGGTGTTCGGCCTGATCAACTCCACGCCGCACTCGGCGCGGATCAGCTCGGACTCGATGGCACGACTGCTGGCGACGATGGCGCGGGACGCGCTTCTCGCCTCCGGAGCGTGACCGTCGCGACCGCGACGCCCACCATCATCACGACGCCGCCCACCCACTCGAGCGTGCTGGGCACCTCGCCCAACGCAGCCCACGCCGCGGCGACCCCCACCGGCGGCACCAGCAGGATGTAGGGCACCACGCTGGCCGCGGGGTAGGACGCCATGAGGCGGTTGAAGATCGTGTAGCCGACCAGCGACGCCAGCACGACCGTGTAGAGCGTGCTGCCCCAGGCGGCGAGGCCGAAGTTCCCCAGCGCGTCTCCGATCTCGGCGGGACCCTCGAACAGCAGCGACATCGCCAGGCAGGGCAGCGGCACGACGAGCGCCGACCAGACCACGAGCGACAGGCCCGAGGGCACCTTGGCCGCCCGGGCGATGACGTTGCCGATCGCCCACGAGAGCGCCGCGCCGACGGTGACGAGCAGCGGCACGAGCGGCGCGTCCTGGTGGAAGCCCCACGCGACGATCGCGAGACCGGCGGTGCCGATGGTGGCGCCGATCGCCTGGCGACGCGAGGCGCGCTCGCCCAGGACTGCGGCGGCGATGAGGATCGTGAAGATGACCTGGGCCTGCAACACCAGGGCCGCCAGGCCGGCGGGCATCCCGATCGCCATCGCCAGGTAGAGCAGGCCGAACTGGCCCAGGCTCATGAACAGGCCGATGCCGAGGACCGAGCGCAGCGGTGCCTGCGGCCGGGCCACGAAGAACACGAGCGGGAACGCGACGAGGGTGAACCGGATCGCGAGGAAGAGGAACGGCGGCACGCCCTGCAGGCCGACGTGGATGGCCACGAAGTTGCAGCCCCACAGCACCGCGACGAGCACCGCGAGAAGACTGTCGCGTCGGGTCACCGGACCATGCTCGCAGGGCGCCACGCGCCGCACAGCGGAAGGGCCCGCCAGGTTGCGTCAAGATCGCGCCACGGGGCGGTGGGTCACAGGGGCAGCGAGATCACCGCGGGCACCGGGGTGCCCGTCGCGAGGAGGTCGAGCACGTCGCGCTCGTGCGGGACGAACGGCTCGGGCAGCGCCGACAGCGGGTACCAGCCCATGTCGGAGGCCTTGTCGGCCTCGCGCAGCTCGGCGTCGCCGCCCCACTGCGTGACCTCGAAGAAGAGGTCGATCCGCTGCTCCACCTGGGGGCCCCCGCGCTCGAAGCGGTGGATCGCGGTGAGCGGGTGGAGATCGTCGGGCGCGATCGAGACGCCGGCCTCCTCCTCGGCCTCGCGGACGGCGGCCTCGTGCACGGACTCGCCCGGGTCGACGTGGCCGGCGATCACGGCCCAGTAGCCGTCGCGGTAGCCCGTGCCGTGCCGCCGCTGCACGAAGACCTCGTCGCCGCGGCGCAGCACCACGTAGGCGGCGGCGACGAGCAGCGAGCGGGAGTCGGCGTGGTCGTCCAGCGGGTAGTGCTCGGTCATCGCGCCAGTGTGTCACTCACGGCCGACACCGCTCGCGGTAGAAGTCCTCGAGGGAGGCGCGCACGTCGTCGGCCAGGTCCAGCGTGAAGTAGGCGTGCTCGATCTCGGCGGTCCTCACGCGCACGCCGAAGCGCGAGCCGACCTTGTCCTCGGCCACGACGTGGGGATCGCAGCGCCCCATGACGACCTCGAGCCGCAGCCGCTGGGGCCGGTCGAGCGGCAGCTCCACCTCGGTGGGCGTGGCGGGCCCGAACGCGAACCGCAGGGTCGGCGCGAGGCCCAGGAGGACGACCTCGTTCGGCCCGCGCGGCTCGAGGTCCAGCGGCGCCGACCACGTGTCGCCGATGACCTCGGGCGTGCCGACGGTGACGGTCGTGGCCTCGGCGAACGCCTGCTCGCCGCAGTCGCCGTCGACGAGGTCGCGCAGCACGCCGTACGGATCAGCGACGGGCACCTTCGAGCGCCGCTCCTCGTCGCCGTACCGGTAGGTGAAGTCCGCGACCGCCTCCAGCTCCTTCCCCTCGGGGCAGGTGCCGGCGGGCGGATCGACGTCGATGCCCGTGCCGAATCCGGGTCCGATCTCCTCCTCGCCGTCCCACTCGACGGCCTCGGGCCAGCGGTTCGACTCCAGCCGCATCGCCGAGATCGTGAGGTCGCGCCGCGTGTCGTTGCGGATCGCCACCGCGATGTCGCGGGTCAGCCGCTTGCCGCGGTACTGCATCACCTGGGCGGTGAAGCCGTCCGGCGGATCGCTCGGCTCGGGCGCGCCGGAGCACCCGGCAGCCACCAGAAGAGCTGCGACGAGCGCGATCCGACCCCGCATGGGCCGAGTGTAGGTCCGCTCAGCCGTGCCGCAGGGTGCGTCGCGAGACCAGCGCCGCGGCCAGCGCGACGAAGATCGCGGCGCCGGCGGTGAACTGCACGCCGAGGTCGAACGCCGAGGCGGCCGACGCGTGGATCCAGCCCTCGACCGGCGCGCCGAACTGCTCCGCGAACTGCAGGGTGCTGCCGAGGGTCTCGAACGCGTTCTCCTGCTCGCCGAACTTCGCCACCGCGGGCACCGTGAGGTGCGAGCGGAAGGTCGCGGTCAGCACGCTGCCGAGCACGGCCGTGCCCAGCACGGCGCCGATCTCGTAGGCGGTCTCGGAGATCGCCGACGCGGCACCGGCCTTCTGCGGGGGGACGCTCGACAGGATGAGGTCGTTCGTGATCGTCTCGGCCAGGCCGATGCCGATGCCGAGCACCGTGAACGCCACGGCGACCGACAGGACCGTCGGGTGACCGGTGAACGCGGCGATCGCGTAGCCGCTCGACGAGAGCATGAAGCTCAGCGGCACCAGCGTGCGCACCGGCACCCGCTCGACGAGGCGCACGGCGGCGAAGCCGGCCACCATCGTGGCCACCGAGCCCGGCACCAGGACGAGCGCCGACTCCAGCGGCGACATGCCCAGCACGAGCTGCAGCAGCTGCGCGCCGAAGTACAGGAAGCCCGCGAGCGCCATGAGGCTCAGCGCGTTCGCGGCCAGGGCGCCGCTGAAGACCGGGTTCCGGAACAGCGAAAGGTCGAGCATCGGGTTCGCGCTGCGCTGCTGGCGGCGGACGAACAGCCAGCCCGAGGACATGCCGAGGGCGAGCGCCGCGAGGGTGACGTCGTCGAGACCTGCGCTGGCGCCGTGCTTGATCGCGTAGACCAGCGGCACCATCGCCAGCAGCGACAGCAGCACCGAGATCGGGTCGAACGGGCCCGGCTGCGGGTCGCGCGACTCGGGGATCACGGCGAGCGCCAGCGGCACGAACACGATGATCAGCGGGACGTTCAGCAGGAAGACCGAGCCCCACCAGAAGTGCTCGAGCAGGTAGCCGCCGACGACGGGACCCAGGACGGCTCCGCCGGAGAACATCGCGGCCCACGCGGCGATGGCGGTGCGGCGGTCGCGCGCGTCCTCGAAGATGTTGCGGATCAACGACAGCGTCGACGGCATGAGCGTCGCGCCGAAGAAGCCGAGCAGCGCGCGGCCGGCGATCAGCATCTCGGGGGTCGTGCTGAACGCGGCGATCGCCGAGGCCACGCCGAAGCCGACGGCGCCCACGACGAGCAGGCGGCGCCGGCCCACGCGGTCGCCGAGGCTGCCCATCGCGATGAGCAGGCCGGCCAGCATGAGGGCGTAGACGTCCACGATCCACATGAGCTGGTTGCCGCTGGGGCGCAGCTCGCGGCTGATCTCGGGCAGTGCGAAGGAGAGCACCGTGTTGTCGACGGAGACGAGCAGCACGGGCAGCATCAGCACGGCCAACGCGAACCACTCGCGTCGGCCGGCACGGTGCGTGGCGGGCGTGTACGTCGTCATGAACGCAACTGTACCGTCCAGACGGTACAGTTCCAAAATGACTCTGATCACAGCGCTTTCCGGTGATCGGGGTCACGTGATCGTCGTGTTTCGCCCTCGCCGGCTCGACGATCACTAGGCTGGGCCGCATGGCCGAGGAACGCAGCACCCGTGACCGCGTCCTCGACGCCTTCGAGCGACTGCTGGTCGGCGCGGGCAGCCGGGCGGCCACGCTCGACGCCGTCGCGGCCGAGGCCGGCGTCTCCAAGGGTGGTCTGCTCTACCACTTCCACAGCCGCGAGGCCCTCGTCGATGGGATGGTCGAGCGGCTGCGCGAGCAGGCGGCGCGCGACGTCGAGCAGATGCGCTCCGCCCCTCAGGGTCCGGTCGCGTTCTACCTCGAGACCTCGGTGGACACCGGCAGCGACTTCGACCGCGCCCTCATCGCGGCCTCGCGCATCGCCCAGGAGCACGACCACGGCGCCCGTACGGCCCTCGCCGACATCCGCGACGCCTGGTTCGGCGTGCTCAACGACCACCTCGCCGACGAGGCGCTCGCGCGCACGATCCAGCTGATCGGCGACGGGCTCTACTTCGACGACACCACCGGCCTGGGCAGCCCCGACGCCCTCGGCCACGTGCGCGAGGTCCTGGGCCGCCTCGGCCAGTGACTGAACGAGGTTTCCTGTCACTTCACGTGGTTCGCAAACCTCGTGAAGTGACAGTTTCCCCGGTTAACCGGGGAAACCTCCCCTACGAATCGCGCCAGACGGGCTCGAGGGTCTCGAAGGGCAGCCGGTCGAGGACGGCGAGGTCGGCGGTGGCGACCTCGTAGGAGACCTCGGCCGCGCCGTAGGCGACGGCGAGGACGTCGGTGTCGCGGCGCAGCCGGCTCTCCATCGCGCCGACCTCGGTGACCGGGACGGTCACGCGCGCCCGCTGCCACAGGACGCGCTGGCGCGTGCCGGCGACGTCGAGCGCGGCGGCCGTGGCGTCGGCGTACGCCCGGGCGAGACCGCCGGTGCCGAGCAGCGTGCCGCCGAACCACCGCGTGACGACGGCGACGACGTCGCTGACCTCACGCCCGGCGAGGACCTCGAGCATCGGCCGGCCGGCGGTCCCGGAGGGCTCGCCGTCGTCGTTGCTGCGCCGCAGCGCACCGTCGGGACCGATGACGAACGCGGTGCAGTGGTGCCGGGCGTCGTGGTGCGTCGACCGCACCTCGGCGATCAGCGCCCGCGCCGACGCCTCGTCCTCGACCCGGCCCACCCGCGCCAGGAACCGCGACCGCAGCACGACGATCTCGGCCTCGGCGAAGCCGCCGACGGGCCGGTCGATCGTGCGGTACGACACCTCAGCGCTTGCGCAGTTCCAGGAAGATCGAGGGACCGAAGTCGCTGGCCGCGAGCGGCTTCTGCAGCACGCGCTCGACCGCGACGAGGGCCTTGGTGGGCACGATCCGCTTGAGCTTCTGGCTGCGCAGGTTCGAGACCGAGAGCTTGCGCTCCAGCACGAGGCCGGCGGCGGCCAGCTGGCTCACGACGGTGTCGATGTTGTGGTTCACGAAGGCGATCGCGTCGGGCTCGTCGGCCGCGACGGTGCGGATGCTGACGGGCTCCTTCGGGAGCGCCTTGCCGGCCTTCTTGAACGCACGACGGTTCTTGAAGTGTCCGTAGTTCGCGACCTCGATGATCGCGGTGCCGCCCGGCGCGAGGACGCGCGCGATCTCGGCGAACTCGTCGGTGGGCTCGGGGATGTGGTGCATGACGCGCACCATCGTGATGAGGTCGAGCTCGCCGTCCTCGAACTGCAGCGCGTCGGCCTGCTGGCGCGCCTTGATGACGTCGGTGCCCTCGAGGAACTTCTCGGCGGCGTCGAGCTGGGTCTGGCTGGGCTCGGCGAGCGTCACGCGGTCGGCGTACTCGCGCAGCAGCAGGGCGAGGCGGCCGAAGCCACCGCCCACGTCGGCGGCCTTGGCGAATCGGCGGCCCTGGAGCAGACGACGGATCGCGACCTGCTCGGCGGCGTTCTCGTAGTCGCGGTTGTTCCAGTACTGGGTGTAGTCGTACCCCCGGTCGTACTGGTCGGCGACCTTCTTGCTGGGCTTGTTGTCCTCGCTCACCGGGCAAACCCTAGCAATCCGGACCCCACGTCCCGAATCGCGCGACGGCTTCAGCGACCGAAGGTGCGCGGGCCGAACTCGGGCTCGGTCTTCTCCATGCCCGCCTTGCGCGCAGCGGCCGTGTTGGGCGCCTTGAACATGGCCTTCTGCAGCTTGCGCTCGAGGGCGAACGCGCGGCGCGGGGTGGCGCGACGCGTCTCGTTGAGGAGCCTCTTGGAGGCCGCGACCGAGTCGGGGGAGCGCGTCAGCAGCTGGTCGATCAGCTCGAGCGCGGGCTTGGTCGGGTCCTCGGCCACGCCCGAGGCGATGCCGTACTCGACGGCCTGCTCGCCGGAGAAGACCTCACCGGTCATCACGAGACGCTTGGCGAGGTCGGCGTTGACCAGCTCGGCCAGGGCGACCGTGCCGCTCATGTCGGGGACCAGGCCCCACTTGGCCTCGAGGATCGACCACTGGCAGTCGGGCGTGGTGAAGCGGAAGTCGGCGGCGAGCGCCAGCTGGATGCCGCCGCCGAAGACGTGGCCGCGCGTGACGGCGATGACCGGCACCGAGAGCTCACGCCAGGCCCACAGCGGCTGCTGGAACTTGTTCGTGCCCTTGAGGGGGTTGGGCAGGAAGTACTTGGCGACGCGCTTCTTGTCGGTCATGACCTGCCCGAAGTCCAGGCCCGCGCAGAAGGACGGGCCGCGGCCCTCGAGCAGCACGGCGCGCACGTTCGGGTCGGCCTCGATGCGGTCGGCCGCCTCGAGCAGGCCGTCCAGCACGCCGAACGTGATGCCGTTCAGCTTGTCCGGGCGGTTGAGCCAGACGCGGGCGATGGGCCCCTCGATCTCGGTGACGACGTGCTGTTCGCTCATGGGGCTCAGGGTAGGGGGTCGCCGAGAGCGCGCCGCAACTGCTGCACCGTCTCGGTCAGCGAGTGCGACGTGGCGACGCCGTGCGGCCAGCCCGTGCCGCCGAGGAAGAGGTGCGTGCGCTTGCCCAGGGCGGCGAACCGCTCCAGCTCCTCCTCGCCCGGGACGATGACCGAGGACCACAGGAAGACGACGTCGGGCTCGCTGCTCTCGACGAACTGCTCCAGCGACTCCATGGGCAGCCGCGCGCCGAGCTCGGTCCAGGCGTGACCGTGACGGGCCAGGGCCGCACCGAGCGCGACGACGGGCAGCTTGTGCTGCTCGTCCTCGACGCTGGCCAGCACCACACGCGCCGGGCCCTTCGTCGGGTACTGGTGCGCGGCGGCGCGCAGGGCACTGAGCACGCACGCGGTGACGAGGTGCTCCGCCGCGACGCCGATCCGTCCGTCCTCCCAGTGCAGGCCGATCTCGATCATGGCCGGCGCGATGGCGGCGTCCCAGGCCTCCTCGATCCCGAAGCGGTCGATCGCCTTCTCGGCCGCCTCTTGGACCCGCGCGGCGTCGAGCTCCTTGGCGCCCTCGATGATGTCGAAGACCGCCTGCTCGTGGGCCGAGGCCCGCAAGCCGGCCGGTCCGGCGCCGACGATTGCGGCGAGCTCGTGGGGCGACAGGCGCTTGACCCGCTCGGCCGCGTCATGCGCCGGAATCCCCGATTCGATGAAGCGTGCCATCGTGGCGACGCGGTCCGCGTCGACGATCGTGTAGCGGCGGTGACCGCCGGCCGTACGGAACGTGGGACCCACGCCGTAGCGGCGCTCCCACGTGCGAAGAGTGGGGGCGGCGATGCCCAACATCTCGGAGAGAGTCCCCACGGTCCAGCGGCGGTGCATGGGTCGATCATAAAACCTATTCAAGTCGCTTGCCTAGTGAATAGGTTGAGTAGTACGGTCGAACTACTCACCGAGTTGTGCACACCAGCTCGCGTCAGTACACACCCCTGGGGAAGGGGCAGTTCCATGGTCAACATCAAGCGACTTCCGTCGCCCATCATCGAGTCCTACGAATGGCAGTGGGAGGGCGCCTGCATGGGTGCCGACTCCTCGGTCTTCTTCTCGCCCGAGGCCGAGCGTGGGATGAAGCGGCACCGCCGTGAGGAGAACGCCAAGGCCGTCTGCGCCACGTGCCCGGTCATCGACCGGTGCCGTGAGCACGCGCTCGCGGTCCAGGAGCCGTACGGCGTCTGGGGCGGTCTCACCGAGTCCGAGCGCACCGAGATCCTCGCGGGCCGTCAGGTGGCCGTCGGCTGATGGCCGCGTCCAAGCCCGCGAAGTCCAGCACGTCGGCGAAGATCCTGTACCAGCCGGTCGGGCTCATCTCGTCGATCCTCGCGGGACTCATCGCGTCGGCGGTGTTCAAGCAGGTCTGGAAGCGGGCCAGCCCGAACAGCGAGGGCGATCCGCCCAACCCGACGCAGTCCGAGTTCCCGCTCAAGGAGATCTTGCTCGCCGCCGTCATCCAGGGCGCGATCTTCTCCGGTGTTCGCGCGCTCGTCCAGCGACAGGGCGCCCGCGCGTTCGCCAAGGCGACGGGCGAGTGGCCCGGCGACTGAGCGCACGACCCCGCGACCGACCGGGTCCTCCTCCTGCCGGTCGACGCACACCGATGATGGCCGCGGGACTCCACCCCGCGGCCATCGTCATGTCCGGGGTCGGTGCATCGGCCCGGTTTCGCCGGCCGTGGAATAGTTGAAGATGTGACTACTACGTTCGCCGCCGTTACCGCCCCGTCCGCCCTCGAGCTGCGGAAGCGAGGCCGGCCGGACGAGATCGACCCCGGCATGGTGGAGGTCGACGTGACGCTGTGCGGCATCTGCGCGACCGACACCCACAACTACACGTCGGGCGGCCAGATCCCGCCCGCGACGTTCGGTCACGAGTGGACCGGCACGGTGCGACGTGTCGGCGCGGGCGTGTCGACGGTGGAGCCCGGAACCAGAGTCGTCGCCTCGGTCGGACCCGCGTGCGGCACCTGTGCGCAGTGCACGGCGGGCCACCCCCAGCACTGCGACACCGCGTTCGCCGAGGCGAACGGCGTCACGCCCGACTCTCCCGACCACGGCGGCTTCGCCACCTCGCTCGTCGTCTCGGAGCGTCGGGTCATGCCGGTGCTCGACGGTCTCAGCGACGTCGAGGCCGCCCTCGTCGAGCCGACGGCCGTGACGTTCCACGCGGTCAAGCGCACGCGCCAGCCCCTCGGCGCGATCGTCGTCGTCCAGGGCGCCGGTCCCATCGGACTCCTCGCCGCCCAGCACGCGCGCCACGCCGGCGCCGGCCGGATCTTCGTCGTCGAGCCGAACGCTGACCGCCGGGCCGCCGCAACCTCCCTCGGGTTCACCGACGTGCACGCGCCGGGCGAGGAGTTCGCCCAGCTGCTGCTCGACGCGACGGACGGCCTCGGCGCCGATGTCCTCTACGAGTGCTCCGGCGTCGCCGCGCTCCTCAAGCCGTCCGGCGAGCTCGTTCGTCGGGGCGGCACCCTGGCGCTTCTCGGATTCCCGATGACCGACTCGACCGTGAGCTACGGGGACTGGCAGGTGCGTGAGCTCACGATCATCGGCTCGCTCGCGTACAACCACGAGGACTTCCTCGGAGCGATGCGCGCGATCGCCGACGGCTCGGTCGACGTCGCTTCCCTGCACACGGGCACCATCGGCCTCGCCGACCTGCCGCGGCTCATGGACGAGCTCGACTCGGGACAGTCGCGCCACGCGAAGGTCCTCGTCGACCCGACCGCCTGAGCCCGCCTGGCGGACAAGAGAAAGGGCCGGATCCCGTGGGATCCGGCCCTTCTGCTGTGCGCGAGGGGGGATTTGAACCCCCACGCCCTTGCGGACACTGGCACCTGAAGCCAGCGCGTCTACCATTCCGCCACTCGCGCGTTGATCCGGTGAACCGGACCGACGTCAGAGTCTAACAGGCAGCGTCGGGGACGCGAACTCGGCGGGTCCCCCTCCCGCGATCCCGGGCGTGTGCGGCGGGTCGCAGCCACGGAGGACGCCGTTCTGGCCCCGTGTCGATACGATCGACAGGACCGACCGTCGTCGATGTGGCATGCCCGAGGAGGTGAGCACCTGTGGCCGGAGTCCTGCAGCGCTTCGAGAAGCGCCTCGAGGGTGCCGTCACCGGGGCGTTCGCGCGTGCCTTCCGCAGCGCGGTGCAGCCCGTCGAGATCGCGGCGGCCCTCCAGCGCGAAGTCGACCAGAACGCGTCGGTCCTCAGCCGCGAGCGCACGCTCGTGCCCAACGACTTCACCGTGGAGCTCTCGCCGGCCGACCACGACCGCCTGGCCCCCTACGGCGCCACGCTGGCCACCGAGCTGGCCACGCTGCTCAAGGAGCACCTCGCCGAGCAGCACTACACCGCCGCCGGCCCGCTGCACATCGAGTTCGCCCTCGACGAGGCCCTGCACACCGGTCGCTTCACGATCGTCAGCGCCTCGAACGCGTCGGTCACGCCGGTGCGCGGCGAGCCGATCACCGACACCGCCGTCCGCCGCGCCAAGGTCGTGCTCGACATCGGCGGCCTGCGTCACCCCGTGAACCCGCCCGGCATCACGATCGGCCGCGGCTCCTCGGTGGACCTCAAGATCGACGACCCGGGCATCAGCCGCAACCACGCCGAGATCTCGTTCCTGGGCACGGGCGTGGAGATCCGCGACCTCGGGTCCACCAACGGCGTCATCGTCGACGGTCGCCGGGTCGACGCCGCGTTCCTGCGCAACGGCTCCTCCATCCGTCTCGGCAACACGACGATCTCCGTGCAGATCAGCGAGGAGGTCGTGTGAGCGAGCTGACCCTGACCCTGATCAAGCTCGGCTTCCTGGCCGTGCTGTGGCTGTTCGTGCTGTCGGCCGTCTCGGTCATCCGCACCGACATCTTCGGCACGAAGGTCCAGGCGGCGAAGGCGCCCAAGGGGCAGAAGGCCCAGAAGCAGGCGAAGCCCGAGAAGGCCCGTCGCAACCGCAAGCTGCGGGGTGCGCCCAGCATGCTGCAGGTCGTCGACGGTCCCAACGCCGGCCAGAGCGTGCCGCTGGGCACCGAGCCGATCCTGCTCGGCCGCGGCACCGACGCCGCGATCCGCCTCGACGACGACTACGTGTCCACCCGTCACGCCCGCTTCGCCACCAACGGCGAGCAGTGGTTCGTCGAGGACCTCGGCTCCACGAACGGCACCTACATCGGCAGCCAGCGCGTCACCTCCCCCGTGCCGGTCGCGCTCGGCACGTCCGTGCGACTGGGCAAGACGATCGTGGAGTTGCGCAAGTAGATGGCGCCGCTGACCTACCGCTACGTGGCGCTGACCGACGTCGGTCTGCGACGTTCGAACAACCAGGACTCGGGCTACGCCAGCCCGCGCCTGCTGGTCATCGCCGACGGCATGGGCGGCGCCGCGGCCGGCGACCTCGCCTCCTCGGCCACGCTCGCCGAGATCCGCGAGCTCGACCGCGACCTCGACCCCGAGGACGACGGCGACGCGCTCGAGGCCCTGCGCACCGCGGTGGCCACCGCGAACCACCGGCTCGCCCCGCTGATCGCCGACGACCCCTCTGTCGAGGGCATGGGCACCACGCTCGAGGCGATGCTGTGGGACGGCGAGAAGCTGGCCGTCGCCCACATCGGCGACTCGCGCGCCTACCGCCTGCGCCAGGGACGCCTCAGCCAGCTGAGCATCGACCACACCTTCGTGCAGAGCCTCGTCGACGAGGGACGCATCACGCCCGAGGAGGCGCGCGTCCACCCACACCGCTCGCTGCTGCTCAAGGCGATCCTGGGACGCGACGACTTCGAGCCCGACTTCACGTGGCTCCAGCCCGCCGCCGGCGACCGCTACCTGCTGTGCAGCGACGGCCTCACCGACATGGTCGACGACGAGACGATCGAGCGGACGATGAAGCTCGAGACGATCGACGCGGCCGCCACCGAGCTGGTCCGGCTCGCGCTCGAGGGCGGCGGCTACGACAACGTCACCGTCGTGCTGGCCGAGTTCGTCGACGGCGACGAGCCGGTCGACGAGAGCCTCGTCTGCGCCGACGGCCGGCCCCAGATCGTGGGCGCCGCCACCACGCAGCCCCGCCCGCGCACGGGCTCGGTCCGGGCCGCCACCGCTCCGGCCACGCTCCCGGCCGGAGCCGACGACGCCGTCGAGCCCGACCCCGAGGAGCTCCGCTACGCGCCGCGTGCCGCGCCCCGCCGCCGCGGCCTCACGTGGCTGCTCGCGATCCTCGTCATCCTGGGCCTCGTCGGCGGGGCCGGCGCCTACGCCTACGACTGGTCGCAGCGCCAGTACTTCGTCGCGCCGTCGGGCGACCAGGTCGCGATCTACCGCGGCGTCGACGTCGACATCCCCGGACTGACCCTCAAGACGGTCGACGAGGTCACCCGCATCCAGATCGACACGCTGCCGCCGTACCAGCGCGACCGCGTCGCCGCGGGCATCGCCGCCGCCGATCACGCCGAGGCCAAGCGCATCGTCACCAACCTCAGCATCCAGGTCACCGAACCGACCCCCACGCCGACGCCGACCCCCACCGCCACGGCCTCGCCGCGTCGCACCCCGGCCACGTCCGCGCCGACGGAGGCACCATGAGTTCCCCGGGCGCCACCCCCGCCTGGATCCCCCGCAAGCGCCGCACCGCCGAGCTCGGACTGCTGCTCCTGGCGATCGCGATCGGCATCGGGTCCTACGCCGCCGTCGGCCTGGGCATCGACGGCACCGTTCCCGCGGGCATCTACACGGTCGGCGCGGTCTACGCCGTCGTCGCGCTCGGTGCCCACCTCGCCGTGCGCCGCTTCGCCGGCTACGCCGATCCCGTGCTGTTGCCGGTCGTCGTGGCGCTCAACGGCATCGGCCTGACGATGATCTACCGGATCGACCTCGGCCTCGAGGCCAACGGATCGGGCTTCGGCCCGTTCGCGCAGGGCCAGCTGCGCTGGACGATCCTGGGCGTCCTCATGTTCGTCGCGGTGCTCGCGCTCATTCGCGACCACCGCCGCCTGCAGCAGTACACCTACACGTTCGGCCTCGGCGCGATCGTGCTGCTGGTGCTGCCGATCCTGCCCGTCATCGGCAACGCGAAGCGCGGCGCACAGATCTGGATCCAGCTCGGCCCGTTCAGCTTCCAGCCCGCCGAGGCCGCCAAGATCGCGCTGGCGATCTTCTTCGCCGGCTACCTCGTGGCCAAGCGCGACGCGCTCGCCCTGGCCGGCCGCCGGGTGCTCGGCGTCGACCTCCCGCGCGGCCGCGATCTCGGCCCCATCCTGCTGGGCTGGCTCGTCAGCGTCGGCATCCTCGTCTTCCAGCGCGACCTCGGCTCGTCACTGCTGTTCTTCGGCCTCTTCGTCGTGATGCTCTACGTCGCCACCGAGCGGCCGGGCTGGCTCGTCGTCGGCGGCCTGCTGTTCGCGGCGGGCGCCTGGTTCGGCTACGCGGCCTTCGGGCACGTGCGCGACCGCTTCGACGCCTGGCTCGACCCGTGGGCCGACCCGGACAAGAACTACCAGATCATCACGGCGCTCTACGGCCTCGCGCACGGCGGCCTGCTGGGTCGCGGCTGGGGCCAGGGCAGCCCCGAGATGACGCCCTTCGGCTTCTCCGACTTCATCCTGTCCTCCATCGGCGAGGAGCTCGGCCTCACCGGCCTCATGGCGGTGCTCGTGGCCTACGGCCTCATCGTCGAGCGCGGTCTGCGCATCGCGCTGACCTGCCGTGACGCGTTCGGCAAGCTGCTCGCAGTGGGCCTGTCGGTCTCGTTCGCGCTGCAGGTGTTCGTCGTCGCCGGCGGCGTCATGCGCCTCATCCCGCTGACCGGCCTGACGGCGCCGTTCCTGGCCGCCGGCGGCTCGTCGATCATCATGAACTGGATCATCGTCGCGCTGCTGCTGCGCATCAGCGACCAGACCCGCCGTCCCGCCCCCGAGGTCTCCACGATCAGCGGGGACGACCAGACGCAGGTGGTGAAGCTCTCGTGAACAAGCCCGTGCGCGCCATGGCCATCGTGTGCCTCCTGATGTTCCTGGCCCTGCTGCTCAACGCCAACGTCGTGCAGTTCGTCCAGGCCGACGACCTGAACGCCAAAGAGGGCAACCGCCGCGTCATCGACGAGCAGTTCAGCCGCGAGCGCGGCGCGATCATCGTCGACGGCGAGCCCATCGCGCAGTCCGTGCCGGTAAAGGACAAGTGGCAGTTCCAGCGCAAGTACACCGACCCGAAGCTGTACGCGCCGGTCACCGGCTACTTCTCCTACATCTACGGCCGCGAGGGCATCGAGCAGTCGTACAACGACATCCTGTCCGGCAGTGACGACCGCCTGTTCGTCAACCGCGTCATCGATGTCATCTCCAACGACCAGCCGCAGGGCGGCAGCGTGGAGCTCACGCTCGACCCGGCGGCCCAGAAGGCCGCGTTCGACGGCCTGGCCGACCTCGGCGAGAAGACGCGCGGCGCCGTCGTGGCGCTCAACCCGCAGAACGGCGACATCCTCGCGATGGTCAGCCAGCCCACGTACAACCCCAACGCGCTCGCCAGCCACGACCTCGACAAGGTCACCACGGCGATGCGGCGCCTGGAGAACGACGAGAACCAACCGCTCATCAACCGCGGCACGCAGACCACGCTGCCCCCGGGCTCGACCTTCAAGGCCGTCACGGCGGCTGCCGGCATCGAGGACCTCGGGCTGAAGGCCGACGACGACGTCCGCGGCGGCGCCACCCTCGGCTTCCCCGGCATCGACTACAAGCTCACCAACCAGGGCGGCAGCGACTGCGGCGGCAACCCGATCACGTTCGAGCGGGCCCTCGAGGTCTCGTGCAACGTCTCGTTCGGCTGGATGGCCGGCAAGGTCGGCCAGGACAAGCTCGCCGAGCAGGCCACGAAGTTCGGCTTCGGCTCGCGCCCGCTGGACGACCTCGCCTCGGCCGCCAGCCGCTTCACCGCCGACCCCGACGCCGAGCTCGAGGCGCCGCAGCTGGCCCAGTCCGGCATCGGCCAGTACGAGGTCGCCGCCACGCCGCTGCAGATGGCCATGGTCGCCGGCACGGTGGCCAACGACGGCGTGCTGATGAAGCCCCGCGTCGTGCGCACCGTCCGCGCGCCGAACCTGTCGATCCTCGAGCAGCCCGAGCCGCAGGAGCTGGAGCGGGCGATGTCCGCGGGCGACGCCCGCGAGCTCAACGACATGATGGTCGCGGTCGTCGACGACGGCACCGGCTCGCCCGCGGCCATCCCCGGCGTGAAGGTCGGCGGCAAGACCGGCACCGCCGAGTCGGCGCCCGACCGCCCGCCCTACGCCTGGTTCATCAGCTTCGCCCCGGCGGACGACCCGCAGGTCGCCGTGGCGGTGCTGGTCGAGTCCGCACAGAACACCAGCGACATCGGCGGAGGCCGCCTCGGCGGCCCGATCGCCCGCTCCGTGATGGAGGCGGTGCTGCGATGACCACCATCCACCCTTTGGGAGACTGGACACCATGACCGAGACTGACGCGTACATGAGCCCGCTCGGCGACCGCTACCAGGTCGGCGAGCTGGTCGGCCGTGGAGGCATGGCCGATGTCAGGGCCGGACACGACATGCGCCTGGGCCGCCCGGTCGCCATCAAGCTGCTGCGCGCCGACCTGGCCGCCGACGAGACGTTCCAGGAGCGCTTCCGCCGCGAGGCGCAGTCCGCGGCCTCGCTGAACCACCCCTCGATCGTCGCCGTCTACGACACCGGCGAGGCCACCGACGCGTCCGGCGCCCACGTGCCGTACATCGTGATGGAGCTCGTCGAGGGCCGCACGCTGCGCGACGTCCTGCGCGACGGCCGCAAGATCCTGCCCGAGCGCGCCCTGTCGATCACCGCCGACATCCTGGCCGCCCTGGACTACAGCCACCGCGCCGGCATCATCCACCGCGACATCAAGCCCGCCAACGTCATGCTGACGCCCGAGGGCAAGGTCAAGGTGATGGACTTCGGCATCGCCCGCGCGATCGCCGACACCTCCAGCGCCATGACCCAGACCGCGGCCGTCATCGGCACCGCGCAGTACCTCTCGCCCGAGCAGGCGCGCGGCGAGACCGTCGATGCCCGCAGCGACATCTACTCCACCGGCTGCGTGCTCTACGAGCTGCTCACCGGCCGTCCGCCGTTCGTGGGCGACAGCCCCGTCTCGGTGGCCTACCAGCACGTGCGCGAGGAGGCCCGTCCCCCGTCGCAGCTGAACCCCGACGTCTCGGTCGAGGTCGACCACGTCGTCGCGAAGGCGCTCGCCAAGCGCGTCGACGACCGCTACTCCAGCGCCGGCGACATGCGCAAGGACATCGAGCGTGTGCTGGCCGGCGGCTCGGTCGACGCGCCCACGCAGGCCGTCACGGCCGTCGGCGCCGCCGGGGCCACCCAGGTCGCGCCCGCCGTCGCCGCGCCCGTGCTGCCGCCCGCCTCCGAGGAGGAGGAGAAGAAGAAGGGCGCCGGCAAGTGGTGGGCGCTCGCGCTCGTGCTGCTGGCGATCGCGGCTGCGGTGGGCATCGCGCTGATGCTCAACGACAAGGACCCCGAGGTGAACACGCCGCAGGTGGACGTGCCGCGCGTGGAAGGCCTCGACGTCGAGACCGCCACCAACCGGCTCGAGTCGAAGAACCTCGTGGTGGGCGACACCAGCGAGCAGACCAGTGCCGACATTCCCGAGGGCCAGGTCATGTCCACCGACCCCGAGGCCGGCACCACCGTCGACGAGGGCACCACGGTCGACCTGGTCGTCAGCGCCGGGCCCGAGCTCGTCGACATCCCGAACCTCACGAGCTACTCGTACGACGAGGCGAAGGACCTGCTCGAGGGCGACCGGTACGGCCTCAAGGTCGAACGCCAGAACACCGACAGCGACCAGCCCAAGGGCCGCGTCCTGAACAGCAACCCGCCCCCGGGCACCCAGGTCGAGCGCGGCAGCACCGTCACACTCATCGTGTCCCGTGGTCAGGTCGACGTGCCCAACGTCGTCGGTCAGTCCGTCGACGCGGCCACGAAGACGCTGGAGGACGCCGGCCTGAAGGTGTCGGTGCAGGACGACCCGAACGGCACGGCGCCCGACGGCACCGTCACCGCGCAGAGCCGCGAGCCGGGCTCGATGGTCGCGCCGGGCACGACGATCACCCTCACGGTGTCGCGTCCGCCGGAGCCCGAGACCGAGCCGACGCCCGACCCGAACGGTCCGCCGACCACGCTGCCCACCCCCTGAGGGGACTCAGTCCACGACGGTGGCGTGGCTCATCGACACGCTGCCGCCGTAGGCGGGCGCCTTCACGACGTCCACCTCGCGCTGGTCGAGGCCGAGGCCGTACTTCTGCGCGTACTGCGTGTAGGTGGTGACCTCGGGCGACTCGGTCATCGCGCCGCGCAGGCGGCTCCGGTCGCCGATCGCCTCGATCACGTAGGGCGGCGAGTAGGGCACGCCGTCGAGCACCACGGTGTTGCCGACGCACTTGATGCCCGTGGTGGAGATCAGCCGCTGCCCCTGCAGGGTGATCGCCTCGGCGCCGCCGGCCCACAGGGCGTTCACGAACGCCTGGATGTCCTGCTGGTGAACGACGAGCAGGTTGGGATCGAGCCCGGGGACCTCCACCGAGCGCGGAGCGTCCTCCAGGGCGATGCGCAGACCCGGCCCCTCGACGGGCGTCAGGCCGGCCGGGTCGGAGAGCCGCGTGACGCGACGCGCCTCGCGGCGCAGGTCCGCGTCGTCGGCGCGGCCGGTGAGATCGTCGACCTCGCGCTGCAGCCGCGCGGCCTCACCACGACGATTCTCCACCTCGTGGGCGCGGTCGCGCACCACCGAGTTCAGGTCGCCGCCGGCGGGCCTCAGGTCGGAGCCATCGGAGGTCACCGCGGCCGCCACCAGGACGATGCCGCACACGCAGGCGAGGACGAGGCCGAGCAGGCTCCACCTGCTGACGACCTTGATCTTCCCCTCCTCGCGTGGAGTTTCCGGCACGACGACTAGGCTAGCGGGGTACGACACACAGCGGCCGTCCCAGCCGCCCGACCGGGAGATGCTCGTGTTCAACAGGTTCAAGCGCAAGTCCGTCGACGACAACGGCCCCAAGCCGGTGCGCATCGGCAACCGCTGGGCGGCTCCCCTGATGGTCGCGTGCGCGGTCATCGGCCTGGCCTGGATCGTCGTCTTCTACACGATCTCCAACACCGACGTGACGATCCCCTGGTACAGCGACCTCGGTGGCTGGAACCTCATGATCGGCATGGGCTTCATCCTCGCCGCGTTCGGCTTCGCGATGAAGTGGGAGTGAATCACACTCCTGTGATTCCCCACAGGCTGTGCACACAGCTGTGGACAAGGTGTGGACGCGGGCGCTTCAGCTGAGGATCATGAAGCGCCCGGCGAGGTCGCTCGTGCGCCAGAACACGGCGGCGACGAAGGCCGCCCAGAGCACCACGAACGTCGCGACCTGCACGAGCATGCGGCGCTCCCGCGGCGCATAGGCGAACACCAGACCGAGCACGAGGCCGGTGAGGAAGCCGCCGAGGTGGCCCTGCCAGCTGATGCCCGACTGCAGGCTGATCAGGCCGTTGATCGCCAGCAGGACGAGCATGCCGGTGATGTTCTGGCGCGTGCGCACGAGGAAGACCAGCGCCAGTCCGAACAGGCCGAAGACGGCACCGGAGGCGCCGATCGTCAGGGTGCGGAAGTCGGTGAGCAGGTAGACCAGCACCGACGAGCCCACGGCGAGCGTCAGGTACGTGAGAATGAACCGGACGCGCCCGAGGGTGTGCTCGACGAACGGGCCGAACAGGTACAGCGCGTACATGTTGAACGCGAGGTGCAGCAGTCCGCCGTGCAGGAAGGCCGCGGTCACGAGACGCCAGTACTCGCCGTGGGCGACGCCGTGGACCTCGCCGTCGTAGACGCCCAGGCCCAGCATCGCGCCGTCCTGGAAGAAGCGGCCGCTCGTGCCGCCGGTGACCATGACGATCAGCTGGGCCGCGACGTTGAGAGCGATGATCACCATCGTGACCGCGCCGGCGTTGGTGGAGATGGCGCCTCCGGCCAGCGTGCGCGGCTGACGCACCGACGCCTGCCCCTGCTTCACGCACTCGGGGCACTGGAAGCCGACGCTGGCCTCGCGCATGTCCTCAGGACAGATGTAGCGCGAGCAGCGCTGGCACTGGATGAACGCAGGCCGACCCGGATGGCGGTAGCAGGTCTGGCCGGCGTTCTGGTCGGTCACTTCTCGATGGTGACGGACTCGATCACGACGGGCTGGGTCGGACGATCGAAGCGATCGGTCTCGACCGCGGCGATCGCGTCGACGACAGCGCGGCTGTCGGCGTCCTTGACCTCACCGAAGATCGAGTGCTTCCGGTTGAGCCAGTCGGTCTTCGCGACCGTGATGAAGAACTGCGAGCCGTTCGTGCCGGCGCCGTTGGGCTTGGTGCCCGCGTTGGCCATGGCGAGCAGGTAGGGACGGTCGAACTGGAGCTCGGGGTGGAACTCGTCGTCGAACTCGTAGCCCGGGCCACCGCGGCCGTCGCCGAGCGGGTCGCCGCCCTGCAGCATGAAGTTGGAGATCACCCGGTGGAACGTGAGGCCGTCGTAGAAGGGCTTCGTCGACACCGAGCCGGTGGCGGGGTCGACCCATTCCTTGGTGCCCTCGGCCAAGCCGACGAAGTTCGCCACCGTCTTGGGTGCCTGGTGGTCGAACAGCTCGATCTTGATGTCTCCACGGTTGGTGTGGAGCGTGGCGATGGTGGGCACTTCACGTCCTTTCAGGGGTTGGTTCCATCCTTGCACGAGACGCCGAACGTCTCCCGCTAGCGTGGGGGCATGTCGAGACTGGTGTTGCTCCTGATCGCTGCCGCGGCGGCCGTCGTGGTCGTCCGCAAGGCCACCGCCGAGCGCGGCGGCTCCTACGATCCGAGGATCGATCGGTGACCGTCGACCTGCACTCCGAGGGTGGTGTGACAACGCTCACCTTCTCCGCCCCGCCCGTGAACCTGTACTCGCTGGAGTTCCACGATGAGTTCGACGCGGCCCTGGATCGCGTGGAGGCCGAGCCGCCCCGCGTGCTGGTGGTGCGCGCCGAGGGCAAGCTCGTGTCCGGCGGCGTCGACGTGGCGCAGTTCCACGCCCGCACCACCAAGGCCGCCACGCGCGAGCTCTACGACCGGATGATCGAGCTGCCCGAGCGGTTCGCGGCGCTGGACGTTCCCACGATCTTCGTCGCGCACGGCCTGACGCTGACGTGGGCGTTCGAGGTCGCGCTGGCGTGCGACGTGCTGCTGGCCTCGGAGAGGGCGAAGTTCGGCCTCGTCGAGCGGGTCATCGGGCTGACGCCGACCATGGGCGGAACGCAGCGGCTCGCCGGCCGTGCGGGCGTCGCGCGCGCCAAGGAGTTCGTGTTCACGGGCGCGCCGTTCGACGCCGCCACGCTCGAGCGCTGGAACGTGGTCAACCGGGTCTTCGCTCCCGACGAGCTCGACGCCGGCGTCGCGGCCTTCGCCGCCGACCTGGCCTCCGGCCCGACCCGCGCGTTCGGCGCCGCGAAGCAGATCCTGCGCGAGTTCGAGGCCTCCGGCGTCCCGGGCTCCATCGCCCGCACCACCGAGATCGCCGCCGAGCTCTTCGACACCGAGGACCTCCAGCACGGCATGGCCTCCTTCCTCGCCGACGGCCCCGGGAACGCCACGTTCGTCGGGCGGTGAGCCGGCTCCTGCGGGGGCGGTGAGCTGCCAACCCTTCCCAGGGGTCAGCGGTGGCGTGTCAACCGCATCGAGGTCGGATGCGGTTGACCACTCACCGCTCCCCGGGGCGGGTCAGGCGGTGGCGGGCGCGGAGGCCTGCGCGGCGTGCACGCGGTGGGTGGTGCGGCGCTCGGACCAGAACGACACGAGCGGGATGCACGCCAGGACGATGACGCTGAGCATGTAGCCCCACGACCACTTCTCGCGCAGGGTCAGGCGGGCGACCAGGACGATCAGCACCATGAAGAGGAAGCCGTGCAGCTGGTCGATCACCAGGAAGGTGTCCTGGTGGCGGTTCCACCACGAGCCCTCGTCGGTGGCGATCTTGCCCAGGAAGCCGGCCATCACGATGAGGAGGTTGAGTCCCACGATGGTCGCCATGACCTGGTAGGCGCGCAGAAGTCGGTCGTTCACCGCCCCAGCCTATCGATCTCGGCCAAGCACCATCTCACGCGCCATGCGCCACCACATGAACAGCGCGAAGGCCGCGAAGACCCACCATTGCAGGCCGTATCCGAGGTTGCGGCCGCCGGCGGTCCACGACACGTCGGCCTCCGGGACCTCGGCCACGTCGAGGCCGCCGGCCACGGCCGGGTCGGTGGAGATCGCGAAGCCCGACCACAGGTCCGCGTAGCCGAGCTCGTTGAGCAGCGTGGGGATGCGGACCGATCCGATCGTGCGCGCGGCGGGGTCCCAGCCGGAGGCGGACTCCTCGCCCGGCTGCAGCACGGCCTCGAACGAGACCTCGCCGATCGGGACGTCGGGGAACGTCGCGGGGGCCTCGGGCGCCCAGCCGCGCACGACCATCAGCTGGGCGTCTCCCACCGTGACGGGCGCCAGCAGCCACACGCCGGTGGCACCACCCTGTTCGCGGTCGGTGACCCAGAGCTGCTCGGCCGCGGGACGGAACGTGCCGGTCACCGTGACCGGGCGCTGGTCCTGGTCGGTGGTGAAGACGTCTCCGGGTGCCCACACCGACTCGAGGGGGACCGCCGCGGCGGTCTCACCCTGCTCGGCGCGCTCGTCCTCCTGCCGCTGGTCGTACGCGCCGAGCTGCCACGTACCCATGAACAGGCAGAACCCGATCGCCGCGATGGCGAACAGGTGCAGGCCGAGGACGGCCGGGCGGAACCACGCACCCACCCCCGGCCGGTCGTTCACGACGTGAACGGCTTGAGGCCGGGGTAGAGCGGGAAGCGCTCGGCGAGCACGTGGGTGCGCTTGCGCAGACCCTCGATGTCGACCTCGCCCGGCTGGAGCGCCGCGGCGATGATCTCGGCGACCTCGCGGAACTCGTCGGCGCCGAAGCCACGCGTGGCCAGGGCCGGCGTGCCGATGCGCAGACCCGAGGTCACCATCGGGGGACGCGGGTCGTTCGGGACCGCGTTGCGGTTGACCGTGATGCCGACCTCGTGGAGGCGGTCCTCGGCCTGCTGACCGTCGAGCTCGGAGTTGCGCAGGTCGACGAGCACGAGGTGCACGTCGGTGCCACCGCTGAGGACCTGGATGCCCGCGGCCACCGCGTCGTCAGCGAGCAGGCGGTCGGCGAGGATGCGCGCACCCTCGATCGTGCGCTGCTGACGCTCGGCGAACTCGGGCTGGAGCGCCATCTTGAACGCCACGGCCTTGGCGGCGATGACGTGCTCGAGCGGGCCGCCCTGCTGGCCGGGGAACACGGCCGAGCGCATCTTCTTGGCGATCGTCTCGTCGTTCGTGAGGATCGCGCCGCCACGCGGGCCGCCGAGGGTCTTGTGCGTGGTGGTGGTGACGATGTGCGCGTGCGGCAGCGGGCTGGGGTGCAGGCCCGTGGCCACGAGGCCGGCGAAGTGCGCCATGTCGACCCACAGGATCGCGTCGACCTCATCGGCGATCGCGCGGAACGCGGCGAAGTCGAGCTGACGGGGGTACGCCGACCAGCCGGCGATGATGACACGGGGGCGGTGCTCGATCGCGAGCGCGCGCACCTCGTCCATGTCGACCAGACCGGTCTCGGGGATCACGTGGTACGGGATCGGGTTGTAGAGGCGCCCGGAGAAGTTGAGCTTCATGCCGTGCGTGAGGTGACCGCCGTTGGCCAGGTCGAGGCCCAGGATCGTGTCGCCCGCGGTGGCGATGGCGTGCAGGGCGGCGGCGTTGGCCGAGGCGCCCGAGTGGGGCTGCACGTTGGCGTAGTCCGCGTCGAAGAGCTGCTTGAGCCGGTCGATGGCCAGCTGCTCGACCTGGTCGACGAACTCGCAGCCGCCGTAGTAGCGCTTGCCGGGGTAGCCCTCGGCGTACTTGTTCGTGAGCACGCTGCCCTGCGCCTCGAGGGCGGCGACGGGAGCGAAGTTCTCCGAAGCGATCATCTCGAGCGTCGTCTGCTGGCGGACCAGCTCGGCGTCGAGGAGCGCGGCGATGTCGGGATCGAAATCGGCGAGATGCTGGTCGTGGCTCATGGTCCGAGGATATCGCCCGCTCCGCGAGCCCAGATCCGCGCGCCCCTCGGGAGCGTAACCAAAACGCAACCGTCCTGTGGATGGCCGCGACTCCGCGACGGGAGTAGCGTCGCAGCGAGTGTCCGGATGGTGGACACAACTCCGGGGAGGAAACAGATGAACTCGATGCGGCGACGCGTCACCGTCCTGGCGACCGCGGCACTGGCCGGCTCCGTGCTGGCGGCCTGCGGAGCGGGACAGAACGACGACGACAGCGATGCGGCCCTGATCGTGGGCACGACCGACAAGGTGGTCTCGATCGACCCCGCCGGCTCGTACGACAACGGCTCCATGGCGGTGCAGACGCAGGTCTACCAGTACCTGCTCAACTTCCCGGCGGGCAGCACCGAGCTGACCCCCGACGCGGCCGAGAAGTGCGACTTCGAGGAGCCGACGGTCTACGTCTGCACCATGAAGGACGGACTGAAGTTCGCCAACGGCAACGAGCTGACCGCCTCCGACGTGGCCTTCTCGTTCAAGCGGGTCGTGGACATCAACGACCCCAACGGCCCGGCCTCGCTGCTCGGCGCGATGGAGTCGGTGGAGGCGCGTGACGACAAGACCGTCGCGTTCACCCTCAAGGCGCCCAACGACCAGACCTTCGCCCAGGTGCTCGTGACCTCGGCCGGCCCGATCGTCGACGAGGACACGTACCCCGCCGACGGCCTGCTGGACGACGACGCCGCGGTCGAGGCCAACGCATTCTCCGGTCCGTACACGATCGGCGAGTACAAGAAGAACGAGCTGGCCGAGTTCACGGTCAACCCGGACTACGACGGCACGTACGGCGAGGCCAAGTCCGACGTGACGATGCGCTACTACGCCGACTCGAACAACCTCAAGCTCGACGTGGAGAAGGGCGACATCGACGTCGCGTACCGCTCGCTGACGCCGACCGACATCGACAGCCTCAAGAAGTCCGACGACGTCACGGTCCACACCGGACCCGGCGGCGAGCTCCGCTACATCGTGTTCAACCTCAAGACGATGCCCGGCGACGACGACGCGCAGAAGCAGGCCGTCCGCCAGGCCGCGGCCTACCTCGTGAACCGCGAGGAGATCGCCTCGGAGGTCTACAAGGGCACCTACACGCCGGCCTACTCGGCCGTCCCCGAGGGCCAGAAGGGCGCCACCGAGGCGTTCAAGGACAAGTACGGCGACGCGCCCGACCAGGCCGCCGCGAAGAAGACCCTCGACGACGCCGGCGTCTCGACGCCCGTCGAGCTCAACCTCCAGTGGAACCCCGACCACTACGGCGGCAGCTCCGACCAGGAGTACCAGGCGGTCAAGCGCCAGCTGGAGGAAGGCGGACTGTTCACGGTCAACCTGCAGTCGACGGAGTGGAACACCTACTCCGAGGAGCGCGTGAAGGACGCCTACCCGGCGTTCCAGCTGGGCTGGTTCCCGGACTTCCCGGATCCCGACAACTACCTGACGCCGTTCTTCGCGCCGAACAACTTCCTCCAGTCGCACTACGAGGACGACGCGATGACCAAGCTGCTCGACGCCGAGCGCGTGGACGCCGACGAGGCCTCGCGTGACGCGACGCTCGCGAAGGCGCAGGAGATGGTGGCCGACCAGGTCCCGATCCTGCCACTGCTCACGGGCGCCCAGGTGGCCGTCGCCGGCAAGGACGTGAAGGGCGTGAGCGACACGCTCGACCCGTCGTTCAAGTTCCGGTTCACGGCACTGTCGAAGTAACGGACACCCGGAACCGGGGTCCCGGCACGCCCAGCGCGTGCCGGGGCCCCGCTTCCACGTAGGAGGAGTGCAGCGTGACCACAGACGTCCTCGTCGCCGCCGACACACCGTCGGCCGAACCCCCCGGTCGCCGCGGCGGCCTCAGCCCGCTCGCGCGGTACCTGTTGATCCGGCTGGCGCTCATCGTCCCCATGCTGTGGGTGCTCGTCACCGTCGTGTTCTTCCTGATGCGCGTGATCGGCGACCCGATCACCGCGGCGCAGGGCGGCCGCCTCACTCCCGAGCAGATTGCCGAGCGCAAGGCCGAGGCGGGCCTCGACCGGCCGATCCTCGTGCAGTACGTCGAGTACCTCGGCAACATCCTGCGCGGCGACTTCGGCACGACCCTCACGGACAACCGCGAGGTCACCGACATCCTCATCGTCAACGGCGCGGCCACGCTGGAGCTCACGTTCTGGGCGCTGCTCGTGGCGTTCTCAGTGGGCATCCCGCTGGGTCGCATCGCCGCGCGGCACCGCGACCGCGGGCCCGACGTGCTGCTGCGGCTCTTCGCGATCGTCGCCTACGCCGCTCCCGTCTTCTTCGTCGGCCTGCTGCTCAAGCTCGCCGTCGCGCCGTTCGGCTGGCCCACCTCGGGCCGGGCCTCGACGGCCACCGAGCTGACGCTCGCCAAGGTCGAGCCGCAGACGAACATCATGATCATCGACGCCATCCTGTGGGGCGAGCCCGAGTACATCTGGGACGTCCTGCAGCACGCCGTGCTGCCGGCGATCGCCCTGGGCCTGCTCACCGGCGGCATCTTCCTGCGCCTCGTGCGGGTGAACCTGCTGCAGACGCTGCGCGCGGACTACGTCACCGCGGCCCGCGCGCGCGGCGTCTCGGAGCGGCAGGTCGAGCGCAAGCACGCCTTCCGCAACGCGCTCGTCCCCGTCGTGACGGTGATGGGCATGCAGATCGCGATCCTGCTGGGTGGCGCGGTGCTGACCGAGACCACGTTCGAGTGGAAGGGCATCGGCTACGAGCTGGCGCAGTACCTGATCCGGCGCGACTTCCTCGCGGTGCAGGGCATCGTCACCGCGATCGCGTTCATCGTGTGCATCGCGAGCTTCCTCATCGACGCCATCGTGGCGCTCGTCGACCCCCGAGTGAGGTTCTGATGCGCTACCCCGGTCGCTCCGTCATCCAGCAGTCCCACGGCCTGCAGCGGTTCATGCTGCTGCTCGGCGTCGGGCTGATCCTGTTCTTCCTCGTGCTCGCGATCTTCGCGCCGTGGATCGCGCCCTACGACTTCAACCAGGTGCGCGGCGACGACGGCGTCCTGTTCGGCACGCAGCAGCCGCCGAGCGCCGACCACCTGTTCGGCACCACAGTCGGCGGCGCCGACGTGCTGTCGCGCGTGGTCTACGGCGCCCGCACGGCGATGGAGGTCATCGTCCTGGCCGTGATCGTCTCGAGCGTGATCGGCGTGCCGCTCGGCCTCGTCTCGGGCTACCTGGGCGGCTGGCTCGACAAGACGCTCGTGCTGATCATGGACGCGCTGTACTCGTTCCCGTCGCTGCTGCTGGCGATCGTCGTGTCGATCGTGGTCTCGGGCGGCTCGAGCGGCGCGCTCGGCGGCATCGCGTCGGCGGCGATCTCGATCACCGTCATCTTCATCCCGCAGTACTACCGCGTGATCCGCAACGCGACCGTCTCGGTGAAGACCGAGCCGTACGTCGACGCCGCGAAGGTCGTGGGCGTGCGCACCCCGCGGGTCCTGTTCCGCCACATCCTGTCCAACGTCGCGCAGACGCTGCCGGTCATCGCCACCCTGAACGCGTCGGAGGCCATCCTGACCCTCGCGGCCCTGGGCTTCCTGGGCTTCGGCATCGAGCCGTCGGCCGCGGCCGAGTGGGGCTACGACCTCAACAAGGCGATGCCCGACGCGACCAACGACATCTGGTGGACGGGCCTCTACCCGGGCCTGGCGATCGTGCTGGTCGTCCTCGGGGTGACGCTGCTCGGCGAGAGCCTCAACGACATCACCAACCCGCTGCTGCGCACCCGCGCCGCCGACAAGGCCGAGGGCGAGCTCGAGGTCGAGCTGGCCGAGGACGTCTCGGCCGCGCCCGAGCTGGGCGACGACCTGGCCGGGACCTCCGCCGGCGCGGAGCCGCCCCACCGGACGGCGGTCCTGTCGCTGTCCGACCTCCGCGTCAGCTTCGGCACGGACGCAGGACGCGTGGTCGCGGTGGACGGCGTCGGCTTCGACGTCGAGCCGGGCGAGGTCGTCGCCGTGGTCGGCGAGTCCGGCTCGGGCAAGTCGGTCACCTCGCGTGCCGTCATGGGTCTGCTGCCCGGCACGGCCAAGGTCGATGGCTCGGCGGTCCTGCGCACGGGTGGCGACGGCGAGCGCGAGCTCATCGGCATGAGCCCGCAGGCGCTGCGGCCGATCCGCGGCGACGAGATCTCCATGGTGTTCCAGGAGCCCTCGACCGCGCTCGACCCCGTGCGCACCGTGGGCTGGCAGATCATCGAGGCGATCCGCGCCCACCGCGAGACCAGCAAGTCGGAGGCGAAGAAGCGTGCGATCGAGCTGCTCGAGCTGGTCGGCCTCCCCGACCCCGAGCGGCGCGTCGACTACTACCCGCACCAGCTGTCCGGCGGGCAGAAGCAGCGCGTGGTCATCGCGATCGCGATCGCCTGCGAGCCCGACGTGATCGTCGCCGACGAGCCCACCACGGCCCTCGACGTGACGGTGCAGGCCGCGATCCTCGAGCTGCTGCTGGACCTGCGGAACCGGCTGGGCACCGCGATCGTGCTGATCACGCACAACATGGGCGTCGTCGCCGACATCGCCGACCGCGTCGTGGTCATGTACCGCGGCAAGATCGTCGAGCAGGCACCGGTCGACCGGCTGTTCTCCGCGCCGGAGCACCCGTACACGCGGGCGCTGCTGGAGTCGGTCCCTCACCTCGGCCGGCCGAAGGTCGTCGAGGGCGAGACGGGCCCGGCGCCGCTGGAGAACGCGCCCGTCGTGCTCGACCTCGAGGACATCGTGGTGGAGTTCCCGGGCGGCTGGGGCGAGCCCACCTTCCGCGCCGTCGACCACGTGAGCCTGCAGGTGCACCGCGGAGAGGTGCTCGGTCTCGTGGGCGAGTCCGGATCGGGCAAGTCCACGCTGGGCCGCACCGCCGTGGGCCTGCAGCAGCCGACTTCGGGCATCGTGCGCGTGGGCGGCGAGCAGATCTCGGGGCTGAGCGACGCCGAGCTCCGGCCGTTCCGCAAGCGGTTCGGGTTCGTGTTCCAGGACCCGGCCTCGTCGCTGAACCCGCGGATGTCGATCCTCGACTGCATCGCCGAGCCGCTGCGGGTGCACACCGACCTCTCCGACGCGCAGGTGAGGGAGAAGGTCCAGGGCCTGCTCGACTCGGTGGAGCTGCCGCGCGACTTCGCCCAGCGCTACCCGCACGAGCTCTCGGGTGGTCAGCGCCAGCGCATCAGCCTGGCCCGCGCCCTGGCACTCGAGCCCGACCTGCTCATCGCGGACGAGCCGACCTCGGCGCTCGACGTCTCGGTGCAGGCGCGCGTGCTGGAGCTGTTCCTCGACCTGCAGCAGCGCCTGCAGTTCGCGTGCCTGTTCATCACGCACGACCTCGCCGTGGTGGACCGGCTCGCGAACCGGGTGGCGGTCATGCAGCGCGGGCGACTGGTGGAGCTCGGCCCCCGCGACCAGGTGCTGCGCCGGCCGACCGAGGACTACACGCGCAGCCTCATCGCGGCCGTGCCCGTGCCTGACCCGGTGGAGCAGCGCCGTCGTCGCGCCGAGCGCGGCGACCTCCTCACCGGGGCCTGACGACCGGACCGAGCGGGGTCTTCCGTCTCAGCGATCCCAGGCGGCGACCTGGGCGCGGCGCTCGAGGCCGAGCTTGGACAGGACGGTGGAGACGTAGTTCTTCACCGTCTTCTCCGAGAGGAAGAGGGTCTCGGCGATCTCGCGGTTGGAGCGGCCGAGGCGCAGCTCGTCGAAGACCTTGCGCTCCTGCGCGGTGAGCTCGGCGAGCGGGTCGGGCTCGTCCTGGCGGCGCAGCCGGTCGAGCACCGCGCGGGTCATGGCGGGGTCGAGCAGCGACTGTCCGGCGGCGACCCGCTGCACCGCGTCGACCAGGTCGTTGCCGCGCACCTGCTTGAGCAGGAATCCCGAGGCGCCCGCCATGATCGCGTCGAAGAGCGCCTCGTCGTCCTCGTACGAGGTCAGGATCAGCACCGAGGTGCGCGGCGCCATGATCCGCACGCGGCGGCACAGCTCGATGCCCGAGCCGTCGGGCAGGCGCGCGTCGAGGACGGCGACGTCGGGCTGGAGGCTCTCGATCTGCGTGGCGGCCTCGCCGACGGTGCCGGCCTGGCCGACCACCGTGATGGCGCCCGAGTCCTCGAGCAGGTCGCCGACGCCGCGCCGCACGACCTCGTGGTCGTCCAGCAGGAAGACGCGGATGGGTTCGCTCACGGGGTCAGCCTACGGAAGGTCGACCGCGGGCTCGGTGCTCTCGAGCGGGACCCGCCACGTCACCCGCGTGCCGCGACCGCCCGGACCTGGCTCGATCAGCAGGGATCCGCCCGACCGCTCGGCGCGCTCTCGGAGGTTGGCCAGACCGCTCGCGGGCTGCTGGTCTGCCATCCCGATGCCGTCGTCGGTGATCGTCGCGACGACGCCCTCGGGCGCGACGACGAGGTGCAGCCGCACCGAGGTCGCGCTCGCGTGCCTGATGACGTTGGCCAGCGCCTCGTTCATCACGGCGTGCACGTCACTGCGCCGGCCGATGTCGAGCAGGCCGAGGTCGCCCTCGATGTCGATCGACGGCGCGAAGCCCAGCGGCGCCGCGGTGGCCTTGAGCAGCCGGACCAGCCGCGCCTCGTCGGTGGCGGCGTCCGAGCCGAGGGCGAAGATCGCGCCGCGCAGGTCGGCGATGGCGCGGTCGACGTCGTCCACGGCCTGCGAGGCCCGGCCGGCCCAGGGCTCGTCCACGTGACGGGCGATCCGGTCGAGCGACAGGCCCACCGCGAACAGGCGCCCGATGACGAGGTCGTGCAGGTCGCGCGCGATGCGGTTGCGGTCCTCCACCACGGCCATCCGCGCCAGCTCGGCACGCGTGCCGGCGAGCTCGTCGAACAGTCGCGCGTTCGCGATGGCGGTGCCCGCGACGGCGGCCAGGCCGGTGACCAGCCGCTCGTCGTCCTCGCTGAAGCCGCCCGCCTTCTCGGTCAGGTAGAGGTCGCCGAACACGCGGCCGTCGATCCGGATCGGGACGCCGAGGAAGGCGCCCATCGGCGGGTGGTGGGGCGGGAAGCCGACCGAGTCCGGGTGCGAGGCGACGTCGTCGAGCCGCAGCGGCACGCCGTCCCGCAGGACCACCCCGAGCACTCCGGCGCCGCGCGGCAGGGCGCCGATCTCGGCGGCTGTCTCGTCGTCGATGCCCTGCGTCAGGAACTCGACGAGGCCCTCCTCCGGGTCGCTCCCGAGGACACCGAGGGCGCCGTAGCGGGCGCCCGTCAGGTCGCGGGCCAGCTCGATGATGCGGGCCAGCAGGCTGTCGAGATCGAGGTCGGACGTGACCGCGACGGCCGCCTCGACGATGTGCTCCCAGCGCTTCCGGTCCTGTTCGTCCACGCGCTCACCGTACCGAGGGCGACGGGCCCGAGGTCCCGAGAACTCGTGACCTTCGGCCCTGCCCCGGCGCCGGCGCGCGCGGCACGATGGAGGTGTCAGAAAGGAACGAGTCCATGAGCACCAACACCATCGTCGTCGGTGTCGACGAGACCCCCGCCGGAACGGCCGCCCTGAGCTGGGCCGCCCGTGAGGCGGAGCTGCGCGGCGCCGACCTCAAGATCGTGCACGTCTGGCAGATCGACGCGGCCGTTGCGATGGCCGGCGCCGAGGTGCCGTGGCTGGCCTACGAGACCGATGCCCGGTCGAACGCCGCCCGCTGGGTGGCCGACACGATCGGCGCGGAGGACGCGCAGGGCCGTCCCCGCCGCATCGACGTCGTGCAGGGTGCCCCCGGGCCGACCCTCGTCGACGCCTCCCGCGACGCGGCCATGCTCGTCGTCGGGACCCGCGTGCACACCGGCATCAGCCGGGTCCTGTTCGGCTCGGTGAGCCACTACTGCCTCACCCACGCGCAGTGCGTCGTCGTCGCCGTGCCGACCACCTCCACGGCGGAGACCGTCGACGTGGAGTCGGCAGACGAGCTCGTCGAGCACTGAGTCACGGCGGCCGGCCGCACCAGCGGCCGCCCTCCCGGCCCGCGCTCCTCTTCTCGGGCGCCGGCCGACCCGGAGGCCTCGATCCCCGGAGGCCCTCCCACCCGCAGTCCCGGCGGCGACCCCACGCCGCCGGGGCTACGTTGGCGTCATGATCGAGCGCGTCCGTGGCCAGGCTGGTGCGGCGATCTTCGCCCGCGTGGCCGGACCCGAGGGCGAGGGCCGTCGCGACCGCATCCACGGCACGCCCGGCCCCCGGCGGTTCGCGCCGGGCGACCCCGTGTGGCGCGTCCACGGTGACGCCTCGATGTTCGTCGGCGGGATCCGCGCACTGCTGCTCCAGTCGCTGCACCCCCTCGCGATGGCCGGCGTCGACCAGCACTCGGGCTTCCGCGGCGACCCGTGGGGACGGCTGCAGCGCACGAGCGGCTTCATCGCGATGACCACCTTCGGCACGATCGAGCACGCCGACCGCACGATCGCCGCCGTGCGGGGCATCCACGAGCGCGTCACCGGCACCGCGCCCGACGGCCGGCCCTACGCCGCGTCCGACCCGCACCTGCTGCGCTGGGTGCACGTCGCCGAGATCGACTCCTTCCTGCGGGCGCACGACCGCTACGGCTCCACACCGCTGACCCCGGCCGAGCGCGACCGCTACGTGGCCCAGGCCGCGGTCACCGCACGCCTGCTCGGCGCCACCGACGTGCCCGAGGACGTCGAGCAGCTGCGTGAGACGCTCCGGGCCTACCGACCCGAGCTCGAGAGCACGCCCGCCGCCCGCGCGGCCGCCCGGTTCATGCTGATCCACCCGCCCGTTCCGTGGACGGTTCGCGCCCCGTACGGGATGCTCGCCGCGGCCGCGGTGGGACTGCTGCCGCGCTTCGCCCGGCGGCCCCTGGGACTCCCGTGGCTGCCGGTGACCGAGGCGACCGCGGTGCGTGCCGGCGGCGTCGCCGTCACCCGCGCGATCGGCTGGGCGATGGCCCCGCCCGCGCGTTCCACGACATGAGGATCGGACCGAAGCACGACACAATGGACGAGTCCCCACCCGACACCTAGGAGTGATTCCTCGTGAAGAAGCTTGCGCTGCTGACGGCCGCTGCCGTCGGATACGTCCTCGGAACCCGCGCCGGCCGCGGCCGCTACGAGCAGATCAAGCGCCAGGCCGAGAAGGTGTGGCACACCGAGCCGGTGCAGACGACCGCCCACAAGGCCCAGGACACCGCCAAGGCCGCCGCGTCCGAGGCCGGCCACCGCGTCGCCGAGACCGCGAAGGACGTCTCGGGTACCGTCGCGGAGAAGGCCAAGGACGTGGCCGGCAAGGCCAAGGACGCGTCCGACACCGCGACCGAGAAGGTCAAGACCGCCGCCGACTTCTCGAAGGACGACGACTCGTCGCCGAGCCAGGCCACGCCGACGCCCGCCCCGGGCCCGGCCACCGTCGCCGCCGCCACCTTCGGCTCCGCCACGCCGACCACGAGCACGCCCTCCGGCACCACGTCGACCTCCGACACCGGCTCGGAGGACTCCGCGGCGCCCCAGGCCGACGCCACGTCGCTCGCCTACAGCACCAGCTCGGAGGGCCTGCGCGCCGACGCGAGCAAGGCCGACGAGAAGGCGCCGTTCGACATCGACGAGGCCGGCTCCGATGACCTCGCGTCCCCGAACCCGCTCGGCACCGACGACCCGGACTCGCGCGCCTGATGCGGCTGAGGATCTTCACCGAGCCCCAGCAGGGCGCCTCGTACGACGACCTCCTCGCGGTCGCGCAGGAGGCCGAGCGGCTCGGCTTCGACGCCTTCTTCCGCTCGGACCACTACCTCGCGATGGGCGGCGACGGCCTGCCCGGACCGACCGACGCGTGGACCACGCTGGCGGGTCTCGCCCGCGAGACGTCCACGATCCGGCTCGGCACGCTGGTCACGAGCGCGACGTTCCGGCTGCCCGGACCGCTCGCGGTGACGGTGGCCGGCGTCGACCAGATGAGCCGGGGCCGCGTGGAGTTCGGCCTCGGCGCGGGCTGGTTCGACGCCGAGCACCGCGCGTACGGGATCGGGTTCCCCGACACCCCGGAGCGCTTCGACCGCCTGGAGGAGCAGCTCGAGGTCATCACGGGTCTGTGGGCGGACACCACCGGCTCGTACTCGTTCGACGGTGAGCACTACACGATCAGCGACTCGCCGGCCCTCCCCAAGCCGGCGCAGGAGCGGATCCCGGTGATCGTCGGCGGCAAGGGCAAGCGCCGCACTCCGGCGCTCGCCGCCCGGTTCGCGGACGAGTTCAACGTGCCGTTCGTCTCGGTGGAGGAGACGCGCACGCTGTTCACGCGGGTCCGCGAGGCCTGCGAGAAGGCCGAGCGCGATCCGTCGACGCTGGCCTGGTCCAATGCGCTCGTGGTGTGCGCGGGCGCGGACGAGGCCGAGATCGCGCGCCGCGCCGCGGCGATCGGTCGCGACGTCGACGAGCTGCGGGAGAACGGCCTGGCCGGCACCCCCGCCGAGATCGTCGACCGGATCGGCGCGTTCGCCGAGGCCGGCACCGAGCGGATCTACCTGCAGGTGCTCGACCTGTCCGATCTGGACCACCTGGCGCTCGTGGCCGAGGAGATCATGCCCCACGTGTGATCGCTCGAGAGCTCCGAGACGACGAGGCACCCGGACCGCTGCGGCGGCCGGGTGCCTCGTCGTTCTGGCCCTTGGGCAGGGCGAATGACACCGGTGTGATTTACCCACAGCATTGTCCCCACGTGGGGACAACTCATCCTCAGGACGGCGGTCCGACCTCCAGCGTCCCGCGCTCCATCTCCCACGTCAGGGCCTGCAGGAAGTCGATGATCGCCGGCCGCGCGTCGTGCGGCACCTTCGCCGCGATCGCCTTCATCCGGTCGTGCATGTCGGCCAGGTGCGCCGACATCTCGCGGCGGGCCTGCTCGGTGGGCACGAGGAGCACCGAGCGGCGGTCGGTGGGGTGCGGCGTCCGCTCGAGGTGCCCCGAGGCGACCAGTCGATCGACGAGCGTGGTGACCGCGGCGGTGCTGATGCCGAGATGGTCCGCCAGGCGGCGCGGCGTGACTCCCGGGAGCGCCCCCTGCACGACCCCGGCCTCGGCCTGCTCGACGGTCCGGATGACGTGGCGCAGCGAGCGGAGGTCGGTGGGGTTGACGCGCATCGAGTCGCTGAGGCGGTTCCGCATCTCGCGATCCGCGCGGACGAGCTCGCGCACCGCACGCAGCAGGCCGCGCTCGTCGTCGGTGTAGGCGGGCGCCACTGGGGTACGTGGAGTCAGGGGCACGGCACGACTCTATCCCTTATTTCTACAAGTTGATATCTAGACTGCTTAGCAATACGGTTTCAAGTGTCCCCAGGAGGAACCGTGGAACCCGTGCTCGATCTCTCGCCCGGTGCAGTGGATGCCGCTGCCTCGGCCGCTGCCGTGCGCGCGGACCTGCCCGACCGCCTCCCCCACGACGACCCCGACGATCTGGTCGTCCTGCTGGACGACGACCACCAGCCCATCGGCACCGCTCCGCGCCACGGCGTGCACGGAACCGACACCCCCTTGCACCTCGCGTTCTCCTGCTATCTGGTGGACGGAAAGGGCCGCGTGCTGCTCACCCGACGCGCCTTGGGCAAGCGCTCGTGGCCCGGCGTCTGGACCAACTCCTTCTGCGGCCACCCGCGACCCGGCGAGGACCTCGTCGACGCGGTGAGCCGGCACGGGCGCGGCGAGCTGGGGCTCGAGCCCGAGGCGATCCGTCCCGTCCTGCCCGACTTCGCCTACCGTGCGGTCGACGCCTCCGGCGTGGTGGAGAACGAGGTCTGCCCCGTGTTCGTGGCCCGCACCAGCGATGACGTCGAGCCGCACCCCGACGAGGTCGAGGAGCACCGCTGGGTCGACGTGTCCGACCTGCGCGAGACCGTGCGGGTGGCGCCGTGGGCGCTCAGCCCGTGGCTCGTGGAGCAGGCCGCGGCGATGGAGGAGGCCGACGCGTGGCACGTGCTGGCACCGGACGAGACGGAGACCCGCCCATGACCCTCCAGTCCGAGCTCGACTCGCTGCTGCACTCCGCCCGGGTGCCCGGCCTCGCCCGCGACCACGCGGCTCTGCTCGACGCCCTCGACCTCGGCAGCTCGGGCGGCAAGCGATTCCGGCCCTGGCTCGTCACCACCGTCCATGCCGCGTTCGACGGCGAACAGCCCGAGCCGGTGGTCGATGCCGTGGCCGCCGCCACCGAGCTGCTGCACACGGCCTTCGTCATCCACGACGACGTGATCGACAACGACGACACCCGCCGAGGACGCTCGAGCGTGCCGGGGCTGTTCCGCAGCGACGCGGCCGAGCTGGGCACCGCGCCCGACGACCGCGACACCTACTCCCGCGCCGGTGCGATCCTCGCCGGCGACCTCGCGCTCGCCGCCGCGATCCGCGCCGTGGCCACGTGCGGCGCGGACGCTGCCACCACGCACCGCCTGCTCGACCTCCTCGACGCCACGCTGCACGCGTCGGCAGCGGGCGAGCTGGCCGACGTGCGGCTCGCCCTCAGCCCCGAGATGCCGGGCGCCGAGGAGGCCATCGCGGTCACGGAGCACAAGACCGCGGTCTACTCGTTCGTGCTGCCGCTGCAGGCCGGAGCCGTGCTGGCGGGCGCCGACGACGCCGCGGTCCGCGCGCTGGGCGAGATCGGTCGGTGCCTCGGCATCGCGTTCCAGCTGCACGACGACGTGATGGCGATCTTCGGCGACCCCGCCGAGACCGGCAAGGACCCGCTCGGCGACCTGCGCGAGGGCAAGCGCACGCCGCTCATGGTGCATGCCTCCCAGACCGACGCGTGGGCCAGGATCGCCCCTCACCTGGGCGACCCCGAGCTCACGGAGGCCGCGGCGTCCGCCGTGCGCGAGGCGCTCCAGGAGTGCGGCTCGCGCCACCACATCGAGGACCTCGCCGAGGGCCACCTGACCGTCGCCCGCGAGCACGCGCGCTCGCTCGGTCTCGAGTGCTCGCTGCTCGAACCGCTGGTCGAGCAGGCGTGGCGGATGACGCCCACGGCGCTCACGCGGGCCGCCCAGGTCGGGGCGGCATGAGCGTCCTGCACCCGGACGACCACGGGAAGTCCGGCTCCACCGCCGCCACCGAGGCCTACGCGCTGTACGACGAGGTGGCCGAGGACGCCGCCGCGCTGGTCATCAAGCGGTACTCCACCTCGTTCTCGCTGGCGTCGCGGCTGCTCGCCGAGCCCGTGCGCACGCGCGTCTGCAACATCTACGCGCTCGTGCGGGTGGCCGACGAGATCGTCGACGCACCGCGGCCCGAGGGCGACCACGACCAGCAGCTGCGCCTGCTCGACTCGCTCCAGGCCGAGGTCCACGAGGCGATGCGCACGGGGCACAGCGCGAACCTCGTCGTGCACGCCTTCGCGCGTACCGCCCGCGCCTGCGGGATCGGCACCGACCTCGTGGACCCGTTCTTCGACTCGATGCGCACCGACCTGTTCCGGACCGAGCACGACAAGGCCAGCTTCGCGACCTACGTCTACGGCTCGGCCGAGGTCGTCGGGCTCATGTGCCTCAAGGCCTTCCTGCTCGACCAGCCCGACGTCAACGGCGCGTACGAGGCGCTGGCCCCGGGCGCGCGACGGCTCGGCGCCGCCTTCCAGAAGGTGAACTTCCTGCGCGACCTCGGCGACGATCGCGACAACCTCGGCCGCAGCTACGTGCCCGGCCTCGACCCGGAGCACTTCGACGTGGCCATGCGCGACCGCCTGCTGGACGACATCGACGCCGACCTCGCGGCCGCCGCGGCCGTGATCCCCCAGCTGCCTGCCGGCAGCCGCCGGGCGGTGGCCGCCGCGCACGCACTGTTCGCCGAGCTCTCGCGCCGGCTGCGCCACGCCTCGCCCGAGCGGATCCGGTCCGAGCGCATCCGCGTGCCCGGGCCGGTCAAGGCCCGGGTCGTCGCGCGCGCCGTCACGGTGGGCGTCTGATGGGGCGCGTCACGGTCATCGGCGGCGGGATCTCGGGGCTCGCCACCGCCGCACTGCTCGCCGCCGACGGCTGGTCGGTCGACCTGCTGGAGCAGCGCGACGAGGTCGGTGGGCGCGCCGGAACGTGGGAGCAGGACGGCTTCCGGTTCGACACCGGGCCCTCCTGGTACCTGATGCCCGAGGTCTTCGACCACTTCTTCCGCCTGCTCGGCACCTCAGCCGCGGAGCAGCTCGATCTCGTGCAGCTCGATCCGGCGTACCGCGTCTTCTTCGAGGGCCACGCCGATCCGGTCGACGTGCTCACCACGCGCGCCCGGAACGTAGCCCTGTTCGACGCGATCGAACCGGGCGCCGGGCAGCGCCTCGAGCAGTACCTGGACTCGGCCGACGACGCGCTCGCGATGGCGGTGGACCACTTCCTCTACACGAGCTTCGACCGACCGGCGAACCTCGCGCATGCCGACGTGCTGCGCCGGGCGCCGCAGCTGGCGGGCCTGCTCGGCCGGTCGCTGGAGTCGCACGTCGCCTCACGATTCGACGACGTCCGGCTGCGCCAGATCCTGGGCTATCCCGCGGTCTTCCTCGGCTCGTCCCCGTCGCGGGCGCCGAGCATGTACCACCTGATGAGCGGCATGGACCTTGCCGGCGGGGTGCTCTACCCCCAGGGCGGCTTCTCCACGCTGATCGACGCGATCGCCGCCCTCGCGCGGGCGCGCGGGGTGCGGATCCACACCGGCGCCACCGTCATCGGCATCGACACCGTGGCGACCGACCGACTGCCCTTCGTGCCGGGTGCGCGGGCGCGCGTCGAGGGCGTCACGTTCCGCACCGCGGAGCGCATCGAGTGGATCGGCGCCGACGTCGTCGTCGGCGCGGCCGATCTGCACCACCTCGAGACGCGGCTGCTGCCCGAGCACCTGCGCACCTACCCCGAGTCCTGGTGGCGCCGCCGCGACCCCGGCCCCGGAGCCGTGCTCGCGTACCTCGGCGTGGAGGGCGAGCTGCCGCAGTTGGCCCACCACACCATGTTCTTCACGCAGGACTGGGCCTCGAACTTCGACGACGTCCTCGGGCGGCCCGGCCGCGTGCCCGACCCGGCGTCCTCCTACGTCTGCAAGCCGTCGGCCACCGACCCCACGGTCGCGCCCCCGGGTGACGAGAACGTGTTCGTCCTCGTGCCCGTCCCGGCCGACGTCGGACTCGGGCGCGGCGGCATCGACGGCGCGGGCGACCCCGTGATCGAGAAGACCGCGGACGCCGCCATCGCACAGATCTCCGCTTGGGCTGGCGTTCCCGACCTGGCCTCGCGCATCAAGGTCCGCCGGACCGTCGGCCCCGGCGACTTCGCCGCCGACCTCAACGCGTGGTCGGGCGGCGCGCTCGGGCCCGCGCACACGCTGCGACAGAGCGCCTTCCTCCGCGCCCGCAACGCGTCGCGTCACGTGGACGGCCTCCTGTACGCCGGATCCAGCACGATCCCGGGCATCGGCCTGCCGATGTGCCTCATCAGCGCCGAGCTCGTGCTGAAGCGCCTGCGTGGCGACCGGTCGGCCGGCCCGATCGCGGAGCCCACCGGCACTACGGTGGACGCGTGAGCTGGCTCTACCTCGCCTCGGTCGTCGGGGCGGGCTTCTGCATGGGTCTGGTCGATCACCGCTGGCGGCTGTTCCTGTTCCGGTGGCCGCGCCGAGCGCTGGTCGTCCTGGCCATCGGGTTCGTGTTCTTCCTGGTGTGGGACCTCGTGGCCATCCAGCTCGAGGTCTACAGCCGCGGCGAGTCGCCGGCGATGACGGGCGTCGAGGTCGCGCGCGAGCTGCCGCTCGAGGAGCTCTTCTTCATCGCGTTCCTCTGCTACGTCACGGGCGTGCTGCACGGCCTGTTCACGCGAGTCCTCGCCCGCGAGGGAGCCGCGCGATGACGTACCTCGGACTGGCCGCCGTGTTCACGGCCGTCACCGTGCCGGTGCTGGCCGTCGCCGTGGTGAGGCGCCGCCCCGACCGGCGCTGGTGGGCCGCCACCGGGCTCACGGCGCTCGCGCTGGTCGTGCTGACCGCGGTCTTCGACAGCATCATGATCGCCGCCGACCTGTTCCGCTTCGACGAGGAGTCGCTCACCGGGATCCACGTCGGGCTGGCCCCGATCGAGGACTTCGCGTGGCCGATCGCCGCCACGATCCTCGTCTCCTCGCTGCTGCTGCTCCTGGCGCCTGCGCGCGAGCCGGCCGAGGACAGGTCGTGAGTCGCGCCGGGCAGGTCCTGGCCTCGTCGCGCCCGCTGTCCTGGATCAACACGGCGTTCCCGTTCGGCGCGGCGTACCTGCTCGCCGACGGCGGGCTCGACGCGGCGTTCTGGATCGGCTGCATCTGGTTCCTCATCCCCTACAACCTGATGATGTACGGAATCAACGACGTCTTCGACTACGAGTCGGACCTGCGCAACCCGCGCAAAGGCGGGGTCGAGGGGATCGTGCTCGACCGGCGCGCGCACCGGCTGACGATCTGGTCGTCCGTGGTCACGAACGTGCCGTTCGTGGTCGTCCTCGCCGCGATGGGCTCGGCGGTCTCGAACCTCGTGCTGGCGATCAGCATCTTCGCGGTCATCGCGTACTCGGCGCCGGTGCTGCGGTTCAAGGAGCGGCCGTTCCTGGACTCGATCACCTCGAGCACGCACTTCGTGAGCCCTGCGGTCTTCGGCCTCGCCCTGGCCGCGGCCCGCGGCAGTGACGTCGAGGTCACCGTGCCCGTCGTGGCCGCGCTCCTCGGGTTCTTCGCGTGGGGCATCGGCTCGCACGCGTTCGGCGCGGTGCAGGACGTCATGGCCGACCGCGCCGCGGGCATCGGCTCGATCGGCACGGCGCTGGGCGCCCGCAACACCACGTGGTTCGCGCTCGGCGCCTACCTGCTCGGCGGCGTCTGCCTGCTGCTGCTGCCGTGGCCCGGCACGCTGGCCGCGCTGCTGGTGCTGCCGTACGTGGCGAACATCTGGCCGTACCGCTCGATCACCGACGCCACCTGCGAGGAGGCCAACGTCGCGTGGCGGCGCTTCCTGTGGCTGAACTTCCTGACCGGCTTCCTCGTCACGCAACTGCTGATCTGGATCACCCTCACCTGACGGCGCGGAAGCGGTCCTGCCAGCGCACCCACGGCGGTCGCTCGGCCCAGTTGAGCCGCAGGGTGGTGACGGCGCGGTCCATCCGGCGCGCCAGCTGGGCGCGGCCGCGCACCGAGCGGCCCGACACCGCCAGCCGCAGCGAACGGTCGTAGCGGATGACGGACTCCGGTCCCAGCACGAAGGCGAGGTCCATGTCGTCGTGGACGTCGTCGAACCGGTGCACCCGGTCGCGCACCCGCTCCCACGTGGTGCGGCGGACGGCCATGCTCGATCCCCACAACGGGTGATGAGCGAGCGCGAGGTAGGTCAGCACGTAATAGGCGCCGAGGTAGACCACCGTGGCGATCTGCCGCAGGACGGGCGGGAGGTCGTGGAAGTAGCCGGCGCCGGTGACCGCGTCGACGCGGCGATCGGCCATCGCGCGAGTGACCTGCGCGACCCAGTCCGGGCCGGGCCGCGAGTCGGCGTCGAGCCGCGCGATCACCTCGCCGCGGGCGGCGTCGTAGCCGATGGCCGCGGCGGGCGGGATCCCCAGGCGCGGCTCGGGGACCACGCGGGCTCCCGCGGCCTCGGCGACGGCAGCCGAGTCGTCGGCGCTCGCGTTGTCGACCACGACGACCTCGAGCGGTGTGACGGTCTGGGCCGCCAGGAGGCGCAGGCACTCAGCCAGCTCGGCGGCGTCGTCGTGGACGGGGATGACGACCGAGACGGTGGGCGCTGTCATCGCGGCTCCGCGGCGGAGGTGCGGCTGACGACGAGTGCCGCGACGACCGCCCCGATGGCGCCGGCGGCCAGGTCGCCGACGGTGTCGTCGTAGCCCACCTGGATGCGGTCGTCGAGCCACGTGTGGCCCATCCACTCGAGGAACTCCCACACGACGGCGAGGGCGACGGCGGTGGTGATCGTGACGATGAACGCGCCGAGACGGGGTCGCGCGATGCGCGGGTCGTCGTGGGCCGGCAGCGCGCCGACCTTGACCAGGACCTGCCACGTGAGCGCGGCGATGAGGCCGGTGGCCGCGGCGTGGACCACGATGTCGAGCTCCGGGACCGCGAGGTACCAGTCGAGCTGCGCTGCCCAGCCGCCGAGCAGGAGGGTGCCGCAGTAGGCGACGTCGAGCGCGGGGCCGGTGCCGATCGCCCGCGGGATGAACAGGCCGCCGAGCACGAGGAAGAACAGGGCGAACCCCATCCAGCCGCCCTCGATCGTCGCCGCGACGACGCTCACGATGCCCGCCGCGCGCAGGGCGTCAGGGGCGATCAGCGGCATTCGACCATCCTACTGAGGACGGAGCGTCGCGGATGGTGGCCGGGCGGGTCGACACGCGAAATCGCCCGGAATCGCAGGAATCACATCGGCGTAGTTTGTCCACACGTCTGTGCACAGCTGGGGACAAACCGGGCGTCTGCCGCGGTCATCGGAGGTGGGCGAAGTCGTCCACTCCTGGTCCTCCTCGGCGAGCGAGAACGAGGCGACGGCCCGGGTCACCATGCCGGTGGCCAACAGGACGGCCACCGACACGGTGAAGGCCATGCCGCACAGGAACGCGAGCACCAGGGCGACCACGGCTCACGCCTCGCTCTCGCTCATGTCGTCCTCCGTCGTGCTCGTCCGTGTGGATGGAGAGCCGCGAGGAGCCGATTCAGGACCGAGAGCGGGCGGTCACCGTCAGCGGCGCGGCGTGTCCGGTCCGGTGTCGGGCTCCGAGCGGAGCACGTCCTCGCGGGTCTCGTCGTACCGCGCGTCGCCGTGCTGGTCGCCCGGCGTGTCGCCGTACTGCACGTTGCCGTTCTCGTCCGTCACGGCGCGCTCGCCGACGTGGTGCTCGTGCTGCTCCCCGGCCAGCGGTCGATCGGCGGTATCGTTCCGGTGCACCACGTTGCCGTCCTTGTCGGTGGTGACGTCCGGGTCGATCTCGTCCGCCTTCGACAGGCGGTGATCGGCGTGCTGCTTGGTCTCGTTGGCCTCGTGCTCGAGGTCCTTCGCCTGACGCTCGAGTCGCTCGGCGTCGAGGCGCGCCTGATCGGCGTCGGCCCGAGCCGCGGCGGCGCCCGCCGCGGTCTGGTTCGCGGTGACCGAGGCCTCCCGAGCCTCGTCGCGCAGCTGCGCGGCCTCCTCGCGGTGACGGCGCTCCTGCTCCAGTCGGCGCTCCTCCTTGGCCTTGCTCCCCCTCTTCGCCAGCGCGGCCACGAGCGCCAGCAGCAGCAGGACCGCCACGACGGCGATCAGGATCCAGACCCAGGTGTCGACGTTGTCCATCGCACTTCTCCGTCCGCGGGCCGCGGCTGCGTCGGTCGACGCTGGTGCGCCGGGCCCTCTCATTCCTTGGTACCGCAGTCGAGACCAAGGCGCTCGTCGGACGATTCGGGCTCAGACGGCGGGAGAGTCGGCTGCGAGTGCCGCCTGGAGGTCGCGGATCGTGGCGGCCAGCACCCCGGAGGCGAGGAGCCCGGCCCCGAGTGGTCCGGAGGAGTCCTCGCCGAGGAGTGGGAGGCTCGCCAGCGCGATGCGGACCTCGGCCGTCATGTGGTCGAGCTGCCAGCGGACCTCGTCCTGGCGTGCGGCCTCGGGATCGCTCGCGGCCAAGGACGCTGCCTTCGCCGCATAGGCAGCCGCACCCAGGGCATGCGCCCCCATGTGGGCAACGCCCGAGGCCTGGCCGGCGGCGTAGGCGGCCGCGACGGCGGCGGGGCTGCGGGCCGACTTGGACGCTCGATTGGCGACGAAGCGATCCCGGATCTGCGAGGCGGCGTCGAGCTCGCCCCGTCCGAAAGCCCGAGCGCGAGCGATCCCGTCGCGCGCTCGGTCGTCGTCCGGGGCCTCGGCCACGAAGAGCGGCAGGACGCGCTCGGCGCAGTCCGCGGCCCAGAGCGCGACGAGACGTCGGTCGGACTCGCTGAGTGCCTGAGGAGACGCCATGAGCTTGGCACGCGGGTCGGACAGCGCCTCAGGCGAAGGGACCGTCGAGGAGCGCCCACTGAATCAGCATGATCGTCTTGGCGTCGACGATGTCAGTCCCGATCGCGGCGCGCGCCTCGTCGATGCCGAGCTCGACGATCTCGATGTCCTCGCCCTCGTGGGCGACGCCGTGGCGGGTCTCGTGCGCGTCGTCCGAGCGGTAGGGCGCGGCGAAGAAGTGGAGCCGCTCCGTGACGGAGCCGGGGCTCATGAACACGTCGAAGACGTGCTGCACGGGCCCGACCTCGATGCCCGTCTCCTCCGCGGCCTCGCGTCGGATCGCGGCCTCGGCGTCGTCCTCGTCGAGCAGTCCCGCAGCGGTCTCGATCAGCATCCCATCGGGGTGGCCGTTGACGTAGACGGGGAAGCGGAACTGCCGCGTCAACAGGACGGTCCTGGCGTCCGGGTCGTAGAGCAGGATCGTCGCGCCGTCCCCACGGTCGTAGGTCTCGCGTCGCTCGGTGCGCCACGTGCCGTCGGACATCCGCTGCTCGAACGTCGTCGCCCGCAGGACGTACCAGTCGTTCGCGAGCACCTCGACGTCTTTCACGACGACGTCGGGGTTGCGGTCCAAGTCGCGTCCCGTGAGGTGCAGGCCAGTGCGCCCCCGGCGGTCCGGCGTGTCGATTCCGGCGGTCATCGGGCGTTCGCGATCAGTCTCAGCATGCTGACGATCGTAGATTCGCGCGCAAATTACATAAGTGTCATTTGTTCCACAGGACTGTTCACAGATGGGGACAACCGCCGATCTGCGGGAGTGCGGGTTCGACCGCGCCCGGAGATCATGGAGGGGTGCCGGCGTACGAGAGCTGGGCCAGCAGCGACGCATCTCGCAAGGTCATGCAGGCCAACCGAGCGCGCGACACCGCACCAGAGCTGGCGGTTCGCCGTCTGCTTCACGCTGCCGGTCTCCGGTACCGCGTCGCGCACCGTCCCGAGCCATCTCTCCGACGGACCGCCGACATCGTGTTCACTCGTCAGCGCGTCGCTGTCTTCATCGACGGCTGCTATTGGCACGCGTGTCCCGAGCACGGAACCCAGGCTCGCGCCAACGCGGCCTACTGGTCGGAGAAGCTCGCCAGGAACGTGGCGCGGGACGCTGACACGAACGCTCGACTCTCCGAGCTCGGATGGACGGTTCTCCGCTTCTGGGAGCACGAGGATCCGCACACGGTCGCCGAGTCGATCTCAGACCACGTCACGCCCGCGAGGTGATCCGGGAGACATCGTCTCAACACCACCAAATCAGTTCGATTTCGTGGTGTCCCGGATGCTAAGCTGACGAACATGCGTTCGAGCTCGCCTGCATTCACCTTCATCGATCTCTTCGCGGGAATCGGAGGATTTCACGCGGCGATGAAGGCGCTCGGCGGGGAGTGCGTCTACGCGGTCGAGATCGACAAGCAGGCCGCGCGTGTCTACGAGGCCAACTGGGGTCATCCCGCACTCGGCGACATTACCGAGGACGCCGATGACGACCTCGGCGTGATGAACGTGCCGCCCCACGACGTCTTGTGTGCGGGCTTCCCGTGCCAGCCCTTCTCGAAGTCGGGCGCCCAGCGCGGCATGGACGAGACGCGAGGGACTCTCTTCTTCAACATCGCGTCGATCATCAAGGCCCACCGTCCCTCAGTCGTGATGCTCGAGAACGTCCGTAACCTCATCGGGCCGCGCCACGAGCACGAGTACGACGTGATCATCGAGACGCTTCGGGATCTGGGCTACCACGTCTCGGACGTGCCGACCGTGTTCTCTCCGCATCTACTCCCGCCGGCGCTCGGGGGTGCGCCTCAGGTGCGCGAGCGCGTGTTCATCACGGCAACCTATGCCCCGGACCGAGTACGGATGGACCTCGAGCATGGTGGGCCGCTGCCGGCCGTGACCATGGCGGATCGGTTCGAAGGCTTCGAGCCCAAGCGCGACTGGCACATCGAAGATCTACTCGACGACACGCACAACGTGCCCGGCTGCGAGCTCACCGACACCGAGATGCATTGGATCAACGCCTGGGACGAGTTCGTGCAGATCATGCGGCCGCTCATGGGCGGCAGGCACCTGCCCGGCTTCCCAATCTGGGCCGACGCCTGGCTCGACTTCCCGGAGATGGCCCATATCAACTGGTCGGCCAAGTCGATCAAGATCCCTGCGGCAGTGACGACGCCCGCCATCGACCCATCCCTCCCGGCGTGGAAGCAGAGCCACCTCCGCAAGAACTACGACCTCTTCGAGCGCCACTTCAGGGACATCATCCCGTGGGCTCACCAGTGGAAGCTCTACAGCGACGTGTTCCCGCCGTCTCGGCGCAAGCTCGAGTGGCAGGCGCAGGACAGCAAGTCCCTCTGGGAGACCGTGATGCACCTGCGCCCGTCCGGCCTTCGCGCCAAGAAGCCCAACTACCTGCCGGCACTCGTCGCGATCACTCAGACGTCAATCATCGGCAGTCGCGAGCGACGAATCTCGCCGAGGGAGACCGCGCGCCTGCAGGGCCTGCCGGACAGCTTCATCTTCCCGGACCAGCCCGACTCGGCGACCTACAAGCAGATGGGCAACGGCGTGAACGTCGGTGCTGTGTGGCATGTGTTCAAGCAGCACGTCCTCCGGGATCGAGCGCTGCTTCGGGCGAGTGACATCGGTCGTGTGCTCGTCTCTGTGGTGGAGGCGTCACCCAATCATCCTGCAGCGATGCTGGAGGGTCACGTCCCCGCTCTGCATCGCGGAGGCAACTAACTAGCGGAACGATCCGTCCAACGTTCGCACCCCCGGTGAGACCAACTGGTATCTATGGGGCATGGGACGAGTCGCAGTCGATCAGATTTGGCCTGACGGCCGTCTCACGCACGACGTCGACACGACCCTTCCCCAACGGGTGCGGCACGAGTTGCTCCTCAAAGCGATTCCCGGCGCAACGCTTGAACGATTCGCAGGCGTCTGGGTGGTTCGCTTCGAGGATCAGGTGATTCTCAGCAAGCAGGTCACTTATCTCGGACGGCCATGGCAGACGTTCAAGAAGCGGATCCAGATTCCTGGCTACTGGCTTGATGTTCATCGGGCGGCGGTGACCGAGGGCCTCACGCCACGCTTCATCGGCACTTACCACTACGGCTCTACGACGATCTTCGTCGACTTCGACCCCGTGACCTATGTCCTGGGGAAGGCAAACAACTCGTCCGCCCACGTATCCACCAATGACCTGTTCCAGGCCCAGACACTCGGGCAGTTCTCTCGTCAGGACCGAAATGGCAACCGACTTACGAGCGTGCGAGCTGACGAGTTCGCCGCGTACCTGCTGAAGGGCTACGAAGAACAGGATCCTTACGTCGTGACTCTCGATGGCTTCAGTGCCTCACTGCTTAACGGCTCGAGAATTGAGGCGCTCGACGCGGTCCAGGAGATGCACGCGGATGGTTGGCCGGACGCGTTCCAGAACGAATGGGCGGGCTTCTACGTTGAGTTTCGACTGAGCAAGTACCTCGCTGGGCATGGTGTCCGAAGTATCAGGGTTCAGAAGGAGAAGCGTAGAGGCTCGTTCGACTACGACCTGCAGTTCCTCGGCAACGGTTCGGTCGAGTACTACGGGGATCTGAAGGCTTCGAACGTCGATGTCGCCGATAGCCCTGGGAATGACGCTGCGACGTTTTTCCGCTGCCTCAATGAGTTCGGGCGCTTCTGGTACGTCGTGTACGAGCACCAGACCTGGCATGCGCGCGACAATGAGAACCGCGCGACGATCGCTTGGAACGACTGGCGCCGGTCAGTAGGCCACGTCGGTCGAAAGGCGGTCTACGACCCGCTCTCGTACGCCTCTCGCTTCAAGGAAGCGGTTCGGTTCGTGGGCGTGAAGATCCTTGAGGTCAACGCCGCGAATGTCAACATCGTGCTCGGGGACTTTCAGAAGGACTTCAGGCAACCCGACGGCAAGCCACGAAACGGCAAGGTCATGATCAAGAAGAGGGACATCGACAACTTCCTGATCTACTCGAAGTCGATCGATCTCCCAGCCCGGGTCTAGCGCAAGAAGCCGCTGACACGTCGGACCGATGCGCTCACTCTGACGGAGAACACACCAGGCTCTCAGGCACGGAGGTGCCGGTCGTAGTTTGCGGCGACCGCGCACTCCTAGGAGGGTGATCCACGATGATCTGAACCGAAGGGCTCTCGGCGAGGTCTGGGGACGCCCTTCGCCACGGGCTCTGCAGCATCAGGAAGACGGCCGGGAACGAGTGCCGCCGGTTTCGGAAAGTCGTGGAGCCTAGGGGACTCGAACCCCTAACCCCCTGCTTGCAAAGCAGGTGCGCTACCAATTGCGCCAAGGCCCCGTGGTGGGTGTGTCAGACGGAGTCGCTGTGCTGCGCCCAGGGATCGGGCTGCGCAGCGGCCTTGCGGCGGCTGGAGAACCAGACGGCTCCTGCGACCGCGAGTGCCAGGGTGAGGATCTTCTTCACGTCGATTCCTCCTTCGGTGGGCCTAGATGGACTTGAACCATCGACCTCTTCCTTATCAGGGAAGCGCTCTAACCGAGCTGAGCTATAGGCCCCGGGCAGCAATAGAAGAGATTACCCGAAGGTCCCCGGCGAGTTCCAATCGGGTCGGCGAGTGGTCGGTCACGTGCCGTCCGGTGGCGCAGAACGGCCCGCCACTCGTCGAGTGGCGGGCCGTTTCGCGCCACTCGCGGGGAGGTGCGGCTGCAGGCGTTACTGGCGCTCGCCGAACGTCATCTCGATGCCGCCGAGGATGCCGGAGGCGAGGTTGTAGAGGTGGGCGGCGATCGTGGCGAGGGCCGTCATGAAGATGACGTTGAGGCTCGACACGAGGAGCGTCAGGCCGACGACCCGGCCGAAGCCCAGGTACTCGGTGATGTCGAAGCCGGAGGCGTCGTCGGCGAGCACGTTGGAGACGCTGTCGTTCAGGGCGCCCCAGACGCCGGTGATCTGCATGACCAGCCAGAACACCGTGACCGCGACGACGCTGACGACCATGAGCGCCACCGAGACGACGAACGCCATCTTCGTGACGCTCCACGGCTCGACGTGGCTGAGCTTGAGGCGCGCGGAGCGACCCGTGGCCGCCGGGGCGGTCTTGGTGACCTCACCTGCGGACTCGGCCTGCTTCGGCGCCTTCTTGGACTCGGGCTTCTGCTTCTTGGCCGGAGCCGGCTTCGGCTCGGCCTTCTGCTGAGGCTTCGCGGCGGGAGCCGTCGCAGGAGCCGCGGCCGGCGCAGCAGCCGGAGCGGCAGCAGCCTGGGTGGACGCCGCCGCAGCGGCGGCCGCGCCACCGGCAGCCGCACCCACAGCAGCACCCGCACCCTTCGGCGCCGGAGCGGCCTTGGCCTCAGGACGCGAGGGCGCCTTCTTCGGCTCGGCCTTCTTCGGCTCAGGCTTCGCCGCCGGCTGGGCCGGCACGGCCTTCATCGTCTGGGTGGGACGGTCGTCGGCCGACGGCGCGGGCGCCTTCGGCGGCGCCGGCTGGTCGTCACGGACCGCCGGGATCACCGAGGTCGTGTCGGGCGACGCCTGGGTGGTGCGCGCGTACTCCGCCTTGCTCAGCGGTCGGCGCGCGGTGACCGAAGGGGTCGTCCCGTTCGCCTTGGCGTTCTTGGCAGGCATGCCGTTCTGCTGACCGTTCTCCGGCTTCTGCTCACTCACTGTCGTCCCCGCTCGCGTTCGACTGCTCGGCCGTCTCGTCGTTCTCGTCCGTGCTCTCCGGGGTGGTGACCTCGGTGTTCCGGGCGATGGTGACCACGCGGTCGTTGCCCTTGAACTTCACGAAACTCACTCCCATCGTGCCACGGCCCTTCACAGGAACGCCGGACACGAGGCTGCGTGTGATCTGTCCGGACTCGGTCACGCTGATGACGTCGTCGGTGTCACGAAGCACCAGACCGCCCACCAGCTCGCCGCGCGACTCGGTGATCTGCATGGCCTTGATGCCCAGGCCGCCGCGGCCCTGGACGCGGTACTCGTCGATGCGCGTCTTCTTGGCGTAGCCGCCGTCGGTGACGGTGAAGACGTAGAGCTTCTGGCTGCCGTCGTCCTCGCCCTCGCCCTCCTCGTCGGCGCCGGCCTTGATGACCGTCATCGACAGCAGGGAGTCGTCGTCGCGGAACTTCATGCCCGTGACGCCGGAGGTGGCGCGGCCCATGGGACGCAGCTGCTCGTCGTCGGCGCGGAAGCGGATCGACTGCGCCTTGCGGCTGATCAGCAGGATGTCGTCCTCGGGCGAGACCAGCTCGGCCCCGACCAGCTCGTCGTCCTCGTCGCGGAAGTTGATCGCGATGACGCCGGCCTGGCGCGGGCTGTTGTAGTCCGTGAGGCGCGTCTTCTTCACGAGGCCGCGCTTCGTGGCGAGCACCAGGTAGGGCGCCTGCTCGTAGTCGCGGACCGCCAGCACCTGGGCGATCTCCTCGTCGGGCAGGAACGCCAGCAGACCGGCCACGTGACCGCCGCGCGCGTCGCGACCGCCCTCGGGAAGGTGGTACGCCTTCGCGCGGTAGACCCGGCCCGCCGTGGTGAAGAACAGGATCCAGTGGTGCGCGGTCGTGGAGAACACGTGCTCGACGACGTCCTCGCCGCGCAGCGACGCACCCCGCACGCCCTTGCCGCCGCGGTTCTGCACGCGGTAGAGCTCGGTCTTCGTGCGCTTGGCGTAGCCGCCCTTGGTGATCGTGACGACGAGCTCCTCGTCGGGGATCAGGTCCTCGTCCGAGAGGTCGCCGTCGGCCGCGATGATGCGCGAGCGGCGGTCCTCGCCGTACTTCGCGACGATCTCGGCCAGCTCCTCGCCGACGATCTCGCGCTGACGCTTCTCGCTGGCCAGGATCGCCTTGTACTCGGCGATCTCGGCCTCGATCTCGCCGAGCTCGTCGATGATCTTCTGACGCTCGAGCGCGGCCAGGCGACGCAGCTGCATGTCGAGGATCGCGGTGGCCTGGAGCTCGTCGATGTCGAGCAGCTCCATCAGGCCGTGGCGGGCCTCGTCGACCGTGGGGCTGCGACGGATCAGCGCGATCACGTCGTCGAGCTGGTCGAGGGCCTTCACGAGGCCACGCAGGATGTGGGCGCGCTCCTCGGCCTTGCGCAGTCGGTACTCGGTGCGACGACGGATGACGTCGACCTGGTGGCGGATCCAGTGCGAGATGAAGCCGTCGAGGGTCAGCGTGCGCGGGACGTCGTCGACGATCGCGAGCATGTTCGCGCTGAAGTTCGTCTGCAGGTCGGTGTGCTTGTAGAGGTTGTTCAGCACGACCCGGGCCACGGCGTCGCGGCGCACCTCGATGACGATGCGGCGGCCGGCGCGGTCGCTGGACTCGTCGCGCAGGTCGGAGATGCCCTGCACGCGGCCCGTCTGCGCCAGGTCGGCGATCTTGCGCATCAGAGCGTCCGGGTTCACCTGGTACGGCAGCTCGGAGACGACGAGCTGGATACGGCCCTTCGTGTCCTCCTCGATGTTCACCACGGCGCGCATCGGCACTGAGCCACGGCCCGTGCGGTACATCTCCTCGATGCCGTGGGTTCCGACGATGAGGCCGTCGGTGGGGAAGTCGGGGCCCTTGATGCGGGCCAGCAGCGCCTCGAGGAGCTCTTCGCGAGACGCGTCGGGGTGCTCGAGGGCCCACTGCACGCCCTCGGCGACCTCGCGGAGGTTGTGCGGCGGGATGTTGGTGGCCATGCCGACGGCGATGCCGGCCGAGCCGTTGACCAGCAGGTTCGGGATGCGCGCCGGCAGGACGGTGGGCTCCTGCGAGCGGCCGTCGTAGTTCGGCTTGAAGTCGACGGTCTCCTGCTCGATGTCGCGGAGCATCTCCATCGCGATGGGCGCGAGCTTGCACTCGGTGTACCGCATCGCGGCGGCCGGGTCGTCGCCCGGCGAGCCGAAGTTGCCCTGGCCGCTGATCATCGGCGCGCGCATCGACCACGGCTGCGCCAGACGCACGAGGGTGTCGTAGATCGCCGAGTCGCCGTGCGGGTGGTACTGACCCATGACGTCACCGACGATGCGGCTGCACTTGTTGAAGCCGCGGTCGGGGCGGTAGCCGCCGTCGTACATCGCGTACAGGACACGACGGTGCACCGGCTTGAGGCCGTCGCGCACGTCGGGCAGCGCTCGCGCCACGATCACGCTCATCGCGTAGTCGATGTACGAACGCTGCATCTCGTCCTGCAGCTCGACCGGTTCGATGCGGTCGCGCTCGATCGGGGTGTCGGTCACTTCTGTGTCCTTCTGTCTGTGGCCGGGCTACGCAGCGCGCCGCCGACCACCGGGGAGGTGGAGGTCAGATGTCGAGGAAGCGGACGTCCTTGGCGTTCCGCTGGATGAACGAGCGTCGCTGGTCGACGTCCTCGCCCATGAGGATCGTGAAGATCTCGTCGGCCACGGCGGCGTCGGCGAGGGTGACCTGGCGCAGCAGGCGGCCGTCGGGATCCATCGTGGTCTCCCACAGCTCGCTGGCGTTCATTTCGCCGAGACCCTTGTAGCGCTGCACCGGGGCCTCCTTGGGCAGGCGGTAGCCGGCCTCGGTGCCCGCGGCGACCACCGCGTCGCGCTCGGCGTCGGAGTACGCCAGCTCGTGCGCGTGGTTCGTCCACTTGACCTTGTACAGCGGGGGCTGCGCGAGGAACACGTGGCCGGCGTCGATGAGCGGCTTCATGAACCGGAACAGCAGGGTCAGCAGCAGCGTGGTGATGTGCTGGCCGTCGACGTCGGCGTCGGCCATCAGCACGATCTTGTGATAGCGCAGCTTGGCGATGTCGAAGTCCTCGTGGACGCCGGTGCCGAGGGCGCTGATGATCGCCTGGACCTCGGTGTTCTGCAGGATCTTGTCGATCCGCGCCTTCTCGACGTTGAGGATCTTGCCGCGCAGGGGCAGGATCGCCTGGGTCGCGGGATCGCGGCCGTTGCGCGCCGAGCCGCCGGCGGAGTTGCCCTCCACCACGAAGATCTCGCACTCCTCCGGGTTGCGGCTGGAGCAGTCGACCAGCTTGCCCGGGAGGCCGCCGCCGGAGCCGAAGCCCTTGCGGTTGCGGGCGAGGTCGCGCGCCTTGCGGGCGGCCACGCGCGCCGCGGCGGCGTCGATCGACTTGCGGACGATGTTCTTGCCCTCGGCGGGGTTGCGCTCGAACCAGGCGCCGAGCTCGTCGTTCAGCACCTGCTGGACGAAGCCCTTGGCCTCGGTGTTGCCGAGCTTGGTCTTGGTCTGGCCCTCGAACTGCGGCTCGGCGAGCTTGACCGAGATGATCGCGGTGAGGCCCTCGCGGATGTCGTCGCCGGTGAGGCGGTCTTCCTTCTTCTTGATGAGGTTGTTGGTCTCGGCGAAGCGGTTGACCGTGGTGGTCAGCGCCGCGCGGAAGCCCTCCTCGTGCGTGCCGCCCTCGTGCGTGTTGATCGTGTTGGCGAAGGTGTGGACCGACTCGCTGAAGCTGTCGTTCCACTGCATCGCGAGCTCGAGCGACAGGCCGTTCGCCTCGTCCTCGCGCTCGAGGTTGATGACGTCGCGGTGGATCGGCGCCTTGCTGCCGACGTTGATGTGGTTGACGTAGTCGACCAGGCCGCCGTCGTAGCGGAACGTGACCTCGCGCTCGACGTCGTCGGCGACGCCGTTGGGGTCGTCCTCGCCCTCGTGGCGCTCGTCGCGCAGCGTGATCTCGAGGCCCTTGTTGAGGAACGCCATCTCACGGAAGCGCGTCTTGAGCGTCTCGTACTCGTAGGTGGTGGTCTCGAAGATGTCGGCCGAGGCGTAGAACGTGGTGGTGGTGCCGGTCTCGTCGGTGGCCTCGCCGCGCTCGAGGGGAGCGTCCGGGACTCCGTACGTGAACGACTGGGTCCAGCGGTAGCCGTCGCGCTTGACCTCGACGTGCATCTTCGTGGAGAGCGCGTTCACGACCGAGACGCCGACGCCGTGCAGACCACCGGACACCTTGTAGCCGCCGCCGCCGAACTTGCCGCCGGCGTGCAGCGAGGTGAGCACCAGCGTGACCGCGGGGATCTTCTCCTCGGGGTGCTCGTCGACCGGGATGCCACGGCCGTCGTCGACGACCTTGACGCCGCCGTCGGCCTGCAGCACCACCTGGATGTTGGTGGCGTAGCCGGCGAGGGCCTCGTCGACCGAGTTGTCGACGACCTCGTAGACGAGGTGGTGCAGGCCACGCTCACCGGTGGAGCCGATGTACATGCCGGGTCGCTTGCGGACCGCCTCCAGCCCTTCCAGGACCTGGATGTTGCTCGCGTCGTACGTGCTGGGTGTCTCGGGCGCCTGGGTCACTGAACCAGTATACGGGGCCATTCTGTGCGTCTCACGGCACGACACCTTCTGTGGAGCGTTGATCCTTCATCCACATGTGCCGCTGAACGGCGCTAGAAGGCCGCTGGGAGTCACGACGAGGGGGTCGATCAAGGTTCCCATCGTCCACGAGCCTCCTGGGGCGTCCGCGAGGCTCTCCGCAACCTGGCTGTCACCCGCGGTCTGGGAAAGTGGAGGGGTGAGCTCCACGACCCGCGTCCCGTCACGGGTGTCGGGGCCGGCGCTGGTGGTCGGCGCCGCCGCCGTCACCGCGTTCGTCGTGCTCGTGCGCGTCGCCCTGATGTCCGAGCGCGGCCAGGCCGCCGACGAGCACGCGATGCTCACGGTGGCAGCCGGGCGCGAGGCCGAGCTGACCCTGCTGTCGATCCTGGGACGCGTGCCGATCTGGTCCGCCGCGACGCTCGCGGTCGTGTGCCTGCTGCTGGCCGCCCGGCGCCACCACTGGCGCGCCGTCATCGGCGCGGCGGTCGTGATCGTGGGCGCGAACGTCACCACGCAGGTCCTCAAGCAGGGTGTCCTCGAGCGGCCCGACCTCGGGTACGGCTTCCACAACTCGCTGCCGAGCGGGCACGTCACGGTGGCCGCGTCGGTCGTCGCCGCGCTGATGCTGGTCGTGCCGGCGGGGGCGCGGGCCGCCGTGGCGGGACTCGGCACGTTCGCCGTCGGGCTGACCGGCCTCTCGACGATCGTCGCGGGGTGGCACCGGCCCGCCGATGTCGTCGCTGCGCTCGTGGTCGCGCTCGGCTGGTTCGCGGTGGCCGTCGTGGTGCAGGGCGGTCGTCGGGCGAGGGCTCGGGCCGTGCTGCCCACTGCGCTGGTCGGCGCCGTCGCCGCCCTGATCGCGATCGTGCTGATCGGCGTGCGTCCGGTGGAAGGTATGGACGGCTTCGTCGACGCCTCCCTGGTGCTCGGCGCCGTCGCCTCGGTCACCGCTGTCACGGTGTCGGCGATGGCCTGGATCGCGCCCGACGCCTGAGCCCGCCCCTCCGGGGTGACGAACGATGAGGCATTGCGCCCCGCTGGGGTGCCCGAATGCCTCATCCTGCGTGCTCACCCGTAGGTGTCGCGCGGACCGCGGCCCTTCACCGAGCGGCGGCCCTTCTTCCAGCTCGGCGCCTGCGGACCCCGGACGTCGATCCGCAGCACCTGGCCGTCGCCGAGCTCCTCGTTGAGCTTGGCCACCAGGCGCGGGGCGAGCAGCTTGAGCTCCTTGGCCCACGCGGTCGAGGAGGTCTCGAGGTGCACGACACCGTCGGAGAAGCTGTCGACCCTGCAGTGCTGCGCCACCTCGGGGCCCACGATCGCGGCCCAGTCGGAGAACACCCGCGAGGCGGCGAGCCGGTCGTTCCAGCCCTGGTTCTGCACCATCTCGCCGAGGACGTCGCCGAGTGCGACGGCGTCCTCGCGGCCGCCGCGACGCGGTGGGGCGTTGCGGCGCATCGGCCGGCGGGTGCGAGCGGGCGGCGCGTTGCCGTTGCGGTAGGCGTCGGCGATCTCGCGCGCGAGGCGCAGGACGTCGTCGTCAGCCACGCGGGGTCACCACCGCGGCCGCGACGTCGAACGACTGGCCCACCAGCTCGGGCGGCACGTCGCCCTCGACCGCCGCCGTCACCAGGACCTGCTCGGCCGCGGCCACCCGCGCGGCCAGCCGCGAGCGTCGATCGCTGTCGAGCTCGGCGAACACGTCGTCGAGGATGAGGATCGGGTCGTCGCCCTCCTCGCGCAGCAGCGCGAACGCCGCCAGTCGCAGGGCCAGCGCGAGCGACCACGACTCACCGTGGCTCGCATATCCCTTCGCGGGAAGCGCGCCGATCGAGAGCAGCACGTCGTCGCGGTGCGGACCGACGAGGCTGATGCCGCGCTCGAGCTCCTCGCGCCGGCGGCGACCGATCTCGTCGAGCAGCGCCTTGGCGATGTCGTCGGGATCGCGCAGGTCCTGCACCCCCTCGACCGAGGGCTTGTAGTCCAGCGCAACGACCTGCCGGTCCGCGGCAGCGCCGGCCGCGACGTCGCGGTACGCGTCGGTGGCGTGCGGGGCCAGGGCGTCGAGGAGCGCGAGCCGCGCCGCGACCAGCTGGCCGCCGACCCGCGCGAGGTTCTCGTCCCAGATGTCCAGCGTGGAGATCTCGATGTTGCTGCGGCGGCCGGCGGTCTTCAGCAGGGTGTTGCGCTGCTTGAGCACCCGGTCGTAGTCGGCCTTCGCACCGGCCAGGCGCGGCGTGCGCATGACGATGAGGTGGTCGAGGAAGCGGCGGCGGTCGGACGGGTCGCCCTTCACGAGGGCCAGGTCCTCGGGGGAGAACAGCACGGTGCGCGCGATCCCGACGAGGTCGCGCACACGCGGCAGCGGGTTGCCGTTCACCCGCGCGCGGTTCGACTTGCCCGGCGTGATCTCGAGCTCGAGCAGCGCGGAGCGGTCCTCGCGCTGCAGCTGCGCGCGCACGATCGCGCGGTCGGCGCCGGCGCGCACGAGCGGAGTGTCGGAGGAGACGCGGTGCGAGTCCAGCGTGGCGAGGTAGTCGATCGCCTCCACGAGATTGGTCTTGCCCTGGCCGTTGGCGCCGATGAAGGCCACCGGACCCGCGGCCAGCTCGATCGCGACCGAGCCGTAGGACCGGAAGTCGGTCAGCTCGAGCCGGGTCACGTGCATGCGCCCAGCCTACGGCCGGCGAGATCTGTAGCGGTGTACACCTGTTTCAGCCGATTTCGGCGCTGAAAGGGTGGATACCGCTACAGATCTGGGTCGCGGGAGCGACAGGATCAGGCCGGCGGGACGTCGGGGCTCTCCTGGGCGGCGCGGACCGCGTGGCCGCCGAACTGCTGCCGCATCGCGGCGACGGCCTGCATCGCGGCCGACTCGTCCTGGCGCGAGACGAAGCGCGCGAAGAGCGAGGCGGCGATCGTGGGGGCGGGCACCGCGTTGGCGATCGCGGCCTCGACGGTCCAGCGACCCTCGCCCGAGTCCTCGGCGTAGCCGCGGACCTTCGACAGGCCCGGATCCTCCTCGAGCGCCTTGACCAGCAGGTCGAGCAGCCACGAGCGCACGACTGTGCCGACGCGCCAGGAGTCGAGCACCTCGGTGACGTTCTCGACCATGTCCACGGCCTCGAGCAGCTCGTAGCCCTCGGCGTAGGCCTGCATCATCGCGTACTCGATGCCGTTGTGGACCATCTTGCTGAAGTGGCCGGCGCCCACACGGCCCGCGTGCACGAAGCCGTTCTCGGCATCGGGACGCAGTGCGTCGAACGCGGGCTGGACCTTCGCGATGTCGTCGGCGTCGCCGCCGGCCATCAGCGCGTAGCCGTTCTCCAGTCCCCAGACGCCGCCGCTCACGCCGCAGTCGACGTAGCCGATGTTCTTCTCGGCCAGCTGCGCCGCGTGGATCTCGTCATCGGTCCAGCGCGAGTTGCCGCCGTCGACGACCACGTCGCCCTCGGAGAGCAGCTCCTTGAGCTCGGTGATCGTGCTGTGCGTGGGGTCCCCGTGCGGGACCATCACCCACACCACCTTGGGGCTGGGCAGCTGGTCGACCAGCTCGGCGAGCGATGTCACGTCGCTCAGCTCGGGATCGCGGTCGTAGCCGATGACCGTGAGGCCGGCATTGCGCATGCGTTCGCGCATGTTGCCGCCCATCTTTCCCAATCCGACGAGTCCGATGTGCATGGGCGCCTCCCGACGTCGTGGCGCGTTCAGTTCTGAAGACGAACCGGCATGATCAGGTAGCGGAACGCGCCATCGGGATCCGCTCCCACCTCCGCGACTCCGGACATCGCGGCGGGCTTGGTGTGCTGCGTGAAGGACAGGTGCACGACCGGCTCGGTCATGACGGACAGCCCTTCCAGCATGTAGTTCGGGTTGAAGCCGATCGAGATGTCGTTGCCCTCGATCGTGGCCTCGACGCTCTCGGAGGCCTGGGCCTCGTCGCCGCTGCCGGCCTCGAGGAGCACCTGGCCCTCGGAGAACGACAGCCGCACGGGCGTGTTGCGCTCGGCCACGAGGGCCACGCGCTTCACGGCGTCGACGAGCGTCTGGGTGCCGACGTAGGCGACCGTCTCGGCCTGCGCCGTGAACAGCTGGCGCACGCGCGGGAAGTCGCCCTCGAGCAGACGGGTGGTGGTGCGGCGGACGCCGCCGCCAACCGTGCCCTCGAAGCCGATGAGGCCGTCGCCGGACTCGCTGGTGGAGACCGCGATCGTGATGTCGCCGCCGGCGGTGAGCGCCTTGGCGGTGTCGGACAGCACGCGGGCGGGCACGAGTGCACGCGCCGAGATGTCGGAGGCCTCGGGGTACCAGGCGAGGTCGCGCAGGCTGGCGCGGAACCGGTCGGTGGCCATGAGGGAGATCGTCGAGCCCTCGAGCTCGAGGCGGATGCCGGTGAGCAGCGGCAGCATCTCGTCGCGCGAGGCGGCGGCGCTGGCCTGGCCGACGGCGGTGGCGAAGTCCTCGGCCTTGACCGTGCCGGACGAGGTGGGCATCGCGGGGAGCTGGGGGTACTCGTCGACCGGCATCGTCTGCAGGCTGAAGCGCGAGCTGCCGCACGTGACCTGGACCTTGGTGCCGTCGTGGACGAGGTCGACGGGCTTGCCGGCAGGCAGCGCGCGGACGATCTCGGCGAGGAGGCGGCCCGAGACGAGCGCCTTGCCCTCGTCGCTGACCTCGGCGGGCAGCGTGGCGCGCGTGGAGGTGTCGTAGTCGAAGCCCGAGAGGTGCAGCTCGTCGCCGACCGTCTCCAGCAGCAGGCCCGTGAGCACCGGGACGCTCGGGCGGGTCGGCAGGCTGCGGGCGGTCCAGCCGACGGCGTCGGCGAGGGTGTCGCGATCGATGCGGAACTTCACGTTCGGAGGCCTCTCATTCGTCAGTCGAATCCTGCCACGGTGAGCGTTCTTCCACACCCATGGGTGCACGTGACTTCGACTCGGGTTTCGGTCTTTGTACTTTCCGTCGTCGTAGTAGGGGCTGTGGATTCGGTGGACAACCCTCGTTTGTGCTGCGCTGCGGGAAATCCGTCGGTGGATGAAGTTGTGGTTCGTGCAGTGGGGGGACTCGTCCGGGCTGTGGACGATCATCGCGTGTTCACATGTGATTCACATGCAGATCGCCCGGATGCACCGATGAGGGCCGTTCATGCACAGGCGTTTCCCCAGGTGTGGGCGCCGGAGCATGTCAAGACTGGCGAGCCTGCTGGCGGATGCGTGCCGTCAGCTCGGTGACCTGGTTGTAGACGGCGTGCTTCTCGGCCATGAGCTTGCGGATCTTGCGCTCGGCGTGCATCACCGTGGTGTGGTCGCGGCCGCCGAACTCGCTGCCGATCTGCGGCAGGGACATCTCGGTCAGCTCGCGGCACAGGTACATCGCGATCTGGCGGGCCAGGACGAGGTTGCGCGAGCGGTTGGGTCCGCACAGCTCCTCGATCGTGTACTCGGAGTAGGCCGCGGTCTGGGCCATGATCATGCCGGCGGTGATCTCGGGGTCGTCGCCCTCGGCGATCAGGTCCTTCAGCACGATCTGGGCGAGCTGCAGGTCGACCGTGGTGCCGTTGAGGTTGGCGAAGGCCGTGGCGCGGATCAGCGCGCCCTCGAGCTCACGGATGTTGGTCTGCACCTTGCTGGCGATGAACTCGAGCACGTCGGCCGGCGCCGTGAGCTTCTCGGTGGCGGCCTTCTTGCGCAGGATCGCGATGCGGGTCTCGAGGTCGGGCGGCAGCATCTCGGTCTGCAGTCCCCAGCTGAACCGGTTGCGCAGGCGCTCCTCGAGGGTGCGCAGCTCGGCCGGCGGCCGGTCGGACGTCATCACGATCTGCTTGTTCTCGTTGTGCAGCGCGTTGAAGGTGTGGAAGAACTCCTCCTGCGTCGCGTCCTTGTTCTCGATGAACTGGATGTCGTCGACGAGCAGGACGTCGATCTCGCGGTACTTGCGGCGCAGCGCGGGGGTGCGGTTCTCGCCGATCGCGTTGATGACGTCGTTCACGAACTCCTCGGAGCTGACGTAGCGGACGCGCGACGAGGGGTAGAGGTTGATCACGTAGTGACCGATGGCGTGCAGCAGGTGGGTCTTGCCCAAGCCGGAGTCGCCGTGGATGACGAGCGGGTTGTAGGCCTTGCCCGGCGCCTCGGCCGCGGCGACGGCGGCCGCGTGGGCGAAGCGGTTCGAGGAGCCGATGACGAAGTTCTCGAACTGGTAGCGCGAGTTGAGCCGGGCCTCGGCGATGTTCGCGCGGTGGGTGGGGCCGGGGCCGCCCTGTCGTGCGGTCGGGCGGCTGACCCAGCTGGGGGTCAGTGAGTCGTCGTCGTCCTCGAAGTCCTCGTCGCGGTCGACAAGACGATTTGTCGACTTGTCGCCTTCTTGTTCCTCCTCGACGGTGATGGGCCCGGACACCAGGTCGGGCGCCTCGTCGACGACGTCGGGATCGATCGTGACCACGAGGCGGATGTCCTCGCCGGCCTGGGTCGTCAGCGCCTGCTCGAGGGCCGGACGCACGCGCGACTCGAGCTGGGCGCGCGAGAGGTCGTCGTGGACGGCGACGATGAGGATGCCGTTGTGCAGCGAGAGCGGCTTGGCCGCGTAGACGAAGACCTTGGCTCCGGGGGACAAGGTGGCGACGGAATCGCGCCAGACGGTCTCCAGCTCCAGCTCAGCCTCGTCGCGCACCGCACAGCCTTCCTTCCCACCCATGGCAGGACGTTTCCCGAGTTCTTCCCGGCATCGAGGTCGACCGACGACGGTTGTTCACACTGTTGTCCACACGTTGTGTATGAATCGGGTGGACGACACGTCCGTTCAGGGGAGGTGTCCTGTGGATATCCGGTGACGCTAGCAGCCGGTGCCGACCCGTCACAAGCGGGTTCGGCGATTTGTGGGGACGCTTCGGCGTGTCGCGTGGACGCCTTCCGCGGTTCAGGATAAGACTGGCCGCTTTGGGTCGGTTTGACCACGTCAGGCCGCCCCGCGTACCGTTGAGGGGTCGTCTCGAACGACGTCCGCCGCGTGCCCATGAACAGTTCCGGTCATGGGCGAGCGGTGGCCACTCCAACCGGCCACGAATCCGTACCGAAGGACCTCCTGTGAGCAAGCGCACCTACCAGCCGAACAACCGTCGCCGCGCCAAGAAGCACGGCTTCCGCCTCCGCATGCGCACGCGTGCCGGCCGCTCGATCCTGGCCGCGCGCCGCCGCAAGGGCCGCGACAAGCTGTCGGCCTGATTCCGCGTGCTGCCGCGCGTGCACCGCATGCGCGACGGTGAGGTGTTCCGCCAGGCGATCCGCCGCGGTGGCAAGGGCGTCCAGCCCGACCTCGTCGTCCACGTGGGTGGACCTGTCGAACCGACGGACGTCACGTCCGTCGGTTTCGTCGTGTCGAAGAAGGTCGGTCCGGCGCACGATCGCAATCGCGTGAAGCGCCGGCTCCGTCACCTCATGCGCGAGCGCATCGAGGCCGTCCCCACGGGCTCACGCGTGGTGATCCGTGCCCTTCCCGGCTCGGCCCACCGACGCGCGGCAGACCTCGGACCCCAACTCGACCAGGCGCTGCACACGGCGTCGTCGCGGATCCGGCCATGATGCGCCGGATCGTGGCGAGCCTGCTGCGCGCCTACCGACTGGTCATCAGCCCGATGTACGGGCAGGTGTGCCGCTACCACCCCAGCTGTTCGGCATACGCCCTCGAGGCGGTCGAGACGCACGGCGCCCTCAAGGGCTGCTGGCTCGCGATCCGTCGACTGGGCCGCTGTCACCCCTGGGCCGCGGGCGGGTTCGACCCCGTTCCGGGCCGTGATCGAGGAGAAGCATGTTCGACTTCCTAGGCACCATCGGCAGCGCCATCATGACGCCGCTGTACTACTTCGTGTCGGGAATCATCCTGGCGTGGCACTGGCTCTTCGAGCAGATCGGCATGGACCCCGACGGCGGCTGGACCTGGGTCCTGTCCATCGTCGGTCTGACCATCACGATCCGCGCGATGCTGATCCCGCTCTTCGTCAAGCAGATCAACTCCAGCCGCAACATGCAGCTGATCCAGCCGCAATTGCAGGAGCTGCGCAAGAAGTACGGTCACGACCGCGAGCGCTTCGCCCAGGAGCAGATGAAGCTGTTCCAGGAGACGGGCACGAACCCGTTCTCGTCCTGCATGCCGCTGCTGCTGCAGATGCCGATCTTCTTCGCCCTGTTCCGTGTGATCGACCAGGCGTCGCGCAAGGGTGCCGAGGGCGCGAAGGGCTTCCTCTCCGGTGATCAGGCCGAGTCCATCGCCAACGCGCAGTGGCTCGGTGGCAAGATCGCCGACACGTTCATCTCCAGCGAGCACCTCGAGACCAAGATCATCGCGATGGTCATGGTCGTGGCGATGTGCGCCACGCAGTTCTTCACGCAGAAGCAGCTGATGGCCAAGAACATGCCGCCGGAGGCGCTCAACGGCCCGTTCGCCCAGCAGCAGAAGATCCTGCTGTACGTGCTCCCCGTCGTCTTCGCGGTGTCGGGTGTGGCGTTCCCCCTCGGCGTGCTGGTCTACTGGACCACCTCGAACCTGTGGACCATGGGCCAGCAGTTCTGGGTCATCCGCAACAACCCCGCCCCCGGCACTCCGGCCTTCGCGGCGAAGCAGAAGCGCGACGCGGCCAAGGGCAAGATCGTCCAGGCTGACCCCGTCGTCGAGGCGAAGCAGGCGGCCGAGGAGCAGAAGGCCAAGCGTCAGCAGCCCAAGAAGAAGTCCCGCGACCAGCGTCGCAAGGGCGGCACGCCGCCCAAGCAGTCCCAGCCCCGCAAGGAGGATTCCGATGAGTGAGACCGATCTGGAGCGCGAGGGCGACATCGCCGCCGACTTCCTGGAGGAGCTGCTCGACATCGCCGACCTGGACGGCGACATCGACATCGATGTGGACGGCGACCGTGCCGCCGTGGAGATCATCGGGGGCAACCTGAGCCACCTCGTGGGTCGCGACGGCGAGGTTCTCGACGCCCTGCAGGAGCTCACTCGCCTGGCCGTGTACCGCGAGACCGGTGTGCGCAGCCGTCTGATGCTCGACGTCGACGGCCACCGCGCCGCCCGCAAGGCCGAGCTCGTCAAGATCGCCGCGGAGGCCATCGAGCGCGTGCAGGCCGAGGGCGAGTCCGTGGCCCTCGACGCCATGTCCCCCTTCGAGCGCAAGGTCATCCACGACGCGGTCGCCGACGCCGGCCTGCGCAGCGAGTCCGACGGTGCGGGCGCTGGTCGCCATGTCGTCGTGCTTCCGGCCGAGTGACCGTTTCACGTGAAACAGTGTTCGGCGAGCGGCTTCCGCTCGCCGAGCGCTACGCCGAACTCCTGGCGACGTCGGGCGTTGAGCGCGGCCTGATCGGCCCTCGCGAGGTCGACCGCCTGTGGGAGCGCCACCTCTTCAACTGCGCTGCCCCGGTCGCCCGCGTGCCTGAGGGTGCGTCCGTCGCCGATGTCGGTGCGGGCGCCGGGCTCCCCGGCATGGTCTGGGCGATCTCTCGTCCCGATCTGCACGTGACGCTGATCGAACCCCTCCTCCGCCGCACGACGTGGCTGGAGGAAGTCGTCGCCGACCTGGGTCTCGAGAGCCAGGTGACCGTGCTGCGGTCCCGCGCCGAGGATGTCGATCAGACCTTCGATGTGGTGACGGCCCGCGCCGTCGCGGCGCTCGACAAGCTTGCGCGCTGGTGCATGCCGCTGGTTCGCCCCGGAGGATTGCTGCTCGCCCTCAAGGGACGCAGTGCAGCAGAAGAGGTGGAGGCTGCGCGCGCCACCCTCGCTCGGCTGAAGGCCGGCGATATCGTGGTGGCGACGTACGGGCACCGGTGGGACCTCGAGGTTCCGACCACGCTCGTCGAAGTCCAGCGCCGATGACACGCCGTGGAACAGCGAATGTTCCACGTGAAACATGACAGGAGCCGTAGTGACGATTCCGACCGCCGCTGACTTCGCCGAGGAGCCGCTGGGGACGTCAGCGTCCACCCCCCTCGCCGACCAGGCCGGCTATCACGTCCAACTCATGGAGCGCCTTGCCTCCACTGGTCGCTACGAGCGACCGCGCCAGACGCGGGTGTTCGTCGTCGCCAACCAGAAGGGTGGCGTCGGCAAGACCACCACGTCGGTGAACCTCGCCGCGGCGATGGCGGCCCGCGGACTGTCCGTGCTGCTCATCGATCTCGACCCCCAAGGCAATGCCTCCACCGCGGCGGCGATCCCGCACGCATCGGGCACGCCGGGCACCTACGAGGTGCTCCTCGACGAGCTGCCGATCGACCACGCGGTCCAGACGAGCCCGGACGTGCCGGGACTACGCGTGGTGCCGGCCACGATCGACCTCGCCGGCGCCGAGATCGAGCTGGTGATGCTCGAGCAGCGCGAGCGTCGGCTCCGCAAGGCCATCGACACCTACCTCGCCGGGCCGGGTCGCGATGTCGACTACGTCTTCATCGACTGTCCCCCGTCGCTCGGCCTGCTGACCGTCAACGCCATGGTCGCCGCCCGTGAAGTACTGATCCCGATCCAGTGCGAGTACTACGCGCTGGAGGGCCTGAGCCAGCTGCTCGGCAACATCGAGCTGGTGCAGCAGCACCTGAACTCCGATCTCGACGTCTCCACGATCCTGCTGACGATGCACGACGCGCGCACCAACCTCTCGTCCAGCGTCGCTGCTGAGGTTCGAGGGCATTTCGGCGATCGCGTGCTCTCCACGGCGATCCCGCGCTCGGTCCGCATCAGCGAGGCACCGGGCTATCAGCAGACGATCATCACGTACGATCCCAACTCGACGGGAGCGCTGTCCTACCTGGAGGCCGCCCGCGAGATCACCCAGCGCGGCGCGGCGCCGGCCGACCAAGGAGCATCGTCATGAGCAACCCCCGACCCGGCCTCGGCCGTGGGCTGTCCGCCCTGATCCCCACGTCGCCGGCGCAGGCGAAGGAGACCGGTCTGGCGGAGGTCACGGGAGCGCGCCTGCGCGACATCCCGGTGGGTCATATCTCGCCGAATCCGCGCCAGCCGCGCTCGGTCTTCGACGAGGAGGCCATGGCCGAGCTGGTGCACTCCATCAAGGAGATCGGACTGCTCCAGCCCATCGTGGTGCGGCAGACCGGTCCCGAGGCCTACGAGCTGATCATGGGGGAGCGGCGCTGGCGCGCCCACCAGAAGGCCGGACTCGACGCCATCACCGCGGTCGTCCGTGAGACCACCGACGAGGACCTGCTGCGCGACGCACTGCTGGAGAACCTCCACCGGTCCGAGCTGAACCCCTTGGAGGAGGCGGCCGCCTACCAGCAGCTGCTGGAGGACTTCGGCTGCACGCAGGAGGAGCTCTCCGAGCGCATTGGCCGCTCCCGCCCGCAGATCACCAACACGATCCGGCTCCTGAAGCTCCCCCCGGCGGTCCAGCGCCGCGTGGCGGCCGGGGTCCTGTCGGCGGGCCACGCCCGGGCGCTCCTGGCGGTGCCGAACCCCGAGCTGCAGGACCGACTCGCCTCGCGCGTGGTCGCCGAGGGCATCTCGGTGCGTCAGCTGGAGGAGATCGTCCGCTTCGGCGACGAGGAGGCCACGCCCTCGGCTCGCAAGCTCAACACCCGTCCCACCTCGCCCCGCGTGGGCGAGCTGGCGCACCGGCTCTCCGAGCGTTTCGACACCCGGGTGAAGGTCGACTTCGGCAAGTCCAAGGGCAAGATCGTGGTCGAGTTCGCCACGATCGGCGACCTGGAGCGCATCGTCGACCTCATGGACCCCCTTCCGAAGCCGGACTGACGGTCCACTAGTCCACAAAACAACAAAGCCACTTGTCGACAAATCGACAAGTGGCTTTGTTGTTGGTGGTGTGTCAGGCGACGAACTCCGAGATCTCGGTGAGGATCGCGGACTTCGGACGCACGCCCACGATGGAGCGGACGAGCTCGCCCTGGTAGTACAGGTTGATCGTCGGCAGGCCGGTGACCCGGTACTGCGCGGGCGTGACGGGGTTGGCGTCGGCGTCCATCTTGACGACGGTCAGCGCGCCCTCCTTCTCGTTCGCGATCTCCTCGAGAATGGGGGCGAGCTGGCGGCACGGGCCGCACCAGGACGCCCAGAAGTCGACGAGCACGGGGCCCTCGGCCTTCAGGACGGTGGACTCGAAGTCGGCGTCGGTGACGGCGGCGATGTCAGCCATGGATTCTCCTCAGGGGTGGTGTGGTGGTCAGTCGGTCAGAGCGACCGCGGGCTCGGGGAGGCCGGCATGCTCGATGTCGGCCAGGAAGCGCTCGGCGTCCAGGGCGGCCTGGCAGCCGGTGCCGGCGGCGGTGATCGCCTGGCGGTAGGTGTGGTCGACGAGGTCGCCGGCCGCGAAGACGCCGCGCAGGTTCGTGGCGGTGGAGCCGGCCTGCGTCAGCACGTAGCCCTCGTCGTCGAGGTCGACCTGGCCGACCAGCAGCTCCGAGCGCGGGTCGTGGCCGATCGCGATGAACAGACCGCTGATGTCGAGGCGGCGCGTCTCGCCGTTCGTGGTGTCGCGCAGGGTGACGCCCTCGAGGATGCCATCGCCGTGGATCTCGGCGACCTCGCTGTTCCACGCGAACTCGAGCTTGTCGTTCGCGAAGGCACGGTCGGCCATGATCTTGCTGGCGCGCAGCTCGTCGCGGCGGTGCACGAGGGTGACCTTGTCGGCGAAGCGGGTGAGGAACAGGGCCTCCTCGACGGCGGAGTCGCCACCGCCGACCACGGCGATGTCCTTGCCGCGGAAGAAGAAGCCGTCGCACGTGGCGCACCAGCTGACACCGTGACCGGACAGCGCGTCCTCGCCCTCGATGCCGAGCTTGCGGTAGCCCGAGCCCATCGCCAGGATCACCGCGTGCGCCTGGAAGGTGGAGCCGTCGGCGAGCTTCACGGTCTTGACGTCGCCCGTGAGGTCGACCGAGGTGACGTCGTCGGCGACGAGGTCGGCACCGAAGCGCTCGGCCTGGGCGCGGAGGTTGTCCATGAGCGCCGGGCCCATGATGCCGTCGGGGAAGCCGGGGAAGTTCTCCACGTCGGTGGTGTTCATCAGGGCACCACCGGCCGTCACGGAGCCCTCGAAGACGAGCGGCTTGAGGTTGGCACGTGCGGCGTAGATGGCAGCGGTGTACCCGGAGGGGCCGGAGCCGATGATGATGAGACTGCGGACGTCGGTCATGAAGGAGCGCTTTCGATCGGGTTCACGTGCTTCAACGGATTCTAGGCGGTGAATGTTCCCCGGCGTCGCGGTCGGCTCACCGGCCGCGGACGATCGCGCGGCGGATCTCCCCGCGGTACTCGCCGTCGCCGATCTGGGGCAGCTCGCGGAGCCACACGACGACGTAGCGGGTGCGCACGTCGCGTGGCAGGGCGACCGAGAGGTCCTCGGCCGCGCTGTTGAGGGTGGCGACCTCGCGCAGGTCGTCGAGGTTCCGCGGCAGCTCCGAGATCGAGGAGGGCGCCGTGAGGATCGACAGGTCGGTCGGGGTGCCCGCGAGGCGCAGCCGGACCTGCTCCACCTGGCGCACGGTGCCGAGGTCGAGGATCAGCCCGACGCCGTCCTTGAGACCGCCGAGGTCGGCGCGTCCGTAGTACGTGGAGGTGCGCCAGCCGGTCTCGGGGTCGTCGTCGAGGATCGCCTGGGTGAGCTCGGGGTTCTCGCGGCGGTCCTCGCCCTGCGGGTCGAAGTCGACGACCCGTGCCAGCGGCAGCACCCGCACGGGCGTCTCGGGCGCCGACTGGGCGTACGGGTCGCCCACCTGGCCGGCTTCACGCCCGACGAGGAACGCCAGCACGCCCGACAGCACGATCGCGGTGATGAGTCCCAGCAGGATCAGGGCACGGTCGCCGTGCGTCATCATCTGCATGCGCGCGGTGAACCGCTCGCGACGCGTGGGCGGCTTCGGCTCGTACGCCTTGGGCCGGCGCCTCGGAGGCTCGAGACCGGGGGGCGGGCCCGACGGCTCCACCACGGGGTCGAGGCGCAGCAGGTCGGGCGAGGTCACGTCGTATCCGAGCGGTTCGTCGAAGAGGTCCTCGTCGCCCTCGCCGGCCTCGTAGAGCGCCCGCGCGATCTCCTCGGCCGACGTCAGGGCGTCGTAGGGGTGCCGCGACGGCTCGAGGATGCGGTCGCAGATCTCGTCGACGTCGCGCAGCACCCCGGCGCGCACTTGACGGGGGCGCAGCAGGTGCCCGTGCTCGGTGGGGGCGGCGCGCAGGCCGTCGACGTGGCCGCCCGGCCACCGGCTGACGAGGCAGGCGTAGAGGACCTTGCCCAGCGCGACCACATCAGCCGCACGGTACGAGGCGAGGTCGTCGTCGGAGTCCTGGTGGTCGGCAGGAGCCAGCGCGGTGGCGACGCCCAGACCCACGATGCGCACCGCGCCGGACTCCTTGAGGAGGATCTGGTGCGGCGTGAGGCGCCGGTGCACGAGGCCCCGGTCGTGGGCGTGCGCGAGGGATTCGGCCACCTCCGCCACGATCGCGGCGGCACGACGGTTGGGCAGCGGCGACTGGGCCAGCAGCCGGCTCAGCGGCGTGGCCTTGGCCCACTCGCGCACCACCACGTGCACGCCGTCCTCGTCCTGCAGCAGGTCGAGGACCCGCAGGAAGCGGTGGTCGGTGACGCTGGTGGAGCGGCGGGCAGCCTCGAGGAAGTTGGCGCCGCGAGGGTCGTCGGACGGCAGCAGCTCGACCCGCACGTTGCGGTGCAGCACCCGGTCGACCGCGCGCCAGTTGGAGGCACCGAGGCTCTCGCTGACGAGGTCGGCCAGCTCGTACCGCGAGGCGAGCACGTCGCCGGAGACGTGCGGTCTCCGGTCGCTCATCAGTCCTCCTCGGCCGGTGCGGGCGCACCTCCGACCATCGTACGTGCGTCAGCCTCGACGCAGGACGCTGGAGACGACATAGCGCAGCTCCTCGACGCGCAGCAGTCGCGCGGCCAGCACGGTGGCCGCGGCACCGGCCGCTCCGACGACGACGAGCTCGCCGAGAGCCCAGGCGGGAGAGGGGTTCCCGGTCACCAGGAACCGCTCCCAGCCCCAGCGCCCGAGCAGCATCACGACGGCCGCGACGGCGCACACGAGGACGAGCCGCACCACGAAGCGGACGGTCTCGGGATCGGCCAGGGTGCCGATGCGGCGCGACAGCACGGTGGCCGAGACGGCGAGGCCGATCGTGTAGGCCAGGCCGTACGCCAGGGCGAGGCGCGTGGAGACCTCGATCGGCGGGGCGCCGGTGGTGACCGCGACGGCCAGAGCGATGTTGGCCACGGCGATCACGGTCTGGATGAAGAACGGGGTGCGCGTGTCCTCGAGTGCGTAGAAGCCGCGCAGCACGACGTAGTGCAGGCTGAACATCACGAGCGCGAGGGCGAAGGCCGAGATCGTGGTGCCGATCGCGTCGGTGTTGCCGCGTGCGGCGCCGAAGCCGGCGAGCACCGAGGCCACGGGCGAGCCCAGGCACGCCACCGCGACCGCGATCGGCGCGATCAGCATGAGGGCCAGCCGCAGGGTGCGGCTCAGCTCGAGGCGCATCCGGGCGTAGTCGTGCTCGGCCGCTCGGGCCGCCAGCGTGGGGATGATCGCCGTCGCCAGCGACACCGTGATGACGCCGTGCGGCACCTGGCTGATGAGGAAGCCGACGTCGTAGACGACCTGGCCCGCACTCGGGACGCCCTCCTTCTTGCCCTCGATGTCAGCGCTGGACGCCAGGCGCACGATGACGAAGTACGAGATCTGGTTGACCACGATGAACGCGAGGGTCCACGCGCCGAGGCGCAGGGTGTGCCCGAGGCCGACCCCGCGAAAGTCGAAGCGCGGGCGGAAGCGGAAGCCCACCTGACGCAGGTACGGCACGAGCACGAGCGCCTGCACCGCGATGCCGAGCGTGGAGCCCAGGCCGAGCAGCCAGGCCTCACCCGTGCTGAAGCCGTCGGCGGCGCCCGGGGTGGCGACCCCGAAGACCACGGCGTACGCGCCCAGCACGCCGAGGGCGACGAGGTTGTTGACGATCGGCGCCCACATCATCGGGCCGAACCGCTGGCGCGAGTTCAGGATCTGGCCCACCAGCACGAAGGCGCCGTAGAAGAACACCTGCGGCATGCACAGCAGCATCAGCAGCTGGGCCGACTCGCGCTGGCGCGTGAAGTCGTCGGTGAACAGGTCGGGACCGAACAGCAGCCGCAGCAGCACCGGCACCGCGAGCATCAGCACGACCGTGGCGATGCCCAGGACGAGCAGGCCGAGGGTGATGATCCGGTTGGCGTACGCGTCGCCGCCGTCGGGATCGTTCTTCATCGCGCGCACCAGCTGCGGTACGAGGACGACGTTGAAGATGCCGCCCGCGACGAGGATGTAGAGCGAGTTCGGGATCGAGTTCGCGACGTTGAACAGCGAGCCGTTCAGCGCGGAGCCGACCACGGCCAGCAGCACGAGCGAGCGCAGCAGGCCCGTGATGCGCGAGACGATCGTCCCGAGCGCCATCCAGGCGCTGGCGCGCGCGAGGTTCGGGTCAGTCATCGAGGTCCTCGGCGTCGGTCGCGGGGGCGGCGGCCTCGGCACCCCGGCGGCGCCGGCGGCCGAGGAACCGGCGGGCCCAGGTGAAGATCACGAGGAGTCCGGCGGCGGCCATCGTGGCCCACACGATCAGGCCGACGTTGCTGGTGCGGATGTTGAAGACGGCGGGCTCGCCGAAGGTCACGCCGGCCTCGGTGGCCAGGCGGGCGCTCACGGTGCTGGAGGTCTGGTCGCCGAGATCGACCTGGACGGTGAACGTGTGCCGCTCGCCGGCGTCGATCTCGACGGGCTCGATGTCGTCGACGCTCAACCCGGGGTTGTCGGCGACGAGCTCGAGCCCCACGCGCACAGTGCTGTCGGTCTCGTTGGAGAGCGTGAGCGGGAACCCGCCGCGGCTGCTCGACAGCGTGATGGTGGAGGGACTGTCGATGGAGATGTCGTCGAGCTCGGACTCGAGCGCCTCGGTCTCGGCGGCGATCCTCGCGTCGAGGGCGGCCTGGTCGGTGCGCCAGCGCACGGACAGCAGCGAGGCGAGGTCGCGGTCGTGGTCGGGCCGGCTGGGGTCCACCACGATCGCGTCGTGGAGGTCGGCGACCTTCGACAGGTTGGCGATGCGGTCGAGCGTGGAGGCGCCGAGCGAGGTGGTGTCGACCTCCTCCAGCACGGCGCCGCTGTAGCTGACGGGCGCGGAGCGGACCAGCTCGGTGGCGGTGGCCGGCCGGGTCAGGCCGCCCGAGCCGCGCGTGGTGATCACGCGCGCGACCACCTGGCCGCCCGTGGTGCCGGGATCCCAGCTGGGATCGACGATCGTCATCGCGTCGGCGCGCGACTTCGGGTCGCTCTCGCGCTCGAGCGCTCCCAGTGCGGCGTCGGTGAGGATTCGCTGGCGCAGGGTCACGGCGGTCTCGCTGCCGGGAACGTCGGGGAGGGCGCCGTTGACCAGCAGCGGCAGCGGGCCGTTGCGCGTCTCGAGGCTCACGACCGAGCCCAGCCGCGGCTCCCACCCGGGCACGCTCTGGCGCGACACCACGGTGGGGCCCTCGCCGCGGCTGCGGATGTCCTCGAGCATGGGCAGCGTGGTGCCCGCGATGGTGGGCCACGACGCGCGCGGCCCGGTGAGCGCGTGGTCGGCGAGCGCGTCGGCCGTCGCGTCGTCGACGACGTTCCACAGCGTCTCGGCGTTCTCGGGGTAGCGGTTGAGCGCCAGCTCGTCGGGCCGGGCGTAGGAGACGATCCACGTGGTGGAGCCGAGGGCGAGCTCGCGCAGGTCGGCCAGCCAGTCGACCACCGCCGCGGCCTGGTCGGTGGTGAGCTCGACGTCCTTCGGCGGACTCTCCGCGTCGGTCAGCGGCGCGAGCTCGTCGAGCAGGGAGGGGTCGAGCACCACGGTTCGACCCTCGCGCGGCGTCGCGGCGGCGGCGTCGAGGTAGTGGCGCAGCTGTCCGTCCTGCACGGAGGCGAGGATCTCCTCGGGCTCGGCCTCCTCGGGCGTCCACGTGGGGGTGAACGGCCAGACGAGGCCGGCGGGGATCGGCGTGGCGGGGTTCGGCACCCACGGCAGGAAGGTGGTGGCGCGCGCCACCGCATCGTTTGAGCGCTGGCCCTCCTCGTCGGTGGCCAGCACCTGCACGCCGACGGGATAGACGCCGCCGGCGCCGGAGAGGCCCAGCTTCGACACCGGCACCTCGATGCGGAAGCGACGGAACGAGCCCGGCGCGATGTCGCCCAGCTCGGCGAACGAGCCGGCGTCGACCACGCGCTCGCCCGTGTAGGACTGGCCGTCCTCGATCGCCGCCTCGATCTGCGCGCGCGACTCGAACGGGCTGCGCGGGATGACCAGGTAGGCCTGCACCGAGGTCCACGGCGTGGAGCCGGTGTTGCGGACGATGCCGCTCATCGTGATGGTGGCCTTCGCGGACAGCCGCGTGGGCGTCAGACCGTCGATCCGCACCCCCAGCGAGCCGTCGGAGGCGGTGGCCGTGGGGCTCGGCGAGCCCACCAGCAGTGACACCGCGACCACGAAGGCGGTCAGCCAGGCGCGGAACGTCACCACGTCATCGTAGTGGGACGGGCGACGGCTTCCGCGGCTGCGACTCAGCGCGCGGCCCACCACGCGCGCAGCGCCTCGATCGCCTGGTCCTCGGGCAGGGGGCCGCGATCCATGCGCAGGTCGAGCAGGAAGCGGTACGCCTCGCCCACCTCGCGGCCGGGTCCGATCCCCAGCACCTCCATGATCCGGTTGCCGTCGAGGTCGGGCCGGATGGACTGGAGCTCCTCCTGCGCCTCGAGCTGGGCGATCCGGGTCTCGAGGTCGTCGTAGGTGCGCTGGAGCCGCAGCGCCTTGCGCTGGTTGCGCGTGGTGCTGTCGGCGCGGGTGAGGATGTGCAGCCGCTCGAGCAGCGGGCCGGCGTCGCGCACGTAGCGGCGCACCGCCGAGTCGGTCCACTCGCCCGACCCGTAGCCGTGGAACCGCAGGTGCAGCTCGACGAGGGTGGAGACGTCGTCGGTGATCTCGTTCGGGTACCGCAGGGCGCGCATCCGCTTGCGGGCGAGCTTCGCGCCGACCACGTCGTGGTGGTGGAACGTCACCTGGCCGTCGCCGGTGAAGCGGCGCGTCCTCGGCTTGCCGATGTCGTGCAGCAGCGCCGCCAGCCGGATCGTGAGGTCGGGACGCTCGTCGAGCCGGTGCTCCAGCTCGATCGCCTGCTCCAGGACGGTGAGCGAGTGCTCGTAGACGTCCTTGTGGCGGTGGTGCTCGTCGCGCTCGAGCTGCAGCGCCGGCAGCTCGGGCAGCACCCGCTCGGCCAGTCCGGTGTCGACGAGCACGCGCAGGCCCTGCACGGGGTGGTCGGACAGCAGCAGCTTGTTGAGCTCGTCGCGGACGCGCTCGGCCGAGACGATCTCGATGCGGTCGGCCATCGCGACCATCGCCTCGGTGACGTCGGGCGCGCAGAGGAAGCCGAGCTGGCCCACGAAGCGCGCGGCGCGCATCATCCGGAGCGGGTCGTCGCCGAAGGAGACGTCGGGCCCGATCGGCGTGCGCAGGGTGCGGTCGGCGAGGTCGTCGAGGCCGCCGTGGACGTCGACGAACTCGAGGTCGGGCAGCCGCACGGCCATCGCGTTGACGGTGAAGTCGCGGCGGGCGAGGTCGTCGGACAGGTTCGTGCCGAACGCGACGACGGGCTTGCGGGACTCGGGGTCGTACTCGTCGGCGCGGTACGTGGTGATCTCGAGCATCTCGGCGCCCTTGCGCACGCCGATCGTGCCGAAGGCGCGTCCCACGTCCCACGTGGTGTCGGCCCAGCCCTCGACGATCGCCTCGATCTGCTCGGGCGAGGCCGAGGTGGTGAAGTCCAGGTCGGTGACGGCGCGGCCCAGCAGGGCGTCGCGGACGGGTCCGCCGACGAGGGCGATCTCCTGACCGGCGTCCGAGAATCGGGCGCCCAGCTCGGTGAGCACGGGGTGGTTCGCCCGCAGCTCGTCGAGGCGCGTCGTCTCGTGCGCAGTCAGCTCAGCCACGAGGGTCGAGTCTATCGGTGACGCCGTGACGTCACGTATGCTGGCGCACATGGAGAACTGAGATCCCGCCACGCCCACCCGCGACCCCGGAGATCTCATGTCATCCTTCCTCTCTCTTTCCCATGCCTCGTTCGTGCTGCCCGCGGGGCGCACGATCCTCCATGACCTCACGTTCGGCCTCGCGCCGGGTCGTCACGGACTCGTCGGTGACAACGGCAGCGGCAAGTCCACTCTGTTGCGGCTGATGGCCGGCGAGCTGGCGCCCACGGCGGGCACGATCGACGTCCACGGCCGGCTGGCGTACCTGCCGCAGGCGCGGGCGGCCGCCGGTGCCACCGTCGCCGACGTGCTCGGGGTGGCCGCGGCACTCGCCGCGCTGGCCCGCATCGAGGGCGGATCGGTCGACCCCGCCGACTACGACCTCGTCGGCGACGGCTGGGACCTGCCCGACCGCATCGAGCGCTGGCTCGACCGCGTCGGCCTCGCCGGGATCGAGCCCTCCCGACCCGTGAGCTCGGTGTCGGGCGGCGAGGCGACCCTGCTGCGACTGGCCGGGTTGATGCTCGCCGAGCCCGAGATCCTGCTGCTCGACGAGCCGACGAACGACCTCGACGGCCCGGCGCGCGAGCGGCTCGAGGACATCGTCGACGCGTTCACCGGCGTGCTCGTCGTGGTCAGCCACGATCGTCGGCTGCTCGAGCGGATGGACCACATCGGCGAGGTGCGCGCCGGCGCGGTGCGCTGGTTCGGTGGCGCGTTCAGCGACTACGCGTCCGCGGTCGAGGCCGAGCAGGAGGCCGCGCTGCGTGCGGTGTCCGCCGCGAAGGCCGACGTGCGCCGGCAGCGCCAGGACCTCGTCGACCAGCAGACCAAGCAGGCGCGGCGCGACCGCCAGGGACGCGCCAACGCCGGCAGCCTGCCGAGGATCGTGGCCGGCGCCTACCAGCGCAAGGCCGAGGTCAGCGCCGGGCGGCTCCGCGGGATGCACGAGGACCGGCTGGAGAGCTCGCGCTCGGTCCTGGCGGCCGCGGAGGACCGCGTGCGCGACGACCGGAGGATCCGCGTGGACCTGCCGGACACCGAGGTGCCGCCGCGCCGCGAGGTGCTGCGCGCCGAGGGCCTCGTGCCGGCGTTCGGCACCGCGCGACCGATGGACCTCGACCTGCGCGGGCCCGAGCGGATCGCACTCGTGGGCCGCAACGGCGCCGGGAAGTCGTCGCTACTGCGGGCGATGCTGGGACGGCAGGAGCCGCGGGCCGGACAGGTCACGGTCCACGTGCCGTGGCGCTACCTCCCGCAGGGGGTGGACCTGCTCGACCCCGAGCTGACGGTCCTGGAGAACGTGCGCCGGGCCGCTCCCGAGGCCGAGCCCCACGCCGTGCGTGCGCAGCTCGCGCGGTTCCTGTTCCGAGGCAATGCGGTCGACCAGGTGACCGGCACGCTCTCGGGTGGCGAGCGCTGGCGTGCCACCCTCGCGAGCCTGCTGCTCGCCACGCCGGCGCCCCAGCTGCTGGTGCTCGACGAGCCGACCAACAACCTCGACCTCGCGAGCGTCGCCCACCTCACCGAGGTGCTCGAGGCCTATCGCGGCGCCCTGCTCGTCGTCAGCCACGACGAGCCCTTCCTGGCCGATCTCGCCCTCGACCGCAGGCTCGAGGTGGGGTGAAGTTTCCCCCGCTCTGTGACAGAAGACCCGGTTGACCGGGGAAACGTCGGGACACGCGAAAGGGGGCCGACCCAGCCGGGTCGGCCCCCTTCACGTGGTGCTGGATCAGCCCAGGGCGAAGCAGGGCTCGGTGTAGTCGTAGCCCTCGGCCGTCGGGCCGGCCTGCATCTCCTGCTCGATCGAGACGCCGGTGGGCGCCTCCTTGTCGACCTTCGAGATCACGCTCTGACGCCAGGCGACGTCGTTCGGCTCGCCGGTCTGGTTGAACGCCTCGTCGGGAAGCATGCCCTCGTAGTCGACGCTGTCGAGCTCGGTGGCCGCCTTGACGACGTTCTCGCGGGTGATGCCGCCGTCCATGTCGGCCGCCGACTTCAGCGCGGCCAGCAGCGGGTACTCCCACACCCAGCCGGCCGTGTAGCCGTCGCTGGGCGAGTCGACGTCGGCGAGCGCGTCACGCATGGCCGCGTGACCGTCCGACTCGGTGCCCCACGGACCCCACGGCCCCGCCTGGAAGTACATCGCCTCGAGCGCCGGAGCGGCCTCGGTCTGCAGCAGCGCCGGGTTCCACGTGGGGCTCGAGCCCACGACGGTGCCCTTCCAGCCCTGAGCGGCCGCGCCACCGAGGATCGTGGCCATCTCGGCCGGACCCGTGGTGATGTAGAGCATCGACGGCTTCTCCTTCAGCACCGCCGCGACGGCACCGGCCTGGTTGTCCTGGCCCGTGGCGGTCTCGATGGCCTTGAAGTCGAGGTTGTTGGCCTTCGCGGCCGCCTCGACGCCCGCGGCCGCGTCTCCGCCGTAGTCGTTCGGGTAGTGGATCGCCAGGACCTTGCCCTTGACGCCCCGGTTGGCCACGGCCCAGTCGACGCCGTTCATGGCCTCGAAGCAGTAGTTCGCACCGGACTGGAGGATCTGGTCCTCGAAGTCCCACGCCGAGTTCCACGAGGCCGGGACGCCGATGACGTTGTCTGCCTTCATGTCCTCGAGGATCGCCAAGGTCTGGGAGGAGCCCAGGGTCTGGCCGAGCGCCAGGATGTCGTTGCGCATCTCCTGGTACTTCTTGTTGTGGATCTCGGGGTTGTACTCGGCGTCCGCGACGTACTTGTCGATGTTGACGTCGAAGCCACCGACGCCGCCGTCCTGGTTGACCTTGTCCCAGAACGCCTTCTGCGCCTCGGTGATCGGCACGGCGAGCGGAGCGAACGGGCCCTTGGTGAGGTCGGAGATCGCACCCAGGTAGATGCAGCCGTTGTCCTCGTTCACGGCGTCGGGACACGCCTCCTCGGTGATGCCGGGGCCCGACGCACTGTCATCGTCCCCGCCGCCGCGGCAGCCCGTCAGCACGAGGGCCGCCACCGCCGCACCGGCGACCACGCGGGCCAACTTGCGGTGTTGCTTCATTGTTTTCCTCCTGGGTGGTTCGACGGTGCGGACGCACCGCCACGGCCTCGCGGCCGGGGTCTAGTAGGAGAAGGGCCAGCCCTTCCAGTAGTTGCGGATTCGGGTCCAGATCCCGAAGAGTCCGCGCGGCTCGAAGATCAGGAAGCCCATGATCAGCAGGCCGTAGAGGATCGCCTCGAGCTGGAACACGGTCAGCAGCTCGCCGGGCACGTAGTGCGCGATGAACTGGCTGATCCGCGGCAGCAGCGCGATGAACAGCGCGCCCATGATCGATCCGCTGATGGTGGCGACGCCGCCGATCAGCACCATGGCGAGGTACTGGATCGACAGCAGCAGGCTGAACGCGCCGGGCTCGAACACGCCGATCACGGCGTAGTAGAGGGCGCCGGTGACGCCGGCGAAGAACGACGACATCGCGAACGCCATGACCTTGTACTTCGTGAGGTCGACGCCGATGACGGCGGCGGCCACGTCGCGGTCGCGGACGGCGCCGAAGGCACGGCCCACGCCCGAGCGGGCGATGTTGCGGCCCAGGATCGCGAAGACGATGAGGAACACCAGCCCGAGGAAGAACTGGGCCTGTCCGCGCGAGAGGCCCGAGATGGGCTCCATGGACGCGAAGTCGATCCCGAACAGCTCGAGCTCGGCGCCGCGGCGGCCCACGCCGGGACCACCGGTGATGTTCCGCGCCTCGCGGAAGATGTGGTCGCCCAGGAACACCAGTCCGAGGGTGACGATCGCGAGGTAGAGGCCGCGCAGTCGCACCGCGAGCGGTCCGACCAGCAGGCCCGCGACCGCGGCGACGACGCCGGCGGCCGGCAGCCAGATCCACATCGGCAGGCCGTAGCCGAGCAGCGCCCCGTCGGGGTCACCGCCGAGCACCGCACCGGTGTAGGCGCCGACGCCGATGAAGAAGGCGTGACCCAGCGAGACCTGGCCGGCGTAGCCGGTGACCAGGTTGAGGCCGATCGCGCCGACGGCCGAGATCATGCCGAGGGTCAGGACCTGCAGCAGGTCGTCGGTGAGCAGGAAGGGCACCACGAACGAGGCGATCACCAAGGCGACGACACTGCGGCGCTTGGCCGGGGTGTTCGCCAGGGTGAGGTCCTGGTCGTAGCTGGTCCGCAGCAGGGGGCGGCCCCGGAGTCCGGTGGCCTTGCGAGCGTGCTTCGAGGGCGTCGAGCGCAGCATCGTGGTCATACCCGCTCCACCTCCTTCGTGCCGAAGAGTCCGTACGGTCTGACGAGCAGCACCACGAACATGAGGGCGTAGGGCGCCACGAGGGCGAAGTTGTTGCCGAGCCACGGCGCGACGTCGGGCTGGTAGACGGCGGTGACCGACTCGACCACGCCCACGGCCAGACCGCCGATGACGGCGCCGGGGATGCTGTCGAGGCCGCCGATGATGATGGCCGGCAGCGCCTTCAGCGCGATGATCCAGGTGTTCTGCTCCAGGCCGGCGCCGGTCGCGGCGACGAAGGTGCCCGCGATGGCGGCGAGGCCGCCCGCGATCGCCCAGGCGAGGGCGAAGATCGCGCCCACCCGGATGCCCTGCGCGAGCGCCGTCTCCTGGCTGAGCGCGGTGGCGCGCATCGCCAGGCCGGTCTTGGCGTACCGGAAGAACAGCGCCAACGCGATGACGGTGACGGTGGTGACGGCGATCAGGCCGAGCCGCTGGTGCGAGATCGACAGGCCCCAGAACTCGTAGCGCTCGCTGCCGCCCGGGTAGGGCACCGACCGCGGGTCGGGGCCCATGTACCGGTTGGCGAAGATGCGCAGCACGATGTCGACGCCGATCGTGATGATCGCCAGCGTGAACACCGGCTTGCCCACCATGGGGCGCAGCGCGAGCCGCTCGACCAGCATGCCCAGCAGCGCGCCGAGGATGACGGCGACGACGAGCGCGGGCCAGAAGCCCAGGCCCCACTCGCTCGTCGCGTGGTAGGCGAAGAGTCCGCCGCACACCATGAGCGCCGGCTGGGCGAAGCTGATGACGTGGGTGGCCTTGTAGATCATCACGTAGCCCAGGGCCAGCAGCGCGTAGATGGAGCCCTGCGCCAGGCCGTTCAGCAGCGATTGCAGAAACGTGGTCATGCCGCCACCTCCTGGGAAAGGGCACGGTAGGTAGGTGCCGGCATGACCGATCTCATGGTCACTCGCTGTCGCTCGCTCATGCCTTCACCTCCTGGCTCGAGTCGGAGTAGAGGCCTTCGATCGCCTCGGCGAACCGCTCGTTGATGGCCGAGCGCTTGATCTTCTGGGTGGCGGTCAGCTCGCCCTCCTCGTGATCGAGCTCCTTCGGCAGCATCGCGAAGCGCTTGATGGTCTCGACGCTGGCGAACTTGCGGTTGGTCTCGTCGACGATGGACTGCACGAGTGCGATGACCTCGGGCTTCTGCGACAGGTCGCGGTAGGTGGTGAAGCCGAGCTTGCGCTCCTGGGCCCAGTTGCCCACGGTGTCGAGCTCGATGCCGATGAGGGCCGTCAGGTACTTGCGGCGGTCGCCGATGACGATGGCCTCCTTGATGTACGGGGAGGACTTCAGGCTGTTCTCGATCTCGCTGGGGCTGATGTTCTTGCCGCCCGCGGTGATGATGATGTCCTTGATCCGGTCCGTGATCTTGATGTGCGAGCCGTCGACCCACTCGCCGACGTCGCCGGTGTGCAGCCAGCCGTCGGCGTCGATCGTGCGCGCCGTGGCCTCCGGGTTGTTCCAGTAGCCGACGAACGTGCCGCGGTGGCGGGTGAGGATCTCGCCGGTCTCGTCGTCGATCCGCACCTCGGCGCCCACCTGGGGCTCGCCGACCGTGCCGACCTTGACGCGTCCGGCCATGTTGGCCGTGGCGATCGCCGAGTTCTCGGTCATGCCGTAGACCTCGTGCATCGGGATGCCGATGCCCATGAAGAACTCGAGCACCTCCGGCGCGATCGGCGCGGCGCCCGAGGCCGCGTAGCGGACCTTGGCCAGGCCGAGTCGCTCGCGCAACGGGCGGTAGAGGCACAGCCAGCCGAGCGCGTAGACCGCCTTGGTGGAGGCCGTGTGGTTGCCCTGGTTCTCCACGAGGGTGCGGCCGATCCACTCGGCGCGCTTCATCCAGAACTCGAAGTTCTTGCGCTTGAACCACGACGCGCCACTCATGCGGATGTGCACGCCGGCCGCGATCTTCTCCCAGATGCGCGGCACGCCGAACAGCAGCGTGGGCTGCACCTCGCGCAGCGCCTGCTGCACCGTCTCGATCGACTCGGCGAAGTTCACCTGCGAGCCGACGGCGGCGTTGAACCACGTGGTGAACACGCGCTCGGCCACGTGGCACAGCGGCAGGTAGGACACGACGAGGTCGCGGTCGCTGGCCGGCGGGTCGACGAACGCGCCGCCGCTCTGCAGCGTCTCGATGACGAACTCGACGTTGTCCATCGAGAGCATCGCGCCCTTGGGCGGACCCGTGGTGCCCGATGTGTAGACGAGCGTGGCGAGGTCCTCGGGGCGGGCGGCCTCGAGCCGCTCGGTGACGGCGTTCGGGTGGTCGGTGCGGTGCTGCTCGCCGAGCGCGAGGAACGCGTCCCACGACATGAGCCGCTCGTCGGTGTAGCGGTCGTGGATGCCGCGCGGGTCGATGTAGACGACCGTGCGCAGATCCGGCAGCTCGTCGGCGATCTCGAGGTACTTGTCGACCTGCTCCTGGTCCTCGGCGATGAGGACGCACGAGCCGGAGTCGCGCAGGACGTGCAGCACCTCGGGCGCCGGGTTGGTCGGGTAGAGCCCCACCGTGCCGGCACGGACGGCGGTGATGCCGATGTCGGAGAACAGCCACTCGCAGCGGTTCTCGCTGTGGACGGCGACGCGGTCGCCGACCTCGACGCCGAGGGCGAGCAGCGCGTGACCGACGAGGGAGGAGCGCTCCCAGTAGTCGGCCCACGTGATCTCGTCCCACAGGCCGTAGTTCTTCTCGCGCATCGCGATGCGGTCGGGTGTCTCCTGGGCGCGCGTGCGGATGCGCTGCGGCAGCGTGGTCATGCCAGCTCCCCCTGCACCTCGGCCAGCGTGGCGTCGTCGACGGGCCCGAGGTAGGCGCGGATGACGTCGGGATGGGACTGCACCTCGTGCGGGGTGCCGGTGGCGACCGGCTTGCCGAAGTCCATCGCCATGACGCGATCGGCCAGGTCCATGACCAGGCCCATGTCGTGCTCGACGAGGATCATCGGGATGTGCAGCTCGTTGCGGATGTCGAGGATGAACCGGGCCATGTCCTCGGTCTCCTCCCCGTTCATGCCGGCGACGGGCTCGTCGAGCAGCAGCAGCTTCGGCTCCATCGCCAGCGCGCGGCCCAGCTCGATCCGCTTCTGGATGCCGTAGGGCAGCATCCCGACGGGCAGCTGGCGGTAGCCCTCGATCTCGAGGAAGTCGATGATCTCCTCCACGCGACGGCGGTTGGCGACCTCGGCGTGCTTGGCCTTGCCGAGCCAGGCCACCGCGGCGGGCCAGCCGTAGCCCAGGTGGGCGTGGCGGCCGAGCATGAGGTTGTCGACGACGTCGAGGTTCTCGAAGAGCTCGATGTTCTGGAACGTGCGGGCCATGCCGAGGTTCGCGATGCGGTGCGGCCGCATGCCGCGGATGTCGGCGCCGGCGAACTCGACCGAGCCCTGCTGCGGACGGTAGACCCCCGACAGGACGTTGAAGATCGAGGTCTTTCCGGCGCCGTTCGGGCCGATCACGGCGAACAGCTCGTTGTCGAAGACGTCGAAGTCGACGCCCTGCAGGGCCTTGACCCCGCTGAACGACAGGTTGACGTCTCGGACACTCACGACTGGTTGTGACAAGGGAACCCTCCGGGACGGGACGGTGTGGGAAGGGGGACGTGGGGGGACGCAGGGGTCACGACAGCCAGCGCTTCCTGCGCTTGTAGTGCTTGACGTCGCGGTAGCTCGTGGCCATGTCGCCGCGGCCGAGGTAGAAGTCGCGGATGTCCTCGTCGTCGAGCAGCTCGGCGGCGGGCTTGTCCATCACGATCTTCCCGTGCTCCATCACGTAGCCGTGCTGGGCGATCGAGAGCGCCATCGTGGCGTTCTGCTCCACCAGCAGCACGGTGGTGCCGCGCTCGTTGATCTGGACGACGATGTCCTTGATCTGCGAGACGATGCGGGGCGCGAGGCCCAGGCTCGGCTCGTCGAGCAGCAGGATCTCGGGCTGGGCGACGAGAGCGCGACCCATGGCGAGCATCTGCTGCTCGCCGCCGGAGAGGTAGCCCGCGGTCTTCTTGCGGCGCTCCTTCAGCACGGGGAAGAGCTCGTAGACCTCCTCGATGCCCTCGGCGAGGCTGCCGCGACGGGTGTGGCCGCCGACGCGCAGGTTCTCCTCCACCGTGAACTCGCCGAACACGCGGCGACCCTCGAGCACCTGGCCGAGGCCGGCGGCGACGATCTTGGGCGCGTCGGCCGACTGGATCGGGGTGTCGCGCAGGGTGATCTCACCCTTGGTGATCTCGCCGTCGTGGATGTCCAGCAGGCCCGATAGCGCGCGCAGCAATGTCGTCTTGCCGGCGCCGTTGGCACCCAGCAGGGCCACGATCTGACCCTGCGGCACCGTCAGGCTCACGCCGCGCAGGACCAGGATGACGTCGTTGTAGACGACCTCCAGGTTCTTGACCGTCAGCAAACCTTCACTCCCTCGATTCGTTCGGCAGCCCCTCAAATGAAGGTGACGACATCCTCACATACGTTGTGAGTCAAGTCACTACCTATCTACACTCGGTGTGTCGAAAGTCGTGCGGGAAGGTCCCTGCACGACCATGGAGCGGTGGGAGCAATGGAATATCGGCAGACCGACGGACGGATGCAGCGCAGCGAGCGCACCCGTGCGTTGATCGTGCAGGCGCACGTCGACCTGCTGCGCGAGGGCGTCCTCAAGCCCACGGCCGCGCAGATCTCCGAGCGCGCGGGCGTGTCGCGGCGCACGCTGTGGACCAACTTCCACGACATGGAGAACCTGCTCGGCAGCACCGTGGCGCACTGGTTCCGTCTCGATGACGAGCTGCGGGCCGAGATCGATCCGTCCGCGCCCTTGGAGGAGCGGATCGACCGGTTCTGCGCCGAGCGCCAGCGCCGGCTGGTCAACATCGCGCCCGCCGCGCGGGCCGCCGTGCTGGGCGAGCCGGAGTACGAGGCGCTGCGTGCGAGCCGTCAGGGGCACATCGCCCGGGTGCGCGCCGACATCGAACGGGCCTTCGCCACCGAGCTCGCCCGCGCCGACGACCCCGTGCAGCTCGTGGACTCGCTCACGGTCGCCGTCAGCTGGAACGCCTGGTCGCTGCTCTTCGACGACCACGGCTACCCCGCCGAGCGCTGCCGTCGGGTGATGGAGCGCGCCGTGCGCACCCTGCTGGCCTCGGTCTGACGGTTTCCCCGGTTAACCGGGGAAACTGTCACTTCACGAGGTTCGCGAACCACGTGAAGTGACAGGAAACCTCGTTCAGTCAGCCCCGGGCGCCGAGGGCGGCAGCGCCGATGATGCCCGCGTTGTTGCGGTGCGTCGCCGGGACGATCGGGGTGCGCAGGTTGAGCAGCGGCAGGAACTTCTCGCTGTTCTTGCTGACGCCTCCGCCCACGACGAACAGGTCGGGCGACAGGATCTTCTCGAGGTGGCTGAAGTAGACCTGCAGGCGCTCGGCCCACTCCTCCCACGTGAGGTCCTCGCGCTCGCGGGCGCTCGTGGCGCACCACTTCTCCGCGTTCGGGTGCCCCGCGACCTCGAGGTGGCCGAACTCGGTGTTCGGCACCAGCGTGCCGGCGTTGATGAGCGCCGAGCCGATGCCCGTGCCGAGGGTGATCACGCAGACCAGGCCGTGCTCCTCGAGGGCTGCGCCGTGGTCGTTCTCGGCGACGCCCGCGGCGTCGGCGTCGTTGACCACGTGCACGTTGCGCCCGAGCACCTCGGTGAAGAGCGCGTCGACGTCGGTGTCGATCCACGAGGGGTCGATGTTGGCCGCCGACCGGGCCACGCCGCGCTGCACGACCGCCGGGATGGCGACGCCGATCTGCGGCACGTCGGCCGCGTCGGGGAAGTGGTCGACGATCTGCGCCGCGACCTCGGCGACGGCGCGCGGGGTGGCGGGCTTCGGTGTGGGGATGCGGAACCGCTCACCCACGAGGGTGCCCTGGTCGAGGTCGACCGGTGCCCCCTTCGTGCCCGTGCCGCCGATGTCGATCCCGAACCCCATGGCCATGCCAGAACCCTAGCGGCGCGAGGTCGCTCGGCGACGCTTCCGGGTGTCGCGGCGTCCGCTCAGTCCTCGAAGTAGTAGTTCGTGGTGCCCAGGACGAGGCCCGTCGTGGCCGACGGACGGTTGAGCGCGTCGTGCAGCAGGCCGATGCGGTGACGCTCGATCTTGCGGTTGGCGAACCGCAGCTCGATGCGGCCCTTGCTGATGATCCGGTAGGTGCCGCGCTGGTCGGGCGGGAACGAGGCCCACGACGAGCCGAGGCCCGGCCACGAGCCGATCGACACGCTGCTGCGGACGAACCGACCGGCGCGGTCGAGGGTGAGGTTCGTCGTGGTCGCCGTGCAGGAGATGAGGCAGTTGCCGCTCCAGTCGCGGTTCGTCAGGCTCGCGCCGATGCGGGCGCCCTTGCGCGGGAAGGTCGCGGGCTCGTAGGAGCGCCGCTCGTCCTTGCGGTTGGCGCGGTACGTGAAGCCGTAGGTGTTCACCTTGAACTTCTGGCCGCCGATGCGCGCGATGCCCTTCTTGGCGTTGTAGGAGTACTTCTTGCAGGTCCTCGTGGTCTTGCGGCACTTCGGCACGACGCCGTTCCTGACCTCGCCGACGTACGCCCAGCGCTTGTTGAGGAACCAGACGGTCTGGGTGTCCCAGCCTCGGCTGTCGGACAGCGAGGTGGTGGCGAAGCCCCAGAAGTACCGGCCGCTGAGGCTCTTGTACGTGCGCGGCTTGGGTGCCACGCCGACCTTGTAGGCCTTGGTGGCCCGGGCGCCGCCCGCCGTGGCGGTGAAGCGCAGGTTGCGGGTCTTCGCGCCCTTCGCGACGCGCACCTTGAACGTCACGCCGTACTTCGTGGAGCGGGCGCCGATCGTGCCCAGGCTGCGGCTGCGCGGCGAGATCTTCAGACCGGCCCCGCTCGCGACGATCCGGGTGTTCGCGGCCGCGGCGCGGCCGGAGTTGTTGACCTCGAGCCGCACGCGGACCCACTTGCCCTTCTGGGCGGCCTTGACCGGGTGACCGCCGGCGATCGAGAGTCGCGGCGTCCAGCGGGTCACGAGACTCTCGGCGTAGAACGCCTGGGTGACCGTGCTGGCGCCATCGGTGACGTAGACGTAGGCGCAGTCGTACTCAGCGGTGCGGAACGTCGAGAGTGCCTGCGAGGTGAGGGTGAGGACGGAGCCCGAGCGCGAGCGGCTCACCGCGAACTTCGCGCCGTCCTCGAGGAACTGCCCGTCCGTCTCCGAGGTTCTCGCTGCGCCGCCGATGGCGGCCCGGCGGACGCAGCTCGACCCGCTGAGCTCGCCGAAGTAGACCAGCACCGCCGCGTTGGCTGCGGGGGTGCCGCGGAAGGTCACGGTCGCCTTGAGTCGCTGCGCGGCGAGGTCCTGGACCACGTCGGTGCGCACCACGGTGCCGTCGTTCGGCGAGGGCAGCGGGGCGGCGATCCGGGCGGAGCGGTTGATGGCGCCCTGGGAGTAGTCCGTGCTCGAGGAGGCCGGCGTGCGAGCGGCCTTGCTGGCCTCACCGGGAGCCGCGGCAGCGGACCGCGGGGCCCCGCCGAGGTCGACCGGGCCGGGATCCGCGACGGCGCCCGTGGCCGTGGTGGACAGCAGGCTCACCGCCAACGCGACGGCTCCGGTGGTCGCCAGCGACCGTCGAACGAGCAGGTGGCGGCGTGCGGACATGGAGAGGCTCCCCCGAGATCGCGGACAATGGGGGTCATCCTCTCGGCGTCCGCTCGTGGGTGTCAACGCCCGGCCTTACGCTGAGCGCATGGCTGGAGGACTTGTCGCCCTGCTCGACGACGTGGCTGCGCTCGCCCGACTCGCGGCGGCGTCGGTCGACGACGTCGCTGCGGCGGCCGGCAAGGCGAGCGCGAAGGCGGCCGGTGTCGTCGTCGACGACGCGGCCGTGACGCCCCGCTACGTGCACGGCGTCGACCCGAAGCGCGAGCTCAGCATCATCGGCCGGATCGCCAAGGGCTCGCTGCGCAACAAGCTGCTCTTCATCCTTCCCGGACTGCTGCTGCTCAGCCAGTTCCTGCCGTGGGTGCTGACCCCGCTGCTCATGGTCGGTGGCGCCTACCTGTGCTTCGAGGGCGCCGAGAAGATCTGGCACGTGCTGCACCCGCACCACGAGAAGAAGGAGGAGCCCTCCAGTGCGCAGGGCCCCGAGGCCGAGCAGCACGTAGTCTCCGGCGCGATCCGCACCGACTTCATCCTCTCGACCGAGATCATGGTCATCTCGCTCAACGAGGTCGCGGACGAGCCCTTCCTCTCGCGGGCCGTGATCCTGGTGCTCGTGGCGCTGGGCATCACCGCGCTGGTCTACGGCGTCGTGGCGCTGATCGTGCGGATGGACGACGTGGGCGTCAGCCTCGCCGGCCGCACCTCCACGCTCGCCCAGCGCACCGGCACCCTACTCGTCAAGGCGATGCCCAAGGTCCTCTCGGCGCTCGCGGTGATCGGCATCGCGGCGATGCTGTGGGTCGGCGGGCACATCATCCTCGTCGGCACCGACGACCTCGGCTGGCACACGATCTACGGCTGGGTGCACGACCTCGAGCACTGGATCGCCGACGTCATGCCCTTCGCGGACGGCGCCTTCGAGTGGGTCGCCAACACCGCGGCCTCCGCCGTCCTCGGCCTGCTGATCGGCGCCGTGGTGGTGCTGCTGGTCAACGGCGTCAAGCGCCTTCGCCGCGGCAAGGCCTCCGCGGCGCACTGAGCGGGAGTCTCAGGACTCCACGGCGAGCGCGGTGGCGAAGCCGAGCATGACCGCGCCCGTCGAGCCGTCCACCACGCGGCGGAACGTGGGCCGCACCAGCTTGTTGGCCGCGGCGTTCGCGATCTCGATCACGACGAGCAGCACGACGGCGCCCACCGCGACCAGGGTCAGGGCGTAGGCCAGCAGCGCCGGTAGGCCCTGGCCCGGGCTGACGAACTGGGGCAGCACGGCCAGGTTGAACGCCAGCACCTTCGGGTTGGTGATGTTGCAGACGAAGCCCTGACGGAAGGCGGCGCGCGCGCTCACGCTCGGGCCGGACTGACCGACGGCCCACACGCTGGAGTCGCGACGCAGCGCCGAGCGCAGGGCCGTGAAGCCCAGCCACGTCAGGTACGCCACGCCCGCCCAGCGGATCGCCTGGAACACCGGCTCGGCGTGCGCGATGACCGCGCCCAGGCCCGAGGCGGCGAGGATGCCCTGCACGGCGCAGGCCAGCGTGATGCCGGCGGCGGTGAACAGGCCGCGGCGGCGGCCGCCGACCACGGAGGCGCGCAGGGTCAGGAAGGTGTCCGGTCCCGGGGCGACCGCCAGCAGCGTCGCGAACAGCAGGAAGGACAGGTAGGTCGTCACGACCGCATGCTACGGCCGCCCGAGACGAGAGACGCACCGGATCCCGAAGGATCCGGTGCGTCGCTCACTACAGGGGGTGAGGCTGGCTCAGCGCTCCTCGGTGCCCTCGATGAAGGCCTCGAGGCGGGCGCGGCCCTCCTCGTCGGGGCGCTGCTCCGGCGGCGACTTCATCAGGTAGGACGAGGCCGAGAGCAGGGCGCCCGAGACGCCACGGTCCTTGGCGATCTTCGCCGCGCGGATGGCGTCGATGATGATGCCGGCCGAGTTCGGCGAGTCCCAGACCTCGAGCTTGTACTCCAGGTTCAGGGGCGCGTCGCCGAACGCGCGGCCCTCGAGGCGCACGTAGGCCCACTTGCGGTCGTCGAGCCACGCCACGTAGTCCGAGGGACCGATGTGGACGTTCTTGTCGTCGACCTTTCCGGCCAGCGAGCCGTGCAGGTTGGACGTGACGGCCTGCGTCTTCGACACCTTCTTGGACTCCAGGCGCTCGCGCTCGAGCATGTTCTTGAAGTCCATGTTGCCGCCGACGTTCAGCTGGTACGTGCGGTCCAGGGCGACGCCCCGGTCCTCGAACAGCTTCGCCATGACGCGGTGCGTGATGGTGGCGCCGACCTGGCTCTTGATGTCGTCGCCGATGATCGGGACGCCGGCGTCCTCGAACTTCTTGGCCCACTCGGGGTCGGACGCGATGAACACGGGCAGGGCGTTGACGAACGCGACTTTCGCGTCGATGGCGCACTGCGCGTAGAACTTGTCGGCCTCCTCCGAGCCCACGGGCAGGTACGAGACCAGCACGTCGGCCTGGGTGTCCTTGAGGACCTGGACGACGTCGACGGCCTCGGCGTCGGACTCCTCGATGGTCTGGCGGTAGTACTTGCCCAGGCCGTCGAGCGTCGGACCACGCTGCACGGTCACGCCGAGCGGCGGGACGTCGGTGATCTTGATGGTGTTGTTCTCGCTGGCCTGCGTGGCCTCGGACAGGTCGAAGCCGACCTTCTTGGCGTCGACGTCGAACGCGGCGACGAACTCCACGTCACCGACGTGGTACGGGCCGAACGAGACGTGCATGAGCCCGGGGACGGTGCCCTCCGGGTCGGCGTCCTTGTAGAACTCGACGCCCTGGATCAGGGACGTGGCGCAGTTTCCAACGCCGACGATGGCCACGCGGACCTTGTTCTCCGAACTCATGGAGACCTCACTTTTCCTTGTCTGTCGTACTGGTTTCTTCCTGCTCCGTGAACGCGTCGGCGCGCTCACGGTCGATCAACTCGGTCAACCAGTTGATCTCGCGCTCCACGGACTCGAGGCCGTGTCGCTGGAGTTCTCGGGTGTAGGCGTCCATCCGCTCGCGGCGCTGGACCGCGGCCGAACGGACGTTCTCGAGGCGTTCCTCGAGGCGGGACCGACGTCCCTCGAGGATGCGAACCCGGGTGGGGGAGCTGGTGCGGGCGAACAGGGCGAACCGCACCCCGAAGTTCTCGTCGTCCCACGCCGACGGGCCGCCGTCCTCGAGCAGGGAGGTGAAGTACTCCTTGCCCTCGGCGGTGAGCCGGTAGACGATCCGCGGACGCTTGCCGCGAGGCGACGTCTCGCTGTCGGCGGCGATGAAGCCGCCTCGGGTGAGCTGCTTGAGGCAGGGGTAGAGCGTGCCGTAGGACAGCAGCCGGGTCCAGCCCAGCAGGCCGTTGACGTGCTTGCGCAGCTCGTAGCCGTGCATGGGCGAGTCGGCGAGCAGGCCGAGGACGGCCAGCTCCAGAGCTGCTCCGCGTCGTGCCATGTGTCGCCCCCTTCCCCGCACGGTTCCATTCGATGCCACGAATGGCTATATCGGTACGATACATCGAGTCGGGCGAATATCGAGACCCCGGCCCGGCCGGTCATTCGTTTCTCAGGAATCTCCGTCAGACTGGCTCGTTGGTAGTCGTCCTCCGAAAGGAACCGATTCGTGGCGTCAACTCGCACGAAGCAGAAGAAAGGACCGCTCTCGCGGTTCGCCCGCAGGATCGGCGGCACCGGGTCGTGGCCCGTGCGCGTCCTGCGGTGGTTGCTGTTCCTCGGTGTGATCGGATTCGTCCTCGGCGCGCTCGCCGTGGCGATCCTGTACGCCACCACGAAGATCCCCGACCCCAACGCGGACTTCCAGACCGAGACGACGAACGTCTACTACTCCGACGGCAAGACGAAGCTCGGCAGCTTCGCGACCCAGAACCGCGAGAGCCTCGACTTCGACGAGATCCCCGAGGTCATGCGCGACGCCGTCGTGGCCGCCGAGGACCGCACGTTCTGGGAGAACCAGGGCATCGACGTCAAGGGCATCGTCCGCGCCGCGCGCAACAACGCCACGAGCGGCCAGATCACCGGCGGCGGCTCCACGATCACGCAGCAGTACGTGAAGATCCTGTACCTGAACCAGGAGCGCTCGTACACGCGCAAGATCAAGGAGGCCATCCTCTCGGTCAAGATCCACAACCAGCTGACCAAGTCCGAGATCCTCGAGGGCTACCTCAACACGATCTACTACGGCAACGGCTCGTACGGGGTCGAGGTCGCGTCGCGCACCTACTTCGGCAAGCCGGCCGCGAAGCTCAACGTCGGGCAGGCCGCGTTCCTGGCCACCGTCATCAACAACCCCTCGTACTTCGACCCGTACGCCGAGGGCGCCGCCGACCGTGTGCTGCCGCGCTACAACTACGTGCTCGACGGCATGGTCAAGCAGGGCTCGATCACCGCCGAGCAGGCCGCCGCGCACAAGGGCAAGTTCCCCAAGTTCAAGAAGCAGCGCGCCAACCAGCGGTTCGAGGGTCCGAAGGGTCACGTGCTCGACCTGGTCCGCAAGCAGATGCGCACCGAGGGCTTCCTCGACTCCGAGATCGAGGGCGGCGGCCTGCGGGTCGTCACCACGATCGACAAGGACATGCAGGACGACGCCGTGGCCGCCGTCAAGGAGGTTCGTCCCGACGGCCTCGACGAGCTCAACACCGCGCTCGTCTCGGTGGAGCCGGGCACCGGCGCGGTCCGCTCGCTGTACGGCGGCCCCGACTACCTGAAGAACCAGCTGAACTGGGCCACGCTCGGCACGCAGCCGGGTTCGACGTTCAAGGTGTTCGCGGTGGTCGCGGCGCTGGAGAACGGCTACAGCCTGCAGACCAGCCTGAACGGCAACGCGCCGCTGCGGATCGGCGACGCCGAGATCCAGAACCAGGGTGATTCCGGCGGTCGCTCGTACGGCCAGATCAACCTCGAGCGCGCCACCGAGTTCTCGGTGAACACCGCGTTCGTCGACCTGACCGACCAGATGGAGGACGGTCCGGAGAAGATCATCGAGGCCGCCCGCGAAGCCGGCATCCCCGAGTCCACGATCGACCGCATCGAGCCCGTCATCGGCGTCTCGCTGGGCTACGCCCCGGTGTCGCCGATCGACATGGCCAACGCGTACGCGACGCTCGCGGCCGACGGCAAGCGCGCCGACTGGTTCGTCATCGACCGGGTGAACGACGCGCGCGGCACCCGGGTCTTCGAGCACAAGGTCGCCACCACACAGGCGATCGACGAGGACGTCGCGGCCGACACGCTCGCGGCGATGCAGACCGTGGTCCGCAGCGGCTCCGGCGTCCAGGCCCGGACGTTCTGCCCCACGGCCGGCAAGACCGGAACGGCCACGGCCACCGACGGCGACGGCGACAACGAGCGCGTCTCGTCCTCGTGGTTCGTCGGCGCGACGCCGAAGATGGCCACGGCCGTCATGTACAACCGCGGCAAGGGCAACGAGGAGCTCGAGGGCTACCTCAACCCGTTCTTCGGCGGCACGTACCCGGCGCAGACGTTCCGCGCGTACATGAACAGCGCGCTCGAGGGATCGGAGTGCGGCTCGTTCCCGGCGCGGGCGAACATCAAGGGCGAGAAGGGCACGAAGATCTTCAACCAGGCTCCGAAGAAGAAGGAGCCGGAGAAGAAGAAGACCGAGCCCACGAAGCGTCCGACCACGCCGGCGCCCAAGCCGACGACGCCGGCGCCCACCACCCCGGCGCCGACGACGCCGCCGCCGGTCACGACGCCTCCGCCGTCGCCGGATCCGACCGAGCCGTCGATCCCGGCGCCCGGCGACGGAGCCGGTCAGGACTGAGCCGGGGCCCGCTCACCCCTCGGGGTGGGCGGGCCCTCTCAGATCTCGCGGACGGTGTCGAAGCTCGCGATCGTGTAGCGCACCTGCGCCGTCACGGTGTCGCCGACGGCGGGCAGCTTCGCGCCCTCGGGCAGCAGCACCATGCTGGCCTGCATGTGCGGGGGCTCGGCGAACCAGCGCAGCTTGCCGTCGATCGTGAACGGCGAGAGGGCGAGCCCGGCGGCCGCGAGGCCTCCCTTGGCGGCGGCCTTGCCGCGACCCGCGACCCCGGCGACCGCGCGCGGCGCCTCGAGACCGATGCCGTGGCTGGTGCCGCCGGCGATCACGAGCACGTGGCCGGCGCGGGGCACGCGGCCCTGGCGGTACCCGATCCGCTCGCCACGCTGCACGGTGTGGACGTCCATCACGGTGGCGCGCACGGCGAGGGTGTCCAGCCGGCCCAGCCACAGCTGCGTGCCCACGCGGGGGCGCAGCGTGAGGGTCGGACGCTCGCCGCGCAGCTGCTCGAGCTCGGTCAGGGTCAGGTGCGAGCAGAAGACGGTGGTGGTCTCGAGGGCCGACGCCTCCAGGACGGCGCACCACAGGCGGGCCTCGTCGAGGTTGCCGCCGGTCATCGGCAGGTGCATCGCGAAGCCCTCGACCTTGAGGCCGGCCTCCGCGATCGCGCGGGCGGCCTCGGCGAGGTGGTGGCGGTCGAAGCCGTGGCGTGCCATCGACGTCTCGATCTCGACGACCACGCGCGCGCCGGGCTGCTGCTGGGCGAGGGCGGGGATGTCCGCGAGGCGGCCGAGCGTGTGCACGAGCCGGGGGTCGGCCACGCGCGGCAGGAACGGGCGCCACGGCGTCAGCACCTGCACGTCGCCGAGGAACGAGCCGAGCAGCTCGTGGGCCTCCTCGTAGGTGCCGACGGCGATCAGGTCGGCGCCGAGCCGGCTCGCCTCGTGCGCGAGTCGCTGGCGCCCGAGGCCGTAGCCGTTGCCCTTGACGACCGGCACGAGCCCCGGCAGGGCGGCGTGGGTCGCGGCCAGGTGGGCCCGCCAGTCGGCGGCACGGATCTCGAGGTCGAACGCCATGGCTCCATCATTCCGGACCGCTCCCGAGGTCCCGCCTCCGGCGGGCGAGATGTGTAGCGGTATCCACCCTTTCTCAGGCGGATCGGCCGAAAAACGGTGGTTACCGCTACAGATCTGGCGCGGGCGGGCCCGCGTGCCGTCAGGACGAGGTCAGCCGCGGCGCTTCATGTAGGCGGTGAAGGCGGCATACAGCGGCTTGTTGATGGGCAGGTCCCACTCGCCGAGGTACTCCACGGCCTCGCCGCCCGTGCCGACCTTGAACTGCAGCAGGCCCACGTGGGAGTCGTCGGTGTCGAGCGTGTCGGTGATGCCGCGCAGGTCGTAGACCTCGGCGCCGCCCGCGAGCGAGTCGCGCATCATCTGCCACTGCACCGCGTTCGAGCCGCGGACCTCGCGCTTCGCAGTGGTGGACGCGCCGTAGGAGTACCAGGCGTGCGTGCCCACCTGCACGAGCGTGGTGGCGGCGACGAGGTCGCCCTCGTGGCGGGCGAGGTAGAGCCGCAGCCGCTGCGGGTCCTCGGCGGTCATCGCGTCCCACATCGTCTCGAAGTACGACAGCGGCCGCGGCGTGAAGTGGTCGCGCTCGGCGGTCTCGACGTACACGCGGTGGAACTCGGCGAGGTCCTCGCGGATACCCGTGGTGACCTCGACGCCCTGCTTCGCGGCCTTGCGAATGTTGCGGCGCCACAGCTGGTTCATGCCGGCGAGGACGTCGTCCTCCGAGCGGCCGGCCAGCGGCACCTGGAAGTTGTACTTCGGCTGCCCGGCGGAGAAGCCGCCCTCGGCGGCCTGCTCCTTCCAGCCCAGCGAGCGCAGCTGGGCGGCCACCGCGAGCGCGGCGTCGTCGGTGTGGTCGGCGGGGACGTCGCCGAGCCGGGTGAGGACGTCGTCGGCCAGCGCGGCCTTGAGCGTGGCGGCGCCCCAGCGGCGGGTCACCAGCGCGGGACCCATGCGAATGCCGAACGCGCCGTTCGCCTTGAGGTGGGTGCGCATCGCGTCGAGCGCCTCGGCGACGTCGCCGCTCCAGTCGAGGACCGGACCCTCGGGCAGGTAGGCCAGGTAGCGCTTCAGCTTCGGCACCTGGCGGTAGAGGACGAGGCCGACGCCGACGAGCTCGTCGCGCCGGAACCAGCCGATCGACTCCCCGCGCCATTCGCCCTTGACCGCCGCCCACGCGGGGGTCTGCAGGAAACTCGCGGAACCGCGCGAGGCGACGAACGCCAGGTGCTGATCGGGTCCGATGGTCCGTACGTGCAAGCTCACGGCTCGAGGCTATCCAACAACGTTTGTTAGGCTCTCCTAACGAAGCACCCCGGACGGGCCCGACCGTCGTTCCGGGCCGTCGGCCTCGCGGCCGAAACATCGGAGGAATCCTCGTGAAGACCTTTGTCGCGACCGTGCTCGGTCGCCGTGTCCTGACCCCCCACCTCGTCTCGATCACCCTGGGTGACATCGACGCGTGGGAGTCCACGGGCATCCCGGACGAGTACGTCCGCCTGCTGCTGCCGCCGCGTCCCGGTGCACCGGTGGTGCTGCCCGAGATCGGTGAGGACTGGTCGATCACGTACCCCGAGGGCGCCGAGGAGCTCGTGCCCCGCGTCTACACGATCTCCGACCACCGCATCGTCGACGGCCGCGTGCGCGTGGACATCGACGTCGCTCTGCACGACCACGGCGTCGGCTCCGACTGGGCCCGCACGTGCGAGCCTGGCGACCGTGTCGGCATCCTCGAGCCGCACGGCCTCTACCGCCCCGCGGCGGACGCCACCGACCAGCTGCTCGTATGCGACCTCACCGGCGTGCCCGCGCTCGCGCGCATCCTGCGTGGTCTCGAGCCCGAGGTCCGCGCTGACGTGCACGTCGTCCTCACCGATGCCGCCGACGAGGTCCCGCTGCCGTCCGTCGCCGACGTCACGGTGACGTGGCAGGTCGTCGAGAACGACCACGACATCCCCGATGCGATCGAGGCCGTCGTCCGCGGACGCGACCTGCCCGCCGACCCGTCCGGTCGCTACGTCTGGGTGGCCGGCGAGGCCCGCGCCGGACGCGCCACCCGCAAGCACCTGCGGCGCGAGCTCGGCTGGCCGCAGACGTCGTTCTACACCTGCGGCTACTGGCAGATCGAGGCCGAGAAGTGGAACGCGCGCTACCAGCAGGTCGCCGAGCAGGTGCAGGCCCAGGCCATGGAGGCCTACCAGCGCGCCGGCGAGGACGAGGGCGCCTACCTCGACGAGCTCGACACGATCTACGAGTCCGTCGGCCTTTGAGTCCCGCCTCCGGCGGGCCAGATGTGTAGCGCTGTCCACCCTTTTTCGGCCGATCTGCCGGAGAAACGGTGGTTACGGCTACAGATCTCGCGCGCCGGAGGCGCGGTCAGTGGCCGGCGGCGCCGCGGCGCCAGTAGCCGACGAAGCTGATCCGGTCCTTGGGGACGCCGGCGGCGACGAGGTGGCGGCGGGCCCCCTGCACCATCGACTGCTCGCCGACGAGGAACGCGTGCACGTCGGTGCCGGGTGGGACGGTGACCAGGGCCGGCAGGGCGATGTCGCCTGCGTGCGCCTCCGGCGGACGGCTGAGCCACCACACGTCGACGCCCGGCGGGTGGGACAGGTCGAACCGGTCCTCCTGCGTCGGCACCTCGAGGATGGCGGTGCCGGTCGCGGAGTCCGGCAGGCTGGACAGGACGCCCGCCACCGCGGGCACGCCGGTCTCGTCGGCCAGCAGCAGCACGCGGTCGGTCCCGCGGCCGGGGTTGAACGCGATGCCCTCGTCGACGATGCCGATCGGGTCGCCCGGCCGGCAGGTCTGCGCCCACGTCGAGGCGGGGCCGGCGGTGCCGTCCTCGACGTTGCCGTGCAGGACGAAGTCGATGTCCAGTTCGGGCCCGTCGACGCCGACGGACCGGAACGCCCGCACCGTGTAGTTCCGCAGCACGGGCCGCTCGCCCTTGTCGATCCGCAGGTAGCGCAGGTAGCCGAGCAGGTTGACCCGGTCGGGCAGCTGGTCGAGTCCGGTCTCGCCAGCGGTGGGGATGAACATGCGGAACCACTGGTCCCAGCCCATCGGCGTGAACTGCTCGATCGACCCGCCGCCGACCGTGACGCGCTGGAAGTGCGGCGAGATCCGCTCGCTCCGCAGGACCTCCAGCCGAATCAGCTGCTGACGGTCCGGCTTGACCAGCTCGCTCGCCTTCGCCATGGCTCCTCCTCCGTCGAGTTAGGCGAGCCTAACCGACGTGGCGAGCGGGGTCACCCGGCCGTCCAGCAGGCGGATCAGGCGACGAACGAGGCCGGGCGCGACGGGGTGATGAGCAGGGGCATGCCGGCCTCGGCCGGGGTGCGGTTCCCCTTCTTGTGGTTGCAGCGCAGGCAGGCCGCGACGGCGTTCTCCCACGTGAGCGCCCCGCCGCGCGAGCGCGGGATCACGTGGTCGACGGTCTCGGCCAGGCCGCCGCAGTAGGCGCACGAGCGGTCGCGGGCCTTGATGGCGCTCTTCGTGCACAGGTGCGACCGGCGGTGCATCCACCGCGCGACGACGTAGCGGACCAGGCGCAGCACCCGGGGCCGGGGGAAGGGGCCGAACGAGTCGTCGGCCGCCTCCTCGATGACCGCCACCTCGCGCACCAGCATCTTGATCGCGTGGCGCAGCGACACGCGCTGCAGAGGTTCGTAGCTCGCGTTGAGCACCAAGACGTCACCAGCGGTCATGGGCGCGCCCCTTTCCGCTACGAAGCGTAACCAGAACGCGGTCATTCCGGGGTGAACGCTCGCCGAAACGTGCAAGTGACAAACCGCCCCTAAGGTGGTCTCGTGACCGAGGCGCAGCTGTTCGAGGGATACGGACCCGTCGCGGGCTACGACGAGATGTACGGCGAGTCGGGCGTCCGCGACCTCTACACCGCCGTGCACGCGGCCTTCGGCAAGATGCCGCCCGAGGAGGTCCGTCAGCGGGCCGACGGGCTTGCCTCGTCCTACCTCGAGCAGGGCATCACGTTCGGCGTCGCGGGCGAGGAGCGACCCTTCCCGCTCGACATCGTGCCGCGCATCATCGAGGCCGACGCCTGGGACGAGGTCGAGGCCGGCGTCAAGCAGCGGGTCGAGGCGCTCGAGGCGTTCCTGGCCGACGCGTACGGCGCCGGAGAGCTCTTCCGCGACGGCGTCGTCCCGCGCGAGACCGTCGTGACCTCGAGCCACTACCACCGCGTCGTCGCCGGCATCGACCCCGCGAACGGCGTGCGGATCCACGTCTCGGGCATCGACCTGATCCGCGACGGGAACGGCGACTTCCGCGTGCTGGAGGACAACGCGCGCGTGCCGTCGGGCGTCTCCTACGTCATGACGAACCGCCGCGCGATGTCCAGCGGCCTGCCCGAGGTCTTCGCCGACCACCGCATCCGGCCCGTCGCGCGCTACTCGCGCCAGCTGCTCTCGGCCCTGCGCGCCGCGGCGCCCGCCGGCGTGAGCGACCCGACCGTCGTCGTCCTGACCCCCGGCGTCTACAACTCCGCGTACTTCGAGCACACGCTGCTGGCGCGCACGATGGGCGTCGAGCTCGTCGAGGGCCGCGACCTGGTGTGCCACGGCGGCCGCGTCATGATGCGCACCACCGACGGCCTCGCGCCGGTGCACGTCATCTACCGCCGCATCGACGACGACTTCCTCGACCCGCTGTCGTTCCGCGCCGACTCCGCGCTGGGCGTCCCCGGCCTCATCAACGCCGCGCGCGCCGGCAACGTGACGATCGCCAACGCGGTCGGCAACGGCGTCGCCGACGACAAGCTGCTCTACACCTACGTGCCCGACCTGATCCGGTACTACCTGCACGAGGAGCCGATCCTGCGCAACGTCGACACGTGGCGCTGCGGCGACGCCGACCAGCGCGAGGAGGTGCTCGACCGCCTCGACGAGCTCGTGCTCAAGCCGGTCGACGGCTCGGGCGGCAAGGGCATCGTGATCGGCCCGTCGGCCACCGGCGAGGAGCTCGACGAGCTGCGCGCCAAGGTCATCGCGGCGCCGCGCGACTGGATCGCCCAGCCGGTGATCTCGCTGTCCACCGTGCCCACGCTCGTGGAGGACGGCATCCGTCCGCGTCACGTCGACCTGCGCCCGTTCGCGGTCAACGACGGCGACGACGTGTGGGTCCTGCCCGGCGGCCTCACCCGCGTGGCGCTGCCCGAGGGCGAGCTGATCGTGAACTCCAGCCGCGGCGGCGGCTCGAAGGACACGTGGGTGCTGGCCCGGCCCACCGAGCCGATCGAGGAGCCCGACGACGACCTCGACCCCGTCACCACGACGCAGACCATGGCCCCAATCACCGCTCCGCTGAGGGGGGAGGCCTGATGCTCAGCCGCATCGCCGAGTCGCTCTTCTGGATCGGCCGCTACCTGGAGCGAGCCGACGACACCGCGCGCCTGCTCGACGTGCAGATGCAGATGCTCGTGGAGGACCCCGCCACCGACGAGGTCACCAGCTGCCAGCAGCTGTTCGCCGTCATGGGCATCGAGGACTTCGAGGGCGTGCCCAACCGTTGGTCGATGCTCGACCTGCTGGCCTACGACCAGAAGTCGCCGAGCGCGATCGCCTCGGTGATCGGCTCGATGCGCGAGGCCGCCCGCAGCGCCCGCGAGACCCTCTCCACCGATGTCTGGTCGGCGATCAACACCACGTGGCAGGGCGTCCCGGCCGCCACGTCGATGCGCCCGGCGGAGATGTTCAACTGGGTGCGTCGCCGCACCGCGATGATCTCGGGCACCGCCGACGACTCCATGCCGCGCGACCAGGGCTGGTACTTCTACGTCCTGGGCCGCAGCATCGAGCGCACCGACATGACCGCCCGGCTGCTGTCCACCGCGGCCAGCGCCGGCGCCTCGGGAATCGCGTGGCAGAACACGCTGCGCGCCTGCGGCGGCTACGAGAGCTTCCTGCGGACCTACCGCGGCATCGAGCGCGACACCGCCGCCGCCGAGTACCTGCTGCTCGACCGGTGGTTCCCGCGCTCGATCGTGTCGAGCCTGAGCGAGGCCGAGCGGGCGCTGACCCGGCTCGACGTCGCCGGCCGTCGCGCGGGCTTCTCCGACGAGGGCCTGCGGCTGCTGGGCCGGGCGCGCACCGAGATCGAGTACCGCCCCCTGAACGAGATCCTCGAGACGATGCCGTTCGAGATGGAGCGCCTGCAGCGCGCCTGCGCCGCCGCGAGCGACGCGATCACGGCGCGGTACTTCGCGCAGGAGGACTGGCACAGCTGGACGGGGAGGGTGTCACTGTGAGCGAGCGTCAGCGAGTGAACGAGGTGGCGGCGTGAGCATGCGTATGCGGGTGCGTCACGCGACGACCTACACCTACTCCGAGCCGACGGTGGCCTCGTACAGCGAGGCCCGCCTGACGCCGCAGACCACCGCCGACCAGTACGTCCGCCGCACGCGCCTGGAGATCGCGCCGACCGCGTGGTCGCAGGAGTACCGCGACTACTGGGGCGCCACGGTCACCGCGTTCGAGGTCACCGACCCGCACGACGAGCTCACCGTCGTGGCCACGTCGGTGGTCGACACCGCCGACCCGGCCGAGCCCGGCGAGTCGATCGGCTGGGACGCTCTCGACGCCAACACCCTCGACCGGTACTGCGAGTTCGTGCACCAGCAGGACAAGGTGCGCCCCGCCGAGTCCCTCGTGGCCGAGCTCGATGCGATCCGCGCCGAGTCCGCCGCCCCGAGCGCCTACGTGGAGCGGGTCGTCGAGCTGATCCGCGGTCGCGTCAAGCGCCTCGTCGCGGCCACCCACGTCAGCGCGACCGCCGAGGAGACCTGGGAGTCCGGCAAGGGCGTCACGCACGACATCACCCACGTCGCGATCGGCGCGCTCCGCCACGCGCAGGTCCCGGCGCGCTTCGTGGCCGGCTACGTGCACCCCGAGGCCGACCCGGAGGTCGACGCTCCCGTGGCGTCCGAGCCGCACGCCTGGCTCGAGTGGTGGGACGGCCGCTGGGTGGGCTGGGACGTCACGCACGGCGAGGCCCCGGGCGAGCGCCACATCGTGGTCTCCCGCGGCCGCGACTTCGACGACAACCCGAACCTGCGCGGCATCTACTCCACCAGCGGTGAGTTCAGCACCGCCGTCGAGGTCGAGATCACTCGCCTGGCCTGAGCGCCGGACGGTTGGCTCCCGTGCCGGTCGCCGGTGTCCGCGGCGCGCCCTACGGTGGAGCCATGAGCACCGACTGGACCCGCAACCGCGTTCCCGAGACCCATCAGCCGTGGCAGGCCGACGCCGACCGCTACCAGGGCCTGGAGTACCGCCGCGTGGGCCGGTCGGGCCTGCTGCTGCCCCCGATCAGCCTCGGACTGTGGTGGAACTTCGGCGACAACCGCACGTTCGACACCCAGCGCGAGGTGCTGCGCCACGCGTTCGACCTCGGCATCTCGCACTTTGACCTGGCCAACAACTACGGCCCGCCCTACGGCTCCGCCGAGGAGAACTTCGGCCGCATGATGCGCGGTGACTTCGCGCCCTACCGCGACGAGCTCGTCATCTCCACGAAGGCCGGCTGGGACATGTGGCCGGGCCCGTACGGCTTCCTCGGGTCGCGCAAGTACCTGCTGTCGAGCCTCGACGCGTCGCTGCAGCGGATGAGCCTCGACCACGTCGACATCTTCTACTCGCACCGTGCCGATCCGGACACGCCCGTCGAGGAGACCGTGGGCGCGCTCGACACCGCGGTGCGCCAGGGCAAGGCCCTCTACGTGGGCATCTCCTCGTACTCGGCCGAGCGCACGCGGCGCGCGGCCGAGGTGGCGGCCGACCTCGGCACGCCGCTGGTGATCCACCAGCCCGCGTACTCGATGGTCAACCGCTGGGTCGAGGACGAGCTGTTCGCCACCCTGGAGGACACCGGCATGGGCTCGATCGCCTTCACGCCGCTCGCGCAGGGCTTGCTCACCGACCGCTACCTCGGCGACGAGCCGGTCGAGCGGTCCGGGGGGCGGTCGTCGTTCGACGTCTCGGTGGTCGAGGGCAACCGCGACCGGCTGCGCGGTCTGGCCGACGTGGCGCGCGAGCGTGGTCAGACCCTGGCCCAGCTCGCGATCGCCTGGGTGCTGCGTCCGGGCGCGGCCACGTCAGCCCTGATCGGCGCCTCCAGCACCCGCCAGCTCGACGAGAACGTGGCCGCCGCGAGCAGCACGGACTTCACCGCCGAGGAGCTCGAGAGGATCGACGAGCTGGTCGGCCACGACGCCGATGCGCGGGTCGACCTCTGGGGTGGTTCTGCTCACATCGTGTAACTCTGAGTGACACCGCATGGATTCTGGGCGTTTCTCGCCTAGGCTCTCCGCCATGGAGAAGACCGTCGCGGCGCACGCGCACGAGCTCACGAAGACCTACGGCAAGGGCGACGCCCAGGTCCGAGCGCTGGACGGCGTCTCGCTCGAGATCTACGAGGGCGAGTTCACCGCCGTGATGGGACCGTCCGGCTCGGGCAAGTCCACGCTCATGCACTGCATGGCTGCGCTGGACACCCCCGACTCCGGCCGGGTCACGATCGGCCCCACCACCCTGGCCAAGCTCGACGACAAGGCGCTCACGGTGATGCGCCGCGAGAAGATCGGGTTCGTCTTCCAGGCGTTCAACCTCGTGCCCACCCTGACGGCCGAGGAGAACATCCTGCTGCCGCTGTCGATCGCGAACCGCAAGCCCGACCCCACCTGGTACCGCAACGTCATCGACGCCGTCGGCCTCGCCGACCGCCTCAAGCACCGCCCGAACGAGATGTCGGGCGGGCAGCAGCAGCGCGTCGCGTGCGCGCGGGCGCTGGTCAGTCGGCCGTCGATCGTGTTCGCCGACGAGCCCACCGGCAACCTCGACTCCACCTCGGGCGCCGAGGTCCTCTCGTTCCTGCGCCGCAGCGTGGACGAGTTCGGCCAGACGATCGTGATGGTCACCCACGACCCCCACGCCGCGAGCTACACCGACCGGGTCGTCTACCTCGCCGACGGCCGCGTCGTGTCCGAGCTGCGCGAGCCCACCGCCGAGAAGGTCCTCGAGCGCATGAGCGCGGTGCAGCGCCGGATCGGCGCGTGACGTGCGACGGGTCACCTGGCGCAACCTCGTCGCCCGCAAGGTCCGCCTGCTCCTGAGCGCCTTCGCGATCGTGCTGGGGATCGCGTTCCTGTCCGGCTCGCTGGTGTTCACCGACACGATCGGCCGGAGCTTCGACCAGATCGCGTACGGCACGGTCACCGACGTCGCCGTGCGGCCGGTCACCGGAGACGGCGACGCCATCGCGATGAGCGTCAACCGCGAGGCGCGCACGATCCCGGCTTCCGTCGTGGACGACGTCGCGGCGCTGCCCGACGTGGCGCGTGCCGAGGGTGCCGTCAACGGCGGTGGCCTCTTCGTGGTGAAGAAGAACAACAAGCTGCTCGGCGGCACCGGCGCCCCGACGATCGCACTCAACGCCGGGCCTGCCGACCCGATCCCCAACGCCGCAGGCCAGCAGATGCTGAGCTGGGAGCGCGGCCGTCCCCCGGCGGCGGAGGGCGAGGTCGCGCTCGACACGCGCTCGGCCGAGGTCGCGGGCTACCGGGTCGGCGACACCGTCAAGATCGCGCTGCCGGCGGACCCGCCGATCCTCAAGGCCAAGCTCGTCGGCCTCTTCGACTTCACCTCCGGTGGACTCGCCGGCGCGACCCTCGTGATGTTCGACGACGCGAGCGCGCAGCAGTACTTCCTCGGCGGAGAGGACGCGTACAGCGTCATCCAGGTCGAGGCCGCACCCGGCGCGACGCAGCAGCAGGTCGCCGACGAGGTCGCGAAGGTCATCCCCGAGGGGACCGAGGCGGTCACGGGCGACGCCGTCGCCGAGGAGTCCAAGGACCTCTTCGACCAACTGCTCGGCTTCCTCAACACGTTCCTGCTGGTCTTCGCCGGGATCGCGCTCGTGGTGGGCACGTTCCTCATCGTCAACACGTTCTCGATCCTGGTGGCCCAGCGCAGCCGCGAGCTCGCGCTGCTGCGGGCCCTCGGTGCCTCGCGCCGCCAGGTCAGCCGCTCGGTGCTCACCGAGGCCTTCGTCATCGGCGTCATCGGGTCCACGCTCGGCCTGGCGCTGGGCTTCGGCCTGGCGATGCTGCTGAAGGTGCTGTTCAGCAACTTCGGCCTCGACCTGTCGGGCACGTCGTTGGTCTTCCGCCTGCGCACCGTCGTGCTGTCCTACGTCGTGGGCGTGCTGGTGACGATGCTCGCGGCGTGGATCCCCGCCCGGCGTGCCGCGCGGGTCCCGCCGGTGGCCGCGATGCGCGACGAGGTCGCGATGCCGGAGTCCTCGCTGCGCTGGCGCCTCGTGATCGCACTGCTGTTCGGCCTCGTCGGTGCCGGCGCGATGGCCGCCGGGTCGTGGCTCGACGTGCCGCGACCGATCATCTGGGTGGGCGCCGGCATCTTCGGCGTGCTGATGGCCGTGGCGCTGGGCAGCCCGATCATCGCCACGCCCGTGCTCGCGGTCTTCGGCGCGCTCTACCGCACGGTCTACCGCTCGGTGGGCCTGCTCGCGGCCCAGAACGCGCGCCGCAACCCGCGTCGCACGGCCGCCACCGCCTCCGCCCTCATGATCGGCCTCGCGCTGGTCACGACGATGTCGATCCTGGGCGCCTCCATCAACAAGTCGATCGACGCCGGGGTCGAGCGCGAGTTCTCGGCGGACTTCGTCATCCAGAACGTCAGCGGTCAGGCCTTCTCGCCGGGCATCTCGAAGAGCGTCAGCGAGGTCCCTGGCGTGGCCGCGGTGTCGCCGGTCCAGGCGATCGTGTTCCGCGCCGACGGCAGCCAGGTGTTCGGGTCGGCCACCGACCCGGCGCGGTTCGGCGAGGTCTTCGACCTCGACTACGTCTCCGGTCAGGCACCCGCCGCGGACGACACGATCGCGCTGAGCGAGTCGCTGGCCGAGTCCCTCGGCAAGACCACCGGCGACACGGTCGAGCTCTCGTTCACCACCGGCAAGGTGCCGGCCACGGTCACGGGCGTCTTCGCCGACAGCAACATCGTCGGGCAGGCGGTGGTGCCGCTGTCCACGGTCACCACCGCCGGCATCCAGCGCGGCGACACCACGCTGGCCGTCAACGCCGCCCCCGGCACCGGCACGGGCACGGTGCGCGCCAACCTCGAGCGCGCCGTCGGCGACAACCCCACGATCGTCGTGCAGGACAAGGAGAGCTACGCCGAGGCGCAGCGGGCCCAGGTGAACACGCTGCTCTACCTCATCTACGCGCTCCTGGGCCTGGCCATCGTGATCGCGGTGCTGGGCATCGTGAACACGCTCGCGCTGAGCGTCATCGAGCGCACCCGCGAGATCGGCCTGCTGCGCGCGGTCGGTCTCACCCGGCCGCAGCTGCGTCGGATGGTGCGCCTGGAGTCGGTCGCCATCGCGATCCTCGGCGCCGTGCTGGGCATCGGGGCGGGCCTGCTGTTCGGGGTCGCGCTGCAGCGCTCCTTCGCCGACGACGGCATCAGCGACCTCGCGATCCCGGCGGGCTCGCTCGCCGTGTTCGTCGTGGTCTCGGCGTTCGTGGGCGTGCTCGCCGCGGTGCTGCCCGCCCGGCGCGCGGCGCGGCTCGACGTGCTGCGCGCGATCACGGGCGAGTAGCCGGGCATCGGCGGATTCGTCCGGAACGACGGCCCGCTGCTAGACTCGTGAGGTTGCCGTTCGAGGCGACACCCTCCTGTGACGGAAAGCCCGTCACCGCTCAGTCCAAAGGAGAACCCGCAGTGGCACTGCGCAAGTACGAAGTCATGGTCATCCTCGATGCCGACATCGATGAGCGTTCCGTCGAGAAGAGCCTCTCGACCTACCTCAACAACACGATCGTCGCCGACGGTGGCTCGGTCGACAACATCGACGTCTGGGGCAAGCGCCGTCTTGCCTACGAGATCAACAAGAAGTCCGAGGGCATCTACGCCGTCATCGGTCTGTCCGCCGGTCCCGACTCGGTCAAGGAGCTGGATCGCCAGCTCTCGCTGAACGAGTCCGTCGTCCGCACGAAGGTCACGCGTCCCGACGCGAAGTGATTCTGTGGACGGAGTGATTCCGTCCCCCGAATCCGACAGACTCGTCGCGAAGAGCACCTCGAGAGAAGGCTGATCCATGGCAGGCGAAACCACCATCACCCTCGTCGGCAACCTGACCCGCGATCCCGAACTGCGGTTCACGCCGTCGGGCGCGGCCGTCGCCGACTTCACCGTCGCGTCCACCGCGCGCACGTTCGACCGTCAGACGAACGAGTGGAAGGACGGCGACACGCTGTTCATCCGCTGCTCGGCCTGGCGCCAGCTGGCCGAGAACGTCGCCGGCTCGCTGACCAAGGGCACCCGCGTCATCGTGACCGGCGCCCTGAAGGTCCGTGAGTACGAGCGCCAGGACGGCGGCCGCGGCACGAGCGTCGAGATGACGGTCGACGAGGTCGGCCCGTCGCTGCGCAACGCCACCGCACAGGTCACCCGCACGTCGGGTGGCGGCGGTGGCCAGGGCGGCTTCGGCGGGGGCAACTCCGGAGGCTTCGGCGGCAACGCCGGTGGCAACTCCGGCGGCTTCGGTGGCCAGCAGCCCGGTCAGCAGTCCGATGCGAGCGCGTGGGCCCAGCCCTCGGCGCCGCAGGCGCCTTCCGGGGGCAACGACCCCTGGGGCGGCGGATCCGGCTCCAGCGACGAGCCTCCCTTCTGATCCATCACACGTAGCAAGAACATTTCCAGGAGCATCATGGCCAAGCCCGTTGTCCGGAAGCCGAAGAAGAAGAGCAACCCGCTCGCGGCCGCCGGCGTCACCACCATCGACTACAAGGACACTGCGCTGCTGCGCAAGTTCATCTCCGACCGCGGCAAGATCCGCGCCCGTCGCGTCACCGGCGTCTCCGTCCAGGAGCAGCGCCAGATCGCCAAGGCGATCAAGAACGCGCGCGAGATGGCGCTGCTGCCCTACACGTCCAGCGGTCGCTGAGTCAGGAGCACGAGACAGATGAAGCTCATCCTCACGCACGAGGTCAGCAACCTCGGCCAGCCCGGCGACATCGTCGAGGTCAAGGACGGCTACGGCCGCAACTTCCTGCTGCCCCGCAACTTCGCCATCCGTTGGACGAAGGGCGCGGCCAAGCAGGTCGAGTCGATCAAGGCCGCGCGTGACGCGCGCGCCGTGCACGACCTCGAGACCGCCCAGTCGATCAAGGGCAACCTCGAGTCGTCGCCGATCAACGTCCCGGCCCACGCCGGTGAGGGCGGCCGCCTGTTCGGCGCCGTCACCGTCACCGACATCGCCGACGCGCTGGCCCAGGCCGGCGCGAAGGTCGACAAGCGTCGTATCGAGGTCGGCAACCCGATCAAGAGCCTCGGCGCGCACACGGTCTCCGTCCGCGTGCACCCCGAGGTCGTCGCGACGGTCAAGCTGAACGTCGTCGCCTCCAAGTGATCCTCAAGACGCCGGGTCCCGCTTCACGCGGGGCCCGGCGCCTTGCTGTCGGGGCGCTGGCGGGCCTGCTGCTCGCCGGCTGCCTCGGCGGCGGGGGCGATGACGCCTCCGGCGAGAAGCAGGCCGCGAAGGAGGACACGTCGCTGCCGATGGCCGACGTGCACGCGGCCGAGCGGGCCGACGTCCGCGACGGCGGCACGCTGCGCCTGGGCATCACCTCGTTCCCCGCGCAGTTCAACCCGGTGCACACCGACGGCGTCGCCAGCACCGCCCCCCAGATCCTCGAGCCCACGCTCGGCAGTGCCGTGCGAGTGGGCCCCGACGGCTCGTGGACGGTCGACACCGACTACGCCAGCAGCGTCGAGGTCGTCGACAAGGACCCGTTGACCGTCCGCGTCGAGCTCAACCGCCGCGCCGTCTGGCAGGGCGGCACCCCCATCACCTCGGCCGACATGGTCGCCTGGGTCGACGCGATGCAGGACGACGATTTCGCCGCGGCGCCGTCGCCCGTCTACGACCTCGTCGACTCCGTCGAGCCCGACGGGAAGTTCGCGTACGAGGTCGAGTTCGAGGAGCCCACCGCCGACTGGCCGGCCGCGGTCTACCCCACGCTGCCGAAGGCGTACACGAAGTCGGTCAAGACGTTCAACCGCGGCCTCGTCGCGAAGGCGCCGTCGGCGAACGGCCCGTACGTGGTCACCGAGATCGAGCGCCGCACCGGCACGATCACGCTCGAGCGCAACCCGCGCTGGTGGGGCGAGCCGGGCCGCCTCGACTCCATCGTGTGGCGGATCGGCGACGAGGACGTGCTGGCCCAGGCGTTCACCGCCGGCGAGCTCGAGTCCGCGCCGGTCACCCCCGCGAACCGTGAGGCCCTCGCGAAGGCCGACGTGCGGGCGGCACTCGGCTCGGAGTGGTCGCACCTCACGATCAACGGCGGCACCGGTGCGCTCGCCGACGCCGACGTCCGGCGCGCGGTCATGCTCGCGGTCGACGCCGAGGGCATCGTCGCCGACACCTCGAAGCGCTACGGCGTCGAGGCGGTGCCGATGGACTCGGTCGTGCTGCTGCCGGGCCAGGTCGGCCACCCGGCAGGCAAGCCGGTCACCCGTGACCTCGCCCGTGCCGAGAAGCTGCTGGCCAAGGCCGGCTGGCGGCGCAAGGACGGTGCCGGACCCGCGCTGCGCAAGGGCAAGCCGCTCACCCTCAGCCTGCCCGTGCCCGACACCCGTTCGGGCGCCGTGCAGCGGGCCGAGGCGATCGCCGAGGACCTCGCCGAGATCGGCATCCGCGTGAAGGTCACCACGGTGCCGGGCCCCACGTTCTTCGAGAAGGTCGTCATCCCGCTGGACTTCGACCTCACCACGTTCGCGTGGGGCGTGCGGCCGTTCGACCTCGCCGACACGCGGCGCCTGTTCACCCCCATCGACAGCCCGATGAACTTCACCGGCAAGGCGTCCAAGGCGATCGGCCAGGCGTTCGACGACGCGATCGCCGAGCTCGACGATTACGCCCGGGCTCGCCAGGTGGCCGAGATCGACGAGGTCGCGCGGGCGCAGGCGTCGATCATGCCGCTCGCGGTCGTCCCGCAGGTGCTGGCGGTCGACCCCACGGTGCGCAACTACGGCCCCGCGGCGCTGGCCGACACGGACTGGACCGAGGTCGGGTTCGCGGCGAAGAAGAAGGGCGACTGATGGCCCGCACCCGGCGCCGGGCGGTGGCCTGGCCCACGATCCTGCGCGAGCTGCGTGTCGTGCGGGTCGCCGACGTCACCGAGTCCACGCGCCGAGTCACCCTGGCCGGCGAGCAGCTGGAGGAGTTCGAGGTCGCCGGCGGCACCGCCGCGCCGTTTCGCTCCGAGGGCTTCGACGACCACGTGAAGCTGCTCGTGCCGCTCGAGGGCACCGATCGCCCGCCGCTGCCGGTGCAGGGCCCCGATCGTCTCGAGTGGGGTGGTGCGGGCGGCCGTCCCGTGGCCAAGGACTACACACCGCGACGGTTCGCCGACGGCGAGCTCGACCTCGACTTCGTGCTGCACGAGGGCGGCTTCGCGGCGGGCTGGGCGCGTCGGGCCGCTCCGGGCGACCCGGCGTGGATCGTCGGCCCCACCCGGTCGCTGCTGCTGCCCGAGGGGGTCGAGCGGATGGTGCTGGCGGGCGACGAGACCGCGCTGCCGGCCATCGCTCGGCTGCTCGACGCCTGGCCGGGCACGATGACCGCCGACGTCGTGGTCGAGGTCGCCTCGCCCGCCGGCATCCAGGACCTGCCCGAGCGGCCCGGCGTCACGGTGCGGTGGGTGCACGGCGCCGACGCCTGGGTAGAGGCCGTGCGCGACCTGCCGTGGTCCGACGTGCCCACGTTCTGCTGGGTCGCGGGCGAGTCCGGGGCCGTGCGCCAGGTGCGCCGCCACCTCGCCGACGACCGCGCCGTCCCGCGCGACTGCCTCGATGCCACGGGGTACTGGCGGCGCTGACGGTTTCCCCGGTTAACCGGGGAAACTGTCACTTCGCGAGGTTCGCGAACCACGTGAAGTGACAGGAAACCTCGTTCAGTCAGGCCGCGTGGAGCTGACGGGCGGCCACCGGGTGGCCCTGCCACCACAGCGTGTGGTCGAGCTCGGAGCCGTCGCGCGGGGCCCACGTGCGCACGACGACCCGCTGGGTGCCGAGCTCGCGGTCGATCCAGGCGCGGCCGTTCGGGAGGTCGATCTCGGTGCGGTCGACATCGCCGCACGGCACGTGACGCGGACGCCCGACGAGACGCAGCCAGCCGACGGGTCGTGTGGTCCCGCGGACAACGTGGCTGGCCAGTCCCTCGTGCGAGACGACCTCGTGCGGCCCGAGGTGCCGCAGCACCGAGTCGAGCTCGGAGGTGGAGACGACGTAGACGCGGCCGATGCGGTCGCGACGTGAGCGCGGGCCCCGGAGGGCGTCGATGACGGGAAGGCTCATGTCTCCACCTCAGCGGGCGAACCTGTCAGTGGGCTGAAACGCAGGTGAACGTTCGGCGTGATCTCAGCGCGCGCCGAGGACGAGCCACCGGTCGCCGCGCTGGCGCAGCCAGAGGGTCACCCAGCGCGTGGCCTGGAACAGCGCGTAGGCCGCCCACAGCCACGTGAATCCGGCCTCGGTCTCGCGGATCAGCAGGGCCACCGGCGTGTAGACGAGCAGCGTGACGAGTCCGGCCCACGCGAGGTAGACGCCGTCGCCCGCGCCGATCAGCACGCCGTCGAGGACGAAGACGACGCCGGACACGGGCTGGATGAGCGCCACGATGAGCAGGGCGGGGATCGCGGCCGCGCGCACGTCGGCGTCGGGGGTGAAGGCGCGAGCGACCCACGGTGAGGTGACGGCCAGCAGCACGCCCGACACGATGCCGAAGCCGAGACCCCACGCGATCACGCGGCGGGTGACGTGGCGGGTGCCCTCCGCGTCGCCCGCGCCGAGGGAGTGGCCCGTGAGGGTCTGGGCCGCGATCGCGAACGCGTCGAGGGCGAACGCCAGCAGCATGACGATCGTGGTCGCGATCTGGTGGGCGGCCAGGGAGGCGTCGCCGAAGCCGGCGGCCACGAGGGTCGCGAGGAGCAGCACGGCGCGCAGGCTGAGGGTGCGCAGCAGCAGTGGCACCCCGTCGTGGCCGGCGCGGACGACGTCGGCCCACTGCAGCCGCGCAGAGGCCTGGGCGGCACGGCTGCGCCGGACGACCTGTCCCACCAGGGCGAGTGCCGCCGCCCACTGCGCCAGCACGAGGCCGAGTGCCGCGCCGCGGATGCCGAGGTCGGCGCCGTAGACCAGCGCCACGGTCAGCATGACGTTGAGGACGTTCGCGGCGATCATCACCACGAGCGGGGTGCGCAGGTCCAGCACGCCGCGCAGCGCGCCCGTGGCGGCCAGAACGAGCAGCACGGCGGGGATGCTCGCGGCGGCGATCGTCAGGTACTGGGTGGTGAGGTCGGCGACCTGCGCCGAGCTGGCCAGCGCCCCGCCGAGCGGCCCGGCGGTGAGCGCGGCGAGGACGCCCAGGACGACGCCGATGAGCAGAGCCAGCCAGACGCCGCCGAGCGCGGACTCGAGAGCCCGCCGCGGCTCGCCGGCGCCCTGGTGCCGCGCGACCGTCGCGGTGCTGCCGTAGGCCAGGAAGACGCACAGTCCGACGATGGTCGTCAGGATCGTGGAGGCCGCTCCGAGGGCCGCCAGCTCGGCCCGTCCGAGGTGTCCGACGATGGCCGTGTCGGCCATCAGCATGAGGGGCTCGCAGATCAGCGCGGCGAAGGCGGGGAGGGTGATGGCCAGGATCCGGCGGTCGAGAGAGGGGATCGGCACGCGGGCGACGATACTCCTGTGACGAATGTGGTGGATTTATCGACATGTCGGTGCTCTGCGTGCTAGCGCCCGTGGAAAACCTCGGCCGTGAAAATCACACCCCGGATTCCTCGCTCCACACCGTGTGACTCACGTTTCCGCAGGTCAGAGCCCTGTGTGACGCGTGCCACACACGTCTTTCCACAGAGTCGTCCACCGACTGTGCACACTCGCCCCCGGCGTTTTCCACAGCTTTGCCGCAGTTCTTCACACCCCCTGTGCACCGCTGTCTCGACCCTGCTCCTACCGGCCCGTAAGGTCACCCGAGGTGGATGTCCCGCGCCGGGGGGAGCCGGTGATCGGCAGGACTGTCGGTGGGACTGCGTAGCCTCCAATCCAGCTGCCGATCACGTCGAGGAGTGCCGTGAGCGTTACCGATCTGTACGAGTCCGAGCGACCTTCGGACTCCGCGGCGTCGGGCTACGTTCCGCCCCAGGACATGGCGGCCGAGCAGAGCGTCCTCGGCGCGATGCTGCTGTCGAAGAACGCGATCGACCCGGCCACCGACCTGCTCGAGAGCCGCGACTTCTACCGTCCCGCCCACGAGCTGATCTTCGACGTCATCACCGACCTGTCCGGACGCGGCGAGCCGGCCGACGCGATCACCGTCGCGGCCGAGCTCACCCGCCGCGGCGAGATCGGCCGCATCGGCGGCGCCGCCTATCTGCACGACCTCGTCCAGGGCGTGCCGATCGCGGCCAACGTCGACTACTACGCCGAGATCGTCCACGAGAAGGCCGTGCTGCGGCGCCTCGTCGAGGTCGGCCAGCAGGTCGCCCAGCTGGGCCAGGCGGGCACCGGCGAGATCCAGGACATCGTCGACCGCGCCCAGAAGGCCGTCCTCGACGTCGACGGCACCAAGTCGGGCGAGGACTACAACGTCCTGTCCGACCTCATGTCCTCCACGATCGACGAGCTGGAGGAGCTCGAGACGCGCTCCGGCGAGGTGCACGGCGTCATGTCGGGCTTCCCCGACCTCGACCGTCTCACCACGGGCTTCAAGCCGGGTCAAATGATCGTCGTCGCGGCCCGACCCGGTGTCGGCAAGTCCACGCTGGGGCTCGACTTCGTGCGCAACGCCTCGATCCGCCAGGGCATGACCTCGGCGATCTTCAGCCTGGAGATGACCGGCTCGGAGATCGCGATGCGTCTGCTGTCGGCCGAGGCGAAGGTCGCGATCCACCACATGCGTGCCGGCTCGATGTCCAGCCGCGACTGGGACGCGATCGGTCGCGCCATGGCCACGGTGCAGGCCGCGCCGATCGTGATCGACGACAGCCCCAACATGACGATGCCCGAGATCCGCTCGAAGGCCCGCCGCATCAAGAAGCAACACGGCCTCGACTTCGTCGTCCTCGACTACCTGCAGCTGATGACCTCGGGCAAGAAGGTCGAGAACCGTCAGGTCGAGGTCTCGGAGTTCTCCCGTCAGATCAAGCTGCTGGCGAAGGAGCTCGGCGTCCCGGTCGTCGCGATCAGCCAGCTGAACCGAGGCTCGGAGCAGCGCACCGACAAGACGCCGCAGATCTCCGACCTGCGCGAGTCCGGCTCGATCGAGCAGGACGCCGACATCGTCCTGCTGCTCAACCGCCCCGACGCCCACGGCGCCGGCGAGTCCGAGCGTCCCGGCGAGGCCGACATCATCGTGGCCAAGAACCGCTCGGGCCCGGTCAACAAGGTGGCCGTCTCGTTCCAGGGTCACTACTCGCGCTTCACGCCGATGGCGCGCGAGCCCGAGAGCGCCTCCGGCGGCGCCTCGGGGGCCGACTTCGCCTGACGCGAGGCCGTCGCACCGCATCGCACGAACCCCGTCCGTGGCGGCGTGCGCATTCCTCCATTTTCGCTCGCATCGCAGACCGATTCCAGTTTCGTCGCTGTCTGCATCTTCACAGTCCTCGCCCCTTCGGTGCCGCTCGGACGCGACATAACGTGGATGATGCGGGCGGCGAGTGCCGGCCGTAGGACACGAGGCGAAGGAGGGCCATGTCCACGCAGGCATCGGGAGGGAACACCACACGCAAATGGCTTCGACTGGCCACGTCCCTGGCGGTCGTCGGAGTGCTGACCGCCGGCGCCGGCGGCGTCGTCCTGGTCAGTGGGGAGACGGCCAGCGCCACTCCCGGCAACGGTCAGGAGAAGATCGGCGTCTGCCACCGCACGGCGTCGGAGTCGAACCCCTACGTCTATCTCGAGGTGCCGGCCGCCGAGGCCAACGGGCACATCACCGGGACCGGGTCGCAGCACCACCAGCAGGTCACCTGGAAGAGCGAGGGCAGCTGGCGAGGCGTCGCCCACGCCGCCGGCGACCTGAGGCTCGACTACTACGCGCACGAGGACGAGATCGCCGCGCGGCAGTGTCTCGACACGAGCACGCCGACCGAGGACCCGACGACTCCGCCCACCGAGGATCCGACGACCCCGCCGACCGAGGAGCCGACCGAGGATCCGACGACTCCGCCGACCGAGGAGCCCACGGACGAGCCGACGGACCCGGGCACCGAGCCCTCGGACGAGCCGAGCCAGCCGAGCGACGATGTCACCCACGATCCGTCGAACGAGTCGCGGGACGACACCGACGGGCAGGAGCAGGCTCCTGACCAGGACGCCGACGACGCCACCGCGAGCCCGTCCACCGAAGCGGTGCCGCGCCGCATCGACGCCGGTGTCACCACGGACGCGTCCACGCTGTGGGGCGCGGGCCTGGTCGGCGGCGGCAGCGCGCTCGTCCTGAGCTCGGGCGGCATCGTCGTGGGCGCCAGGCGGTTCGAGGACCGCTGACATGACGCGCGTCCCGCGCACGCGGGGTCCGGCACCTCAGCGCCGGACCCTCGCGGCGTTCCTCGCGCTGGTGCTGCTCGCGCTGCTGGGTGCCTGCGTCGTGGGCGGGCCCGACCCGGCCCCCTCGTCCGTGACGGCCCAGCCGACGGTCACCGTCACCACCGAGCCGATGACGTGCACCGAGGAAGCCGCGAGCCCGACGCCGGACCCCGCTCGGGGCGAGCCGGTGCGCCTCGTGATTCCGTCGATCGACGTCGATGCGACCGTCGTGCCGATCTCCCTGAGCGCCGACGAGACGCTGGTCCCGCCGGCCGACGTCACGCAGACCGGCTGGTGGTCCAGAAGCGCGCTCCCTGGCAGCACGGCAGGGACGACGCTCATCGCGGGTCACACGGTCCACGCCGGCGGTGGGGTCTTCGACGACCTCGACCAGCTCGAGGCCGGCGACGTCGTCCGGGTGAGGACGTCGGAGGGATGGGTCGCGTACCGCGTCACGGAGGTCTCCGACCTGACGAAGGAGCAGGTCGGGAAGGACGCCCACGAGCTGTTCTCCCAGGACTCCGACGGGCGGCTCGCGCTGGTGACGTGCAGCCACTATCGCCTCGGTGCCTACGCGAGGAACACCGTCGTCCTCGCCGAGCCCGCCTGAGGAGAGCCGGCCCGGGTGACCGGGCCGGCTCCCCGGCTCAGCCGGTCTTGCCGGCGATGAAGTTGACCCCGCCGACCCGCGGGGTCGAGCGCGCGGTGAAGTACGAGCGGTGGATCGTCAGGCCCGTCGGGTTGTTGTTGAGGGCCGTCAGGTTCTGGCCGCCGCGCTTGGTCGAGCCCTGGCAGGCCGGGTCGCCGGAGTAGCAGTACGACTTGAGGCGACCCTCGAAGGCCTTGAGGTCGCCCGTCGCCCGCGTGCCGAGCATGCCGAACTTCGTCAGTCCCTTGGTGGCGACGAACGGCTCGGTGGGGTTGTACATCGGGTCGCCGTAGAGCACGACCGCGGCGATCTTGCCGCGTGCGGTGGCGTTCGGGCGGACCCCGCTGCTGGCAGAGAGGGCGTCGCCGATGACGTGCGCACCCTGGGAGAACCCGATCAGTGCGGTCTTGGAGTTCGGGCACTGCGTGGCGAGGTAGTTGAGGGACTTCTGCAGGGCGACCACCCCGCCGTGCCGGCTGTTGTTGTACGCCAGCCCGACCCAGCCGATGGCCGCCGCGTACTTCAACCCGGAGATGTAGACGGTCTTCTTGCTCACCGTCTGGAGGTCACCCGCCACGGGGCCGGGCCGGCCCATGCCGGTGCGGTAGGCGTACAGCGCGGTGTTGGTGGTGGCCGTGTTGGTCGTGCCGGCGGCCTCGTCGCTGCCGCGGACGACGACCGTGATGACGTTCGAGCACAGGGAGGACGAGGCCGCGGCCTGGCTCGGTGGGGCGGCGAGCATCGTCAGGCCGAGCACGGCCGTCGCGCCGGCGATGGCGCCGCCGCGCAGGGTTCGGGAGGTGGTCATGGTGGGTCCTTCCGCCGAGGGCCCGCGTCGTCGAGGACCCGATGACCCCACGATCGGGCCGGACGGATCCGGCGAATACCCCCGCAAACGGGGGCTGAACGCGGGCCGGACCCGTGTCGGCTCGCCCTCGGCGCGCGGTCCGTCGCCGCGACCGGTCATGATGGTCGCGATGACCGGAACGGGGACGGCGCGCGGCGGCTCGGTCGCCGAGGTGTTCTGGGTGTTCCTGCGCCTGGGACTGACCTCGTTCGGCGGGCCCGTGGCGCACCTGGCGTACTTCCGTGAGGCGTTCGTCGAGCGTCGCCGCTGGCTGACCGACGAGGCCTACGCCGACCTCGTCGCCCTGTGCCAGTTCCTGCCCGGTCCCGGGTCCAGTCAGGTCGGCATGGTGATCGGTCTGCGGCGCGCGGGGCCCGGCGGCCTGCTCGCCGCGTGGGTCGCCTTCACGCTGCCCTCGGCGATCCTGCTGGTCGCGTTCGCCTACGGGGTCGCGGCGTTCGGCGACGTCGCGGACGCGGGCTGGCTGCACGGCGTCAAGGCCGCGGCGGTCGCGGTGGTCGCGCAGGCCGTGATCCAGATGGCGCGCACGCTGACCCCCGACCTCAAGCGCATCGTGATCGCCGCGGTGGGCGCGGCGGTCCTGCTGGTCGTCGCGAGCCCGGTGGCGCAGGTCGGCGTGATCGTGCTGGGCGGCCTCATCGGCTGGCTCTGGCTGCGGGCCGATCAGCCCGGGACGGTGCGCGATCTCGCCCGCGTCTCGCACCGCGGCGGCATCGTCGCCCTCGTCGTGTTCACGGTGCTGCTGGTCGCGCTGCCGATCCTCGTCGCGCTCACGAACGACCCGACCCTGCGGCTCGCGGACATCTTCTACCGGACCGGCGCGCTGGTGTTCGGCGGCGGCCACGTGGTCCTGCCGCTGCTGGAGGCGCAGACCGTGCAGGCCGGACTCGTCGACGCCGACACGTTCCTCGCGGGGTACGGCGCGGCCCAGGCGGTCCCGGGCCCGCTGTTCACCTTCTCGGCCTACCTCGGCGCCAGCATGGAGTCCGGACCGAGCGGCGTGCTGGGCGCATCGATCGCGCTGGTCGCCGTCTTCCTCCCGGCCGGCCTGCTGGTGGTGGGCGTGCTGCCGTTCTGGGACCGGCTGCGCCAGGCACCCACTGCGCGACGCGTGGTGATGGGCGTCAACGCGGCCGTCGTCGGGATCCTCGCGGCCGCCCTCTACGACCCGGTGATCACCCAGGGGATCATCTCGTGGGGCACGCTCGCGGTGGCCGTGGCGGTGTTCGCCTCCCAGTGGTGGGGCCGCGTCCCCATCTGGCTCGCGGTCGTGGCGGCCGGGGTCCTCGGTCAGCTGCTCCTATGACGGCAGCACGCCGAGGCTGCGCAGCCGTCGCTCGAACAGGGGCGCCAGCCAGCGCGTGTACGTCGCGGTGAGGTGCTGGTGGTCGCGGAACATGATCTGACCGCGCGGCGTGACCACGCGGCAGCGGCGCTTCGGGCAGAAGGACTCCTTCATCGAGATCCGGAACGCCGCGCGTGCCCCGTACCTCTTCCGCGCGAGCTGCACCGACGGCACGGTCCAGTCGAACCACATGACGTCGCCGACGTCGGCGGAGCACCGGCGCCACTCGCGGGGCGCGGAGTTCTTGCGCAGGCACTGGGTGGGGGAGGGACGCGTGAGGACCCAGTTCGGCGAGTCGGACACGGCGATCACGGGGATGCGCCGGTCGAGCGCGACCTTCCACGACCGCACCGTGTCCGGTCCGCGCTGGGCCTTCGTGCCGGGCATCGTCGAGGCGCGATGGTGCGTGACGATCGCGCTGACGTTCTTCTGGCGCCGGACGTAGCGGGTCACGTTCGCCCGCCAGCTCTGGCAGTCGTCACGGACCCAGGCCTTGAGGTTCTTGATCGGGCGCGACGACCATCCGCACCGCGACCGGATGAGGAGGGTGACGCGGATCGTGCCTGCCTCGGCGAGTCGTCGGAACGCGGGCGAGAGCGCGCGCATGTGCGAGTCGCCGATGAGCAGCAGGCGTGGGCCCTTCCGGCCGTAGTGGCAGGTGAGCGCCTTGGTCTGGCCCGACTCGGCGCCCGAGAAGCAGGCCCGGGTGCCGGGCGCGATGTCGCGCTCGGCCGCGGCGATGCTCGACAGGCGCGGCGGGTCCTCGGCGAGGGCCGGCGCGGCGCCGAGCACCAGCGCCGCGAGGGCGAGGACGACGACGAACCGAGCGCGCATGGGACCTCCCGCCCTCAGGGTGGCACGCCCCGGGCCCGCGGTCGCCGCTCCGCGCGCGGGGAGGCACCGGAGGCACGGCGCAAGATGTGTAGCGGTATCCACCCTCTCGTCTCCGGAATGGCCGGATTTCCGTGGATACCGCTACACATCTGGTTCGGGGGACCCCGAAGGGTCAGCCGCGGGCGAGCGCGAGCCCGGCCGCGCGGCCGGAGAAGATGCAGCCGCCCCGGAACGTGCCCCCGAGGGCGTTGTAGCCGTGCACGCCGCCACCGCCGAAGCCGGCGACCTCGCCCGCCGCGTAGAGCCCGGGCACCGGAGCGCCGTCCTGGCCGAGGACCTGCGAGTCGAGGTTGGTCTGGAGGCCGCCGAGGGTCTTGCGCGACAGGATGTTGAGCCGCACGGCGATGAGCGGACCCTTCGTGGGGTCGAGGATCCGGTGCGGCTTGGCCACGCGCACGATCCTGTCCATCCGCGAGCGCCGCGCGTTGTGGATCGCCATGACCTGCACGTCCTTGGTGAACGGGTTGTCGAACTCGCGGTCGCGGGCCACGATCTGCCGCTCGAGGAGCGTCGGGTCGAGCTGCGGTCCGCGGGCGATCTCGTTCATGCCCACGACGAGGTCGTCGAGCGACGACGCCACCACGAAGTCCACGCCGTGCTGCTTGAACTTCTCGACCGGGCCGGGGGCGCCCTTCGCGAGACGGCTCTTGAGCAGGAACTTGATGTCACGGCCGGTCATGTCGGGGTTCTGCTCCGAGCCCGAGAGCGCGAACTCCTTCTCGATGATCGACTGCGTCAGCACGAACCACGAGTAGTCGTGGCCGGTCGCGAGGATCTGCTTCATCGCGCCGTTCGTGTCGGCGCCAGGCACGCCCGACATGCCCTGCAGGCGCCGGCCGTTCGCGTCGAACCACATCGACGACGGGCCGGGCAGGATGCGGATGCCGTGGTCGGGCCAGATCGGGTCCCAGTTGGTGATGCCCTCGGTGTACGACCAGAGGCGGTCGCGGTTCACGATGCGGCCGCCGGCCTGCTCGGAGATCTGCAGCATGCGGCCGTCGACGTGCGCGGGCACGCCCGAGATCAGGTGGTCGGGGGCGGCGCCGATCCGCTCGGTCGGCCAGTTGGCGCGCATGAGGTCGTGGTTGTGGCCGATGCCGCCCGAGGTCACCACGACGGCGCCGGCGCGGTGCTCGAACTCGCCCACGACGGTGCGCGAGGACTTCACGCCCCGCTCGGACTCGTCGGGCTCGAGGACCGAGCCGCGGATGCCGACGACCGCACCGTCCTCGACGACCAGCTCGTCGACCTGGTGGCGGAACGCGAACTGCACGAGGCCGCCGGTCTCGGCCGCGAGCACGGGGTCGGCGAACGTCTCGACCAGGCGCGGGCCCGTGCCCCACGTGATGTGGAAGCGCGGCACCGAGTTGCCGTGGCCGGTGGCGGAGCCGTCGCCGCGCTCGGCCCAGCCGACCATCGGCATGACGCGGTGGCCGAGCTCGCGCAGGTACTCGCGCTTGCCGCCCGCGGCCCAGGCCACGTAGGCCTCGGCCCAGCGGCGGCCCCACACGTCCTCGTCGTCGAGGCGGTCGAAGCCGGCCGAGCCGAGCCAGTCCTGGATCGCCAGCTCGGGGGAGTCCTTGATGCCCGTGCGGCGCTGCTCGGGGCTGTCGACGAAGAACAGTCCACCGAGCGACCAGAACGCCTGGCCGCCGAGGTTCTTGCGGTTCTCCTGCTCGACGACCAGGACGCGCTTGCCGGCCTGGGCGAGCTCGTGGGTGGCGACGAGACCGGCGAGGCCGGCGCCGACGACGATGACATCGGGCGTGAAGGACATGGGAACACGGTCGCCCACGGAGCGCCACGAGACCAGTACGTTTGTGCCCAGGTGACAACGAACGTTGTCAGGACCGTCGAGGAGCCATGCCACCGTCCACCGACCGACGCCGCGCGATCGCGGCCGTCCTCATGGAGGACGAGGGCCCGCTGGCCGAGACCTTCCTCGCCACGATCTCGCGCGAGATCCCGGCGTACGCCACGCTCGACGAGCGGCAGCTGCAGGAGGTCCGCTCGATCATCGTGTGGACGCTGCGTCGCGTGCTGGACCTCTGGGCCGAGGAGGGCTCGCTCACCGAGGAGGACATCCGGCTGTTCCGCGGTGTCGGCGCGGTCCGCGCGCGCGACGGGCGCCCGCTCTCGGCCGTGCTGCGGGCCTACCGCGTGGCCGCCACCGTCTTCCTCGACCAGGTCTCCGACCACTTCCGCGACGACGTGTCGATCGACGACGTGACCTCGCTCGTGCGGGTCTGGTTCGCGGTCCTCGACGAGCTGTCCGAGGCGATCTACGACGGGTACGAGGCCACCGGTCGGGTGCTGGGCGCCGACCGCGAGAGCTCGCTGCGCCAGCTGCTGTCCGACCTGCTGCTCGGCCGGCAGAGCCATGCGGGCACGCTCGCGGGCCGGCTGCGCGAGCTCGAGGCGCAGCTGCCGCCCACGTTCGACCTCCTCGTCGTCCGCCCCGGCGGCCTCGATGCCGCGGAGGCCGCCGCCGCGATCGCGGGCGTGCGCGAGCAGGCCGACGGCCCGCTGGTCTCCTCGATCCACACCGTGATGGACGGGGTCGGGGTGGTGCTGCTGGCGCACGCGGACGACGCCGACCTGCGCGCGGAGCTGGAGCGCCACGGCCTGCGGGCCGCCCACCAGCGCGGCGTCTCCCCGCGCCTCGCGCCCCGGGCGCACCGTCTCGCCCTGCACGCCGTCTCGCACGCGCCCGAGTTCGCCTGGACGCGCCCGGTCCTGAACGACGGCGACCTCGAGGTCATTGCCCTCGCGGCCGGCCACGCCGACGCCGACCCGGCGCGCGTCGCCGCCTCGGTGCTGGGCTCGGTGGCCACCGACGCGGACGCGCTGGCCACCCTCGACGCGGTGCTGCAGGCCGGTGGCGCCGCCCCGGCTGCCACCCGACTGCATCTGCACCCGCAGACCGTGCGCTACCGGCTCCGCCGCCTCGCCGAGGCGACCGGGCGCGATCCGCGTGACCCGTGGAACCGCTACGTCTTCCAGACCGCGCTGATGGCGGCGGGCGCCGGCGCACGGGGGGACGCATGAAGGTCGACCTCACGAGGCAGATTCCCACGTACTCCGCGCGGCACGGCGAGTTCGAGGTCGTCACCGTGCCGCCCATGCGCTACCTGATGATCGACGGCCACGGCGACCCCAACGTGGCCGCTGAGTACGAGGACTCGCTGGCGACGCTCTACCCGATGGCCTACGCGCTGAAGTTCCTCAGCAAGAAGGAGCTCGAGCGCGACTACATGGTGCCGCCGCTCGAGGCGCTCTGGTGGGCCGACGACATGGCGGCGTTCACCACGGCGCGCGACACGTCGCAGTGGGACTGGACCGTGCTGAGCCTCGTCCCGGAGTGGATCGAGGACGCGCACGTGGAGGCCGCGCGTGCCGTGGTGGCGCGCAAGGGCGCACCGAGGCTCGACGCGCTGCGGGTCGAGACGCTCGACGAGGGCCTGTGCGTGCAGACGCTGCACCTCGGCCCGTACGACGCCGAGGGTCCGGTGCTGGAGCGGATGCACGACGAGGTCATCCCGGCTCGTGGGCTCGTGCGCACCGGCCGGCACCACGAGATCTACCTCAGCGATCCGCGGCGGGCCGCGCCCGAGAGGCTCCGCACGATCCTGCGCCAGCCGGTGGCCGAGGCCTGACGGGGCGCGGGCCTCGGACGACCTCCTACGGTGGAGGCGTGAGCGTGACACCCGACGACGTGACCCTGGCCCGAGACCTCGTCGTGGAGGCCGCGGCGCTCGCCGCCCGGATCCGTGACACCGGCGACCTCGCGACCCGCGCCAAGACCAACGTGTCCGACGTCGTCACCGAGGCCGACCTCGCCGCCGAGGCCCTCGTGGTGGAGCGGCTCGACCGGGACCGCCCCGGGGACGGGCTGCTGGGCGAGGAGGGCACGGCGCGCGAGGGCACGTCGGGGCGCCGCTGGGTGATCGACCCCGTCGACGGCACCTACAACTTCGCCACGGGCTCGGACTACTGGTGCTCGGCGATCGCGCTGGCCGAGGGGGACGAGGTCCTGCTGGGCGCGGTCGCTCACCACGCCTCCGGCACCGTGCTGGTGGGCGGGCCAGACGTTCCCACGACCCGCAACGGCGAACCGCTCGCGCCGATCGCCGACGCGCCGCTGGCCGGCCTCGGCGCCGCCACGTACGCCCACCCGGCCTTCATCGGCAGCGGTCCCGGCTACGACGCGTGGGCCCGCGCCGCCTCCCTGCCCGCCACGATCCGGATGCTCGGCTCGGGCTCGATGGACCTCGTCGGCGTCGCCACCGGACGGCTCGGCTGCTGGTTCCAGCACTCGACGCCCGACTGGGACTGGCTGCCCGGCACGGCGCTCGTGGCCGGCCTCGGTGGTGCCGCGGAGCGCCTCGACGCCCACGGACTGACGTGGTCGGTGGCCGGCCCGCCCACCGCCGTGCGCGAGCTGAGCGTCGCCCTGAGGGGCGAGGCATGAAGGTCGTCGTCCTCACCGGCGCCGGCATCTCCGCCGAGAGCGGGCTGGCGACCTTCCGCGACGCCGACGGACTGTGGGAGGGGCACCGGCCCGAGGACGTCGCCACCCCGGAGGCGTTCCGGCGCGACCGCTCGCTCGTGCAGCGGTTCTACGACGAGCGCCGCGCCTCGCTCGCCCGGGTGCGCCCGAACGCCGCGCACGAGGCGCTCGCCCGGCTGGAGGAGGCGCTCGGCGACGACCTCCTGCTGGTCACCCAGAACGTCGACGACCTGCACGAGCGCGGCGGCTCGCGGCGCGTGCTGCACATGCACGGCGAGCTGCGCCGCGTCCGCTGCCTGAAGTGCGACGTGCGGCACGAGTGGACCGGCACCCTCGCCGACGAGCCGCGCTGCCCGGCCTGCAACCGTCGCCGTGCGCTGCGCCCCGACATCGTCTGGTTCGGCGAGTACCCGCACGGCATGGACGAGATCCACGAGGCGCTCAGCGAGGTGGACGTGTTCGCCGCGATCGGCACCTCGGGCGTGGTCTACCCGGCGGCCGGGTTCGTCGACTACGCGCACGCCTCCGGCGCCACCACGGTCGAGCTCAACCTCGTGCCCACGCCGCAGGGCGACTTCCACACGGTCTACGAGGGCCCCGCCACCGAGGTCGTCCCGCGCTGGGTCGACCACCTGCTCTCCTAGGCCTCCGCCGGGGTCGCTCTCCGAGCGCCAGATCTGTAGCGCTCTCCACCGTTTTTCGGCCGATCCACCGGAAAAAGGGTGGATACCGCTACACATCTCGCCCGCCGGAGGCGGGAGACCCAGGGACGCGGTCAGGCGCGGAGGGGGCCGCCGCCGGGCGGGGCGGCCTCGAGCACCTCGACCTCGTCGCCCACGCGGACGACGGCGCCGGGGGTGTCCGGGATGAGGTTGACCCCGAACCAGGCCTTGCGGTCGAAGCGGCGGATCCGGGCGAGCGTGCGCAGCGGCTCCTTGCCGCCGGCGACGGCACCGGACGCGTGGTCGGCCTCGAGGGTCGTGATGACGCAGCGCGCGCAGCCCTTGACCGCGCGGAAGACCGCGTCGCCGACGCGCAGCACGCGCCAGTCGTCCTCCGCCCACGACAGGTCGCCGTCGACGACGAGGTTCGGGCGCATGCGCTCCATCGGCACGGGCTCGCCGCCGCCGTCGACGATCGCCTCGTTCAGCGCGGTCAGCGAGGCCTCGGTGGTGACGAGGAGCGGATAGCCGTCGGCGAGGCTGACCCGGTCGTCGGGTCGGCCGAAGCCGGTGATCGGCCGGCGCGTCGGGTCGTCGAGGTGCACCAGTCGCACGGCGCCGCCGAGGAGCTCACTGAGCCACACGGTCGCGTCGGTGGCCTCCGCGGCCGTGAAGGAGGTCTTCCACAGCGTGACCGGGACCTGACGCGCCGGGTCGGGCGGCGCGACCTCGATCGACTCCACCCCGGGCGCGCTGAGGTGCAGGCCGGAACCGTCCAGACGCGGGTGCACGGTCAGCAGCCGGTGCGACTCGCGCGCCGAGATGAAGTGGCCGCGCTCGTCCACCACCATCCAACGCCGGTCGCCGGCCAGGCCCCACGGCTCGACCTCGGCCGTCGCCAGGTCCTCGACCCGGGCTGACTTCACGGGGTAGCGGTGCAGGGAGGTCAGTCGCACCGCAACAGGCTACGGGTGGGACGGGAGTGAACGACCGCGCCGTGCCGGTCTGCGACGATGGCAGGCGTGGGCAGTCGATCCGAGGCGCTGAGCCGCGCGTCGTCACGATCCTCCGCGCGCCGTGCGGAGTGGGGCATCGCGCTCGTCGCGCCCACGATGCGGGCGATCGTGGTGGTGCAGATCCTGCTCAGCGTCACGTCCGGCGCGAGCATCTCGGTGCACGCGGTGGCGTACTGGGTGCTGTCCCTGTGCGTCATCGCCGTCTCGGTGCTGCTGATGACCCAGTGCCTCGTCACCGGAACGGTCCGTCGCGGCCTGTGGCACTGGCCCGACGTGCTGCTCGCGTGGATCGCGATCCCGGCGATGAACCTGCTGCTGCCCAGCTCGCACGTCGTGGGCACGTGGGAGGCGTGGGCGTCGGGCTTCGCGATCAACGTCGCCGCGCTCGCCGCAGCCTGGATGCGACCCGCCGTGGCGGTGGGGCACGGCCTCGCGCTCGGCGGCTGGTACCTGGTCTGGACCTCCGCGGCCGGGACGACCTCGTGGGAGACCAACCTCAGCAACGCCCTGACGGTGCCCGGCTACGCCGCGGTCGTCGCGCTGCTGACCTACTACCTGCGCGCGCTCGCCCGCGACGCCGACCGCTCGCGCGAGGACGCCGTGGCGGCGACCCGCGCGCTGGAGCTGGAGCGCTACCAGCTCACCGTCCACGACGCCTCGAGCATCCTGCGCCTGCTGTCCGACGAGGACACGCCCGCCGAGGTGCTGCCGGGGCTGCGCGTGCAGGCCGATCGCGAGGCGAAGCGGCTGCGCAACTACCTCGGCGCCGAGTCCGCACCCGCGCACCCCGCCGTGCGTTCGGTGGGCGCGATGCTGGCCACGGCGCTCGAGGGCTTCGACGACCTCCCTCTCGAGCCGGCGGTCGCGCTCGGCGCCCACGTCGAGCTGGACGAGGACGTCTGGGTCGCCGCCGGCCGCGCCGTCACGACGGTCCTGCACAACGTCCGCCTGCACGCCCGGGCGCACCAGGTGGTCGTGCACGCCGACACCGACGGCGAGACGTGGGAGGTCGTCGTGTCCGACGACGGGGTGGGCTTCGACCAGGACAGCCAGCCACTCGGCTTCGGCCTCGACACGCAGGTGGGACAGGCGCTGCGCGACGTCGGCGTCTCGGTCGACCTGCGCTCGGCGCCCGGCCGCGGGACCTCGGTGACCATCACCGGCCCGGTGCACGAGGAGGACCGATGACCGAGCGGATCCGCGTGGTCGTGATCGACGACAGCACGGTGATCCGGGGCGGCTTCGCCACGGTGCACCCCGACCTCGACGTCGTCGCGACGTTCCCGACCGTGGAGGACTTCGAGGCCTCCGGCGTCGACTGCGACGTCGTCGTGCTCGACCTGCTGCTGCGCGGACCGCAGCGCGCGACCTCGACCACGACCAAGCAGGGCCGCGCGGCGATCCGGGCGCTGCGCGAGCGGGGCCTCAAGGTCTGCCTCTACACCGACGAGCGGCGACCGATCGTGCTGGCGCTGTGCCTGCGGGCCGGCGCGCAGGGCGTGGTCCACAAGGCCGACCCGCCCCACGTGACGATGCAGGCGGTGCAGGACGTGCACGCCGACCGTGTCGTGGTCACGCAGTCGCTCGTCGGGCTCACCGAGCTGCTCGACCGTCGCGGCGCCAAGCTCGACCTCAGCGCGCGCCAGCGCCAGGTGATCTCGGGTCGCGCCCGCGGCCGGCACTGGGCGGACATCGCCTCGACCCTCTACATCACCGAGGACACGGCCCGCGAGCACTACCGGGTGGCCTGCCGCAAGCTGCGCGACTACCTCCAGCACACGAGCCCCGGCGACATCGAGCGTGCCGTGGGCCTGGCCCCGGGAGACGTCCTCGACGAGGAGTGACCCCCCGGTTCCGGGGGTTTCGCGCACGGTGGGACCCGGTGAGGATGGAACCGGGTCTGTGGAGACGCCGGGGCTCGCTCCGGTCGGAACGACCTTGCATGGTGTCGGACCACTCCGCGGCACGCCCGAATCTTCGGGAGGGACCTACTCGGGGGGACGCATCGACCGGGACGCGCGCTGCACGTCCCGGCCGATGCGTGCCCGAGGTTGCGCCGTCCGACCGGCCCGGTGAGGCTGGACGACGATGAGCGATCTGGACGAGCTGGCCCACGTCGTGCTGCAGCGACGGCGAGAGCTCGCCCGGCCGATCGTGGTCGGCATCTCCGGCTACGGCGGCTCCGGGAAGTCCACGCTGGCGCGCACCCTCGTCTCGGCCCTGCCCGACGCCGTGCGGCTGCGCGGCGACGACTTCCTCGACCCCGCCCGCGTCCATCGGCGCTCGCCGGACTGGGACGGCGTCGAGCGGGAGCGGCTCGTCGAGGACGTGCTGCGTCCCTTCCGCGACGGCGTGCCGGGCGAGTTCCGGCGCTACGACTGGAACCTCGGCCGGCTGTCCGATCCCGAGCCGGTACCGCGCGCCGACGTGCTGGTGGTGGACCTCGTGGGGCTCTTCCACCCCGTCACGCTGCCGCTGCTGGACCTGACCGTCTGGTGCGACCTCGACCTGTGGACCGCGACCCAGCGGGGGATCCTGCGCGACCGCGCCGAGGGCAACGACCACGACCGCGTGTGGTCCGAGGTCTGGGAGCCCAACGAGCGCGACTTCGAGGAGCGCTTCGCGCCGCGGGACGTCGCCGACGTGCTCTTCCCGAAGGACTGAGCCGCTCCTCGCCACCATGCGGGGCCGGTGGGCCGCGCCTAGCGTGGAGGGCATGACCTCCACGGACGTGCACACCGACCGACGCCTCGGCTGGGCACTGCTCGCGGCGGCCATCGCGCAGATCGCCGCCCCGGTCGTGCAGGCGCTGGCCGACGTGTCGCAGCCCGGCGACGGCAGCGACGACCTGCTCATCACCCCCGCGGGCTGGGCCTTCTCGATCTGGAGCCTGATCTACGGACTCGCCCTGGCGCACGCCGTCGTCACGCTGTGGAAGGGCGACGGGGTGGGCAGCCGCCGCTTCGTCGGCGACCTCATCGCGCTGTACTTCGGCGCGGCGGTGTGGATCGCCGTCTCGGCGGCGGGGATCAGCTGGGCCACGTTCCTCGTCCTGGCGTTCATGACGGTCGTCGCGATCGACGCCGCACGCCTGGCGGCTCGCGCCCGACTGCACGACCCCGCTTGGACCACGTGGCTCGCCCGCGCGACGTCGGGCGTCTACGCCGGCTGGGTGAGCGCGGCGGTGTTCCTCAACCTCGGCACCGGCGTGATCGAGCTCGACCTCGCCCAGCCCGCCCAGCACGGCTGGCAGTTGGCACTGCTCGCCGGCGCCGCGCTCTTCGCCCTGGGCGTGAACGCTCAGCTGCCGCGCAGCCCCTTCTACGCGGCTGCGGTCGTGTGGGCGCTGATCGGGATCATCGCGTCCGTCGCGGGCGAGTCGACCCCGGCACTCGTGATCGCGATCGTCGCGATCGTGCTGCTGGTGGTGCAGACGGTATGGCAGTCCAAGCGCGCCCTCGCCGACTGACGTCAGGCAGACTCGAGCCGTGTTCGACCGGACTGACGAGGCGCTGCGCGACCGCGACAACCTGAAGTGGACGACGACCCCCGCCGGGGTGATCCCCGCGTGGGTCGCCGACATGGACGTGGCGGTCCCCGAGGTGGTGACGCGACGCGTCCACGAGCAGCTGGCCCGCGGCGACGTCGGCTACCCCGACTTCGAGGCGCCCGACCCCCTCGTGGCGGCCTTCGAGACGCGGATGGCCGAGCGCCATGGCTGGACGCCCGCCGGCGGCCGCGGTCGGCTGTTCACGGACGTGATCCAGGCGTTCCAGGTGCTGACCGACCTCCTCACCGAGCCCGGTGACGGGATCGCGCTGCACGTGCCGACGTACCCGGTGTTCCTCGAGTCGGTCCACGACACGGGCCGTCGCGTCGTGCCGATCCCGTTCGGCGCCACCGCCGACGAGCTCGTCGAGACCTGGCGGCGCGAGCGCGTCCGGCTGGTGGTCGTGGTCAACCCCCACAACCCGCTGGGCCGGATGCTCGACGCCGACGAGCTGCGGCCCGTCGCGGATGCGGCGGCCGAGCTCGACCTCGTCGTCCTCGCCGACGAGATCCACGCCGACCTCGCCTTCGACCGCCGGCGGCACGTGCCGTTCGCGTCGCTCGGCACCGACGTCGAGGACCGCACCGTCACGGTGACCTCGGCGTCGAAGGCGTTCAACCTCGCCGGCCTGCACTGCGCCGTCGCCCACCTCGGCCCGGCGCGGGTGCGCGAGCCGCTCGCGGCGCTGCCGTTCGCCTACCTCGGCGGCGTGAGCACCCTGTCGCGCGCGGCCGCGGTGGCGGCCTGGACCGAGGGCGACCCGTGGCTCGCCGACCTCGTCGAGGTGCTGGAGCGCAACCGCGACACGATCACCGCGTGGGCCGGCGAGGTGGGTGTCGGCGTCGTGCCTGCCGAGGCCACCTACCTCGCGTGGCTGGACTTCGCGGGCACGTCGGTCGCCGCGGACCCGGCGGGCGCGATCCTCGAGCGCGGACGGGTGCGGCTCTCGGCCGGGCCCGACTTCACGGCGCACACGCCGCTGGACTCCTCGACGTACGCGCGGCTCAACTTCGGCACGAGTCCCGAGCGTCTCGCGCAGGTCCTCGCGCGGATCGCCTCGACGCTCTGACCGTCACTGGTACGTGATGAGCGCCGGGTGCGGGAGCACGCGGCGCCAGGTCTGCGCGACGTCGAGCATCGGCTCGTCCTCGTCGACGAAGTTCTTCCAGCCCCACGAGACGTTCTTCGGCGCGTCGCTGCGGATGACGTTCCACGTGCCGAACTTGGCGCCCGGACTGCCCTGGCCGTCGACGTGGATCACGGTCGAGAGCTCGGGGTGGTCGGTGCGGACCTTCTCGCGGTCGCGGATCATCTGGGTCTGGAACTGGTGCAGTACGAAGACCTTCTGCGGCAGCGTGTGTCGGCGGGTCAGCTCGGCCAGCCACGCCGACGTGCGGTTGATCTCGCGGGCCTGCACGTGGCCGATCCGCTGCAGCGGCTTGCCCTTCGGGCCGAGCCTCCACTCCGGGTCGAGGGCGAGGCCGACGTGCGGCCGGCGCAGCAGGGACTCGTACTCCTTGGCCTGCGAGAGGAAGTCGGAGCGGCCGGGCTGGAGGTCGAGGATCACCACGATGCCGGCCTTCTCGGCGGCGTCGACGAGCGGCTCGAGGTCCTTCACGGACGTGCGGGCGGAGTAGTCGCCGTGCGGGCCCTTCTCGCCGGCCGCGACGGTGGTGATGATCTCGAAGGCGGGCACGAAGTGCTCGTCCGGTGCGACCTTGCGGTACTTGCGCACGAGTCGCTCGACGCGCGCCACCGACGCCTTCGTGCCCTGCTCGCCCAGCACGCCGAGCGCCGGGCCCGAGGGATGGCCGTACATCGCCAGCAGGTGCTTGCCGCGCGTGGCGAACCAGCCGCCGCCGACCGCCTCGGCGTTCGCGCGGACGACGCGGACCGCGTAGCCCGAGGCGCCGAGGGTCAGCAGCGGTCCGTCGGGGTCGCTCCGGAGCAGCTGCGCGGACGGCGCGTGGCGGCGGGGGTCGGGGGCGATCCGGACGAGCGTCGCGTCACCGAGTGCGACGAGGTCGACCAGCGCGCGCGACGGGCTGCGGGTGGTGGCGACGGTGACGGCCTCCGAGCGCTGCACCGGCTCGGCCTCGTCGCCGGCGTCCTCGTCCGGGCCGAGGATCCGGGCGCCGAGGCGCTCGGCCTCCGCGCGGCCCTCCTCGGTGTCGGGCAGCGCCGGGACGCCCAGATCGCGGGCGCGCGCGAACGCCTCGTCGGACTCCTGCTCGGGCACGAGGACGACGGCGGACGCGGAATCGAGCAGGAAGCGGGAGACGGCGACGACGTCGTCGGCCGAGGCGGCGGTGAGTCCGTCGGGCTCCGCGGCGGTCACCTGCTCGGCGTCGGGAGGTCCGTCCTCGCCGCCCTCGCAGGCGGCCAGCACGGTGGTCAGCAGGACCGCCGCACCGGCGGTGGCGAGGGCTCTGCGGATCAGGTGCACCCGGGCGACGGTACCCGCCGCGTCTGAACGGCGACACGCTGTGCACCGCTCGTTATGCTCTGCCGGGTGATGACGCAGGCGGGCGACCAGCAGATCGATGGACTGGCAGGGTTCATGGTCGACCTGATGGACCGCATGGGCCTGCTCGGAGCCGCCCTCGCCGTGGGTCTGGACAACCTCTTCCCCCCGATTCCCAGCGAGATCGTGCTGCCGATGGCGGGCCTCGCGGCCAGCCAGGGTCGCTTCACGCTCGCGGGCGCGCTCTTCGCCACCACGGCGGGATCGGTCATCGGCGCGTGCATCATGTACTGGCTCGGGCGGGCCTTCGGCCGCGACCGCACGGCCCTGGTGTTCGCCAAGACGCCGCTGCTGAAGGTCCGCGACCTCGAGGTCACCGAGGCCTGGTTCGCCAAGCACGGCACGAAGGCGGTCTTCTTCGGCCGGATGGTGCCGATCTTCCGCAGCCTCATCTCGATCCCGGCCGGCGTCGAGCGGATGCCCTTCGGCATCTTCTTCCTGCTGACCACGCTCGGCAGCCTCCTCTGGAACTCGATCTTCGTCGGCGCCGGCTACACCCTCGGCGAGAACTGGCACGTCATCGAGCCCTACGCCGACTGGTTCCAGCGCCTCGTGATCCTCGCGGTCCTCGTCGTCTGCGGCTGGTTCGTCGTCACGCGCGTCCGTGAGCTCCGCGACCCGCGCGAGCGCTGACAGTTTCCCCGGTTAACCGGGGAAACTGTCACTTCACGAGGTTTGCGAACCACGTGAAGTGACAGGAAACCTCGTTCAGTCGCGCAGCGACGGGGGGACGCCCGCGTTCTCGGTGTCGGCGTCGACGATCTGCTGCTGGAGGCGGCGCAGGTCGGCCGAGGTCCAGCCCTCGGGCTGGAGCACCGAGGCCCAGCCGGCGACGTGCTCGCCGACGAAGTCGTGACCGTGGCCCGACGGCACGGCCATCCCCACGGCCATGTCCGCCGAGGTCTGCCAGAACGTGATGATCGGGTACCAGCGCATCGCGCTCGCGACGTCCGAGCCGCGCGGCTCGGACAGCCAGTCCGGCTTGCTCCAGATCAGGTCGGGGCTCCACCACGTGATCGGGTCCGACGCGTGCACGAGGTACAGCACGTGCGGCCCGTCCCACGGTCGCGTCAGCGGGATCGTCGGCCCCCACGGGTCGTTCGTGAACCGCACAGTGCGGCCGTCGCGGAAGATCGGCTCGATCTCGCGGCTGCCGGGATCGCGCTGCTCGCGGAACTCGGTGTAGAGCGAGTTGAATCCGGGCGGTCCGACGAACAGGCCGCCCGAGGTGCGGTTGCGCAGGTCGGCCTCGCCGCTGAATGCGGTCTCGAGCGCGAACGAGCCGAGGCTCTCGCCGAACAGGTACAGCCGCGGCCGGGAGTCGGCGGGCAGCGCGCTCCAGCGCTCGTAGACCGCGTCGAACAGCGCGCGCCCGGCGTTGCGCGCGGCGCGCTGGTCGACCAGGAAGGACACCCACGACGGCAGGTGCGAGTACTGCATCGACACGATCGCGGAGTCGCCGCCGGTCAGGTACTCGAAGGAGTTCGAGGCGCTCGGCTCGATGAAGCCCGAGCCGGTCGTGCCGGCCACCAGCAGGTTCGCCCGCTCGAAGCCGCCGGCCCGCTCGAGGTCGTCCACGGCGAGCCGCGCCCGCTCCTCGACGTCCTCGGCGTTCGCGGTGCCGGCGTACGCGCGGATGGGGTCGAGCGCCGGCCGGCCGGTGAACGCGGCGATCTCGTCGCCGCTGGGCCCCCGCGCCACGAAGCGACGACCCTGCCGGCCGAGGTCCTCCCATGCCAGCTCGGACTCCGGGCTGCCCGACCGCAGCGGGCTCTCGGGCGGGTCGAGGCGCGAGGAGACCTGCTGGTCGCCGAGCGCGAACGAGGAGTCCACGGCGGCGATGACGTTGTCGTAGACGACGCCGCTCAGCGTGAAGAACGTCAGGGCGGCCACCACCACGAAGCCGGTGGCCCGCGCGGCCTGCGCACCGATGCGCCGGGCGAGCAGGTCCGACAGCCACCGGGCGGCACGGCGCAGGCCACGTCCGGCGGCGAGCAGCAGGCAGAACACGACGACCGCCACGAGCGGCACGGTCACGAACCGCCAGGCGCTCGCCTCGCCCATGCCCATGAGCTCGCGCACCCGGTCCTGCTGGCGGACGCTGACGATGTCGGCGACGCCGAGGGCGACCACGCCGACGCCCACGGTCCAGAGCCACGCACGTCGCGACGGCCGGCGCGCCTCGCGGTCGGCGAACGCGCGCCAGACCCACGCCAGGGCGACCGCCAGCCCGTAGCCGATCACCGCCGTGATGCCGGTGACGAGCCCCTGGAACAGCGCCGGGCGAGGCAGCAGCGAAGGGGTCAGCGAGAGCAGGGCGAAGACGAGGGCGCCGACCAGACCCGGGAGGGTCGGACGCAGCACCCCCCGCAAGGTGTCGAGCACGGTCCGCATTCTGACAGGTCGAAGGGTTCTCGCGTGCGGGGTAGCGTCGACACATGACCCACCAGCTCTTCATCGCAGGACAGTGGCGCGACGCCGAGGGCGGCGCGACGTTCGAGGTCGAGAACCCGGCGACGGGGGAGACGCTGGCCACGGTGGCCGACGCCTCGGCCGCCGACGGCCGGGCCGCGCTCGACGCCGCCGTGGCCGCGCAGGCCGACTGGGCGCGCACGGCCCCGCGTGATCGTGGCGAGATCCTGCGGCGGGCGTTCGAGATCATCACCGAGCGCACCGACGAGCTGGCCGAGCAGATGACCGCCGAGATGGGCAAGCCGGTCAGCGAGTCCAAGGCCGAGATCGCCTACGGCGCCGAGTTCTTCCGCTGGTTCGCCGAGGAGTCCGTGCGGATCGCGGGCCGGCACTCGGTCGCGCCGAACGGCGCCACCCGCCTGCTCACGCTCAAGCAGCCGGTCGGGCCGTGCCTCATGATCACGCCGTGGAACTTCCCGCTGGCGATGGGCACCCGCAAGATCGGCCCGGCGATCGCGGCCGGCTGCACGATGGTGGTCAAGCCGGCGTCGCTCACGCCGCTCACGATGCTGACCCTGGGCGAGATCCTCACCGAGGCGGGCCTGCCCGACGGCGTCCTCAACATCGTCACCACGAAGAGCACGGGCGAGGTGATGGAGCCGATCATCCGTGACCCGCGGCTGCGCAAGCTGACCTTCACCGGCTCCACCGAGGTGGGCCGCACCCTGATCGAGCAGGCGGCCGAGGGCGTGCTGCGCGTCTCGATGGAGCTCGGCGGCAACGCCCCGTTCCTGGTCTTCGAGGACGCCGACCTGGAGAAGGCGGTCGACGGCGCGATGCTGGCCAAGATGCGCAACATCGGCGAGGCCTGCACCGCGGCCAACCGCTTCATCGTGCACGAGTCGCTCGCCGAGGAGTTCTCGCGGCGCTTCGCCGAGCGGATGGAGCAGGCCGAGGTCGGTCCGCTGGTCGAGGCGAAGCAGCGCGACAAGGTGGCCGAGCTCGTCGACGACGCGAAGGAGCACGGTGCGCAGGTGCTCACGGGCGGCGAGGTGCCGGCCGGCGCGGGCTACTTCTACCCGCCGACGGTGCTCACCGGCGTCCCGACCGAGGCCCGCGTCTGGCGCGAGGAGATCTTCGGCCCGGTCGCGCCGATCTTCACGTTCACCGACGACGACGAGGCGCTGCGGATGGCGAACGACACCGAGTTCGGCCTCGTGGCCTACGCGTTCACGCAGAGCTACTCGCGCGCCATCAAGGTCTACGAGGGCCTCGAGACCGGCATGGTCGGGATCAACCAGGGCGTCGTGTCGAACCCGGCCGCGCCGTTCGGCGGGATGAAGGCCTCGGGCTTCGGTCGCGAGGGTGGCGACGAGGGCATCGAGGAGTACCTCGAGACGAAGTACGTGGGTCTCGCGCCGTAGCCGCCAGCGTCGCCGACACGCGACGGGTGGTTCTGAGTGCGCCTCCTGTGACTCGTGTGGTGTGCGTCATGACACTTTGGTCCTGATGGTGTAGTTCTTTGGGACCCTTTGAGGATGGTCTTCGCCGACCGCGCCCCGAAAACACCATCAGCACCCTCTGTCACAGGTAGCGTCCCGGGCGAGCGGATCCTGAGGGAGTCGGATCGCGCTCCTTCGGGGCCGCGGCAATGACGGTCCAGGTCGCGCCGGACGGTGCGATCTCGCGCCTTCCTGCGTGCTCTGCATCTCCCGCCCGAGAGGTCTCGTATGTCCATGGCGTTCCGCCTGCGCAGCCGACTGCTCACCTGTGCCTCAGCCTTCATGCTGATCGCCCTCAGCCTCGCCGGAACCATGACGGTCCTGGCGCCCGCACCGGCCGCGGAGGCGGCGCCGGCGCCGGCGTTCGACTGCACGGTCCCGCGCTTCTTCGCCCAGGCGGAGGAGCCGGTCGGCACGGTGAAGCTCAACTCCGGCTCGTACACGACCACCGGCGGCTCGCAGTGGACCCAGATCGGGTCGAACTTCACCGGTCAGAACGTGTTCAACGGTCTGGCGTTCAACCCCACCGATGAATACCTCTACGGCACGTTCTACGGCCAGACCTCGGGCACCAACATCCGCGGCTCGTTCGCGCGCATCAACCGCTCGGGCGTCGTGACGCCGCTCGGCGATGCGAACACCGCCCTGGGCGCACCTCCCAGCACCCTGTGGGACAGCGGCGAGTTCGACGCCGACGGCAACTACTACGTGGCCTCGGGCAACGCCGGCACCACCACGATCCAGAAGATCGCCGGTCTGAAGAACGTCACGAGCGCCACGAGCACCCCGCGCCCGACGCGCACCACGATCACGCTGTCGCAGAGCATCCGCTTCGCCGACCTGACGTTCCTCAAGGGCTACCTGTGGGCCGCGAACTACGGCCAGTCCTCCACGCTCTACCGGATCAACCCGACCACGGGCGCGGTCACGAGCTTCGCCGTCCCGACCGCGGTCATGCCGACGAACTCCTACGGCTCGGCGTTCACGATGACGAACGGCAACCTCGCCCTCATCGCGACCAACGGCTCCATGTACCAGATCGCGATCCGGAACGCCGACCAGGCGTCGCCCACCTTCGAGCTGATCAGCCGCGTCACCGCGCCGGCCAACCAGCGCAGCGACGCGACGAACTGCTCCACCGCGCTCCCGTCCAAGCTCAGCGTGACGAAGACCGGCCCGGCCACGGTCGTCGTCGGCAACCCGATCACGTGGCGCGTCGTCGTGAAGAACGAGGGCCCGGGCAACACGTCGGGCTTCGTCCTCAACGACATCCTCCCGAACGACCTCGCCAACCTCTCCGTCACCAGCACGGACACGTCGTGCGTCGTGACCGGCACGACGCAGAAGATCGCGACCTGCAACGGCGGCTACCTCGAGGTCGGCCAGGAGGCGGTCGTCACCGTGCGCGCCACCGCGCCCTCGACCCCCGGCCCGCTGATCAACCGCGCCTACGCGATCGGCAACGAGGATCCCGATCCCGCGCCGCCGACCTCGGCCGAGACCCAGGTCGTCATCGCGACGCAGGTCGACGTCCCGGCCACGGTCACCGACAGCTCGAACGGCACGTACGACCGCACCTCGGTCCAGGGCGGCACGATCGCCTACGCCGGCGGTCGCTACACGTACACGCCCCCGGCGGGCTACTCCGGACCCGACTCCTTCACCTACCGGACCTCGGACGGCACGCTCGTGACCGTCATCATCAACGTCACGCCCGAGGCGGACCCGGACAGCCGGTCCACGACCGTCGGCACCCCGGTGACGATCACGGCGGGCGCCCTCGAGGCGCTCGGCCAGGGCTCGGGCCTCACGCTGCACGCCGTGGGCGGCGCCCAGAACGGCACCGTCAGCCTCGACGCGGGCGTCGTGACCTTCCGCCCGACCGCCGGGTTCTCCGGCACCGGCAGCTTCACGTACACGCTCCGCGACGCCTCCGGCCAGGACGTCACCCAGACGATCACCATCACGGTCGCGAACGTCTTCAGCGACGAGAGCGCGGTCGAGGACGGCGTCACGACGCCGCAGAACACGCCGAAGCGGATCCCGCTGGCCGACCTGGTCTCCGCGTCGGGCCGCCCGCTCGACCCGACCCGCGTGACGATCCCCAGCGGTCCGGCGCACGGCACCGTCAGCGTGAACCCGACGACGGGCGAGCTCACCTACACGCCCACCGCCGGCTTCATCGGCGACGACGCGTTCGAGGTCCGCGTGTGCGACACGTCCGACCCCGTCCAGTGCACCACCGTCACGATCGCCGTCACGGTGACCCCGAACGTCGTGACCGCCGAGGACGACGAGGCCTCGACGTCCGTCGAGACGCCGCGGACGATCAACGTCCGGACCAACGACACCAGCGCCTCGGGCCAGCCCTTCGCGGCGCCGACCGTGACGACGGATCCCGCCCACGGGTCGGCCGTGGTGGAGTCCGACGGCCGGATCACCTACACGCCCGCCGACGGCTTCTCGGGTGTGGACACCTTCGAGTACCGCGTCTGCGACACGTCGACCCCGACGGCGATCTGTGACACCGCCACGGTGACCGTCACGGTGACGAACGTCTTCGCCGAGGAGACCGCGGCCGAGGACGGCGTCACGACGCGCCAGAACACGCCGAAGGACATCCCGCTCGACGACGTGGTCTCCGCGACCGGCAAGCCGATCGACCCGACGACGGTCACCGTCGCGAACCAGCCCGCCCGCGGCGAGGTGACGGTCGACGAGACCACGGGCGAGCTGACCTACACGCCGGAGCCCGGCTACGTCGGTGCCGACGAGTTCCGGGTGCGCGTCTGCGACACCTCGGACCCCGCGCAGTGCACCACCGTCACGATCTCCGTCACGGTCACCGCCAACACGGTGACGGCCGTCGACGACGAGGCCACGACGTCCGTCGAGACGCCGCGGACGATCAACGTCCGGACCAACGACACGAGCGCCTCGGGCCAGCCGTTCGCGGCGCCGACGGTCACGACCGCGCCGGGCCACGGCTCCGCGGTGGTGGAGTCCGACGGCCGGATCACGTACACGCCGGCCGCCGGCTTCTCCGGCGTGGACACGTTCGAGTACCGCGTCTGCGACACCACGACGCCGACCGCCGCCTGCGACACGGCCACGGTGACCGTCACGGTCGACAACGTCTTCGTGGACGAGACCGCCGTCGAGGACGGCGTGACCACGCCGCAGAACACCGCCAAGGACATCCCGCTCGACGACGTCGCGTCGGCGACGGGCCGTCCCCTGGACCCGACCAAGGTCACCGTCCCCGGCGCCCCCGCGCACGGTGACGTGACGGTCGACCCGACCACGGGCGAGCTGACCTACACCCCGGATCCGGGCTACTCCGGTGACGACGAGTTCGACGTCCGCGTGTGCGACACGTCGAGCCCCTCGCAGTGCACCACGGTCACGATCACGGTGACGGTCTCGGCCAACACCGTGGGCGCGGTCGACGACACCGCGACCACGTCGGTCGGGACCTCCGTGCCGGTGCTGGTGCGCCAGAACGACACCTCGGCCTCGGGCCAGGCGCTCGCCCTGCCGTCCGTGACCTCGGAGCCCGAGCACGGCACGACCTCGGTCACGATCGACGGCCGCGTCGTCTACACCCCGGACGCCGGCTTCTCGGGCGAGGACACGTTCGAGTACCGCGTGTGCGACACCTCGACCCCGACCGCGGTGTGCGACACCGCTTCGGTCACGGTCACGGTCACGAACGTGTTCGCCGGCGAGACGGCCGTCGAGGACGGCGTGACCACGCCGCATAACACGGCCAAGGACATCCCACTGGCCGACGTGCTCTCCGCGACCGGCCAGCCGCTCGACCCGACCAAGGTCACCGTCTCGGACGAGCCGTCCCACGGTGAGGTCACGGTCGACCCGACCACGGGCGAGCTGACCTACACGCCGGACGACGGCTACACCGGCGACGACGCGTTCGACGTCCGCGTGTGCGACACGTCCGACCCCGTCCAGTGCACCACCGTCACGATCTCCGTCACGGTGGGCGCGAACACGGTCACCGCCGACGACGACACCGCCAGGACGACGGTCGAGACGCCGCGGACGATCAACGTCCGCAGCAACGACACCACCGCCTCGGGCCAGTCGCTCGCGGCGCCGACCGTGACGACGGATCCCGCCCACGGCTCGGCCGTGGTGGAGTCCGACGGCCGGATCACCTACACGCCGGCCGACGGCTTCTCGGGCGAGGACACCTTCGAGTACCGCGTCTGCGACACGTCCACGCCGACCGCCGTGTGCGACACCGCCACCGTCACGGTGACCGTCGACAACGTCTTCACCGACGGGACCGCGGCCGAGGACGGCGTCTCGACGCCGCACAACACCGCGAAGAAGATCGACCTGGACGACGTCGCCTCCAGCTCGGGCCGTCCGCTGGACCCGACGCGCGTGACCGTCCCCGGCGCTCCCTCGCACGGGACCGTCACGGTCGACCCGACGACGGGCGAGCTCACCTACACGCCGGCCGCCGGCTACACCGGTGCCGACGAGTTCGAGGTCCGCGTGTGCGACACCTCGAGCCCGGTGCAGTGCACGCTGGTCACCGTCACGGTGACGGTCGGCGCGAACACGGTCACGGCCGACGACGACGAGGCCTCGACGTCCGTCGAGACACCCCGCACGATCGACGTCCGGTCGAACGACGACAGCGAGTCGGGCCAGTCGCTCGCGGCGCCGACCGTGGTCACCGAGCCGGCCCACGGCTCGACCGTGGTGGAGTCCGACGGCCGGATCACCTACACGCCGGAGAACGGCTTCTCGGGCGAGGACACATTCGAGTACCGGGTCTGCGACACGTCCACGCCGACTGCGGTGTGCGACACCGCCACGGTGACGGTCACGGTCGACAACGTCTTCGCCCCGGAGACCGCGGTCGAGGACGGCGTCGCCACGCCGCAGAACACGCCGAAGGACATCCCGCTGGGCGACGTCGTGGATCCCTCGGGCAAGCCGCTCGACCCGACCACGGTCACGATCCCGAAGGATCCCGAGCACGGTGACGTGACGGTCGACCCGACCACGGGCGAGCTGACCTACACGCCGGACCCGGGCTACTCGGGCACGGACGAGTTCGAGGTCCGCGTCTGCGACACCTCGGTCCCGGCCCAGTGCACCACCGTGACCATCGTGGTCGAGGTGTCCGAGAACGCGGTCGCCGCGGCGAACGACTCGGCCACGACGACGCTCGCCACCGAGGTGCTCGTCGACGTGAAGGAGAACGACGACTCGGCCTCCGGCCAGGCGCTCGCGGACCCGGTGGTCATCACGGCCCCGGCCCACGGCGAGACGCGCGTCGAGGCCGACGGCCGCATCGCCTACACGCCGGAGCGCGGCTTCTCGGGCGAGGACACGTTCGAGTACCGGGTGTGCGACACGTCCACGCCGACCGCCGTGTGCGACACCGCCACGGTGACGGTGACCGTCACGAACGCGTTCACCAACCAGCCGGTCGCCGCCGAGGGAGCCGAGACCGACCAGGACGAGGCGCTGACGGTCCCGCTGGCCGACATCGTGACCTCCGAGGGCGCGGCGCTGGATCCCCGCTCGGTGGGTGTCGTCGGGCGTCCGGCCCACGGTGAGGTCGCCGTCGACCCGGAGACCGGTGCCGTGACCTACACGCCGAACGACAGCTACTCCGGCAGCGACGCGTTCGACCTGGAGGTGTGCGACGCCTCGCGTCCCACGCAGTGCCACACGGTCACGATCCCCGTGACCGTCCGGGTCAACGCCGTCGAGACGGGTGACGACAAGGCCACGACCATCACGGGTCGCCCGGTCGTCATCGCGGTCGAGGACAACGACACCAGCCGGACGGGTCGCCCGCTCACGGCCGCGCGGATCACCACGCAGCCCGAGCACGGCGTCGCGGAGGTCCTGGCGGACGGCACGGTGCGCTACACGCCGGCCAAGGGCTTCGTCGGCACGGACTCCTTCGAGTACGAGCGCTGCGACGACTCCACCCCGACGCCGGTCTGCGACACGGCGACCGTCACGGTCGACGTCACCGCCGATCCCGACGCCATCGACCAGGACGGCGACGGCACCGACACCGACGGCGCGGCCGACGGTGGGGACGACACCCGCGGTGACGACGACGGTGACGAGGACGGCGCCGCCTCCGACCGCGACGGCGACGCGCTGGCCGACACCGGTGGTCCCGCCGCCGCGATCGTTGCCCTCGGCGTCGTCGCGCTGGGGCTGGGCCTCGGCCTCACGGGCGCCGCCCGCCGCCGCAGGGGCGAGTCCGCCTGAGCTCCACGGAGCCCGTCACGACCTCGGTCGTGGCGGGCTCCGTCGTGTGCGGGGGACTCAGCTGCCCTGGGCGGTGTCGTGGCCGTAGGCGTCGGACACGCGGCGCACGAATGCGGCGGGGGACTCGCCGGGCACCGGCTCGTGGAGGGAGACCTCCATGTCGAGCCCGAGGTCGTCGACGGGCACCGTCACCGTCAGCACCTCGAAGCTCTCGTCGATGAGCGGCGAGACGAAGGTCCACGTGTCGAGGCGGGCCCACTCGACATCGGGGAAGCCGCGATCGGCGGCGCGCGCCTCCAGGCGGCGCGCGATGAGGAACATCGCCTCGTCGGCGCGTCGCGGGCCGCGCGGCACGACGACGACCCGGATCACCGGGGTGGCGTCGACGGCGGCCGCCCGGACGGCTTCGAGGGCCGCCTTGCGGCCGAGCGTCTGCGTGGCCGGGTCGTGGCCCTTGAGCGCGCCGGACACGGTGGGGAACGACGAGCTCTCCAGCGACGAGCGCACGGGCCGGAACATCAGGACGAGGTCGCCGCCGCGGGCGAGCGGGTCGACCGCGTGGACCGACAGCGCCGTGCGCAGCTCGGCGCCCTGCACGTGCAGCGACACCGTGGATCCGTCGGAGAAGTGCGAGGGCATCGACAGCGCCTGGGCGAGGTCCATCCCGTGCGAGGCGGTGCGGCCCATGAGGCGCAGCAGGCTCGCGGCGGGGCCGTTCCAGTCCTGGAGCATCCCGGCACGGTCGATCACGAAGATGAAGACGCCGATCGAGTCCATCAGGCGGTCGGCGCGCGACGCCGACCGTGACCACGCGGCGATGTGGCCCGTCGTCCAGACCATCACGAACGCCAGGCCCGAGATCGCCAGCGGCGTGAGGGTGGGACGGAGGACCTGGAAGGTGATGATCAGGACGGCCGCGACCTCGGCGGCCACGACGACCCGGCGGACGTGCCGCGACGGGTCGTGCTGGCGGGTGCTGAGCGTGAGCACGCCGCCGCCGAGCAGGGTGAACGAGTACGCCAGGTGGACGACGTAGACCGGGCTGTCGTAGTAGTGGTCACCGTCGGTGATGCCGACTGCCGGCACCATGCCGATGAAGCTCACCGCCGCGATCCACACGGCACCGATCCACAGCCACGGCGAGACCAGCCACCGGCCCTGGACCAGGCGCCGGCACGCGACGTAGAAGGCCACGGCGCAGACCTGCACGACGACGATGTTGACGGCTACGAGGACGCTCGGATCGGTGTCGCCGGGGCCGCGCATCGCCCGCAGCACGTTCCACGCGGCCGTCGCCAGCACGAGGACGACCACCGGCACCGACACCGACGGCCGGTGGTGCCGTACCGCCAGGACCGACAGCACCAGCAGTGCCGAGGTCACCAGGTAGGTGGCGGTCATGGAGTGGATTCTGGCAGTCCGCGGTGGCCGTGGCCACGACTTTGGTCCGTCCCGCTGGAATCAGAGGGAGACATCCGCACGCAGGTGCCCCACGGCTCCCAGCGGACGTGCCGCGGCGGGTGCGGGACGGTGCGTGGAGAACTGCTCGCGGTAGAGCCGGCCGTACAGTCCGGCCTCGTCGTCGACCAGCTCGGCGTGGGTGCCCCGCTCGACGACCTGGCCGTCGACGAGGCCGAAGATCACGTCGGCGTTCTGGATCGTGCTGAGCCGGTGCGCGATCGCGAGCGTGGTGCGGCCCGTGGTGGCGCGCTCCAGCGCCTCCTGCACGAGCCGCTCGGTCTCGTTGTCGAGGGCGCTGGTGGCCTCGTCGAGGATGAGGATGCGCGGGTTCTTGAGCAGCACGCGCGCGATCGCGATGCGCTGCTTCTCGCCGCCGGACAGCCGGTAGCCGCGCTCGCCCGTGACGGTGTCGTAGCCGTCCGGGAAGCCCATGATCCGGTCGTGGATGTTGGCGTCGGTGGCGGCCGCGACGATCTCGTCGGGCGTGGCCCCGGGCTTGGCGTAGGCGATGTTCTCGCGGATCGTGCCGTGGAACAGGTAGGGCTCCTGCGTCACCATGCCCACGCAGTCGGCCAGCGACGACAGCGTGATGTCGCGGACGTCGATCCCGTCGACCAGCACCTGGCCGCGGTCGACGTCGTAGAAGCGCGGCACGAGGTACGTGGCGGTGGTCTTGCCCGACCCCGAGGGCCCCACGATCGCGGCCAGCTGACCGCCCTCGATCGTGAGCGACAGCGCGGACAGCGCCCACGCGTCGGCCTGCGCCGTGGACGTGGCCTCGATCTCGCCGGAGGAGTCGCCGAAGCGGTCCTTGGCCGTCTCGCCGGTGAGCGCGCGCGGCTCGGGGTAGCGGAACCACACGTCGCGGAACTCGATCCGGCCCTCCAGCTCGGACGGCTTCACGTCGCGCGCGCCGGGCCGGTCGACGATGGCGGGCTCGAGGTCGAGGTACTCGAAGATGCGGCGGAACAGCGCCAGCGAGGTCTGGACGTCGAGCGAGACCCGCATCAGCTGGAGCAAGGGCATCTGCAGGCGCGCCTGCACCGTGGTGAAGGCGACGAGGGTGCCGGCGGTGAGCGACGCGGAGTCGCCGGGGATCCGACCCGCGATGATGAAGCCGGCGAAGAGGTAGATGATCGCCGGGGTGATGGCGAAGAACGTCTGCACGGTGGCGAAGAACAGCCGGCCGGTCATCGCCTGCTCGACCTGCAGGCGGGTCTGCTCGAGGTTGGCCTCGCGGTAGCGCTCGGCCTCGGAGCGGCTGCGGTTGAACACCTTGGCCAGCAGGATGCCCGAGACGCTGAGCGACTCCTCGGTGATCGCGGTCATCTCCGAGAGCGACTCCTGCGTGCGTCGGGCCAGCTGCTGGCGGCGCCGGCCGACCTTCAGCTGCAGCCACACGAACAGCGGCATGAGGATCAGCGTGAGGATCGTCAGCTCCCACGACAGGATCACCATCGAGATGAACGCCGCCGTGACGGTGACGGTGTTCTGCAGGATCGAGGTGGCGGTGTCGGTGAGCACCGTGCGGACGCCGGCCACGTCGTTGGCCAGGCGCGACTGGATGGCGCCGGTCTTCGTGGTGGTGAAGAACGCCAGCTCCATCTTCTGCAGGTGCGCGAAGAGCTCGCTGCGCAGGTCGGCCATCGCCGAGTTGCCGATCGTGGAGGTCAGCCAGTTCTGCGCGATGTTGAGCGTGGAGGCCAGGATCGGCAGGGCGCACATGCCGGCGACGAGCCAGCCGAGCAGGCCGAGGTCGGGGCCGCCCTCGCCGAACAGGGCGTCGTCGAAGACCGCCTGGGTCAGGAACGGGACGATCGAGGTCAGCAGCGCCGACAGGACGACGATGACCGCGACGGCGGCCATCTTGGGGCGGTAGGGCCGCAGCAGGGCGGCGATGCGGCGCAGGACCGGGCGGTTGTTCGCGGCGATCTCGGCATCGCTCAGATGCGTGACGGCCGGGCCCGGTCGGGGCACGGCGTCAGTCCCCGATCCGGGTCAGGTCGATGGTCTCCAGGTCGGCCGGGACGAGCTCGAGGGTGCCCCAGGCGCCCACGTCGGTGCGCAGCAGCGCCCACACGAACAGGTCGCCCGAGACGACCTCGGGGTCGATCGCGACCTCGAAGCCCAGCGGCACCTGCTCGGCCTCGAGCGCCGTGGCGGCCAGCACCTCGCCGTCGGCGTCGACGACCTTGACCGTGGCGACCCCGCCGGGCGGGATGGCGATCTTCTCGCGCACGGACAGGGAACCGGAGACGGTCAGCAGGGGCATGCCGCCAGCGTAGTCCGGAGCCGCGACAGCCACCGCGCGCGAGAGCTCCGGGCGGTGCGACCGAGGTCACACCACCCGTTGTAGCAAACGTGAGACCAACCTCATCTTCGTTGCTACCGTCGACGGTTGAAGTTTAATCTCGGGCTTCGAATCTCGGCGCGCGTCTCGTGCGGCCAGACAGTGACGTCCGGTCCCTCGCACCCGACGAAAGGTGAACGATGCGCCGCGCGCTCGTCGTCCTGTCCGCCCTGCTGCTGTCCCTGACCGCGGTGCTCTCCGGGGGAGTGCCGGCCGTCGCCGCCGTCTCGGCCGACCTCCAGATCCAGAAGTCGGTCGACTCGCCCGGGCCCTACGGTCCCGGTGACACGTTCGCCTACACGATCGTCGTCGGGTGCTCCTCGACGAACGAGGCGGGCTGCTTCGACACGGTGCTGTCCGACAGCCTGCCGGAGCCGCTGGAGCTCGATCCGGCCTTCGCCAACCCGGTGACGGCCGTGCTCTCCCCCACGGGACCGGCCGCGGTCTCGGTCGACGGCGACTCCTTCACGGTCGCGCCGCAGCACCCCATCGACGGTCGCGTCGGGCTCCGCGCGGGCAGCTCGATGACGGTCACGGTGCAGGTGCGCGTGCCCACCACCGTGTCGGCGGACTTCAACGGCGACGAGATCGTCAACACCGCCGCGGTCGTCGGCGAGAACGCCGAGGAGCAGCAGTCGACGGCGGCCGTCACGCTCGAGGTCGAGACCACGCTCGAGGCCGGCGTGGCCAAGTCCGTCGCCCCCGGTGCCGTTCCCGCCACCCCCGGCAAGCGGGTGAGCTGGACCCTGACCCCGAGCAACCAGTCCAACCAGACCGTCGACCGCATCGTGGTCGAGGACCGGTTCGACGGCGCGGGTTGGAACCACCTCGACTTCGCCGGGATCACGACCGATCCCGCTCCCGACTCCACGGACGACACCACCGTCGAGTACCTCGTCGGCGGCACGTGGACGCAGGAGGAGCCCGGCGACCTCTCCACCGTCGAGGGCGTGCGGGTGACCTACGAGGGCTCCTACGCGCCGGGCGCCGAGGCCCGGGTGGGCGTCGCGACCGTGACCAACGCATCGGTCTCGCAGATCGAGCCCGGCACCACCGTCTCCGTCGAGAACGAGACGACGGCGACCGTCGAGGTCGGCGACGACGTGAGCGACCCCGCCACCGACGACGCGACCGCCCGGATCCGGGCGTCCGACCCCACCGTCACGATCGAGAAGAGCCTGAACGACACGACGCTCGTCGTCGGGCAGGCCGTCACCGCCACCGTGACGGCCACGGTCGGCGAGCTGGACGTGCACGAGCTCGTCATCGCCGAGCCCTCCGCGGGCGCGGCCACGTTCACCGAGCAGGGGCTGCGGTTCACCGGCTTCGGCGACATCGAGTGGCCGGTCGACGCCACGTCCGCCGAGATCACCTACGTCTACGCCGACTGCGCGTCCACGACGAGCTCGACCACCACCGAGGACACCCTTCCCGCGGCGCAGTCCGGGTGCACGGTGGAGGGCTTCACCGTCACGTACTCGTCCGCCGGCGGCACCGACGGCATCCAGGCCTCTTCCTACGCCGGTCTCGAGCTGGAGCTCACGGCGCTGACCGACCTGGACGAGACGCTGAGCTCGACGAACGAGGTCGACGCCGTCGTCACGAACGTCGACGGCGCCCGTGGCACCGACGAGGCCGAGGCCGCGTTCCAGGTGCGGCCGCTGGAGGTCCTCACCGAGGTCGACAAGCGGATCACGCCCAGCGCGATCTTCGGCGTGCCCGGTGCCGAGGCCACCGTCTCGGTGCCGGCGAGCGTGTCGAGCGAGTCCACCATCGGCTCCGACCGGCTCGTCATCCAGGACCCGGCGGATCCCGCCGCGGGCAGCGAGTTCTTCGACCACTTCGATCCGACCGCGATCTCCCACACCGAGATCCCGGGCTGCACCCAGCTGACCGTCCGGTTCTGGGACGGCGACTCCTGGGTGGTCCTGCCGGGCGCCGAGAACGTCGCCGGCAGCGTCGCGAGCTTCGACCTCACGATCCCGGCCGCGCTGCGGGACGAGATCGGCGGCCTGCAGTTCGAGTTCACGCCGTTGGCGGTCAACGGCTGCCCGCAGCTGCTGCCCCCGGGCTTCAACGTGATCCCCAGCTTCGAGGTCGAGGTCCAGTCCGGCGTCGACATCGACGACGAGGTCGTCGTCGACAACGACGTGCAGTCCGAGGTCTTCAACCGGCAGATCGACAAGGGCGACATGGCGCAGGCTCGCGACGACGTCACGCTTCGCCCGATCGACGGCGAGGGCCCCGACCTGGTCGACAAGGAGTGGCTGCAGTCCACCGTCCCGGCCCTGTCCGGGCAGACGCGGACCGCGCGGATCCACTGGAGCACGCAGGGCCTGAACTTCGCGAACGTCACGCTCACCGACCCGGCGTCGCCGGCCGAGCTGGGCCCGGGCACGCCCGGCATCGAGACCTCGGTCTACGACGCGTTCGACCTCGTCGCGATCAAGCCGATCACCCCGTCCACCGACCCGCTGATCGTCGAGGACGTGATCAGCCGGGTCGAGCTGTACCTGAACGGCACGTGGACCGACGTCACCGCGCAGGCCTGCCCGACGGCGGGCGTGTGCGCGGGCCGGTTCCCCGGCTACACCCTGACCGCCGCGCAGCGCAGCGGCACGACGGGCGTGCGCCTCACGTACACCGAGCGCCAGGCCGGCGAGGGAGTCGGCTCGAGCGTCGACCGGCGTCCCCTCGACCTCGACTTCGCGGTGCGCGACACCCTGCGCAGCGATCCCGACGAGTACGTCCTGGGCAACTACCACGACCACACCTACAACACGAGCGACGAGGGTGTCGTCGAGAACACCGTGAACGTCCGTGGCTCGGGCGGTCGGTCGGGCGAGTTCTCCTCGAACGACGGCGACCGGATCACGATCCTCGACGCGCCCTTGAACGTCGACCTGACCAAGGAGTTCGACCAGACGCAGCTGGGCCTGCCGAGCCCCGGCAACGGCGTCGCCCCCGACGCCTTCCCGCTCATCTCGGCCACGCTGCGCGCCACGAACACCTCGGCCTCCAAGCTGTCGTCGCTCGTCATCAGCGATCCGGGAGTGGAGTCGGACGACACCACCACGTACGACGTGGCGGACCTGCACGACATCGACAGCATCACGCTCCCGTCGGGTGCCACCCAGGCCGGCGTCACGGTGACGCTGGACCGCTCGGGCACGACGACCGACCACACCTACGCGGAGGCGCTCGCCCTCACCGCGGCCGAGCTCGAGGACGTCACGGGCGTCACGGTGTCGTTCGTCGGCGCGGACGGCGCCCCGGTCATCCGCAGCGGGGCGACCGCCGCGGTGACCCTCACGTGGCAGCTGCGCGCCGAGAAGCGCAGCGGCGGTCCGGTGGAGGCGACGTCCCCCGGCGGGACGCCGATCCTCAACGAGGCCTCGGTCCAGATCGACAGCCCCGGCCGCATCGCGTGCCCGGCCGCGGCGTGCTCGACCGGCTACGACGCCGCGGACGACGAGTTCAACATCGTCACCGCGAGCTACGCCATCACGGCCCAGAAGGTCATCCGTCCCGACGCCAACCCCAGTGGCGACACGGTCTATGAGGACCAGGCCCGGACCTACACGACGTCGCTGCGGGGTCAGCCGCTCGGCTCGGCCCGCACGACCCTCATGCGGCTCACCGACGAGACCGAGACGTTCTGGAACGCCATGAACTTCACCTCGGCCTCCATCAACCTGCCGCGACCGCTCAACAGCGTCCGCATGGACGCCAAGGTCGGCGACGTGTGGGTCGAGGGCTTCTGGGTCAACGCGCTGCCCGCGGGCAACGTCACCTTCGTGCTGCCTCCGGGCGTGACCGATCCGACGGTGGTCGAGGGCGTGCGCTTCAGCTTCCGCCAGCTCACGGTCACCGGCACCGTCGTGCAGTGGGAGCGGCCGTACAACCCGAACATCGTCGTGAGTCTCAAGACCGAGCGCCGCGACACGCAGCGCGGCAACGGCGAGCCCGTGTCGACCACGCTGCCCGGCGTGGGCCCGAACGAGGGCGAGGGCACGCCGGGCCTGATCTCCGACGACCTCCAGGTGCACGGCGACGCGCAGTTCGGCGCGAACCAGACGTTCACCGACGACCGGACCGCCGCGGACACCACGCAGGTGCTGCACCGCCCGAACCGGATCCGGGTCGAGAAGACGCCGGGCAATGCCACCACCCCGCCGCAGTACACCCCCAACGGGACGGTTCCCTACGTCCTGCGGGTGACGAATACGGGCCAGTGGCCGATGACCGGGTTCGAGGTCGTCGACCAGATCGAGCTCGTCGACGGGGAGGTGCCCGTCCGTGAGCCCGACCCGACCGGCTACGCCTTCACGCTGACCACGACCAACCCGAGCAACCCGGTGCCGTCGCCGACGCCGAGCTTCGCGGCCGGCCTCGACGCCGAGACGGGCCGGCTCGCCGTCACGATGCCGGACGGATTCGTGTTCCGGCCGGGGTGGGTGCTCACCGTCCAGGCACCGCTGCTGCTCGAGCCGGGTGTCGACGCCGACCAGATCATCGCCAACTCCGTGACCGCCACGTCCGACCGCGACTTCGAGGTGTGCCAGTACACGGTCGACTCCGTGACTCAGGCGAACCGGACGAACGTCGACAGCTGCACCGCGACGACGCACGTCCAGCCCCGGTCGAGCGCCACGCTGGCGATGGCGAAGGGCGTCAAGGGCGTCGAGGCGGGCGAGCCCGGCTCGGGCGACGACGACCTCGGTGTCATGAACACCGCCGGGGCCGCGGCCGCGTGCGCGGAGCCGCAGTCCGACGGCTACTACCGCGGCACCTGCCTCCCGGTCACCCGACCGGGTGGCGAGGCGTCGTGGAAGCTCTCCTTCCGCAACACCGGCAACACGAACGCCAAGCTCGTCGCCCTCGTCGACACGCTCCCGGCCGTCGGCGACCGCGGCGTGATCACGTCCGCGGCGCGCGGGTCGCAGTTCGGCGTCCGGCTGCTGAACACGGTGTCCGCGGACCTCGCGGAGGCGCAGCACCAGGGCGCGACGCTGCGCGCGTACTACTCGACGCAGCGGCTGAGCACGGCGTGCAACACCAACGCCGTCCAGGTCCACACGGCGAACGCGGCCCCCAGCGCGGGCTGTGCGTTCGGCTGGACCGAGTACGACGCGAGCACGCCGGACTCCCAGCTGACGGCCGCGCAGTCGGTCAAGTTCGTGCTCGACTGGACCTCGGCCGGCCAGGGCGCCGGCCTGCGCCCGGGCGAGACGGCGGGCGTAGCGTTCAGCACGCGGACCCCGATCAACCTGCCGCGCGCCTTCGACCAGTCCACGACCCTGCCGGTGGCGTACAACTCCTTCGCCGGCTCGTCGCGGTCGGTGGCCACGGTCACCCAGCCCGAGCGGGCCGAGATCGTCCTCGAGCCCACCCGGGTCGGCATCGCCACGGCCCAGGGCCGGCTGACGATCGACAAGGTCGTCGAGGCGCCCGAGTTCTCGGTGCCGGTCGACCTGCCCGGCACGTACTCGTTCCGGGTGTCGTGCACGCTCGACGGGACGGACGTCGTCCTGCGCAACGCCGCGGGCACGGCGGTCGACGGCACGGTCGTCGTCACCGTCGACGACGAGGGCGGCAGCACCGTGGTGAACACGGCCACGACGCCGGTGTCGATCCCGCTGTTCGCCAGCTGCGCCGTCGCCGAGGTCGCGATCCCGGCCGGGGTCGAGGTCTCGTGGTCGCCCGCCGACCGGACCGTCGTGGCCGACGCGAGCCTGCGCTCGGTCTCGCAGATCAGCCACCCGTACGTCGGCGCGACCAGCGGCCCGACCGTGACCGCCACGAACGCCTACTCCGCCGGCGGCTTCTCGGTCGCCAAGAGCGTCGACGCCGGCGGTGCGGTCGATCAGGACGGCGAGCCGATCGTCTACGACCGGACCTACGGGTTCGACGTGACGTGCGCCTACCTCGGGTCGACGATCCTCGCCGAGCAGGTCGAGCTCCGTGACGGCGGCAGCAAGGCCTACTCGGGCCTGCCCACCGGGTCCACGTGCGCGGTCGAGGAGACCGACGCCGCGGGGGCGACCGTCACGGTGCAGGTCGACGGCGAGGACGCCGAGAACCCGGCCGAGTTCACGATCGGCGACGGCACGAACGTCGAGGTCGCCCACCTCAACACCTACACGGTGGGCGCGGTGAGCATCACGAAGCAGATCACCGGACCGGGCAAGGACCGCTGGGACGACCAGGAGTTCGAGGTGCGTCTCGTGTGCACCCTGGATCTGGACGGCGCGGGCGCCGCGGAGACCGTCTTCGACGACTCCGCCGTCCTGACCGCACCGGACGAGCTGGCCTGGCGGGTGGACGACCTGCCGACCGGCGCCGCCTGCACGGTGACCGAGCCCCGCAACGGCGGCGCCAACCACACGACGATCGACCCGCAGGACTTCACGGTCCGCTCGGGTGACCAGGTCGTCGAGGTCGGCGTCGAGAACCACTTCGAGCAGGGCGTCGTGCGCGTGCGCAAGACGCTGTCCGGCGAGGGCGCGGCCTTCCCGGTCGTGACCGACGGAACCTACGTCATGTCGCTCGAGTGCGCGCGCGAGGTGGACGGCACCACCACCGCCGTCGCGATCCCGGACGGCGCCGACCGCACCATCACCGGCGCAGGGACGGCCGAGTGGGACCGTCTGCCGACCGGAGCCTCGTGCACGGTGAGCGAGAAGTCCAGCACGCCGCAGTCGCAGGGCGTCACGATGACGCCGGAGGACGGCGAGGTCGTGGTGAGCGACACCGAGACCGCGGAGCCCGTCGAGGTCGTCGTGGACAACCGGTTCGACGCCGGCTTCCTGAAGGTCAACAAGGTCGTCGACGGACCCGGCGAGGGCCTGCACGCCGACGCGGCCTACGCCTTCGACGTGGCGTGCACGCTCGCGGACGAGACGGTGCTGGAGCAGCAGGTGACGCTGGCGCGCGAGGGCAGGGCCACGTCGCTGTGGTCCGACGCCATCGGCCCGCTCCCGACGGGCACCTCGTGCCACGTCGTGGAGACCGAGGACGGCAAGGCCGACGGCACCACGCGCGAGGCCACGGTCGTGATCGGCGCGGGCACGCAGGAGGAGGCGGTCGTCGCGACGATCACCAACACCTACGGCGCCGGCGAGGTCTCGGTGACCAAGCAGGTCGAGGGCGCCTTCGCCGATCACCGCGAGGTGCGTCGTGCCGCGTTCCCGATCACGCTGACCTGCCAGCTCGAGACGACCGGTCCGGACGGCGCGACCGTCCGCGGCACGGTGTTCGAGTCGGACTTCACGCTCAAGGCCGGCCGCACGCGGACGTTCACGGACGGCGACGGCGCTCCGCTGCTGCTGCCGACCGGGACCCGCTGCTTCGCCGAGGAGACCGACGCCGGCGGTGCGTCCGAGGTCAAGATCAGCCACGCCGACTTCGAGACCGGCGCGACCGTCGCCTCGGTGGACACGACGTCGCAGATCGAGATCGCCGTGACGAACGTGTTCGACGAGGACGTCTGGAGCATCGACTCCGGCGGCGCGGAGCGCGAGGACGAGACGTCGGGCGACGGCTCCGGTGGCGACGGGTCGCTCTCGGACACCGGCTCGGGCGTCTCGACGGTGGCGGTGGGCCTGGGCCTGCTCAGCCTGATCGGCGGCGGAGTCGCCGTGGCGGCCGCGCGACGCCGCAGGTCCGACGCCGCCTGACGGGCAGTGGAGACGAGAGAGCCCGGTCGACCCTCAGGTCGACCGGGCTCCTTCGTCGTCTGGTGCTGCTCAGCCGCAGAGCTCGTCGAGCTTCTCGCCCTTGGCCTGGATGTCGGTGGAGAGCGTGCTCATCTCCTGCGAGACCTCCTGCAGCTTCTCGGTGTCCTGGCCGGCGGCCTTGAGGTCGGCGAAGGCGCCCTCGAGCTTGTCGAACTCGGCCGACAGATCGCCGATGGCGTCCTTGACCTCCTTGTTCTCCAGGTCCTTCTGCGTCTTCTTCAGCGCGTCGGCCATCGAGGCGATCGTGTCGGTCGCCTTGTCGCTGTCGGTGGGGTCGATGCCGCTCAGGTCACCCATCGCGTCCTTGACCTCCTTCTCGGCCACCTTGCAGGCGTCCTCGACGGACTGGCCGCCACCACAGGCGGAGAGTCCCAGGGTCAGGACCGCGGCGGCGAGTGCGGCGGCAGGCTTGCGAACGTTCATGTGTCCCCCTCGTCGGTGCGGCACCGACCCGATGCGGCGGCCGCGTTTCACCGACGATCGTTTCATGCGCGGCGCACGGGCGCGCCGTGGGCCTGCCCGAAACGCCACCATCCCCCCGGAACCGGGGGGGGTGGCGGCGGGGGAGCGGCTCAGCGCGCGAAGCGCCGCAGCCGCAGCGAGTTCGTCACCACGAACACCGAGCTGGCGGCCATCGCGAAGCCCGCGATCATCGGGCTGAGGAAGCCCAGTGCGGCGAGCGGGATCGCGGCCACGTTGTAGGCGAAGGCCCAGAACAGGTTGCCCTTGATCGTGCGCAGCGTCGCGCGCGACAGCTCGACGGCGGTCACCGCGGTGGCCAGGTCGCCGTGCACGAGCGTGAGGTCGCTCGCGGCGATCGCCACGTCGGTGCCGGTGCCCATCGCGATGCCGAGGTCGGCACCGGCCAGCGCGGCGGCGTCGTTCACCCCGTCGCCGACCATCGCCACGACGCGGCCCTGCTCGCGCAGCTCGCGGACGACGTCGAGCTTGTCCTCGGGCGTCACCTCGGCGTGCACCCGGTCGATGCCCACCTCGGTGGCGACCGCCGTGGCCACGCGCTCGTTGTCGCCCGTCAGCAGGATCGGCTCGAGGCCGAGGCGGCGCAGGTCGGCGACGGCCTGCCGCGACGAGTCCTTCACCCGGTCGGCCACGGTGATCGTGCCGAGCACCTGCCCGTCGCGCGAGACCGCGATGACGGTGCCGGTGCGGTCGGGACGGTCGGCGGCGCCCACCCAGGCGGGACGGCCCGCGCGGACGACGTGTCCGTCGACGGTGCCCTCGACGCCCTGGCCCGCGTGGTTGCGGAACTCCGACACCGGGAGCGGGTCGGCCAGCGTCGCGATCGCGCGTGCCACCGGGTGCTCCGAGGCGGACTCGACCGAGGCGGCCAGACGGCGCAGCTCGTCGGCCTCGACCCCGGGCTCGGGATCGACGTGCGCGACGCTCATCGTGCCGGTCGTGATGGTGCCCGTCTTGTCCAGCACGATCGTGTCGATCGTCCGCGTGGACTCGAGGATCTGCGGCCCCTTGATCAGGATGCCCAGCTGGGCGCCGCGGCCCGTGCCCACCATGAGCGCGGTGGGCGTGGCCAGGCCGAGGGCACACGGGCAGGCGATGATCAGCACCGCGACGGCGGCCTCGAACGCGGCGATGCCCGGCGCGACCAGCAGCCACACCAGCAGCGTCAGCGCGGCCAGGACGAGGACGCCCGGCACGAACCACGCCGAGATGCGGTCGGCCAGCCGCTGCACCTCCGCCTTGCCCTCCTGGGCCTCCTCGACGAGGCGGGCCATCTGGGCCAGCTGCGTGTCCTGGCCGACGGCTGTGGCGCGCACGACGAGTCGTCCGGACTGGTTCACCGTGGCGCCCGTGACGGTGTCGCCGACCGTGACGTCGACGGGCACCGACTCGCCGGTGAGCATCGACTCGTCCACGGCCGACCCGCCCTCGACGACCTCGCCGTCGGTGGCGACCTTCTCGCCGGGACGCACGACGAACACGTCGCCGGCGTGCAGCTCCTCGATCGGGACCTCGACCTCACGGCCGTCGCGCAGCACCGCGACGTGCTTCGCACCGAGGTCCATCAGGGTGCGCAGGGCGGCGCTCGAGCGGCGCTTCGCGTTCGCCTCGAGGTAGTGGCCGGCGAGGATGAACGTCGTCACGACCGCCGCGGTCTCGAAGTAGTAGTGGCCGTGCTCGACCCCGTGGCCGGTCACGCCGAGCCACAGCTGGACGAGCGACCACACGTAGGCCGCGCCCACGCCGATGCTGACGAGGGTGTCCATCGTGGCGGCGCCGTGGCGCGCGTTCAGCGCGGCCGACCAGTGGAACGGGTAGGCGGCCCACAGCACCACTGGCGTGGTCAGCGCCAGCACGACCCACGGCCAGCCGGCGAACTGCAGCGCCGGGATCATCGAGATGGCCGTCACGGGCACGCTCAGGATCGTCGCGACCAGGAGGCGCTCCCGCATCGACTCGGCCGAGTGGAGGCCGCCGTGGGCGGCGTGACCCTCGTGGCCGGCGTGCGGGTCGTGGACCTGCGCGGTGTAGCCGGTCTTCTCCACGGTCTCGACGAGCGCCTGCGGGTCGACCCCGTGGTGGGCGTGCACCGTGGCCTTCTCGGTGGCGTAGTTGACGCTCGCCTCCACGCCCTCGAGGCGGTTCAGCTTCTTCTCGATGCGCATCGCGCACGAGGTGCAGCTCATTCCGCCGATGTCGAGGCGGTAGGTGGTGGTGGGGTCCGCCTCGGTCTCGTGCGTGGTCATCAGACCAGCGGCAGGTCGCGCGGACCCGCCAGTGCGTAGCCGGCCTCGTCCACCGCGGACGCGACCTGCGCCTCGTCGAGCGGACCCTGGCTGGTGACCGTGACGGCGCCCGAGGCCACGTCGACCGCGACGTCCTCGACGCCGTCGAGCGCGGTGATCTCCTGCGTGACGGCCGCGGCGCAGTGGCCGCAGGTCATGCCGGTGACGGTGTAGGTGGTGGTGGTCATGGCTCTCAGCTCCTCACCAGACGCGCGATGGCGTCGGATGCTTCCTTGATCTTCTGGTCGGCCTCGGGTCCGCCCTTGGCCGCGGCGTCCGCGACGCAGTGGGCGAGGTGCTCGTCGAGCAGCTTCAGGGCGACGGCCTCGAGGGCCTTCGTGGTCGCGCTGATCTGGGTCAGCACGTCGATGCAGTAGGTGTCGGACTCGACCATCCGGTTGATGCCGCGGACCTGTCCCTCGATCCGCGCCAGTCGCTTGAGGACGGCCGCCTTGTCGTCGGCGTACCCGGGGTGCTCGTGGCTCATGGCTTCAACATACCCCTAGGGGGTACCCGTATCAAGTCCGATTGCGCGCTACTCGGTGACGCGGCGCGAGAGGGTCTGGCTAGAGTCCGGACCATGAGCGACATCCCCGGCCTGGACGGAGTGCTCGGCGTCGAGCACGTCGAGCTGACCCCCGACAAGGTGGTCGTCCGCTTCACGATCACCGACGACCACCTGCAGCCGTTCGGCATCCCGCACGGCGGCATCTACTGCGCGGTGCACGAGTCCACCGCCAGCATGGCCGGCCAGATCTGGCTGGGCACGAAGGGCGTCGTCGTCGGCACGAACAACTCCACCGACTTCCTGCGCCAGGCCCGCAACGGCGACACGATCACCACCACCGCCACGCCGATCCACCGCGGCCGCACGCAGCAGCTGTGGCACCTGGACTCGGTCAACCAGGACGGGAGGCTGATCGCGCAGGGGCAGGTCCGCCTGGCGAACCTCGACCAAGAGGTCCCGCCGGAGGCCGTCGCGGCGATGCAGGGCAACCTGAAGGACTGACCGCCTCCCGGACGCGATCGGGCCGACTGGCCCGAGCCGCTAGGATGGAGGGGTCCGCGCGCGACTGGCGTTGAGGTGGCTACCACCAGGGAGCCGCGGGCAGCACGACTTACGGGACCGTTCGCCTGGGCCCCGCGTCAGCCCGATCGACCGCTGACCCGGAGGCCACACACGATGACGATGATGAGCATGAGCTTCGACGTTCACGAACCGCTGACCACGATCGACGACCAGGACGTCAAGGTCCTGCTCCTCGAGAACATCCACGCCGACGGCGCGGACTTCCTGCGCAACAAGGGCTACCAGGTCGAGACGCGCAGCGCCGCGCTCACCGAGGACGAGCTCATCGAGGCGATCAAGGGCGTCCACCTGCTCGGCATCCGCTCGACGACCTACATCACCGAGAAGGTCCTGGAGAACGCTCCCGACCTGCTCGCGATCGGCGCCTTCTGCATCGGCACCAATCAGATCGACCTCGCGGCCACGAAGCGCCACGGCGTCGCCGTCTTCAACGCGCCGTACTCCAACACGCGCAGCGTCGTCGAGCTGGCGATCGCCGAGATCATCTCGCTCGCCCGCCGCCTGCACGAGAAGTCCACCGCCATGCACCACGGCGTCTGGAACAAGTCGGCCGCGGGCAGCCACGAGGTGCGCGGCCGCACGCTCGGCATCGTCGGCTACGGCAACATCGGCAGCCAGCTCTCGGTGATCGCCGAGGCCCTCGGCCTGTCGGTCGTGTTCTACGACATCGACGACAAGCTCGCGCTCGGCAACGCCAAGAAGTGCGCGACGATCGACGAGCTGCTGGCGATCGCCGACGTGGTCTCGCTGCACGTCGACGGCCGTCCCGGCAACGCGGGCCTGTTCGGCGACGAGCAGATGCGCGCGATGAAGCCGCGCTCGCTGTTCCTCAACCTGTCGCGCGGCATCGCGGTCGACACCGCGGCCCTGCGCCAGCACCTCGAGTCGGGCCACATCGCGGGCGCCGCGCTCGACGTGTTCCCGGTCGAGCCGAAGGCCCAGGGCGACCCGTTCGAGAGCGAGCTGCGGGGCGTCCCGAACGTCATCCTCACGCCGCACGTCGGCGGCTCCACCGAGGAGGCGCAGCAGGACATCGGCCGCTTCGTCGCCTCGAAGCTGCGCGCCTACGCCAAGGCCGGCACGACGAACCTGTCGGTGACGTTCCCCGAGCTCAACCTGCCGAGCGACCCGGCCCGTCACCGCCTCGCGCACGTGCACCACAACGCGCCCGGCGTGCTCGCCACGATCAACACGATCCTGGGAGACCACGGCGTCAACATCGAGGGCCAGCAGCTCGCCACCCGCGGCGAGCTCGGCTACGTGGTCACCGACGTCTCGGCCGAGGTCGGCGCCGACGTGCTCAAGGAGCTCGCCGCGCTGCCCGAGACCGTGCGCCTGCGCCAGCTCAGCTGAGCCGCTCCCCGGCCCGGAGCGACAGCCGCTGCAGCGTCTCGGCGACGCCGTCGTCGATGCGCACGTCAGCGAGCTCGTCGCCCCGGGTGGGGCCGCGGTTGATGATGACGATCTCGGTGCCGTCCTTCGCCGCGCGCCGGACGAACCGCAGCCCGCTCATCACTTGCAGCGACGAGCCCAGCACCACGAGCGCGGCGCCCTCGCGACCGGCGCGCTCGACGAGGTCGAAGCAGTGGTTGACCTTGGGCTTGGGCACCGACTCGCCGAAGAAGACGACGTCGGGCTTGAGCCGGCCGCCGCACTGGGTGCAGTCGGCGACGACGAACCCGGCCGTGTCCTCGAGGTCGACGTCGCCGTCGGGCGCGATCGTGACCTCCTGATCGGTCCAGCCGGGGTTGAGGGCGTCGAGCCGGGCCTGCACCTCGGCTCGGCTGGTGACGTCGCCGCAGTCGAGGCAGATCACCCGGTCGAGCCGGCCGTGCAGGTCGACGACGTCGAGCGAGCCCGCCTTCTCGTGCAGGCCGTCGACGTTCTGGGTGATGAGGCCGACCAGGCGGTCCTGGTGCTCGGCGAGGAAGCGGTGCGTGACGTTCGGCTCGGCGCCGCCCATCCGGCTCCAGCCGAGGTGGGCGCGCGCCCAGTAGCGCTGGCGATGGGCGGGCGTGGCGATGAAGTCCTGGTAGGTCATCGGCTGGCGCGGGACGGCGTCGGGACCCCGGTAGTCCGGGATGCCCGAGTCGGTGCTGACGCCGGCCCCGGTCAGCACCAGCCAGCGTCGGTCGAACCAGTCGCTCACCCGGCCCCCGGGCGGCGCCGGGCACCGATGTCGAAGGTGCGCTGCTCGAGCGTCGTGAGCCGCAGGTCGGTGGCCGCGAACCCGGCGCGCACGTCGTCGCGCAGGTCGGACACGCGCCGGTCGAGCGCGTCGAACCGCGCGTCCATCCCCGCGAAGCGGGTGTCGGCACGCGCCTCCGAGGCATCGAACCGCTCCTCGAACCGGTCGAACCTGTTCTCGAGGTGGTCGAAGCGCTCCTCCAGGCCGTCGAACCTAATCTCCAGGCGGTCGAACCTGTTCTCAAGCCGGTCGAATCGGGTGTCGGAGGCATCGAACCGCGCGTCGAACCGTGCCACGACGTCGTCGAGACGACGGTCGGCCGCCGTGAAGCGGGTGTCGGTCCGCACCTCGAGCCCCTGCGCGATCGTGACCATCTCGGCCCGCAGGTCGCGCTTCATCGTGGCGAGGTAGCCGAACAGCGCGACGGCGAACGCGGCGAATCCCACCAGGGTGATGGTCGACTCCAGGTCCATGACGGGCACTCCTCCAGTGTGACGGGTGCCGGTGACGATGTCAGCCGCGAGGGCCCGGCGCATCCCGTCGTCCACAGGATCAGCCCTCGGCGAGCCCGAGCAGCCTCTCCACGGTGTTGAGGTTGCGGGCGGTGCCGGGCACGGCGAGCGCGCGCCCGATGGAGGCGTCCTTCATCTGGGGTCGCCCGGCGCCGTCGGCGTACCGGATGTGCAGCTCGCGGCCGATGACCTCCCACCGGTCGTCACCGGTCTCGAAGGTCCGTGCCTTCGCGATCGCGGCGGCCGTCGGCTCTGCGGCGAGGAACGTGACGTAGGAGAACCGCTTCTCGACCACCTCGAACGGATGCGCCTCCAGAGCCGCGCGCAGCTCCGCGGGCGAACGGCTGATCGCCTCGCGGAAGAACCCGAAGCGCTCCTCGACGGCCTGCTCGAGCGCGCGGTCGAACGCCGCCGGGTCCTCGACGTCGACCAGCAGGTTCCCCGAGGCGATGTAGGTGGAGACGTCGCGCGCCCCGAGCCCCTCGGCGACCTCACGCAGCTCGGCCATCGGCAGCTTCGCGCCCCCGACGTTCACCGCCCGCAGCAGCACCACGCGCCTCGTCATGCCTTCAGTGTGCCGTCGGCGGTGGACAGATTCCCCAGGAAGCCGTCAGACCCGGGCCGCCAGCTCGGTGGCCTGCTTGATGGCCCGCTTGGCGTCGAGCTCGGCGGCGACGTCGGCGCCGCCGATGACGTGGACGGTGACGCCGGCGGCCTCGAGGGGCTCGACGAGGTCGCGCACGGACTCCTGCCCGGTGCACAGCACGATCGTGTCGGCGGGGATGACGCGCGACGCGGGGGAGTCCCCGTCGGCGCCGATCGTCACGTGGAGGCCCTCGTCGTCGATCCGGTCGTACCGGACGCCGCCGACGAACTCGACGCCGGAGTCCTTCAGCGTCGTGCGGTGCACCCAGCCGGTCGTCTTGCCCAGGTCCTTGCCGAACGTGCTGCTCTTGCGCTGCAGCAGGGTGACGGCGCGCCGCGGCGGGGCCGCCGTCTTCGTGGCCAGGCCGCCGCGCTCGAGGGCGGGATCGGTGACGCCCCAGCGGCCCATCCAGTGCTCGAGCGACTCGCCGGGCTCGTGCAGCAGGAACTCCGAGACGTCGTAGCCGATGCCTCCGGCGCCGAGGACCGCCACGCGCTCGCCCGCGACGACCTGCTCGCGGATCAGCTGCTGGTACGTCACCACCGAGGGGTGGTCGACGCCCGGGATCTCGGGAACGCGCGGCTCGACACCGGTGGCGAGGACGACCTCGTCGAAGCCGCTGAGGTCCTCGACGGACGCCCATCGGCCCAGGTGCACCGTCACGCCGCGGCGCTCGAGCATCACCGAGTAGTAGCGGACGGTCTCGGCGAAGTCCTCCTTGCCGGGGATCTGCATCGCGAGCCGGAACTGGCCGCCGATCTCGGGCAGCGCCTCGAACAGCTCGACCTCGTGACCGCGACCCGCGAGCTCGACCGCGGCGGCGAGCCCGGCCGGACCCGCGCCGACGACCGCCACGCGCTTGGCGCTGCGCGTCGGGAGCAGCACGAGCTCGGTCTCGTGGCCGGCGCGCGGGTTGAGCATGCAGCTCGCGCGCTGGTTCTTGAACGTGTGGTCCAGGCAGGCCTGGTTGCAGGCGATGCACGTGATGATCTCGTCGGAGCGGCCCTCGGCGGCCTTGTTGACGAAGTCGGCGTCGGCGAGCAGCGGCCGCGCCATCGAGATGAGGTCGGCCTCGCCGGCGGCCAGGATCGCCTCGGCCTGCTCGGGGGTGTTGATCCGGTTGGACGCCACGACGGGCACGCCCACCTCGGCCCGCAGCTTCGCCGTGACCCACGTGAAGGCGCCGCGCGGGACGCTCGTGACGATCGTGGGGATGCGCGCCTCGTGCCAGCCGATGCCGGTGTTGAAGATCGTGACGCCCTCGGCCTCCAGCGCCTGCGCGAGCTCGACGGTCTCCTCCCACGTCTGCGCCTGGTCGACGAGGTCAAGCAGGCTGATGCGGTACTGCACGATGAAGTCCTCGCCGACGAGCTCGCGCGTGCGGCGCACGATCTCGATCGGGAAGCGCATGCGCTTCGCGGCCGAACCGCCCCACGCGTCGGTGCGGTCGTTCGTGCGCGCGGTGAGGAACTGGTTGATGAGGTAGCCCTCGGAGCCCATGATCTCGACGCCGTCGTAGCCGGCGCGCTGGGCCAGCGCCGCCGTCCGAGCGAAGTCGCTGACGGTGCGGTCGACCTCGCGTGTCGACATCGGTGAGACCTTGAACGGCGTGATCGGCGACTTCACCGACGACACGCCCTTCTTGAAGGGGGAGTAGCCGTAGCGCCCGGCGTGCAGGACCTGCAGCGCGATCTTGCCGCCGTGCTCGTGCACCGAGTCGGTGACGAGCCGGTGCTTGTCGGCATGGCGCTTGCGCGACATCTCCGAGCCGAACGGCAGCAGCCAGCCTCGCCAGCTGGGCGCGAAGCCGCCCGTGACCGACAGCGCGACGCCGCCCTTGGCGCGCTCGGCGAAGTAGGCCGCGAGCTTCGGGATGTCCTTCGCGTGGTCCTCCAGGCCCGTGTGCATCGAGCCCATGACCACGCGGTTGCGCAGCGTGGTGAAACCCAGGTCGAGCGGGCTCAGCAGGTGCGGGAACTCACTCACCGCTGCCGCTCCGTGAACGCGATCGCGTCGGCCTCGATCTGCGGGAACTGCGCGGCCATCGCCTCCATGAGGGCGGTGGCGCCCTTCATCGGGCGGACCATCACGGTGAACTCGGTGATGAGGCCCTCGTCGTTCGTCGTGATGAAGTCGCACCCGTTGATCGTGGTGTCGCCGATCCGCGTCTCGAAGACGAGGGCGCTGCGGTTGCCCTCCTCGATGGAGCTGACGTAGTGGAGGTCCTCGAAGACCCGCGCGACCCCGTTCAGGATCGCCGTGGTGATCGCCTTGCCGGGGTACGGCTTGTGCGCGACAGGGCTGCGGAAGACGACGTCGTCGGCCAGCAGGTCCTCGACGCCGGCCAGTGAGCCGGACTCGATGCTGCTCTCGACGAGCTCGCGGAAGGCCTTCATGGGCGGTTTCCCTTCGGTTGGGAGGATGGGGTGGTGATCGGAAAGCTCGCGTCCTGGCTGCTCATCGCGGCCGGCGTCTTCAACGTCGTCATCTGGCCCCGGTTCTTCAAGGCGATCGTCGACGACGACCGTGCGTGGGGCGGGGCGAGGTGGCAGGAGCCGACGTCGTTCTTCTGGGTGCACCTCGTGCTGATCGGCACGGCGATGACGCTGGGCGTGATCGTGCTGGTCATCGGGATTCGCGCCCTTCGAGGGCAGTGAGGATCTCGTCGCACCACGCGATGCCCTGGTGCTCGCCGACGATGCCGCCGCGCAGCGCGAGCCAGGAGCCGAGGTCGGCGCCCTCGAGGGCGGAGGGGTCGGGGTAGAAGCGGGCCTCGCTCGCCTCGTACTCGGCGAGCCGCTCCACGTGGGCGGCGCGGCGGTCGCGGGTGTCGGCCAGGATCGCCTCGGGGTCGCGGAAGGCGCGCAGCTTGACGGCGAAGTCGCTGCGGAGGGCTTCGCGACCGCTGCGCTCGGCGGCCCAGCGGTCGAGCTCGGCCTCGCCGGCGGCGGTGATCGCGTAGGTGCGCTTGTCGGGCCGGCCGTCCTGCTCCTGGAGCGTGCCCTCGACCCAGCCAGCCTCCTGCATCCGCGCCAGCACCTTGTAGATCTGCTGGTGGCTGGCGGGCCAGAAGAAGCCGATGGACGCGTCGAAGCGCCGGGCGAGGTCGTAGCCGCTCGCGGCGCGCTCGGTGAGCGACACGAGGATCGCGTGGTCCAGGGCCATGGGCGGGAGCCTAGGGCGCCCGACGCCCATATGCAACGAGGTTCATAAGAGTCCGCTGGGCAAGACCGGGTCTCACGCACATTACGATGGGCACCATGAAGCGTTCCCTGCTCGCCGTCCCCCTGGCGCTCCTCCTCTCCGTCGCGGCCGCCTGCGGCCCGGCCGACGACTCCGACGACGCGTCCTCGGACTCCACCGCCGGCGCGACCGCCGACTGCGCGGTCGACCAGCTGCCGCTCGTCAAGTCCGGCACCCTCACGATCGCCACCGACGACCCCGCCTTCGAGCCGTGGTTCGTCGACAACGACCCCAGCAACGGCAAGGGCTTCGAGTCCGCCGTCGCCTACGCCGTGGCCGAGCAGATGGGCTTCGAGCGCGACCAGGTCGCGTGGACCAAGGTGCCCTTCAACACCTCGTACCAGCCCGGCAAGAAGGCCTTCGACTTCGACATCAACCAGATCTCGATCACGAAGGACCGCCAGCAGGCCGTCGACTTCAGCAAGCCGTACTACTCGGCCGCGCAGGCGATCATCGTGCGCTCGGACTCGAAGTTCGCCGATGCCAAGAGCCTCGACGACTTCCGCACCGCGAGCCTGGGCGCACAGATCGGCACCACGTCGCTCAAGGCGATCGAGTCGCTCGAGACGCAGGACGCCCCGCTGGTCTACGACGACACCACCAAGGCCGCGCTCGCGCTGGCCAACGGCCAGGTCGACGGCATCGTGGCCGACCTGCCCAGCGCCTTCTACCTCGTCGCCGCCGAGCTCGAGGACGCGACGATCGCGGGTCAGTTCGACTTCGACGGCGGCGAGCCCGAGCAGTTCGGCCTCCTGCTGGAGAAGGGCAGCGAGCTGACCTCCTGTGTCGACGAGGCCGTCACGGCCCTGACCGAGGACGGCACGCTCGCCGACCTCGAGCAGGAGTGGCTGGCCGAGTCGCAGGACGTCCCCGTCCTGAAGTGACCCGGTGACCCACGCCGACCCCGGGCCCCTCGGCCCACCCCCGCTGTCCGCGCGGCAGCAGCAGCGCAACGCCGTCCGGCGTCGTCGCACGCTGCGCCGCGCGGCGGTGGGAACCGTCTCGAGCCTCGTCGTCCTCGGCCTGCTGGCCTGGGTGATCACGTCGGCGCCCGGCTGGCCGCGCGTCCGCGAGACCTTCTTCAGCGGGTACCACGCCCGCGAGTCCTTCCCCGCGATCTGGGACGCCTTCTGGCTCAACGTGCGGCTGTTCCTCACGGTCGAGGCCCTCGTGCTGCCGCTGGCGCTGCTGGTCGCGGTGGTCCGCGTCATCCCGTCGCCCGCGATGGCGCCGTTCAAGATCCTCGCCGCCGCGTACACCGACGTGTTCCGCGGCATCCCCACCATCCTCGTCGTGATGCTCGTCGGCTTCGGCTTCCCGGCGCTGGGCCTGGCGGGCGTGCCCACGAGCCTGTTCTGGCTGGGCGTCATCGCGCTGACCCTGAGCTACGGCGCCTACGTCGCCGAGGTCATCCGTGCCGGCATCCTCTCGGTGCACCCCACCCAGTGGGCCGCCGGGCGCGCCCTCGGCCTCGGCTACGGCCAGACCCTGACCCGCGTGATCCTGCCGCAGGCCGTCCGCAACGTGACCCCGCCGCTGATGAACGACTTCGTGTCCTTGCAGAAGGACACCGCGCTGGTGTCCACGATCGGTCTCGTCGAGGCGCTGCGCGCGGCCTCGGTCTACCAGGCCAGCACCTTCAACGTGACCTCGCTGTGCGTGGCCGCCCTGTTCTTCATCGTCGTGACGATCCCGCTGGCGCGGTTCACCGACTGGCTCACGATCCGCTCCATGCGCCGGCAGGGAGGCAGCTGATGCTGCGCGTCGCAGGAGTCCGCAAGTCGTTCGGCGACCACGTCGTCCTCGACGGCATCGACCTGACCGTCGAGCCGGGTGAGGTCGTCTGCCTCATCGGCGCGTCCGGTTCGGGCAAGTCCACGCTGCTGCGCTGCATCGACCTGCTCGAGCAGACCGACGACGGCGACATCTTCCTGGGCGACCTCGAGCTGACCGATCCGGCCATCGACGAGAACGCCACCCGCGCCCGGATCGCGATGGTGTTCCAGGCCTTCAACCTGTTCCCGCACCTGAGCGTGCTGCAGAACCTCACGCTGGGGCCGCGCCGGGTCAAGGGCGTCTCGAAGGCCGAGGCCGTGCGCCGTGCCCACGAGCTGCTCGCCCGCGTGGGGCTGGAGGCGAAGGCGGGGTCCTACCCCGACTCGCTGTCCGGCGGTCAGCAGCAGCGGGTCGCGCTGGTGCGCGCGGTCGCGATGGACCCCGAGTTGCTGCTCCTCGACGAGGTGACGTCGGCGCTCGACCCGCTGCTCGTGGCCGAGGTGCTCGACGTCATCCGCCAGCTCAAGGACGAGGGCCGCACCATCGTCATGGCCACCCACGAGATGGACTTCGCCCGCGAGTGCGCCGACCGGATCGTGTTCCTCGCCGAGGGCCGCATCGTGGAGGCCGGGCCGCCCGAGCAGCTCTTCACCGCGCCGCAGGACCCGCGGACCGCGGCCTTCCTCGCCCGTCACCGCTGACCGCCCCTCCGGGGCGTCAGATGTGTAGCGCTGTCCACGCCTTTTCGGCGGATCCACCGGAAGAACGGTGGATACCGCTACAGATCTCGCGCGCCGGAGGCGTGAGTCAGGCGGCGGTGGCGCGGGCGGTGGTGTGGCGGATGGCCGCCACGACCTGCTCGGGGGAGTCGCCCATGGGGACGTGGCCGCAGTCCTTGAGGGTCACGAACTCGGCGCCTCGCATCCGCTTGGCGGCCAGCTTGGCCTGGGACTGGTGCAGGATGAGGTCGTGGTCGCCCCAGGCGATCGTGATCGGGACCTTCGCCGAGCCGCGGAACGCCGCGGGCGAGGTGAACCCCAGCGGGACGCACCGGAGGAAGTAGCGCCAGAAGCCCTTGCCGCTCCTCATCGCCAGCGCGTCGCCGTAGACGCGCTCGGCGGAGTACCGGCCCGGGTGGCGGTAGAGCACGAAGCCGATGAGGAAGCGTCCGATCGCGACGCTCGCCGCGAGGCGCAGCACCGGCTTCGGCAGGTACGAGCCGAGCTTGAGCGGCAGCAGCGTCAGCGTGGCCTGCAGCAGGCTCCACGGCCGGAAGTAGCCGGCCGGCGACAGGCCGGTGGCCGAGCGCACCTGCCCGTGCTGGGCGAGCGCGATCGAGATCAGGCCACCGAGTGAGTTGCCCGCGACGTGCGGCCGGTCCACGCCCCAGCGCTCGAAGTTCTCGGCGAGCACCGAGACGACGTTCTCGGCGCTGTAGCCGGTGCCGGCGGGCAGGGCGGGGGAGTCGCCCAGGCCCGGCAGGTCGACCGCGATGACGTCGTAGTCCTGCGCCAGCTCGTCGATCACCGGGTCGAACGCGGCCCGCCGGTGGCCGATGCCGTGCAGGAGGACGAGCGGCTCGCCCTGCCCGCGTCGCGTGTACGCCAGCTCGCACTTCATGGGACTCCTCGGGGGATCGCACACCGGCACGACCGATGTGACACTCACGATGTCGCATGCAGCATCGCACAGTTCGCGCGCGCTGTGAACCGGGCCACACGGGAGTCGGTTGCCACTGTGACAGCGTTGGTGTCAGAATCACGGCGTGACCCAGAGCACAGGACCCCTGAGTGGTGTGCGCGTCGTCGAGATGGTCGGGATCGGGCCCGGGCCGTTCGCGGCGATGCTGCTCGCCGACCTCGGTGCCGACGTCATCCGCATCGACCGTCCGGGCGGCAACGCCCTGCAGGTCGCGCCTCCCGAGCGCGACATCCTGGGCCGCAACCGGCCCAGCGCCGCCGTCGACCTCAAGACCTCGGAGGGCGTCGAGCTCGTGCTCCAGCTGGTCGAGCGCGCCGACATCCTCCTCGAGGGCTTCCGTCCCGGCGTCATGGAGCGTCTCGGGCTCGGCCCCGAGGTCGCGCTGGAGCGGAACCCGCGCCTGGTCTACGGCCGGATGACGGGCTGGGGCCAGACCGGCCCGCTGGCCTCCTCCGCCGGCCACGACGTCAACTACATCGCCGTCGCCGGAGGCCTCGACCCGATCGGCCGCGCCGGCGGTCCGCCCCAGGTGCCGCTCAACCTCCTGGGCGACTTCGCCGGCGGGTCGATGTACCTCGTCACCGGCGTGCTCGCCGCGCTCACCCACGCCCGCGGCACGGGTGAGGGGCAGGTCGTCGACGCCGCGATCACCGACGGCGTCGCGCACCTCATGGCGATGACCGTGAGCATGCAGCAGTCCGGCGCGTGGAGCCCCCGCCGCGGCACGAACCTGCTCGACACCGGAGCCCCGTTCTACGACGTCTACGAGACCTCGGACGGCTACTGGATGAGCGTCGGCGGCCTCGAGCCGCGGTTCTGGTACGCCATGCAGGAGGTGTTCGCCTCGGTCGGCCTGGGCGACCTGCCCGACCGGAACGACCCCAAGAACTGGGCCGAGCTGCGCGAGACGCTGCGCACCTGGTTCCTCAGCCGGACGCAGGAGGAGTGGACGGCGCTCTTCGCCGGCACCGACGCCTGCGTCGCCCCCGTCGTGCCCCTCGAGGAGGCGTTCGAGCACCCCCACCACGTCGCGCGGGGCACGTACGTCGAGGAGTACGGCGTCACCCAGCCCGCACCCGCCCCCCGCTTCTCGGCCACCGGCACCGGCATCCACCGGGCGCCCGACCGGCCGGGCGCCAGCACCCGCGAGGCGCTGACCGCGTGGGGCATCGAGGACGTGGACGACCTGATCGAGAACAAGGTCGCCGTCGAGAACGAGGAGAACTGATGGAGCGCACCCTGTTCGAGCCCGAGCACGAGTCGTTCCGCGACACCGTGCGCACCTTCCTGGAGAAGGAGGTCGTGCCCCACCACGAGGAGTGGGAGCGCGAGGGCATCGTGCCGCGCGAGGTCTGGACGAAGGCCGGTGAGCTGGGCCTGCTCGGCTTCATGATGCCCGAGGAGTTCGGCGGCGGCGGGGTCTCGGACTTCCGCTACAACGTCGTGCTTCAGGAGGAGCTCACCCGCGTCGGCGCGAGCGGCGTCGGCTTCGCGCTGCACACCGACCTCGTCTCGGGCTACCTGCTCAGCTACACGAACGACGAGCAGAGGCAGCGCTGGTTCCCGAAGTTCGTGTCGGGCGAGATGATCACCGCGATCGCCATGACCGAGCCCGGCACCGGGTCCGACCTCCAGGGCATCCGCACCACGGCCGTGCGCGAGGGCGACCACTACGTCGTCAACGGCGCGAAGACCTTCATCACGAACGGCATCAACGCCGACTTCGTCATCGTGGCGTGCAAGACCGATCCCGATGCGGGCGCGATGGGCGTGTCGCTGATCGTGCTCGAGCGCGGCATGGAGGGCTTCGAGCGCGGCCGCAACCTCGACAAGCTGGGCCTCAAGGCGCAGGACACCGCCGAGCTCTTCTTCGACAACGTCCGCGTGCCGGTGGAGAACCTGCTGGGCGAGGAGGGCCGCGGCTTCGTCTACCTCATGGAGAAGCTGCCGCAGGAGCGCCTCACGATCTCGGTCGTCGCGGCGGCCGCGTGCCGCCAGGTCATCGACATGACGCTGGAGTACGTGAAGAGCCGCAAGGCGTTCGGCAAGCCGATCGGCTCGTTCCAGAACACCCGCTTCGTGCTGGCCGAGCTCGAGACCGAGCAGCGCATCGCCCAGGTCTTCGTCGACCGCAGCGTCGAGGCGCTCAACGAGGGCAAGCTCTCGATCGACGACGCCGCGGCCGGCAAGTGGTGGACCACCGAGCTGCAGAAGAGGACCGTCGACTCGTGCCTGCAGCTGCACGGCGGCTACGGCTACATGAGCGAGTACCCGATCAGCAAGGCGTACCGCGACACGCGCATCCAGACGATCTACGGCGGCACCACCGAGATCATGAAGGAGATCGTCGGGCGCTCCCTGGGCATCTGACCCCGCGCCCTTCGTAGGCTGCCCCCATGGGGGTGACGGGCGGCTTCCCGATCCTGGCGACGCGAGACCTGCCGAGGCTCGAGTCGTTCTACCGCGACGCCTTCGGCGCGGAGCGCACCTACGCGTTCGACGTCGGCGGTCGCGACGTCTACGTCGCGCTCGCGCTGGGCGGCTCGTCGATCGGCATCGCCGTCGACGACGACCTGGGGACCGAGCCGATCGGGATGGCGCTGTGGCTCTACGTCGACGACCTCGACGACGCCTACCGGGCGGCCCTCGGGGCGGGCGCGACGAGCATCGCCGAGCCGGCGCCGATGCCGTGGGGCGAGCGCGTCGCGCAGGTGCGCGACCCCGGCGGCTTCGTCGTGCACCTCGGGATCGAGGCGGACTGACGGTTCAGGTGGGCTCGGCGGCGCCCTGCAGGGCCACCGCGTCGTGCTCCTGGAGGATCTCCGGCGACGGCTTCAGCGCCGCGACGATGGAGAGCGTCATGCCGATGAGCCCGAGGATGCACAGCAGCAGGAGGGCGTAGCCGAAGCCCGCGATGACCTCGGCGGGCGGATCGCCGGGGATCGACGCCTGCAGCACCGCGTCGCTCAGCGCCGGGCTGAGGCCGATCGTCATGAGCGTCAGGGCCACCGCGAGGCTCAGCACGTTGCCGGTGTTCTGCACCGCGAGCCGCATGCCGTTCACGACGCCGAGGCTGGACTCGGGCGTCGCCTCGAGCAGCGAGGTCGCGTTCGAGCCGATGAACAGGCCCGTGCCCATGCCCATGAGGACGAGCCCGACACCCAGCACCCACGTGTTCTGCGTGAACACGCCCCCGGCCAGGGCGAACACGCCGAGCTGGCCGACGATCGCGCCGAACGAGGAGATCTGCCGCGATCGCCACCGCCGGGACAGCCGCCCCACGCACAGCGATCCGAGGATGCTGCCGATCGGCATCGGCAGCAGGAGCAGGGCCGTCTCGCTGGGCCGGAAGCCCAGCGGGCCCTGCAGGTAGAGGCTCATCAGGACGATGGCCGGGAACCGGCCCGCGCTCAGGAAGAACCCCGCCAGCAGGAGCAGGCCGATGCCGTGGGTGCGCAGTGTCTCGACGTCGATGACGGGGTGGCGGCTGCGGCGCTCGGCGAACGCCAGGGCGGGCAGCAGCGCGAGGGCGAGCAGCAGGCTGCCCCAGACCCACGGGCTGCTCCACGTGAACTCGGTGACGAGCGAGATGCCCACGGTCGTGAGCGTGATGACGGCGATCACGAGCACGTTCCCGGGCAGGTCGAGCGAGGTCTTCTCCTCGCGCTCGTCCTTGCGCCGCAGCAGGAACCAGCCCGTGGTGAAGGCGACCAGGCCGATCGGGACGTTCATCCAGAACACCCACCGCCAGTCGGTGACCTCGAGGATCATGCCGGCGGCGATCGGGCCGATGAGGCTCGCGATCGGGAACGACGCGGCGTACAGGCCCATGGCGCTGCCGAGGGAGTCACGCGGGAAGATCGCGTGGATCAAGGTGGCGCCGTTGCCCAGCAGGATCGCGCCGCCCAGCGCGGCCACGATCCGCAGCCAGATCAGCCAGTCGACCGTGGGCGCGAAGCCGCACGCGAGGCTGCAGATGGTGTAGAGCGCGAGCGCGCCGAGGTAGAAGCGCCGCTGGTCGACGATGTCGCTGATCCGTCCGAACAGCAGCAGGCACGCCGTGCTGGCGACCATGTAGCCCAGGATCAGCCAGCTGGCCTGCAGCTGGGTCGCGTCGAAGTGCCGCGTCAGGGCGGGCAGCGCGACGTTGACGGTGCTCGAGTTGAGACCGATCAGCATGCTGACCAGGCACACGACGCAGAGCGTGGACCAGGCAGCGGCGCCGGCACGTGGTCGTTGGCTCCTCACGGCACCTCCCGAATAGAACCATATTCTAAAATCACGTTCTTTGCACCACCCGTCCGTGGTGTCACTCCGAGTCACACGCCGGGTAGGTCGCGCAGCGCGGGATGTGACCCTTGACACATCCGTGCCCGCACTGGATGATCAAGCCATCCTAGAGTGAGATTCTAGATTGGGGTACGGAATTGTGACCACCTCAGGTGAGCGGCTCGTCCGGGTGGACGACCTGCACGTGGAGTTCAGCACCGGCGGCCGGCAGGTCGAGGCGATCAGTGGCGTGAGCCTCGACATCCGGGCCGGGGAGACCGTCGCCGTCGTGGGCGAGTCCGGATCGGGCAAGAGCGTGACCGCGCTCGCGATGCTCGGACTGCTCGGCAACGGGCGGATCAGCGGCGGCACGGTGCGCTGGGACGGCGAGGACATCACCCACGCGTCGAAGAAGCGGTTGCGCCAGCTGCGCGGCAATGAGGTCTCGATCGTCTTCCAGGACCCGATGACGGCCCTGGACCCGCTGTTCTCGGTCGGCAACCAGCTGTCCGAGGCGCTGCGGATGCACCAGAGGATGTCGAAGAAGCAGGCCCGGCGCCGCGCGGTGGAGCTGCTCTCCGAGGTGGGCATCCCCGATCCGGAGTCGAAGGTCGACGCCTACCCCCACCAGCTCTCGGGCGGCCAGCGCCAGCGCGTGATGATCGCCGGCGCCCTGGCGTGCTCGCCCCGGCTGCTCATCGCCGACGAGCCGACAACGGCGCTCGACGTGACCGTCGAGGCGCAGGTGCTGCGGCTCATCCGCGACCTGCAGCAGCAGACGGGCGTCGCCCTCATGCTGATCACCCACGACATGGGCGTGGTCGCCGAGATGGCCGACCGGGTCGCGGTGTTCTACGCCGGCGAGGTCGTGGAGACCGGGACGGTGGAGGAGATCCTCACCGACCCCAAGCACCCGTACACGCAGGCCCTGCTGCGAGCGATCCCCCGACCCGACACGCCGCGCGACGAGCCGATGCCGGCCATTCCCGGCGTGGTGCCGTCGCTCGAGGCGATGCCCACCGGGTGCCGCTTCTCGACCCGGTGCCCGCTGTCGGAGGCCGGCCGGTGCGACGAGCCGCAGCAGCTGCTCGAGATCGACGGGCGCAACGCCCGGTGCTGGCGGGTGGCCGAGGCCGACGAGCCGGCCCTCGCGGCGGGGGTGGCGCGATGAGCGCCGGGACGCCGGTCGCGCCGGTGACCGAGTCGCCCGTCAGCGTCGTGCCGGAGGTGACGCCGTCGACCGGTCCGATCCTCGAGCTGAGCGACGTGGTGAAGCACTTTCCCGGCCGCAAGCGCCAGCCTCCGGTGCGCGCCGTCGACGGCGTGAGCCTCTCGGTGGGCCGCGGCGAGACCGTGGGCCTCGTGGGCGAGTCCGGCTCGGGCAAGTCGACCCTCGGCCGGCTCGCGCTGAGCCTGCTGGAGCCGACCTCCGGCCGGGTCTCGTTCGACGGCAGCGACGTCTCGAGGCTGGGCCGCCGCGACCTCGCCCGACTCCGCCGCCGCATGCAGCTGGTCTTCCAGGACCCCGTCAGCTCGTTCAGCCCGCGCATGACGATCGAGGAGGTGCTGACCGAGCCGATGGTGGTCCACGGGATCGGCACCCCGGAGTCGCGGCACCGGCGCTGCCTCGAGCTGCTCGACCTCGTCGGCCTGCCGTCGCGGGCGCTCGAGCGGTTCCCGCACCAGTTCTCCGGCGGCCAGGCCCAGCGCATCGGCGTCGCCCGCGCGCTCACCACCGACCCCGACCTCATCGTGTGCGACGAGGCGGTGTCCGCGCTCGACGTGTCGGTGCAGGCGCAGATCCTCAACCTGCTGCGCGAGGTCCAGCGCGAGCTCGGGCTGAGCTACCTCTTCATCGCGCACGACCTCAACGTGGTGCGCTACATGTCCGACCGGATCTGCGTGATGTACCTCGGCAAGGTCGTCGAGTCCGGCCCGACCGACGACCTCATGAACGCGCCGCAGCACCCGTACACGGCGGCACTGGTCGAGGCGGTGCCGTCGCTGGAGAACCGCGGTCACCTGCGCTCGCCACTCGCCGGCGAGATCCCGAGTCCGAGCCGCCCGCCGTCGGGCTGCCACTTCCACACGAGGTGCCCGCGCCGGTTCGAGCCGTGCGACCACGACGAGCCGCAGCTGCTCCAGCTGGGCCAGCGTGAGGTCGCCTGCCACCTCGTGGACGAGCGGAAGGTCGTCGACGCATGATCACCTTCGCCGGCCGTCGCGTGGGCTACGGACTCCTCGTCCTGGGGCTCGTCGCCACGTTCACCTTCCTCACGCTGCGGCTCATCCCGGGTGACGTCGTCCGCCTCCAGCTGGCGGACGCACCCGGCGCGACGGAGGAGCAGGTCGCCCAGCGCTCCGCCGAACTCGGTCTCGACGAGCCGCTGGTCTCGCAGTTCTTCACCTTCATGACCGACGCGATGCGGCTGGACTTCGGCACCTCGTTCCAGGACGGGCGCCCGGTCGTGGACCACATCGCCGAGCGGCTGCCCGCGACGCTCGAGCTGGGCCTGCTGGCCCTGTTCCTCGGCCTCGCCCTGGGCATCCCCCTGGGCGTGATCTCGGCGCTGAAGCCGAACTCCCTGACCGACCAGATCCTGCGCGTCCTGGCGGTCGTGGGCATGTCGATCCCGAACTTCTGGCTGGCGCTGCTGCTCATCACCTACCTCGCGCAGTGGTTCGGGTGGTCGCCACCGCTGGTCTACGTCGGGCCGGGGGAGAACCTGGCCCAGAACCTCACGCACCTCGCCCTGCCGGCGCTGGCGCTCGCGGTGGGGTCGATGGCCGGCGTGGCCCGCATGCTGCGCTCCTCGATGCTCGAGGTCCTCGGCTCGAACTTCATCCGGACGGTCCGCTCGCGCGGCGCCTCGGAGTTCACCGTGCTGGCCAAGCACGCGGGTCGCAACAGCCTCATCCCCGTGTTCTCGCTGCTCGGCCTGCAGGTCGGCGCGATCCTCGGCGGCACCGTGATCCTCGAGTCGATCTTCAGCATCCCCGGCATGGGCTCGCTGATCTTCGACGCGGTGCAGAACCGCGACTACCCCGTCGTCCTGGGCTGCGTGATCGTCTACGGCGGCCTGTTCATCCTCGTCAACCTGCTCGTCGACATCCTCTACGCGGTCGTCGACCCGCGGATCCGGTACTGAGAGGCCCTCGTCATGACGACCACCGAACCCCGTCTCGCGTCCGCCGCCGCCACGGGCGCGCTGCCCCCACCGATCCTGTCGCGTGGCGCCCGCCGGCGCCGCGGGATGTGGCGCTACCTGCGCGAACAGCCCTTCGGCGCCGTCGCGGCCGCGATCATCCTCGTGTTCGTGGCGCTCGCGATCCTCGCGCCGCTGATCTCGCCGTACGACCCGCTGGCGCAGAACCGCGCGGCGATCATGGTCCCGCCGAACGCCGACCACCTGATGGGCACCGACGACCTCGGGCGCGACGTGCTCAGCCGCGTCCTCTACGGGGCCCGGACCTCGCTGCTCATCTCGGTCGCGACCCTCGCCATCGGCGGCGTCGCCGGCCTGGTGCTGGGCATCGTGTCGGGCTACTTCGGCGGCACGTGGGTCGACACCGTGATCCAGCGGATCATGGACTCGCTCATGGCGGTCCCGTCGATCGTCCTGCTGCTGTTCGTGGCCGCCCTGCTCGGCCCGAGCATCCGCAACACGATCCTCGCGCTGGCGCTGCTCGTGATCCCCGCCTTCAACCGCGTGGCACGCGGCGAGATGCTGCGCATCCGCGAGGAGACCTACGTCGAGGCGGCCCGCGCGGTCGGGTGCAGCACGAAGCGGATCCTGGTGAAGTACGGCCTGCCGAACCTCATGGCCCCGCTGTTCGTCGTGACCAGCCTGCTGTTCGCGATCGTCCTGATCGCCGAGTCGGCCCTGAGCTTCCTGGGCATCGGCACGCCTCCGCCGACCCCGTCCTGGGGCCGGATGCTCAGCGAGGCCTCGCGCCAGCTGGAGATCGCGCCGTGGATGGCGCTGTTCCCCGGTCTGGCCCTGTCCATCTCCGTGCTCGCGTTCAACCTGCTGGGCGACGCGCTGCGCGACTTCCTCGACCCCAAGCAACGTCGATGACCACCCGTTCCCGCCGATCACCCCGTGCCGCGACCCAAGGAGACACCATGACCACCACCCGCAGACCGGCGAAGCTCGCCGCGATCCTCGTCGCGACGGCGGCCGTGTCGTCCGCCTGCTTCGGCAGCGGCGGCGGCTCGTCCGAGTCCTCCGCCGAGGGCGCGCTCGTCACGGACGACGGCCCGCCCCAGCCGGGCGGCACGTTCCACATCGCCGGCACGGCCGACGCGCCGTCGCTGGACCTGCAGAAGGAGCCGGCGTACTCGGTGCACTCCGCGATCGGTGCGGTCTACAGCCGGCTGCTGGCGTTCAAGACCGGCGAGGACGTGGAGTACGGCACGAACGAGGTCGAGGGCGACCTCGCCGAGTCGTGGGACACCAGCGAGGACAACCGCACCTGGACCATCACGCTCCGTGACGGGGTCGTCTGGCACGACAAGCCCCCGGTGTCGGGCCGGGCGTTCACCTCGAAGGACGTGCTCTGCACGTTCGACCGGATGAAGGACATCCAGGGCCACGCGCTGGGCCTGATCGGCAACGTCGACTCGATCGAGGCGCCCGACGACCAGACCGTGGTGTTCACGCTCAAGTCCGGCTTCTCGGCGTTCGACGAGACGCTCGCCAACCCGTTCCTGGCGATCCTGCCCTGCGAGGCGAAGGACGGCGGCTTCGACCCGGCCACCGAGGCCATCGGCACCGGGCCCTTCATGCTCGAGTCGTGGAAGCGCGACCAGGAGCGCGTCTACGTCAAGAACCCCGACTACTTCGTGGAGAACCAGCCGTACCTCGACGGCTACACGACCACGATCATGCCCGACGCGCAGGCGCAGATCGCCGCGCTGCGCAGCAACAAGATCGACATGATGACGACGCTCTCCACCGAGAAGCGCCAGGTCGACCAGCTGCTCAGCCAGGTCGAGGGACTGCAGAAGAGCCAGGAGGCCGGCACGACGCAGACCCGCGTCTACATGAACGCCGAGTCGAAGCCGTTCGACCAGGTCGAGGTGCGTCGCGCCGTGGCCATGGCGATCGACAAGCAGGGCATGATCGACAGCATCCGCGCCGGCGGCACGGTCACCGGCCCGATCACCCCGACGATCTTCGGCGCGCTGCCGACCGAGGAGGTCGAGAAGCTCGTCCCGTACGACCCGGACGAGGCGAAGAAGCAGCTCGCCGACGCCGGCTTCCCCGACGGCTTCGAGGCCACGATGGTCGTCACGACCGGCTACGGCGAGACGATCGTGCGCGAGGCGCAGTGGGTCCAGGAGGACCTCGCCAAGATCGGCGTCAAGGTCAAGCTGGACGTCCAGGACTACGCCACCTACGCCGGTGACACGTGGCCCAACGGCAAGTACGACATCGCCTACGGACTGCAGACGCCGATGCTCACCGCCGACGAGTACCTCACCACCGAGTACCACTCGAAGGGCAGCCGCAACTGGTCGAACGTGAACGATCCGGAGCTGGACGCCAAGATCGAGGCGCAGCGCGCGATCACCGACACGGGCGAGCGCGAGAAGGCGCTCCAGGAGATCGACCGGTACATCCTCGAGAACGTCCTGACGCCCCTGCCGCTGTACGTCTACGACGGTCAGACCCTGCTCTCGCCCCGCGTGCGCTCGTGGAACCCGCACCCGGACTACTCGGCCCGCGAGTACGAGAACATCTGGCTGAAGCAGGACTGACATGTGGGATGTCGATGGCACCGCACCACGGCCGGGCGAGCCCCTCGAGGTGGCGCCGGGGATCCACCTGGTGCTCGCGCCGAATGCGAACGAGTGGACCTTCGAGGGCACGAACACCTGGGTGCTCACCGGTGGCGGGGACGCCATCGTGGTGGACCCGGGGCCGGACGACCCGGAGCACCTCGAGGCGATCGACGAGGTCGTGCACGCGAGCGGCAGCCGGCTGCGCGAGGTCGTGCTCAGCCACCACCACGGCGACCACTCGCAGGCGGCCGCGCCCCTCGCGAAGCGCTGGTCCGCGCCGATCCGGCCGCGGGTCCAGCGGGGGGTGATCGCCGAGGGGACGCGGTTCGACCTCGGCGCCAGCGAGGCCTGGGCCATCCGGACGCCGGGCCACACCGCCGACGGGGTGAGCCTGGTCCTGCCGGACCACCGGCTCGTCCTCACCGGCGACACGGTGCTGGCGCGGGTGAACCCGTTCATCAGCCACCCGGACGGCACGATCGTCGACATCCTGTCGTCGATGCGGCGCCTGGCCGACGTGGTCGACGACGACTGGGTGTTCCTGCCCGGTCACGGTCCGGTGGTGCGCGAGCCGCGCCAGTACCTGGAGGACCGCGTGAGCGACCGGCTGCGCCGGGTCGACCAGGTGGCGGCCCACGCCGCCGCCGGACGCGGCCCGGCCGAGATCGCCCGCGCGATCCACCCCCACCTGAACTCGCTGCGACTGCGCGCCGCCCAGGCGTCGGTCGAGGCGATCCTGCACTACCTCGACGACTCGCGGGCCGACGTCGGCCCCTCCACCAGAAAGGCACCTCGCTGATGCCCATCACCGACACCAAGCCACGAGCGGACGTCGCCGACCGCTTCGTCCCGAAGGCCTCGCCGGAGACCCGGCCGTTCTGGGACGGCACCGAGGCCGGCGAGCTGCGAATCCAGTCGTGCACCGACTGCGACCGCCCGTTCTTCTACCCGCGCTCGTCGTGCCCCCGGTGCGGGGGAGAGGCGCTGGAGTGGATCACCTGCTCGGGCCGGGCGTCCCTGTACTCCTACGTCATCTCGCAGCGACCGGCCCCGGGCTTCGAGCCGCCCACCGTGATCGCCGTCGTCGAGCTCGAGGAGGGCCCGCGGATGATGACGAACATCGTCGGGGTCCCGCCGGAGCCGCAGTTCCTCCCCCTCGACCTGCCGCTGCAGGTGACGTTCGAGCAGCGCGGCGATCTCGCGATCCCGGTCTTCGAGCCGTCGGAGTCGGAGGTCGTGCGATGAGGGACGACGTCGTCATCCTCGGCGCCGCCGAGACCGAGGAGGTCGGACGGCTGCCCGAGACCTCCACCCTGGAGCTGCACGTGCAGTCGGCGCGGCGTGCCCTCGCGGACGCCGGCCTGGGCCTGCACCAGATCGACGGCATCGCCACGGTCTCCACCGGCGGGCCGGGCCCCGTCGCGGTGGCCCACGCGCTCGGCATCACGCCGACCTACGTCGACGGCACGTCGGTGGGCGGCTCGTCCTTCCTCTTCCACGTGCGGCACGCCGTCGCGGCCATCCGGGCCGGTCACGCGACCGCCGTCCTCATCACGCACGGCGAGTCCGGTCGGTCGCGCGTCGGCGCCGCCCCGTGGGCGCGCCAGCCCGACTCGTCGATGGCGCAGTTCGAGATGCCCTACGGCGTCCTGGGCCCGCCCACCACGTTCACGATCCCGGCGCTGCGTTTCCTGCAGGAGACCGGCAACACGCTGGAGCACCTCGCCGAGGTCGCGGTGGCGCAGCGGCGCTGGTCGTCGCGCAACAGCCGCGCGATGTACCGCGACGAGGTCACGGTGGACGAGGTGCTCGGCGCCCGCATGGTCGCCTGGCCGTTCACGCTGCTGATGTGCTGCCTGGTCACCGACGGCGGCGGCGCGCTGGTGGTGACCTCGCGCGAGTTCGCCGAGGCCCACGGCAGCGACCTCCCGCTGGTCAACGTGGCCGGCACGGGCGAGGCCGCGACGACGCCGATGGTGTCGCAGATGGAGGACATGAGCACGTGCCGGCAGTTCACGCTGTCGAGCCAGGCCGCGTTCCGCGAGGCGGGCATGGGCCCGTCCGACATCGACCACCTGATGATCTACGACGCCTTCGCCCACGTGCCGCTGTACGGACTCGAGGACATGGGCTTCGTCGGCCGCGGCGAGTCCGGGGCCTTCGTCGCCGAGGGGAACACCTCCCCGGGCGGCTCGCTGCCGATGAACACGAACGGCGGCGGGCTGTCCTACACCCACACGGGCATGTACGGGATGTTCGCGATCCAGGAGTCCGTGCGCCAGCTGCGCGGCCAGGCCGAGGCGCAGGTCGACGACGTCGAGACGAGCCTCGTGCTCGGCAACGGCGGCATGTTCATGAGCGCCGCGACCCTCGTCCTCACCCGCGGATGACCGCCCACCGACCCACCACCAGAGGAGAACGCATGTCTGCAGGAGATCGTCAGGTCGTCATCGTCACGGGAGCGGGGCGCGGGCTCGGGCGTGCCCACGCACTCGAGTTCGCCGACCGGGGGGCAGCGGTCGTCGTGAACGACCTCGGCGCCTCGCTGGACGGGACGGGTCACGAGCCCGGCCCCGCCGAGCAGGTGGCGGAGGAGGTGCGCGCCCGTGGCGGACTCGCGCTCGTCAACGGCGACGACATCAGCGAGCCCGAGGGCGCCCAGCGCCTCCTGGCCGCCACGCTCGACGCCTTCGGCAGGGTCGACGTCCTGGTCAACAACGCGGGCATCCTGCGCGACCGGACGCTCGTCAACATGACCATCGAGGAGTGGGACGCCGTCATCAAGGTGCACCTGCGCGGCACGTTCGCGCCGATGAGCGCGGTGGCCAAACACTGGCGCGAGCTGTCCAAGGCGGGGGAGCAGGTCGACGGGCGCATCATCAACACGACGTCCTCGTCCGGCATCTACGGCAACCCCGGCCAGGGCAACTACGGCGCCGCGAAGGCGGGGATCGCCTCGTTGACGATCATCGCCTCGCGCGAGCTGGCCCGCTACGGCATCACCGTCAACGCGATCGCGCCCGCCGCGTTGACGCGCATGACCGAGGGCCTGCGGACCGACCGGCCCGAGATCCCCGAGGGCCAGTTCGACCCCGGGGCACCCGAGAACGTCTCGCCGCTCGTGGCCTGGCTCGCCAGCCCGGCGGCCGCCGACGTGACCGGACGGGTCTTCAACATCCGCGGCGGCCACGTCAGCGTGGCCGAGGGCTGGATCGCCGGCCCCGGCGTGGAGGAGGAGCGGCGGCTCACGGTGGAGGACCTCGACGGGATCCTCCCCGACCTGCTCGCGCAGGCCCGGCCCAACGCGGTCATGAACGGCAAGGTTCCCCAGGAGGCGACCCGATGAGCCTGAACCACGACATCGTCGGCGTCCTGTCCGAGCCGGTGGAGAAGTCCTGGACCAGCACCGACGCGCTGCTCTACGCCCTGGGCGTGGGAGCCGGCCACGACAACCCGCTGGAGGACCTGGCGTACACGACCGAGCACGGTGAGCCCGGCGGCGACGGTCAGAAGGTGATGCCGTCGTACGGCGTGATGCTCACGTGGGGCGCCCGCGGGCGCAAGCTCGGCGACTTCGACCCGGCGATGCTGGTGCACGCCGAGCAGCAGCTCGAGCTGCACCGGCCGCTGCCGCCCTCGGGGACCGTCTCGATCACCTCGATGGTGACGGGGATCGAGGACAAGCGCAGTGGCGCGCTCGTGCGGTCGCAGGCCGAGGCCGTGCTGGCGGACACGGGCGAGCCGCTCGTGACCGCGCGGTCGGGCGTCTTCATCCGCGGCGAGGGCGGCTTCGGCGGCACCGCGGCCGAGCCCGGTCTCGCACCGGTGCCCGACCGCGAGCCCGACCAGGTCGTGGCGACCGGGTCGTGGCCGGGGCAGGCCCTGCTCTACCGGCTCAGCGGCGACCGCAACCCGCTGCACAGCGACCCCTCGTTCGCGGCGCGTGGCGGCTTCGAGCGACCGATCCTGCACGGCCTGGCGACCTACGGGATCACCGCGCGGGTGCTGGTGTCGGCCGTGGCGAAGGGCGACGGCGACGCGATGCGCTCGATGGCGGGGCGGTTCTCCGCGCCCGTGCTGCCCGGCGACGACCTCAGCGTCGAGCTGTGGGACGTGGACACCGGCGACGTGGCGTTCCGCGTGCGCCGGGCCGACGGCACGGTGGTGATCGACCGTGGCCGGGCCCGGTTCGCGCTGGACTGAGGCCCGCGCGTCAGTCGGCGTCGGGGTAGAGCCGCCGGACCAGCACGACGGCGTGCCGTGCCACGCGCTTGGCCTGGGCGGCCGTCCCGCAGCCGACGGCGACGCGGGCGGCCTCGCCCACCACGCTGGTGAGCGCGGCGACCGTCAGCCGGTCCTCCACGGTGTTGCCCAGGCCGAGGATCATCACGTTGCGCCGGATCCACTCCTGGCTGCGATCGCGCCGCTGGGTCTCGAACTCCGGCGGCGCGTCCCCGGAGTAGAAGACGGGGTAGAGGCGCCGGTCGCGCCAGCCGGCCTCGAGGTAGGCCAGCATGCCCGCCTCGAACTGCACCAGCGGGTCGGCGTCGCCCGAGGCGCGCACCTTGGCGACCGCGTCGGCGGCGGCCCGCGCGAGACGGCCGACGTACTCGTCCCAGAGGGCGAAGTAGAGCTCGGCCTTCCCGCCGAAGTGGTGGTAGACGCTGCCGACGCTGGAGCCGGCCCGGTCGACGACGTCGGAGATGCCGGCGCGCGTGTAGCCCTGCTCGATGAACACCTCGGCGGCGGCGTCGAGGACCTGGCGACGGGTCTCCTCCGTCTTCGCCCATCGGCGCCCTGGGGGGCGGGGCGCTTCCGTGGCGGACATGGACGGCTCCTCGTGATCTCGGCCTGCGGTGCTGACACAGCATAGGACCTTTTCGCCCCTTGACGGCACACCATCCGTACGTGATGCTAAACACAATTCTAGAGGACGATTCTAGAAACACATTCTCAGAGGAGAGATGATGATCGACTTCGAGCTCAGCGAGGAACAGCGCGCGGTGCGCAGTGCGGTGCGCCAGTTCATCACCAAGGAGGTCATGCCGCTGGAGAGCCAGGTCCTGCTGAACGAGCGCGAGGGGCGGCCGGGCATCGACCGCGAGACCCTCCGCGATCTGCAGGCCAAGGCGCGCAAGCACGGCTACTGGGGCATCAACACCCCGGAGGAGTACGGCGGCATGGCGGTGGGCCCGGTGATGTCGGCGATCATCGCCGGCGAGGCGGGTCGCACCTTCGTCCCGTTCCGCTTCGGCGGCTCGGCCGACAACATCCTCTACGCGGGAACCCGCGAGCAGCAGGAGGAGTTCCTGCTGCCGACCATCGAGGGCGACCGGCGCAGCTGCTTCGCCATCACCGAGCCGGGTGCCGGCTCCGATGCCCGCAGCATCCGCACCCGTGCGGTGCGCGACGGCGACGAGTGGATCATCAACGGCGAGAAGATCTTCATCACAAACGGCAACGAGGCCGACTTCGTCATGGTCTTCGCGGTGACGAACCCCGAGCTGGGCGCCAACGGCGGCGTCACGTGCTTCCTCGTCGACCGGGCCATGGGCTGGGAGTCCACCCCGATCCCGACGATGGGCGAGTGGGGTCCGGCCTCGCTCAGCTTCCAGGACGTCCGCGTGCCGCACCGCAACATCCTCGGCGAGGAGGGCCACGGCTTCGACCTCGCGATGCAGTGGATCGGCCAGGGCCGCTACATGATCCCGGCCGGCGCCCTCGGTGCCGCCGAGCGCATGATCGAGATGGCCGTCGAGCACGCGAACAGCCGCATCTCGATGGGCAAGCCGATCGCGGAGTACCAGGCGATCCAGTGGCACATCGCCGACAGCGCGGTCGAGCTCGACGCCGCGCGCTGGCTCACGCTGCACGCCGCGTGGGAGGTCGAGCAGGGCCGCGACGCGCGCCACGCCTCCTCGGTCGCGAAGCTCTACGGCACGAACATGGCGAACCGCGTGGTCGACCGCGTGCTGCAGATCCACGGCGGCATGGGCTACACGAAGGAGCTGCCGCTCGAGCGCTGGTACCGCGAGCTGCGCCTGCTGCGCATCTTCGAGGGCACCGACGAGATCCAGAAGCGCACGATCGCGCGCAACCTGCTGCGCGGTCACGTCAAGGTGGGGGCCTCGCTGTCATGACCGATCCCGGCTCGCGCATCGATCCGCTGGCGTTCTTCCGCCCGAAGTCGGTCGCCCTCGTGGGCGCCACCGACAAGTCGGGCTGGTCGGTCGCCACGTTCGCCAACCTGCAGGTCAACGGGTTCACCGGTGACGTGTACCTGGTGAACCCGAAGTCCCCGGAGGTCCACGGGACCAAGGCGTACGCGTCGCTGGCGGACATCCCCGGCCAGGTCGACCTCGTCTACGTCATGACGCCGATCGACGTCGTGCCGGACGTGATCCGGCTCGGGGCGCAGCGGGGCACGCGGCACTACGTGGTCCTCACCGCCGGCTACGGCGAGGTGGGCGGCGAGGGTGCGGTGCGCGAGCAGGAGCTGCTCGACCTCGCGACCGAGCTGGACGTGACGATCCTCGGGCCGAACGGCAACGGCTTCATCAACGCAGCCGACGGCATCACGCCGTACGGCCTGCCGATCCCGCAGCCGCTCATCGCCGGCTCGGTCGGCGTGGTGCTGCAGAGTGGCGCGCTGGCCAGCAGCGTGCTGTCGTTCGCGCAGTCGCGCAACATCGGCATCTCGCTGCTCGTGGCGATGGGCAACGAGACGATCATGTCCGTCACGGACGTGGTGCGCGGGCTGGTGGACGACCCGAAGACGAAGGCGATCGCGCTGTTCCTCGAGTCGGTGCGCCGGCCCGAGGAGTTCGCCGAGGTCGCCCGGATGGCGCTGGCGGCGGGCAAGCCGATCGTCGCGCTCAAGATCGGGCGCAGCGTGAAGGCCTCGCGCACCGCGCAGGCGCACACCGGTGCCCTGGTGGGCGACGACAAGACGGTCGACGCGGCGTTCGCGCAACTCGGCGTCATCCGCGTCGTCTCGCTGGAGGACCTCATCATCACGGCGGGGCTGCTGGCCGAGACTGGTCCGCTGCCGGGTCGCCGGGTGGGCGTCGTGACCCCCTCGGGCGGCGCGTCGGAGATCATCGCCGACCGCGCGGAGGACGAGGGCCTCGACCTGGCCGAGTTCACGCCCGAGACGATGGCGCAGCTCACGGAGGTGCTGCCGTCGTTCGCGACGCCGAACAACCCGCTCGACGTCACCGGCTACGTGCTGCTCGACCGCGAGCTCATGGGCAACGCGCTGCGGATCGTGGCGGCCGACCCGGGCATCGACTTCGTCATGATGCTCCAGGACCTGCCCCGACAGACGGCCGACCCCGACCTCGCGCTGCAGCTGTACACGCGCAACGCGCAGACGATCCGCGAGTCGCCGACGCCCATCATCCCGGTGGGCAACGTCCTGACGGACATCAACGAGACGGGCCGGATGATCCAGGCCGGGTCGCAGTACCCGCAGGTCGCGGGCGGCATCGAGCACGGCCTGACCGCGCTCGGTCACGCGGTGCGCTGGTCCGAGGTCGTGCGTCGTCACGGCGAGGGTCACCAGGAGCCGCCGCGCGTGGAGCCGGTCTTCCCGGACGGGCTGCCGGAGCGTCGCGGCTCGTGGGCGGAGCAGCCCGCTGCCACGTTCCTGGCGGCGAACGGCGTGCCGATGGTGCCGTCCGAGCTGGCGGCGACCCCCAAGGAGGCGGCCGCGGCGGCCGACTCGATGGGCTACCCCGTGGTGGTCAAGGCCGCGGTGGACGGCCTCGAGCACAAGAGCGACATCGGCGGCGTGAAGCTGGGGCTCGCGTCCGCCGACCAGGTCCGCGAGGCCGTCGAGGAGGTGCTGGGGGCCGTGGCGGCTGCCGGCCACGATGGGGCGCGGGTGCTGGTGCAGCCGCACCGCAGCGGCGGCTCGGAGCTGCTGGTCGGCGTGGTGCGCGACCCGGCATGGGGACTGACGATGGCGGTCGCCCTCGGCGGCGTGTGGGTCGAGCTGCTCGGGGAGAGCGCCCTGCGGGTGCTGCCGGTCGCGCAGGACGAGGTCCGTCGCGCGATCGGGTCACTGCGCGGCGTGCAGGCGCTCCAGGGCGCGCGCGGGACCGAGGCGGTCGACCTCGACGAGCTGGCCCGCGTCATCACGCGGATCGGCGCGGTCGCGCACGCCCTCGGCGACGAGCTGGTCGCGCTGGAGGTGAACCCGCTGCGCGCCTCGGCCGACCGGATCGAGGCGCTCGACGCGCTGGTCACCTGGTCGGGGGAGTGACCGGATCGCCCGCCGGCACGGCGCGGGAGGCATAGGCTCGGGCGCGTGCGAGTCGTGCGGGCGGTCGGGCGCTGGGCCCTGCGGGTGCTCCTCGCGGTGCTGGTGGCCGCCCTCGGGGTCGTGGTCTGGGCGCAGCTCAGCCCACGACCGGGGGTGTACGTCATCAACTGGCTGTTCTCGCTGACCGACACGGGCGAGTTCCGCGGCGACGAGGCCGAGGGCGTCGAGGGGCGCACCGACGTGGCCTACGGCGACGGCCCCGACGAGGTCCTCGACGTGTGGTCGCCGGTGGACCGCAGCGGGCCGCTGCCCGCCGTCGTGTGGGTGCACGGTGGCGCGTGGATCGGCGGCGACAAGGAGCAGCCTGCGCCGTACCTGCGGTTGTTGGCGCAGGAGGGCTACGTCGGCGTCTCGCTCGACTACTCCCTCGCGCCCGACCACCACTACCCGACGCCCCTGCGCCAGCTCGGCGAGGCGCTGACGTTCGTCCGCGAGCACGCGGACGAGCTGGGCGTCGATCCCGACCGGATCGTGCTCGCCGGCGACTCGGCGGGCGCCCAGATCGCGGCCCAGTACGCGGCTCTCGTCGCCGATCCGGCGTACGCGCGCCTGATCGGCATCGAGCCCGCCCTCCGGCCCGGCCAGCTGCGCGGGGCGATGCTGCACTGCGGCCCCTACGACCCGCCGATGGCGATGGACGACGAGGGCATCGGCGGCTGGTTCGTGCGCACCGTGGCGTGGGCCTACCTCGGCACGAAGGACGCGGATGACCCGCGGGTGCGCGAGGCCTCGATCGTCGGTCACGCCACGGCGAGCTACCCGCCCACGCTGCTCAGCGGCGGCGACGGGGACCCGCTGACGAAGCAGGGCCGCGCCCTCGCGACCCGCCTCGGCGAGCTGGGCGTGGAGCACGAGCCCCTGTTCTTCCCCGAGCTGGGCCACGAGTTCCAGTTCGACCTGAGGACCCCCGAGGGCGAGAAGGTCATGGGCGCCTCGGTTGCCTTCCTCACTCGCGTGACGGCACGCGACTCCTGAGAATCCTGAGTCGAATCGCGTCACGCCCGACTCACAACCCGGTCTCCTCCCTGACGGCGCACCCCGCGCCGGACGAGAGGTGATCTGGATGCAGTCCTGGTGGCACACCGCGAACCCCGACATCCTCGTGGCCCCCGACGGTGAGCTCGGCCCGCGATCGGTGCGCGCGTCCCGCTTCGTCGACCGTGAGCGCGTCCAGCCCGGTCCCTCGGGCCGGACCCTGTGGCCGCGCCTGGCCGACGTGCTGGCGACCGTCGCCGACGTGACCCCGCTGAGCCTCTACGAGACCTCGGCCGAGGACATCACGCTCATGCACGGCCGCACGATGCACTGGTACGCCACGGCCGGGTCCGAGACGCTCGTCGAGACCGTGGACGAGTGTGGCTGGCGTCGCTTCGCGTTCGTGCCGCCGGCCCGCGCCGCCGCGGCGCTGATCGGCTCGATCGCCACCGGCAGCCCCGACGCCGACGGCCGCTGGCTGGCGTGCGCGCTGGCCGATCCCCGCGGCAGCGTCGTCCTGTCCGACGGCGACTCCCTCCTGCTGGGCGACTTGCCGCCGGCCGCCGGCCCGATCCTCGCGCCGATGCATCTCGCGTCCGAGGACGTCAGCATGCTGCTGCTCGCGCGGCTGCGCGTGCCCGCGCTGACCTGAGCGGTCCCGGCCTCTAGGGTTCTACGGACGGGACCCGGAAGGACCGGTGGATTGAAGAACTCGCTGCTGCTGCTGTCGGGCTACGCCGGCAAGTCCGCCACCACCCTGCTGATCCTGTGGGGCTTCGCGCGGCTCAGCGGCGCCGAGGGCGCGGGCGAGTTCGCCTACGCGATGGCCGTCACCTTCCCCGTCTTCATCCTGGCCGAGCTGGGCCTGCGCAACGTCCTGCAGACCCTGCGCGGCGGGCCGCCGTTCCGGGCCTACCTGGCGCTGCGGATCGCCGCGGTCGCGCTGGCCGTCGCGGGCATCGGCCTCGCAGCCCTGTGGACCGACTCGTTCCCGCCCGCCGCCGTGCTGGTGCCGCTGCTCGGCCTGCGAGCCGCCGACTCGCTGCTCGACATCTGCCACGGCTGCCTCCAGGCCGCCGGGCGCATCGGCGCCGTCGCGCGCTGGATGTGGACGAACACGCTGCTCACGGTCGTCGCGGTGGCCGTGCCGCTGGCGTTCGAGCTTCCGGCCGAGGCCGCGATCTGGGGGTCGTTCGTGGCCTCCGTCGTCGTGCTCGTGCCGGTGGCCACGTGGTGCCTGCGGACGATCGACCCGGCTCCGTGGCGGGCGAACCGCGCGGACGCGCGACGCATCCTCGGTGCCGGGACGAGCCTCGGGGTGTCGCAGGGGCTCGCCTCGGCGATGACCTACCTGCCCACGATCTACCTGGCGGCGTCGGCCTCCGCGGCCGTCGTCGGCGTCTTCGCGGTCACCCAGTACGTGGTCACGTTCGCGAACCTCTTCCTCAGCTCGATCCAGCAGACGCAGCTGCGCGCGCTGCGGGCGGGCCTCGAGTCCGGCGGGGTCGCGCGGCTGCGGGCGCTCTCCCTGGGCGTGGGCCTGCGGCAGGTCGGCGTGGGGCTCGGCGTCGCGCTGCTGGCGCTGCTCGCGTTCCCGCCCGTGCTGCCGCTCGTGTTCGGCGAGGAGTTCACGCTCACGCGCTGGGAGTTCCTGCCGATCGCGCTGGCCGTCGTGGCGCTCAGCGTCGACTACGCGACCACCGCGCCGCAGCTCGTCCTCAACCGCTACCGCTCGCGCGTGGGCGTCGCGGTCGTCGGCCTCGCGGCGGCCCTCGTGCTCGCCGCCCTCACGTACGGGGACGCGACCCTGCTCTCGGCCGGGTACGTCGTGCTGGCCGGCGTCGCCGCGCGGGCCGTCGCCGGGGCGGTCCTGCTGCGGCGCGCGCTCTGAGTCAGGACCAAAGGGCGCGGTACTGCTCGGCCATCCGCTCGCGGCCGTAGCGCTCCTCGGCGCGGGTGCGGGCTCGACACCCCAGCTCGACCCGGCGCTCCGGCGACGCGAGCAGGTCGCGCATCGCCTTCGCGAGCGTCTCGACGAACGCGTCCTCCTCGGTGAGCGGGACGACCACGCCGGCGTCGGCCAGCGCGTCCACCCCGGCGGCCGAGCTGGCCACGACCGGAGCGCCGCACGCCATCGCCTCCAGCAGGACGAGCGGCAGGCCCTCCCAGCGCGACGGGACGACCACGAGGTCGGCCTCCTGCAGGTGACGGACGGGGTCGTCCGCGCCGACGAGCTCCACCCGCTCGGCGATGCCGAGCTCGCGGACGAGGGTCTCGAGGTCTTCGCGCTCCGCGGGATCGCCCGGGCCGACCAGCCGCACCGAGACGTCGAGGCCGCCCTGCGCGACGGCGCGGACCAGCAGGTCCTGGCCCTTCTGCCGGGTGAGCCGCCCGACGCACACGACGGTGCGCCCGTCGGTGGGCCGCGGGACCTCCGGCGGGCGGAAGCGCTCGAGGTCGACGGAGTTCTCGATCACCTCCAGGGCGGGACGTCGGCCGAGGACCTGGCGTCCCTCCGCGAGCTCGTCGCGGCCCACCACCACGGTGACGTGGGCACGCCGGGCCAGCAGCCGCTCGACCGTGCGGTAGGCCCCGGCGAGCCGGCCGCCGACGAGCCACGACCAGCCGTGCGGCACGAACACGAGGCGGGTCCCGCGCGGCCGCACCAGCCGGGCCAGGGCCCCGGTCTTGCTGGAGTGCGCGAACACCGCGTCGGCGTGGCGCATCGCCGCGCGGGTGCGGCGCAGGGCGGCCACGTCGGACGGCCCGGGCGCGCGCCGCAGCTCGATCGGGAGCCATTCGGCGCCGAGGGCCCTGGCCCGCTCGGCGAGGTAGCCGTCGGCCGGACAGCCGACCACGACGCGGCGGCCGTCGGCCACGCCGATCTCGACCAGCTGCAGGACGACCTCGGCGACCCCACCCGTGGTGGGCTGGGCGAGGTGGACGATGGCGCGCTCGGCCGTCATCGCTGCTCCTCCGGGACGTCGTCCGGCGCGGCGTCGCGCGTCACGGCGGCGGCCACGGCGAAGGCGAAGAACGCCCAGACGTAGCGCAGGTTCTGCAGGTTCAGCGTCAGCATCATCGTGACGATCACGACGACGCCGAGCAGCAACGCGGCGCGTTGCATCCGAGTGAGGTGGGCCGCCCGGCGCACCTGCAGCGCCGTCGCGCCGATCACCGCGCCGAACGCGAGCAGGCCCGCGATGCCACCCTCGGCCGCGAAGCTGAGGAAGGTGTGGTGCGCGACCTGGCCCTCGGTCCAGTTCCGGAACGGCGTCAGGCCGGCGGAGTACTCGGGGTACTGGCCGATGCCGACCCCGAGCAGCGGGTGGTCGGTCCACAGCTCCCACGCCCGGTTCCACAGCCGCCAGCGCGGGTCGGTGTCGGCGGCCTCCGACGACGTCAGCAGCCGCTCGACGCCGGGCAGCAGCGAGCGCGACAGGATGTCGGGGACGAACAGCAGCACGGCGAGGCCCGCCACGCCGCCGGCCATGAGCAGGGTGCCGATCCGGCTGGACAGCAGCGCGACGACCGCGAGCCCGAGCAGCGCGGCCATCGCGACCAGTCCTCCGCGCGAGCCCGTCGCCAGCACGCCGGCCAGCAGGACCAGCAGGAGCACCGGCCAGGCCGCGAGCCGGTCGCGGGCCACGAGGTAGAACGCCACCGCGACCGAGGTCAGCAGGTACCCGGCGTAGAGGTTCGGGTCCTGGAACCAGCCGAGCGCGCGGGTGCCGTCGGACGGCGCGAGTCCCGCGAGCGAGGCCGCCGCCTGGGCCACGGCGCACCAGACCCACAGCCGCGCGACCCGCAACAGCCGTCGCTCGGGCAGCGTCAGGAACGCCGCGAGCAGGGTCAGGAAGTACACGAGGACGACGACGAGCTTCATCGTGTCGAGCACGGCGTCGCGCGCGTCGAAGACCGGCAGCGTCAGCGCGGCCACCAGGCCCGACAGGACCATGACGAACAGCAGGACGGCGGAGAGCCCGGTGAACCGGCGCAGGACGCCGTGACGGAACGGGTCGAGCGCGTCGCGCACGCGGGGCCACGTGACGACCACGAGCACCGGCATCAGGAAGTCCGCCACCGACACGTTCAGCAGGAAGCCGATCGGCGGGAAGAACATGAACGGCATCGTGACGACGACGAGCTCGACGGTGCTGAGCCGCAGCAGCCGCACCGCGAGGAGCGCCACCAGCGCGAGGGCGAGCGCGAGGCCGAGCCGGGGGAGCGCCGCCGCCAGCACCCCGCAGCCGATCGCGCCGGCCACGGCGGTGGCGACGAGGCCGGGCGGCGGGCCGGAGCGCGGCGGTCGGAGCTGGGTGAGGGTGGGCACGGCTACCGGTCCAGGACCCCGGCGGAGCGCAGCGGCTCCACGTAGTGCTCGCGCGCGAACGCGACCTCGTGCGCGATCCGGTCGTCGGGCGGCGGGGTGAGGAAGTCGCCGTAGACGTGCCGCAGGTACTCGTCGACCGGACTGGGCGCCGGCAGGGCGAGGCCGCCGAGGTCGAGCGAGGTCCCGCCCGCGAACCAGCGGGCCGGCACGTACTCCCGCGCGCCGTACGAACCGCAGGTGTTCACCCACAGCGCGCCGCTGCCGAGCCGGCCTGCCCTCGCGACGAGACCGCGATGGGCGCCGGCGATCGCACGGGCCGGCACGAGCGAGAGCACCGCGCGCGCCAGCCGCGCGACCGTCGCCTTGCGCCGGTCGTAGTGCCGCCGCTCGGCCAGGTCCATGACCCGGAGCATGTGCAGCTGCGCCGTGAGCTTGAGCAGCGGTGTCAGCACCCGGCGCGCGCCCGAGGAGTCGGGCGCGACGTCGAGCGGGAACAGGTCGACCCGGATCAGCGTGTGGTGCACCCCGCGCAGCACGACGCGGGGGAAGAGGTACTCGTAGCCCGGGTCGCCGGGCGCCTCCACCGCGAAGTCCGTGCCGGCCAGGCCCGCCCGCAGCGCCTCGACCGCGCGTGGCTGGTCCGCCGACGGGACGTAGAGGTCGGCGTCGACGTCCCACGGGACGAGGTCGCCGTGCCGCCGGGCGCCGAGGGCCGTGCCGTAGGCGAGGAAGTACCGGCAGCCCGACGGCGCCAGCACGCGGTCGACCTCGGCCAGCGCCCGTCGCAGCAGCACCTGGATCTGCGCGATGCCCGGATCGGAGACGGTCATGCGGGGATGCGCTCCAGGAAGGGGCAGGCGTCCAGCAGGGCGGCGTGGTCGAAGGCGATCGGCTCGTCCGCGAAGTCCAGCCGGTCGAGCAGCCACCCGGCCTCGATCGGCTCGTCGCCCAGCGTGAGCGACTGCGCGTGGCGCAGCTTGTCCACCGACGCCATGTAGTCGTAGAACTTGAACTCCCCGCCGGCCGGGCGGCTGCCGCCGGCACCGTCGTCGGAGTCCAGCCACGCGTTCGGGATGCCGTACGCGTCGGCCAGGATCAGGCCGTGCAGCGAGGACGACACGATGCGCCGGCACGAGACGAGGTCCCGCAGGGTGCCGGTCACGTCGCTGCTGCCGAGGTCGATGATCCGCACGCCCTCGCCGGCCCGCGCCCGCGCCCACTGGCTCTCGGACCAGCGCACGACGATGCCGACCTCGGCGTCCGGCTCGACGTCGGGCCAGTGGACGAGAGGGCTGAGCAGCGCCGGGTCGCCGTAGACGCGCGGCACGGGCAGGCCGATGTTGCGCAGCCGGCTGCGGGTGAGCGGACCGCGCACGGCGCGGTACTCCGCGGCGGGCGTGATGCCCCACTTGCCCTCGGAGCCGAACGCGCCCGAGCCCCACACGACCGAGTCCTTGCGGGCCTCGCCGACGATCGAGCCGACCGCGAGGTACGAGGGCCCGTCCGCCGGGGCGTACGTCACGGGGTGCGAGGTCAGCAGCCCCACGAGCCAGGGCGAGAGCAGGTCGCCGAAGTTGGGGGTGTGGCTCCACCACACGAGCGGCACGTGGCCGTCGACGAGGAAAGCGTCCGCGGCGAGCCGGTACCGCTGCGCCAGCTCGCGCAGCTCGGCCGGGCCGGCGTGGGGCACGCGCGCCCGGGGGTCGGTGCTGAGGGAGGTGCCCAGCGCGCGGACCGCGGCGACGCGCTCGCGGCGAGCGGGATCGGTGTAGAGGTCCCAGCGCCGGCGGACGGCCCGGCGGACGGCCTGTCCCTTGGTGAACGACGCTGACACGGTCCCCCCGACCTGAGCTGTGGGCTGGCGGCCAGCATAGTGCGAGTCACTCCCGCCCCATAAGCCCCGCCCGCCACGCGTGGATCAGCTCCGGCGACGCACCGTCTCGCGCTTCTGCTCGTCCACGGCCTGCTCGTACGCCGTGACCAGCGCCTGGATCGTGAGCGGCTTGAAGCGCTCGATCATCGAGGTGATGATCTCGGGCGGCTGGCCCGACGAGGTGAGGTGCGGCCACACCTGCGTGCGGAACAGGGCGGTCAGCTCGTCGGCCAGGGCGGTGCCGTGGGCGAGGATCAGCTTGCGCGCCGCGTGCGCCGCCTCGATCGGCAGCTGGGCCTCGAGGAACCCGATGCCGACGGCCAGGTGCGCGGGCGCCAGCTTGAAGACGTCCTCGTCGGGGGTGGGCTCGATGACGCCGAGGGCGATGAGCAGCTCGAGCGCGTCGTCGGTCAGCTCGCGACCGGCCCGGCGCTCCAGCTCGGCCCGCTGGAGGGTCTCGGGCAGCTCGGGCATCCACGGCGCGAGCAGCGTGCGGTGCAGCGCCACCTGGCCGGGCGTCGCGTCGCCCGGGATCTTGTCGAGGTAGCCCTCGATGGCCTGCAGGGTGAAGCCGTGGGCCTGCAGCTCGCGGACGAGCTCGAGGCGGACGATGTGGTCGGCGCCGTAGTAGCCGTTGCGGCCCTCGCGGCGCGGCGGCGGGATCAGGCCGCGGCCGGCGTAGAAGCGCACGGTGCGCACGGACATGCCGACGCGCTCGGCCAGCTGCTCGATGCCGATCGACTCGGGGGCGTCGTTCACGTGGTCGAGAGTAGTCCCGCTCGCCCTCGCGCTGCCCTACGCTCGGGCAGGTGCAGCAGCGCCGCAGGCCGACGCGCGCCGTGATCGTGCTCGCGGCGCTCTACGTCCTGCTGCTGGCGGCCATCGGGCTGTGGCCGCGCCACGTCGACTCCGGGCTCGCCGTCCAGGACTGGCGACTGACCTCCGCGATCGCCGACGCCCTCTCGATCTCGACCGACCGGGTCGTCGACGCGGCCGAGGTGCTGGCCAACGTCGTGTTCTTCGTTCCGGTGGGCGTCCTGGTCGCGTGGGCGCTCCCGCGCGCCTCGATCCTGGTGGCCGCCCTGCTCGGTGGCGCGGTCGCCCTCGTCATCGAGATCGCGCAGTGGCAGGGACCGATCGACCGCACCGCCTCGGTGCTCGACGTGGCCGCCGACGTGGTGGGCGCGGTGCTCGGCTTCGCCGCGATGCGCGCGGCCGCGGGTGGCTCGCGACTGGCCCGGACGGGCTCCTGGGCGCTCGCGGTGGTCACCGTGGGGGTCCTCGCGGTGCTCCTGACCGGGCTCGTCGTGTCCGGATCCTGACCGGGAAGTCAGGCATGGATCGATCTTCGCCCGGGTGGAATACTGGGGGTATGTGGCGACTCTGACAGTAATGGTGTCAGAATCATCGCCAACGCTTCCACCGGCTGTGAGGACATCCATGACCGAGGCATTCATCTACGACGCCATCCGTACCCCGCGCGGGCGCGGCAAGAAGAACGGGTCGCTCCACGAGGTCAAGCCGATCTCGCTGGTCACCGGCCTGCTCGACGAGATCAAGGTGCGCAACCCCGACCTCGACCCGAACCAGGTCGACGACGTCGTCCTCGGCGTCGTGTCGCCCGTCGGCGACCAGGGTGCCGACATCGCCCGCACCGCCGTGCTGGCCGCCGGCTTCGGCCAGCAGGTCGCCGGCGTGCAGCTCAACCGCTTCTGCGCCTCGGGCCTGGAGTCGGTCAACCAGGCCGCCTCGCGCGTCAAGTCCGGCTGGGAGGACCTCATCATCGCCGGCGGCGTCGAGTCGATGAGCCGCGTGCCCATGGGCTCCGACGGCGGGGCCTGGGCGATGGACCCCAAGACCTCGCTCGACACCGGCTTCGCGCCCCAGGGCATCGGCGCCGACCTGATCGCCACCATCGAGGGCTACAGCCGCGAGGACGTCGACACGTTCGCCGCCGAGTCGCAGGCGCGTGCCGCGAAGGCGATCGCCAACGGGTACTTCGACAGGTCGATCGTGCCGGTCCGCGACCTCAACGGCCTGACCGTCCTCGACCACGACGAGTTCGTCCGCGAGGGCACCACCGTCGAGTCGCTCTCGGGCCTCAAGCCCTCGTTCGCCGACATCGGCGACCTGGGCGGCTTCGACGCCGTCGCGCTCCAGCGCTACGTCGACGTCGACCAGATCAACCACGTCCACCACGCCGGCAACAGCTCGGGCATCGTCGACGGCGCCTCGCTGGTCCTGATCGGCAACGAGAACGCCGGCGCCCGCCACGGACTCACGCCGCGCGCCCGCATCGTCTCGACCGCCGTCATCGGCTCCGAGCCCACGATCATGCTGACGGGCCCCGGCCCCGCCTGCCGCAAGGCGCTGGACAAGGCCGGCCTGTCGATCGAGGACATCGACCTGCTCGAGATCAACGAGGCGTTCGCCGCCGTCGCGCTCAAGCTCATGCGCGACCTCGACGACTTCCCGCACGACCGCACCAACGTCAACGGCGGCTCGATCGCGATGGGCCACCCGCTGGGTGCCACCGGCGCGATGATCCTGGGCACCCTCGTCGACGAGCTCGAGCGTCGCGAGAAGCGCTACGGCCTGGCCACGCTGTGCATCGGCGGCGGCATGGGCATCGCGACCATCGTCGAGCGCATCTGACCTCCCGACCCGAGACCCGAGAAGGAATACGTATGACTGCAACCGACGCGGTGCGCTACGAGGTCGAGAACGGCATCGTCACCCTGACGATCGACGACCCGAGCCAGAGCGCCAACACGATGAACGAGACCTACCGCGCTTCCATGGAGGCCGCGGTGAACCGTCTCGCCGACGAGATCGCCCAGGACGCCGACGCCATCAAGGGCGTCGTCGTCACCAGCGCGAAGAAGACCTTCTTCGCCGGCGGCGACCTCAAGCTGATGACCCAGGCCACCCCGGCCGACGCGCAGGCGCTGTTCGACAACGTCGAGTCGATCAAGGCCACGCTGCGCAAGCTCGAGACGCTGGGCAAGCCGGTCGTCGCGGCGATCAACGGCGCTGCCCTCGGCGGCGGCCTGGAGATCGCCCTGGCCTGCCACCACCGCATCGCGGCCGAGGGCCGCTACGAGATCGGCCTGCCCGAGGTCACCCTCGGCCTGCTGCCCGGCGGTGGCGGCGTCACCCGCACCACCCGGATGTTCGGCATCCAGGACGCGCTCATGAACGTCCTGCTGCAGGGCCAGCGCAACCAGCCCGAGAAGGCGCTCAAGATCGGCCTGATCGACGAGATCGTGCCGGCCGACGAGCTGATCTCGAAGGCCCGCGCCTGGGTCGAGGCGAACGCCGGCGACGAGGACGCGGCCAAGCAGCCGTGGGACCGCCCCGGTCACAAGATCCCCGGCGGCACGCCCAGCAACCCGAAGCTGGCGGCCTTCCTGCCCAGCTTCCCGGCGAACCTGAAGAAGCAGCTCAAGGGTGCGCCGTACATCGCGCCGCGCCACATCATGAGCGCCGTCGTCGAGGGCGCCCAGGTCGACTTCGACACGGCCAGCCGGATCGAGTCGCGTTACCTGGTCAACCTGCTCATCGGCCAGCAGTTCAAGAACATGACGCAGGCATTCTTCTTCGACCTCGGCGCCATCAACGCCGGTGGCTCGCGCCCCGACGGCATCGCCGAGCGCAAGGCCGAGAAGCTGGCCATCCTGGGCGCCGGCATGATGGGCGCGGGCATCGCCTACGAGGCGGCGCGCGCGGGCATCGAGGTCGTCCTGAAGGACGTCAGCGTCGAGGCCGCCGAGAAGGGCAAGGGCTACTCCGAGGGCCTGCTGGCCAAGCAGGTCCAGCGCGGTCGCCTCACCGAGGAGAAGAAGGCCGAGATCCTCGGCCGGATCCACCCGACCGCCGACTACGCCGATCTCGCCGGCTGCGACTTCGTCGTCGAGGCCGTCTTCGAGTCGGTCGAGCTCAAGCACAGCGTGTTCGGCGAGCTCGAGCCGATCGTCAACGGCGACGCGCTCCTGGGCTCGAACACCTCCACGCTGCCCATCACGACCCTCGCCGAGGGCGTGCAGCGGCCGGAGGACTTCATCGGCATCCACTTCTTCAGCCCCGTGGACAAGATGCAGCTCGTCGAGATCATCGTGGGCGAGAAGACCTCCGACGAGGCCCTCGCACGCGCGATCGACTTCACGAAGCAGATCCGCAAGATCCCGATCGTCGTCAACGACAGCCGCGGCTTCTTCACCTCGCGCGTGTTCGGCACGCTCGTGATGGAGGGCGTCGAGATGCTGGCCGAGGGCGTCGACCCGGTCGTCATCGAGCGTGCCGCGCAGCTCGCGGGCTTCCCGGGCCAGCCGCTCGCGATGTCCGACGAGGTCTCGCTCACGCTGCAGCAGAAGATCGAGGGCGAGGCCCGCAAGGCCGCCGCGGCCGAGGGCAAGGAGCTGCCCGTCACGCCCGCGTCCGAGGTCGTCAACCAGCTCGTCGAGCTCGGTCGCCCGGGCAAGGCCGGCGGCGCCGGCTTCTACGAGTACCCCGAGAGCGGCAAGAAGTACCTGTGGCCCGAGCTGTGGAACCTGTTCGTCAAGGATGACGTCGACGTGCCGCTCGAGGACATCGAGGAGCGCCTGACGTTCATCATGGCGATCGAGACGGTCCGCTGCTTCGAGGAGGGCGTCATCCGCCAGGTGGCCGACGCCAACATCGGCTCCATCTTCGGGATCGGCTTCCCGCCGGTCCACGGTGGCGCGCTGCAGTACGTCAACGGCTACGTGGCCGCGAACGGTGAGATCGGCGTCAAGGCCTTCACCGAGCGCGCGCAGGAGCTGGCCGAGAAGTACGGCGAGCGCTTCAGCCCGCCGGCCCTGCTGCTGGAGAAGGCCGAGAAGGGCGAGAAGATCGCCTGATCGACCCTCCTGCCCGCACGACGCCCCGGTCCGCTCGGACCGGGGCGTCGTCGTGGAGGGGTCAGACCGCGCCGTCCTTGGCCAGCACCGCGCGGACGGTGCGGGTGAGGATCTGCAGGTCGCCCATGAGGGTCCAGTTCTCGACGTAGTGCATGTCGAGCGCGATGGCCTCGTCCCACGAGAGGTTCGAGCGGCCCGAGACCTGCCACAGTCCGGTCATGCCGGGGCGCACGCGCAGGCGGCGCAGGGCGGCACGGTCGTAGAGGGCCACCTCGCCCTCGCGCTGGGGCCGCGGGCCCACGAGGCTCATGTCGCCGCGGATCACGTTGAGCAGCTGGGGCAGCTCGTCGATGGAGTAGCGACGGATGAAGCGCCCGACCCGGGTGATCCGGGGATCGTCCTCGACCTTGAACAGCGGCCGGTCGGCGGTGCCCTGCTCCTCGAGCAGCCGGGCCAGCTCGGCGTCGGCGCCCACCCGCATCGAGCGGAACTTGATCATGTGGAAGGGCGCGCCGTCGCGGCCCACGCGCTCCTGGCGGTAGAAGACGGGCCCGGGGCTCGACAGCCTGACCGCCAGCGCGGTCACCACGAAGAGCGGTGAGGTCGCGATCAGCAGTGCCGCCGCGCCGCACCAGTCGAAGACGAGCTTGGGCCAGTTGCCGGCCTCGGCGTACTGCGGCTCCTTCACGGCGACGAGTGGCATCCCCGCCACCTCGCGCATGCTGATGCGCGAGCCGGCCACGGCCAGCAGGTTGGGGGACAGCAGCATCTCGATGCCTGCGGCCTCGAGGTCCCACGTGAGGTCGCGGAGGCCGTGGTGCCCGAGCTCGTCGGTGGCCGACACGATCACCGCGTCGGCGCCGGACAGGTGGACGGCCGACTGCAGCGAGCGCGCCCGTCCCATGACCGGGATGAACTGCTGGCCCACGCGCAGCCACTGGCTCTCGGTGGCGTCGGCGGGTCGCCACACGCCGGTCACCCGCAGGCCCTCGGCGGGGTGCTGCGAGAACCAGCCGGCGATCTCGCGGGCGTTGTCGGGCAGTCCGACCACGAGGACGTTCTCGACGAAGCGGCCGCGCAGCACCTGGCGGCGGCGCCAGCGCCGCCACGCCCGCCGCGTGAGCAGCAGTCCCAGCAGGCCGCAGGGGAACGCGAGCGCGAGGTAGCCGCGCGAGAGGTTGAACTCGAGCAGCACGGCGACGATCGCGATGACGCCGAAGACGGTGACGGTGGCGTGCACGATGCGCTGGTACTCCGCGGCGGAGCCCATGACGTGGCGCTCCCGGGTGCCGGCGAGGCGCAGCGCGAGCCACCAGCCGAGCGCGAGGAGGATGCCGAACTTCGTGTAGCCCAGGCCGAACTGCGCGTCGATCTGGTCGGCCTCGCGACCGAGCCAGGCGTACTCGGAGGAGAAGATCACCACGAGCAGGACGAGCAGGTCGCTGACCGCCACGCGGCGGACGTACTGGCGGCGCGTCGCACTGAGTCCCTCGGGCCGCAGGAGGCGCTGGATCGCGTCCTCCGCGCGGGCCACGGGAGCGAGTCCGGAACGTCGCCGGAAAGTCACTCCCGTCACACCAGAACCATCAGTCGTCATGTCGCGAAGCACCCCCTCGTCCCGATCCGAGGACGACTCCCCGGGTACACCTGCCAAGAAAACCATTCGACAGACCTGTAAGTAAACACTTACATTTGGTGTGCGTCACCATTCCGCTGGCCGCTTCGAGGGGAAACACGACATGGCTGCCCGACTGATTCGCCCACTCTCCTACCTGCTCGGCCTCGGGGCGCTCGCCCTGCTCGCCCTCGCCGGCCCCGCCTCCTCGGAGGGCTACGGCGATCCCGTGATCGTGCCCGACGGAGGTGACTCCACGGTCGAGGTCGTCCCCGGCGAGGACTTCACCGTGTCGTTCTCCTCCAACGTCGAGTGCGCCTGGTCGGCCCGCTTCAACGGCACGACGGCCCCCGGCTCGGTCGACTTCGACTACTCCGCCACCTTCGCGGCGCCCACCGATCCCGGCACGTACACCGGCCGGGTCGTGTGCCGCTACTCCACGGAGGGCCCGTTCCGACCGGTCTCCTACAGCGAGGACGCCACGTGGGCCGCCACGCGCGACCAGACCACGAGGCAGACCTTCACGGTCGTCGTGGCGGGCGATGCCGCCGACGCGGGCGACGACTCGGCCGACGAGACCTCGGCCAGCGCCGACAACGGCGCCCTGGCCGACACCGGTGGCTCGAACTGGCAGCTGCTCGCGCTCGGTGGCGCCCTGGTCGTGATCGGCGGCGGCGTCGCCGTCGTCGCGGCCCGACGCCGCACGTCCGCCTGACCGCGGTGAGAGGGACGGCGGGCCGGACGCGACGGCGCGCCGACCTCGCGGTGCGGCCATGAGGCGCACCTCGCGGAGGTCGGCCGTCGTCTGGCTGTCCGTCGGCTTCGGCCTGGCGGTCGCCGGACTCGCGGTGGTGCCGCTGGCCCTGGAGGCCAAGGACGTGGCGTCGAGCCTGCTGCGCGCCCAGGACCAGGCGGTCGCCCTCAAGGACCAGATGGCCTCCGGCGAGGCCGAGGCGGCCGCAGCGACCCTCGAGCGGCTGCAGGCCAGCGCGTCGCACGCGCACCGTACGAGCAGCGGCGGCCTGTGGGACGCGGCGGCGAAGGTGCCGTGGCTGGGCCGCAACGTCGAGGCGGTGCAGGTCACGTCTGCCTCGATCGACGACATCGCCACGCGTGGCCTGCCGCCGCTCGTGGAGGCCGGGTCGACCCTGTCCGTGCAGAGCTTCAAGCCGCGCGACGGCCAGGTCGACGTGAAGGCGCTGGCCGCCCTCGCTCCTGCCGTCACCGAGGCGAGCCGGGTGCTGGCCGAGAACGCCGGCGACATCCGCGCGATCGACGCCGAGAGCCTGCTGGGCCCGCTCGTCCGGCCGGTGCTCGACCTCCAGCGCCAGGTCGACGACGCCGACCGTGCCGCCGACGCGGCCGGCCGCGTCATGCGCCTGGCGCCCGCCGCGCTGGGCGCCACCGGGGAGCAGCACCTGCTGCTGGTGTTCCAGACCAACGCCGAGATCCGCTCGACCGGTGGCCTCGCGGGCGTCTTCGTCCTGCTCACCACGAAGGACGGCAGGATCACCCTGTCGGCGCAGGCGGCCTCGGGCGAGCTCAACCTCGCGGCCGACGGCACCCGGCAGACCGACGCGCGGCTGACCCGCGAGGAGCGCGCGGCGTTCGGCACGATCATGGGGCACGACGTGCGCTCGACGAACATCTCGCCCGACTTCCCGCGCGTGGCCCGGATCTGGGCCGACCGCGCCGAGCGGGCCTTCGGCGAGGACGTCGACGGTGTCGTCAGCCTCGACGCCGTGGCGATGTCCTACGTCCTGCGGGGCGTCGGCACGGTCAAGGTCGAGGGTGGACCCTCCCTCACGGCCGACAACGCCGTCCAGCGCCTGCTGCACGGCGTCTACGTCGACTTCGAGGACCCGTCCGCGCAGGACGCCTACTTCGAGTCCGCCACCGGACGCACCTTCGAGGCCGTCATGAACGGGCGCGGCGACTGGACGCGCATCGTCTCGGCCCTGTCCGAGGCCGCCTCCGAGCGTCGTCTGCAGGTGTGGTTCCGCGAGGACGACAGCCAGCAGGTCATCGCCGACACCGCCGTGGCCGGCCGGGTCGCGCAGGACGACGACACGCCGCACATCGGCCTCTACGTCACCGACGCGGCGCAGTCGAAGATGCAGTGGTTCCTGCGCTACGACACTCGCGCGAAGGCCACCACGTGCCGCGCCGACCGCAGCCAGGTCGTGCTGGTCACCACGTCGTTCCGCAACCAGTTCAGCGGCGATCCCGAGAAGTCGCCCTGGTACGTCACCGGGCGCGGCACCCGCACCGCCAAGGGCAACCAGCTGCTGACGTACCGGCTCCTCGCGCCGCGTGGCGGCCGGGTCGTGGGCTTCACGATCGACGGGCAGGAGCGTCCGCTGGCCTCGAGCGACGTCACGTACGAGGGTCGCGCGGTCCAGTACGGCACCCTCACGATCCCGCCGGGCGACGAGATCTCGGTGACCTGGCGCGTGCAGACCGCAGCGGGCGCCGACGGCGACGCCCGCTACTTCGAGACGCCGGGGATCGACACCTCGAGCAACGACGTCAGGGTGCCGAGCGCATGTCGCCGGTCCTAGGAACGGACGCGCTGGAGCGCGGACGCGATCGACGCCACCGCGGCCTCGATCCGCGTGGCGACCTCGGCGTGCACCTGCTCGGAGCGGCCGATCGGGTCGACGAGGTCCACGTCGACGGGGCCCTGCGACCGGCGTGCGGCGGCGTCCGCCACGAGCTCGGCGACGCTGTCGGCCTCCGCGTCCTCGACCAGTCCCGCCAGCTCGAGCGCCGTGAAGGTGCGGCGCAGCGCCCGCGGGTCGAGGTCGAGCACCTCGGCGCGGTGCGCCCGCGTGGCGGTCAGCACGAGGTCGGACTCCGTGACGAGCTCACGCGTGAGCTGCCGCGCGGCGTGCTGCGGCACGTCGAGGCCGCGGCGGCGCAGCTGATCGGCCGAGTCGGGGTCGATCGGACGACCCACGGGCGCGCGCACCCCGGCGCTCGTCACCTCGAAGCCGGGCCCGAGCGGCTGGCCCAGCATCGCCTCGATCACCGGCGAGCGGCACACGTTCGCCGTGCACACGACCAGGATCCGGGGGCTCACGCGCAGGAGCCTACTGCCGATCGTCTTCCCACTCGGAGGCCCACATGGAGTTGAAGGACTACCTGCGCATCGCGCGGGAGCGGTGGCTGCTGATCACCGTCGTGGCCGTCCTGACGGTCGCGGCGGCAGGCTTCTACACGGTCTCGGTGACGCCGCAGTACCAGTCGACGGCGCGCCTGTTCGTCAAGACGCCCCAGAGCGCCGACGGCGGCGAGCTGCAGCAGGGCGGTCAGTTCAGCCAGCAGCGCGTGAAGTCGTACGCGACCCTCATCAAGGGCGAGGAGGTCGCCAGCCGCGTCGTCGAGAAGCTCGGCCTGGACGAGACGCCGCAGGACCTCATGGAGCGGATCGACACGAGCATCGAGCTCGACACGGTCGTGCTGTCGGTCTCGGTCACGGACCCGTCGCCCGAGCGCGCCCAGGAGCTGACCCAGACGGTCGCGGAGGCGTTCGCCGGCTACGTCCGCGAGCTGGAGACGCCCGACGGTCAGCAGGAGGCTCCCGTCAAGGCCTCGATCGTCGACCGGGCCACGGTGTCGGGCTCGCCCGTGTCGCCGCAGCCCGCGCGCAACCTCGGCATCGCGCTGCTGCTGGGCCTGCTGCTCGGGTACGGCCTCGCCGTCCTGCGCGAGCTGATGGACAACCGCATCACGTCGCAGGAGGACATCACCGCCGTGTCGGGTCGCGAGGTGCCGGTCCTCGGCGACATCCACTTCGAGCGCGACGCCGTGAAGCAGCCGCTCGTGCGCGGACGGTCGGGACACGATCCGCGCGTCGAGGCGTTCCGCGTGCTGCGGACGAACCTGCAGTTCATCGACGCCGGCGCCGCCAACCGGTGCTACGTCGTCACCAGCGCCGTGCCGTCGGAGGGCAAGTCGACCACGGCGGCCAACCTCGCCCAGGTCATCGCCGACAACGGCCAGCGCGTGCTGCTGGTCGAGGCCGACCTGCGCCGCCCGAAGCTCGCCGAGTACCTCAAGCTGGAGGGCAGCGTCGGCGTCACGACGATCCTGCTCGGCCGCGTCGAGCCCGAGGACGCGATCCAGAAGGTCGGCGGCACGCTCGACCTGCTCCCCTCGGGACGGATCCCCCCGAATCCCGCCGAGCTGCTCGGCTCGGCCGCGATGCTGAAGCTGCTCGACCGGCTGCGGCTGGACTACGACGTGGTCCTCGTCGACGCGCCGCCGCTGCTGCCCGTCACCGACGCGGCGCCGCTCGCCGCCGCCACCGACGGCGCGATCATGGTGATCAGGCACGGCTCGACGACGACCGATCAGTACGCCTCCGCCCTGGACCGGCTCGCCAGCGTGGACGCCCGGCTGTGCGGTGCGGTGGTGACGATGTCGCCGAAGCCGCGCAAGCGCCGGCGGGGCTACGGATACGGATACGGCTATGGCTACGGGTACGGCTACGAGCCCGAGACCGCCCGGCGCGCGCGCAGGCGGTCGCTGCTGGGGGACCGCGCCTCCCGCACGGACCGATGATGTGACGTTCGCGATGTCATCCGCGTTCGGCATGCGCGAGGAGGGGTCGGGTGTCTACCGTCGGTGACATGGCCTCCCTCGTCCTGCGCGACCGCGAGATCAGCGTCGCCGTCGCGCTCCACGGGGCGGAGCCCGTCTCGATCCGCGACGAGGACGACCACGAGTACCTGTGGTCGGGCGAGGATCCGTGGCGGCGCCACGCCCCCGTGCTGTTCCCCGTGATCTGCCGGGTGCCGGACGACCGTGTCCGCGTGGGCGACCGCACCTACCCGATGCCGCAGCACGGCTTCGCCCGCGACCGCGAGTGGTCGGTCGTCGACAGCGGCCACGACCGGGCCTCGCTCGTGCTCGTCGCCGACGACGAGACCCGCGAGCACTACCCGTACGACTTCGCCCTCGCGGTGACCTACGTGGTCGAGGGGCGCAGCCTCTCGGTGCACTACACGGTCGAGAACCGGGGCGACGTGCCGATGCCGTTCGACCTCGGCTCGCACCCCGCGTTCGTGTGGCCGCTCGAGGACGACCAGCCGCGGTCGATGCATCAGGTGCGGTTCGACGAGCCCGAGACCGCGCCCGCGCGCCGCGTCGTGGACAACCTGCTCACCGACGAGCGCTTCGACAACCCCGCGTGGGACCGCGTCGTCACGCTCAACGACTCGTGGTTCACCGAGGGCGCCGTGATCCTGCCCGAGGTCGCCAGCCGCGGCCTCGTCTACTCCTCGGGCGCCGGCCGCCAGGTCCGCCTCACCTGGACGGGCTTCACCGGCATCACGCTGTGGTCGGTGCCGGGCGCCCGCTTCGTCTGCATCGAGCCGTGGCGCGGCCGTCCCGCCCCCGCCGACTACGTGGGCGAGCTCGCCGGCAAGCCGGGCGTCGCCGTCGTGGCCCCCGGCGGCCGCGAGGAGCTCTCCTACGCCATCGAGCTGCTCTGACCCCTCAGCGGGCGTCGTCCCTGGCGGTCTGCCCGAGCCGCGCGTGGCGGCGGCCGTACGCGGCGTAGATGACCACGCCGATCGCCATCCAGATCAGGAAGCGCTCCCACGTCAGCAGTGACAGGTTCAGCATCAGCCAGATGCACGTCAGGATCGACGCGCCCGCGACGAGCGGCGCGAAGGGCACCTTGAACGCGCGCTCCAGGTCCGGGCGGGTGCGACGCAGGATCAGCACGCCCGCCGAGACCAGGGCGAACGCGAACAGCGTGCCGATGCTGACCAGGTGGCTCAGCTCGGCCAGGGGCACGAAGCCCGCGAGGATCGCGACGAACGCCGTGGTGATGATCGTGATCCGGTAGGGCGTCCCGAAGGTGGGGTGCACCTTCGCCAGTCCGCGTGGCAGCAGCCCGTCGCGGCACATCGCGAAGAGGATGCGCGACTGGCCCAGCAGCAGCACGAGGATCGTCGTGGTCATGCCGGCGACGGCGCCCAGCGAGATGAGGTTGGCGGCCCAGTCGATGCCGTTGGCCGAGAACGCCTCGGCCAGTGGAGCGCCGGTGTTCATGCGGTCGTCGGTGTAGGGCAGCATCCCGGTGATCACGAACGAGACGGCCATGTAGAGCACGGTGCAGATCAGCAGCGAGCCGAGGATGCCGCGCGGCACGTCGCGCTGCGGGTTCTTGGTCTCCTCGGCGGTCGTGGCCACCACGTCGAAGCCGATGTAGCTGAAGAAGACCACCGACGCGGCGGCGATGATGCCCATGACGCCGAACGCGGTGGGCGCCATGCCGAAGACCGCCTGGATGAGCGGCTGGTCGGCGCCCTTCTCCAGCTCCTGCTTCTGCGCCTCGGGGATGAACGGCGTGTAGTTCGCGGCCTTGATGAAGAACAGTCCCGCGACCACGACGAACAGCACGACCGAGACCTTGATGAGCACGAAGACGCTCGTGACCGAGCTGGACAGCTTGGTGCCCGCGATGACGAGGAACGACAGGAGCACGACGATGCCGATGGCGGCGACGTCGACCACGGCCTCGTCGCCGGCGATCTGCGTGGGCAGCTCGAGCAGCTCCTGCAGGTAGCCCGACCAGCCGCGCGCCACGACGGCAGCGCCGAGGGCCAGCTCCAGCAGCAGGTCCCAGCCGATGATCCACGCGATGAACTCGCCGAGGGTGGCGTAGCTGAACGTGTACGCGCTGCCCGCCACGGGGACGGTCGCCGCGAACTCGGCGTAGCAGAGGGCGGCGAGGGCGCACACCGCTCCCGCGATGAGGAAGCTGATGACGATCGCGGGACCCGCGTGGTTATGGGCCTCCTGGCCGGTCAGCACGAAGATGCCGGTGCCGATGATGACGCCGACGCCGAAGACCATGAGGTCCTTGGCGCTGAGGTCCCGGCGGAGCTGGTGCTCCGGCTCGTCGGTCTCCGCGATCGACTGCTCGATGCTCTTCGTCCGGAACAGGCTCATGGCCCTGACTCTGGACCCGCGCGGGCTGCCCGGCAAGTGGGGCCTCGACGAACGAGCCCGCCGAGACCGCGGGGGTCTCGGCGGGCTCGGCCCGGGGGACGGCTCAGCGGGTCGGTACGCCGTCCTCGTAGAGGCGCGGGATCGCGTGGTTCGCGACGAACACGCCCTCGGGGTCGACCGCCGAGCGGATCGCGGCCAGCCGGAGCCACGCGTCGTCGGCGTAGCCCGTGCGGGCGTCGGTCGGCTCCTCGGCGAAGTTGAGGTACGACCGTCCGTTCGTCCACGGCCCGAGGGCCGCCACCGCCTGCTCGCCGAGCGCGGCCACCATCGCGGCCAGCTCGGGCGTGGGCGCGATGCCGCCGCAGATGAAGGCGAACTCGCCCTCGAGGTGCGTCAGCACGCCGCCGCCCTCGTGAGGACGTCCCACGGCACCGCCGAGCTGGCGCAGCTCGGCCACCATGAGCGGCGTCTCGACGCCGGGGCCGAAGAGCGCCAGGAACGCGTCGGCCCCTGCGTCGTCGAGCTCACGCAGCATCGTCGAGCGCATGACGCCCGGAGCGGGCTCCTCCGGGTCCATGTGCAGGTGCACGAGGGTCTCGGTGGGCACCCGGCCGAACGTGTCGAGCTCGGGCTCCAGCGCCCGCAGGGGCGCGAGGACGTCGGCGGCGCGCTCGTCATCGGCCATGACGGCGCCGTCGATCACGACGATCGTGCGGCCGCGGACGAAGTCGGGCATCTCGGGGATCGGGGGGATCCTCATGATGCGGAACGACGTCGTCACCTCGTCGGGGGCCACGGGGGCCCAGGCACGCCACATGTCCAGCACGCGCGGCGCCATCTCGACGTCCCACATCATCATCCCGGCGTACGCGGTGCTGAAGTCGTACGCGCGGAACTCCAGTGCCGTGACGATGCCGAAGTTGCCGCCGCCGCCGCGGACGGCCCAGAACAGCTCGGTGTTCGTCTGCTCGTCGGCGCGCACGAGGTCGCCGTTCGCCAGCACGATCTCGACGGCCGTGAGGCTGTTCGTCGCCAGGCCCAGCCGGCGGGCGTACCAGCCCATGCCGCCGCCGAGGCTGTAGCCGGCGATGCCGACGTCGACGGACGAGCCGTGCAGGACGGTGAGGCCGTGCTCGGCGGCCGCCTTCACGGCCGGCAGCCAGACGGTGCCGCCGCCGACGCGGACGAGGCGTCGCTCGGGATCGACGCTCACGTCGCACAGCTCGCTCGTGCGGACGATGACGACGTCGTCGAGGCCACCGGCCACGAGGGGCCCGGCGTTGTGGCCCGTGCTCTGCGGCGCGACCCGCAGGCCGGCGGCGTGGGCGGCGCGGACGATCCGGGCGACCTCGTCGGCGTCGCGAGGGAGGGCGACGGCGGCGGGACGCTGGTCGACGGCGAGGTTCCAGGCGATTCGTGCCGCGTCGTACCCGGGGTCGCCGGGCAGGTGGACGGCTCCGCCGATCAGCCCGCGCAGGCGGTCGGCCGGGCGCTCGAGCTGGTCGAGGGTCTCGTGGATGGACACGGTGGTGCTCCTTGGTTCTGTCGGTGTTTCCGGTCCCCGAGAGCATCGGCCGGACCGCTTGATACCGACTGGGACCTGACTTGGAGTCGCCCGCACCGCTTGCGCCGAACATCTGTCCGGGGCCCCGGCGCGTCCCTATGCTGCGACTGTGGAGCTGAGGGTGCTGGGGCCCGTGGCGGTCTCGGCGGAGGGTGTCGAGCTCGATCTCGGCACGCCCAAGCAGCGCACCCTCGTCGCCGCCCTCGCGCTGTCCGGCGGCCGGCCCGTCGGCGTCGACACGATCGTCGACCTGCTGTGGGGCGACGCCCCGCCACCCGGCGTCGTGACGACGCTGCAGGCCTACGTCTCGGGGTTGCGCAAGGTGCTCGAGCCGGGCCGCGCCCGACGGGCGCCCGCGGAGGTGCTCGTCACGGTCGGCGCCGGCTACGCCCTGCGCGTGCCGGCCGAGGACATCGACGCGCACGCCTTCGAGCTGGCGGTCGCCGACGGCCACCGCCGGCTGGAGGCGCCCAGCCCGACCCGGGCCGAGCTCGAGTCGGTCGACGCGCTGATCGGCGCCGCGTTGGCGCGCTGGCGCGGCACGCCCTACGCGGAGCTCGGCGACGCCCCCGCGGCGGTGGCCGAGCGGGCCCGGCTGGAGGAGCTGCGGGTCGTCGCGCTCGAGGACCGTGCGGTCGCGGCACTCGCCCTCGGTCGTCACGCGACGGCCGCCGCCGAGCTCGAGGCGCTGACCGCGGCCCACCCGCTGCGGGAGCGGCTCTGGGGGCTGCGCGCCCTCGCGCTCGCGCGGTCCGGACGGCAGGCGGAGGCGCTGGAGGTGATCCGGCGCGTCCGCGAGGTGCTCGACGACGAGCTCGGGATCGAGCCGGGTCCCGAGCTGCGCCGCCTGCAGACCGCGCTGCTGCGTCAGGACGCCGAGCTGGACTGGACCCCGCCCCCCGAGGACCCGGTCGAGACCGCGGTGGCCGTCGCGACGCCGTGGCCGATGGTGGGTCGCGACCAGCAGCTCGCCGCGCTCGCCCGCGGACTCGACGCGGCGCTCGCCGGGACCACCTCGTTCGCCGCCGTGACGGGGGAGCCGGGCATCGGGAAGAGCCGGCTCGCCGCCGAGCTGGGACGGCGGGCGGTCGCCGCGGGCGCGCGGGTCGCCGTGGGCCGGTGCTCCAGCGACGAGGGCGCGCCGCCGCTGTGGCCGTGGCGCTCGGTCCTGGAGTCCCTCGGGCTCGACTTCCCCGACGTGACCGACGCGGCCGACGGCTTCCGGGTGCGCGAGGCGATCCTCGCCGCGCTGCGCTCGCAGGCACGGGAGGAGCCTGTCGTCGTGGTCCTCGAGGACCTGCACTGGGCCGATCCGGCGAGTCTGCGCGGCCTCTTGCTGCTGGCCGAGTCCGTCACCGACGCCCGCCTGCTGGTTCTGGCGACGTGGCGCGACCACCCCGAGCCCGCGGGGCTGCTGGCCGACGCGGCCGAGGCGCTGGCCCGTCGGCACGCGCTCCGCCTGCACCTCACGGGGCTCGGTCCGGACGAGGTCGCGGAGGTCGTCGGAGGGGTCACCGAGGCGGCGCCGTCGCCCGCCGAGGCGGCGGCCCTGCACGAGCGCACGGACGGCAACCCGTTCTTCCTCGTCGAGTACGCCCGGCTGGCGGGCGAGCGCGGCGACCTCGCCACCCTGCTGGCCGAGGACGACACGCCCCGCGCCGTGCACGACGTGCTGGCGCGGCGCCTCGCGCGGCTGCCCGAGGAGACCCGCGCCGCGCTGGCGACGGCGGCCGTGGTGGGTCGCCAGTTCGACGGTCCGACGCTGGCGGCCGTCCTCGGCACGGACGAGGACGGCGCGCTCGACCTGCTGGAGCCGGCGGTCGGGGCGGGCCTCGTCGTCGAGGAGGGCATCGACCGGTACGCGTTCGCCCACGCGCTCGTGCGCGACAGCCTCTACGCGGGACTCTCCGCCTCCCGGCGGGCCCGCCGGCACGCGGCGGTGGCGGCGGCGATCGCCGACACCGACCGGGCGTCGGAGGAGGCGCGCCACTGGCTGGCGGCGGGCCCGGCCCACGCGGCCACGGCGTGGCGCGCGGCGGAGCGCGCGGCCGAGGACGCCCGCGCGCTGCACGCCCACGAGGACCGGGCCGAGCTGCTGACCGCGGCCCTCGAGGCGATGTCCGACGACCCCGCCGCCACCGCCCGCGACCGCTTCGACGCGCGGATGGAGCTGGCCGACGCGCATCGCTGGTCGGCGCGCTGGACCGAGCTGGCCGCCGGCGTCGCGGCCGCCATCGGCGAGGCCCGGACGATCGGCGACCCCGAGCTGCTCGCCGCGGCCGCCCTCGCCACCACGCAGGGCGCGCTGTGGCAGGCCACCAACCACGGCGAGGTCAACGACGTCGTGGTCACGGCGCTGCGGGACGCCCTCGACGACCTGCCGCCCGAGCCGTCGGCGCTGCGCTGCCGCGCGCTGGTCGCCCTGGCCAGCGAGCAGTACTACACCTCGCCCTTCGACGAGCGCGCCGAGCTGGTTGCGAAGGCGCGCGCGATGGCCGAGGAGCTCGGCGACCCCGGCCTGATGGTCGACGTCGCACAGGTCGGCGTGGCCGCGCTGTGGAAGGCCGACACGGCCGTCGAGCGGGCCGAGTGGGCGCACGAGTCCGTGCGCCTGGCCCGTGAGCTGGGCCGCGACCGCGACGTGGTGATCTCGGCGACGCTGCAGGCCGTCGCGCTGGGCGAGGCCGGGCGCCCGCTGGAGATGCGCGAGGTCATCGCCCGGGCGCGCGCCGAGGCCGACCGCCTGCGGCTCGCGTACGCGCAGCTCGTCCTCGACGGCCTCGAGATCCCGTGGCTCGCGATGGCCGGCCGCTTCGAGGAGTGCGCGGCGATGCTCGACCGGATGCGCCGCGTCGAGCGCACCGTGACGCTGCCGCAGTCCGACGTCGCGATCCTCGGCGCCGAGCTCGTGCTGACCGTGTGGAGCGGCCACGCGGGCGAGGTCGTCGACGTGCTCGTCGCGATGGAGGAGACCGACCCGCTGCCGCTGACGTCGGTCACCGCCGCGCTGCTGTGCCGCGCCGGCCGGGTCGACGACGCCCGTGAGCACCTGCGCCGGTACGCCGTGGACCTCGACCACGACGACTGGTTCTCGATGCTGGCGTGGTGCAACGCGGCCGAGGCGGCGATGTACGTCGGCGACCGCGTGCTGGCAGCCGCGGCGCTGGAGCGGATCGCGCCCTTCCTCGGCTCCAGCTGCTCGGCCGGGTCGGGCAACGCCTCGGGGCCGGTCGACCACTACGTCGCCTGTGCCCACGCGGCCCTCGGCGACCTCGACGCAGCGAGGGAACACGCCGACCGCGCCGAGGAGCTGTGCGAGCAGTGGGAGATCCCGCTGGCCGCGCAGCGACTGCGCGACCAGCGGGACCAGTTCGGCTTCTAGCCGTTCAGCGGGTGGGCTCGAGCGCGCGCTCGTCGCCCTCGACGTCGACCTGCGGCAGGGCCCGGTCCAGCCAGCCCGGCAGCCACCAGTTCCACTTCCCGAGCAGCGTCATCGTGGCGGGGACCAGGATCATCCGCACGATCGTCGCGTCGAGGAACACGGCGGTCGCCATGCCCAGCCCCAGCATCTTGACCACGAGGTCGCCCTCGGTCGCGAAGCCGAGGAACACGACCACCATGATCGCCGCGGCCGCGGTGATGACCTTGCCCGAGGCGGACAGGCCGTGCACCACGCTGCCGGTGGCGTCGCCCGTGTCGAGCCACTTCTCGCGGATGCGGCTCAGCAGGAACACCTCGTAGTCCATCGAGAGGCCGAACAGGATCGCGAAGATCAGGATCGGCACCCAGCTGGACACGGGCGCGGCGTGATCGATGCCGAGCAGACTCGCGCCCCAGCCCCACTGGAACACCGCGGTCATGACGCCGTAGGCGGCACCGATCGACAGCAGGTTCATGACGGCCGCCTTCAGCGGGATCACGATCGAGCGGAACACGAGCATCAGCAGCAGCACCGAGACCGCCACGACGAACGCGATGACCACCCACAGGCGGTGCGACAGCATCTCGGCGATGTCGGCGAACAGCGGCGTCTGGCCGGTGACCTCGACGCCCGCCGGCAGGTCGGCGCGCAGCTCCTCGACGAGCCCGGAGGTGCGCTCGTCGGCGGGTCCGAACGCCGGCTCGGCCGTCAGCACGCTGACCGCTCCGTCGGGCGAGGTCGTCGCGGGCGAGACGGCGACCAGGTCGTCGTTGGACGCGAGGGCGGCACGGACGTCGGCCACCTCGCCTGCGGGCACCTTCGCGTGGTCGACGACGACCGTGATCGGGCCGGTGGCGCCGGGCCCGAACGCGTTGGACGTGAGGTCGTACGCGCGCCGGGTGGTGGCCTCGGTCGTCTGGTTGCCGTCGTCCTGCGGCCACGTGCGCATGTCGAGCACCGGAGCCGCGAGGGCGATCATGACCGTCGTGCCGGCGAGCGCCCACAGCAGCGGACGCCGCGTGACACGCTCGGCCCAGCGGGCGGTGAGCGGACGCTCGGTGCGCACCGCGCCGCGGCGCAGGCCGCGCGCCAGCACCTTGCGGCCGGCGAACCGGCACAGCACGGGCACCAGCGTCATCGCGGTGAGCATGACGGCCACGACGGAGATCGCGGTCGCCCAGCCGAACGTCGAGAACGTGGGCAGCCCCGCCAGGCCCAGGCCCAGCAGCGAGATCAGCACGGTGAGCGAGGCGAACACGACCGACTTGCCGGCGGTCGCGAGGCTGCGCCCGGCGGCCTCCTCGACGGGATGGCCCTGCGCGAGGAACTCGGCGTGCCGGCTCACCAGCAGCAGGGCGTAGTCGATGCCGACGCCCAGGCCGACCATCGTGGCCACCATCGGTGCCGACGTGGAGACGTCCATCGTGGCGGCCAGCAGGGTGACGCCGGCCGAGCCGACCGCGAGGCCGGACACCGCCACCAGCACGGGCAGGCCCGCGACGACGGCCGAGCCGAACGCGATCAGCAGGATCAGCAGGGCGGCGCCGACGCCGATGAGCTCGCCGTAGCCCTCGATCGGGGCGGAGGCGGTCGACGGCTGGTCGCCGCCGAGCTCGACCTGGTAGCCCGCGTCGCGCGTGGACTCGACGGCCTCGTCGAGCGGGTCGACGTCGCCCATGAGGTCGGGGTGCGTGACCTCGGTGTCGTAGGCGAGGTGCAGCACCGCGGTGCGGCCGTCCTCGCTGATCCGGGGCGGGCTCACGCTGGAGGCGTGCGCGACGTCCTGCAGGCGCTCGCCGAGCGAGGCCAGGATGCTCGCGGGGATCGCCGTGTCGTCGTGGACGACGATGTTCGCCGAGGCGTTGCCGGCGTCGGGGAGGTGGTCGCGCAGCAGGTCGATGCCGCGCTGGGACTCCGCGCCGGGCACGTTCCAGTCGTCCTGGGTGGTGCCCCCGAACGCGGAGCCGGCGGCGAACACGCAGGCGGCGACGATCAGCCAGCCGACCAGCGTGCGCCAGGGGTGCAGGGCCGTGGTGCGGCCGAAGCGGTACAAGAGGGAGGACATGTGTCTCGGTTCCTTCGGTGGGAGGGTCGTTCCGTGCCACCGACTGTCGGTCCGAGACCTTGCGCCCGACTTGGGGGTGACTTGGAGCCCTGTCGGGCACGCCATCCCATGACCCCGGCGCCGCGGTTCTGATACACCGCGGGTGCGAGGTCCTGCCCCCGGCTGCGCTCAGGCGCGCGCCTCGGCCGCCTTCGCCACGTTGCGCTGCATGCCGCCGAAGACGATGCCGTGGAACGGCCACACGGCCCACCAGTAGAGGTGTCCCAGCAGCCCGCGCGGGTGGAACAGCGCGCGCTGGTGGAACGAGGTGGTGCCCGCGTCGTCCGAGCCGACGCGCAGCTCGAGCCACGCCAGGCCCGGGACCTTCATCTCGGCGCGCAGCCGCAGGAACGAGCCCTCGTCCTCCTCCTCGACGCGCCAGAAGTCCACGGCGTCGCCGACGACGAGCTTGCTGTGGTCCCGTCGGCCGCGCCGGAGGCCGGGTCCGCCGAACGCCCGGTCGATGAGGCCGCGGACCTCCCACGCCAGCGGCCACGAGTACCAGCCGTGGTCGCCGCCGATGCCCTCGATGACGGCCCACAGGTCCTCGGGCGTCGCGGCGACCTCGCGCGTGCGCTCGTCGGTGTAGAGCGAGCCGCCCGCCCAGTCGGGGTCCTCGGGCAGCGGCTCCGACGGGGCGCCGCGCGTGGCGGCGGAGGTCCACCGCGTGGGCACGTCGAGGTCGCGGATCTTGGTGAGCGCCAGCTCGACCGCGCGCTCGAAGCCGGTGAGGCCGCCGGGCGGGCGCTCGACGTACCGCCAGATGTCGTCCTCCTGCGCGACCACGGTGTTGCGCAGGCTCTCGACGAGCGGGCGCGCGAGGTTCGCCGGCACGGGGGTGATGAGGCCGACCCAGTGGCTCGAGAGGCTCGGCGACAGGACCGGGACGCGCAGGATCCGTCGCCGCGGCAGCTCCGCGACCTTCGCGTAGCCCTGCATCATCTCGAGGTACGTCAGGACGTCGGGGCCGCCGATGTCGAAGCGGCGGTTCACGTCGGACGGCAGCTCCGCGCTGCCGACCAACAGGTGGAGGACGTCGCGGATCGCGATGGGCTGGGTGCGCGAGTCGACCCAGCGCGGCGTGACCATCGCGGGCAGCCGCTCGGTCAGGTAGCGCAGCATCTCGAAGGAGGCGGAGCCCGAGCCGATGATGATGCCCGCCTGGAGCACCGCCGTGGGCACGCCCGAGTCGAGCAGCACGCGGGCCACCTCGTCGCGCGACCTCAGGTGCTCGGACAGCTCCTCGTCCTGCGGCACCATGCCTGAGAGGTAGACGAACCGGCCGACCCCGGCCTCCTGCGCGGCCTCGGCGATCGTCGAGGCCATCTCGTGCTCGGTGCGCACGAGGTCGCCGGACGAGCCGATCGAGTGAAGCAGGTAGTAGAAGACGTCGACTCCCTCGCACGCGCGGCGGACGTCGTCCCGGCTGGTCGCGTCGCCGACGACGATCTCGACGTCCTCGGCCCACGGGTGCGCCCGCGCCTTGCGCTCGTCGCGCACCAGCACGCGGACCTCGTGGCCCGCCTCGAGCAGCTGCGGGACGAGCCGTCCCCCGACGTAGCCGGTGGACCCGGTGACCAGACAGCGCATGCCCACAGTCAACGGCCCACCGCGGCCCCTCGCGACTTTTGGCGGTTCGGGCGTGACAGTTTCCCCGGTTAACCGGGGAAACTGTCACTTCGCGAGGTTTGCGAACCTCGTGAAGTGACAGGAAACCTCGTGAAGTGGCCCGAGCGGACCGGTCAGGCGAGGATCTCGGCGGCGGCCTGGGCGGCGCGGCTGGCGTCGAAGGCGGCGAGGGCGGCCTCGGCGGCCTCCTCGCACTGCGCCAGCGTGACCTGCGCGAGCTTCGCGCCGACGGGGCGCACGGCGGTGGCCGCGCACGACAGCGAGGTCACGCCGAGGCCCGTCAGCACGCACGCGAGCAGCGGGTGCGCAGCGGCCTCGCCGCACACGCCCACCGGCTTGCCCGCCCGGCGGCCCGCGTCGGCGACGAGCTTGATCGAGGCCAGCAGGGCGGGCTGCCACGGGTCGGTGAGGTCGCTCAGCGTGGGCGCCATGCGGTCCGCCGCGAACGTGTACTGCGACAGGTCGTTCGTGCCGATCGAGACGAAGTCGAGGTGGCGGAACAGACGGTCGGCCAGCAGCACCGTGGACGGCGTCTCGATCATGATGCCGGCCTGGAGGCCGCGGGCGCGGACGCGCTCGGCGAACCACTGCGCCTCCGACTCGGTGGTGACCATCGGCGCCATGACGCGCACGTCGGCGCCGGTGCGCCCCGCGGCGGCGGCGATGCCGTCGAGCTGGCGGTCCAGCATCTCGGGGGTCGCCAGACCGATCCGCAGGCCGCGCACGCCGAGCGCCGGGTTGGGCTCGTCGGGCTGGTTCGCGAACGCGAGCGGCTTGTCCGAGCCGGCGTCGAGCGTGCGCACGATGACCTTCTTGTCGCCCATCGCCTCGAAGACCTCGGCGTAGATCGCGGCCTGCTCGTCGACGCTGGGCTCGGTGGCGCGGTCGAGGAACGACAGCTCGGTGCGGAACAGGCCGACGCCCTCGATCGGCTGCTCGGCGGCGACGCGCGCGCCGGCGCCGTCCTGCACGTTCGCGAGGATCTGCACGGCGTGTCCGTCGGAGGTGCGGCCCGGGCCGGTCCAGCCGGCGGCGGCCTCGCGCGTGCGGCGGTCGGCCTCGATCAGCTCGGCGACCTGCGCCTCGTCGGGGTCGACGGTGACGGTGCCGGTGGTGCCGTCGACGGCGACCCGGGCGCCCGCCTCGACGGCGGCCAGGTCGGTGACGGCGACGACGCAGGGGATGCCCAGCTGGCGCGCGATGATCGCGGTGTGGCTGGTCGAGCCGCCCAGCTCGGTGGCGATCGCGACGATCCGCGACGGGTCGAGGCCCGCGGTGTCGGCGGGGGCGAGGTCGTCGGCCAGCAGCACCGAGGGCTCGTCGGGCACGGGGATGCCGGGCTCGGGCAGCTCGAGCAGCTCGGCGACGATGCGGTCGCGGACGTCGTAGAGGTCGGTCACGCGCTCGGCCATGAGGCCGCCGGCCGCGGTGAACATCGCGGCGAGCTCCTCGATCGCGGCCGTCGTGGCGGTGGCGGGGCCGGCGCCCTGGGCCGCGTGCTTCGCGACGAAGGTGGCCAGTCCGCGGTCCTCGGCGAGGCCGGCGGTGGCGGCGAGCACCTCGGAGGCGGCGCCGCTGGCCGACTGCGACCGCGCGCGCAGGCGCCGTGCGACCTCGGCCGCGGCGGCTCCGAAGGCGACGGTGGTGACCGACGCGTCGGCGGAGTCCTCGTGCTCCGGAGCGGTCGGGCGGGGGGCCGGTCGGACGACCGGGCCGACGCCGATTCCTGGGACGACAGCGGTTCCGGAGTACACGGTGCTCACCTCTCGACGGTAACGCCCACGTGATCCAGGAGACACCGGGGTCTTGACAAGGTCCCACGATGTGACATAAATCAATACAAGACAACATTGAAAGCCACAAGAATCCACAGCGCACGCGAACCCCGGACGTGTGACGCTGGTTACCAGGACCGGAAGGAGCCGTCGTGATCGTCACCGTCACCGCGAATCCTGCGATCGACCGCCTCGTCGGCCTGCTCGAGCCGCTCGAGCGCGGCGGCGTCGTGCGCAGCGAGGCGGCCCACGACGATCCCGGCGGCAAGGGCATCAACGTCGCCCGCGTGCTGCACGCCGCCGGTGTGCCCGTCACCGCCGTCCTCCCGGCCGCCGCGGACGAGCCGCTGCTCTCCGCCCTCGACGGGCTCGGCCTCGACTACCGCGCCGTCCCCGTCGGCGGTCGCCTGCGCGTGAACCTCACCCTCGCCGAGCCCGAGGGCACCACGACCAAGGTCAACTCGCCCGGACCGCGCCTCGACGCGACCGAGCTGACGGCCCTGACCGACGCCCTCGTCGGCGCGGTCTCGGCCGGCGACTGGGCCGTGCTGAGCGGCTCGCTGCCGCCCGGCGTGCCCTTCGACTGGTACGCCACCACGACGCGCCGGCTCCAGGAGGCGGGCGCGCGCGTCGCCGTCGACACCTCGGGCGCCGCGCTCGGCCTCACCGTCGAGCAGTCCTCTCCCGACCTCATGAAGCCGAACTCCGACGAGCTGGCCGAGCTGCTCGACTGCGACCCCGACGAGATCGAGCGCGACCCGCGCCACGCCGCCGCCCGCGCCCACGAGCTGCGCGACAAGCACGGCGTCGGCGCCGTCCTGCTGACCCTCGGGGGAGCGGGCGCCGTCCTCGCGACCGACGAGGGCTCGTGGTTCTGCCCACCCGCCCCGATCTCGGTGCGCAGCACCGTGGGCGCGGGCGACTCCTCGCTCGCCGGCTACCTCGTCGCGCACGCCGCCGGCGCCTCGCCCGCCGAGTGCCTGGCCAGCGCCGCCGTCCACGGTGCCGCCGCCGCGGCCCTGCCCGGATCGGCGCTGCCGACCCCCACCGACCTACCCGCAGCACCCCACGTCGAAGCCGTGGATCCCGCCTGATGGAGGACAACATGGAACAGCTCATCACTCCCGAGCTGGTGTCGCTCGACGTCGATCTCGGCACCGAGGCCGGGGGCGTCATCGAGGCCCTCGCGGCCCAGGTGGTGGCCGCCGGACGCGCCGGCTCGGCCGTGGACCTCGCGGCCGCCGCCAAGGAGCGCGAGGCGCTCGCGGGCACGGGCGTGCCCGGCGGCATCGCGATCCCGCACTGCCGGACCGCCACGGTCACGGCGCCGACGCTGGCGTTCGCGCGGCTGTCGAACCGCGCCGACTTCGGTGCGCCGGACGGCCCGGCCGACATCGTCTTCATGATCGCGGCACCCGAGGGCGCCGGGAACGCCCATCTCAAGCTGCTCTCGTCGCTGGCGCGGGCGCTCGTGCGCTCGGACTTCACGCAGGCGCTGCGCGACGCGCAGTCGGCCGACGACGTGATCGCGCTCGTCGAGGAGGCCACCTCCGGCGTCGACGTGAAGCAGCCCGCGGCCCCCGCCTCGGCCGCCGCCGAGGCGCCCGCCGGGAGCACGGCCGAGACGGCGGCGCGCCAGCGCGTCGTGGCGGTCACCGCCTGCACCACGGGCATCGCGCACACCTACATGGCCGCCGACGCGCTCGCGCAGGCCGCGACCGACGCGGGCGTCGACTTCGCCGTCGAGCCGCAGGGCTCCTCGGGCAGCACGCCCCTGACCTCCGAGCAGATCGCGAGCGCCGACGCGGTGATCTTCGCGACCGACGTGGGCGTCAAGGACCAGGCCCGCTTCGCCGGCAAGCCCGTCGTGCGCAGCGGCGTGAAGCGCGCCATCAACGAGCCGCGCGCGATGATCGACGCGGCCCTCGCCGCGGCGGCCGACCCGTCGGCGCAGCGCGTCGAGGGCGACGCCGACGCCACCACCGCCGATGCGGCCGGCGACGACGAGCACATCGGCAAGAAGCTCCAGCGCTGGCTGCTCACCGGCGTCAGCTACATGATCCCGTTCGTCGCGGCCGGCGGCCTGATGATCGCCCTGGGCTTCCTGCTCGCGGGCTACGACGTCACGGACACGGCCGGAGACATCCTCGCGAACAACTCGCTGACGAACCTGCCCGAGGCCGGCGACCACGCCCTGTTCGGCAGCGCCTTCCTGTACTACGTCGGCGCGCTCGTCTTCCTGCTCGGATCGTGGGCGTTCAGCTTCCTCGTCCCGGCGCTCGCGGGCTACATCGCCTACGCGATCGCCGACCGTCCGGGCATCGCGCCCGGATTCGTGATGGGCTACGCCGCCGGCCAGATCGGCGTCACCGAGACCAACCCGAACGGCGCCGGCTTCATCGGCGGCATCGTCGGCGGCCTCCTGGCGGGCCTCGTCGCCGCGTGGTTCGCGCACCGCGGCGTCCCGCGCTGGCTGGCCGGCCTGATGCCGGTCGTGGTCATCCCGCTGGTCTCCACGCTGGTGGTCGGCATGGCGATGATCCTCGTGCTGGCCAAGCCGCTCGCCTGGCTCAACGAGGCCCTCGTCGACGGGCTGAACAGCATGACCGGCAGCTCGGCGATCGTGCTGGGCGCGGTGCTCGGACTGATGATGTGCTTCGACCTCGGCGGCCCGGTCAACAAGGCGGCCTACGTCTTCGCCGTCACGGGCCTGTCCACCGCGGGCGCGCTCGACGCCGGCTCGTCGCAGTCCAAGATCATGGCCGCGGTCATGCTCGCCGGCATGGTGCCGCCGCTCGCGATGGCGCTGTCCACGGCGCTGCGGCCGAAGCTCTACGCGCCGGCCGAGCGCGAGAACGGCAAGGCCGCCTGGCTGCTCGGCGCCTCGTTCATCTCCGAGGGCGCGATCCCGTTCGCCGCGGCCGACCCGTTCCGGGTGCTGCCCGCGATGATGGCCGGTGGTGTCGTCACCGGTGCGCTCTCGATGGCCATGGGCGTCACCTGCGTGGCCCCGCACGGCGGCATCTTCGTGTTCTTCGCCGTCGACAACGTCCTGTGGTTCTTCGTCTCCCTGATCATCGGGACACTGGTGGCAGGATTCCTGGTGACCGTCCTCAAGCAGGTCGGTCACGACAAGAAGCAGGCGGCGCTCGCCGCCGACGACCCCGTCACCGTCTGAGAGGACAGCAGATGCCCAGCAAGACCGTCACCGTCGGATCGGCCGTCGGCCTCCACGCCCGCCCGGCCGCCACGATCGCCGCGGCCGTCACCGAGGCCGGGGTGCCCGTCACCCTCGCCGTCGCCGGCGGCGAGCCCGTCGACGCCGGGTCCGCCCTGATGATCATGACCCTCGGCGCCGGCCAGGGGGCCGAGGTCACCGTCGAGAGCGACGATGCCGCCGTCCTGGAGAAGATCTCCGCGCTCGTCGAGGCCGACCTCGACGCCTGACCCGCCGGGTCGCATGACCGGTCGCCGGAATCCACGTCTCCGGCGGCCGGTCGTGCTGTCCGGCGGGTCGTCCCGTCGCGGCCTAGGGTCGTGGCATGAGCGATGAGTCCACCACCCTGCGCAGCGTCCACCTCGTCCGCACCGGACAGATGGAGTACCGGGCCGAGAACGGCCGCGGCGGCGTCATCTCGATCGGCGAGGGCCAGAACACCGACTTCACCCCCGTCGAGCTGCTGCTGGTCGCGCTCGGGGGCTGCACCGGCGTCACGGTCGAGGCGCTGACCAAGCGCGCCGAGCCGAAGCGCTTCGACATCTCGGTCGAGGGCCACAAGGTCAAGGACGCCTCGGGCGGCAACATCATGGAGGACCTCGTCGTCACGGTGGACATCTCGTTCGACCACGACGAGATGGGTCAGAAGATGGCCGACCGCGTGCCCGACGCCATCGAGCGCACCCACAAGCAGCTGTGCACCGTGAGCCGCACGGTCGAGGCGCCGACGCCCATCCGCGTCGTGCAGGTCCGCACGTCCGAGGCCTGAGCCCGCGGAGAGCGGTGAGCCCTCAACCCTTCCCCATGAGGCGCGGTGACCAGTCAACCGAATGACCCTCCCGAACGGTTGACCACTCACCGCCCGTGAGCGGGAGGGGTTGAGGACTCACCGCCCCACCAGCCACACCGCGAACAAACCGTCACGGTTGACGGGAAGTTCGCTGCGGGTACGGTGTCCCCATGGTCGACGAGTCGGACGCCGAGGTCCTGGAGCGGCTGCTGGCCTCGCGCTTCAGCTGCCGCGGCTTCACCGACGAGCCCGTCGCCGAGGCCGAGATCGAGGCGATCGTGGCCTCCGCGTCGCGCACCCCGTCGTGGTGCAACGTCCAGCCGTGGCACGTCGACATCGTGTCCGGCGAGGCGCTCGTCCGGCTCCGCCACGACCTCATGGCCGACGCCTCGCTCGGCTCGGACTACCCCTTCCCGCCCGGCTACGAGGGCGTGCACGCCGAGCGACGCCGCGAGGTCGGCTGGCAGCTCTACCAGGCCGTCGGCGTCGCGAAGGGCGACCGGGAGGGCTCGGCCCGCGAGATGCTGCGGAACTTCGAGTTCTTCGGCGCCCCGCACGTCGCGGTGGTCTCGGCGCCCGCCCCGCTCGGTGTCTACGCCGCGATCGACTGCGGCCTGTTCGTGCAGTCGTTCCTGCTGGCCGCGCAGGCCCGCGGCGTCGCCACCGTCGCCCAGGCCGCCCTGGCGCAGAAGTCGCAGTTCCTGCGCGAGTGGCTCGGCCTGCCCGAGGACCGCCTGATCGTCTGCGGCATCTCCTTCGGCCACGCCGACCCCGACCATCCGGCCAACTCGTTCCGGGCCGGCCGGGCCCCCCTGCACGAAGTGACGAGGTTCCATCGGTGACCGTTCCCGAGTGGTTCACGTGGGCGCTCGACGAGAAGCCCCAGCACCTCGAGATCGAGGTCGACGACGTCCCGATCGCGTACCGCGCGTGGGGCGAGCCCGGCGCACCGGTGGTGGTCCTCGTGCACGGTGGCGCCGCGCATTCCGGCTGGTGGGATCACGTCGGCCCGCACCTCGCGGTCGACCACCGCGTCCTCGCGCTCGACCTGAGCGGCCACGGCGACAGCGGCCGCCGCGACGCGTACACGCTCGAGGCCTGGGCCCGCGAGGTCATGGCGGTGGCCACCTCCGAGACCAGCGCCAAGCCCGTCGTCTTCGGCCACAGCATGGGCGGCTTCGTCGCCCTCACCGCCGCGCGCGAGCACGGCGCCGACATGCTGGGCGCGGCCGCGATCGACTCGCCGGTCAAGGAGGTCTCGGCCGAGGCGCGCTCGTGGCGCAACGACCGCGCCGACCTCTCGATGCCGCTCTACCCCGACGCCCGCACGATGGTCGCACGCTTCCGCACGCTGCCCGAGGACCCCTCGTGCCTGCCGTACATCCGCGACCACATCGCCCGCGGCTCGATCCACCACGTCGTCCGGGCGGACGGCTCGGGCTGGACCTGGAAGTTCGACCCGCGCGTCTTCCTGCGCTCGAGCATGGAGCCCGCCGACGTGGCCCGCAGCGCGTGCGAGGTGGCGCTGTTGCGCGGCGAGCGCGGCATGGCCACCACCGACATCACCGAGGAGATCCGCTCGCGGCTCGGCGGCAACGTGCCCGTCACCGTGATCCCCGACTCGGGACACCACATCATGCTGGACCAGCCCACCGCGCTCATCGCGGTGCTGCAGACCCTGCTCGGACAATGGAGGAATCGATGACCGACCTACTGGTCGACCGCACGGACGGCGTGCTGACGCTGACCCTGAACGCCCCGCAGCGGCTCAACTCGGTCACGACCGAGATGTTCGAGCAGATGAGCGACGCGCTCGAGGACGCCGAGGGCGTCCGCGTCGCCGTCCTCACGGGCGAGGGCCGCGCGTTCTGCTCGGGTGCCGTGATGGCGCCGGGTGCGACGAACACCGGCATCCTCGAGGCCGCCGACCGCCTCATCCACGCGCTCACGGGCGCGCCGTTCCCCGTGGTCGCGGCGCTGAACGGCCTCGCGGCGGGCATCGGCTCGTCGCTCGCGCTCGCCTCGGACTTCCAGGTGGCCAATGAGGACGACTACTTCCTGCAGGCGTTCGTCAACGTGGGCCTGATGGGCGACGGCGCCGCGCACGAGCTGATCGCCGCCTCCATCGGCCGCGCCCGTGCCACCCGCATGCTCATGCTGGGCGAGCGGCTGCCGAACCCCGAGGCGTACGCCGCCGGCCTCATCACGCACTGCGTGCCCGCGGGAGAGTGGCAGGCCACGGTGGACGGCCTCGTCGAGAAGCTGGCGTCGGGCCCCACGATGGCGTACGCGCGGATCAAGTCCGCGATCAACGCCGCGGCCCTGCTGCACCTCGACGAGACGCTCGCCACCGAGACGGTCGAGCAGGGCGTCCTGGGCGCCTCGCACGACTTCGCCGAGGGCGTCGCCGCGTTCAGCGAGAAGCGTCAGGCCAAGTTCACCGGGGCCTGAGCGTCGCGACCACCGGCAGGTGGTCCGACGCCCGCAGGCCGGGCACGTCGACGTCCACGGCCACCAGGTCGGCCGTCGAGAACACGTAGTCGATCCTCTTCACGGGGTCGTCGGCCTCGCTCGTGCTCGCGCCGCCCGGAGCGGCGTCGACGAGGCCGATGCCCGTGACGTGGCGATGGGCCTCGCTGCCCTCCTGCATGTTGAAGTCGCCGCCCACGACCATCGGGCCGCCGAGCCCACGCAGCCAGACGGCGAGGTCGGCCGACTGCTCGGTCACGCCCTCGTCGTCGCCCACCGGCTGCAGGTGGGTGGAGACGAGCCAGCGGGCGTCCCATGGCGCCTTCGGGCGCACCGCGATCGCCTGCGCTCCGGTCACGGCGCCGTGCGAGGGCAGCGCGATGCGCTCGACGTCGGCTGCCTCGGCGTCGAGGAGGACCGCGTCACCCCAGACCGGGTCGGCCGCGGCGCCGAACCACGCCGTCCGGCCGGTGAGTCGCTCGAGGATCGCGAGCTGGTCCTGGCCGCCGTTCAACAGCCAGCCCCGGTCGATCTCGCTGATCAGTCCCACGTCAGCGGAGACGAGGATCGCGGCCACGGCCTCGGGCCGGAAGTCGCCGTCCATCCCGTAGCCCATGCGCAGGTTGTAGGCGGCCACCCGGAGCTCGCCGTCGCGTGGGCCGTCGGTGTGGAAGGTCCGGATCGTCAGCGCGGGCGCGAAGGCCGCGGCGAGGGCCGCCGCGACGGCAGCGGCCCCGATCCCGCCGAGGGTCCTCGGACTCGCCGCGGTCCCGTTCCGTGCTGGTGCGGAGGCGGCGGCGACGCCGATCACCGCGGCGAGGACGACAAGTAGCCAGTCCGCGCGATAGCCCAGGTCGTAGCCGGCGTAGTAGGCGAAGAGCAGTGCGCCCCAGAGGACGCCGCCGAGCGCGACGACGACTGGCGTGCCCCGATCGCCCTGATCGGCGGCGCACCAGAGGTGGGCGAGGGCGGGCATGCCGACGGCAAACGCGAGGACCGTCCAGCTCGGCAGCAGCCCGTCCGCGTCGGTGACGACGGCCGAGGCGGCGACCGCCGCGACGAGGACGACCGACGCCAGGATCGACGACCACCGGGTGACCCGGACGAGGGTCAGGGCGATCGCCGCCGTCGCCCCGAACGCCACGGCGGCGAGTCCGGCCTCGTCGAGGGTGGCCGACGCGCGACCGGCGTTGGCCACGATCACGCCGGCGAGGAACAGGCCGGGCAGGAGGGTCCACGCGAGGCGGCGACCGATCCGCGTTCCGTCGCCATCGACCCGCGCGGTGGCGAGGCAGGCGGCGACCTGGACGACCAGGAGCGCCCACGCCCAGGCGTCGTCGCGCCACACCGCGCCCCAGGTGCCGAGGGCCGCGTGGGTGGTGACGGACAGTGCGAGTCCCGTGACGACACCGGTGACGGCGGCGTCTCGGACGCGGGGGAGTGCGAGCGCGAGCCACGTCATCGCCGCCACCGTGCCGATCGACGCGACGGTCAGGTGCGGCCGGCCGCCCTCGGTGAGCTGGAGCGCGACCCGGCAGGTCAGCGCGACCACGAGCGCCGCGGTCGCCACGACGAACGCGTGGCGGGTGCGCGCTGCGATCGCGACGACGACCACCGGCACCAGCAGGCAGCCGAGCGCGAACGCGCCGATCAGCTCGGGCGGCGTCGAGGCCGCCTGGCCGAAGATCGTGATGAGGGTCGGGGTCCACGCGCGCCACAGGTCGACCAGCAGCCACGTGCCGGCGGCGAGGTGGACGACGGGCAGGACCGCAGGTCGACTCATGCCCACCGTTCTACCGGTCCGACGGCCTCACGTCCCGGCTCTCCGGCTCCTCGGCCCCGGCGAGTGCCACTCACGGAGAGCGGGCGGAGTCAGGCGCGCGAGCCGGCGAAGCCGAGGACCGCGGCGAGGCCGAGGGCCGAGCGCGGGTGGTAGGCCGCGGTCCACAGTCCGCCGTGGGCGGCGGCGTAGGCCTCCTCGCGCCACGGCTCGTCCGAGGGCGCGTGGCCGCTGCGCAGGTCGTGAACCAGCAGCGCCGCCATCAGCACGTTGCTGGTGGCGGGCTCGAACACCTCGACCCCGAACCGGTGCGCGCCGGCGTAGGCCGCGGCCAGGGCGCGGTTCTTCACGACCGAGGCCGTCCGGGTGGCCGGGGCGACGTTGAGCGAGACCGTCGCACCGTCGTGGCGGGCGGCCGCGGCGCGCCACCGCTGCACGCGCTTCGCCAGCGCGTAGTTCGGTCCCTGCTGCGGCACGAGCGAGTCGCACACGCCGATCTCGACGTCCGGCGGATAGTTCCGCTGCAGCAGTCGTCCGCCGCTGAGCATCCGGAACGGCGCGCGCACGAGGCTGCGACCGCTCGCGTAGTTCTCGTTCGAGGTCGTCACGGCGCCGGCCGGCACGGCGAACACGTCGGTCGGCGTGGCCAGGTAGGCCAGCGCGGTGTCGGGCCGCTGCGAGAGCAGCCGCGCCGCCAGCGCGTCGGCGGCCATCGACACGCGCACGTGCGTGGCGCCGTCGGCGTAGCAGTACGTGCCGAGGACGAGGCGGCCGTCGATCCCTTCGATCCAGCGGCCCAGCTCGGGCAGCGAGTGCAGCAGGTCGGCGCCGGTCTCCTTGCCGCCCACCGGCACCCTCACGCGTCCCGCGCCCTCACGGGCGTGGTCGCGGATCCGCTTCTGGATGTCGGCGCGCGGGAGGTCGACCGCGACGACGTCGGCGCCCCAGCGCAGCAGTGAGCGGTACGGGCCCATCTCCGCGCCCGCGCCCAGCACGACGACCGTGTCGCCCTCGAGCCGCAGCCACTCGGGGTGCGCGGCGACCTCGCGGATCGCGTCGGAGAACGTCGGCTCGACGACGCCGCGCGCCACCCAGTCGTCGAGCTGCGCGTCCAGCTCGGCTCCGGTCAGCCGGCGCCCGTGGTACGGCACGCTGAGCTCGGTCTCGGCCTCGCCCTCGCCGGCGATCTCGACGGTGGTCCAGGGCTCGCCCTCGGCCGGTGCGACCAGCGCGTCCGCCAGGCTCGCGTCGCCGCAGCGCATCTGCTCGGAGATGCTGCGCAGACCCTCGGTCGCGATCGTCACCGCGTCGGCCGGTTCGCCCAGTCCCGCCTCGACGAGACGCGAGAAGTGGGTGAGGTAGCCACGGCGCCAGTTGGTCTCGTGCTCCGCGGCGCGGGCGCCCACCGGATCGACCTTCCGGAGCGCGTCGGCGACGACCTGTCGGGCGGTGGCGGTGGAACTGTCGGTGGGGAAGCGGACTCCGGTGGCCATAACGTGAGGATATCCTCAGATTGTGGACGAGGGGCTAAGCAAGCGCTTAGATATCCGCTACGCTCGCTCCATGCGAGCGATCCAGATCACGTCCCTCGACGGTCCCGAGGCCGTCGAACTCCTCGAGGTCGAGGCCCCGAAGCGCGGCGAGGACCAGGTCCTCATCGACGTCAAGGCGGCCGGCGTCTCCTTCCCCGAGCTGCTGCAGAGCCGCGGCATGTACCAGCTGAAGCCGCCGCTGCCGTTCACGCCGGGCTCCGAGGTGGCGGGCGTCGTGGTCGAGGCCCCGGCCGACTCCGGCTTCGCCCCGGGTGATCGCGTGGCCGCGCTGCCGATGCTGGGTGGCTTCTCCGAGCAGGTCGTCGCCGACGTGCTGCTGACCTTCCCGCTGCCCGACTCGGTCTCGTTCGCCGAGGGTGCCTCGTTCATCTTCAACTACGGCACCGTCTACTTCGCCCTGGTCAACCGCGGCGGTCTCGCCGAGGGCGAGCGCGTGCTGGTGCACGGTGCCTCGGGCGGCATCGGCACGGCAGCGATCCAGGTGGCGAAGGCGTTCGGCGCCGGCCACGTGATCGCCGTGACCTCCACCGACGCGAAGGGCGAGATCGCCGTGGCCGCGGGCGCCGACGAGTACGTGCTGTCCGAGGGCTTCAAGGACGCGGTCAAGGCGTCCGGCGGCGTGGACATCGTCGTCGACCCCGTGGGCAACCCGGCGGGCGGCGACCGGTTCACCGACTCGCTGCGCTGCCTCGTCGACGACGGCCGCATCCTGATCATCGGCTTCACCGCCGGCGAGATCCCCAAGATCGCCGCGAACCGCCTGCTGTTGAACAACCTGTCGGCGGTCGGCGTCGGCTGGGGCGCCTACGCGATGAAGCGCCCGGGCCTGATCAAGCAGCAGTGGGAGGCCATGGCCGAGCACCTCGCGTCGGGAGCGCTCAAGCCGGTCGTCGGTCAGTCGTTCCCCCTCGAGAACGCCTCCGAGGCCCTGCTGACGCTCGACCGCGCGCAGGCCACGGGCAAGCTCGTGCTGGAGGTCTGAGCACGTGGGAACCCTGCACCTGGTGCGTCATGGTCAGGCGTCCTTCGGCACCGACGACTACGACCGCCTCAGCGAGCTGGGCACGCGCCAGTCGGCCGCGCTCGGCTCGGCCTGGGAGGCCGGGGGAGTCGTGTTCACCGACGCCATCGCCGGGGGCATGCTGCGGCACGCCCAGACGGCGATCGCCGCGATCGACGCCAGTGGCCTGGGCGAGGAGGACGCCGACCCGGGCCTGTCGGGGTACGAGATCGACCCGCGCTGGAACGAGTACGACCACCTCGCCGTCGCCACGGCCTTCGACCCGGGTGCGCTGACCAAGAACTCCAAGGAGTTCCAGGCCGCGCTGAACGAGGCGATCGACGTGTGGCGTCGCGGCGAGGGCGACTTCGCCGAGCCCTACAAGCTGTTCCGTGAGCGGGTCCTGGCCGGCTTCGAGGAGGCCGTCCGGCTCGCCTCGGGCAAGGGCCGCCGCGTGCTGGTGTTCACCTCCGGCGGACCCATCGCGATGGTCGCCTCGCAGCTCATCACCGGCGACGACTCGGCGTTCCAGAAGCTGAACGACGTCGTGGTGAACAGCAGTGTCACTACGCTCATGGTGGGCGCGACCGGCCCGCGGGTGCTGACGTTCAACGACCACGGGCACCTGCCCGCGGCCGACGTCACCTTCCGCTGACACCACGAGGAGCGACATGCGACGGAACACGCTGATCACGGGCGCCAGCTCGGGCCTGGGCGAGGGCATGGCCCGGCACCTGGCCGCGTCGGGACACCACCTGGCCATCACCGCCCGGCGGGTCGAGCGGCTGGAGGCGCTGCGCGACGCGCTCGTCGCCACGCACCCCGGGATCGAGGTCTCGGTGCACGCGCTCGACGTCAACGACCACGACGCCGTGTTCCGCGTCTTCGGCGAGGCGGCCGACGCCCTCGGCGGACTCGACCGCGTGGTCGTCAACGCGGGCCTGGGCAAGGGCGGCCGGATCGGCACCGGGAAGTTCGAGGCCAACCGGCAGACCGCGATGACCAACTTCGTCGCCGCGCTCGCGCAGTCCGAGGCCGCGATGCAGCACTTCTACGAGCGGAACGCCGGCCACCTCGTGCTGATCTCGTCGATGTCGGCGATGCGCGGCATGCCCTCGTCGATGACCACCTATGCCGCGACCAAGGCGGGCGTGGCCCACCTCGCGGAGGGCATCCGTTCCGACCTCATCGGCCGCAAGGGTCACGACATCAAGGTCACGACGCTCTACCCCGGCTACATCGCCAGCGAGATGAACGAGCAGGTGGCGCAGGAGCAGCGGCTGATGGTCGACACCGAGACGGGCACCGCCGCGATGGTGAAGTACATCGAGAAGGAGGTCGTCGACGCCGCCGTCCCCGCCTGGCCCTGGGCGCCGATCGGCCAGGTCATGAAGCACGCTCCGCTGTCGGTCGTGCGCAAGCTCGTCTGAGCGCTCCCCGACGGAAGGGGCAACTGGATGACTCGTCGGCACTATTGAAGTTGAGTTTGACTTCACCTAGGTTCAGCGTGACCTACCTCACATCGGGCTCGTCCGAGACGCCGGGGAGGAGGTCATGAGTCCGCCCATCGGTGAGCGGACTCGAGCTTGAGGAGGCTCGATGAACGTTCGACGCATGGCTCTCGGGGCGACGATGGTCGCGGCGCTGGCGACAGCCGCCGCGTGCGGGAACTCGACAGGCGACGGTGACGGTGGCGGGGGAGACGACTCCTACGACATCGGCATCGTCCAGTTCTCGGCCACCGACGAGACCGCCGAGAAGGCGATCAACTCCTACATCGACTACGCCGACGAGCAGGACTGGAACGTCACGAAGGTCGACCCGCAGGGCTCGGTGGACAAGGCGATCAGCGCCGTCAACGACTTCGTCCAGAAGGGCGTCGACCTCATCATCGTCACGGTCTTCCCGACCGACCAGATCACCGGCGGCGTCCGTGCCGCCACCGAGGCCGGCATCCCGATCATCTCGTTCAGCGGCGGCTCCGGCGAGGGCGTGCCGCTCAACGCCGACTCCGGCGCGCTGGTCTCCACCGACCTGTCGAAGCAGCTCGTGGAGGACATGGGCGGCGAGGGCGAGCTGCTGCTCCTGGGCTACAAGAGCGGTCTGCCGTGCATCGGTCGCGAGGAGGCGCTGAACGAGGCGCTCGAGGGCAGCGACATCACCGTCACGCGCCAGGAGGTGGCCATCCCCGGCCAGGTCGAGAGCGGCACGAAGTTCACCCAGGCGTGGCTGGCCAAGAATCCGAAGGACAGCGGCAACCTCGCGATCTGGGCGTGCTTCGACGACCCGGCGCTCGGCGCGGTCAGCGCCCTGCGGTCGGCCGACCGGACCGACGTCAAGGTCTACGGCATCAACGGCACGCCGGCCGCGGTGACGGCGGTCCAGTCCGGCGCCATGCGTGCGACGGCGTTCATCGACGTCGCCGGCGCCGGCCGCGAGCTGGCCGAGCGCACGCCCGAGGTGATCGAGGGCGGCGTCGACGCCGAGCCGGAGGACATCCCGATCCCCACGTTCGTGGTCACGAAGGAGTCCTACGACGAGTTCGCGCAGAAGTACCCGGACGAGGTGAAGTGACGGCTCACCGTCCTTCCACCCGTCCGTGAGCACGCCGGAGCGCCCGGCACCGCCCTGCGGTGCCGGGCCTTTCCGCGTGTCCCGGCTGTTCGACGCGGCCTGGAGGGTCGCTGTCCATGGCCCGAAAAGATTTCTGAAATTGAGTTCAGATTCCTATTGAACCTGTGATCGGTTTCACATACGTTGCTCGGTGACATAGGTCACACGCAGCGTCGAAAGGTCCCCCCGCATGGTCAACATCGCCGCCGATGTCTGGGCTCACGCCGAGTCCGATGCCGATCGCGTCGCGATCCGCTCGCCCCGCACCATCACCTTCGGCCAGCTGCGCCGGACGAACGAGCAGGTCGCCGGAGCCGTCCGCGCCGCGGGCGCCGCGCCGCTCGACCGGGTGCTGTTCATCGCCCCGAGCATCCCGGAGTTCCCCGAGATCTACTACGGCCTGCACGCCGCCGGCGTCACGGTCATCACGATGAACACGATGTCGACCGAGCCGGAGATCGGCTACGTGCTCGACGACTCGGGCGCCTCGCTCGTCATCGCCTGGCACGAGTGCGCCGACAACGCGCGCGCCGCCGCCGCCGACAGGGGCCTGGACTTCTGGCAGATCGACGCCGGCTTCTCGTTCGACGCCGAGCCGCTCACCGAGCCGCACCAGCACGCGGCCCAGGACACCGCGCTGATCCTCTACACGTCGGGCACGACGGGCCGCCCGAAGGGCGCCGAGCTCACCGCCGCGAACCTCGTCGACACGGTGACGTCGTTCCAGCCGGTGCTCAACATCGATCCCGACGACCGCTTCGGCACCGGGCTCCCGCTCTTCCACGTCTACGGACAGGCCGTCTGCATGAACACGACGCTGTCGACCGGCGCCTCGTTCTCGCTGGTGCACCCCTTCGACCCGAAGGTCATGCTCGACGTGATGGTGGCCGACGAGCTCACCACGCTGGCCGGCGTGCCGACGATGTGGAACGCGATGCTGCACGTCGGGGGCGACTACACGGCCGACGACTTCACCGCGCTGCGACTGGCCACGTCGGGCGGCGCGAGCCTCCCGGTCGAGGTCATCCGGGCGTTCAAGGACCGCTTCGGCTGCGCGATCCTCGAGGGCTACGGGCTGACCGAGTCCACGGGCGCCGCGACCTTCAACGACATCAACCGCGAGCAGAAGACCGGAACGGTCGGACCCGCGCTGCCCGGCTCGACCATCGAGGTCCGCGACCCCGAGGGCAACGTCCTCGGCGCCGACCAGCCCGGCGAGGTCTACATCCAGGGCCCGACGATCATGAAGGGCTACTGGAACCGGCCCGACGCGACCGCCGCCGACCTGCGCGACGGCTGGCTCAAGACCGGCGACATCGGCACGCTCGACGCCGACGGCTACCTCAGCATCGTCGACCGCGTGAAGGACCTCATCATCCGCGGTGGCTACAACGTCTACCCGCGCGAGGTCGAGGAGGTGCTGTACGAGCACCCCGACATCGTCGAGGTCGCGGTGGTGGGCGTGCCGGACGAGCACTACGGCGAGGAGATCGCCGCGGTCACCGTGCTGACCGAGGGCTCCGAGGCCACGACCGAGAGCATCCGCGCCTGGGCCAAGGAGCGGCTCTCGGCCTACAAGGTGCCGCACCTGTTCGCGTTCGTGGACGCCCTCCCGAAGGGCGCCACGGGCAAGATCCTCAAGCGGGCGATCGACCGCGACGAGCTGCGCTCGGTGGCCGCGCAGGGGAACCGCGCATGAGGCTCGACGGCAGCGTCGCGATCGTCACGGGCGCCGGTGGCGGCATCGGCGCGGCCCTGTGCCGGCGCTTCGTGGAGCACGGTGCGCGCGTCGTCGCCACCGACCTCGACGAGGGCCGCCTCAAGGAGGAGGTCGACGCGATCGCCGCCGACCACCCCGGCACGATCGAAGCGCTCGCGGGCGACTGCTCGGATGTCGAGCACATCAAGGCCACGATCGCACTCGCCGAGTCGGCGTTCGGCCCCGTGGACCTCTACGCCGCCAACGCGGGCGTGGGCCTGGGCGAGAACCTCGACGCGACGCCGTCGGACTGGCAGACCTCGATCGACGTCAACGTCATGGCGCACGTCCGGGCGGCCGAGCTGCTCGTCCCGGGCTGGCTCGAGCGCGGCAGCGGCCACTTCCTGTCCACGGCGTCGGCCGCCGGCCTGCTGACCCAGATCGGCTCGGCGACCTACTCGGTCACGAAGCACGCCGCGGTCGCCTTCGCGGAGTGGCTGTCGGTCACCTACGGGTCGCGCGGCATCGGCGTCAGCTGCCTGTGCCCCATGGGCGTCAACACGGCGATGCTCAACAGCGGCGCCGACTCCGACAGCGCGACGGCGCGTCAGGGCGCGAAGGCCGTCACGCAGGCGGGACTCGTCCTGGAGGCACTCGAGGTGGCGGACATCGTCGTCGAGTCGCTGGGCACGGACGAGTTCCTGATCCTGCCGCACCCCGACGTCCTGGAGTTCTACCACCGCAAGGGGTCGGACTACGACCGCTGGCTGCGCGGCATGCGCCGCTATCAGGACTCCCTCGCGTGACGAGGGATCTCAGACATCGCCGCGACCTCGCGTCGCGGCATGCGTGGAGCCGCCCGCTCGGACGACTGCACGACGGCGACCGCACGCGCGGCCGTCGGGCGTCGACCGGATGCACCGCATCCGGCCTCGCCACAGGGGGACCGGTGAACCACCCCGTAGGTGGTCAAGAGCTTGAGGAGGCTCGATGAAGTTCCGACGCATCGCACTGGGAGCGACCATGGCTCTCGCCCTGGGCACCGCTGCCGCCTGTGGAGGCTCGTCCTCCGGATCCGACGGCGGAGACGACAGCTACTCCGTCGGCATCGTTCGCTTCGCGCCGAGCGAGGTCACGACCGAGGCCGTCATCAACAAGTACACGAAGCTCGCCGAGGACGAGGGCTGGGAGGTCACGACGGCCAACCCCGACGGTGCCGTCGACAAGGCCATCGGCGCGATGCAGGACTTCGTGCAGAAGGACGTGGACCTGATCATCGTCTCGGTCATCGAGTCGAAGTCGCTGACGGCGGGCCTGAAGTCCGCCAAGGCCGCGGGCATCCCCGTCGCGTCGATCGCGGGCGGCGGCGCCGACGGCGTCACGTTCGACCTGGTCGTCTCGCCGGGCACCGAGGTCCCCGAGGCCATGGTGAAGAACATGGGCGGCAAGGGCCGCGTGCTCGCGCTGGGCTACAAGCCGGGCCTGCCGTGCCAGCTGCGCGAGGATGCCTTCAACAAGACCGTCGAGGGCACCGACATCACCGTCGACCGCCAGGAGGTCCTGATTCCGGGCCAGCTGGAGTCGGGCCAGAAGTTCGCCACGACGTGGCTGGCCAAGAACCCGAAGGGCTCCGAGCCGCTCTCCATCTGGGCCTGCTTCGACGACCCGGCGATGGGCGCGATCGTGGCGGCCAAGCAGGCCGGTCGTGACGACGTGAAGATCTACGGCTACGACGGCACCCCGCCCGCGCTGAAGGCGCTCAAGGAGGGCCAGCTCGCGGCCACCGCGGCTCCGGACACGGCGGGCTCGGCCCAGATGCTGTTCGACGCGACGCCCGACGTGATCAAGGGCGGCGTGGACGCCGAGCCGAAGACCGAGGAGATCCCCTTCCCGATCATCACGCCGGAGACGCTCGACCAGTACCTGAAGGACAACCCCGGCGCGGACGCGTCCTGAAGGGCTGGTTGACATGACGATCCGTCCAGAGCTCGACGTGCCCGCGCAGGGCGACGAGGGGGAGAAGATGACCGGAGCCACTGACAGCGTCCGGCCCGGACCGGAGCCGACGACGACGGGGCTGCTCCAGATGCGTGGCATCTCCAAGTCGTTCGGCGGCAGTCGGGCTCTGGACGGCGTCTCGATCGAGGTCGAGCCCGGCTCGGTCCACGCCCTGTGCGGGGCCAACGGCGCCGGGAAGTCGACCTTGGTCAAGATCCTCGCCGGCCTCGAGCGGGCCGACGAGGGTGAGATCCTCCTCGACGGCCGGCGCGTCGAGGTCGCCAATCCGCGCGATGCGGCCGACCTCGGCCTGAGCTTCATCCACCAGGAGCTGAACCTGGTGCCGAAGTTCTCGGTGCTGCGGAACATGGCGATGGGATCGGGTCATCCCGGACGATTCGGGATCCTCGACCTGCGTCGCCTGCGCCGCGAGGCCAAGGCCGTGCAGGAGCGGCTCGGGTTCGACATCCCGCTGGACGTCGAGGTCGAGCAGCTGTCGGTCTCGGACCGGTGGATGGTCTCGCTGGGACGCTCGCTCATGCGCGATGCCCGGTTCATCGCGATGGACGAGCCGACGGCCTCGTTCACCGACGAGGAGGCCAGCCGACTGATGGCGGTGATCGAGGAGCTGACGTCCGACGGCGTGGGCATCCTCTACATCTCCCACCGTCTCGACGAGGTGCTCGAGGTCTCCGACACGATCACGGTGTTCCGCAACGGGCAGAAGGTCGCCACGCTGGACTCGGCGCAGACCGACCGCCAGGAGCTGACCACCCAGATCGTCGGCCGCGAGGTCGAGAAGCTGGTGTCGCGACTCGAGGCCGAGGCCGACGAGACCGTCGCCGAGACCCGGCCGGTGCGGCTGTCGGTGCGGAACCTGAGCCGTGCGCCGCGGGTGATCGGTGCCTCGTTCGACGTCCACGAGGGCGAGATCGTGGGCATCGCCGGCCTGGTCGGCGCGGGCCGCACCGAGCTGGCGCGGCTGCTCATCGGCGCCGACCGGGCCACCGGCGGCACGATGACGCTGAACGACGCGCCGTACGCGCCGAAGTCGCCGCACGAGGCACTGCGCGCGGGCATCGCGCTCGTGCCCGAGGAGCGGCGCAGCCAGGGGCTGGTCCTGACCGACACGGTCGAGAACAACCTCGCGATGGCCGAGCACGGCTCGTCGCCGAGCATGCGCTCGCGGTTCCGGCCGAAGTCGTCCCGGGCCACCGGGCAGGCCCTCATGGAGCGCTTCTCCGTGAAGGCCCGCTCGATCCGCGACACCGCCCACCACCTCAGTGGTGGCAACCAGCAGAAGGTCGTCGTCGGCAAGTACGTGCGGACCAGTCCCGGTCTGCTCGTGCTGGACGAGCCGACCGTGGGGGTGGACGTCGGCGCTCGCGCCGAGATCTACCGGATCATCACCGGACTGGCCTCCGAGGGCACCTCGGTCCTGGTCATCTCCAGTGACTTCGAGGAGCTCGCGATCTGCGACCGCGTCCTCGTGATGCGTGGGGGACAGCTGGTCGCCGAGGTCCCGGCCAGCGAATTCGACGAGGACCACCTCACCGCACTGTGCTTCGGAAGCCACGAGAGCTCCGGCACCACCGAAACGGAGGAAGCATGACCACGCTCATGGAGAACGAGCCGACCGCGGAGGCGCCGGCCTCGAAGTCCCACTACTTCGAGTGGTTCGGCCGCTACGGCGCGCTGCTCGTGCTGGCGGCGCTCATCATCGTCACGTCGATCCTGGCGCCGAACACCTTCCCCACGGTCGACAACGCGATCAACATCCTGAACCAGAGCGCGCTCTCGGCCATCATCGCGATGGGTCTGACGTTCGTGCTGGTGACGGGCGAGTTCGACCTCAGCATCGGCAACACGGCGAGCCTCGCCGGCGTGGCCGCGTGCTGGCTCATGGTGAACCAGGACTTCTCGATCCCGCTCGCGCTGGTGGCCATCCTGGTCGTCGGCGGCATCGTGGGCCTGATCAACGGGTTCGTCGTCACCTTCATGAACGTCTCGGCCCTGGTGGCGACCCTGGGCGTCGGCACGATCGTCATCGGCGTGAACTACATGATCTCCGACGGCGCCCCGGTCGCCCTCGGCGATCCGGACGCGTTCCTGGAGATCACGTTCGGCCGCTTCCTGGGCATCCCCTACCCCGTCTACATCATGCTCGTCATCGCGGCGCTGCTGTGGTGGCTGCTCAACCGCACGGTGCTGGGCCAGTCGATGCAGGCCGTCGGCGGCAACCGCGTGGCGGCCGAGCTGTCGGGCATCCGGGTCGACCGCGTGCGCGTCATCGCGTTCGTCGTCTGCTCGATGTGCGCGGCGGTCACCGGCTTCCTGCTGGCGTCCCGCACGGGCAGCGCGGCGGTCTCGGCCGGCGACACCTACCTGCTGAGCGCGTTCGCCGCGTCGTTCTTCGGCTCGGCCGTCCTGCGCGACGGGCAGTTCCACATCCTGGGCACGCTCGTCGGCGTCATCACCGTCTCGGTCGGCTTCAACTCGATCGCCCTGATCGGACTCGAGACCTACTGGCAGTACTTCTTCCAGGGACTGCTGCTGATCCTCGGCGTCGGCGTCGGAACGCTGGCCCGCCGGCGCGCGGCTGCCTAGCGTCGCCACTTCACGAAACCCTTCCCGCGGGGCGCCGGACGCCGGCGCCCCGCACCCCCACCCTGAGGAGACAGATCGATGGACTTCGAGCCCGATGCGATGACGCGTGAGTACCAGGACAAGCTCAACGCCTTCATGGACGAGCACGTGTACCCGGCCGAGGCGGTGTACCACCAGCAGATGGCGGAGTCGGGCAACCCGAACTTCCACCCGCCGGTCCTGGAGGACCTCAAGAAGACCGCCCGCTCGCTGGGCCTGTGGAACCTGTTCCACCCCCACAAGAACGAGGAGTGGGGCTCGCCCGGCCTGACGAACCTGCAGTACGCGCCGTTGGCCGAGATCACCGGTCGCAGCCCCTACCTGGCGCCCGAGGCGATCAACTGCAACGCCCCCGACACCGGCAACATGGAGGTCCTCCAGCTCTTCGGCACCGACGAGCACAAGGAGAAGTACCTCAAGCCGCTGCTGGCGGGCGAGATGGCGTCGGCGTTCTGCATGACCGAGCCGGCCGTGGCCAGCTCGGACGCGACGAACGTCGAGCTGCGCATGGTGGCCGACGGCGACGAGTACGTGCTGAACGGCCGCAAGTGGTTCGCCTCCAACGCGCTGCACGCGAACTGCCGCGTGCTGATCGTCATGGGCAAGACGAACGTCGAGGCCGAGACGCACCGTCAGCAGTCGATGATGGTCGTCCCGATCGACACCCCCGGCGTCACCGTGGTGCGCGGTCTGCCCGTGTTCGGCTACATGGACCGTGAGGGCCACGCCGAGATCCTGTTCGAGGACGTGCGGGTCCCGAAGACCGCGCTCCTGGCGGGCGAGGGCGACGGCTTCATGATCAGCCAGGCCCGCCTCGGCCCCGGCCGCATCCACCACTGCATGCGCTCCATCGGCATGGCCGAGCGCGCGCTGGACCTCATGATCGACCGGGCGCAGGCGCGCACCACGTTCGGCGAGCCCGTCGCGAACCGCTCCAACATCCAGGACTGGATCGCCGAGGCCCGCATCGAGATCGAGGCCACCCGCCTGCTCGTGCTCAAGACCGCGTGGCTGATGGACACGGTCGGCAACCAGAAGGCCCGCACCGAGATCGCCGCGATCAAGGTCAAGGCGCCCGAGATCGCGCTCAAGATCATCGACCGCGCCATCCAGGTGCACGGCGGCGGCGGCGTGACGGACGACTTCCCGCTCGCCAGCTTCTACGCCCACCAGCGCACCCTGCGCATCGCCGACGGACCGGACGAGGTGCACAAGCGCACCCTGGCCCGGGTCGAGCTGCGCCGCCGCGCCTCGGAGCGTGACGCCTGATGGATCTCGGACTCGCCGGCAAGACCGCTGTGGTGACGGGCGCATCGCGGGGCATCGGCCTCGCGATCGCCCGGGCCCTGCACGACGAGGGCGCGAACGTCGTCCTCACCGCGCGGAAGGAGGAGGACGCCGAGTCCGCCGCTCGCGAGGTGGGTGAGCGTGCCATCGGCATCGGCGCCCACGTCGTCGACGAGGCCGCGTCCCGCACGTGCCTCGAGCGCACGCTGGAGCGGTTCGGCAGCATCGACGTCCTGGTCAACAACGCGGGCACGAACCCGGCCTTCGGCTCGCTCGTGCAGCAGGAGCACTCGCGCTTCGCCAAGACGCTCGACGTGAACCTGTGGGGTCCCACGCTGTGGACCCAGCTGGCGCACGAGCTCTGGATGGGCGAGCACGGCGGCTCGGTGGTGCACACCGCGTCGCTCGGCGCGTTCGCCGTGGGCCCGAACCTGGCGGTCTACCACGCCTCGAAGGCGGCGCTGGTGCACCTGACGCGCCACCAGGCGCAGGAGCTGGGCCCGGGCATCCGGGTCAACGCCGTGGCTCCCGGCGTGGTGCGCACGCGCCTGGCCGAGGAGCTGTGGAAGGAGCACGAGGAGGCCGTCGCGGCGAACACCCCGCTGCGCCGGATCGGCGAGCCCGAGGACATCGGGTCCGCCGTCGCCTTCCTCGCCGGCACGACCGCGAGCTGGATCACGGGGGAGACCCTCGTGATCGACGGCGGCCAGCGCTGGGGGAGCGGACGGTGACCGTCGCCCTGGAGCTGGACGCCCTCGCGGGCTGGATGCGTGGCCGCGGCATCGACGTGGGCGGGACGATCTCCGCGACCCGCGTCGGCCGCGGCCAGTCCAACCTGACCTACCGGCTCCGGGACGAGGAGGGCCGGCAGTGGATCGCGCGCCGGCCCCCGCTGGGCGAGCTGCTCGCCTCGGCCCACGACGTGGTGCGGGAGCACCGTATCCTGTCGGCCCTGCAGGACACGCCGGTCCCGGTGCCGAGGATGGTGGGGGTCTGCGAGGACCCCGCCGTCTCCGACGTGCCGGTCGTGGTGATGGAGCACGTCGACGGCATCGTGCTGGACACCATGGAGATCGCGGAGTCCCTCGACCCGTCCGTCCGGCGTGAGGTGGGCCTGGGCATCGCGCGCACCCTCGCGGCGATCCACGCCGTCGACGTCGACGCCGTCGGCCTGGGCGACCTCGCGTCGCGGTCGCCCTACGCGGAGCGCCAGCTCAAGCGCTGGACCCGTCAGTTCGAGGCCAGCCGCACCGCCGACCGCCCCGACCTCGACGAGCTGACCGCCCTGCTGCAGGCCCACGTGCCGCCGCCGGGCGACCTCTCGCTGGTCCACGGCGACTTCCACATCCGCAACGTGATCGTCGACGGCGACACCGGCGCCCTGCGCACGGTGCTGGACTGGGAACTGTCCACCCTCGGCGACCCGATGGCCGACATCGGCAGCACCCTGGCCTACTGGCCCGAGACCGGCGAGACCGCGAGCGGTCTCTTCGAGGCCTCGACCCTGCCAGGGTTCCCCACCCGCGCCGAGCTGGCCCAGGCCTACCTCGACGCCTCCGGGCGCGATGGCGACACGCTCGCCTTCTGGCACGTCCTGGGCGTGTGGAAGGTCGCGATCATCTGCGAGGGCGTCTACCGGCGCACCCTCGACAACCCGGCCAACACGGCCGAGGGCGGAGCGCCCACCCCCGAACGCATCCAGGCGATCATCGACCACGCCTGGCACGTCGCCGAGACGACCGGACTGGCCGGCCGTCGGCTCACCACCCCGAGAGGACGACCATGACCGAGAACGCCACCACCGAGACCACCGCGCCCGACACCGAGGCCGTGCTGGCCGAGTCGCCCACCAACTGGGGCAAGTGGGGCCCGGACGACGAGGTCGGCTCGCTGAACTACCTCGGTCCCGAGGAGGCCGTCCGCGGCGCCGCGGCGATCGTCTCGGGCGAGACCTTCACCCTCCAGGTGCCGATGGGCTCGCCCGGCCACGGCGACCCGGTGTGGCCCGGCCGCGAGCAGATCCAGCGCGAGAACGTCATGGACGAGGGCTTCTTCCAGCGCGGCGAGGGCGACGAGACCCCCGGTGGCGCGCACTACGCCGACGACAAGGCGACGATCTACCTGCAGGCGTCCACGCAGTACGACGCCCTCGGCCACGTCTGGTACGGCGGCAAGATCTGGAACGGGTTCGACGCCACCGAGACGGTCGGCCACATGCGCAAGGCCTCGGTCCTGCCCATCGCGCAGAAGGGCATCGTCGGCCGCGGCATCCTCATCGACATGGCCCGCCACCGCGGCAAGGACCACCTCGACAAGGGCGAGACGTTCACCCACGTCGACCTCGTCGAGGCGGCGAAGGCGCAGGGTCAGGAGATCCAGCCCCGCGACGTCCTCCTCATCCGCACCGGCTTCATCGGCCACTGGTACGAGACGACGCCCGAGGACTTCTACGCCGACTTCTGCGAGCCCGGCCTGACCTACTCGCCCGAGCTCGTCTCGTGGTTCCAGCGGATGGAGATCCCGAACCTCGTCACCGACACCATCGCGAACGAGGTCACGATGGACCCGAACCACGGCGTGGTGCTGCCGCTGCACAGCGCGCTCATGCGCAACCTCGGCGTCACGTTCACCGAGATCGCCTGGCTCGACGACCTGGCGGCCGCCTGTGCTGCCGACGGGCGGTGGACGTTCCTCTACACGGCGGCCCCGCTGAAGGTCGTCGGCGGCACCGGAGCGCCCGTCAATCCCGTGGTGATCCGGTGAGTCCGGGCGACAAACAGTTACCGGACAGTAGGATCGACGTGTCATGAGCGAAGCAGAAGCAGAGGACGTCGTCCGCGAGCTGCCGACCCTGGTCGACACCTCCCGGGTCCGCGAGATGCCCACCACCGCGCGCGGCGTGCGCACGCGCGCCGCGCTGGTGGCCACCGCCCGCCAGGTGTTCGAGCGCGACGGGTTCATCAACTCGCGGCTCGCCGACATCACGGCCGGGGCGAACTGCTCGATCGGCACCTTCTACACCTACTTCGACAGCAAGGAGGAGATCTTCACCGCTGTCATGCAGGCGGCCGCCGACGACATGCTGCACCCGGGCCTGTCCCGCGTCGACGACGACCTGAGCAACGTGGCGGGGATCCTCGAGGCGAGCAACCGCGCCTACGTCGAGGCGTACAAGCGCAACGCGAAGCTCAACCTGCTGCTCGAGCAGGTGGCCACGATCGACCCGGACTTCCGCAAGCTGCGCCTCGAGCGCGGCAAGGCGTTCGCCGAGCGCAACGCGCGGTGGATCAAGCGGCTCCAGGACGCCGGCTACGCCAACCCCGAGCTCGATCCGTACATGACGGCACGCGCGCTCTCGCCCATCCTGGGGCGCATGGCGTACCACGTGTTCGCCCTGGAGGAGCCGGGCATGAGCGAGGACGCGATCGTCCGCACGGCGACGCGGGTCTGGATGGACGCGCTCGGCGTCCCGCTGGACGGCTCCAAGCGCGCCTGAGGCCTACTCGAATCCCACGCTCAGTCGAATCCCACGAAGCGAGCGACCTCGTCGACCGACTCGCGTGCCGAGCGCACGTGGTTGGCGGCGAAGTCCTCGTCGGGATAGCCCATCGCGACGGCGGTGAAGATGACGTGGTCGTCGGGGATGCCCGCCTCCCGGCGCACCGCGGCGCCCTGCATGATGCCCTGGCTGTTGATCACGGTGCCGAGCCCGCGTGACCACGCGGACAGGACGAGCGCGTGCACGACGGCGCCGAGGTCGAAGTGCGCGATCGGGCTCACGGCCTCGAGGCTGCGGTCGTGCGCGATGACGATCGACACCGGCGCGTCGAACTGGCGGAAGCCGCGCATCGTCCAGTCCAGCCGCGCGTCCTGGTCCTCGCGGGCGATCCCCATCGCGCCGAACAGGCGCTTGGCGATGTCGACCTGCCGGTCGCGGTGCACGCCCTCGTAGCGCTCGGAGACGGTCACGTCGCGCTGGATCGGGGCGCCCGCCAGCATGAGCCGCGTGTTCTCCTCGCGGATGCGGTCGAGGACCTCGCCCGAGAGGACGTGGAACTTCCACGGCTGGGTGTTCATCGACGACGGCGCGAGGATCGCGTCGGCGAGGACGTCGCGGATGACGTCGGCCGGGACGGGATCGGGCCGGTAGCCGCGGACGCTGCGCCGGCCACGGAGGAGGTCGGCGAGCGGCGCCTCCGGTCCGGCGCCGAGGGCCTGCTGCTCCAGCGAGCCGGCGCGGGCGGGGGACAGGGCGCTCTCGGAACTCATAGTCGAAATCATATTCGGTTTCAGGTTAGTGTGACCCAAGGCCGTGACACAGGTCACACGAGAGGATCCCCCCAGATGACGACCATCCACGCAGCAGGCAGCACGTTCCACGTCGAGGACACGGGGGAGGACGACCTCCCCACGGTGGTGTGCCTCCACTCCCTGTTCCTCGACCACCGCATGTTCGACGGCCTCGTCGAGGCGGGCCGCGGCCGGTTCCGCTTCGTCCGTCCCGAGTTCCGCGGGCAGGGCGCGAGTGCCCCCGCCGAGACCGACGAGGTGACGATGGAGCAGGCCGCCGGCGACACCGCGGCCGTGCTCGACGCGCTCGGGATCAGCGATGCGCTGGTCGTCGCCTCGTCCATGGGCGGCGACGTCGCCGCCCGCCTGGCCGCCTACCGTCCCGACCTCGTCCGTGCGCTGGCGTTCGTCGGCTCGTCCGTGCGCGCGGAGCCGCCGGAGAAGGTCGAGGAGTACGTCGCGTTCGCGACGAGCGCCGCGCAGGACGGCTTCGTGGGCGACACGCTGGAGTTCCTGAAGCAGGTCATGCTCGGGCAGTCGACCCTGGCCGACCCGCAGAAGAAGGACGTCGTCGACCTGTGGTCCGGGCGGATGAGCGAGCTGCCCGCCGAGCTCCTGCCCGCCATGGTCGGGGTCATGCGGCGCAAGGACGCCACGCCGCTGCTCCCGTCGATCGCCGTGCCCTCGCTCGTGGTCTCGGGCGAGGAGTGCCCCGTGCGGCCGCCGGACTGGGCGGCCGAGCTGGCCGACGGCCTGCCGGACTCCGAGCTCGTGATGGTGCCGAAGGTCGGCCACAGCCCGCTGCTCGAGGCTCCCGACACGGTCGAGCCGAAGGTGCTCGACTTCCTCGCCGCGCACGCCTGAGACGACGAACGGCGCCGGAGCGATCTCGCTCCGGCGCCGTTCTCGTGCGGGGGTCAGGCGACCTTCAGCACCAGCTTGCCGGTGTTGCGGCCCTCGAACAGGCCCAGCAGCGTCTGGCCGAAGTCCTCGACGCCGCCCTCGACCACGGTCTCGCGCGCGACGAGCCTGCCCGAGCCGATGAGGTCGGACATGTCGGCGATCGCCGCGGCGTCCTTCTCGGGGTAGTCGAAGACCAGGAAGCCCTGCATCTTGGCGCGGAAGACCAGCAGCGACATGTAGCGCTTCGGGCCCGGAGCCAGCTTCTCGTCGTTGTACGTCGAGACGGCGCCGCAGATGATGACGCGGGCGCCGTGGCGCAGGTTCGCCAGCGCGGCGTCGAGGATGTCACCGCCGACGTTGTCGAAGTAGATGTCGATGCCCTTCGGGGCGACCTCGCGCAGGCGCTTCAGGACGTTCTCGTTCTTGTAGTCGATCGCCTCGTCGAAGCCGATCTCCTTGAGCCAGGCGCACTTCTCGGCGCCACCGGCGATGCCGATGACCGTGCAGCCCTTGGCCTTGGCCAGCTGGCCCGCGACGCTGCCCACCGCGCCCGCGGCGGCGGAGATGACGACGATGTCGCCCTCCTTCATCTCACCGACCTCGTGCAGGCCGTGGTAGGCCGTGAGGCCCGGCATGCCGAGCGCGCCCAGCCACGTGGCCGGTCCGGCGACCGACGTGTCGATCTTCTGCAGGCCCTCGCCGTTCGAGATGGCGTACTCCGTCACGCCGAGCGTGCCGGTGACCGCATCGCCGACCGCGAAGTCGGGGTGGTTCGACTCGACGACCGTTCCGGTGCCGGCGGCGCGCATGACCTCGCCGATCTGCACGGGCGGCAGGTACGAGCGCACGTCGTTCAGCCAGCCGCGCATGGCGGGGTCGAGCGAGATGTGGTCGACCTTGACGAGGAGCTCGCCGTCGCCGGGCGCCGGCAGGTCGACCTCCTCGGCCGACCACGTGGAGTCGTCCGGCAGACCGGTCGGTCGCTGGGCCAGGGTGATGCGCTTCGTGTGGGTCACGAAAAATCCTCTCGAAAGGCAGTTGAATCCGATCTCAAATTCAGTACTGTGATCCTAAGGGTGTGACACAAGCCACATCAACTGAGCATCCAAGGAGTGCCATGGCCACCGTGCAGACCGTCAAGGGCCCGATCGACAGCAGCGAGCTGGGTCGAACCCTCGTCCACGAGCACGTCTTCGTCCTCGGCGAGGAGTTCCGCATCAACTACGACGGCGAGTGGGACGAGGACCAGAAGGTCGCCGACGCCGTCCGCGACCTCAACGACCTCAAGGCCGCCGGGATCGACACGATCTTCGACCCGACCGTCCTCGGGCTCGGCCGGTACATCCCGCGCATCCAGAAGGTCGCCGCGCAGACGGACCTCAACATCGTCGTGGCCACCGGCCTCTACACGTACAACGACCTGCCCCACCAGTTCGAGCACCGCGGCCCCGGCCTGCTGTTCGACCAGCCCGAGCCGCTCGTGGAGATGTTCGTCAAGGACATCACCGAGGGCATCCTCGACACCGGCGTGAAGGCCGCGTTCCTGAAGTGCGTCATCGAGGAGCCGGGCCTGACGCCGGGCGTCGAGCGCGTCATGCGCGCCGTCGGCCAGACCAGCTCGCAGACCGGTGCGCCCGTCACGGTGCACACCAACCCGCACACCCGCTCGGGCCTCGTGGCCCAGAAGGTCCTCGGCGAGGAGGGCGTCGCCCCGGAGAAGATCGTGCTCGGTCACTCCGGCGACTCCGACGATGTCGACTACCTGACCGAGCTGGCCGAGAACGGCTCGCTGCTGGGCATGGACCGCTTCGGCCTCGACGTCTACCTCAGCACCGAGAAGCGCGTCGACACGATCGTCGAGCTGGTGCGCCGTGGCTTCGTCGACAAGATCACGCTGGCGCACGACGCCTCGTGCTACATCGACTACTTCACGCCCGAGGACAAGGTCGCGATGCAGCCGAACTGGAACTTCCGTCACATCCCCGACGACGTGGTCCCGATGCTCCTGGAGAAGGGCGTCAGCGAGGACGACGTGGACACGATGCTGGTCAAGAACCCGCGCCGATACTTCGAGTGATCCTCCCACTCGAGAGCGCAGGGCCCCGGTGCGAACCACCGGGGCCCTGCTGCGTCGGGGGAGTCCGGGGTCACGTCGTCACGATGGGGGTCCGCGGGCGTCCGGCTGTTAGGCTCGACAGGTGGACGCGCCGTTCGAGCGCCGTCCGGCCCGACGATGTTGCGCGGAGAATCGCGCCCCTGGCAAGCGGGCACCTCCACTGATTGAGACCCCTTGACCCAGATCGACCGCGGCGTTTCGCTGCCCACCTTCGACGACCTCTCCCTCCCCGACGGCCTCGTGCGCAAGCTCGCGCAGCAGGAGATCGTCAACCCCAGCCCCATCCAGCAGGCCGTCATCCCGGCCGCCCTCGAGGGCCGCAACGTCCTCGGCCGTGCCCGCACCGGCTCGGGCAAGACGCTCGCGTTCGGCCTGCCCGTGCTGGCCCGCCTCGCCGGCGGCACCAGCCGCCCGAAGGCGCCGCGCGCGCTGATCCTGCTGCCCACCCGCGAGCTCGCGATCCAGGTGCACACCGCCCTGCTGCCGCTCGCGCAGAAGATGGGTCTCAAGCACACCACCGTCTACGGCGGCGTGCCGATCAACAAGCAGATCAACACCCTCAAGGGCTCGATCGACCTCGTCATCGCGACGCCCGGCCGCCTCACCGACCTGCTCGACCGTCGCTGCCTCACGCTCGACGGCATCGAGATCACGGTGCTCGACGAGGCCGACCACCTGTGCGACCTCGGCTTCTTCAAGCCGATCGACGCCCTGCTCTCGCGCACCCCGAAGCACAGCCAGCGGCTGCTGCTGTCGGCCACGCTCGACGGCGACGTCGACAAGCTCGTCCGCCGCCACCTGCCCGACCACGCGCTGTTCGAGGTCGACCAGGTCGAGGACAAGGTCGAGACGATGGAGCACCACGTGCTCGTCACCGAGCCGACCGAGAAGACCCGCACGGCCTACGAGCTGCTGAGCGCCAACCCGCGCAGCATCGTCTTCACCCGCACCCGCCGCGGCGCCACGCGCCTGGCGAAGCAGCTGACCCAGAAGGGCGTCACGGCCGTCGACATGCACGGCGACCTCTCGCAGCGTCACCGTGAGCGCAACCTCGCGCAGTTCACGCGCGGCGACGCCACCGTGATCGTCGCGACCGACGTGGCCGCCCGCGGCATCCACGTCGACGGCATCGGCCTGGTCGTCCACTACGACGCTCCCGCCGAGCACAAGGCGTACCTGCACCGCTCGGGCCGCACGGCGCGCGCCGGCGAGTCGGGCTCGGTCGTCACGATGACCACCCCCGACGCGCTCAAGGACGTCATGGTCCTGCAGCGCAAGGCCGGCGTCACCGCCCGCCACCACCAGGCCGGGTCGGCCCCGTCGCCGATGACCGCGGAGTCGCTCGCGACCTCGGGCACCGAGGCGCCCGAGCTGCCCGCCGACAACCGCTCGCGCGGCGGCTCGGCCCCGGCCCGCGGCGGTCGTGGCGGCCAGGGCCGTGGCGGCCAGAGTCGTGGTGGCCAGAGTCGTGGTGGCCAGGGCGGTCGCCCGCAGGGCAACCGGAACCGCAACCGCCGCAGCGGCTCGCGCCCCCCGGCTCGCAGCAACTGACCGCCGCCTCCCGAGATGTGCTCCAATCTCCACCTTTCAGACCCGTTGAAAGGTCGAAAAAGGAGCACATCTCGGGACGCGCGGTGACCCTCAGACGGGGGCGACCTCCGCGAGGTGGCGCTCCAGCACGTCGTTGACGGCCTCGGGGTTCTCGAGGGCGTGCACGTGCCCGGTGTTCTCCATGACGACCAGCTCGGCATGGGGGACCCCGGCGACGATCTGCTCGGACTTCTCCGGCGGGTAGGTCGCGTCCTCGGTGCCGGCGACCACGACGAGCGGCACCCGGATCTTGCCGAGCTCGTCCAGCACGCCCGGTCGGTGCGCGATGTTCCACGCGGCGTCGGCGTACTCGGGTCCGCGGCTCAGCAGCAGCTCGCGGACGCCCTTCAACACCTCGGCGCGGGACGGATCGGTCAGCGTGGTGGTGCCCATCATGAACTGCAGGACGCCCTCGAGCACCGGCTCCATGCCGTGCGCGGCGAGCACCTCGATCAGCGCGTCCATCTGGTCGGCCTGCTCCTCGACGTCGGCCGACGTGCCCATGACGACGACCGATCGGACGAGGTCGCCGTGGCGGGCGGCCAGCCGCAGGCCGATGAACCCGCCCATGGAGTTGCCGACGAACACGACGGGCTCGAGGTCGAGCGCCTCGATGAGCGCCACGACGTCGGCCGTGTGGGTGTCGTAGTCGAGCTGCTCCCGCGGTGCGCGAGCGCTGCGACCCTGGCCGCGGTGGTCGTAGCGGACCACGCGGTACCGGTCGGAGAACCGGTCGGCCTGGGCCTGGAACATCCGCGCGTCGAAGAACATCGAGGCGCTCATCAGCAGGGCCGGCGCGTCGCGCGGCCCCTCGTCCTCGTAGTAGAGCGTGGTGCCGTTGACGTCGATCGTGGGCATGGGGGACTCCCGTCGTAACTGAAGGTGAACTCACCTTAGCGACATGTGGGCTGGATCACACCTGCCTCTTGACAGGCTCGGGGACCCTCGCGCATGGTGGGTCCACCAACTATGTGCACTACCTGTGCATATACCTTGGATCGGCCCGTCATCGGGGGGCAAGCCGATGTGTTTGGACGAGCTCGTCCCAGCGGTTCGATCCAGACCGTCGAAGGAGACGAGCATGAAACTGTCCAGACTGATCGCGATGGCGTTCGCCGGCGCGGCCCTCACCGCAGGCACGGCGATCCAGCCGGTCGTCGCGGCCGAGAACCCGTACGAGCGCGGGCCGGCCCCGACCAACAGCAGCATCGAGGCGACCCGCGGTCCGTACGCCGTGAGCACCAAGACGATCTCGTCGCTGTCCGCGCGTGGCTTCGGGGGAGGCACGATCTACTACCCGACGTCCACGGCCGACGGCACGTTCGGCGTGGTGGCGATCTCGCCCGGCTACACGGCGGCGCAGTCGACGATCCAGTGGCTCGGCCCGCGCATCGCGTCGCAGGGCTTCGTGGTCATCACGATCGACACCAACACGCGACTCGACCAGCCGGGCTCGCGCGGCACGCAGCTGCTCGCGGCGCTCGACCAGACGATCGCCGACACCACGGTGCGCTCGCGCATCGACGCCTCGCGCCAGGCCGTGGTCGGTCACTCGATGGGCGGCGGCGGCACGCTCGAGGCCGCCAAGTCCCGGCGCTCGATCGAGGCCACGGTCGGCCTGACGCCCTGGAACCTCGACAAGACGTGGCCCGAGGTCGAGGCGGCGTCGCTGGAGATCGGTGCCCAGAACGACACGGTCGCGCCCCCCGGCTCGCACGCGATCCCGTTCTACAACTCGCTGACGAACGCCGAGCGGCGCGCGTACCTGGAGCTGCGTGGCGCCAGCCACTTCGCCCCGAACACCAGCAACACGACGATCGCGAAGTACACGATCGCCTGGCTCAAGCGGTTCGTCGACGACGACACCCGCTACGAGCAGTTCATCAGCCCGGGCCCGAGCCCGTCGCTGACCAACGGGATCTCGGACTACCGGATCCAGTGAGCACGGGGCGTCGGGGCCGGACTGGGGGGACGGCCCCGACGCCACTCCACTTCTGGAACGCGCTAGACCGTTCTCCTCTCGCGAACGGTTCGACGCGTTCCAGAAGTGCGCCGGGGCGGTGGGTAGGGTGGCGCGATGCCCACCCGCCTCGCCACCGACGCCGATCTGCCGACCCTCGCCTCCGTCCTCGGCGAGGCTTTCGCCGACTACCCGTGGACCCGCTGGACCCTCCCGGGTGACGGGCGGCTCGCGCGGCTGACCGAGATCCAGGGCGTATACCTCGCCCACGCGGCCGCCCACGGCGGACGCGTCTGGACGACGCCGGAACTCGACGCCGTGGCCGTGCTCATCCCGACTTCGCTGCCGGACCCGTCACCCGAGGTCGGGGAGCGGATCGTCGCCCTGCACGGCGACGGCTGGCAGCGCCTCGTCGACCACGAGGTCGCGATCGGTCCACGGCGTCCCGAGGCGGACTGGCTGCTCGCCACCGTCGGCGTCGACCCGGCGCAGCAGGGCCGCGGACTGGGCACGACGGTCCTCGAGGCGGCGCTGGCCGACCTCGGCGATGCCCGCGTCCTGCTGGAGACCTCATCGGAGGCGAACGTGCGCCTCTACGAGCGACTCGGGTTCCGCGTCGTCGAGCAGGTCGAGAGCGCCGGCCCCGACGTCTGGATCATGCTCCGCTGACGCCTTCAGGAGTTCCGCAGCATGTCGATCAGCTCGGACTTCCTCTTGCCGGAGTAGCCGCTGAGGCCGATCTCCTTGGCGCGCTGGCGCAGGTCGGCGACGGTCCAGTCCTCGTAGGCGGGTGACGACCCACCGCGCTTGCCGACGGTCTTCCTGCCGTCGCGGGCCGCGGCGTTCGAGATGCGCGCCGCCTTCGACTTCGAGGCGCCGTCGTCGCGCAGCTCCTCGTAGAGGTCGGGGTTCTTGATGCTCGACGGGGTCTTCTTCTTCGGTGCCATGGGATCTCCTCTCGATCCCACGACACCACGACCCGCGGCTCCCCGCGACCGGACGGTCAGTGCTCGAGCAGGGCGCGGGCGAGCGCGCCCACTTGCTCGTGCTCGATGAGGAAGCCGTCATGGCCGTGCGGCGAGTGCACCACGGCGAGCGGCTCGGCGGTGGGGATGAGGTCGGCCAGCTCCTGCTGCTGGTACGGCGGGTAGAGCCGGTCGGAGTCGATCGCGGCGACGACCGTGCGCGCCGTGACCCGGCCGAGCGCGGACTCGAGACCGCCGCGGCCGCGGCCCACGTCGTGGCTGTTCATCGCATCGCCGAGCACGATGTACGACCACGCGTCGAAGCGCTTCACCAGCTTGTCGCCGTGGTGCTGCAGGTAGGACTGCACCGCGAACTGGCCGTCGGCCTGCACCTCGCGACCGAACCGCTCGGCCAGCTCGGCCTCGCTGCGGTAGGTCGTGTGGGCGATGCGGCGGGCCAGCTCGAGACCGGCCTCGGGCCCGGCGGCCCGGATGATGTCCGCCTGCGTCGAGGTCCAGGCGATCTGCTCGGCCGAGGCGTAGGCCGACGAGGCGAGCAGGAACAGCCGCTCGACGCGCTCGGGGTGCGTGACCGCCCACTCGACCGCGCGCATGCCGCCGGCGGATCCGCCGATCACCGCGTGCCAGCGGTCGATGCCGAGGTGCTCGGTGAGCATCAGCTCGGCCGCGACCTGGTCGCGGACGGTGATCGCGGGGAACCGGTTGCCCCACACGCGTCCGTCGGGTCCGGGCGAGGCCGGACCCGTGGTGCCCTTGCAGCCGCCGAGGATGTTGGCGGCCACGACGAAGAAGCGGTCGGTGTCGATGCCGAGTCCGGGGCCGACGACCTGGTTCCACCACCCGTCGGGTCCGGCGACGATCGAGTCGCCGGTGAGGGCGTGGAGGACGAGGACCGCGTTGTCGCCGGTGAACTCGCCCCACGTGTCGTACGCGACCTCCAGACGCGGGAGGACCTCACCCCCTTCGAGGGTGAGGTCTCCCAGCGGCTGGATCGTGGTCACTTGGCGGCTCGGAACCCGGCGTCCAGGTCGGCGAGGATGTCGTCGATGCCCTCGAGGCCGACGGCCAGACGGACCAGACCGGGGGTGACGCCGGTGGCGGCGTGCTCCTCGGGCGTGCCCTGCGAGTGCGTGGTGCTGGCCGGGTGGATGGCCAGCGAGCGCACGTCGCCGATGTTGGCCACGTGGCTGAAGAGCTCGAGGGCGTCGATGAAGCGACGGCCGGCGTCGACGCCGCCGGGCAGCTCGAACGTCAGCACCGCGCCGGAGCCGCGGGGCGTGTACTTGTCGGCGAGCTCCTTGTAGGGGTTGCCGTCGAGCGAGGCCCAGGTGACCTTCGCGACGTCCTCGCGCGCCTGGAGCCACTCGGCCACCTTGCGGGCGTTCTCGATGTGGCGCTCCACGCGCAGGCTCAGGGTCTCGATGCCCTGGGCGATGAGGAAGGCGTTGAACGGCGAGACGGCCGGGCCGACGTTGCGCAGGTACTGCACGCGCAGCTTGGCGATGAACGCCGCCGGGCCGAGGGCCTCGGTGAAGACGAGACCGTGGTAGCTCGCGTCGGGCGTGTTGAAGCCCGGGTACTTGTCGCCGTGGGCGGCGTAGTCGAACGTGCCGCCGTCGATGACGACGCCGGCGATCGCGGTGCCGTGGCCGCCGATGTACTTCGTGGCCGAGTGGATCACCGTGTCGGCGCCGTGCTTGAGCGGGTTCAGCAGGTACGGCGTGGCGACGGTGTTGTCGACGATGAACGGGACGCCGACCTCCTTCGCGACGGCGCTGATGGCCTCGAGGTCGAGGATGTCGCCCTTGGGGTTGCCGATGGTCTCGCCGAAGAACGCCTTCGTGTTCTCGCGGGCGGCCGCGCGCCAGGCCTCGGGGTTGTTGTTGTCCTCGACGAAGCTGACCTCGATGCCGAGCTTCGGGAACGTGTGGCGCAGCAGCGAGTCGGTGCCGCCGTAGAGGCTGGCGGACGCGACGATGTGGTCGCCGGCCTCGGCCACGTTGGTGAGCGCGCCGGTGGTGGCGGCCTGGCCCGAGGCCACGAGCAGCGCGCCGACGCCGCCCTCGAGGGCCGCGAGGCGCTGCTCGACGACGTCCTGCGTCGGGTTCATGATGCGGGTGTAGATGTTGCCGGGCTCCGCGAGGCCGAACAGGTCGGCGGCGTGCTGCGTGTCGCGGAACTGGTACGAGGTGGTCTGGTAGATCGGCAGTGCGCGCGCACCCGTGGCGGGGTCGGGCGTCTGGCCGGCGTGGATCTGCTTGGTCTCGAACGACCAGTGCTCGCTCATGGATGCTCCTTCGACGTCGGGTGTCAGCCCGAGCCTGTCACCGTTCGGCGGGTCCTTCCGGGAGTCTCACCATGCGAGAGCGGGTCTCAGGACATGTCGAACGGCTGCGCGGTGGACTCGAGCACCGAGAGCCACAGGTCGCCGTCGGGGTTCACGTTCTGCGTGTTCTTCACGACCACCGAGATCGGCACGTGCGCGAACCGGTGGCGCGGACGCCCGATCACCATGTCGGTGCGGCCGGCCATCGCCGCGTGCACGGCGGCCTGCGCGAGGCGCGTGCAGTAGACCGAGTCGGCGGGGTCGGCCGGCACCGAGCGGATCATGTAGCCGGGGTCGAAGTAGCGCAGGGTCAGCGGCTCGTCGTGGTCCTTGAAGTCGCGCGCGATCTGGGCGCGCAGGAAGCCGGCGAAGTCGCCGAGCACGGTGTTGCCGCTCGCGTCGGTGCGGCGGCTGGCGGGGATCAGGTCCTGCCCGGCGCCCTCGGCCAGCACGATCACGGCGCTGCCGCGCTCCTTCACGCGCTTGCGCAGCGTGGCGAGCAGGCCGTTCTCGCCCTGGAGGTTGAACGGCACCTCGGGGATCAGCACGAAGTCGGCGTCGTGGTTGGCCAGCGCGGCGTAGCAGGCGATGAAGCCGGCGGCGCGGCCCATGACCTTGACGACGCCGACGCCGCCGATGGCCGCCTCGACCTCGACGCGCGCGCCCTTGATCGACTCGGCGGCCTTCGCGTAGGCGGTCTGGAAGCCGAAGCTCGTGCCGATGAGCGGGATGTCGTTGTCGATCGTCTTGGGCACGCCGACCACCGCGATCGGCAGGTTGCGCTCGAGCGCCTCCTCGGCGATGGCGTGCGCGCCGCGCATCGAGCCGTCGCCTCCGATGACGAAGAGGATGTCGATCTCGCGGTGCACGAGATTGTCGACGATCTGCGGGACGCTCTGGCCGCCTCGGGAGGAGCCCAGCACCGTGCCGCCGCGGTCGGTGATCGTCTCGACGAACGAGGGGGTCAGGGTGATCGGGTCGGGCGACTTGCCGGGAACGAGGCCCGCGTAGCCGTTCTTGAACCCGGTGATGTCGGTGACGCCGTAGTGCTCGAACAGCTCCAGCACGATGGCGCGGATGACGTCGTTGAGGCCGGGGCACAGGCCGCCGCACGTCACGATGCCGACCTTCGTCTTCTTCGGGTCGAAGAAGAGCTTGCGGCGCGGACCGCCGGGCTCGAACGAGGGGACCTCGTCGAGCGGGATGCCGCCGCGGGCCTGCAGCAGCGAGATCGTGTCGTCGATGAGGACCCGGTCGGTCTCGGCGACGTAGTAGGCGTTCGTGCTCCGGGCCGCGACGTAGTCGGCCAGCGGCGAGTCGTACGTGCACTCGCCGAGGGTGCGGACCTGCAGTTCCTCGAGCGTCACCACGGTGACAGGCTATCGGAGCCGAGGATCTGCGATCGGCACGCGGATGTCCACCCGGTCGTTAAACTCGGGACGTGGACACGCAGGCCGGCTCCCGATCCGGACGCGGGCGCCGCCGCCCGATGCGGGCGGTGCACACCGCGGCGGTCCTGCACGACAGCCCCACGCCCCTGGCCCGCATGGTCGGGCGCGGCGCGCGGATGACCGTGAAGCCCCTGCTGAGGATGGCTCCGGTCGACGTCCGCACCATCCGACGCATCCAGCGGTTCTCCGAGGTCGTGAACCGCGGCGCGTCCGAGGACATCGCCGTCGAGGTGTGCGAGATCGGCGGCGTCCCGGGCGAGGTGATGACGCCCGGCGACGGCCCCACCACGGGACTGCACCTGCTCTACCTGCACGGAGGCGGCTTCTTCACCGGCAGCGTTCACTCCTACCGCTCGATGCTCGAGGAGATCGTGCGGGCCACCGGCGGCACGATCTACGCGATCGACTACCGCCAGCTGCCCGACGCCGGGATCGCCGAGTCGGTGCAGGACGCGATCGCCGCCTACGCCGGCGTGCTCGACCGGGCGCCCGACGCCTCGAAGGTGGTCGTCGCGGGCGACTCCGCCGGCGGCTACCTGACGATGAAGGTCGCCGAGCTGGCCACGCGCCGGGGCCTGCCCGCACCGGCCGCGCTCATCGCGTTCTCGCCGCTGCTCAGCCTCGAGCCCGACCGCCAGGACAAGAACGTCATGCGCGTCGACAAGGTGCGGGAGGCCGTGCTGCCGATCGCGCGCGTCGCGGCGCTGCGTCGGCTCTGGCTGCCTGAGGACGGCGCCGCGATCGAGGGCTTCGCCGACCCGCTCCACGCGAGCGCCTACATCCACTCGCCCACGCAGCTGGTGGCCGTGGAGGACGAGTTCCTGCGTCCCGAGGTCGAGGCGCTCGCGCTGCTGCTCGACGACAAGGGCGTCGAGGTCGACGTGCACCTGTGGCGCGGCCAGCTGCACGCCTTCCCGATCATGGCCGGGCACCTGCCCGACGCCGACCTCGCGATCGAGCTCGCCGCCGAGTTCGCCCTCACGCACATCGGCGAGCCCCCGGCCGTCGAGGTCGAGGACCTCGACGCCCAGCCCGAGACCCTCGAGGGCGAGATGGCCTGACGGTTTCCCCGGTTAAGCGGGGAAACCGCCACTTAGCGAGGTTCGCGAACCTCGCTAAGTGACAGGAAACCTCCGTCAGTGAGTGGCGGTCAGCCGACGACCTTCACCTTGATCACGTGCAGCTTGCCGTTCTGTGTGTAGCCGAGGTTCCACGATCGGGTGCGGCTCGTCGTCATCGACATCTTCACGCCGAGGGCCCAGCGGTCCTTCCCGGCCTTCTTGAACGGGACCGAGCCGCGGTGCGGCTTGCCGGGCGCCGGCGTCGCGTAGACGTAGCGGGCCTTCGAGCCGCGGACGACGATCGTGTAGGTCTCGCCGTGGCGGACCTGGTAGACGCCGTTCTTCAGCTTCGCGCCCTCGATCTTGTAGGCCGCGAGGCGGTACGCGACGCGCTTCGTGCGGACGTTGCCCGCGACGTCGGTGGCCTTGGCGGTGACGACGACCCGGCTGCCGCTGCGCTTCGTGGTGACCTTGCAGGTCTTCACGCCCGAGAGCGAGTCCTTCGCCGAGCAGGTCGGCTTCGGTGCGTCGAAGTAGCTGCGCCCGGACCTCACGCCGCGGATGCCGACGCGGGGCTTGCTGCGGTCGATCTTCACCGCGGCGGTGACGGTGGCGATGCCGCCGTCGGCCGTGTGGATCGTGCGGGTGACGGTGCTGGAGCCCTGACGCGAGACCTTGACCGGCTTCGGGCACGCGGTGGTCAGCTCGGCGCCCTTGGCGTCGCAGCCGAACGAGATCGTGACCGGGTGGCGGTACCAGCCGCCGCGCGACTTCTGCGACGAGATGACGCGAGCCGTGACCGCGGGGTTGCTGCGCGAGGTCGAGCCCGACGAGGCGGTGAACTCGGTGCTGCCGGCGTACGCGGCGGAGACGGCGTGCGCGCCGTCCGTCGGGACGGAGTGCGCGAGCTTCGCGGTGCCGTGGTGGAGGGCGGCGGCGCCGACCTTCTTGCCGTCGACGAAGAACGTGACCTCGCCGGTGGGCGTGCCCGCGCCGGGAGCGACGGGCGCGACCGTGGCGGACAGCTCACGCGGCTTCACCGAGACCTTCGTGGTCGTGCCGGCGGCCGAGACGGTGACCGTGTCGCTGTCGCTGCTGCTGCCGTACTGGTAGTTCGCCTCGGGCCACCAGGTCGCGTCGACCTGGTGCGTGCCGACGCCGAGATCGAGCGCCGTGGACGCGCGGCCGGCCTCGTCGTAGGCGACGTGGTCGACGATGTCGCCGTCCACACGGAACTGGACGACGCCGCCGGCGTCGCCGAGGGTGCCCTCGGTGCCCAGCTGCGCGGTGGCCGTCGTGCCCTGGCCGGTCACCGGGTTCGCCGGCTCGAACGAGAGGTCGAGCGAGGTCTCGAAGGCGTCGACCTGGACGTCCTGCTCGACCGGGTCGGCCGCGAGGAAGCCCGTGGCGGCCGCCTGGTCGGCGACGATCGTGCAGGTGCCGGCGCGGTGGAACGTCACGGTCGCGCCCTCGATCGTGCACTCGTCACGCGTCGAGGACGAGAAGGTCACGGGGTTGCCGGACTCGCCACCGGTCGCGGTGACCTCGTACGTGTCACCGGGGTGCACGGTCTCCGGTGCGGTGGACGTGAAGGTGATGGTCTGCTCGACGTCCGGCGGCGTGACCGGGCCGGAGCAGGCCTCGCCGAGGCGCAGCGTCAGCGCGGTGGGCACCGACGGCCGCATGCCGTTCGCCGCAAGGGCGAGGTCGGGGGTCATCAGGAAGTGGCCGCGGAACTCCCCGTACAGGAAGTGCGTCAGTGGCACGACCGTGCTGTCGGGGCGGACGTAGACGGTGGAGAGTGTCTTCGTCGCGGGGTCGATCGACCAGACCGCGGTCTGCCGGCGGTTCACCGAGGGCGAGCCGGCGGCTACGGGAGCACCCAGCACACCGAACGCCCACTCGTACCGGCCGCCCATCGGAGCCGCGGAGTAGTTGTCGTCGACTCCCAGCACCTGGGAGCCGTCCTGCAGGGAGAGATCCTGCTGCGTCCCGGCGGGAATGGAGAAGCGGTGGGCCGACTCCGGGTCGGTGGAGACCGCTGCGGCACCGGCGACACCCTGCCCGTCGTACGCGCCCGCACAGCCGACGATCGTGTCGCCGGAGATGAGCTGCAGTCGGCCGCTGTAGGTCTCGGGGGCCGCGTGGGCCGTGGCGGGGAGGAGGGCCACCGCGGCGGCGAGGCCGACGGCCGCGCTGGTCGCGATGGAGGTGACGCGTCGATACATGGGGTTCGCTCTCGCATGGGGACACGGAGCGCTCCACCCCGCGTGAGCGACACTAGGTTTCACGTCCGTCACACACGGGCTTTTGCTTCACAACCGTCACAAGTGACTAGGTGAGCGGTTCGCTCGGGTCCGCAAAAACCAACAGGCTTGACTGTAAATGCACGGTCCAGCATGCTGGGCCGGTGACCGAGAGCCCGACGAGGATGCCCCAGCCCGAGCGCACGCGGCTCATGCGGCAGCGCCTCCTCGAGGCCACGATCGACTCGCTCGTGGAGGTCGGCTGGGCCGGAACCTCCACCACCGTGGTCAGCCAGCGCGCGGGCGTCAGCCGCGGCGCTCAGCTGCACCACTTCCCCAGCAAGCAGGACCTGGTGGTCGCGGCCGTGGAGTACCTCGCCGAGCGTCGCCGCGAGGAGCTCGCGGTCGACATCGACGCCCTGCCCGAGGAGGGCCGCACGCGCGCGGTGCTGGACCTGCTCGTGAGCCAGTACACGTCGCCGGTCTTCCTCGCCGCGCTGGAGCTCTGGGTGGCGGCGCGCACCGACTCCGACCTGCTGGCCAAGGTCGCCCCGTTCGAGCGCCGCGTGGGCCGCGAGATCCACGCCCACGCCGTGACCCTCCTCGAGGTGGACGAGTCGCGCGGACGCAACCGCCAGCTCGTGCAGGCCACCCTCGACCTGCTGCGCGGCCTCGGCCTCGCGGCCACCCTCACCGACGACTCCGCACGCCGGGCCTCGATCCTCGACGCCTGGGCCGACACCCTCGACCGGGAGCTGGAACGATGAACAAGCTGGACGCCGTCCTCGACGACCTCGCCGCCGAGTCGGCCCAGCTGGACGGCTGGGTCGCCGGACTGACCCCCGACCAGTGGGGCACGGTCACGACCCCGGAGGGCTGGACCGTCGCCCACCAGGTCGCGCACCTGCACTGGACCGACGTCACCTCCACGTACGCCATCAGCGACAAGGAGGCGTTCGACGCGCTGATCGTGGCGGCGCTGGAGAACCCCGAGGGCTACGTCGACGAGGCGACCGACGAGCTCGCGCAGGAGCCGCCCGAGTCGCTGCTGCCGGCGTGGCGCCAAGGTCGCACGAACCTCGTGGAGGCGCTCCAGTCCGTGCCCGAGGGCAACAGGATCCCGTGGTTCGGTCCGCCGATGAGCCCCGTGTCGATGGCGACCGCCCGCTTGATGGAGACCTGGGCGCACGGGCACGACGTCGCCGAGGCGCTCGACATCTCGGTGCCGCGCACCGACCGCGCCAAGCACGTGTGCCACATCGGGGTCCGCACGTTCGGGTTCACGCACCAGATGCGCGGCGAGGAGGTGCCTGCCGTCGAGGTGCGCGTCGAGCTGACCGCCCCGTCGGGCGAGCTGTGGACGTGGGGTCCCGAGGACGCCGCCGAGCGCGTCATCGGGGACGGCTGGGACTTCGCGCTGCTCGCCACGCGCCGCCGCCACCGCTCCGACGTCGACGTCACGGCCACCGGCCCCGCCGCCGACCACTGGCTCGACATCGTCCAGGCCTTCGCCGGCCTCCCCGGCAACGACCCCAAGCCGCTCGCCGACCGCTGACGGTTTCCCCGGTTAACCGGGGAAACCGTCACTTAACGGGGTTCGCGAACCCCGTTAAGTGACAGGAAACCTCGTTCAGTCGAGGGGCGAGACGCGCAGGAGGGCCTTCGTGGTGCGGCGGTCGGCCATGTCGTCGTAGGCCTGCGCGACGTCGGCGAGGTCGTACTGCCGGTCGAAGACCACGCCCGGGCGCAGGGTGCCGGCGAGGACCTCGGGCAGGAGCTCGTCCAGCAGGGCGCGGGCCGGGGCGCCGCCCGCGCGCAGGCCGAGGTTCTTCGCGAACAGCTGCCGCGGGTGGAAGTCGTCGCCGTGCGGGATGCCGACCATGCCGATCTGGCCGCCGACGCGGGCGGCGTCGATCGCGGTCGCGAGGCTCTCGGACGTGCCGACGCACTCGAGGACGTGCGCCGGTCCGCCGTCGCGCGAGCGCAGCTGCCGCACGGCCTCCTCGCCGCGGACCTCGATCACCTCGTCCGCGCCGAGCAGCCGCGCGAGGCGCTGACGGTCGGGGTTCCGCGACAGGATCGTCACGTGCCGCGCGCCCTCGCGGCGGCAGGCGGCGACCGCGCACAGGCCCACCGCCCCGTCGCCGATCACGACCGCGTCGGCGCCGGGCACGACACCGGCGCACCGCGCCGCGTGGACACCGGTCGCCATGACGTCGGTGAGCGCGAGCAGGTGGGGTAGGAGGTCCTCGGTCACGGGGGCGTCCACCCGCACGAGGGTGCCGTCGGCGAGCGGCACGCGCACACGCTCGCCCTGGCCTCCGTCGAGAGGACGACCGGCGCCGTCGACCGCGCCCCAGTACCCGCCGTGGGTGCAGTTCGAGGTGAACCCGTCGCGGCACGCCGGGCACGTATTGTCGCCGAACGTGAACGCCGAGAGCACGAAGTCGCCGGGTGCCAGCGCCACCGACGACCCGACGGACACCACGCGACCGACGAACTCGTGCCCCATGCGGCGCGGCTCGTCGAAGGCGTTGTCGCCGCGGAACCACCACAGGTCCGAGCCGCACACCGCGGCTGCGACGACCTCGACGACGGCGTCGGTGGGCTCGAGGACGACGGGGTCGGGCCGCTGCTCGAGGCCGACCCGGCCGGGTGCTGTCAGGACGGTCGCGCGCACCGTGAACCCCGTTTCGTCTGCTATGGTCCGATGTATACAAAAAAGTATCAGATGGAGGTCGAGTTAATGCGCGTGTTCTCAGGTCCCGAGGAGCTCCAGGCGGCGGTCGGTGAGGAGATCGGCGTCAGCGAGTGGCTCGAGATCACGCAGGAGCGCGTGAACCTCTTCGCCGACGCGACCGGCGACCACCAGTGGATCCACACCGATCCCGAGGCCGCGGCCGAGGGCCCGTTCGGCACGACGATCGCGCACGGCTACCTGACGCTCAGCCTCATGGTCCCGTTCATGCTCGAGGTCTACCGCGTCGAGAACCGCAAGCACGCGGTCAACTACGGCCTCAACAAGGTCCGCTTCACCTCGCCCGTCCCCGTGGGCTCGCGCCTGCGCGGTCGCCTCACCCTGGCGAACGCCGAGGAGGTCAAGGGCGGCGGGCTCCAGCTGACCTGGGCCGCCACGATCGAGCGCGAGGGCGAGGACCGCCCGGCCTGCATCGCCGAGAACATCACCCGCGTCTACTTCTGAGCGTGGGCACCCCCGCGGCCCCCCGCTCGACCTGGCAGCTGCTGGCCGACCGCCGGTTCGGCCCGTTCGTGCTGGGCAAGGGCCTGGCGTTCACGGGCGTGTGGATCCACCACGTCGTCACGGCGGTGCTGGCCTGGCAGTTCACCCACTCGGCGGTGTGGGTGGCCGCGGTCAGCGTCGTCCACTTCATCCCGCAGGTCGTCCTGGCCCCGGTGATCGGACCGCTGTCCGACCGCTCGAGCCGAGGCCGCCTCGTGGCCTACGGCCGCCTGTTCTGCATCGCCGGCACCGGAGGCCTCGGCCTGTGGCTCTGGCTCGTGGGCGCCGAGGGCACCGGGATCACGGGCGTCCTGATCTTCTCGCTGATCGCGGGTATCGGCTTCGCCGTGAGCGGCCCGGCCATGCAGGCGATGGTGTCCGACCTCGTCCACCCGAACGAGGTGGGCCGCGCGGTCGCGATCGACTCCGTCCCGACGATGTTCGGCCGCGCCGCGGGCCCGGCAATCGGCGCGCTCCTGGCGGCGGCGTTCGGACCGCCAGCCGCTCTGGGTGTGGCGGCCTGCGGCCACGTGGTCTTCGGCGTCATCTCGGTCCTCATCGCGCGCGGCGACAAGCCCATCGCCGCGACGAGCGAGGGCGGCAGCTTCCGCGCCGGCCTGGGCTACATCCGCCGCAACCCCGTGGTCGCGATGCTGCTGCTCGGCGTCACCGCGGTCGGCCTCGGCGCCGATCCCGTGGTGACCTTGGCGCCCGCGATCGCCCACGACCTCGACGCCCCTGAGGCCTTCGTCGGCTACATCGGGTCGGCGTTCGGCGTCGGCGCGCTCATCGGCAGCGGCGTCTCCACCTTCTTCAACGGCGGCCTGCGGGTGCAGCGCGCCCCCGCCATCGGCCTCACCGGTCTCGCGCTGGGCTCGCTCGCCGTGCCGTTCCTCGACTCGCCGACGGCGGTCTGCGTGGCGTTCTTCCTCGCCGGCATCGGCTTCACCGTGGCGTTCTCCGGCTGCACGGCGATGCTGCACCACGTCGTCCCCACGCACATGCGCGGTCGCGTGATGTCGCTGTGGGTCATCGCGTTCATGGGCTCGCGCCCGCTCGCGTCGGTGCTCAACGGCATCGTCGCGGACACCCTCGGCCCCGATTGGGCGATGGTGATGATGGCCGTGATCGTCGGCGCCGTCGCGATCGCGTCGCTGCCGGTGGTGCTGCGCCGGCTGACCCGCGACTGAGGGGTCAGCGAGGACGCGACCAGCCGAGCCGCTGCGTGAGCAGGTGCTCGGTGCTGCCGCGGTGCTCGTCGGAGAGCTTGATGAGCGCCTCGTTGTCGCGCGCCTTGACCGCCTCGATGATCTTGTCGTGGTCCTCGTGCACGCGCAGGCGCGAGTCGGCCTGCTGGATGTAGAGGGAGCGGTAGAAGCTCGACATGTACCAGAGCCGGCGGATCTCCTCGCGGACCAGCTTGAGCGGGCTCGGCTCGAAGATGAGGAAGTGGAAGTCGAAGTTCGTCGACTGCCACTCGTCGGGGTCGGTGTTCGCGCTGAGAGTCTTGAGGTGGTCGTTGAGCCGCTTGAGCTCGTCGACGTCGACGGCCGCGAGGTCGACCGTGCGGACGACCTCGGTCTCCAGCAGGCGACGCATCAGGTAGATCTCGGCGAGGTCCTCGCCGCTGAACCGCGCGACGGTGAAGCCCGTGTTGGGCTTGTAGTCCAGGACGCCCTCGGCCTGCAGGGTCGACAGCGCCTCGCGCACGGGGATGCGGCTGACGTTGAGCTGCGCCGCGATCTCGCCCTGGTGCACCTTCTGTCCGGGCAGGAGAGTGCCGGAGATGATCATCTGCCGGATCTCGGTCAGGCAGCGCTGCACTCCCGTCGCGGTCGGGGTGGTCTTCGCCATCGGAACGGCCTCTCAGCAGGTGGGTCGGTCGGTGGTCAGTGCATTCCGAAGCGTATACATGGGTTCGGGACACCTTCCAGGAGTCAAGGATATACATTCTTGCATGTCATTACGCATTCATGGTTGAATGCGGAACGTGTGGTCCAAGCCACACCCCGAGACGTGACGGAAGGACGTCCCCCGTGCCCCATCCTGTTGCCGAAGCTCCCGCCACGGCCGCCAACACCCGCGGCCTCGACGCGCTGTTCGACCCGCGCGGCGTGGCGATCCTGGGCGCCTCGTCCGACCCGACGAAGATCGGCGGCCGTCCGCTGCGCTTCATCAAGGAGTCCGGGTACACGGGCGGCATCTACCCGATCAACCCGAAGTCCGACGAGGTGCAGGGCGTCAAGGCCTACGCCTCGATCGAGGACGTCGACGGCGTCGTCGACCTCGCCGTGATCGCCCTCCCCGCCAAGCACGTCCTCAGCTCGGTGGAGTCCTGCGGCAAGCAGGGCGTCAAGGTCGTCACGATCTTCAGCGCCGGCTTCGCCGAGATGGGCGCCGAGGGTCTCGCCCTGCAGGGCCAGGTGCTCGAGATCGCCGGCCGTTACGGCATGCGCGTGCTCGGCCCGAACTGCATCGGCAGCATGAACGCCGCCAACGGTGCCGTCGGCACCTTCGCCGCCTCGGTGGGTGTCCCGTTCGCCGTCGAGCCGCTGGCCAAGGTCGCGCTCGTCAGCCAGAGCGGCGCCATCGCCAGCGAGTGGGTCGTCAACGGCAAGCAGACCGGCCTGAACTTCGACCCGTGGCTGTCCACCGGCAACGAGGCCGACATCCAGCTGGCCGACGTGCTCGCGCACCTGGCCGCCGACGACTCCGTCGAGATCATCGCCGCCTACCTCGAGGGCTGCCGCGACGGCGAGCGGCTGCGCCAGGCCCTCGCGGTCGCGCAGGAGAACGGCAAGCCGGTCGTCGTCCTCAAGGTCGGCCGCTCCGAGGTCGGCGCCACCGCCGCCGCATCGCACACCGCGTCCCTCGTCGGCTCCGACCAGGTGTTCGACGCGCTGTTCGACCAGTACGGCGTCATCCGCGTGGACTCCATGGCCGAGCTCTTCGACGTCTGCTACGCCCTCTCGGTCGGGAAGCTTCCGCAGGGCGACCGCCTCGGCATCCTCACCGGCTCGGGCGGCATCGGCATCATCGCCGCCGACGAGGCCGCCGAGCAGGGCCTCCAGGTCCCCACGCCGTCGCAGGCGCTGCAGGACGAGCTCAAGGCGATCTGGCCCCCGGCCGGCGTCGGCAACCCGATCGACCTCACCGCGCAGCTGATGAACGACGAGAACCTGCTGCCGTCGTTCGTCGACGCGTGCCTCAAGGACGGCGCGTTCGACTCCATCGTCATGGGCCTGACCTACATGGGGCTGCTCGAGCCGTGGACCGACCTCGTCGTCCGCGCGCTGAGGCTGGCCCGCGAGGCGCACCCCGAGGCGCCGATCTTCGCCACCACGCTCTCGACCCCCGAGGTCAAGCGCGCCGTGGAGGAGCTGGACATCCCCGTCTTCGACGACATCACCAAGGCCGTGCAGATCATGGGCCGCGTCACCGACTACGCGCTGCGCCGCCAGCGCTTCGAGAAGTCGCGTGCCGCCGAGGCCACGCAGGCCCCGGCAGCGTCCGTCCCCGCGCTGCCCGAGGTCTTCACCGAGGTCACCGCCAAGGCGTTCATCGCCGAGGCCGGCGTGCCCGTGGCCCCCGAGGTCGTCGTGTCGTCGGCCGCCGAGGCCGCCGCGGCGCAGGAGCGCGTCGGCGGCCCCGTGGTGCTCAAGGTGGTCTCGCCCGACATCGCGCACAAGACCGAGGTCGGCGGCGTCGTCCTCGGCGTGGCCACCCCCGAGGAGGCCGCGGAGGCGCACGACCGGATCCTCGAGTCGGCCCGCCGCCACGAGCCCGACGCCCGCATCGATGGCGTGCTCGTCGCGCCGATGATCACCGACGGCATTGAGACGATCCTGGGCGTCGTCGACGACCCCACGTTCGGCCCGGTCGTCATGTTCGGGCTCGGCGGCATCTTCGTCGAGGTCCTCAAGGACGTCACCTACCGACTCGCCCCGTTCGGTCTGGAGACCGCACACGAGATGATCCGCGAGATCCGCGGCTCGGCGATGCTCGACGGCGTGCGGGGCGCGGCCCCGGCCGACGTCGACGCGCTGGCGGGCGCACTCGTCGCCCTCTCGAACGTGGCCGCGGAACACCGCAGCCGCTTCGACAGCATCGAGGTCAACCCCTTCCTCGTGCGTCCGCAGGGCCACGGCGCTGCAGCCCTCGACGCCCTCATCACCGAGCGCGTCACCCCCTGATCGCCATCCGGCGACACCTTGATCCCCCCACCCATCACAGGAGAAACACGATGAAGAAACTCAGCTTCGCAGCCCTCGCCGGCGTGCTGGCGGTGTCGATGGCCGCGTGCGGCGACTCGGCCTCCAGCGGTGACGCCGAGGACTACCCGGCCGGTGACATCACCATGGTCGTCGCGTACGCCGCCGGTGGCCCGACCGACCTCGCCGGTCGCGCCGTCGCCAAGCAGTTCGAGAAGGACCTGGGCGTCTCGGTCGTCGTGGAGAACCTCGAGGGTGCCTCCGGCGCCGTCGGCTCGGCGAAGGTCATCAACAGCAAGCCGGACGGCCTGACGCTCGGCACGACCACCGCGTCGGCCATCAGCCGCGTCCCCACCATCGAGAAGGTCGGCTTCGAGGCCGGCGACGGCACCCCGATCGGCGTCGTCACCGAGTCGCCGGGCGTCTTCTTCGTCAAGGAGGACTCGCCCTACAAGACGTTCGACGACCTCCTCGCCGACGCCAAGAAGCGTCCGGGCAAGATCACCGTCGGCGCCGCCGGCGCCCAGACCCCGCAGGCCGTCGAGCTGCTGCGCATGGGCACCGAGTACGACACCGAGTTCAAGCTCGTGCCGTTCCAAGGCGACGCCCCGGCCCTGACCGGTCTGCTCGGCGACAACGTCGACGTCATCATCCCGTCGTACAACGAGCAGGTCCGCGCCCAGCACGAGGCCGGCAAGATCCGCCCGCTCGCGGTCATGGGTCCCGACCGCAAGGAGTACCTCGGCGACACGCCCACGCTGGCCGAGTCGGGCTTCGACAAGCTGACCTACGGCATCTCGTCCTTCATCATCATCGCGCCGAAGGACACGCCGGAGGAGATCGTCACCAAGCTCGAGGACTCCCTCGAGACCGCGCTGGAGGATCCCGCGACCCGCAAGGCCGCCGGCGAGCTCAACGTCCCCTCCGAGTTCATCGGCTCGGAGGAGCTCCAGCAGAAGATCGACGACGAGGTCAAGGACCTGACACCGGTCCTGAAGCAGCTCTTCGGCTGATCAGCCGTGGTGGGTCCGGACCGTGCGCGGTCCGGGCCCACCGTTCCCGATTCCACCTGACAGGACCTCGACATGACCGACATGACCGAAGAGCAGGCCGCGGTGCCCGAGAGCCCTCCCGCGACCACGCGCGGCACCGGCTGGCTCGCCTCCAAGGTGCCGCTGGTGGTCGCCATCGCGATCGCGGTGGTCTTCCACCTGCAGACCAGTGAGATGGAGGTCGGCACGCTCACCGAGCCCGGCCCCGGCTACTGGCCCCGCGTGCTGATCGTCAGCATCATCGTCGTCTCGCTGCTCGGCTTCGTGATGGACATGAGCGACGGGATCGAGACGTTCGAGCTCGGCGCCACGGCGCGCGTGCTCGGGGGCTTCGCGACGCTCGTCGTCTTCACGCTGATGTTCGAGCAGACCGGCTCGATCCTGGCGGGCTTCGTCTTCCTCATGCTCTGGCTCAAGGGCCTCAACGGCGAGAGCTGGCGCATGTCGCTGGCGATCGCCGTCGTCGCGCCGCTGGCCAGCTACCTGCTCTTCGTCACCGCGCTCGGCGTCCGCCTGCCCGAGGACATCGTCGCCAGCCTGTGGGGAGGTCGCTGACCCATGGACTCGCTGACCAACCTCATGTCGGGCTTCGGGGTCGTCTTCACCCCGGAGAACCTGCTCTTCGTCTTCCTCGGCGTCACGATCGGCACGATCATCGGCGTGCTGCCGGGTCTCGGTCCGACCGCCACGATCGCACTGCTGCTGCCGATCACGTACTCGATCACGCCCGAGGCCGCGATCATGATGCTCGCGGGCGTCTACTACGGCTCGATGTACGGCGGCACGATCACCTCGGTCCTGCTGCGCATCCCGGGCGAGGCCGCGAGCGCGATCACCGCGCTCGACGGCTACGAGATGACCAAGCAGGGACGCGGCGGACCAGCCCTCGGCATCGCCGCGATCGGCTCCTTCATCGGCGGCACGATCGCCATCATCGGTCTGGCGCTCATCGCCCCGGCCGTCGCCGCCGCCGCGCTGCGCTTCGGACCGCCCGAGTACGCGGCCATCACGATCCTCGGCCTGGTGCTGGTGACCTACCTCGGCACCAAGTCCACGGTGAAGAGCGTCATCGCCGCGCTGTTCGGCCTGCTGCTCGCCGCCGTCGGCCCCGACCCGATCCAGGGCACGTCGCGCTTCAGCTTCGACATGCCCGAGCTGATCTCCGGCCTCGACCTCGTCGCCATCGCGATGGGCATGTTCGGCATCGGCGAGATCATGTACAACCTCGAGAAGCGCCTCACCAGCTCGGGCACGATCGGCACGATCGACCGCATCCTGCCGACGAAGCAGGACTGGAAGGACTCGCGCGGACCGATCGCCCGCGGCACGATCCTGGGCTTCCCGATCGGCATCCTGCCCGGCGGTGGCGGCGTCATGAGCTCGCTCGCCTCGTACGCGGTGGAGAAGAAGGTCGCGAAGGACCCGAGCCGCTTCGGGAAGGGCGCGATCGAGGGCGTCGCCGGTCCCGAGACCGCGAACAACTCCTCGTCGATCTCGGCGTTCATCCCGCTGCTGACGCTGGGCCTGCCGTCCAACGCCGTCCTCGCGCTGATCCTCGGCGCGCTGATGATGCAGGACATCACGCCCGGCCCCGGCATGATCGACGAGCACCCCGAGCTGTTCTGGGGCGTCATCGCCTCGATGTTCATCGGCAACCTGATCCTGCTGGCGCTCAACCTGCCGTTCGTCGGCCTGTTCGTGCAGCTGCTGCGCGTGCGCATTGGCATCATCGGCGGCGTCGCGCTGCTGATCACGCTCATCGGCGTCTACACGATCAGCTACACGCAGTTCGACATGTGGGTCATGATCATCGCCGGCTTCGTCGGCTACCTCATGCGCAAGACCGGCTTCGAGCCCGCGCCGCTGGTGCTGGCGTTCGTGCTCGGCAGCGTCATGGAGATCGCGTTCCGCCAGTCGCTGCTGATGTCGGACGGCTCGCTGTCGATCTTCGTCACCCGCCCGATCTCGGGCACCATCATCGCCGTCGTCGCACTCGTCATCGTGACCTCGGTCGTCGGCGCCATCCGCCGTCGCCGCGGTCAGGGCAACGGGATCATCGACATGACCAAGCAGCTCGCGGAGGACTGAAACCATGGACCTGAACTTCACCCCCGAACAGCAGGCGTTCCGCGCGGAGCTGCAGGAGTGGTTCGCCGCGAACGGCCCGAAGGGTCGCCTCGACAGCCCGTACTCCGAGCCCGGATTCAGCCAGCACCTGGAGTGGGAGAAGGCGCTCTTCGAGGCCGGCTACGCCGCGCCGGGCTGGCCGAAGGAGGTCGGCGGCATGGGTGCCGACGCCTGGGACCAGCTGATCTACGACGAGGAGTACGCGCGGTTCCGGCTGCCCGAGCGCCTCAACAAGATGGGCCTCGTGCACGGCGGCCCCACCGTCGAGGCGCACGGCACCGACGAGCAGAAGCAGCGCTTCCTGCCCGGCATCCTCAACTGCGAGGACATCTGGTGCCAGGGCTTCTCCGAGTCCGGCGCGGGCAGCGACCTGGCCGCGATCCGCACCACGGGCCGCATCAACGGCGACACGATGGTGGTCGACGGCCAGAAGATCTGGACCTCGCAGGGCATCATCGCCACCACGATGTTCGCGCTCGTGCGCACCGATCCCGCCGCCAAGGGCCACAAGGGCCTGACGTTCGTCATCATCGACCTGCGCTCGCCGGGTGTGGAGATCCGGCCGCTGGGGCAGCTGCACGGCAACCCGGGCTTCGCCGAGGTGTTCTTCGAGAACGTCGAGGTGCCGATGGAGAACGTGATCGGCGAGGTCGGCGACGGCTGGCGCGTGGCCGGAACGTCGCTGCAGCTCGAGCGCGGCACGGGCCGCGGCACGCACACGCGCCTGGAGCAGGCGCTGGTCGACCTCGCCCGCGACACGGGTGAGCGCGGCTCGGAGGGCCAGGTCGAGGAGCTCGGCCGGCTCGCCGCCTGGACCTTCGCGTACGAGCAGGCCACGTACGCGGCGACGCACGAGATCGCCACGGGCCGCACCGGCCCGGACGTCTCCAGCATCCAGAAGATGCTCTACACCCAGATCCACACGGCGGTCCACGAGCAGCACCTCGCGGTGCTCGGCGCGGACGCCGAGGTCATGACCGACCACGGTCCCGACGGCGAGATGTTCGGCATGCGCCGCAACTACTGGCACGGGCGGGGCGCCGAGATCTACGCCGGGTCCAACGAGATCCAGCGCAACATCATCTCCGAGCGGATGCTCGGACTGCCGAAGGAGCCGCGCGGATGAAGATCGCATTCGAACCCGAGCAGCAGGACCTCGCGACGTCGTTCGACCAGGCCGTGGCGGCCGAGGTCGACGTCGAGGCCCTGCGGGCGCTGTGGACCACCGAGACCGGTCGATCGGAGAAGCTCCGCGCGACGATCGCGCAGCTCGGCCTGACCACGATCCTCGTTCCGGAGGAGTTCGAGGGCTACGGCGGCACGCTCGTCGACCTCGCCCTCGTGCTGGAGCGCGTCGGCTACCACGCGGTGCCGGCCGCGATGGTCGAGTCGCTCGTCACCGCGCCGGTCGCGCTGACCGTCGCGGGCTCGCCCGAGCAGCAGGCGGCCTGGCTGCCGAGGCTGGCCGACGGCTCGGCCACGGCGACGGTCGCGCTGCGTGGACTGGCCTCGGTGCCGGACGCGCACGTCAGCGACGTGCTGATCTTCCGCGACGGCGACGAGCTGAAGCTGGTCGAGACGTCCGCGTGCGAGCTGACCCCGCTGCGGTCGATGGACCCGTCGCGCCGCCAGTTCGCGGTGACCGTGCCCGAGGGCGCGGCCCAGGTGCTGCCCGGTGGCGGCGTCGAGGCCGTCCTCGCCCACGAGGCCGCGGCGTCGGCAAGCGTCCTGATCGGCCTCAGCCGCCGGATGCTCGACGAGACCGTCGCCTACGCGAAGGTGCGCGAGCAGTTCGGTCGCGTCATCGGCTCGTTCCAGGCCGTGAAGCACCAGTTGGCGGACGCGGTCGCGAACGTCGAGCTGGCCGCGTTCGCGGTGCACGCCGCCGCGGCGAAGGTGGCCGACGGAGCGCCCGACGCGCTCACCGCCGCTCTGGCCGCCCGCATCGTGGCGGTCGAGGCCGAGTTCGAGGCCAACCGCGCCTCGCTCCAGCTGCACGGCGGCATCGGCTTCACGTGGGAGCACCACCTCCAGCTGTGGCTCAAGCGCGGCAAGGCGCTCGAGCAGGCCCACGGCGGCCTCACCGAGCTCACCGCGGCCCTCGGCCGCGCCACCATCGACTCCGCGAAGGCCACCGCATGACCCCCGGCGATCGAGTGACGGCGAGCGCAGCGAGACGTCGTATCGAGATCACGTTCGAGAGGAAGACCGCATGAGCAACGACGACATCCTCCTCGAGGTCGAGGACCAGATCGCGACGATCACCCTCAACCGCCCGCACCGCAAGAACGCGCAGACGGCCGACGGCTGGGCGCTGCTCCACGACCACCTCCGCACGATCTCCTACGACGACTCGATCCGCGCCGTGGTGCTGACGGGCGCCGGCGACGCGTTCTGCGCGGGCGCGGACATCGGCGGCGGACCGGCGGCGGGCCACCCGCTGACGCGGGTGCGCAACATCAGCCGCACGCCCGAGGCGCTCTACAGCCTGAACAAGCCGACGATCGCGAAGGTCAAGGGCGCGGCGGTCGGCGCGGGCTTCAACATGGCGCTGTGCTGCGACTTCGTCGTGGCGTCGTCGACCGCGAAGTTCTCCGAGATCTTCGCCCAGCGCGGCCTGAGCCTCGACTTCGGCGGCGCGTGGCTGCTGCCGCGGCTCGCGGGTCTCCAGCAGGCGAAGCGCCTGGCGTTCCTCGCCGACTTCGTCACCCCGGAGGAGGCGAAGGAGCTCGGCCTCGTCACCTGGGTGAAGGAGCCCGACGAGATCGACGGCTTCGTCGCCGACCTCGCCGACCGCCTCGCCGCGATGCCCCCGATCGCGATCGCGCAGAACAAGGACCTCCTGCACAACGGCGTGGTCCAGTCGTTCCGCGACGTGCTCGACAACGAGGCCCGCGCGCAGGCGATCAACTACGCCACCGACGACGCGCCGGCCGCGTTCAAGGCCTTCGCCGACAAGACCGAGGCCGAGTTCACCGGGAAGTGGTCGATCACGTGAGCGTTCCCGAGTTCGAGCAGATCACGCTGACGCTGGCCGACCGCGTCCTGGAGCTGCGCCTCAACCGGCCCGATCGGATGAACGCGTTCACGCCGGTCATGCGCACCGAGATGGTCGAGGCCCTCGACTGGGCCGAGGCGAACGACGACGTGCGCGTCGTCATCGTCACGGGGGAGGGGCGGGCGTTCTGCGCCGGCGCCGACCTCGGTGGCGCGGGCGACAAGCCCTTCTCCTACAGCGGCGACGGCATGCGCAACGACCGCTCGGACGCCGACGAGATCGCGGGTCTGCCGCGCGACGGCGGCGGCGTGGTGACGCTGCGCCTGGCCTCGTTCCCGAAGCCGGTCATCGCCGCGATCAACGGCGCTGCCATCGGCGTGGGCATCACGATGACCCTGCCGATGGACATCCGGATCGCGTCGACGAAGGCGAAGTTCGGCTTCGTGTTCGCGCGCCGCGGCATCGCGCCGGAGGCCGTCTCGAGCTGGTTCCTGCCGCGCGTCGTCGGGATCTCGCAGGCCTCGGAGTGGGCGCTGACGGGTCGCGTGTTCGAGGCCGACGAGGCGCTGCGCGGGCGGCTGGTGTCGCGCGTCGTGGAGCCCGAGGACGTGCTCCCGACCGCGCACTCCATCGCGCGCGAGATCGCCGACAACACCTCGGGCGTCGCCGTCGCGGCCACGCGCCGGATGCTGTGGTCGCAGCTGACGCAGGACGACCTGTGGGAGACCCACAAGCTGGAGACCCAGACGATCGCCGCACTCAAGCAGGGACCCGACGCCAAGGAGGGCGTCGCGTCGTTCCTCGAGAAGCGCGACGCCGTGTTCACCGGCAGGTTGGACACCGACCTGCCCGATGCCGTTCCCGACTGGCCGGTCCGCCCGGCCGCCGACTGAATCCCCCCTCGAAGGAGCCCTCATGCTGAAGACCCGTTTCACCGAGACGTTCGGTGTCACCCATCCGATCGTCCAGGGCGGGATGCAGTGGGTGGGGCGCGCCGAGCTGGCCGCCGCCGTCTCCGACGCGGGCGCGCTGGGCATCATCACGGCGCTGACGCAGCCGACCCCGGAGGCGCTGGCCGGTGAGATCGCGAAGGCGCGCGAGCTGACCGACAAGCCGTTCGGCGTGAACCTGACGATCCTGCCGTCGATCAACCCGCCGCCGTACGACGAGTACCGTCACGCGATCGCCGAGTCGGGCGTGAAGATCGTGGAGACCGCGGGCGCGAACCCCGAGCCGCACATGCCGTTCTTCAAGGACCACGGCATCAAGGTCCTCCACAAGTGCACGAGCGTCCGGCACGCGCTGCGCGCCGAGAAGGTGGGCGTCGACGGCGTCTCCATCGACGGCTTCGAGTGCGCCGGCCACCCGGGCGAGGACGACATCCCCGGCCTCGTGCTGATCCCGGCGGCCGCCGACAAGCTCTCGATCCCGATCATCGCCTCGGGCGGCATCGCGGACGAGCGTGGCCTCGTCGCGGCCCTGGCGCTGGGCGCCGACGGCGTGAACATGGGCACCCGCTTCATGAGCACGCAGGAGTCGTGGATCCACCAGAACGTCAAGGACCGCATCGTCGAGGCCACCGAGCGCGAGACCTCGCTGATCTTCCGCCCGCTGCGCAACACCGCGCGCGTGGCCCGCAACGAGATCAGCACCAAGGTCGTCTCGATGCTCGACGAGGGCGCCCAGTTCGAGGACATCCGCGAGCTGGTCGCCGGCGTCCGCGGCCGCGAGGTCTACGAGTCTGGTGATCTGGATGCCGGCGTCTGGTCCGTCGGCATGGTCCAGGGCCTCATCCAGGACGTCCCCTCGGCCCGCGAGCTCGTCGAGCGCATGGTCTCCGGCGCCGAGCAGATCATCAACGGCCGCCTGGCCGGCTTCGTCAACTGACGCTGCGAACGAAGGGCCCGGCCGAAACGGCCGGGCCCTTCGTCGTTCAACCCGTGTGCGGAGACCTGCGGAGTCGCTCAGCGCGATGACGCAGCGCCTGCGGCCGTCGGGCGTCCGTAGCGATATTGCCGAGCTCAACGCTGAGTGCCTCGGAAGGAACACCTTGTTCGAGCCACTTCATGGCGTGGGCAGGCCAGTAGTCCATGGGCCACGCCAACGCGTACCTGATGAGTTCGACAGGGTCGTATTCACGCGGGTCGCCTTCGGCGAAGTCGCCCTCGAGGTCAATGATGTGTTTCAACAGGTCATCCGCCTCGGCGTTGAGAGAGTCGTCGCGCCCGTTACCAGTCGTCACGGCGAACCCGCTTGTCCATGAGGATCGCCCAGGTGTACGCGGATCCCTGGCGGTCCTTGATGTCGCTCGGACGGTCGGCGGGCATCGCGGCGGTGGCCTTCGCGAAGTTGGTGCGTGAGAGTGAGCGGTTGATCTCGCGCCCGTCCCTCGTCACTCGGAGGTAGTCGCCCGGGACTCGGTAGGTGAACGGCAGCCCGGTGGCCGTCGTGAACTCCTCGCCGGCGCAGCGCCGGATGCGCTCCCAGACATCGATGAACTCACTCATGTCGCCAGTCTTGCTGGTCTCGCGTCTGTAGGGCGGCGATTTCTATGCGGGCATTTCTCCCAGTGATGAACAGCACGGTGCGTTCGCGGTAAGCGGTGTAGGCAGCAAGGTCGCGCGGTAGGGCCGGGGTTCGGAAGTCGTCGAATGGGAAGAAGAATTCGACCGCTCCTGTTGGCGACACCAAGTCTTGTAAGAGGAAGGAATCCACGTAGCCGCGGAACTCACCGAAGAGATTGAAGAAGTCCGCGTATCTGTTCAACGTGTCCGACAGCGGACTGGGAAGTCCCAGGTAATGCCGGCGGATGCACTCCAGGGTGAGATCCATGCGGTCCTTGATGCGGGGATGGAATCCGCGTGCACCATTCAGGGTCTGCTTCCCGCCGACACGATGTGCAGGCCAAACGATGAAGCCGCCCACCGTGTAGGCGAGCCGGACGAAGTCCGCGACGTCCGCTTCCTCGCACTGTCCGACGATTGGCTGCATCGCAGCCTGGGTCGTGAACGTGGGGATGATCGAATCGCTGGACAACCAGAACTCACCAATCGCCGAGTCGTGGTGAAGGTAGACGCCAGGCGTGCTGATGTCCAGGTCGAACGCGGTGCCGTCGGGGAGCGGCCTGCTCCACAACAACTGGTGGTAGCCGCGCAACGTCGCGCTGAAGGAGTCTGGGTCCCTTCCGCCAGCGTCGAGCCGCACGTCGAACGTGGTGTCGATCATTCGTGGACCGGCGCTACTTCCACATCTTGCGGGCCGGTGGGAACCCCGCACGGATGTGGAGGCTGGTCGCATCGGAACGCTGGGTGCCGCCGCTCAGGTCGAATCCGACCTTCTTGAGCTGCAGGCCGAGCGCTCCGTCGACCGAGTGCGTGCGGCTGTTCCTGATGTTGATCACGATCTCCCTGGCGCCGTTCTCCAGGACACTGCTGACCGCTGCTGCAAAGCCGGGTTCGTTCGGCCTACGCAGGGGGCGCGGGTCACGCGGCGAGCTTCCAGCGCCCTCATGGCGGAAGTCGAATCCGCTGTTCTCCACCCGACGCTGCTTCAGTTCCGCTCCCTTGCGCAAGACCTTTGCTCGCACGCCGCGCCGGACGACGACCTCTTGAAAGGTCTCGCAGACGATCGTTGACGCGCCGAGGGTGTTCATGATGCGTATGGCTTCGTTGTACCGGTCGCGAAGAGACCACTCGTCGTACTCACCGAATGGCACCAGAAAGGGCCCGGCCTCGCTTTGGACGGGCACATAGACGAGCCCGGGGCGAATCACACCTTCGGAGGAACGGATGCCGTTCGCGGAGTCCAGAGGTACTTGATGCAGCTCCATTCGACCCTTGAGGTCGACAGGTCTGTCTTCGTACTACGCGACTAGTTCGCTCATCGGTCGTTGGTCCCCGCTCGCTCGGTGTGTTGTTCGAGGCTAATTGGTGGTGGTGAGCACCGTGAGTGGTTCGCCGCACGATCACACAGCAAAGGCGACGGACTCGCTCGGTGGGTATAGCAAAAAGTGCTATGCTCGTGACATGAGCGACGGACGCGACGCGCTGCGGAGGGTGATGCGCGAGACGCGCACGACGCAAAGTGGTCTCGCGCGAATGTCCGGCGTGCACCAACCCAGCATCAGTGGCTTCCTGTCGGGGAGGGTCGATATGAGTGACGACATGCTCGATCGCCTGCTGTCCTGCTTGGGATATCAGCTCGAGGTCGTCCGGCGTCCTGTCCGACCCGAGCTCACCCGGTCCTCGGAGCGTTCTTGGCGTCTCCACCGCCAGCTCTCGACTCATCTGACACGGGACTCCTTTGACGAGTGGATGCCCGTCATCGAACGCAACCTTGGTCGCTTGAGCGGCAGCGTTCAGGGCCAGCCGCACGAGCGCAATCTGGAGCGCTGGCGTGAGTTGGTGAGCCAAGGGGACCTGCCACGGATCCGCCGTGTGATGACCGGACTCGACACGGATTCGATCGAGATGCGCGAGGTCTCGCCCCTCGGCGGCATCCTGAGCCAGGAGGAGCGCCGGGAGGCGCTTGCAGCCTGATGCGCCGGGATCAGCTGGAGCACGCGATCCGCACCGCGTGCCAGATCATCGGGACTTCAGAGATCATCATTGTCGGTTCCCAGGCGATCCTGGGGACCTTCAACGAGGACGAACTTCCCGCGGCGGCGACGATGTCGGTTGAGGTCGACGCTCTCCCGATCGCGGAGACCAACGAAGAGATCGCCGCGCTCGCCGACCAGATCGAGGGCGTGGCCGGAGAGTGGTCGTCCTTCGAGGAACAGCACGGCTTCAGCATCGACGGTGTCGACCTGACCACGGCCGTGCTCCCACAAGGTTGGAGGGAGCGGCTCGTCAAGGTTCAGAACGCAAACACGGCCGCGCCGGGTGGCCAGCCGCAGTTCACGGGCTGGTGTCTGGACAAGGAGGACCTGTGCGTTTCGAAGCTCTGTGCCTACCGCGAGAAGGACCTCAACTTCGTGGCGGCGCTTCTTGACGCGCGCTTGGTGGCTGCAGACGTGCTCATCGACAGACTGCGGATGGTCCCCGAGGAACACGCATCGGAGGCGGAGCGTGCGACGAACTGGGTCGCGGCGCTGCCAAACGATGACGCAGACCGTTACGACTATCGGTTGGAATGGTCAGCCGACGACGCGGCCTTCGTCGCAACGTGTGCCGAGTTCCCGTCGCTGTCCTGGGCGGCGACATCGCCGGAGAGTGCTCTTCTGGGTCTCAAATGTTTGGTGCGGGAAGTCATCGAAGACTTGAGGCGAGCCGGAGAACCTGTGCCGATGCCACGACGCTAATCGAGGGAGGACTCGCGCTCCGCCTGAGCCCGACCGATGAGCCACGTGGCCACCGAGGCGGTGACCGCCCCGACCAGTCCGATTCCCACGACCATTAGCACGACTGCGACGACTCGTCCTTCGAGGGTCACCGGGAAGTGGTCGCCGTAGCCCACCGTGGTGACGGTCGTGCACGCCCACCAGACTGCGTCGCCGAAGGTGGTGATGTTGGCGCCGGTCGCGTCCTGCTCGGCGTCGAGGACAGCGAGTGCGCCGAGTCCCACCGAGACGGCGGCGGCGCCGGAGACGTATACGAGGACTCGCCCGGCAAGAGAGTTCGCTGCGGAACGGTCGAGAATGCGCACCAGAGCAAGGAGGCGCAGCATGCGAAGCGGCCTGAGCATCGGGACCACGACCAGGGCGACGTCGTACCAGTGGCGGATCGCGTACTCGGCGCGGTGGCCGCGGGGCACCAGGGCGAGGCGGATGGCGAGGTCGGCGGCAAAGGCCACCCAGACCGTCCACGTGACGACAGTGAAGAAAGCCTGCAGGTCGTTGTCCATGCGGGGGTCGAGCACGGGCCAGGCGTAGGCGACGAGAAACGCCAGAGCCAGGCCTATGAGCGGGACCTCCGTGCGACGCTCCCATCGAGCGACGCGTGCATCTGCGTTGAGAGTCACGTTCATCAGTTCCGGTTCAGTCCGAACTCGCGTGTCAGCAGTGCCCTCTTGTAGTGCGACTCGGCGGCGTCAACCTCGGAGGTGGAGGTGCTGGGACCGAACACCCGCAGAATGCTGAAGACGAAGTTTCTCGCGTGGTCCGTCCTGACCCTGTCGGTGCCGACGCTCTCGAAAGCCAACTCCCTCAGCGCGACGTTTCCGCCGTGACCGTCCTTCGCGTAGCTGGTCCAACGACCGAGGATGCGTTCGCTTCCATCCGCCTTGCCGACGTAGTGCTTCCCGTTGGTCGAGTCGGTGATCAGGTAGATCCCCTGGACCTCTCTAAGGGCAGCGCGCCAGTCCTCGTACCGGTGGTCGTCCACCATGTCTTGCATCTCGTGGAAAGTGAGCCGCACGCGGTCGAATCCGGGGAAGGCGACCTTGTCGCGGTCCGCGATCTCCAACACGGGCAGGCCGGCCGCGCTCGACGCGCGGCGGTGCCAGTTGCGAGGGTTGCTCCATTCGACGACCAGCCGATCACGGAGCGGAGCAAGGAACTCGCTGGGTTGAAGGTCGAAGGAGCGGTTCGTGTCGGTCCGTTCGGACAGGACTTCACCTGAGTTCTCGAACGTCCCGTACAGCCTCGACCTGCGCTTGCCGTCGGCTATCAGCACTACCCAGTAGCGGGGCGGCTCGGCGGGGAACCGTCGGGTCGAAAGGTCCTGTTCCCGCGTGTACGCGAGGACTCGCTCGGGTGTGAGGTCCTCAGGACCCTGCAGCCCGTCATGTCCGCCGGGCTTGAAGCTGTGCCGGATGACGTGAATGTCCTCCAAGTCGATCGGTGGATCGTGCTCAGCGCCGATGCTCGAGAGGACGTGGCCCAACTTCAGGCTTCCGCCGAGCGACGGTTCCGGATCAAGCATGAGGAAAGGCTAGGGCCGTCGGCGGACATCCGGGGCGCGTTCCGGCAGGGCTCACTTCGCGGCGGCCTGGGCCTTCTTCACGGCCTTGCGAGCCACGACCTCGAAGTCCTGAGGCGACATGCTGCCGCCGATCTCGTACGTGGCGAGCATGACGAGAGTTCGGCCGACCCGGACGATCACCATCGGGACGTCGATGACCTGCCCGCCCGAGCTGGAGCGCAGCTTCAGCGCCACCGTGTCGTCGCCGAGCTTGGGAAAGGCCATGCTGGAGGGTTGGTACGTGATGGTCATGCCCTGAGCCGTCTCGGTGTAGGAGGGGCAGTCCTCGAGCACCTTCCGGAGCGACTTCATCTCCTTCAGGACCTCGCGCTTCGGTCGCGAGAGCACCGACTGGCTCAGGAAGGGGCCGTTCTCGCTCAGCGAGAAGTAGACGTCACCCGTGCCGGACGCCGAGATGTCGTCGTCCAAGGTCTGCGTCAGCGTCTTGCACGCCGGGTGAGAGGAGTCCCTCCGCACGTCGGACCCGCCGGCGGGGTCGGGAGCGGGGGCGACGCTCCATCCGTCGGGAAGGTCCTTCACGGTGAGCAGCGCCTTCTCGATCTGGTCCTCCGAGAGGAGCTTGCGAGGGGCCTCCTCGACGACGGTCCCGTACTTCTTCGGGTCGACGTCCGGGCTGGAGGGTCCGCACGCTGCGAGGACCAGGGCGGACGCAACGGCGACGGCGGCGAGAACGGACTTCACTCACGAGAGCCTAGGTTCGTCCTCGCCGCCTGTTCGCGGGTTCGGCTACTTCTTCGAGTACTTCACCCACGGGGTGAACGAGTTCTTGTACGGGAGGTGGTCGATGCGCGCCGGCGTGTACGCGTGGTAGCCGGAGTCGTCGATGTACCCGGACTGGATGCTCCGCACGTTCACCCGGACGTACTTCGGGTGGTAGAGGCAGCCCTTCTTCGGCTTGACGTGAACCACGACGGCGCCGTTCTCGAGGTCGTACCGCTCGCGCACCGTCTTGCCGCACGTACCGGGGAACGGATAGGTCACCCAGCTCTCGCGGTGCGCCGTGGATCCCTTGAGCGCGCGGAAGCCACCGTCGCCCGGGATGCCGACCTCGTCGGCAAACTCGGCACCCCCCGACTTGTGGTTCGTGTCGAGCAGCAGGCGGAACTCCCCGACCGGAGTGGACTCCGCGTTCCAGTCGACCGGCTTCATCCTCACGGTGACCCGCACGCCCTTGGCGTTGTTGACGACCTTGACCTTGTAGAGGTCGAAGGCGCTCGACCCGCCGCCCGCGGGATCCGTTGTCGTGGCCTCGCGTGCCTGGGCGCTCGTCGCAGCACTGAGCAGGCCAACGACCAACGCGAGGGACAGAAGAACGCCGCGCCAGCGCCGACGGTTCGTCCCGGAGGCGGGTTCGGTGTTCGAAGTGTGGTGACTGGGCATGACGTTCTCCATCCGTGGCGAGCCGCTGGGTTGCCACTGGAGAGCCGCGTGATGGAATTTCCGTACCCGAACAGCCAGCCCGTCTCGATCGTCGCGAGGCGCGTGCCTGGTCGAGTGCTGAGCGCCCGACGGCGTGAGCATGGGCACCCGCTCCATGGGCACGCAGGAGTCGAGGATCCACCAGAACGTCAAAGACCGATCCGTCGAGGCCACGCAGGGGGAGACCTTGTTGATCTTCCGGCCGCTGCGGAACACCGCGCCCGCGCGCGCAACGAGATCAGCACAGAGGTCGTCTCGATGCTCGATGAGGGCGCTCCGTTCGAGGACATTCGCGAGCTCGTCGCTGGTATCCGCGGCCCCGAGGTCTACGAGTCCGGCGACCTTGACCCCAGTGGCTGGTCCGCCGGCATGGTCCAGGGTCTCGTCCAGGACGTCCCCTCGGCCCGCGAGCCCGTCGAGCCCATGGTCTCCGGCGCCGAGCAGATCACCAGCGGCCGGCGGGTGGGCTACATCGTCTGACGTTGTGAGTGCGTGCCGGTGCTCAAGGAAGTTCCCGTTTGACAGGTGTGAGCGACCGAAGTCGTTAGCATTCTCTTCGTGAAACGTCTGGAGCTCCGGAGTGAGTGATTTCCGCCTTCTAGATTTCCACGCCGATGCGTCTATCGCGAAGGAGCGCCGACGCAATGGCCAATCGCTGACCAACACGCTCCCTCTGAGTCTTGTCCCGGACGGTGTTGATGCAGACTCGCTCGGTCTGTCCTGGGTCACCGTCATCACAGGACGAAACGGCACCGGAAAGAGCAGGGCCCTAGCTGCTATCGCAGCCGCTTTCTGGGTGGCGGACGGGTCCCAACCCAGCGGTCGCAAGCGGACACTCCCTGGGGGCGAGGCGCGTCTCCGGTATGCCTCGGGCGGGGCCATATACGAGGGGAGCGTGCGTCAACATGGTGGATGGACAGTTCAAGCCGAGTCGGGGTTCGAGTCCGATGCGCCCCTTCCACGTCGCGTCATCGCCCTGAGTACCTCCGCGACTGATAAATTCCCACTCCCGTCTCGGGTGGATCAGGAGGAAATTGCGGACGAGTCTCGCTACCGCTACATGGGGCTCCGCGATCGGTCGGGGCGGGCCTCGGCGACCGCCGTTGCCTTTCGCGCTCTCGAAGTTCTTGTCGCCGCAACTGCAGGCACTTTGGAACGCCGCGCGAAGATCGCGGACGTGTTTGGCTTTCTTCGGTACGCGCCGCGTGTCGAGCATACGTACGGATGGCGGTACCGGATTCCAGCCGGCGGGCTCGAAGCTCTAGATGAGCTTCTCGACGATTCCGTCTCGCGCGGGTCTTCGACGCTCCGGGCGATAAAACTGCGACGCATGGTCGCGAATGACCCATCGGTGGCAGTTGCCGTGCGAAATGCGGCGGCCCGTGTGATGTCTCAAACCGACGCAGCCGGGAGAATTCAGATGGAGGCGGACTTTAGGCGGGTAGGAACCGATGAGGTCGCGCGATTCCGGGACATCCAACTGCTCAAGCGAGCTGGGCTAGTCGATCTACGCGCTGTCGAAGTCGAGAGGGCGGCCGACGGGTTGAAGATTGACCTCCGGGAGACCAGCTCAGGCGAGCTGTCGATGGCGAGTGCTTTCCTGGGCTTGGCGGCAGTGATCGAAGACGGGTCTCTAGTGTTGATCGACGAACCAGAAGTGGGTCTTCATCCGGAATGGCAGGCAGATTTCCTACGACTGCTTATGCAGACTTTCGGAGATTACCGAGGTTGCCATTTTATCGTCGCGACCCATTCGCCCCTCGTCGTGTCGGGGGTTCCGCCGCGGGCGTCGAACGTCGTCTCAGTAGACCAGCCAAGCGGTCGACCTGTGATGGGCGACCAGTACGCGGGTGACTCAATTGACGAGGTTCTCGTCAGAGAGTTTGGTGTCCTGGGCGACGGAAACCTGTTCGCGAAGCAGCGGTTGGTTGAAGCTCTCCGTCTTGCAGCGGACGGACGAATCGCATCGGACGAATTCGATGCGACTTTAGCGCCTCTCAAAATCGCCTTGCCAAACCTGAAGAGTAGCAGCCCGGTGCGGTCCCTGATCTTGGAGCTTCTCCAAGCGCAATCTGTGGAGAAGGGGCATGGCTCGTGGAATCAATAGTCTTCACCGACGCAGACTATTCTAACATTCGTTGCGATGAGAAAGGCGTCGACAGGGATTGGTCAGACGAGCTGTTGAAGACCATACGTGCTCGAATAAAGTCTCACTATATTGAACAGCAAGGTTCGGTATGTCCTTACTGTGATAGGCATCAGGGCACAGAAAATCACCGCGTCTGGGACATTGACCATGTGGTGCCTCGTTCAACGCACCCAGCATTCACGTTCGAGCCAAGGAATCTGGTGGCCAGCTGTCCCGACTGCAACGTCGCGAAGGGCGATGCGTCCGTGCTGGTCAACTCCAAGAGAAAGACCTACCCCGCGAAGGCAGAAGCGTTCAACATTATTCATCCACACTTTGATGCATATGACGATCATATCGCCCATAGCGGACACGTCTATGTTGGCAAAACAGTAAAAGGCAAGAAGACGATCTATCAATGTGATCTGCTCCGGTTTGCCCAAAAGTATATTGATTGGTCCACACCGCTTGCGGACGATCGATTCGAAACTGAAGTGGAAGCAATCGTGCGAGGCGAGGCAGGAGCCGATTCGCTTATTGATGGCCTCAGGGACGAGCTCGGCTGAGTGCGGCGGTGCCCTATCGCGCGCTTAGCTAGGCGCCGGACCGCGGGTCGCTTTCCGAGTACGCGAAGGCCTGCTGGACGTGTTAGAGGCTTATGGGCTATGGCGAGTGTCGGCTGGTACTTGACTCGCAGCCAGCGTCAACGAATCGCTCGGGGGCGTCGCACCGCCCCGGTCTCAAAGCGCCCTACCCTTTCCACCCGAGGCGACCTGCGCTGTTACGCAGTTGTTCCCGGCGATCGTACCGTTGAAACCGGCTGTCAAGCTGTTTCGGTTATGCGTTCCACCTGGTGCACTCGTCCGCCGAATGGCTTGTCGCCACAGAAGGCAGTCTCCTGCCTACGACGGACGCGGTGCCGGTGGCGTCCAGATGCTCACCGGTTCAATAACTAAAGGAAGTCGTCACGCTTTGGGACTTGAGAGACCGAGCCGTCGAGGCGACCGGTTGCGAGCCCCTCAGGGCGAGGAGATGAACTGCGGCGCAGTGGACAGCTCGCCGAGGGAGGACGCCAAGCAGTATCGGGAAGCGCGATGTTTCCGGGTTGAGTAGAACCTGGTCGCTGAACGGGTGAGCCCGCGGGAACTCGCGCGAGCGTGAGAGCGAAACAAATGCGCGACGATGACCGCAACCGATCGCGCTCTCGTCAACTCACTGAGATCTCGCATCCATGCAGAACTGAGCTTGCGGGATTCTCGTGCGGGCTGAACCCGCTCATCGCCGGATGGCCGCTTCCATGACTGACAAGTGATTAACCATCGAATGTTCTTTAGCCTTGCCGAGGCCTGGGAAATGCCTTCGCGCGTGCAGTTCGCGGAACTCATCCAGCCCAGGATTCGCGGGGAGAGTCTGTTCGCTGGCGAACGCCACCAACTTGTCTAACGCTTCGAAAAACTTTCCCGCAGGGTCGTCTTGGGAATCGTTGGTGTGCGAGCAGAAGTGACGCATTCGAATGTCGTTTCCGACTTGGTACGTAAGGTGCAAAGCGACCGCGTAGGCCGGACCGCCGCCCTTCTGGTAGCGGCCGCCGATTGTCAAGAAGTCAGAGACGCCGGCATACCCTGCGCTACGGAAGGTGGCCACGCGTGCGGAGAAGATGCTCTCGCCGCGCCCGACGAACTCAGCGTTCTTCTCGACGAGTGGGAACGGGTCGTCGAACCAGATGACGGGTAATCCGCTGAGTGGCAATCCATAAGAACTCGGCACGGATCGGTCGATTGCTATGTTGTAACGCACATCGGTGTACAGGTTTCCACGGAGAGTCGGCGATAGGTCTCGCTCGTGAATAACATCTAGCGTCAGGTCGTTCTGCTTGGTCCGAACGGACTCGATCCAACCTGACATCTCCGTGTGCTCCGCCGCCGAATTCGAAAGAACGGCGATTCCGTGGGTCGCGAGCATGCCGTTGTCCAGGTAGAACCGCCCCACGTCACGCCAGTCTCCAGCCCGGCTGTGGAGTCCGACCGATGGGTTGAGTACGAGCGCGCATCTGAGGCCGTCCTCAGCGATCGCATTGATTCTCCGCACCGTGAGCGCGTCCAGCTTCTTCACTGGCTCAAGAACAGGGGTCACCGTTCCGCGCGCGGAAAACGCCTTCGCGCAGGTCCGTACGGCGAAGAGTTCATGCTGCGACGCACGCAGCCTAGGCATGTACATGTGGGATCTCCGTCTCGAGCCATGTGTGCAACCTTCGGACCTGCTCCCCACTCGGGTTGAGTCGCAGTAATGCAGGCCTGAGAGGAAGAGGAGCGCGTCCGAACGTCCTCACGGTGAGCTTGGGTGCCCTGGTTGAGAGCGCACGGACAAACTCGCGATTGAATCTAGCTGAATCGACGGTAGAAACGGCTTGCTTTGCGAAAGAAAAGACAGCGGTGTTTGGAAGTGCTGGAATAGTAACCCCAATGTTGCTCAACGCGCTGAGGTACTCCGCGCGCCGGAGGGACCGGAACATCGTGACTGGATCAAGCCGAGTGGGATCATCGCGAGCGACCCGGAGATGCACGAGGCCGTCTCCCGGGTCCGTAAGGGTCGCAAGCCCTACCATCCGAAGCTCGGGATCGTCCGAGATGCGATCGATTAGTCTGCGAGAGCCAACAACCGTCACTCTCGGAGCGATAAGTCGGTAGTCATCGAGTTGCTTCCTGAGCCGTCCGATTCCATCGAGTTCGCTCTTTATTTCGATCGCATGGGCGACATCGGAGACGCAAAGCATATCGGCAAGAGATTCCCCGGCCCTGAACTCAGGTAACACCACGCTCCCTTGCCCGGAAACGTCCCGCAGCACGGCCGTCCGATAAACGTGATCACTTCGGTAGTGCTGCCTGAGGTAGCGATCGCAACGCCAGACCAAGGAACGCATCGACGTGACTCCGGCGGTCATTCCAAACCGGTTAAGACGCGCAACGGCGGCGTCTGCCTTCGCGTGTGGCTCTGAGTCTGAAATCACCGAGCGAATTACAGCAGAAGACAGAAGCGCTGCCGCCGCGCGAGCTTCAGGACGCTGCTTCATTTGCCGGCTCCAGCGGGTGGTCCGTACGCCAGCCAATCGAACACGATTGCGAGCTTTGCGTACGGCGTTCCGAGATTCTTCTGCTGCCTCAGGTTCCGGTTCGCGACTAGGTAGTCCCGAAGGCCGTCCGCGTCCTTCGTCAGTTCCAGCACCATCCAAGGATCAGACAACATGGCCTCTTCGCCAAGTTCGGCCAAGGCATCCACGAACGCTCCTGATCGTGTAGTTCGGCGAGCACCGAGATTCGCGAGGTCACGTTCGACGTACGTCTGGACTTTCTTTGGGAGTCGGTCAATGTCACCGACTCCGCCATGAGCGTCGAGAAAGTTACCCTTCCGAAGGTGCTTCCAGTAAGGCACGTACCAGTTGCTCGCGAATGATCGTGCGAAAACCTCACGGATGATCTGCTCGCTCGGAAGGTCTCTGTCAGGACAGCCGAGTAGGTCGTCAACGAGGTCCCAGCGTGATAGGCCGATTAGTCCCTTCACGGTCATTTTGGCTCCAACTCCGAAGACGACGTCCAGCTGGTCATCGCCTGAGTTGATATCGGAGACCTGAACGAGCCGCCCATCGGGGTCATTGTTCTTGACCAATTCATAGATTTGGTCCTTGAGTTGTCGAAGGACGCGCGCGGGAAGTGCTCTGTCCTTGCTCGCTAAGGCTTGAAAAATACCTAGAAAATCGGGAACGACCAATTCCCACGCTTGAATCGAGGCGTCCTCGACTTGAATGGTTCGAGAACGGACTTCTCCGCTCGATGACTGATCCCAGTTGATCAGAATTAACTGGTCCTTCAATCGTTCGGCGTTCTTCCCGCGGAGCGCCCGAACGAGTGACCTCAAGACCGCGAGGACGTTGTCATCGTTCATGCCGTAACCGATGAAGATGATGGGGTGCTCAGCGAAAAAAGTCATCAATTTGGCCGCGAGATAGGCGTCGCGGTCCCGGAAGTCGTCATAGTCTTCCTGTGTCAGGACAAGCGAACCTGGGTCCCGGGACGAGCCGTGAATCATGTAGATTTCCGCGATCCCTTGAGGATTCGCAAAAAGCAACTCGTCCTGCCCTGAATAGACGGTATAGTCCGGGAAGACGACAGACAACAGGTTGTCGTAGTTCGTCGTTACGATGCCCTCTACGTTGGCGCTCGACAAAGCATCGAACTCAGTCCGGTGCCGTCTCGGTACTCGGAACGAAGAGACGGCATCTTCGAAGAACTTCGCTGTCTCGATCTTGAGTGAGGAAGCTGGGGTGGTGACGAGACTCCCGTACATCTCGCGCGAGTCCGCAAAGCGTTTGTCCTCCCACCACACTTTGTAGAATCGTTCGGCTAGGAGAGTCGCCGTTAACGGAAGGTGACCAGAAGCTAGACCGCGGTAGTACTCGAGGGGCTGGTCCGTGAACGCTGCGAAGTGGCGCAGCAGGCCCTCCCAGTCGGGCAGGTCAGCATAACGACGTGAAAGCCCCGAGCCTACGAACAGATACGGCGATGCCCTATGGCGAAGATGGTCGCTCAGGAACTCGTGGGGGGTAAGCGCGCTCACCGTCGGATCCTATTCCGCGCAGAGTCTCGCGCAGGACTGTTGTCCTATCGGTGGCGGGTTGGCGTCGGGGCGGAGACGTTAGGTCGATTGTGTGCGGACCCGCGGCGGACGGAACGTCGTAAGGGTACGGCGACCGCGTGCCGCGGGCCTATGCAGTTGAGTGATCTGCCCCAGCGCCTCAGGCGGTCACGTCTCGTGCTCGCCCGAACTTGGCAACTGCTTGATGACGAATGTGTCTGCAATGGCGCGCATGTGAATCGGCGGGGTAGGCCGAGTGGCGTTGCCCGTGAGCCGACACACCTGTCGGGCGATGCGGAGTCAGTGTCAGCCGTTGGATAAGGATGCGAGCTGATCGTTTTCTAACGGCGGACCGGACATGAGGTTTCGCCGAGCTTGATCGACCGCGGGTTCGAGTGGTCTCGATACACCGGCCCTCGACCACCGGAAACACGAAGGGCCCGCGCTTACGCGCGGGCCCTTCGAAACGTAACGTCAGCGGACGGGGACGCGGCCGCCGTCGACGGAGAAGGTCTGGCCGGTCATGTAGTTGCAGTCCGGGGAGGCCAGGAAGACGTAGACGCCGGCGATCTCCTCGGGCTCGGCCCAGCGGCCCATGGGGATGGACTCGAGGTACTTGTCCTTGAAGCGCTCGTCGGTGCGGATCGTCTCGGTCATCGGCGTGGACGCGGCGGGGGCGATCGCGTTCACGATGATGTTCGCCGGGGCGAGCTCCTTCGAGGCCGAGCGGGCCATGCCGAGCAGGGCGGCCTTGGCGGTGGCGTAGTTGATCTGGCCGATCGTGCCGTTGATGCCGGCGGCCGAGCTGGTCAGGATGATGTGGCCCTGCTTCAGCTCGCGCATCCCCGGCACCACGGCCTGCAGCCAGTAGAACGAGCCGTTGACGTGCGTCTGCTGCACGATGTCCCACTGCTCGTCGGTCATCTTCCACAGCATCGCCGGGCGGGTGACGCCGGCGTTGCTCACCAGGATCGTGATGGTGCCGAGCTTCTCGGCGATCTCGGCCGCGGCGGCATTGACCGACTCGCGGCTCGCCACGTCGTTGGCCACGCCGATGGCCGTGCCACCGTTCGCGTTGATCGCGTCGGCGACCTCCTGCGCGCGGGCGCCGTCGATGTCCGTGACGGCGACCTTCGCGCCCTCGGCGGCGTACCGCTCGGCGATCGCGCGGCCGATGCCCTGGCCGGCGCCGGTGATGACCGCGACGCGGTCCTGCAGAACTCCAGTCATGAATGTGCTCCTACGTCGTGTGAAAAGTGCAGAGTGGGAAGAGGTCAGAGGGTGGTGGCGTCGCCCAGCAGGGCCGTCACCTGGCTCGACAGCACGCCGCCGTTGCCGTGGACGAGACCGACGTGCGCGTCGGCCACCTGGCGGTCGCCCGCCTCGCCGCGCAGCTGCCGGACCGCCTCGATGATGAGGAAGATCCCGTACATGCCCGGGTGCGTGTACGAGAGCCCGCCGCCATTCGTGTTCACCGGCAGCCGGCCGCCGGGCGCGATCGCGCCGCCCGACACGAACTCGCCGCCCTCGCCCTTGGCGCAGAAGCCCAGGTCCTCGAGGAACAGCAGCGTGTTGATCGTGAACGCGTCGTAGACCTCGACGACGTCGACGTCCGACGGCACCAGTCCGGCCAGCTCGAACGCGCGAGCGCCCGACTCCTTGGCCGCCGTGGTCGTCAGGTCGGGCGTGGTCGAGATGTTCATGTGGCGCGACGCCTCGGCCACCGACAGGACCGGCACGAGCGGCTTGCCGAGGTCGCGCGCTCGCTCGGTGGAGGTCACGATCACGGCTCCCGCGCCGTCGGTGACGAGGCAGCAGTCGCGCACCGACAGGGGAGTTGAGACCATGCGCGCGCTGAGCACCTCGTCGAGGGTGAGCTCGTCGCGCATGAACGCGGCCGGGTTCAGCTGCGCCCACTTGCGGGCGGCCACGGCGATCTCGGCGAGGTGCTCGCGCGTCGTGCCGTACTCGTGGAAGTGGCGCGCGGCCGCCAGCGCGTAGCCCGAGACGGGCATCCGCGGGCCGAACGGATTCTCGTAGGACGGCACGAGGTTCGCGCCGGAGGTCGCGAGCCCACCCGAGTGCGAGCGCTGGTTGCTGCCGTACGCGATGAGCGCGACCTCGGCCATGCCCGAGTTGATCGCGGCGGTCGCGTGGCGCAGGTGCGCGACGAACGAGCTGCCGCCCGTGGCGGTGGTGTCGACGTACCGCGGCGTGAGGCCGAGGTATTCGCTCAGCGTCGTCGCGGGGAACGTGAAGAAGGCGGAGTGGCAGAAGACGGCGTCGACGTCCGAGGGCTTGAGCCCGGCGTCGGCGAGCGCGGCCAGCGAGGCCTCGCCGGCGATCTGCAGGGCCGAGACGCCCGGGCCGACCTCGCCCAGACCGGCCTCGGCGACACCGACGATCGACGTGCTGCCGCGCAGCTCCTTCTCAGTGGTGCTCATGCCGTGGCCTCCAGGCGGACGAAGGGGAGCAGCTCGCCGTCGGCGACCAGCGGGCGGATCTCGGTCTCGACGCGGTCGCCGATCTTCGCGGCCAGCGCGTCGTCACCGTCGAGACGCGACATCATGCGGAATCCCTCGTCGAGGTCGACCACGACCACCGTGTACGGGTCCACCCCGCGCGGGGAGATCGTCGTGGCGGAGTAGATGGTGCCGCGACCCTCGCTGTCGCCCCAGGCCAGCTCGGTCGATCCGCACGAGGGGCACACGGGCCGCGGCGGGAACACCGCGTGCGACTCCGAACACCGCTGGAACGCCAGCGCTCCGGCCTCGAGCCGCGACCGGAAGGTCGCGTCCAGGGATCGTGATTCCTCGATGGTCATCGGGCCTCCCGCCTTGATCTCTCGGACGTTCCGAGGGTAGCATTCACAATAGTATACATTCATGCATGAACTTCGGTACCCCACGAAAGGCGAACACGATGGCCGCTGAGGACACCCCTCCCTCAGGACCCTTCTCAGGCGTCCGTGTCCTGGACCTGACGCGTGTCGTCATGGGCCCCCTGGCCACCCAGGTGCTGGCCGACCAGGGCGCCGACGTGATCCTCGTCGAGGCGCCCGGTGGCGACACCAACCGCGTGATGGGCCCCGGCCCCCACAAGGAGCTCTCGGGCATCGCGCTCAACCTGCTGCGCAACAAGCGCTCGATCGACATCGACCTCAAGTCCGAGGAGGGCCGGCGCATCATCGTCGAGCTCGTCCCGCAGTGCGACGTCGTCGTCGCCACGATGCGCCCGCAGGTGCTGACGCGCCTGGGCCTCGACTACGACTCGCTCAAGCAGCTGCGCCCCGACCTCGTCTACTGCCAGGCCCAGGGCTTCCCGCTGGCCAGCGACCGCTCCGAGGAGCCTGCGTACGACGACATCATCCAGGCCGCCAGCGGCGTCGCCGACATGGTCGAGCGCGTCACCGGCACCCCCTCGCTGCTGCCCACGATCTTCGCCGACAAGGTGTGCGGCCTCGTCATGGCGCAGGCCATCAGCGCCGCCCTCTTCCACCGCGAGCGCACCGGCGAGGGCCAGCACATCGAGGTGCCGATGCAGCAGGCCACCGCGGCGTTCATGCTCGCCGAGCACGGCAGCGGCGCGATCGCCGAGCCGCCCGTGAACGACGAGGGCCGCCCGGCCTCGGGCTACCCGCGCGTGCTCTCGCCCGAGCGCCGCCCGCACCCGACCAAGGACGGGATGGTGCACCTCTTCCCCTACCTGCCGCGCCACTACGCGCAGCTGTTCGCCGAGGCCGGCGTCGAGGGGGCCGAGTCCGATCCCCGCTACGTCGACCAGCGCGCCACGCTGATCCACTCCGACTCGCTCTACCGCGACGTCCGCAAGGTCGCGCCGCAGCGCACCACCGAGGAGTGGCTGGAGTTCTGCCGCGTGGTCGGCATCCCCGCCACCCGCGTGGCGAGCCTGCAGGACCTCATCGACGACCTCGAGATCGCGCAGCACCCCACCGCCGGAGGCTGGCGCGTGATCCCGCAGCTCGCGAACTTCTCGAAGACGCCCGCCAGCGTGCGGCGTCCCGCGCCGCTCATCGGCGAGCACACCACCGAAGTCCTGGACGAGCTCGTCCACTCCGTCGCCGGCCGGCCGTCCGGTGCGGGGGAGTCCGACACGGTCAAGGGGCTGGCATGAGACTGACCGCGACCGAGCTGTCGCCCGCCGAGCGCGCGCTCAAGCAGGAGGTGCGCGAGTGGCTGGACGAGCGCCTGCCCGAGGGCTCGTACCCGCTGGGCCTGGGCATGGGCGGCGCCGTCGACCCCGAGTTCTCGCGCGACCTCGGCGCGCAGGGCTGGATCGGCATGTCCCTGCCCCGTGAGTACGGCGGCCACGGCCGCACCGCGGTGGACCGCCTCGTCGTGGTCGAGGAGCTGCTGGCTCGCGGCGCCCCGGTGGGCTACCACTGGATCGCCGACCGCCAGTTCGGTCCGGGCATCGCGGTGAACGGCACCGAGTGGCAGAAGGAGACGTTCCTGCCGGGCATCGCGTCGGGTGAGTACTCCTTCTCCATCGGCATGAGCGAGCCCGACTCCGGCTCCGACCTGGCGTCGGTGCGCACCCGTGCCGAGCAGGTCGACGGCGGCTGGCGCATCAACGGCACGAAGATCTGGACCACCGGCGCGTACACGGCCACGCACATCGTGGCGCTGCTGCGCACGTCGGAGGACCGCCACCGCGGCATGACGCAGTTCATCATCGACCGCCACACGCCCGGCCTGACCGTCTCGCCGATCGAGTTCATCGACGGCACCAAGGACTTCTGCGAGCTCTCGTTCGTCGACGTCTTCGTGCCCGACGACCGCCGCCTCGGCGAGGTCGGCGCGGGCTGGTCGCAGAACACCGGCGAGCTCGCGCTCGAGCGCGGCGGCGTCGACCGCTGGATGAGTGTCATGGCGCTGCTCGACCGCTGGGTGCGCCAGGAGGCGCAGCGTCCGGGCGGCCACGCGGCCGAGCTCGGCGCGCTGACCGCCCGCGCCTGGGCGTTCCGCGGCATGTCGCTCGCCGTCGCGCGCATGGTCGACGCCGGGCAGTACCCCGTCACCGAGGCCGCGCTCATCAAGGAGATGGCGACGCGCTTCGAGCAGGACTGCACCGACCTGATGGTGCGCCGATGGGGCCGCACGCCGCGCCCCGACTCGGACGATCCGTACGAGCGCCTGCTCGCGACGGCCGTCCAGGTCGCGCCGGCCTGGACCATCCGCGGCGGCACGAACGAGATCCTCCGCTCGGTCATCTCCAAGGGATTGAGGAAGAACGCATGAGCACCGAAGTCGACCCCGATCTGCGGGACATGCTGGAGGACTTCTTCGCCACCGAGGTGACCCCCGTGGTCGTCGAGGAGGCCGAGCGCGCCGGCACGTACGCCGCCGACGTGTGGAAGAAGGCCGAGTCGCTCGACCTGCCGTGGATCGGCATCGACGAGGAGCGCGGGGGTGCCGGCGGCTCGCTGGCCGACCTCGTGGCGCTCGTCGCCGAGGCTGCACGCCGGGCCACCCCCGCGCCGTTCGTCGAGCACCACCTCGCCGCGTGGCTCGTGGCGCAGGCCGGCCTCGATCGCATCGAGGGTCCGCTGACCGTGTCCGGGCTGACCGAGACGGTCGAGGTCTCGGGCGACCGCCTGACCGCGACCCTCCCCGAGGTCGCGTTCGCGGGCGATGCCTCCGCCGTCGTGGTGCTCGCCGAGTCCGACGGCGCCGACGTCGTGGCCGTGCTGCGTCCCGCCGACGCCATTCTCGAGCCGCACGCCGACATCGACGGCACGCCCGTCCCGACCGTCGTCGCCTCGGACGCGCCCGTCGTGGTCGCGCCGCTGTCGGTGACGGCCGAGGACGTGCGGCGTCGCGCCCTCCTGCTGCGCAGCGCCGTGCTCGCCGGCCTCACCCGCGCGATGTTCGAGCTCACGCAGTCCTACACCGCCGAGCGCCACCAGTTCGGCAAGCCCGTCGGCTCGTTCCAGTCCGTGCAGCTGCACGTCGTCACGCTGGCTCAGGCCGCCGAGATGTCGCAGGTCTGCGTCGACCGCGCCGCCGGCGCGCTGTCCATCGGCGGTGGCGAGTTCGAGGTGCTGGCCACCGCCGCCGTCACCGCGCAGAACGCCGTGCAGGGCGCCCGCTCGGCGCACCAGGCGCACGGCGCGATCGGCATGACGCGCGAGTACGCCCTGCAGTTCCTCACCCGCCGTGTCCAGGCGTGGCGCCAGCGCTGGCAGTCGCAGACCGACGTCGAGGACGCCGTCGCCGGCTGGGCGCTCGAGGCCCCGTCCCTCTCCGGGCTGATCGCCCGCCACCGTGAAGAAGGAGTCGTCGCATGACCGACGCCGTGAACGTCATCCGCCAGGGCCACATCGCGATCCTGGAGGTGAACCGACCGCCGACGAACTACTTCGACGTCGAGGTGCTGACCTTCCTCGCCGACACCGGCATCGCACTGGCCGAGGAGGGCGTGCGTGCCATCGTGCTGGCCTCCGCGGGCAAGCACTTCTGCGCCGGCGCGAACTTCGCCGAGGGCGACATGGCGGAGGCCCGCGTGGAGTCCTCGCGACGCATCTACGCCGCCGCCGCCCGCATGTTCACCATCCCGATCCCCGTGGTCGCCGCCGTGCAGGGGTCCGCCGTCGGCGGCGGCCTCGGGCTCGCGTGCGCAGCCGACTTCCGCGTGGCCGCCGACACGAGCCGCTTCCACGCGAACTTCTCCGCCCTCGGCTTCCACCAGGGCTTCGGCCTGAGCGTGTCGCTGCCGCGCATCGTCGGCGAGCAGCAGGCCTCGCGGCTGCTGCTGACCTCGGCCCGCCTGACCGGCACCGAGGCGTTCGAGATCGGCCTCGTCGACGAGCTCGTCGAGCCGGACCAGATCCGCGACGCCGCGATCGCGCTGGCGGACACCATCGCCAGCCGGGCGCCGCTCGCGGTAGCGTCCATGCGCAAGACCCTGCGTGGGTCGCTCGCCGACGACGTGGCCCAGGTCCTGGACCACGAGATCAGCGAGCAGACGTGGCTGTGGCGGACCGAGGACTGCGCCGAAGGCATCAGTGCGAACCTCGAGCGTCGCGACGCCGTGTTCACCGGCCGTTGATCGTCCCCCCGAACGACGAGGAGCAGAAGTGAAGATTCGTGGCGCCGTCCTGGAGTCCATCGGGGCTCCCAGCCCGTTCGACCAGTCCCGCCCGCTGCAGGTGGCCGAGCTCGACCTCGCCGAGCCCGGGCCCACCGAGGTGCTGGTCCGGGTCGAGGCCGCCGGGGTGTGCCACTCCGACCTCTCCGTCGTCGACGGCAAGCGACCGCGTCCCGTCCCGATGCTGCTCGGCCACGAGGCCGCCGGTCGGATCGAGCAGGTGGGCGCCGAGGTCACGGACCTCGCGGTCGGCCAGCGCGTCATCATGACCTTCCTCCCGCGCTGCGGCGAGTGCGCCGGCTGCGCCACCGACGGCATGGCGCCGTGCGTGCCGGGCTCGGTGGCCAACGGCGGCGGTGAGCTGCTCGCCGGTGGCAGCCGGCTGAGCCGCGACGGCTCGCCCGTCACGCACCACCTCGGCGTCTCGGGCTTCGCCACGCACGCCGTGGTCGACCACCGCTCGCTCGTCCCCGTCGAGGACGACGTGCCGCCGAACGTGGCGGCCGTCCTCGGCTGCGCCGTGCTCACCGGCGGCGGCGCCGTCATCAACGTCGCGAAGCCGAGGCCGGGCCAGACCGTGGCGGTCGTGGGCCTCGGCGGCGTCGGCCTCGCGGCCGCGCTGACCGCGCTGTCCTACGAGGGCGTGCGCGTCGTCGGCATCGACCCGCTCGACCACAAGCGCGCGGCCGCGCTCCAAGCCGGCGTCCACGAGGCGCTGACCCCCGACGAGGCCGCCGCCTCCGGTTTCAAGGCCGACGCCGTGATCGAGGCCGTCGGCAGCGGCCGGGTGTTCGCCTCGGCGATCGCCCTCACCGCGCCGGGCGGCAAGACGATCACCGTGGGCCTGCCCGCACCCGACGACACGATCGAGCTGTCGCCGCTCGCCCTCGTCGCCGAGGGCAAGACGCTCGTCGGCAGCTACCTCGGCTCGGCCGTCCCGAAGCGCGACATCCCCGTCTTCGTCGACATGTGGCGCGCCGGCCAGCTGCCGCTGGAGCACCTCGTCAGCTCGACGATCGCGCTCGACGACATCAACCGCGCCATGGACGACCTCGCCGACGGGTCCGAGCTGCGCCAGATCATCGACTTCACCCAGGAGTGACCGTGAGCGTCGCCGAGTTCATCGACTCCCTGCTCGCCGGCCGCACGGCCGACCTCTACCTCGACGGCCGCTGGACCCCCGCGTCCGGTGGCGCCACGTTCGCGGTGGAGGACCCCGCCACGGGCAAGGTCATCACCGAGGTCGCCGAGGGCACTGCCGCCGACGGCCAGGCCGCCCTCGCCGCCGCCGATGCCGCCCAGGCCGCGTGGGGCGCCACCACTCCGCGCGAGCGTGCCGACATCCTGCGCGGCGCGTTCGACCTCATCACCGCTCACGCCGACGACTTCGCCCGGCTGATCACGGCCGAGATGGGCAAGTCGCTGGCCGAGGCGCGCGGCGAGGTCGCGTACGGTGCCGAGTTCCTGCGCTGGTTCTCCGAGGAGGCCGTGCGCATCGACGGGCGCTACGGCACGCTGCCGTCGGGCAAGCTGCAGATGATGGTCGACCGCCGTCCGGTGGGCCCCTCGCTGCTCATCACGCCGTGGAACTTCCCGCTCGCGATGGCCACCCGCAAGCTCGGTCCCGCCCTCGCGGCCGGCTGCACCACGATCGTGAAGCCCGCCGAGCTGACGCCCCTGACCACCCTCGCCGTGGCGAAGGTCTTCGAGGAGGTCGGCGTCCCGGCCGGCGTCATCAACGTGCTGACCACCACCGATCCCGCGGCCACCGCCGGTCCGCTGCTGTCCGACCTGCGCCTGCGCAAGCTCTCGTTCACGGGCTCCACGCCGGTGGGCAAGGCGCTGCTGGCGCAGGCCGCCGAGGGCGTGCTGCGCTGCTCGATGGAGCTCGGCGGCAGCGCGCCGTTCATCGTGTTCGAGGACGCCGACCTGGACGCGGCCGTCGAGGGCGCGATCGCGGCCAAGACCCGCAACATCGGCGAGGCCTGCACGGCGGCCAACCGCTTCCTCGTCCACCGCGACGTGCACGACGAGTTCGTCGAGAGGTTCGCCGCGCGCATGGGTGCGTTGAGGGTGGGCGCCGGCGACGAGCCGTCGACCGACCTCGGCCCGCTGATCGACGACCGCAGCCGCGTGCGCGTGCACGGCCTCGTGACCGACGCCGTCGAGCGCGGCGCGCGGGTCGTGGTGGGCGGCGACCTGCCCGACGGTCCCGGCCACTTCTACCCGGCCACGGTGCTGGCGGGCGTCTCCGCCGAGGCGCGGGTCGTCACCGAGGAGATCTTCGGCCCGGTCGCGCCGGTGCAGGTGTTCTCCGACGAGGACGAGGCCGTCGCGCTGGCGAACTCGACCGAGTACGGACTCGTGGGCTACGTCTACACGCCCGACCTGGAGCGCGTCATGCGCGTCGCGCCGCGGCTGCAGTTCGGCATGCTCGGCGTGAACGCCGGCGTCGTGTCCGACCCGGCCGCGCCGTTCGGCGGCGTGAAGCACTCGGGCCTCGGCCGCGAGGGTGGCCGCGAGGGCATCGACGAGTACCTCGAGCACCAGTACGTGGGCATCGCCCGCTGAGTCACGAGGTCGCGACCACGGCCGAGAGTGCGGCCAGCACGGCGCAGGTCGGCGTCATCAGGAGGCGCTCCGGCCTGCTGCGCGAGATCGCGTTCATGAGGACGCCGAGCGCGAAGTAGCCCGTGACGACCCATGCGGCGATCTCCACCGCGCGGTCGGACAGGCCGATCGAGATCGCGCCCGCGCGGGCGAGCAGGATCGCGCCGATCGCGGCGTAGAGCACGACGGACACCGCGCTTCCGATCCGCAGGCGCGTCGGCAGGACCTCGTGCTGGCCGCCCCACGCGAACCGACCGATCGGCGCACCCAGCGCCAGGGCCACCTGGAACACCGCGAGCGCCGCCAGGACCACGCAGGCCGCTGCCGCGGCGGTCGTCACCATGGCGCGAGCCTAGAGGGTGACAGTTTCCCCGGTTAACCGGGGAAACTGTCACTTCACGAGGTTCGCAACCCTCGTGAAGTGACAGGAAACCTCGTGAAGTCGCGAGGTTGGTCAGGCGGAGGGCTTGACGGTGAGGACCTCGCAGGGCGCCTCCAGCAGGAGGCGCTGCGCGATGCTGCCCATGAGCAGCTTGCCCACGGGGGAGCGGCGGCGGAGGCCGAGGACGAGGAGCTCGGCGTCGTGGGCGTCGACCGACTGGAGCACGCCGGTGACGACGTCGTCCTCCTGGACCTGAGCGGCCGTCGCTTCGACGCCGGCCTCGCGGGCGCGGGCGACGATCTTCTCCAGGTCCTCCGAGGGAGTGGCCGTCGACTCGACGAGGGCACCGCCGCGGACGACGTTCAGCACGACGAGCGGCACCTGTCGCAGCTCTGCCTGGCGGATCGCCACGGGAACGGCGGCCTCACCCTGCGGGGTCGGGGTGTAGGAGAGGAGGACGGTCATGGGGCACCTTTCGCGATACGTATACCCAAGTGTATGCACCGCGCTGGGTCGCGGGCAAAGGCACTTACAATCAGGCTTGACTGTTTCTATGTGAGGCACGACACTGGTCGGGTGCGCACCCTTCGTGTCGGCAACTGCTCCGGCTTCTACGGCGATCGCTTCTCGGCGATGCGCGAGATGCTGGAGGGCGGCGAGCTCGACTACCTGACCGGCGACTACCTGGCCGAGCTGACGATGCTGATCCTCGGCCGCGACCGGATGAAGAGCGCCGACCTCGGCTACGCGAAGACCTTCCTCAAGCAGCTCACCGAGAACCTCGCCCTCGCGCAGGAGCAGGGCGTGAGGATCGTCGCGAACGCGGGCGGCCTCAACCCCGCCGGCCTCGCCGCCGCGATTCGTGACGTCGCCGCCGAGCAGGGCCTCGAGGTCGCGGTGGCCCACGTCAAGGGCGACGACCTGCTCGCGCGATCGGCCGAGCTCGGCTTCGGCGACGCGCTCACCGCCAACGCCTACCTCGGCGCGTTCGGCATCGCCGAGGCCCTGAAGGCCGGAGCCGACATCGTCGTCACGGGGCGCGTCACCGACGCCTCCGTCGTGGTCGGCCCCGCGATCGCCGAGCTCGGCTGGGGCCGCGAGGACTTCGACCGCCTCGCCGGTGCCGTCGTCGCCGGGCACGTCATCGAGTGCGGCGCGCAGGCCACGGGCGGCAACTTCAGCGGCTTCCGCGACATCGACACCAGCCGGCCGCTCGGCTTCCCGATCGCCGAGATCGGCGAGGACGGCGTCGTCGTCATCACGAAGCACGCGAACACCGGGGGAGCGGTCACGGTCGACACCGTCACGGCGCAGCTCGTCTACGAGATCCAGGACCAGCACTACCTGAACCCCGACGTCGTCGTCGACCTGACCAGCATCGAGCTCGCTCCCGACGGCGACGACCGCGTGCGGATCTCGGGTGTCCGCGGCGGCGCGCCCCCGGCGACCACGAAGGTCTGCCTCAACGCGTTCGGCGGCTTCCGCAACAGCGTCGAGTTCGTGCTGACCGGACTCGACATCGAGGACAAGGCCGCGTGGGTGAAGGCGCAGATCGAGGCCGCGCTCACCGACCCGCCGGCCGAGCTGGTCTGGGACCTCGCCCGCACCGACAAGACCGATCCCACGTCCCAGCCCGAGGCCGCCGCGATGCTGCGCTGCCACGTGAAGGACGCCGACCAGGACAAGGTCGGCCGCGCGTTCAGCGGCGCCGCGGTCGAGGTCGCGCTGGCCTCGTACCCGGGCTTCACGATGACCGCGCCGCCCGGACGCGGCGCGCCCTACGGCATCTACCGCGCTGCCTACGTGCCGCAGGCCGAGGTCCCGCACGTCGTCGTCCACGCCGACGGCTCCCGCGCCGACGTCGCGCCGCCCTCCGTCACCGCCGCCCCCGCCGACTACTTGTGGAACGATCTGAACGCTTCTGGGCGCGAGAGCGGTGCAACGCGCTCCAAGAGTGGAGAGGGGGCCCGGGCGCCACTCGGCCGCCTCGTGCACGCCCGGTCGGGCGACAAGGGCGGCAACGCGAACGTCGGCGTGTGGATCCCGTCGACGCACCCGCGCCGCGACGAGGCCTACGCCTGGCTCGCGGGCTTCCTCACCGAGGACCGCCTCCGCGAGCTCCTCCCGGAAACAACGGACCTGGAGATCGAGGTCCACCCACTGCCGAACCTGGCCGGCCTGAACGTCGTCCTGCACGGCCTGCTCGGCGAGGGCGTCGCCTCGTCGACCCGCTTCGACCCGCAGGCCAAGGCGCTCGGCGAGTGGCTGCGCGCCCGCGTCGTCACCATCCCGGAGGAGCTGCTCGCATGAACGCCTGGAACACCCCCGAGCGCGACGCGCTCCGCACCGCCGTGGAGGACTTCACGCGCGCCGAGATCGTGCCGCACCTCGCGCAGTGGGAGGACGACGGCGAGCTCCCGCGCGACCTCCACCGCACCACCGCGAAGGCCGGCTTCCTCGCGATCGGCTTTCCCGAGGAGGTCGGCGGCGACGGCGGCGACATGATCGACTCCTGCATCGCCACCGAGGCGATCATGTCCGCGGGCGGCTCCACCGGCCTGCAGGCGAGTCTCTTCACGCACTCGATCGCGACGCCCCACATCATCGACTCGGGCAACACCGACCTCATCGACCGGTACGTCCGGCCCACGCTCGCGGGCGAGATGATCGGCTCGCTCGGCGTCACCGAGCCCGGCGGCGGCTCCGACGTCGCGGGCATCCGCACGAGGGCCGTGCGCGACGGCGACCATTTCGTCGTCAACGGCGCCAAGACGTTCATCACGAGCGGCGTCCGCGCCGACTTCGTCACCACCGCCGTCCGCACCGGCGGTGAGGGACACGGCGGCATCAGCCTGCTCGTCATCGAGAAGGGCACGCCCGGGTTCACCGTGGGCCGCAGCCTGCGCAAGATGGGCTGGCACTGCTCGGACACCGCCGAGCTCTCCTTCGAGGACGTCCGCGTGCCGGCGGAGAACCTCGTCGGCGACGAGAACGCCGGCTTCTACTACATCGCGCAGCAGTTCGTGGGTGAGCGGATCAACCTCGCCACGCAGGCGTACGCGACCGCGCAGCGCGCGCTCGACCTCGCCGTCGCCTACGCGAAGGAGCGCGAGACCTTCGGCAAGCCGCTCATCGCGCGGCAGGTGATCCGCCACAAGCTGGTCGAGATGCACTCGCGCACCGCGGCCGCCCGCGCGCTGACGCGTGGGGTCGTCGAGCGGGCGGTCGACACCTCGAAGTCCGACCCGACCCTGATCCTCGACGCCGTCGTGGCCAAGAACGAGGCCGTCGCCTGCGTCGAGTTCGTGGTGCACGAGGCCGTCCAGATCTTCGGCGGCATGGGCTACATGCGCGAGTCCGAGATCGACCGCCACTACCGCGACGCGCGGATCCTGGGCATCGGTGGCGGCGCCACCGAGGTCATGAAGGACCTCGCCGCGAAGCTGCTGGGGTACTGACGTGTCCGTCGAGCGCCCGCCCGCCACCCTTTTCTGGAACGCGTTGCACGCTCTAGCGCCGCGAAAGCGTGCAAACCGTTCCAAGAGTGCAGAGGGGTGGGCGACGTGAGCCCGGCCGAGGTCCGCGGGGAGCGGATGGCGCGGCAGCGACTGGTCGGGGAGCCGTTCCCCGACCTCGTGTCGTGCGTCGGCACGCTCGGCGCGGTGCAGTTCCAGGAGTTCGAGGACTCGCTGTGGTCGCTCGCGCGTCGCACCCACGACCGCCCTGCGCGCGACGCGATCGCGGCCGAGATCGCCGAGGGCCGTCTCGTCCGCCACCACGTGCTGCGCCCGACCTGGCACGTCGTCCGGATCGAGGACCTCGGCTGGATGCTCGACCTGACCGCCGACCGCATCCGCGCGCAGTCGCGGCCGCAGATGCGCGCCACCGGTGTACTCGACGACCGCGACCGTCTGGTCGGCCTCGTCGGCGAGATCGTCGAGTCGGCCGAGGGGCCGCTGACCCGCAAGGAGATCGGCGCTGCCCTCGCCGAGCGTGGCGTCGAGCTCAAGGGCCAGGCGCTCGGACACATCACCGTCAGCGCCGAGCTCGACAAGGTCGTCACCACGGGCCCGCGCCGCGGCAGCTGGGACACGTTCGTCCCCTTCGCCTCGCGCATCCCGACGGTCGAGCTCGACCGCGAGGAGGCGCTGGTCCGCCTCGCGACGATGTACCTCGCCGGCCACGCGCCCGCCACTGCCCGCGACTTCGCGTGGTGGGCGGGCCTCACCCTCACCGACGCGAAGCGCGCGTTCGAGCAGGTCGAGGTCGACGAGGTCGCCCCGACGACCTCCGACGGCACGGCGTTCATCCTCAGCCTCTTCGACGAGCTCGTGATCGCCTACCAGGACCGCTCGCACTGCCAGGTCCCGATCGCGGGCGGCGGCACGATCGACGTGTGGGGCGGCAACCTCGTCCTGCTCGACGGCGTGGTCGCCGCGACGTGGCGCAGCCTCAAGCCCAAGCCCAAGCGCAAGGACGGCAACGGCCTCTTCGAGATCACCCCCGTGCGGGCCCTGACCCGCGCCGACCGCGACCGCATCGACGCCGATGCGCTCGCCTTCATCGACCACCTCGACATCCCTGTCGACCTGCAGTGGAAGGACCCCGCATGAGCAGTGTCAGGACCGCCGTCGACCCGACGACGGCCGCCTACCGGGAGAACCGGGAGGCCGCCCTCGAGCGCGTGGCCGACCTCGGGGAGCAGCACGCCAAGGCGCTGGCCGGTGGCGGCGAGAAGTACGTCGCGCGACACCACCAGCGGGGCAAGCTCACCGCGCGCGAGCGCATCGAGCTGCTCGTCGACCAGGACTCCCCGTTCCTCGAGCTCGGCGCGCTGGCCGGCTGGGGCACCGACTTCACCGTGGGCGGCTCGATCATCACCGGCATCGGCGTCGTCGAGGGCGTCGAGTGCATGATCATCGCGAACGACCCCACCGTGAAGGGCGGCTCGTCGAACCCCGTCACGGTCAAGAAGGGCTTCCGCGCCGCGCAGATCGCCGCGGAGAACCGGCTGCCGACGATCAACCTCGTCGAGTCCGGTGGCGCCGACCTGCCCACGCAGAAGGACATCTTCATCCCCGGCGGCGCCAGCTTCCGCAACATCACGAACGCCAGCGAGGACCGGCGCCCCACGGTGGCCCTCGTGTTCGGCAACTCCACCGCCGGCGGCGCCTACGTGCCCGGCATGAGCGACTACGTCGTCATGGTCGACGGCGGCGCGAAGGTGTTCCTCGGCGGCCCGCCGCTGGTGAAGATGGCCACCGGCGAGGAGTCCGACGACGAGTCGCTGGGCGGCGCGCAGATGCACGCGAAGCAGTCCGGCCTGGCCGACTACCTCGCCGTGGACGAGCGCGACGCGATCCGCCTCGGTCGCCAGATCATCCGCCGCATCAACTGGCGCAAGGCCGGCCCCGTGCCGGCCTCGGTCTACGCCGAGCCCGTGCTCGACCCCGAGGAGCTGCTGGGCATCGTGCCCACCGACCTGAAGGTGCCGTTCGACCCCCGCGAGGTCATCGCGCGCCTCGTCGACGGCAGCGAGTTCGACGAGTTCAAGCCGCTCTACGGCCAGAGCCTGGTCACCGGCTTCGCGCAGCTGCACGGCTACCCGATCGGCATCCTGGCCAACGCCCAGGGCGTGCTGTTCAGCCAGGAGGCGCAGAAGGCCGCGCAGTTCATCCAGCTGGCCAACCAGACCGACACGCCGCTGCTGTTCCTGCACAACACCACGGGCTACATGGTCGGCGCGGAGTACGAGCAGGGCGGCATCATCAAGCACGGCGCGCAGATGATCAACGCGGTCTCGAACAGCAAGGTCCCGCACATCTCGATCGTGATGGGCGCGTCGTACGGCGCCGGCCACTACGGCATGAGCGGACGCGCGTACGACCCGCGGTTCATGTTCAGCTGGACCGGCGCTAAGTCGGCCGTGATGGGCCCGGCGCAGCTGGCCGGCGTGATGGAGATCGTCGCGCGGCAGTCGGCCGAGTCGAAGGGCCAGGTGTTCGACGCCGAGGGGTTCCAGGGCATCAAGGACCTCGTCGAGGCGCAGATCGAGGAGCAGTCGCTCGCGTACTTCACGAGCGGCCTGGGCTACGACGACGGCGTCATCGACCCGCGCGACACCCGCACGATCCTCGGCATCTGCCTGTCCGCGATCGCCAACGCGCCCGTCGAGGGCGCGCGGGGCTACGGGGTGTTCCGCCTGTGAGACGAACGATGAGGCCCTTGGCCCCGATCCAGTACCCGAATGCATCATCGTTCGTTCCGTCCCCGTCAGGAGGCCCCCGTTGAGCACGATTCGCAAGGTCCTGGTCGCCAACCGTGGCGAGATCGCGCGGCGCGTGTTCCGCACGTGTCGTGAGCTCGGGATCGAGACCGTCGCGGTCTTCTCGGACGCCGACGCCGGCATGCCGTTCGTGGCCGAGGCTGACGTCGCGGTGCGACTGCCGGGCAGCGCACCGTCGGACACGTACCTGCGCGGCGACCTCGTCATCGAGGCCGCGCGCCGCAGCGGTGCCGACGCGATCCACCCCGGCTACGGCTTCCTGTCGGAGAACGCCGACTTCGCCCGCGACGTCGAGGCCGCCGGCCTGACCTGGATCGGCCCGAGCCCGGAGTCCATCGACCAGATGGGCAGCAAGATCCGCGCGAAGGAGATCATGGCCGCCGCGGACGTCCCGATCCTCTCGGTCGACGTCGACGCGGTGTCCGAGTCCGACCTGCCGCTGCTGGTCAAGGCCAGCGCCGGCGGCGGCGGCCGCGGCATGCGCGTCGTCGAGCGGCTCGAGGACCTCCCCGGCGAGCTCGAGAAGGCCAGGGCCGAGGCCGCGTCGGCGTTCGGCGACGGCACCGTGTTCGTCGAGCCCTACCTGCCGCGAGCCCGCCACGTGGAGGTCCAGGTCCTGGCCGACACGCACGGCACCGTCTGGGCCGTGGGCGACCGCGACTGCTCGATCCAGCGCCGCCACCAGAAGGTCGTGGAGGAGGCGCCCGCGCCGAACCTCTCCGAGACGGCGCGCACCACGCTGCACGCCGCCGCCCGCCAGGCCGCCGAGGCCGTGGCCTACCGCGGCGCCGGCACGGTGGAGTTCCTCGTCGACGGCGACCGCGTGTTCTTCCTCGAGATGAACACCCGCCTGCAGGTGGAGCACCCCGTCACCGAGGAGGTGCACGGCATCGACCTCGTCGCCGCGCAGATCGCGATCGCCGAGGGCCAGCCGCTCACGGGCGAGGTCTCCGCACCGCGGGGCCACGCGATCGAGGTTCGCCTCTACGCCGAGGACCCCGCCGACGACTGGTCTCCGCAGACCGGCACGATCCGCGCGTTCGAGCTCCCCGACTCGGTCCGCGTGGACTCGGCCGTCGAGGTCGGCAGCGTCGTGGGCATCCACTACGACGCGATGATCGCGAAGGTCATCGCGCACGGTCCCGACCGCGGTACGGCGCTGCGCACCCTCGTCGACGCGCTGCGCCGCTCGCGCGTCCACGGCGTGACCACGAACGCGGCGGCGCTGCGCCAGATCCTCGAGGCGAAGCAGGTGCGCGAGGCCGACTTGTGGACCTCGATGCTGGAGGAGAACGCCGGCGAATGGTTCGGCGACGAGGCCGGCGACCCGCTGGTCCCCGTCGCGGCCGCGCTGGCCGAGGCGAGCCTTGCGGCGACCTCGGCGCGGGTGCTCAGCCGCATCCCGGCCGGGTTCCGCAACGTGCCGAGCCAGCCGCTCACGCGCGAGTACGAGGGCCACCCGGCCGTCGCCTACGGCAGCCGGCAGGGACGACTCGCGGTCGACGGGGCCACGGTCGTCTCGATCGAGACCGGTGACGCGAGCGCCGAGGTGCTGCTGGAGGTCGACGGCGTGACCCGCCGCTACCTCGTGGCGGTGACCGACGGCCGCGTGGACGTCGATGGCCCGGAGGGCTCGACGAGCCTCACGCCGGTGCCGCGCTTCGTCGACCCGGCCGACGTGGTGGCCGAGGGCTCGCTGCTGGCGCCGATGCCGGCGGCGGTCACCGCGGTCAAGGTCGCCGACGGCGATCGCGTCGCGAAGGGCGACCCCGTGGTCGTCCTCGAGGCGATGAAGATGCAGCACACCATCTCGGCGCCCTCCGACGGCGTCGTCAGCGGCCTGGCCGTGAGCGTCGGTCAGCAGGTCGAGGCCGGAGCGGTCCTCGCCGTCATCGAGGAGGAGAGCGAATGAGCAACTTCACGGAGTCCGAGGAGCGGCGCGAGCTGCGCAAGGCCGTCGCGGCCCTGGGCGCCAAGTACGGCGAGCACTACTTCTACGAGGCCGCGAAGGAGGGCCGCAAGACCACCGAGCTGTGGTCGGAGGCCGGCAAGCTCGGCTACCTCGGCGTCTCGATCCCCGAGGAGTTCGGCGGCGGCGGTGGTGACATCGGCGACCTCGCCGCGGTCTGCGAGGAGCTGGCGATCGCCGGCTGCCCGCTGCTGCTCATGGTGGTCTCGCCCGCGATCGTCGGCACGGTCATCGCCCAGTACGGCACGCAGGAGCAGAAGCAGCGCTGGCTGCCGGGCCTGGCCGACGGCACCGAGACCTACGCCTTCAGCATCACCGAGCCGGATGCCGGGTCGAACTCGCACAACCTCGTCACGACGGCGACGAAGACCGAGGACGGCGGCTGGGTCCTCAAGGGCGGCAAGACGTACATCTCGGGCGTCGACGAGGCCAGTCACGTGCTGGTCGTCGGCCGCACCGCCGACGCCAAGAGCGGCAAGCTCAAGCCGGCGCTGTTCATGGTCCCGACCGACTCCGACGGCTTCAACGCCCAGGAGATCGACATGGGCCTGACCAGCCCCGAGAAGCAGTTCACGCTGTTCTTCGACGACATCCGGCTGCCCGCGGACGCGCTCGTCGGCAGCGAGGACGCCGGCCTCGAGCAGCTGTTCGCCGGGCTGAACCCCGAGCGGATCATGGCGGCGTCGATGGGCACCGGCACGGCGCGCTGGGCGCTGAACAAGGCCGTCGCCTACGCCAAGGACCGCGACGTGTGGGGGCGTCCGATCGGCGCGCACCAGGCGATCGCGCACCCGCTGGCGCAGCTGCACATCGACATCGAGATGACCCGCCTGCTCACCCAGAAGGCCGCCGCGCTCTACGCTGCCGGGGATCTGATGGGCGCCGGCGAGGCCGCCAACATGGCCAAGGTCGCCGCCGGCGACGCCGCGGCCAAGGCGGTCGACACCGCGATCCAGACGCACGGCGGCAACGGCCTGGCCAACGAGTACGGTCTCGTCCAGGCGCTCGCGTCCTCGCGGCTGTCCAACATCGCGCCGGTCAGCAAGCAGATGGCCCTCAACTTCGTCGCCCAGTTCTCGCTGGGCCTACCGAAGTCCTACTGAGCCCGAACGGAGCACCATGACCGAACTCGTCCACCTCGACGTCGCGGACGGCGTCGCGACGATCACGCTCGACAGCGAGCACAACCGCAACGCCCTGAGCCGCCAGCTGGTGACCGAGCTGGGGGCGCACCTCGACAGCGCGGAGTCCGACGCCGACGCGAAGGTGATCGTGCTGCGCTCGGCGCATCGCGTCTTCTGCTCGGGAGCCGACCTGTCCGAGGCCGCCGAGGGCTCGATGCAGGAGGGGGCGAGCACCCTGATCGGCCTCCAGCGCCGCATTGCCACGAGCGCCAAGCCCGTGGTCGTCGTGCTGGGCGGCCCGGTGCGCGCGGGCGGCCTCGGACTCGTCGGGGCGGCCGACATCGTGCTGGCCACGCGGTCGGTGACGTTCGCGCTGACCGAGGTCCGACTCGCGCTCGCCCCCGCGGTGATCAGCCTGTCGCTGCTGCCGCGGCTGAGCCCGCGGGCCGCCTCCGACCTCTTCCTCACCGGCCGCACCTTCGACGCCGCCGAGGCGGCCGAGATCGGCCTCGTCACGCGGGTCGTCGAGGACGACGCACTCGACACCGGTCTGCAGGCGGTCCTGGACGACCTGGGCCAGGGCTACCCGCAGGGCTTCCGCGAGACGAAGGCGCTGCTCAACCACGACCTCGTCGAGCGGATCGACCGCCTCGGCGACCGGCTGGCCGAGCAGTCGGCGCGCCTCTTCGGCAGCGACGAGGCGCGCGAGGCGATGCTCGCGTTCCTGTCCCGCAAGCGCTGACCCGGAACGACGAACGCCCCCTCCCGGCCGGGAGGGGGCGTTCGTCGTGGGTGGCTCACGGAGCCATGGGCGAATCCTCCGGCACGGCGGACAGCGCGTTCACCGAGCAGCGGACCTGAGGCGCGACGAACGAGACGCGCCCCGCGGCGTCACCGTGACCGAACGCGATCATCGGGCGCTTCGTGATGGCGTAGCTCGCGGCCTTCGGGGCGGCACCGGCGGGCGCGGCGGTGCGGAACTCCTGGGCCTCCTCGCTGTCGCTGGTCGGGATCGAGATCACGAGCAGCTCGCCGGCCTCCGCGTCGGGGGCGCCGACCGAGCCACGGAGCGTCGTGCACTTCCCGGCGGTGTTGAAGTAGATGCCCGAGCCCGAGAACGTGAGCGCCTTCGGGTAGGTCTTGCCGGCGATGGTGACGGGGCCGTTCTCGACGGGGCCCGCCTTCTCGCTCGGCTGCGTGGTCAGGTCCAACCAGCGGTAGCCGACGTAGCCGCGGCGCGAGCTGGAGCCCGCCCTGGCCTTCGTGGACTTGGGCGCGACGACGCGCACGTACTGCTGTCCGGCGGTCAGCACCCGGACGCGGGCGAAGTAGGTGCGCTTCGTGCTGGTGCGGACCTTGGCGACGGTCTTCCAGGCGCCGGTGCCGACCTTGCGCTGGACGAGCAGCTTCTTCTTCGCGGCCTTCGGGCCGGCGACCTTGCCGGTGACCTTGACGGTGGTGCCGACGGTCGGGGCGGTCGTGTTGATCGCGATGGCGACCTTGTAGGTGGGCTTGGGGGCGGCCTGGGCCGCGGTGGGGGCGAGAGCGAGGACCAGTCCGGTCGTCGCGGTGAGGGCGATGGCGCGCACGCGCATGCGGTTGTTCCTTACGTCGTGGGGAGATGCAGCGACGACAGCGTAGGGCCGTGACGCATGTGACTGAGGGGAAATGAGCGAACTCGCGGGCCCGAGGCATAGTCACATGGGATGACATGCGCTCGTTACGCCCCGCGGCCGCAGAAGTGCGACATACGTTGCAGAAGTGAACTCCCTCCCCACGCGTCTCACAGCTCCTGCGCGCCGCGCCGGACGGCCGCTCGCCGCCGTGCTCGCGCTCGTCATCGCCCTCGCCGGTCTCGTGTCGGTCGCCACGCCCGCGCAGGCCGCGGAAGAGGCCACCTTCGTCAGGACGTTCGCGCAAGCCGGATCGGGGGACGGGGCGACAGGCTGGTTCTACGCGCTGGCCAAGGACGCCGATGGCCGTGTCTACGCCGCCGACTACTCGGCCGCGGTGGTGAAGGTCTACAGCGCCGACGGCGAGTTCCTCCGGACGATCGGCCACGGCCACCTCAGCTCGCCCTACGGTGCGGCGGTGGACGCCGCCGGCAACGTCCACGTCACGGAGTCGAGCGGCCGGATCAGCACGTTCGACCCGGAGGGGGCCCTGATCTCGAGCTTCCACGTCGACGCGTCGATCCCGTTCCAGATCGCCGCATCAGGAGGTCACCTGTTCGTCACCGACGTCAACACGGGCCGCGTCCTCAAGCTGACGCTCCAGGGCGAGCAGGTCGGCTCCTGGGGGAACACGGACGGCCCCGGCCAGCTCAACAGCGCCTTCGGCATCGCGACGCGCGACGGCTACGTCTACGTCGCCGACCTCCATGGTGGGGCGATTCGCAAGTACGACACGAACGGCACGCACGTCGCCGACTTCACCCAGGTCTCCGGCCGGGCGATGGCGGGACCCTATGGAGTCTCCGTCGACTCGGCGGGCCGGATCGCCGTCGCCGAGCTCTACGGCCCCAGTGCCGCGGTCCTCGACCCGCAGGGGCGGACCCTCGTCGCGTGGGGCTCGCGCGGGACCGGCGCCGGCCAGTTCCAGCAGCCCACGGGGATCTCGCTCGACGACACCGGTCGCGTGTACGTCGCCGACTTCCAGCGCAGCATCCAGCAGTTCGAGCTGGAGCCCACGTTCAAGACGTTCACCCCGACGATCCAGGGCTCGGGCCGCGCCGGGGACGAGCTGAGCGTGACGGCGTCGACCTCGCCCGAGCCCGCCTCGTGGACGTACGCGTGGACGGTCGGCGGCAGCGACGAGGTGCGCTCGACGGCGGCGACGTTCACCCCGACCCTGGCCGATGTCGGCGAGTTCGTCACGGTGACCGTCACGGCGAAGGGAGTGGACGGCGAGCCCGCCGACCGCTCCGGTGTGGCGCAGCAGCAGGTCCTGCCGGCCCTCATGACGGCCGGCGCGACCCTCACGGACTCGACCCCGACCACGCCGCCCACGTCCGGTGACGTGCTCACGGTCGTGCCCGACGAGTCGAAGATCCCCGAGGGCGGCCGACGGGTCCAGACCCGGTGGGGCCACCTGGACGACGAGCAGGAGTGCGTGACGCGCGACGACTTCGACGGCTCGGTCACGTACGACGTGAGCAACGCCGACGCGGGACGGACGATCTGCGTCAGCCTGATGTACCTCGCCACCGGCTACGACACGCTCGTGGTGGGCGCCGCGGCGTCCGACCTCGCGGTGGGCGCCTTCACCGCCCCGACGCCGACGACCGACGTCGAGGAGCCTCGGGTCGGCGAGACCGTCACCGCCGCGGTGAACCTCGATGACGCGCCCGAGGGCGCCGAGGTCACCGCCTGGCAGTGGGGCCTGGTCGACGGCGAGGACTGCGCCGTGATCGAGGGCGCGGACGAGGCCGCCTTCACCCCGGAGGTCGCCGAGTTCGAGAAGTCGCTGTGCGTGACCGTCACGGTGAGCGCACCGCACCACGCCGATGCCACGACCACCCACGCGGTCGGCGAGGTCGGCGCCGGCGACTTCGCGGAGTCGCCCGCCGTCTCGATCCCGGGCTGGGTCGAGGCCGGCGTCGAGACCACGGCCACCGTCACGGGCGGCGATCCGGCGGACGCCGAGCGGGCGTACCAGTGGAACCTCGACGGCGAGCCGATCGACGGCGCGACGCAGGCCGCCTTCACGCCGAAGGGCGCGCACCGCGGTCATGAGCTGTCGGTGACCGTGACGTCCTCCGCGCGCGGCTTCGTGGACGACGTGACGACCTCCGACGCGGTGGAGGTGGGCGTGGGCACACTGCGCGTCCCGAGCCCGCAGCCCAGCAGCGACCGCCCCCGCGTGGGCGAGCCGATCTCGCTGCCGATCGACCTCTCGGAGGCTCCGGAGGAGGCCGCTGCGCACTGGCAGTGGGGCGTGGCCGCGGACGAGGACTGTGTCGCCATCTCGGGTGCGACGTCAGCCTCGTTCACGCCCACGGCCGACCTCGTCGGCAAGACCCTGTGCGTCGAGGCCGGCGTCACGGCCGAGGGCTACGAGCCTCTCGCCGGGGTCTTCGTCCCGGAGCACGCCGTGGTCCGGGGCACGCTGCCGGCGATGCGGGCGATCCTCAGCACGAGGACCCCGAAGGTCGGCACGACGCTCACGGCGCCGGTGATGGCCGGTGTCCTGCCGGAGGGCGCGAGCACCACCACGACGTGGGGCCTCGCGCAGGCCGGCAAGGACTGCCGTCCCGTCACGAAGGCCGGCTCCTACCGCGTGACGTCGGCGATGGCCGGGCGCGAGGTCTGCGTGCGGGTCACGGTGACGGCGCCGGGCTACGTCGAGTGGTCGACGACCCTGCGGACCAGCCGGGTCACGGAGATCGCGAAGGCCTCCACGTCGCGCACGGTCGTCCGTGACCGCGAGGTGTTCACGGTCCGCGCCCAGGGCCTGGCCCCGGGTCAGCGCTACCGGATCTCGCTGCGCCACCAGATGGTGACCGGCAAGGCCGACTCGCACGGTCGCGTCGTCCGGAAGGTCCGCTACGGCAAGGGCCTGAAGTCGGCGAAGCGCACGATCGTGGTGCGCGGCTTCGACGGCGCGAAGGTCACCTACCTGAAGAAGATCCGGGTGACGCACCGCGTGCGATGACGCGTGACGCGCCCGCGGACGCCGGCCGACCCCCGTTTGGCGGTCGGCGTCCGCGCGGCGCTTGCGTCGGTCCCGAGTGGCCGACGCCTCCCATGAGCCCGTCACCGGCGCGCTGATACGTCGGTCCCCGAGAACCTGACGGCGTCCGCGGCGCGGCGGTGCGTCCACACGGCTGGTCCGCGGTGCCTAGAATGGAGAGTTCCCCCACGCCACCGAAGGACGTCGATGAGCAACCCCTCTCCCGATGAACGCGAGCTCGCGCACGAGCAGGCGTACGTCGACACCGTCTACGAGCGCCTGGAGGAGTCCACCAAGGTGGCCCGGTCGCTCGTCGCCGAGGGGATGGCGCGCGGCCACATCGGCCACGAGGGCGGCCTGGTCGAGCGCGACGCCATGGTCTACCAGGCCTCGCGCCGGCTGAGTGCCCTGCACGCGGCCCACGACGGCCTGGTGTTCGGCCGCCTCGACCTCGACGGCGGTGAGGCCCGCTACATCGGCCGCATCGGCGTGCGCGACGCCGACCGCGAGATCATCCTCGTCGACTGGCGCGCCCCGGCGGCCTCGGTGTTCTACCAGGCCACGGCGCAGGACCCGGCCGGCGTCGTCCGCCGGCGCGTGCTGCGCTGCCGCGGCGACCGCGTGATCGGCATCGAGGACGAGTTGCTCGACGCCGACGCCGCGCCCGACGACATGGTCGTGATCGGCGAGGGCGCGCTGCTGGCCAGCCTCAGCCGCGCCCGCGACAGCTCGATGCACTCGGTCGTCGCCACGATCCAGAAGGAGCAGGACGAGGCGATCCGCGCGCCCTCCCGCGGCGCCGTGATCATCGGCGGCGGCCCCGGCACCGGCAAGACGGTCGTGGCGCTGCACCGCGCGGCCTACCTGCTCTACACCGACCGGCGCCGGTTCGAGTCCGGCGGCGTGCTCGTCGTCGGCCCGTCCGGCGTCTTCATGAACTACATCGAGCGCGTGCTGCCCAGCCTCGGCGAGACCAGCGTGGTGCTGCGCTCGATCGGCGAGGTCGTCGACGGCATCCGCGCCACCGAGCACGCCTCGCCCGAGGCCGCCGCGCTGCTCGGCGCGAGCCAGATGGCCACCGCGCTCGCACGCATCGCCAAGGCCCCGCAGCCCGGCTCGCCCCAGCGGCTCGACCTGTTCTACCGCGACGACCGGCTCGTGCTGGAGGCCTCCGACCTCGCGCGCATCCGCAAGCGCGTCCTCTCGAACGGCCTGCCCAACACCACCCTGTCCTCCGCGCGCGAGGAGCTCGGGAAGGCGCTGTGGGACAAGGTCACCGGCGACCGTGCGCTCGACCGCGGCGAGGAGGCGTTCGGCGACCACCTCGACGGTGACGAGGCCTTCGAGGACTTCGTCGAGTCGTGGTGGCCCGAGCTCGACCCGGTCGACGTGTGGCGCACCGTGCCCTCGCGTCTGGGCGAGGTCGCCTCCGACCTGTTCACCTCGTTCGAGCAGCAGGTGCTGCGCCGCGAGTGGGCCGACGAGCCCACGATCGAGGACATCCCGCTCATCGACGAGCTGCGCCACCTGCTGGGCGAGGCGCCCGTGCGCACCGAGGACGACTGGGCGTCGCCGAAGCAGCTGATGAGCTTCGAGCAGCGCGAGCGCGAGGACCGCATCCAGGCCACCGGCAGCATCGACGACGAGGGCTTCGCCCACGTGCTGGTCGACGAGGCGCAGGACCTGTCGCCCATGCAGTGGCGGATGCTCGGCCGCCGCGGCCGCACCGCCAGCTGGACGATCGTCGGCGACGAGGCGCAGTCCTCGTGGCCCGTCCCCGCCGAGTCCGCGGCCGCCCGCGACGAGGCCCTCGGCACGCTCGCCGTCCACCGCTTCCGGCTGTCGACGAACTACCGCAACTCCGCCGAGATCTACGAGTTCGCCGCGCAGGTCGCCCGCCACGCGATCGCCCACCCCGACCTCGCCGACGCGGTCCGCCGCACGGGCGTCGACCCCCGCCACGAGGTCGTCGCCGCGGACGAGCTGCTCGACCGCGCGGTCGCCGAGACCACCGCGATGCTGGGCCAGGTCGACGGCACGGTCGCGGTCGTCGCGCCCTCGGGCCGCCTCGACCGGCTGCGCGCCGTGATGCCGCAGGACGAGCGCCTGCGCGTGCTCGACCCGCTCGACACGAAGGGCCTCGAGTTCGACGGCGTCGTGCTGGTCGACGCCGACGGCGTGGTCACCGAGGCCGCCGCCGGCTGGCGCACCCTCTACGTCGTGCTCACGCGCGCCACCCAGCGCCTCGTCACGGTCGGCACCAGCCACACGTGGCTCGATCGGGTGGCCGAGTGAACCGGATCGTCGCGGGTCTGGCCCTGCTGGGCGTCGGCCTCGCGGTGGCGGTGCCGGTCACGGCCGCCACGTTCGTCGACACCGAGCGCACCGTCACGATCGGCGCCCACAACGCCACCGCGCGTCCCACGTTCGACGGGCACGTGACGCTCGTGACCGGCCCGCTCCTGCCTGAGCTGCGGATGCCGTCAGATGCCGTCCTGGGGATCGGCGCCGAGGTCGTCCTGCGCGACAGTCCCGCCACCGACCTTGAGAGCGTGCTCGCGCAGGACGCGGCGATCGCCAGCCAGCCCGAGGGCGAGATCGCGGCGATGACCTCGGAGATCACCGAGATGGGCCTGGCGGCGCTCCAGCGCGGCCTGGCCGCCGGGGTCATCGCGATGGTCGTCGTGGGCGTGGGCTGGGTGGCCGTCGGGCCGCGCCGCCGCCGCGAGCTGCGCGACCAGTGGCCACCCGAGCCGCGCACCGCCCTCGTCGGCGGCGTGCTCGCGATCGTGGTGCTCGGCGCCGTCATGGCCTACGCGCCCGACCCCAGCACGAAGCGCGAGGTCGCGTGGGTGCCGATCCGGCAGGAGTTCCCCGAGCTGCCCGACGAGGCGCGCCTCGCCCACGTGGAGATCTCACGCGGCGCCGCCACCGCCACCAGCAAGGCCATCGTCCAGGGTGCGCTCGACACCTACGAGGAGTCGCTGGCGTTCTACTCCTCGCTCGCCGAGAAGACCAAGGACGTTCCCGTCCGCGCGCCCGAGCCGGGCCAGACCACCGCGCTCGTCGTCACCGACCGTCACGACAACATCGGCATGGACCCCGTCGCCCGCGAGGTGGCCCGCGCCGCCGACGCGTCGTTCGTGATCGACCTGGGCGACGACACGTCCAACGGCGCCTCGTGGGAGGCGTTCAGCATCAAGTCGCTGCGCCAGACCTTCGAGGACCTGCCGATCCTCGCCGTCGCGGGCAACCACGACACCGGCAAGTACATCCTGCGCGAGATGGAGCGCAACGACTTCCTCGTGTTCGACGGCGAGCCCACCGATGTCGAGGGCATCCGCATGATCGGTGAGAGCGACCCACGCAGCTCGGGCCTGACCGCCGGCTACAACGGCAACGAGGGCGACAACATCGCCGCGATCACCGAGCAGAGCGAGAAGCTGGCCGAGGCCGCGTGCGAGGACGGCGAGGTGTCGCTCATGGTCACGCACAGCGCCGCGTCGGCCAAGCGCACCGTGCAGGAGGGCTGCGTCGACCTCGCCATCAGCGGGCACCTGCACCGTCAGGTCGGCCCCACCAGCACCGAGGGCCCGCAGGGCACCTCCACCGAGGTGTCGATCGGCTCCACGGGCGGCGCGGTCTACGCGTTCGCGCTCGGCACCAAGCTGCGCCGCGACGCGCAGGTGGCCGTGCTGACCTTCGAGGCCGGCCGCGTCGTCGGCCTGCAGATCGTCACCTTCAAGCCCGGCGCCGTCATCGACGTCGGCGACTACACGACCCTCCCGGTCCCCGTCGCCGACTGACTCCGGTGTTGCCCCGGCCACTCGATCGCCGGGGCACGCCCGGGGCCCGCTACGCTGTGCGCATGTCGACGACCAGCACCTGGTGGCCCCTCCGCTGAGGAGGACTGTCGACGTACCCACGCCCAGACCCCCACATGGCGGTCTGGGCGTCGTTCGTCCGACCGCGGGAAGAAGACCACGATGACGAAAGAGCTCCTCGACGACGTGCTGGCCCAGCCGGCGTTCGCGCTGATCCGCGGGCGCGAGGCCGATCGCGTCACGCTCCTGGGCGGCCCGCGCACCGACATCGAGCGGCTGGCCGACATCCCGCTCGCCGAGGGCCCCGGCCCCGCCTGGGACCACCTCGTCGTCGTCCCGTTCGCCCAGGTCGCCGAGCGCGGCTTCGAGGCCCACCAGGACGGCACGCCGCTGTCGGTGATCGAGGCACGCTCGAACCACGACGTCGCCCTCGCCGACCTGCTCGAGGTGCTGCCGAACGGCGCGATCGACCTGGCCGACCGCGGGGGATTCGAGACCTCCGACGAGGAGTACGCGGCGATGGTGCGCCGCATCATCGACGACGAGATCGGCCAGGGCGAGGGCGCGAACCTCGTCATCGGCCGCCGCTACCGAGCGACCGTGTCCGACTGGGACCACGCCAAGGCGCTCACGGTCTTCCGGCGCCTGCTGGAGCGCGAGCGCGGAGCCTTCTGGACCTTCTGCATCTTCACCGGCGACCGCTACCTGATCGGCGCGAGCCCCGAGCGGCACGTCAGCCTCGACGACGGCCAGCTGCGGATGAACCCGATCAGCGGCACGTTCCGCATGCGCGGCCTGGAGACGCACGCCGACCGCAAGCGCGAGCTGCTGAAGTTCCTGTCCGACGAGAAGGAGATCTACGAGCTCTTCATGGTCGTCGACGAGGAGCTCAAGATGATGTGCGACCTGTGCCACGAGGGCGGCCTCGTGCTGGGGCCGTACCTCAAGCCGATGAGCCACCTCGTGCACACCGAGTACCTGCTGGCCGGCCGCACCGACCGCGACCCGCGCGACATCCTGCGCGACTCGATGTTCGCCGCCACCGTCACGGGCAGCCCGGTGGAGAACGCCTGCCGCCTCATCAAGCAGTACGAGCCGCAGGGTCGCGGCTACTACGCCAGCGTGGCCGCGCTGGTGGGCCGTGACGAGAACGGCACGGCCCGGCTCGACGCCCCCATCCTCATCCGCACGGCCGACGTCGACCTCGACGGCAACCTCACGGTCACGGCGGGCGCCACGCTCGTGCGCGACTCCGACGCGGACTACGAGACGAACGAGACGTGGGCCAAGGCCTCGGGCGTGCTGAGCGCGTTCGGCCTGGTCGAGGCCGCGCCCGAGCCCGTGGAGGGCTTCGACGCGTTCACGCGCGAGGACGACGTGCTCATCGCGCTCGGCTCGCGCAACCAGCGGCTCAGCCAGTTCTGGCTCAGCGACCAGTCGGGCACGGCGCCCACACCCGCGCTCGAGGGCAAGCGGGTCGTGGTGCTCGACGGCGAGGACGACTTCGTCAACATGCTGTCGCACGTCTTCGGCGTGATGGGCATGACCACCGACGTGGTCCGCCACGACGAGTGGACCGAGGAGGCGCTCGACGGGCACGACCTCGTCGTGATCGGTCCCGGTCCGGGCGACCCGCGCGACGGCGACGACGCGAAGATCGCCGTGCTGCGCCGTGCCACCCGCCGCCTGCTCGAGCGGGAGCAGCCGTTCCTGTCGATCTGCCTGGGCCACCAGACGCTGTGCCACGAGCTCGGGCTCGACCTGGACTACAAGGACATCGTCTTCCAGGGCACGCAGAGCGCGCTGCCGGTGCTGGACCGCACCGAGACCGTGGGCTTCTACAACACGTTCGTCGGCCGCGTCCCGGAGTCGGGCCTGCCCGAGGGGGTCACGGCGCAGACGGACCCGGCCACCGGTGACATCCACCTGGTGGCCGGGCCTCACTACCGCGGGATCCAGTTCCACGCCGAGTCGGTGCTCACGCAGAACGGCTACGCCATCCTGCGCGACCTCACCGCGGCGCTGCTGGGCTGAGCGTCACTCCTGGGCGCGGGCGGCGGCTCCGCCGTCGCTGCCCAGCTCGACCTCGATCTCCTGGGTCTTGTCGCCCCGCAGCACGGTCAGCTCGATCGTGTCGCCGGGCTTGTAGCCGCGCACCGTGGCGACCAGCGCCTGGTTGTCGGAGACCGGGTTGCCGTCGACCTTGGTGACGATGTCGCCGGCCTTCAGGCCCGCCTTGTCGCCGGCGCCGCCCGAGCTGACCTCGCCGATCTCCGCGCCGATCGTCGTGACTTGGTCGTCGCCGGTGGCGCTGCGCACCTGGACGCCGATCTGGGCGTGCTCCACGGTGTCGCCGTCGAGGATCTGCGTGGCCACGTTGTTGACCAGGTTGATCGGGATCGCGAAGCCCAGGCCGACCGAGCCGTTGCCCTGGCCGCCGGTGTTGATGGCCGAGTTGATGCCGATGACCTGGCCCTCGAGGTTGACCAGCGGGCCACCCGAGTTGCCCGGGTTGATCGCGGCGTCGGTCTGGATCGCGGGGAACGTCGTGCTGGGGCCGTCAGCGCTCTGGTCGCCGGGGGAGACCGGACGGTTGAGGGCCGAGACGATGCCGGTGGTGACCGTGGACTCGAGGCCGAACGGGGAGCCGATCGCCACGACGGTCTGGCCGACCTTGACCTGCTTGGAGTCGCCCAGCGTGGCGGCGGGCAGGTCGCTGACGCCCTCGGCCTTGATGACCGCGACGTCGGTGGCCACGTCGCGGCCGACGATCTCGGCCTTCGCGATGCGGCCGTCGTTGAAGGCGACGGTGATCGAACCGCCGTCCGCGGCGGCCTCGACGACGTGGTTGTTCGTCAGGATGCTGCCGTCCTTGCTGATGACCACGCCGGTGCCGGTGCCGGACTCGCCGCCACCCGTGACGTTGATCTTCACCGTGGCGGGCAGGACGGCGTCGGCGACCGCCGAGACGTCGCTCTGCGCGCCGGTCGAGGAGGCCGGGCGGTCCAAGGACGTGCCCGTGACGCTCGTCGAGGTGCTGGAGTCGTCCTGCATCGCGTCGTAGAGCGCGGCGCCGCCGGCGGCGGACGCACCGGCCAGCAGGATGACGCCGGTGGCGGCGGCCACGAGGCGGCCGGCGCGGCGCTTCTTGCGCGGCTGGGGCTCGGGGGAGGCCATGGGGTAGCCGAAGGCGGCGGGGCCGCCGGGTCCGCCCGGGCCGGTGGGGCCGTTCGGGTCGGCGGGCGCGCCGGCGAAGGTGCGGGTGGGCTCGTTCACCGACACGGTCGGCTCGTGGTCGTCCGTGGTCGCCCACGGATCGACGGGGCGCTCGTCGGCGCGAGGCTCCTCAACGCGGGTCTCCTCGGCACGGTGCTCGTCGGCACGGGGCTCGGAGAAGGGCCAACCGGTCTCGGCCTGCTGCGCGGGCTGCTGCGGCTCCTGCGGCGCCGTCGGGGGCACGTAGGGGCGGTCGGCGTACGGATCACGCTGGTCTGTCATGGTTCAACCTTCCCGCGAGGACCTGAGAGTTGCTTGTGAACGTGCTGGGCGCCACCTTCAGACTCCGCGCTCCGAAACCCTGGCTGAGCGGTGAGCTGTCAACCCTTCCCGCGCGCTGGCGGTGCGTCGTCAACCGTACCGAGGTCCCTATCGGTTGAGGACTCACCGCTCCCGGGGTCACGCCTCGTCCGGAGGGATCCGGAACGTGAACGTGGCGCCCTCGCCGGGGACGGAGGTGACGCTCACGGTGCCGCCGTGGCGGTCGGCCGCGCGTCGCACGATGGCCAGGCCGAGGCCCGAGCCGGGCAGCGTGCGCGCCTCGGTGGAGCGGTAGAAGCGGTCGAACACGTGCGGCTGGTCCTCCGGCGCGATGCCCGGGCCCTCGTCGGCCACGGTGACGGTGCCGTGGCTCAGCCGCACCCGCACGGTGCCGTCCGGCGGGCTCCACTTCACGGCGTTGTCGAGCAGGTTCGTGACCGCGCGCTCGAGCAGCTGGCTGTCGCCGACGACCCACGTGGGCTCGAGCAGCACGTCGAACGTGGCGCTCGCGGCGCGCAGCTCGACACGGTCGATCGCCCGTCGCACCACGTCGGCCAGGTCGAGCGGCTCGGGGTCGCGGTGCAGGGGCTCGTCGCGGGCCAGCTCGGTGAGGTCGCTGACGAGCGTGGAGAGCTCGTCGAGCTGGGCGCCCACGTCGTCGATGAGCTCGCGGTAGGCGGTGGCGTCGAGCCGGCGCTCGGACTGGCTGCTGGCCTGCCGGAGCAGGTCGATGTTGGTGCGCAGGCTGGTCAGCGGCGTGCGCAGCTCGTGGCCCGCGTCGGCGATGAGCTGGCGCTCGCGGCGTTGCGTGGCGTCGAGGGCCAGCAGCATGGCGTTGAACGAGCGGGTCAGCCGGGCCAGCTCGTCCTCCTTGCCGGGGACGTCGATCGGGGTGAGCTCCTGCGTCTCGGCGACGCGCTCGATGGCGCTGGTCAGGCGGCGCACGGGCCGCAGGCCGTTGCTGGCGACGGCCCAGCCCGCGACACCGGCCAGGATCATGCCGGACAGCGTGGACAGCACCAGCACGACCGTGAGCCGCTCGAGCGCGCGCCGCGTGGACTCCATCGACTGCGCCAGCATGAACGCCTGCCCGGGACCGGCCTGGACCGCGACGACGCGGTACGTGACGCCGTCGACGTGCGCCGTGCGGGCCGAGGTCTCGGCGATGCCGAGGGCCACCTCGCGCTCGCGGTTGTCGTAGGGGAACGCGTCCTCGGAGTGCACGAGGAACTCGCCGCCGCCGCTCTTGATCGTCAGCAGCTGGATGCCGGCGATGGCCAGGATGTTCGCCTCGTCGACCGTGAGGTTCTGCGGCGTGTAGCCGGCCTTCACGGCCTGGTTGGCGCGCTTGATCATCGAGTCGTCGAGCGCGCCGACGACCTCCTGGCGCACGAGGACGAAGATGCTGATGCTGATGATCGTCAGGACCGTGGCGACGGCCGCGGTGGTCAGCAGGGCGACGCGGCCGGCGAGCGAGAGTCGCTTCGTGATCGGCTCCAGCAGCGTGTGGGCGCGTGCATGGACCCGGTCGAGGATGGTCACGGTGGCGTCTCCCGCAGCACGTACCCGACGCCGCGGACGGTGTGCAGCAGCCGCGACTCGCCCTCGGCCTCGAGCTTGCGCCGGACGTAGCCGACGTAGACCTCCAGCGAGTTGGCGGTGGTGGGGAAGTCGAAGCCCCACACCTCCTCGAGGATGAACGAGCGCTCGAGCACGCGCTTGGGCCGCTGCATGAACAGCTCCAGCAGCGCGAACTCGGTGCGGGTGAGCGAGATCGAGCGCTCGCCGCGGCGCACCTCGCGGGTGTTCGGGTCGAGCGTGAGGTCGGCGAAGGTGAGCGCCGGCTCGTCGTCGAGGTCGTCGCGCGCGCGGCCGCCGCGCCGCAGCAGGGCGCGCACGCGGGCGAGCAGCTCCTCGAGCGCGAACGGCTTGGTCAGGTAGTCGTCGGCGCCCGCGTCGAGGCCGTCCACGCGGTCGCTCACGGCGTCGCGCGCCGTGAGGACGAGGATCGGCACGTCGTTGCCGGCGGCGCGCAGCGCCTTGGTGGCGTCGAGCCCGCCCAGGCGCGGCATCATCACGTCCATCACGATCGCGTCGGGGCCCGACTGGGCGACCTTCGCGAGGGCCTCGGCGCCGTCGCCGGCGACCTCGACCGTGTAGCCGTTGAACTCCAGGGACCGACGCAGCGAGTCGCGCACCGCGCGGTCGTCGTCGACGACGAGGATCCTCATGCCGTCACGCCCGGCCGTCGAGCAGGCTCTGGGCGGCAGCCGCGGCTCGCGCCCCGTAGGCGCCGCCGAACATCACGGCGTGCACGAGCAGGGGGTGCAGCTGGTGCAGCGGGACGCGGTCCATCCAGCCGTCCTGCAGGGGAGCGGCCTCGTGGTACGCGTCGAGGATCCGCTGCAGGTGAGGCGCGCCGAACAGCGAGAGCATCGCGAGGTCGGTCTCGCGGTGGCCACCGTGGACGGCCGGGTCGACCAGGTGGACACCGTCGGACGACCACACGAGGTTGCCCGACCAGAGGTCGCCGTGCAGCAGCGCCGGGGGCTCGGGATCGGCGGTGAGCGACGGCAGCCGTTTCATCGCCTTCTCGATCACGGCGGCCTGCTCGAGCGACAGCGAGCCACGGTCGGCGGCGGCCTTCACGTAGGGCATGACGCGGCGGCCGGCGTAGAACTCCTCCCACGTCGGGGAGGGGCGGTTGGGCAGCGGAGCCAGGCCGATCCAGCCGTCGTGATCAGCGCCGAAGCCGCCCACGCCGGAGGAGTGCGTCGCGGCCAGGTTGCGCCCGAGCGACTCGGCGAGGTCGACCGAGGGCTTCGTGGGCTCGATCCAGGCCAGGATGATGCACTCGTCGTCGGCCGCGAGGACCTCGGGCACGGGGGCGCCACCGGCGGTGCGCAGCCGGCGCAGGCCCTCGGCCTCGGTGGTGAAGAACCCCGCGGGAGCTTGGGGGCGGGTCTTGATGACGGCGCTGCGCCCGTCGGTGAGTCGCAGTCGCGTCGTGGTGCAGATGTCGCCGCCGGCCACCGAGGTCGTCGACACCACGGCGACCTCCAGCAGCTGCTCGGCCAACGCCGCGGTTCCCGCCATTCGTGCCATGCCCTGAACTTACCGCCCGGTGACCAGTGCGGAGCCCTCAGCGGTCAGGGACGCGGGGATGGCGCGAACGCGTGGAACAGCAGGTGGTCCTGCCAGCGTCCGGCGATCCTCAGGTACTCGGGCGCGACGGCGAACGGGGCGAACCCGGCCCGTCGCAGGACCGTCTGGGAGGCCACGTTGTGCAGGAGGGTCCCGGCCTCCAGGCGGTGCAGACCCAGCGCCGTGAAGGCGTGGTCGACCGCTTCACGAGCGGCGCGGGTGGCCAGGCCGTGGCCGTTCAGGTCCTCGCGCACCCAGTAGCCCACCGACGCCGACTGGAAGGCCCCGCGGACGACGTTGTTGAGGGTGAGCCGTCCCGCGATCTCGCCGGCGGGTCCCAGGATCACGAACGGGACCATCCGGTCGGCCGCGTGCTCGTCGAGCATGCGCTCGATGGCGGCGCGCTGGCTGTCGGACTCGAAGAACTCGTCCTCGCGGACGGGCTCCCAGGGCGCGAGGAACTCCCGGTTCTCCACGTAGACCGCGGCGAGCTCCTCGGCGTCGTCCGGCGTGACGAGCCGCAGGCAGGGCGTGGTCACGCGGTGTCGGCGAGGTGACGGACGATCTCGCGCGTGGTGCGCTCGACCATCGCGAGGACCTCGTCGAAGCCCTCGGGTCCGCCGTACCAGGGATCGGGCACCTCGGCGTCGGGCGAGTCGGCCTCGGGGTCGAAGGATCGGTACATCCGCACCTTCGTGCGGTGGTCGTCCGAGGCCGCGAGGGCCAGCACGTCGGCCTGGTTCGAGGAGTCCATCACGAGGATGAGGTCCTGCTCGTCGAACCAGTCGGCGGTGAACGTGCGGGCGCGGTGGCGCGAGGCGTCGTAGCCGGCCGCGGTCAGGGTGGCGGCGGCGCGCTCGTCCATCGGCTGTCCCACGTGCCAGTCGCCGGTGCCCGAGGAGGACACCTCGACGTCGTCGACGCCGGCCTCGGCGAGCTGGTGCTCCAGCACGACGTCGGCCATGGGGGAGCGGCAGATGTTGCCCAGGCAGACCAGGGCGACGCGGCGCGGCATCAGTCGACGATCGCCGACAGGATCGACTGGCAGACCGAGATGACGATGGCGGCCAGGAACGCCCACCAGAAGCCGTCGACGGCGAACTCCACGCCGAACGCCGAGGTGATCCACTCGGTCAGCAGCAGGAGCAGCGCATTGATGACGACGAGCAGCAGGCCGAGCGTCAGCACGATGAACGGCAGCGTGAGCAGCTTGACGATCTGGCCGACGAACAGGTGCACGAGCGTGAACACCAGGCCCACGATCACGAGCGCCAGGACGCGGTTGACGGTGGTCTCGTCGGCGTCGCCGATCGTCATGTGGCTGCCGAGCAGGAGGGCTGCGAGGGCGAGCGCGACGCTGCTGACGAACCAGGAGGACAGGAAGCGTTCCATGCGTCTCACCCTAGAGGGGTGGAGGCAGTTCCTCCGCCGGGACATGGCGCGCCGTCTGCGCGAGCACGATGCCGGACACCACCGCGAGGACCCCGATCGTCTGCAGCAGGTCGAGCGTCTCGGAGAACCAGAGCCACCCGACGATCACCGCGACGACGGGCTCGAGCATGGCCGTCACCGACGCCTTCGAGCTCGAGAGGTGGCGCAGCGACGCGAGGTAGAGGAAGAACGGCAGCACGGTGCCGCACACGACGACGAAGACCATCGCGGCCCATGCGGGAATCGTGAACTCGGAGAGGCGGCCGAGCATCGAGGCGTCGTGAGCGAGGGCGCTCGAGCCCTCCCAGCCGCCCAGCAGGTTCATGACGATCGCGCCGACGCCGAACGACCAGACCACGGTGCGCAGCGCGGTCAGCGGCTCGGCCGAGGTGGCGGTCAGCTCCTCGCCGATGAGGAAGTAGGCGGCGAAGCAGACGGCGGCCGCGAGCGCCACCAGCACGCCGATCCCGTCGAGGCTCAGCCCGTCCCAGACACGGCCGACGAGCGCGAGTCCCACGAGGGCCAGCCCGATGGCCGGCCACACGCGCGGGTGCACGGGCTCGCGGCGGACGAACCTCACCCAGAGCACCACCAGCACGGGCGCGAGGTACTCCAGCAGCAGCGCCACGCCGATCGGCAGTCGCATGATCGCGACGTTGTAGGTCCACTGCACGAACGCGACGCCCACGACGCCGAGCGCGACGATCAGCAGCAGGTCGCGGCCACGCGGCGGACGCAGGGCCGAGCGGTCGAACGCCACCGCGAGCACGAGGAACGTCAGGAACGCGAAGGTGACGCGGATCGTCGTGTACGTCGAGGTCGGCAGGCCCGCCTCCATCGGGATGCGGGTGACGCCGGCGTTGATGCCGAAGAACACCGCCGCGGTGACGACGAGCGCGAACCCGAGGCGCACGTGGGGCTGGGACACCGGACGATTCTCGCACCGGACGGGCGGTCGGTGGGGGCGACCCGGCGGTCGTAAGGTCATGCCATGACCGACCCCCGACCCCGCCAGGTCCTGGCCGCCATCCCGGCCTACCGCCCGGGCCGTCCGGCCCTCGACGAGAGCCACAAGCTCTCGAGCAACGAGAACCCGTTCCCCCCGCTGCCCGGTGTCGTCGAGCGCGCCGCCGCGGGGCTCGCACGGATGAACCGCTACCCCGATCCCGGCGTGACCGCGCTGGGCGAGGCGCTCGCCGAGCGCCACGGGCTGTCGACCGACCACTTCGCGTTCGGCACCGGGTCGGTCTCGGTGCTGTTCGGCCTGCTCGACGCGTGGTGCGGGCCGGGCGACGAGGTCGTCTACCCGTGGCGCTCGTTCGAGGCCTACCCGATCGCGGTGGACCTGCCCGGCGCCACCTCGGTGCGGGTGCCGCTGACCGCCGACCACCGCCACGACCTGCCGGCGATGGCCGACGCGATCACCGAGCGCACGAAGGTCGTGCTGGTCTGCACCCCGAACAACCCGACGGGCCCGGTCGTCACCGAGGCCGAGTTCGAGGAGTTCATGGCGCGCGTGCCGACCACCGTGCTGGTGGTCGTCGACGAGGCGTACGTGGAGTTCGTGCGCGACCCCGACGCGCTCGCGGGCGCCGCCGCGCTGGCGCGCCACGCGAACGTCGTCGTGCTGCGGACGTTCTCGAAGGCGTACGGACTCGCGGGCCTGCGGATCGGCTACTCGATGGCCCACCCCGCGATCACCGAGGCGATCCGCAAGGCGCTGCCGCCGTTCGGCGTCACCGACATCGCGCAGGCGGCGGCGCTGGCCTCCCTCGAGGCGCAGGCCGAGCTGGAGGAGCGCGTCGAGGCAGTCGTCGCCGAGCGCACCCGCGTGTTCGACGCGCTGCGCGAGCAGGGCTGGGACGTGCCGTCGAGCCACGCCAACTTCGTGTGGCTGCCGCTCGGCGAGCGCTCGGCCGAGTTCGCCGAGCACGCCCACCCGATCTCGGTGCGCCCCTTCCCCGAGGGCGTCCGCGTCACCATCGGCACGCCCGAGATCAACGACGCCTTCCTCGCGCGCGCCGCCGCGTTCCGGCGCTGACGACCCCGCCGGTTTCCCCGGTTAACCGGGGAAACTGTCACTTCACGAGGTTCGCGAACCTCGCGAAGTGACAGGAAACCTCGTTCGGTCGCCCGCCGGGGGCACCGCCGCACCTGCTAGCCTCGGAACAGATGTGATGCCTGTCACATCGACGGCCGCGCGCTCACCACCATCGAGCGCTGGCCGTGTCATGAGGGCGGTGATCCCGCCCCCGGCAAGGAGGCAGTCATGGGCCTACCCATCTCCCAGACCCTGGCGCCAGACGGAGAGCTCGTCGCGGCGCACGACTTCACCCCCGAGGACCTGCGCGGGTTCCACCGAGACCTCGTGCTCGCCCGGCGCATCGACTCCGAGGCGTTCGCCCTGCAGCGGCACGGCGAGCTGGGGCTGTGGGCCCCGATGCTCGGCCAGGAGGCCGCCCAGATCGGCAGCGGCCGCGCCCTCGCGCCGAACGACTTCGTCTTCCCGTCCTACCGCGAGCACGCCGTCGCGTGGTGCCGCGGACTCGACCCGGCGCTGCTGCTCGGCCTCTTCCGCGGCACGAGCCTGGGCGGCTGGGACCCCGCCCAGTACGGCTACGCGCTGCCGGCGATCATCATCGGCGCCCAGACGCTGCACGCGGTCGGCTACGGCATCGGCCTCACGCTCGAGGGCAAGGAGGACGCGGTCGTCACGTACTTCGGCGACGGCGCCACCAGTCAGGGCGACACGAACGAGGCCTTCGCCTGGGCCGCGTCGTACCACGCGCCGGTCGTCTTCTTCTGCCAGAACAACCACTACGCGATCAGCATCCCGCTGGAGCGCCAGACCCGCGTGCCGATCGCGCAGCGCGCCGCGGGCTTCGGCTTCGAGGGCGTCCGGGTGGACGGCAACGACGTGCTCGCGGTGCACCAGGTCACCTCCGAGGCGCTGGCGAAGGCGCGCTCGGGCGGCGGGCCCACCCTCATCGAGGCGGTCACCTACCGGATGGGCGCGCACACCACGTCGGACGACCCCAGCCGCTACCGCGACCCGCACGAGGCCGACGCGTGGGCCGAGCGCGACCCGCTGCTGCGGCTCCGGACCCTGCTCGAGCGGACCGATCCCGGCTTCGCCGAGTTCGACGCCCGGGTGCAGGCCGAGGCCGACGAGCTCGGCGCCCACCTGCGCGACGTCTGCCGCAACCTGCCCGATCCCGATCTCGCGGAGCTCTTCGAGCACGTGTACGCCGACCTGCCACCGGAGCTGGTGGCCCAGCGCGAGGAGGTGCGGTCATGGAGCTGAGCATCGGCAAGGCCCTCAACGCGGGCCTGCGAGCAGCGATGGACGACGACGCGAAGGTCGTCCTGATGGGCGAGGACATCGGCCGGCTCGGCGGCGTCTTCCGCGTCACCGACGGCCTGCAGAAGGACTTCGGCGACCAGCGGGTGATGGACACGCCGCTGGCCGAGTCCGCCATCGTCGGCGCCGCGGTCGGCATGGCCTACCGCGGCTTCCGCCCGGTCGTGGAGATCCAGTTCGACGGGTTCGTCTACCCGGCCTACGACCAGATCGTGAACCAGGTGGCGCGGCTCCGGTTCCGCAGCGAGGGCGCCGTGAAGGTGCCGCTCGTCATCCGGATCCCCTACGGCGGCGGGATCGGCGCGGTCGAGCACCACTCCGAGAGCCCCGAGGCGCAGTTCGTCATGACGCCTGGGCTCACGGTGGTGACGCCGTCGAACGCGCACGACGCCTTCTGGATGATGCGCCAGGCGATCGCGTCGGACGACCCGGTGATCTTCCTGGAGCCGAAGCAGCGCTACTGGGACACCGGCGAGGTCGGCGACGAGGCCGGCATCGGCCTGCACCAGAGCCGCGTCGCCCGCGAGGGCTCCGACGTCACGGTCGTGGGCTACGGCCCGGTCGTGAAGACGTGCCTGGCCGCGGCCGACGAGGCCGAGGCGTCGCTCGAGGTCATCGACCTGCGCTCGCTGTCGCCGCTGGACCTCGGTCCGGTGATGGACTCGGTGAAGCGCACGGGTCGCGTCGTCGTGGTGCACGAGGCCGCGCGCACGCTCGGCCTCGGTGCCGAGCTGGCCACGCGGATCACGCAGGAGTGCTTCTACTCGCTGGAGGCCCCGGTGCAGCGCGTCACGGGCTACGACATGCCCTACCCGCCCTGCCGGGTCGAGCACGACCACCTGCCCAGCGTCGAGCGGATCCTCGACGCCGTCGACGTCACGGGGGAGTTCTGATGAGCACGCTCACGTCCGGAGAGTTCCGCCTGCCCGACGTCGGCGAGGGCCTCACCGAGGCCGAGATCGTCACGTGGCACGTCAAGGTCGGCGACGAGGTCGCGGTCAACGCGCCGCTCGTCGACATCGAGACGGCGAAGTCGATCGTCGAGCTGCCCAGTCCGTTCGCGGGCCGGGTCGAGGAGCTGCTGGTCTCCGAGGGCCAGACCGTCTCGGTCGGCACGCCGATCGTGCGGATCGGGTCGGGTGAGGCCACCGCCACGCCCGTCGCGGAGGAGCCCGTCGAGGCGCCCGCACCGGAGGAGAAGAGGCTCGAGGTCCTCGTCGGCTACGGTCCGAGCACGGGTCGCCGCCGCCGGCGGAACCGCGCCACGCCTGCGGCCGAGAGCGCCCCGCGCGCCTCGGTGCGCGTGCTGGCCAAGCCGCCGGTGCGCAAGCTCGCGAAGGACCTCGGCGTCGACCTGACCCAGGTGCCGTCCAGCGGTGCGGTCGTCACGCGTGCGGAGGTCGAGGCGTTCGCCCGCGGCCACGGCGCCGACGCCGTCACCGCGGCTCCGGTCTCGGGGGTGCGGCGGGCGACGGCCGAGGCGATGATCGCCTCGGTCGCCGTCCCCCAGGCCACCGAGTGGGTCACGGTCGACGTGTCGGCCTCGGTCGACCTCGTCGAGCGGCTCAAGCGCGACCGGCGGTTCGAGGGCGTCCGGGTCACCACGACACTGCTGACGGCCCGCGCGGTCTGCCTCGCCCTGCGTCGCACACCCGACCTCCACGCCCGGTGGAACGAGTCCACGATCGAGCACCCCGCCTCGGTGGGGCTCGGCATCGCGGCGGCCACCGAGCGGGGGCTCGTGGTGCCGGTCGTGCGCGAGGCCGACGGCCTGGCGCTGCCCGACCTCGGTCGCGCGATCGACGAGCTCGTCGCCACCGCGCGCGCCGGGCGGATCCAGCCCGACCAGATGGCCGGCGGCACGTTCACGCTGACGAACATCGGCGTCTTCGGGATCGACGGCGGCACGCCGATCCTGCCGCCGGGACAGTCGGGGATCCTCGCGCTCGGCCAGATCGCGAAGCGGCCGTGGGTCGTGGGCGACGAGGTCGTCCCGCGCTGGGTCACGACGCTCGCGGTCACGTTCGACCACCGCGTCGCCGACGGCGAGCAGGCCTCGCGCTTCCTCGCCGACATCGCCGCGATCCTCGAGGACCCGGGCCTGGCGCTGGCCTTCTGAAGCACTGGGCGTGACGTTCGCGGGGTGAAAGGCGCGAATCGACCCCCGAAACGTCACGCCCAGCGCTGCAGGCGCACACTGGATCGGTGAGCGTCCAGGACCGACACCATCCGGGCGCCTACACCGTCTGGCTGATCGGGCTGGCCGCCTACCTGCTCGCGGTCTTCCACCGCTCCTCGCTGGCCGTCGCCGGCCTCGTCGCCTCCGAGCGCTTCGACATCGGCGCCGCGCAGCTCTCGGCGTTCGTGATGCTGCAGCTGCTGGTCTACGCGGGCATGCAGATCCCGGTGGGGCTCGCGGTCGACCGCTTCGGCCCACGCGCCGTGATGCTCGCGGGCGCGGTGCTCCTCACGCTGTCGCAGACGGCGTTCGCGTTCGCCGAGTCCTACCCGACCGCGCTCGTGGCCCGGTTCTTCGTCGGCATGGGCGACGCGATGACCTTCGTGTGCCTGCTGCGCCTCGTGACCTCGTGGTTCTCGCCACGCCAGATCCCGCAGATCACGCTGATGACCGGCCCGATCGGGCAGCTGGGCGCGATCATCGCCGCGGTGCCGATGACCTGGGCCCTCAGCACGTTCGGCTGGACGCGGGCGTACCTCCTGGCCGCCTCCTTCGGCCTGATCATCACGCTCGCGGTGCTGCTGCGCGTGCGCGACGAGCCGCACTCGCGCTCGGTGCGCGGGCCGGCGTTGTCGTGGACGAACATCCGGCGGTCGCTGGCCGACTCGTGGGAGCACCCCGGCACCCGGCTCGGGTTCTGGATGCACTTCGTCACGCAGTTCAGCTCGACCGTGCTCGGTCTGCTGTGGGGCTACCCGTTCTTCGTCGAGGGCGAGCACACCTCGGAGAACTTCGCGGGCACGCTGCTGACCGTGATGGTCGTCGCCGTCATGTTCGCCGGACCCGTGCTCGGCCGCTTCATCGCGAGCCATCCGTGGCACCGGTCCACCCTCGTCATGGGCATCGTCCTGGCGATCATGGCCGCGTGGACGGCGGTCCTCGCGTGGCCCGGCGACGCGCCCCGCTGGATGCTCGTCGTGCTGGTGATCGCGGTGGGCGTCGGTGGACCCGCCGCCATGATCGGCTTCGACCTCGTGCGCACCTCGAACCCGGTGGACCGGCTCTCCGCCGCGACCGGGATCGTCAACCAGGCGGGATTCCTGGCCAGCCTGGTCACCGTGGTCGCGGTGGGCGTGATCCTCGACCACACCGACCAGAACTACAAGGCCGCCATGAGCTTCCAGTACGTCCTGTGGGGACTCGGGCTCGTGCAGGTGTGGCGCTACCGGGTGAAGACCCGCGCCCGCCTGGTCCGCGACGACCCCGAGCGCTGGGCCCGCCACGCCGGCCTCGGCTGACCTGCCCCTTGCCGAGATGTGCTTCGATTTCGACCTTTCAAGACGGTTGAAAGGTCGAAATCGGAGCACATCTCGGAGGGGCGGACGGCTAGGCGACCTCGAAGACGACGCCGGTGGCGGACTCGCTGGCCGACCACACCTCGGCGGCGAGGCGGGGGTCGCGTGCCGCGGAGGTCATCCCCACGGTCTTCGGTCGTCCGCGGGTCTGACGCAGGCGCGCGGGGCCGACGTACTCGCCGCCGGTGAAGGTCGGATCGGTCGCGGCGCGCAGCGACGGCCACGCCCCGGCTCGCGACGACTGGCTGAAGGCACCGGCGAGGTGGTGCATCGCCGACCCGGTGGTCTTCGTCAGGTTCGTCGACGTCAGACCCGGGTGCGCGCCGACCGAGACCAGACCGAGGCCGACGGCCTTCACCCGCCGGTCGAGCTCCTTCATGAACAGCAGGTTGGCCAGCTTCGACTCGGCGTAGGACCGCCAGCGGCTGTAGCGGCGCGGGTCGCCGTTCGGCTCCAGCGACCGCAGGTCGATGCCCTTCGTGGAGGCGTGCGCCAGCGACGACACGGTCACCACCCGCGTGGCGCCCTCACGCAGCAGCGGCCACAGCGTGGCGGTCCACGCGAAGTGCCCGAGGTGGTTGGTGGCGATCTGCAGCTCGAAGCCGTCCATCGTCTGCGTGTACGGCGGCACCATGACGCCGGCGTTGTTCACCAGCACGTCGAAGCGCTCGCCGGCGTCGACCAGTCCCTGCGCCGCGGCGATCGTGCCCGGCAGGTCGGCCAGGTCGAGCGTCACCACCTCGACGTCGCCGCCGAGGTCGGCCACGGTGGCGGCCGCCTTCCGGTCGTCCCGCGCCGTGATCGTGACGTCGGCGCCGTGACGCAGCAGCTCGCGTGCGGTCTCGGTCCCGATGCCGCTCGTGGCGCCCGTGACGAGCGCGCGCCTTCCGGTCAGGTCGCCGATGTCCTCGGTGCTCCAGGTCATGGCCCCGAGTGTGCCCGAAGGTGCCCCAGTCAGCGCGGCAGCACCGCGAACCACGGCACGGACCAGCCGCCGAGCCGGAGGGTTGCGGTGGCGAACGCGTCGCGGTCGACGCGCACGAGGCGGCCCGCGCTCGGCTCGAAGACGCGCACCGCGCCGTCACGGGCGGACACGGCCAGCACGACGTGCGCCGGGCGGACCTCGTCGCCCACGTAGAGCGGCACGGTGTGACCGGCCTCGACGGCCGTCAGGACGAGGTCGAAGGCGGAGGCCAGGTCGTCGGGGTCGAGCGTGCGCGCCTCGTAGGAGTGGCAGGGGAGTCCCGAGCCTCCCTCGCCGGTCATCTGGCGGGCGGCGCCCCACGGCGAGGTGCCGACGACGCGCAGCCACGGCCACTGGAGGTCGCCGTCGTGGTCGCGCAGGCCGGAGACGCGGCGGTGCATCCGCACGACCTCCGCGGGCCAGCGCTCGGCGAATGGCGCGGCGTCGGTGGCGCCGCTGCGGACGTCGTGGCCCGTGGTCACCCACAGTGCGTAGGCCTCGTCGTGCAGCATCCGCGACACGACGAGCGACGCCGCGCCGCACGACGTGTCGTTGGGCTGGCGGAAGTCGCGCGGATGGCTCGTGGGATCCAGGGCGCGGCGATCGGCGGGGGTCAGCTGCTCGATGCGCTCGCGAAGTCGCTGCGCGAACTCGGGGGCGAGGACGGGGGCCGCCGCGAACCTCCGCGGTGTGCGAGGACTGCGCTGGAGCCGGGCGAGGCCGCGTCGCGCCAGGCGGACCAGCCGCGCGACGGGGACTGCCGGCCCGGGACGCATCAGGTGGTGACGGCCATGGCGCCCAGGACGCGCTCGGCCAGCTCCCGGTCGCCGTCGATCTCGACCTCGACCCCGTCGGGGCCGCGGCGACCTGCCGCGAGGATCGCGAACGCCTCGGTGTCCATCCGCACGGTGGCGGTGGGCTCGGCATCGGTGCGGCGGGCACGACCGTCGTCGCCCACGCCGATCGTGGAGTCCAGCGGGACCGGACCGGTGACGACCCAGCGCACCACGCTGCCCACGGGCGCCCCGGCCTTGCGGCCCAGGACGTACGGCAGCGCCGCGGCGAACGTGCCCACGGTCACCTGCGCGCCGAGCGCGTCGAGGCCTCCGGGCAGTCCCACGGCGCGACGGATGTCCTGCTCGTGCGACCACAGGTCGATCACCCGGTTGCGCAGCGCGACGTCCCACGTCCACTCGACACCGGCCGGGGTGTTCACGGCGGCGGCCTGCGGGTCGGGCAGCTCCTCGAGGGTCTTCGCGCGCCGGGCGACGAGGTCGGCCAGGTCTGCGCGCAGCTGCTCCACCGGCACGTCGCGCAGGGCGGCGACGCCGGCGTTCGTGTAGTCGGCCGGCACGCTGCCGCCGCCGATCACGTCGGTCTCGCCCTCGACCATCACGCGCTCGAGGTGGACCAGGTGCGCGAGCACGTCCTTCGCGGTCCAGCCGGGCAGGTCGGTGGGGACGTCCCAGTCGGCCGGCTCGAGCGCGAGCACGGCGGCGGCGGACTGCCGCCAGGCGGCGACGTAGAGGCTGAGGTCAGTCATGGGCGAGGATCCTGCGGGTGCGTGCGGTCAGGGTGGCACCGGCCAGCCCCAGTCCCGCGATGAGCCCGGTCCAGGCGATCGCCCGGCCCGTCCCGACGCGGCTCTCGAGGTCCACCAGGGCGGTCCCGTAGCGAGCGGTGTCGGTCTGCTTGTCGTCGGGACGGCACACGATGCGCGTCTCGTCGGGGGCGTCGGACAGGACGCCGATGAGGTGCCAGCGGCTGCCGTCGCTGTCGACCACGATGTCCACCGTGGCCGGCGGAACCGGGGTGCGCTCCTTGCCGTTGCGGGCCACGCACGAGATCGCGCGCTCGGGCTGCGGCAGGTCGGTGAGGACGGCGAGGTCGTCGGACCCGTTCGCCTGGATGGGCTGGCCCACGGGGACGACCTCCGCCTCGCGCAGCGGGTCCCACGCGGACGCGGCGAAGGCCGTGCCGGCGATCCACGCCAGCGCGGCGAGCAGGCCCGCCACGAGGTACCAGCGTCGTCGGGTCAGCTCCACCCGCCCAGCCTAGAGGGACTCACGCGCGGCGCCGGTCACCCCGCGCGCCCTCCCCCTCTCCACTTTTGGAACGAGTTGCACCGTTCGCGCGCCGGAAAGCGTGCATCGCGTTCCAAAAGTAGGGAAGGGGTGGCGGAGGAGGCTGGCTCAGAAGGCCGCTTCGTCGAGCTCCATGACGTCGAGGTCGACGGTCTCGGCCATCGCACGCTCGGCCGCGAGGCGCGGCAGGACCGTCTTGGCGAAGAAGGACGCCGCGGCGACCTTGCCCTCGTAGAACGACTTGTCCGCGCCCGAGGCGCCGGCGTCGAGCTTGGCCTGCGCCACCTCGGCGCCGCGCAGCAGCAGCCACGACACGACCAGGTCGCCGAGCACGTACACGAGGCGCGTGGTGTTCAGCGCGACCTTGTAGACGTTGCGGATGTCGCCGTTCTCGTCGGCCGGGTTCGAGGCCATGAGGTCGGTGAACATCGCGGTGATGACCGCGGTGGTGTCGTCGAGGCCCTGGGCGAGCAGGTCGCGCTCGACCTTGAGGCGACCGTTGCCGGCCTCGTTGTCGATGAAGGACTTGATCTGCTCGGACAGGTAGCCCAGCGCGCGGCCCTGATCCTTCACGATCTTGCGGAAGAACAGGTCCTGGCCCTGGATCGCCGTCGTGCCCTCGTAGAGGGTGTCGATCTTGGCGTCGCGGACGTACTGCTCGAGCGGGTACTCCTGCAGGAAGCCCGAGCCGCCGAACGTCTGCAGCGACTCGGTGCCCAGCAGGACCCACGACCGCTCGGAGCCGTAGCCCTTGACGATCGGCAGCAGCAGGTCGTTGACCGAGGCGGCCAGGCTCGCGTCCTCGCCCGACTCCTTCTTGATCTGGACCTCGTCCTGGAACGTGGCCGTGTAGAGCATGAGCGAGCGCAGGCCCTCGGCGAACGCCTTCTGCGTGAGCAGTGAGCGGCGGACGTCGGGGTGGTGCGTGATCGTGACGCGCGGGGCGTCCTTGGCGGGGTTCGTCAGGTCGGCACCCTGGACACGCTCCTTGGCGTACTCGAGCGCGTTGAGGTAGCCGGTCGACAGCGTCGCGATCGCCTTCGAGCCGACCATCATGCGGGCGTTCTCGATGACGCGGAACATCTGGTTGATGCCGTCGTGCACCTCGCCGAGCAGCCAGCCGGTGGCCTGGCCGCCGAGCTGCGGGTCGCCGAAGGTGACCTCGCACGTGGCCGAGACCTTGATGCCCATCTTCTTCTCGACGTTGGTGACGTAGACGCCGTTGCGCTCGCCCGTCAGCTCGCCGGTCTCGTGGTCGAAGTGGTGCTCGGGCACGAGGAAGAGCGACAGGCCCTTGGTGCCCGGGCCGCCGACGCCCTCGACGCCGACGGGGCGCGCGAGCACGAGGTGCATCGTGTTCTCGCCGAGGTCGCTCACGGCGGAGGTGATGAAGCGCTTGACGCCCTCGATGCGCCACGAGCCGTCCTCGTTGGGGAAGGCCTTGGTGCGGCCGGCGCCGACGTCGGAGCCGGCGTCGGGCTCGGTGAGGACCATCGTGGTCAGCCACTTGCGGTCGATCATGATCTGCGCGATCTTCTGGTCGCGCTCGGTGCCGTTCTCCCACACGACGCGGCTGAAGGCCGGGCCGGCGCCGTACATCCAGATGGCGGGGTTGGAGCCGAGCACGAACTCGCCCATCGCCCACACGAGGGACGAGGGGGCGGGCTGGCCGCCGAGCTCGGTGGGCAGCTGGAGGCGCCACCACTCGGCGTCGATCCACTTCTGGTAGCTCTCCTTGAACGCCGGGTTCTGCGTCATGGTGTGCGTGGCGGGATCGAAGACCGGCGGGTTGCGGTCGGCATCGACGAAGGACGCGGCGAGGTCCTCACGCGCGAGGCGCTCGACCTCGGAGAGGATGCTCTTCGCCGTGTCGACGTCGACCTCGTCGAAGGGGCCGGTGCCGAGGATCGACTGACGATCGAACAGCTCGAAGAGGTTGAACTCGACGTCGCGCAGGTTGCTCTTGTAGTGGCTCATGGGCCGTGGGACCTCCGGGAAAGGGGACTGCCAGTGTTACTGGCCGGTTCTACTGGTCAGTAACTACATAGTAGCCCGCTGTCACGCGCAGGCAAAAGGTGTTCGGTGAAAAGAGAAACGACCCGTCTCCGCGGGGGAGTCGGGTCGCTTTCGGAAGGGTGCGTCAGGCGCGACGCGCGGGGACGCGCTGCAGGCCGTCGGTGGCCACGAGGTACGCGGTGTGGACCGTGCCGGCGACGAGGGCCAGGGCGCCGGAGAGGGCGAGGAAGGTCATGGTGCAGCTCCTTTCGTTTCCTCCATCGTGGACTCTTCAATTGTCAAGCACAATCCAACGAAACTATGACTAACGTGTAGTTTGTCTACATGGATCCTCGACGCCTTGGAATGCTGCGGGAACTGGCCGAACGGGGCACCGTCGGCGCCGTCGCGGACGAGATGAACGTCACACCCTCGGCGGTGTCGCAGCAGCTCAAGCTGCTCGAGGCCGAGGCGGGCGTGCCGCTCCTCGAGCCCGCCGGGCGCGGGGTCCGGCTGACCGCGGCGGGACGCGCGCTGGCCGAGACCGCAACCGAGGTGGCGGTCGCCCTGGCGCGCGCCGAGGCCAGGTGGCGCGAGTACCTCGGAGGACCGGCGGGCGACGTCACGCTCACGGTCTTCCCCACCGGCGGCGAGATGCTGCTGCCGGGACTGCTGTCGCGCGTCACGGCCGAGCCCGCGGTGAACCTCATCTGCACTGACCGCGACCCCACGCTGCGGTTCGACGTGCTCGACATGGTGGCCCAGTTCGACGTCGTCGTGGCCGACTCGCCGGCCGCCACCGAGGAGTGGCACGAGCGCGGCCTCCAGCTGGTCTCGCTCATGCGCGAGCCCCTCGACGTGGCGCTGCCCGAGCACCACCGCCTGGCCTCCAAGGCGAGCCTCTCGCCCAAGGACGTGGTGGGCGAGACGTGGATCGGCGCGCCGCACGGCTACCCCTACGACCGCGTGCTGCAGCAGCTCGTCGCGGTCACGGGCGAGTCCGTGCGCATTGCGCAGCGCTTCGACGACAACGGTGTGGTCGAGGCGGTCGTCGCTGCGGGTCACGGCATCGCGATCCTTCCGCGCTTCACCACCCGGACGCGCGACAACGGACTCGTGACTCGGCCCCTCGTCGGGATCCGCGCCCGGCGCGAGATCACGGCCGTCCTGCGACCCGACCGCTTCGAGCGGCCGAGCGTGCGGTTCTGCGTGCAGGCGCTGCGCGAGGAGGCTCGCGCGGTGGCCGATCGCCACGGCGCGCCGTGATTCCGCTTGCGCCCCCTCGACGAGGCCATACGCTGAGCCCACTCACACGCGCCGGCAGCGAGTCGGTCGCGTCATTCGATCGGGGGATCAGATGAGCTCAGCCATGCACGCCGCCAGCCGCCGGCGTCGTCGACTCTGGCCGGCCGGCCTCGCTGCCGCCGTGGTGCTCGCCGCGGGTGCGCCGGCCTTCGCGGCCTCGCTCACCGGCACCGAAGGACCGGACTGGTTCGACGGCACGAACGAGGCCGACACGATCCAGCTGCTCGGCGGCGACGACCACACGGCCGCGCTCGGTGGCGACGACATCGTCTATGGGGGATCGGGGAGCGACACGCTCATCGGCGACGCCGACAGCAACGCCGTGCTCGGGGGCGTCGACCGGCTCTACGGCGGTGACGGGAACGACGCCCTGCTCGGCAGCGGCGGGGACGACCGGCTCTTCGGCGAGGGCGGGAACGACAGCCTCGGAGGGGAGCACGGCAACGACCAGCTCCTCGGCGGGGCGGGCGACGACTGGATGCGCGGCGACGCCGGCAACGACAGCCTCAGCGGCGGGGACGGCCAGGACATCCTCCAGGGATGGGACGGTGACGACAGCCTGCACGGCGAGGCGGGTGCCGACGAGCTCTACGGAGCCCTCGGGACCGACACGCTCACGGGCGGCACCGAGAATGATCGACTCGACGGCGGCGACGGCGACGACTGGCTCGACGGTGACGAGGGTGCCGACTGGCTCTACGGCGGGGTTGGACACGACCTGCTGAAGGGCGGCTCGGGCGACGACATCGTCGACGGTGGACCGGGGAACGACACCCTGTCCGGCGACGTCGGCGTGGACACGATCCGCGGCGACGAGGGCAACGACGGGATCGGGGTCAGCGACTCCGACCAGGCCTACGGCGGCCCGGGTGATGACACGTTCACGATCAGCCAGGTGGCGCGCGGCGCCCGGGTGGACTGCGGCGACGGGTACGACGTCGTGACGTTCATGACCTACAAGGGGCTCGTGGGCACGGCCACCGTCGACGCGTCCTGCGAGAAGGTCACCTGGAAGGCGCTCAAGGGCGACACGTCGTACCCCTGGCCTCCCGGCCCCGGCGACAGCTGAGGCTCAGGCCAGCGCGTCGAGCAGCAGCCAGGCCGCGACGGCCGTGATCGCCACGAGGTAGATCCGGTCGAAGCGGCGCTCGGGCATGCGGTCGAGCACGCGACTGCCCACCCAGGTGCCGGCGATCACGCCGACGATGCCGGCCGCGGCCGCCGGCGCCTGGGCGGCGGGCAGCAGCCCGATCGCCCCGAACAGCACGAGCTTCGCCAGGTGCCCGGCCACCTGGGACGCGGCGAACGTGCCGACGAAGCCGAGGCGGTCACGGGTTCCCGCGCGGAAGAAGGGCGCGGCGAGCGGACCGGTGGCGCCGACCACGGGGTTGAGCGCGCCGAGGACGCCGCCCATCGCGATCCAGCCGCCCGAGCTGGGGGCGGGCAGCGGCCTCGAGAGCCACACGGGCAGCCAGGTCGCGGCCAGGACGGTGACGGCGATCGCGATCTGCAGCACCGCGTCGGGCGCCTGGCGGGCCAGGCTGAGGGTCAGCAGTCCGGCGGGCAGGAGCAGCAGCGAGGTGCGCCAGACGATGCGCCAGTCGACGTCGCGCCGGCGGACGATCGTGCGGGTGCCGTTCGAGACCACCTGGATCGCCGCGTGCAGCGGGATCGCGACGAGCGGGTCGAGGAACGCGACGAGCACCGCGAGCAGGACGATGCCGCCACCGAAGCCCAGGACCGCGGTGAGCGCCGACGTCGCGAACGCGCACGCCGCGACGAGCAGCACCAGAGCGGGGTCCACCCGCCCATGTCTACAGGGTCAGGCGCCGGGGTCGAACGTCTCCTTGGACAGCTCGGCGTCGGGATCGCGCTGGAGCACCCGCATGACGTGGTAGATCACGATCGCGGCGACCGAGCCCAGCGTGATGCCGGCGACGGAGACGTCTCCGCTGGTGAGCGTGAGGTTGCCGATGCCGATGATCAGGGCGGCCGCGGCCGTGTACATGTTCACGGGGTTGGCGAAGTCGACCCGGTTGTCCATCCAGATCCGCACGCCGATCAGGCCGATGAGGCCGTAGAGCGCGACGGTGACGCCGCCGATGACGCCCTCGGGGATCGTCATGAGCAGGGCACCGAACTTCGGCGAGAGGCTCAGCAGCATCGCGACGACGCCGGCGACCACGTAGGCCGCGGTGGAGAAGACGCGCGTCGCGGTCATGACGCCGATGTTCTCGCCGTACGTGGTGGTGGCCGAGCCGCCGAAGCCGCCCGCCAGCGTGGTGGCGAGGCCGTCGGCGATGAGCGCGCGGCCCGACTCGTCGTTGATGGCGGGACGGCCGGTGAGGTGGGCGACGCTGCGCACGTGGCCGACGTTCTCGGCGACGAGCGCGAGCACGATCGGCAGGAACATCGGCAGCACCGACCAGTCGGCGGTCGGGGTGTGGAAGTCGGGGAGGCCGAAGCAGGCCGCCTTCTCGACGTTGCCGAAGTCGAGCTGACCGCTGATGGCCGCGGCCGCGTATCCGACGACCATGCCGAACAGGATCGACAGGCGGGCGGCGAACCCGCGCAGCACCACGGCCGACAGGCAGATCACGGCGAGCGTCAGCGTGGCCAGCCACGGGGCGACCGCGTAGTTGGTGGTGGCCGCGCCCGCCAGGGCGAAGCCGATCAGGGCGACGATCGCGCCGGTGACGACCGGGGGCATGAGCGCATCGAGCCACCTGGAGCCGGTGGCCTGGACGACGAAGCCGATGATCGCCAGCAGGACGCCGGTGCACATGATGCCGAACAGTGCGGCGCCCATGTCACCGTCGGCGACGAGCGCCTGGACCGGGGCGATGAAGGCGAACGAGGAGCCGAGGTAGCTGGGCAGCCTGCCGCGGGTGATCGCCAGGAACAGCAGGGTGCCGAAGCCCGAGAAGAACAGCGTGGTCGTGGGCGGCATGCCCGTGAGGATCGGGACGAGGAAGGTCGCGCCGAACATCGCGACCACGTGCTGCGCGCCGAAGCCCAGCGTGCGCGGCCACGAGAGCCGCTCCTCGGGCATGACGATCGCGTCGGGCTTCACGTTCTGGCCGTCACCGTGCAGGGTCCACATGGAACCTGACCTTCTCACGGGCCGGTGACGGCCGTCGCGCGGGTCAGCGGGAGGCGAACTTGGCCGCGAACGCGGCGAACTCCTCGCTGCTGAGCGACTCGGCCTGCGCCCAGGACTCGAAGTTGAGCGACTCATGCAGGTCGGACCGTGCGGCGACGCCCACCGACTTCTTGATGTCGGCCATCAGCTTGGGGTTGCGCTTCGCCCACGTGGCGGCCAGCTCGGCGGCGCGGGCCTTCGGATCGTCGGCGATCTCCTGGGCGATGCCCAGGCGCAGCGCGGTGTCGGCCTTGATGATGTCGCCGTTGAAGAGGGCGGCCGCGGTGTTCGCCGAGCCGATGCGCTGGGTGAGCATCCACGTGCAGCCGCCGCCGGGGTGCAGGCCGATCTTGCTGAAGGTGGGGCCGAAGCCGCCCTCGGGCCCGGCGATGATGACGTCGCAGGCGAGTGCGATGTTGAGTCCGGCGCCCACGGCAGCGCCCTGGACGGCCGCGACGGTGGGGATCGTGAGGTTCCGGATGCCCAGGAACGAGGCGTAGACGTTCATCAGGTGCTCGCGCAGCACGTCGGCGGGACGACTGGTGTCGCCGAAGAGGCTCTCGAGGTTCGCGCCCGAGCAGAAGGCCTTGCCAGCGCCGGTGACGACCAGTGCACGGGCCTCCTCGTCGGCGGCGACCGACTCGACGGCGGCGCGCAGCTCCTCCAGCAGCGGCCAGTCGAGGGCGTTGAGGCGCTCGGGGGCGTTCAGCGTGATCGTGCGGACGGAGTCTTCGCGCGTGAGCTCGACGAGTGTCATGCGGATCACCCTACGATCAGCCCATGACCGAACGGACCCTGCCGGTGGTGCCTGGCGTCGAGCACCGGTGGATCGACGTCGACGGCGTGAGCCTGCACGTGGCCGAGGCGGGGGAGGCGCACCGCTCGGCCGACCGCCCCACCCTCGTGCTGCTGCACGGGTGGCCGCAGCACTGGTTCTGCTGGCGACACGTGATGCCGGCGCTGGCCGAGACGCACCACGTGATCGCGCTCGACCTGCGCGGTGCCGGCTGGAGCGACGTCCCCGAGGGCACCGAGGCCTACGACAAGCGCGTCATCGCCGACGAGGTCGCCCGAGCGATCGAGGTGCTGGGCCTCGACCGGCCGGTGCTGGTCGGGCACGACTGGGGTGCGTGGACCTCGCTCCTCGTCGCGAGCCGTCACCAGGGTCTGGTGCGCGGTGTCGTCGCGGCGGCGATCGTGGCGCCGTGGGAGGACGTGCCCTGGTACCAGATGTGGCGCTTCGCCTACCAGCCGATCGCGGGCGGTCCCGGCGGTGCGCTCCTGCACCGCCGCGCCGGGCAGGTGCTGCTGAAGACGATCTTCCGCGCGGGTGCGTCGCGGCGGTTCCGCTGGGAGCGCGGCGTCCGCGAGGAGTACCTGGCGCGGTTCCGTGACCCGGCGCGGGCCCGGGCCGGGCAGTCGATGTACCGGGCCTTCCTGCTCAAGGAGATCCCGCAGCTGGGCCGCGGCTACGCCCGCCGGGTCGACGACGTGCCGCTCCTCTTCCTCCCGGGCACCGGCGACCTCGTCCTCGCGCCCGCGCTCGTGCGCCGCGCCGAGGGCCCGCCGAACGTGACCGTCACCGAGATCTTGGGCACGGGCCACTGGATCCCCGAGGAGCGCCCCGCCGAGCTCGTCGGCCACGTCCGCGACTTCCTGCGCCAGTTCTGACGAACGATGAGGCATTGAGCCCCGCTCCGGTACCCGAATGCATCATCGTGGTCTGAGTCGTTACGATCGGGGCACACCGCCGGTGTAGCTCAATGGCAGAGCGCTTGCTTCCCAAGCAAGATACGCGGGTTCGATTCCCGTCACCGGCTCCACTGAACCGGCGCCCGACTCTCAGACCGTCTTGACGATGTAGACGTCGCAGGGCGCGTGGTGGGCGACGTCGGTGGCGACGCTGCCGAGCAGTCGGCTGATGCCCTGCACCCGCCGGTTGCCCACGACGATGAGGTCGGCGCCGATCTCCTTGGCCACGTGCACGAGGGCGTCGGCGGGCTTGCCGGGAGCCGGGCTGGACTCGACCGTGCCCTGGTAGGAGAGGCCGTCGGCGACCTGGCGGGCGATCGCCTCGGCCCGCTCGCCGGGGCTCAGCGGGTGCATGCCCGGCGGGAGGTCGGTGGCCGCGGTGGCCTTCTCGTCGACCGCGGTGACGATGTGGAGGGCGGCGCCGGTGGCCGAGGCGAGCTCCGCCGCGACCTCGGCCGCGCGGGACGCGGTGTCGCTGCCGTCGACGCCGACGAGGATGGTCTTGTACACGTGGTGCTCCTCACAGTTGCCTTCTCTGCACCTTGGCACACGAAGGGGCCAAGCGCTCGAGGTCGGGAACCGCAGGGCGAAGAGACGATGCGTTAGGTTCTCCTTGTGCTGCTTTCGGACCGCGACATCCTCGCCGAGATCGACGCCGGGCGGGTCGCGCTCGACCCCTATGACGCCTCGATGATCCAGCCATCGAGCATCGACGTGCGCCTCGACAAGTTCTTCCGCGTCTTCGACAACCACAAGTACCCCCACATCGACCCCGCACAGGACCAGTCGGACCTGACGCGCGAGGTCGAGGTCGCCGGCGAGGACGCGTTCATCCTGCACCCGGGTGAGTTCGTGCTGGGCTCCACGTACGAGTACGTGACGCTGCCCGACGACGTCGCCGCGCGCCTCGAGGGCAAGTCGTCCCTCGGCCGTCTCGGCCTCATGACGCACTCCACCGCCGGCTTCATCGATCCCGGGTTCCAGGGCCACATCACCCTCGAGCTGGCGAACGTGGCCACGCTGCCGATCAAGCTCTACCCGGGCATGAAGATCGGCCAGCTGTGCTTCTTCCGTCTCACCTCGGCCGCGGAGAACCCGTACGGCTCGGCGAAGTACGGCTCCCGTTATCAGGGGCAGCGCGGTCCCACGGCATCGCGGTCCCACGCGAACTTCCACCGGAGTGTGATCGACTGAGGGCATGACCGCGCCCGACATCCGCCTCGTCGTGGCCGACCTCGACGGCACCCTGCTCGACGAGCGCAAGCAGATGCCCGCCGAGACGTTCGCCCTCATCCGCGACCTGCAGGCCGCCGGCGTCGCCTTCGCCCCCGCCAGTGGCCGCCAGTGGGCGACCATCGAGTCGATGTTCCACGAGGTCGCCGACGATCTCGTCATCATCGCCGAGAACGGCGCCTACGTGACCCACGCCGGCGTCGAGGTCGCCGCCCACCCGCTGGATCCCGCGTGGGTGTCGGGCGCCGTGCGCAAGACGCAGGGCCTGGCCGACCGTGGCGTCGACGTCGGCATCGTCGTGTGCGGCATCGAGTCCGCGTGGATCGACCGCACCGACCAGCCGTTCCTCGACCAGGTCGAGCCGTACTACCGCCGCCTGAAGGTCACCGAGGACCTGACCTCGGTCGACGACACGATCATCAAGCTCGCCGTGCACGACTTCGGCGACCTCGAGGCGGTCACCGCGCCGTTCCTCAAGGAGCACGCCGAGCAGAACCCCGTCGCGATCTCGGGGGCGCATTGGGTCGACGTCATGGCCGAGGGCGTCAACAAGGGGCTCGCCGTCCGCGAGCTGCAGGCCGAGATGGGCATCGACGCCACGCAGACGATGGCGTTCGGCGACTACCTCAACGACTACGAGATGCTCCAGGCCGCCGACTGGTCGTTCGCGATGAGCAACGCCCACCCCGACATCCTCGACGTCGCGAACTACACGGCCCCGCCGAACCACGAGAACGGCGTCATCACCACCGTCCGGTCGGTCGTCGGCCTCTGACCGGTCGGACCCTCCTCACCGCACGACGACGAGGTCGACCTCGTCGGCGATGCGGTAGGGCGAGGTCGTCAGCAGCGCCCCGACCTGCCGTCGCAGCCGCGAGATCTCGGCGCGCACGGTCACCTCGTGCCCACTGTCGCCGAACAGCGCCCGGCTGAGGGCGGCGGCGGACGTCCCGGCGGGTCCGGCGTCCGCGAGCCGGACCAGGAGCTCGGCATGGCGGGCGCTCAGGGGTCGGCGCAGGGTCGAGTCGGCGGACGTCACCTCGAGCACCGGCTCGCCGCCCGTGAGGTCGAGTCGACCCCGCACGCGCCGGTCGGCGGTCGCAGGACGCACGAGCCAGCCGCCGTCGATGGGCTCGGGCAGGCACAGACCCATCCCCGGGACGGCCAGTGACGTGTCCGGCCGTGGAGCGGCGATCCGGTCACGCACCGCGATGCCGGAGCGCACGGCGACCCAGCCGTCGGGATCGACCACCAGGAGCGGTCCGTTCGAGGACGCGACCACGTGCTCGACCGAGCGACGGAGCCGTTCCAGCTGATGGGTGTGCACCTGCGACAGCCGCGCCTCCGCCAGCCGCACGGCGGTCTCGACGAGGGCGGTGATGGCCGGGTGCAGCGTCAGGGCAGGTCCGCTGACGTCGACCACGCCGAGCAGCTCGCCCGTGCGCGGGTCGTGCAGCGGCGCGGCGGTGCAGTACCACGGGTGCTGCTGCTCCTCGAAGTGCTCGGCGGAGAAGAGCTGGACCGGCGCCTGCTCCGCGATCGCGGTGCCGATGGCGTTCGTCCCGACCTGGCCCTCGGTCCACAGAGCGCCCTCGCCGAAGCCGAGGCGGTCGGCCTGCAGTCGCACGGTGCTCGCCCCCTCGCGCCACAGGATGATCCCGTCGGCGTCGGTCACCACGAGCAGGAAGCGGGACGCGTCGGCGACGCTCGTGAGGGCGAGCCGGAGGTCGTCGATCACCCAGCGCAGCGGCGTGGCGCGGCGGCGCCGCTCGACCTCGTCGCGGCCGAGTGGGTCGCGCGCGCCCGCGCCCGTGGGATTGAGGCCGAGCGCCAGCATCCGCTGCCACGATCGCGCGACCACGGGCCGTGGCAGGGCGGGTGCGCGCCCGCCGGAGAACAGCAGGTCGTGCATCCGGCGCAGGTCTCGGGCATGGCGCGGCAGGTCCGTGCCCGGCGCGACGGCGCTGAAGCTGTTCACCTCGCCACCTCCTGGGTCGTCGCCAGCATAGGCAGCCAGTGTGACGCCCGTCACGTGCAACGTCGTGCAACGCTACCCGGCCGACCTGCCCCGGCGGTGTCCTGAGGTCCGTCCCCCACCGGCCTCAGCGATTCGAGGAGCGATCATGACCCAGATTCTGGAACCACCCGTCGACAAGGCGGCGAACCCCGATCCCACCGTCGCAGCCGAAGGATGGTTCGCCGACTTCGAGGCCGCCCTGCGCGAGCGCGACGTCCACCGCGCCGCCGCGCAGTTCGCCACCCAGAGCTTCTGGCGCGACCTGGTCGCCTTCAGCTGGAACATCACGACGGTCGAGGATCGATCCGGCGTCGAGGGCCTGCTGACCGACACGCTCGAGCGCACCGACCCGAGCCGGTTCGTCCTCGAGGAGCAGGCCACCGAGGAGGACGGCGTCATCACCGCCTGGTTCGTGTTCGAGACGGCGGTCGGCCGCGGTCGTGGTCTCGTTCGCCTGCGTGAGGAGGAGGGCCGTTGGAGGGCCTGGACGTTCCTCACGACGCTCTACGAGCTGAAGGGGCACGAGGAGCCGCGCGGCTCCCGGCGGCCGATGGGCGCCGAGCACGGTGCGACGAAGGATCGAACGACCTGGACGGAGCGCCGGGAGGCGGAGGACGCGTCACTCGGACGCACCGAGCAGCCCTACGTCCTCGTGGTCGGCGGCGGCCAGGGCGGCATCGCGCTCGGTGCTCGGCTCCGCCAGCTCGGCGTCCCGAGCCTGGTCATCGACAAGTACCCCCGGCCGGGGGACCAGTGGCGCAGCCGCTACAAGTCGCTGTGCCTCCACGACCCGGTCTGGTACGACCACCTGCCCTACCTGAAGTTCCCCGACAACTGGCCCGTGTTCGCGCCGAAGGACAAGGTCGGTGACTGGCTGGAGTCCTACACGAAGGTCATGGAGGTGCCGTACTGGTCCTCGACCGTCGCGACCTCGGCGTCCTTCTCCGAGGGGACCGGACGATGGACCGTCGAGATCGAGCGCGAGGGCGAGGCGCTGACGCTGACCCCGACGCACCTCGTGCTGGCGACCGGCATGTCCGGGAAGCCGAACGTTCCCGTGCTTCCCGGACAGGACGTGTTCCGCGGCGAGCAGCAGCACTCGAGCCAGCACCCCGGCCCCGACGCATATCGCGGCAAGAGGGTCGTGGTGATCGGCTCGAACAACTCGGCGTTCGACATCTGCGGCGCCTTGTGGGAGCACGATGCCGACGTCACGATGGTCCAGCGGTCGTCGACCCACATCGTGAAGTCCGAATCGCTCATGGACATCGGCCTGGGCGACCTCTACTCCGAGCGGGCGCTCGCGGCCGGCATGACCACCGAGAAGGCCGACCTCGTCTTCGCGTCGCTGCCCTACCGGATCATGCACGAGTTCCAGATCCCGCTGTACGAGCAGATGAAGGAGCGGGACGCCGACTTCTACGCACGCATGGAGGCTGCTGGCTTCGACCTCGACTGGGGCGACGACGGCTCGGGCCTGTTCATGAAGTACCTGCGCCGGGGGTCGGGCTACTACATCGACGTCGGGGCGGCCGAGCTGGTCGCGGACGGGGAGGTCAAGCTGGCGAAGGGCCAGGTCTCCCACCTCACCGAGGACTCCGTGGTGCTGGCGGACGGCACCGAGCTGCCGGCCGACCTCGTGGTCTACGCGACCGGGTACGGCTCGATGAACGGCTGGGCCGCGGACCTGATCAGCCAGGACGTCGCCGACCGGGTGGGCAAGGTCTGGGGACTCGGCTCGGACACGACCAAGGACCCGGGACCGTGGGAGGGCGAGCAGCGCAACATGTGGAAGCCGACGCAGCAGCCGCATCTGTGGTTCCACGGGGGCAACCTGCACCAGTCGAGGCACTACTCGCTCTACCTGGCGCTCCAGCTCAAGGCGCGCCACGTCGGGATCCCCACGCCCGTCCGCGGGCTGCAGGAGGTGCACCACCTCTCCTGAGCGTGCGCCCGAGGGCTCCGGCGACGGCCGGAGTCCTCGGCGTGCCGGGGGCCCCGGGCATGACCCACGTCACACCGGCCGATAGCGTGCGCGCGTGGCGAAGAAGACTCGGACCTGGCTGCGGCGCACCCTGCTCGCCGTTCTCGTGCTCCTGCTGCTCGGCGTGGTCGGGTTCTTCGCGCTCGGCCCGGGCATCGTCGAGAACAGCATGAACCGGATGGCCGACACCGACCTGACCGAGCCGGACCGCGAGACGGTCGCGCTCCACGACTCCCTGTTCATCGCCGACCTGCACTCCGACACGCTGATGTGGAACCGGGACCTGCTCGACCGCTCCGACCGCGGTCACATGGACCTGCCGCGGCTGCAGGACGGCAACGTCGGCCTGCAGGTGTTCTCGTCGGTGTCGAAGACGCCCAAGAACCAGAACTACGACTCGAACCCGGCGAACACCGACAACATCACCCTGTTGGCGATCCTGCAGCTGCAGCCGCCGCGCACGTGGACCTCGCTGGTGGAGCGGTCGCTCTACCACGCCGAGAAGTTGCAGGACGCGGTCGCCGACTCCGAGGGCGAGCTGCGCTTCATCCGGTCGCGCGACGACCTCGACCGCCTCGTGGCCGACCGCGAGGCCGGCAAGAACGTGACCGGGGCGCTGTTCTCGCTCGAGGGCCTGCAGAGCCTCGAGGGCGACCTCGACAACCTCGGTCGACTGTTCGGTGCCGGCGCGCGCATGGCCGGCTTCACCCACTTCTTCGACAACGAGGTCTCCGGGTCGATGCACGGCGAGGGCAAGGGCGGCCTGACCGACCTCGGCCGCGAGGCGTTCGCCGAGATGGAGCGCCGTGGGATGGTCGTCGACATCGCCCATGCCAGTCATCCGGCGATCGCCGAGATGCTCGAGCTCGCCACGAAGCCCGTGGTGGCCAGCCACGGCGGTGTCCAGGCGACCTGCGACGTCAACCGCAACCTCACCGACGACGAGATCCGCGGCGTCGCCGCCACGGGCGGTGTCGTCGGCATCGGCTACTGGGACGCCGCGGTCTGCGAGCTGACGCCCGCCGCCGTCGTCGACGCGATCGAGCACGTCATCGAGGTCGGCGGCCTCGAGACGGCGGCGCTGGGCAGCGACTACGACGGAGCCACGAAGGTCGCCTGGGACACCAGCGACATCGCCGTCGTCACCCAGGAGCTGCGCGACCGTGGGCACTCCGACGAGGACATCGCCGCGATCATGGGCGGCAACACGCTGCGCGTCCTGCGTGCCGTCCTGCCCGTCGGAAGCGACGGTTAGAGTCGCGGGGTGAGAGTCCAGCCGTCCCCCGAAGTCGCCGCAGCACTGGAGCAGGGGCGCCCCGTCGTCGCCCTCGAGTCCACGATCATCAGCCACGGCCTGCCCCGTCCCGACAACCTCGCGGCCGCGCAGGAGTTCGAGGAGATCCTGCGGTCGCAGGGCGTCACGCCCGCGACGGTCGCGGTCCTCGACGGTGAGCTGAAGGCGGGTCTCACCGCCGACGAGCTGTCGCGGATCGCCAACGAGGACGTCCCGAAGCTCACGGTCCGCGACCTCCCCGTCGTGCTCGGCATGGCCGGCAGCGGCGCCACCACGGTGGCCGCCACGTCGTGGATCGCCGACCGCGCGGGCATCCGCGTGTTCGCCACCGGAGGCCTCGGCGGCGTGCACCGCGGCGCGTCCGAGACGTTCGACGAGTCCGCCGACCTCACCGTCCTCGGCCAGGTGCCGATCACGGTGGTCTCGGCCGGCGTGAAGTCGATCCTCGACATCCCTGCGACCTTGGAGCGCCTCGAGACCCTCGGCGTCATCGTGCTGGGCTTCCGCACGAAGGACTTCCCGAGCTTCTGGCTCACCTCGTCGGGCCACCAGCTCGACTGGCGCGCGGAGGACGCGTTCGCCGTCGCCGCGGTGATGCACAGCCGCGACCAGCTCGGACTGAGGTCGGGCATCGTCGTGGCGAACCCGCTGCCGGAGGAGAAGCAGCTCGACCCGCAGGTCCACGACGAGGCGCTCGAGCGCGCGCTCGCCGAGGCCGAGGCGAAGGGCCTCTCCGGCAAGGAGGTCACGCCGTTCCTGCTGCAGCGCATCGTCGAGCTCACCGGCGGCGACAGCCTCGCCGTCAACCTCGACATCGCCCGCAACAACATCGAGGTCGCCGCCCGCATCGCGACCGCCGCGGCGGAGTACCCGTGATCCTCGTCGTGGGCGACGTCGTCGACGACATCGGCGTCCTGCCTCTCGAGCCCGTCGCCCCGCGCAGCGACACCCGCGCGCAGATCCGGATGACGCCGGGCGGGTCGGCAGCGAACACGGCTGCGTGGCTGGGCTTCCTCGGCGCGCAGACGCGCTTCCTCGGCAAGGTCGGCAACGACGGCGTCGAGCGCCACGGTGACGCCCTGCGCGAGCACCAGGTCGAGCCGCGGCTGGTCGCCGACCCGCTGCTGCCCACGGCCACGATCGTGCTGACCCTCGACGACGACGCCGACCGCACGATGTACGTCGACCGCGCCGCCAACGGCACGCTCACGCAGGCCGACCTCCCCGACGACCTCTGGGACGGCGTCGACTGGCTGCACCTCACCGGCTACACCTTCTTCGACCCGCAGACCCGCGACGTCGCCATCGACCTCATCGCCGAGGCGAAGCGGCGCGGTGCGGGCGTCAGCGTCGACCCCAGCACCACCGCGTTCCTGCGCGAGGTCACGCCCGAGGCGTTCGCCGAGTGGACCCGCGGCGTCGACCTGCTCGTGCCGAACCTCGACGAGGCGCGCCTCATGGTCGGCGCGACCGGCCCGTTCGTCGACTTCGACGCGCTGACGCGGATGTACCCGCAGGTCGTCGTCACGCTCGGCTCGATGGGCGCCGCCTACGTCGCCGGCGGCGACCGCGAGCAGGTGGCCGCCCCGCGCATCCAGGTCGTCGACACCACCGGCGCGGGCGACGCCTTCACCGCCGGCTTCCTGGCCTCGTGGCTGGAGCAGAAGGACCCGCGCGCCGCGCTCGCCGGCGGCATCGGTGCCGCCAGCCGCTGCGTCCAGCAACGCGGCGCCCGCCCCTAGCGAGGCGTCAGGATGACCGCATGACCGTCACGCTCTCGCCCGTCACTGCCGAGCGGTTCCCGGCCTGGCTCCGGCGAACCCGCGCGGAGTACGAGGCCGACCTCGTCGCCACGGGCGAGACGCCTGAGGAGGCCCGGCGCCAGGCCCGAGCCTCGACGGACCATGCGTTCCCCGACGACGTGCCGACGCCCGGTCATGCGGTGTTCGACCTGATCACCGACGAGGGCACCGTCGCCGGGTATCTCTGGCTCGGCCACGACACGTCGGGCGACAGCAGGTCGTGGTGGGTCTGGGACGTGTTCGTCGAGCCGGAGCAGCGCGGTCGGGGCGTGGGCCGCGCGGCGATGCGGCTCGCGGAGGAGTACGCGCGGGACGCGGGCGCCCAGACCCTGGGACTCAGCGTGTTCGGCTTCAACGAGGCGGCGCGCGGCTTGTACGAGTCGCTCGGGTACGAGGTCACCAGCGTGAAGATGCGCAAGCGCCTCTGAGTCCCCGAACGACGAACGCGCCAGCACCCGGAGGTGCTGGCGCGTTCGCGCGGTGACGGCTGTCAGGCCTTCGTGTCGTCGTCCTCGCCCGTGGACTCGTCGGCCGCCGCCTCGGTGGCGGAGCCGGTGAGGTCCTCGCCCGAGGGGTTCGCGTCGCTGAGCGGCGCGGCGTCCTCGGAGACCGGGTCGGGGGCGGGAGCGTCCTCGACCGGCGTGATCGCCGCCAGCTCCTCCTGCTCGGAGGTGGGCTCGGCGTGCTTCTCGGCCGGCAGCTCGGGCTCGGAGTCGTCGTACACGACCGACTCGGCGTCGGGGTTGGTCGTGTCGCCGCTCTCGGGGTGCGGCTCGGGCTTGGGCTCGTCCTCCGAGGCCGTGTGGCCCTTCGACTCGTCGTCCTCGAGCGCATCCAGCAGCGACGGCTGCTCGTGGCCGCCCGCGGACGCCTCGGCGACCTCGACCTCAGCGGTCTCGGGCTCGGCGGGAGCCTCCTCGGTCGCCTCGACCTCAGCGGTCTCGGGCTCGGCGGGAGCCTCCTCGGTCGCCTCGACCTCAGCGGTCTCGGGCTCGGCGGGAGCCTCCTCGGTCGCCTCGACCTCCGTGGCCTCAGGCTCGGCGGGGACCTCGGCAGCGTCAGCCGTGTCGGCGTCGGGCTGGCCGAGTCCGGGCTGCTGCTCGTGCAGCGCCGGGCTGTCGTCGGACTCCGAGTCGAACTCGGGCTTGGAGACCGCGTCGTCCAGCGCCTCGGGCTCCGGATCGGACTGGGCGGGCTCGTCCTCGGGCTCGGTGGCCACGGAGACGGGCTTGGTGCCCTCCGCGTCCAGCGCGCCCTCGGGGGTCGCGTCGCCCGACTCGAAGATGCCTCCGGCGGTGCCCTTCTCGTCGACCGCGATGTTGTGCTTCGCCGCCATCTCGGCGTCCGCGGCGCGGCTCTCGCCCTCCGGGTCGTCGAGGTCGTCGCCGGCATCGGTCGGCGCGTCGGCCGACGCGTGGGCGTCGGCGGCGGCACCGACGGACTCGGTGTCGGTCAGCGTGCCGGGATCGGCCTGGGCCTGCGGACCGGGCTCGGCGTCCTCGGGCTCGTCACCCGCGGCGTGCGACTCATCGGCGGCCGCGGCGACCAGGGCCTCGGCCTCGGTCACGACGTCCTCCTCGGAGCGCTTCACGGCCTGCAGCAGCAGCTGCGCGACGTCGAGGACCTCGACGTTGAGCAGCGACTCGTCCTCGGCCTGCTTCGCGGTGAGGCCGTCGGCCAGCATGACGCGGCAGAAGGGGCAGCCCACGGCGATCTGCTCCGCCCCGGTGCCGATGGCCTCCTCGGTGCGGTTGATGTTGATGCGCGAGCCGATCTTCTCCTCCATCCACATGCGGGCGCCGCCGGCGCCGCAGCAGAAGGAGCGCTCCTTGGAGCGGTCCATCTCGACGTAGTCCGCGCCCGTGGCGCCGATCAGCTCGCGCGGGGGCGAGTAGACCTGGTTGTGGCGGCCCAGGAAGCAGGGGTCGTGGTAGGTGACCTTGGCGGCCGGCGCGGCGGGCGCGACCGGCTTGAGCTTCTTCTCGCGGACGAGGCGGTTCAGCAGCTGGGTGTGGTGCACGACCTCCAGCTCGATGCCGAACTCCTTGTACTCGTTCTTGAGCGTGTTGAAGCAGTGGGCGCAGGTCGAGACGACCTTCTTGACCTTGGTCTCCTCGAAGACCGCGACGTTCTCCATCGCGAGCTGCTTGAAGACGATCTCGTTGCCGGCGCGACGGGCGGAGTCGCCCGAGCAGGTCTCGCCGTCACCGAGGACGGCGAAGGTGACGCCCGCGATGTCGAGGAGCTCGGCCACGGCCTGCGTGGTCTTCTTGGCGCGGTCCTCGAAGGCGCCGGCGCAGCCGACCCAGAACAGCCACTCGACCTCGTCGAGCGACTCGACGTCGACGCCGACCTGCTTGACCTCGAAGTCGAGGTCCTCGGCCCACTTCATGCGGTCGCGCGGGTTCATGCCCCACGGGTTCCCCTTGCGCTCGAGGCCCTTGAAGATGTTGTTGAGCTCGGCGGGGAAGTTGGACTCGACGAGCACCTGGTAGCGGCGCATGTTGTCGATGTGGTCGACGTGCTCGATGTCGACGGGGCACTGCTGCACGCAGGCGCCGCAGTTCGTGCACGACCACAGGACGTCGGGGTCGATGACGCCGAACAGGTCCTCGGTGCCGATGAGCGGACGCTCGAGCTCGCGCTGCTGGTCCTCGGTGAGGGTCTCGGGGTCGGCGCCGAGCAGCGGCACCTTGGCGTACGCGTGCTCGCGCAGGCCCATCATGAGGAGCTTGGGGGAGAGGGGCTTCTCGGTGTTCCAGGCGGGGCACTGGCTCTGGCAGCGGCCGCACTCGGTGCAGGTGGAGAAGTCGAGGATGGACTTCCAGCTGAAGTCCTCGACCTTGCCGACGCCGAGCTTCTCGAACTCCTCCTCCTCCATGTCCTCCATGGTCTCGAGGTCGAGCGGCTTGCCCGCGACGTAGAGCGGGACGAGGGCGCCCAGCGCGGTGCCGCCGTCGGCCTCGCGCTTGAAGTAGATGTTGAACCAGGCCAGGAAGCGGTGCCAGGCGACGCCCATCGTGAGGTTCTTGCCGATGACCATCAGCCAGACGGTGGCCGAGACGACCTTGACGACCGCGAGCAGCGTGATCGTGACCTCGAGGCCGGTGACCGACAGGCCCGACCAGAGGGTGTCGCCGATCCAGCCGGTCAGCGGGAAGTGGAAGTACGTGCCGTGGCTGTCGCCCTCGAGGCTCATCAGGCGGTACTCGGCGCCGCGGATGAGGATGCCGGCGGCGCACTCGAGCGCGACCATCGCCTCGACGAAGTAGGCCTGGCCGAAGCGCGAGCCGAAGAAGCGGCTCTGGCGGCCCTGGGTGCGCGGGTGGTTGCGCTGGCGGATGACGACGAGCGCCGCGATGCCGATGAGGCCCAGCCAGGCGATGGCCTCGCTGACCCACTCGAAGAGGAAGAAGTGGCCGATGATCGGCAGCACCAGGTGCGGGTTCCAGACCTGCAGGTAGGCGGTGGCGACCGCGGTGCTGAGGATGAGGAAGCTGAAGAAGACGGCCCAGTGCAGGAGGCCGACCCAGTGCCACTGGAGCATGCGCGTGTGGCCGAGGGTCTCGACCAGCATGTTCTTCGTGCGGCTCGCCGGGTTGTCGGTGCGACCGTAGGCCGGCGTTCCGGCGCGGATGACCCCGAGCATCCGCTTGATCCCGGGCGCCAGGTAGTACACCGCCAACGCCGTCGAGACCAGCGTGATCACTCCGGCGATGATGTTGATCGGTTCCATGCCGATTCCTCTCGCGGTTCAAGCAGTTGGTGCTGACCCTAATCTGCGGCGGAGAGCGCTGCTCAGTTAGGCCAGCCAAAGGCGTACGATGATGTTACCTGCGAGTAGCAACGGGTACGCAGGCGATGGCCGCCAGCGGGAAGACCGCGACCGCCGCGAAGGCCCAGCCGTAGCCCGCGAGCTCGACGATCGCGCCGACGACGGGCGGCACCGCCGCCGCGGTCAGGTACTGGCCCGTGTTCTGGATGCCGAACGCGCGCCCCGACCACCGCGGTCCGGCGATCTCGGCCACGGCGGTGAACGCCAGGCCGTTGTCGACGACCGTGATCACCATGGCGGCGACCATCAGGGTGATCGCGACGGGCGATCCCTCGAGCACGGCCAGCGCCAGCATGGAGACGGTGGCCGCCACGGCCACCTGCCGCATGGGGCCGAGCCGATCGCCGACGCGGTCGGACCACCAGCCCGCGGCGATGCGACCGCCCGCGCCGAGCACCTGCGAGACCGCGTAGAGCGCTCCGGCCGCGGCCGGGCTCCAGCCGTGCTGGTCGATGAGCCACAGCAGCATGAAGGTCCACACCGCGTACTGCGGGATGACGAGCAGCGCCGAGGCTCCGTGGATCCGCACGAGGCGCCGGTCACCGCGGTAGGGGTTGGCGCGGGGGTCCGTGCCCTCCGTCGCGAGCCGCGGCGGGTCCACGACGGTGAGCGCGATGAACACGGTGGCGACCGCCGAGACGACGAGGCAGCCCAGCACGATCGGCGCGACGCCCCACGACTGCACGCCGGCGGGGACGACGAGGGCGGCCACGCCGACGCCGAGGGGAAGACCCGTCTGGCGGATGCCCATCGCGAGACCGCGGCGATGCGCGGGGAACCAGCCGACGACGAGCCGGCCGCTGGCGGAGTTGGAGCTGCCCGCGGCCACGCCGCACAGGCCGAAGCCGAGCGCGAGCACGACCACGTCGTCGGCGCGGGCGCCGGACCAGGCCACCGCGCTGCCCACGACGAGCAGGGCGAGGCCGGACGTCAGCGCGATCCGCTCGCCCACGCGATCGACGATCGCGCCCCACGCCACGAGGGTGAGCAGGGTGCCGACGGTCGGGGCGGCGGCGAGCGCGCCGGTGGCGACGAGGGGGACGCCCTCGTCGAGGTGCAGGTGCGGGATCAGCAGCAGCGGCGTGCTGACCACGGCGGTCGCGGTGACCTGCGCGATCATCGCCGCGACCAGCATGAGCCAGGGGCTCGGGCGGCGCGTCACCTCCGCGCGCGGGTCATCCGAGAGCGCCCACGTGCGCCAGCGCCTGCTGCAGCAGCACGCCGCGGCCACCCTCGAGCTCGTCGAGGATCGCGGGGCTGAGCGCCTCCTGCGGAGTCAGCCACGAGAGCTCGAGCGCGTCCTGGCGCGGGTCGCACTCGCCGGTGACCGCCACGACGTAGGCCAGCGCGACGGCGTGCTGGCGCGCGTCGTACAGCGGCGTGACGCCGGGGATCGGGAAGTACTCGGCGACCGTGAAGGGCACGATGTCGGCCGGCAGCTGCGGGAACGCCGTGGGGCCGAGGTCCTTCTCGAGGTTGCGCATCAGGGCGGAGCGGATCGGCTCGCCGTGCAGCACGCGACCGGAGACGAACGAGCGCGCCATCGTGCCGGTGGTGGGGGAGCCGCGCAGCAGCAGGCCGACCTGCTCGACCTGGCCGAGGCTGTCCAGTCGGACCGGGATCGCCTCGACGTAGAGGATCGGGACGCGGGACCGGGTCTCCTCGAGCTGGAAGTCGGAGAGCCAGCCGGGGTTCGGGTCGGGGGTGCGCACGGAGGGCATGCGCCCATTGTGGTGGATCCCTGGCTGTCGGCAGCGGACGCGGACGTGAACACGGGTTGTCACTGGGAGTTACAGCACTTAGGGTGAGCCACATCACAAGGCCCGTCCGTCTCAGGGGACGGGTCTGCCGGAGGAAGGCTCGCCCGTGATCCGCACGTCCCGAACATCCCAGCGCCTCGTCGCCGCAGGCTCGTCGGCGGCCGCCCTGGCCGCCGCGGCCGTGGTCGGAGTCGGGCTCGTCTCGCCCGCCTCGGCCGCCGACGTGGAGCTGGAGAAGTCCTTCGACTACACGTGCCAGGTGACGGCCGGCGGGCTGAACCTCGGCGAGCACGTGATCGGCGTCCTCGCGTCGACCACGGCGCCCGAGTCGGTCTCCCCGGGCGAGGTGATCGCGCCGCGCACGGTGAACATCACGCTCACGATGCCCGAGCTGCTGCGTCAGTCCACGGCCATGCTGCTGCAGGGCCGCGAGGCCGACGGCGAGTCCACCGACTCGGCCGTCACCCTGACGACGGGCGGCGAGACCACGAGCGTCCCGATCCCGAACCTCGGGTCGCCGCGCACGCCCATCCCGCAGACGGCGAACGAGCCGTGGACGATCCCGGCGTCGGGCACGGTCCCCGAGATCACGACCCCGGCCACGGCGACCGGCTCGGTCGTCCTGGGCATGCCGAGCACCTTCTCGATCGCCGCCACCATCTACAAGGCCGACGACTCGACCGTCCCGTCGACCCTGACCTGCGCGGGCCCCGGCGACCTGTCGCTCGGCACGATCGCGGTCACCGCGGGCAGCGAGCCGACCACCGGCCCGACCTCCGAGCCGACCTCGGAGCCGACGAGCGAGCCCACCACTGAGCCGACGAGCGAGCCCACCACTGAGCCGACGAGCGAGCCCACCACTGAGCCGACGAGCGAGCCCACCGCCGAGCCGACGACGGACCCGACCTCGGAGCCGACGAGCGAGCCGACGACGGAGCCGACGAGCGAGCCGACGACTGCTCCCACCACGACCCCGACCGATCCGCCGGCGGCCGACGTCGACCTGTCGAAGCGCTTCGACTACACGTGCCGCGTCACGGCCGGCGGACTCGACCTCGGCTCGCACGTGATCGGCGTCCTGGCCGAGACCACGATCCCGTCGCGGGTCCAGGTCGGCGACGTCATCTCCTCGCGCGGCGTCGACATCACCCTGACCCTGCCCGAGCTGCTGCGGCAGTCCACCGCGATGCTGCTCCAGGGCCGTGAGGCCGAGGGCGGCTCGACGGACTCGTCGATCACCCTGACCACGGGCGGCCAGACCCAGGCCGTCGCGATCCAGGACCTGAAGTCGGCACGCACGCCGATCCCGCAGGTCGCCGACGAGCCCTGGCTGATCCCCGCCACCGGCACGGTCCCCGAGATCACGGTCCCGGAGTACGCCGAGACCTCGGTCCGCCTGGGCATGCCCGAGGCGTTCACGATCCAGGCCACGATCCACAAGGCCGACGGCTCGACCGTCCCGTCGAACCTGACCTGCGCGGGCCCGGACGAGCTCGGCCTGGGCTCGATCCCGGTCGGCGACGCCGAGCCGGAGCCCACCACGGGTCCCACCAGCCAGCCGACGACCGCGCCGACCACGCAGCCGACGACCGAGCCCACGGGTGAGCCCACCACGGCTCCGACGACCGGCCCGGGCGACGACGAGGACCCCGACGCGGTGGAGCTGCTGAGCGACGACGTGCTGTCGCCCGGCGACACCATCACCTTCGCCTTCGGGTCGAACTGGATCGGCAAGGAGCTCGAGTTCGAGCTGCGCTCCGACCCGATCCCGATGGGCACGAAGGTGGTGCCCACCTCGGGCGAGGTGTCGGTGCGCATCCCGACCAACGCGCCCGCCGGCTCGCACGACGTCGTGGTGCTCAGCCGCGGCGAGGTGATCGCCTCGGTCCCGGTCGAGATCCTGCCCGCCGACGCCGCGGCCGACACGACCGACGACGACTGGATCAGCGACGGCTACCTCGCCGCGACCGGCGGTCCGGCCGTGAGCGCCGCGCTGCTCGGCGGCGTCCTGGTGCTAGCCGGAGGAGCGGCCCTGGTGCTGCGCCGCCGCACGCGTCGCAGCTGACGCAGGAGTGAGCGGGGGCGGATCCTCGGGTCCGCCCCCGCTGCCGTGCCCGGCCCGTGCGGGCTAGGCTGGCAGCACCACGACAGGGGAGCGCCATGCAGAGGGCGCTGAGAGTGCGGAACAGCCGCAGACCCTTGAACCTGCTCCGGTTAGCACCGGCGAAGGGAGTCATCATGAATTCTGCCGTCACCTCCACGACTCGTCCCACCCGCTACCGCACGATCGACCTCGTCACGATCGCGATGCTCGGCGTCGCCTTCGGCGTCGTCTTCTGGGGCTGGGGGAAGTTCTACGACGTCATCGACCTCGGTGCCGCGGTCGGCTTCAAGCCCGCGGCCGCCCTCCTGGGCGGCATGTGGCTCATCGCCGGCGTCGTCGGCGGCCTCATCGTCCGCAAGCCCGGCGCCGCGTTCGCCACCGAGTTCATCGCCGCGCTCGTGTCGATGCTGGTCCTGGGCGGCACGTCCTGGGGGAGCACCGTCCTGATCTCGGGCGTCGTGCAGGGGCTCGGCGCCGAGCTGATCTTCGCGCTGTTCCTCTACCGCCGCTTCGACCTGCTGACCGCGGTCCTGGGCGGCGCCCTGTCGGGCGTGCTCGAGGCGTTCTACGAGTGGAAGTACTACTTCCCCGACTGGGACCTGCAGTGGCGCCTGCTGCACCTGGGCTTCCTCGCCACCTCCGGCGTCGTCATCGCCGGCTTCGGCGGCTGGCTGCTCGTGCGGTCGCTGGCGAAGGCGGGCGCCCTGGATTCCTTCCCCTCCGGGCGGCCGTAGCGCGTGACGATCGCGTTCCGCGACTTCACCTGGACGCCCCTCCACGGGCGGCGGCCCGCCCTCGACCGGCTCGACCTGAGGATCGAGCGGGGCGAGCGGGTGCTGCTCGTCGGCCCCAGCGGCAGCGGCAAGTCCACGGCGCTCCACGCCGTCGCCGGTGCGCTGGGATCGACGCTCGTGGGGGACGCGTCCGGGTCGGTCGAGGTCGACGGGCGGATCGGCATGGTCACGCAGAACCCGTCGGCTTCGATCGTCGCCGACCGCGTCGGGCGCGACGTCGCGTTCGGTCCCGAGAACCTCGGCCTGCCGCGCGACGAGATCTGGCGGCGGGTCGACGCGGCGCTCGACGCCGTGGGGCTGCCGTACGACCGCGACCGCTTCACCAGTGCGCTGTCCGGCGGTGAGCGGCACCGGCTCGCGCTTGCCGGCGCACTGGCCACCGAGCCCGACCTGCTGCTCCTCGACGAGCCGACCTCGATGCTCGACCCCGCGCTGGTCGAGGTCGTCCGCGACGCCGTCCTGGCGGTCGTCGGCGACCGCTCGCTCGTGGTGGTCGAGCACCGCTTCGAGCCGTGGCTCGACCACGTCGACCGCGTGGTCGTGCTGGACGCCGGTCGCCTGGTCTTCGACGGCTCGGTCGCGCAGTTCCGCACCGCGGCCGTGCCGGACGCGCTGTGGATGCCCGGGCGCCCCGCCCCCGTTCCCCTGGAGGTCCCCGGCGAGCTGCTGGCTCCGGTGGAGCCTGCGCACGTGCGCGTCACCGACCTCGTCGTCGACCAGGTGACCCGGGGCCTGCGTGGCTCGGAGCGTACGCGCGCGGTCTCGGGGCTGACGCTCGCGCTCGAGCCGGCTACCCTCAGCGCGCTCGTCGGTCCGAGCGGCGCCGGGAAGTCCACGGCTCTGCTGGCCCTGGGCGGTCTCATCGAGCCGGTCTCGGGGGTCGTCGACGCGCCGCGCGGGCTGGGCTGGTGTCCCCAGGACCCCGAGCTCGGCTTCGTCGCCACCACGGTCCGCGACGAGCTGGAGGCCACGCCGCGCGCGCTCGGCCGCGCGGTCGACGTCGAGGCGCTGCTGGAGGCCGTCGGCCTCGCCGGGCGCGGCGACGACCACCCCTACCGGCTCTCAGGCGGCGAGCAGCGCAGGCTGGCACTGGCCGCCTCCGCGGCGCACCGTCCCGGACTGCTGCTCGCCGACGAGCCCACGGTGGGCCAGGACCGCGACGCCTGGGCGCTCGTGGCCGGCTGGCTCGGCTCGGCCGCGCGCCACGGCGTGACGGTCGCGGTCGCCACCCACGACCCCGACCTGCCGCGCGACCGCGAGGTCCTGCTGCGCGCCGGGGAGGTGGTGGCGTGACCGGCCTGCTCACGCGCCTCAACCCGCTGGTCCTGATCGGGATCGGCGTCGCGGCTGCCCTCGGCTCGCCCGCGATCCGCACGCTGCCGATCGCGGTGGTCGCGGTGTCGCTCTGGGTGCTCGCCGCAGTCCTCACGGTGCCGTCGTGGAAGTACCCGGCAGTCTGCCTGCTGCTCGTGCTGATCCCGATGGCGAGCGTCGCGTGGTCCACGTGGCTGCTGGGCGGTCGCGACGCCGAGGTCGCCCTCGTCGCCGGCCTGCGCACGTTCGTGCTGGCGTGGCCCGGAGCGGTGGCGGTGGGCTACGTCGACGTCGCGCGGCTGGGGGACTACCTGGCCCAGAGCCTCAAGGTGCCGGGGCGCTTCGCCGCCGCCCTGTCGGCGGCGCTCCAGCGGGTCAGCGGCTCGTGGCGCACGTGGCACGACCTGGAGCGGACGCGCCGGGCCCGGGGGCTCAAGGTGCGGCCGTGGTCGATGGCGTTCGCGCTGCTCGTGCACACGATCCGCGAGGCGACGCGCACGTCGATCGCGATGGACGCGCGCGGCTTCGCGACCGCGCACCGTCGCACGTGGGCCGAGGCCGCCACGTGGTCCCGTGCCGATGTCGGCGTCCTCGTCGGAGCCGTGATCCTGGCTCTCGTGCCGGCGGGGATGCGTCTCATGGGCCTCTGACGCACCACCGTTGAAAGGTGTCTTGCGTCACAGTGCAACTTCAGGTTACAGTCGTCGGCACTGCCCGCATAACGGGCGTTTACACCCACGACCGTGGACCTGAAGCGAGGAGAGCCCATGCGCCAGAGCGCCGCAGCTGCACGTCGAGGACTTCGGTTCGCGATCGCGACGGCGCTCGTGGGCGCAGGCGTCACCCAGGTCGCCCCGGCGGCCAGCGCGGCTCCCGCCGGCGTCGAGCGCGTGGGCTACGAGTGCCAAGCCACCAACCCGATCATCAACTCCACGCTCGAGGGTCACTACCAGTTCTACGTGACCGCCGAGACCGACCTTCCGGACAGCGTCCAGGCGGGGGCCACGGTGCCCGCCACCGACACCACGCTGAGCCTGATCCTCTCGCGTGACCTGGTCGACCACCTCTACACGAAGATGGAGGTCCGCCGGGTGCGCGGCACCTCGCGCTCCGACGTCGTCCTGCAGGCCGTGGCCCCGGGCGGCGAGGTCCTCGAGACCCGCAACGAGCCCGTCAGCGGACTCCAGGCCGACTGGGTGCAGATCCGGACGGGCGCCGAGCTCACGATCCCGGCCGCGGGCACGGTCGCCGCGATCGACGTGCCGTCGACGGCCGAGAACGGCCTCATCTACGTCCAGATGCCCAAGACCTTCTTCCTCGACTCGGTCATGGACCCGCCGGTGCTCGGCTCGGTCTCGGAGGCCGAGCTCAAGTGCGTCCGCCAGAGCGACAACGCCGCGGCCCGGGTGATCGGCACGATCCCGATCGGCGCCGGTTGCACCGCGGTCGAGTGCCCGCTCCCGCCCGCCGAGGATGACGGCGGTGGCGGTGGCGGCGGCGGTGGTGGAACCGGCGACGGCGAGGACCCCGAGGTCATCGAGCCCGTCACCCCCGACGAGGAGACCGCCGTCGACGACGACTACGCATTCGACGAGAACGGGTCCGGCGACGATGCCGCGGTCGCCTCCGCCTCGGCCGAGACCACGGCGCTGCCGGCCACCGGCTCCTCGTTCGGTCCGCTCCTGGGCGCCGCGCTCGCCGTACTGGTGGCGCTGCGGATCGGCCTCGCCGTGAGGCTGCGGCGCACCGGCCGCTGACCACCAGTTCCTCCAGGTACCCGCCCCGCGGGTTCCGTCCCCCTGTGAAGGAGCCCAGATGGGTGTCGAAGTTCGCGTCGAAGGGCTGACCAAGGCCTTCGGCAGCCAGACGATCTGGCGCGACGTCTCGCTGACGCTGCCCGCCGGGCAGATCAGCGTGATGCTGGGCCCCTCGGGCACGGGCAAGTCCGTCTTCCTCAAGGCCCTGATCGGCCTCATCAAGCCCGACGAGGGCCACATCCTCATCGAGGGCACCGACCTCGCCACGTGCAGCGAGCGCGACCTCTACGAGATCCGCAAGCTGTTCGGCGTGCTGTTCCAGGACGGCGCGATGTTCGGCTCGATGACCCTGTTCGACAACGTGGCCTTCCCGCTGCGCGAGCACACCCGCAAGAACGAGACCGAGATCCGCGACATCGTCATGGAGAAGATGTCGATGGTCGGCCTGGTCGGTGCCGAGACGAAGCTGCCCGGCGAGATCTCCGGCGGCATGCGCAAGCGCGCCGGTCTCGCCCGCGCGCTCGTGCTCGAGCCCGAGATCATCCTGTTCGACGAGCCCGACTCGGGCCTCGACCCGGTCCGCACCGCCTTCATCAACCAGCTGATGGTCGACCTGAACGCCCAGACCGAGGCCACCTTCCTCATCGTCACGCACGACATCAACACCGCGCGCACCGTGCCCGACAACATCGGCCTGCTCTACCACCGGCACCTGTCGATGTTCGGCCCGCGCGAGATGCTGCTCTCCAGCGAGGAGCCGGCCGTGCGCCAGTTCCTCAACGCCCAGACGGTCGGCCCGATCGGCATGAGCGAGGAGAAGGACGCCGACGAGCTCGCGGCCGAGGACCACAGCACCCTGCCGCCGCTGCCGCCGATCCCGCTGCAGCTGTTCCCGTCCGACGGCCGCCCCCGCGCCACCCAGGCCGAGCCGGGCGCATGGTGCGCGGCCCACGGCGTCGTGCCCCCGCCGGGCTCCTTCCTGAACGACGGCTCGGGCTTCTCGGCGCCGTCGCCCCAGTCGATCGGCGGTGCCCGATGAGCCTCGGCGAGCGCGTCACCGCGCCGTTGGCCACCGCGGGCCGGCTCTTCGCGTTCGGCGCCGACGTGCTGCTCGCCGTCTTCCAGCGTCCGTTCCAGCTGCGCGAGTTCATCCAGCAGGCGTGGTTCATCGCGTCGGTCACGATCATCCCGATCGCGCTCGTGGCGATCCCGTTCGGCGCCGTCGTGGCGCTGCAGACCGGCAGCCTCGTCCAGCAGTTCGGCGCGCAGTCGTTCGTCGGCTCGGCCGCGGTGCTCGCGGTGCTGCGCGAGGCCGCGCCGATCGCGACCGCGCTGCTCGTGGCCGGCGCCGGCGGCTCGGCCATCGCGGCCGACCTCGGCGCGCGCAAGATCCGCGAGGAGCTCGACGCGATGATGGTGCTGGGCATCGACCCGATCCAGCGTCTCGTCGTGCCGCGCGTGCTGGCCTGCATGCTCGTCGCGGTCTTCCTCAACGGGCTGGTCAGCGTGGTCGGCGTGCTGGGCGGCTACATCTTCAACGTGATGATGCAGGGCGGCACCCCCGGCGCCTACCTCGCGTCGTTCACCGCGCTCGCGCAGACGCCCGACCTCTACCAGGGCATGGCGAAGGCGCTCGTCTTCGGCCTCATCGCCGCGATCGTCTCCACCTACATGGGCATGCACGCCGACGGCGGCCCGCAGGGTGTCGGCCAAGCGGTCATGGAGTCGGTCGTCATCACCTTCCTGCTGCTCTTCCTGGCGAACTTCGTGATGAGCGCCCTGTACTTCCAGCTCGTCCCGGCGAAGGCGTTGTGACGTGGCCAGCCTGACGACCGCCGTGCGCCGCCCCCTGGGGATCCTCGACGACCTCGGCCTGCAGCTCGCGTTCTACCTGCGCACGATCGCGTGGATGCCGCGCGTCATCACGCGGTACCCGCGCGAGATCCTGCGGCTGCTGTCCGAGGTCACGTTCGGGCGCGGCTCGCTCGCCGTCATCGGCGGCACCGTCGGCGTCATCTTCACGATGTCGTTCTTCACCGGCGTCGAGGTCGGCATGCAGGGCCACAGCGCTCTCGAGCAGCTGGGCACCAGCGCGTTCGCGGGCTTCTTCTCGGCCTACTTCAACACCCGCGAGATCGCGCCGCTCGTGGCCGGCATCGCGCTGGCCGCCACGGTCGGCTGCGGGTTCACGGCCCAGCTCGGCGCGATGCGGATCTCCGAGGAGGTCGACGCGCTCGAGGTCATGGCGATTCCGTCATTGCCGTACCTGGTCACCACGCGCGTGCTGGCCGGCATGATCGCGATCATCCCGCTCTACATGGTGGGCCTGATGTCGTCCTACCTCGCCACGCGGCTCACGATCACCGCGATCTACGGGCAGAGCAGTGGCACGTACGACCACTACTTCGACCTGTTCCTGCCACCCGAGGACGTCCTCTGGTCGTTCTTCAAGGTGCTCGTGTTCGCCGTGCTGGTGATCCTCATCCACTGCTACTACGGCTACTACGCCAGCGGCGGCCCGGTGGGCGTCGGCGTGGCCGTGGGTCGCGCGGTGCGCACGTCGATCGTCGTCATCAACGTCGCCGACCTCATGATGTCGATGGCCATCTGGGGCACCACCACGACCGTCAGGCTGGCCGGCTGATGGCGCGCGTGTCCACCCTCGACCGCCCCGCCGTCGTCCGCAGCCTGGGCGTCGCCATGGTCGCGCTCATCGTCGGTTCGGTGCTGCTGACGTACGCGGTGTTCACGAAGGCGTTCTCCTCCGACATCCCCGTCCTGATCCGCAGCAACGGCGTCGGCCTGCAGCTCAACCCGAACGCCGACGTGAAGCTGCGCGGCGTGATCGTCGGCCGCGTCGACGAGATCACCTCCGAGGAGGGCCAGGCCGTCATCCACCTGCGCCTCGACGCCGACCAGCAGCAGGTCATCCCGTCCGACGTCCAGGCGTTCGTCGTGCCCAAGACCCTGTTCGGCGAGAAGTTCGTCGACCTCCAGCCCGTGGCGCAGTCGGCCGGCACCCCGATCCAGGCCGGCGACGAGATCACCCAGGCCGCGCTGCCGTCCGAGGTCGAGACCCTGCTGGCCGACCTCGACCCGCTGCTGACGGCGCTCAACCCCGAGGACCTCTCCTACGTCCTCACGGCGCTGTCCGACGCGCTGTCGGGCCAGGGCGAGAAGGTCGGCCAGACCCTCGAGACGCTGTCGGGCTACCTGCAGAAGATCACGCCGCTGGCGCCGAAGTTCGTCGAGGACGTCACGCTGCTCGGCGACACCGCGAAGACCTACGCCGACGTCATGCCCGAGATCGGCACCACGCTGCGCAACGCGGTGGTCACCGGCAACACGCTCACCGCACGTCGGGCCCAGCTCCAGACCCTCTTCGTCGAGACCGCCGCGTTCGCGACCTCGGCCGAGAAGCTGGCCCAGCGCTCGGGCGACGACTTCATCACGCTCTCGCGCGACTCCCGGCCCACCCTCGAGCTGCTGGCGCAGTACTCGCCCACGCTCGAGTGCGTCCTCAAGGGCATCGACCGTCTCAAGCCCGCGATCGACGGGGCGTTCCGCAACCACCGGGCGCACGCGTCGATCGAGTTCGCCCCGCGCTCCTCGCGTGACTACGAAGCCGACGACGCCTACGAGCTGCCCACGGCCGGGAAGTCCGGAGCGCTCGCGCCCAGCTGCGCCACGCTGCCGCGCACCGCCTACACGGCGAAGCGCCCCGCGCCCGGCATGAGCGACACCCTGCTGGAGCAGTTCGGCATCGGCGGCGACCTCGGCAAGCGCTCGCCGCTCGTCGCGCCCTCGGTCGCCAGCCCGGCCGGCACCGACGCCGAGGCCGAGCAGATCGACGCGATCGTCGCCACGGCCCTCGGCGTCGACCCCACTGACGTTCCCGACGTGGCCCGGCCGCTGTTCGGTCCCGTCCTGCGTGGAGCGGAGGTGACGCTCTGATGGCCCGCACCGGCATGGACCGCCAGACGGCCTCCGCGTTCGCGAAGCTCATGGCCTTCCTGGTCATCACCGGCCTGATGACCGCGCTGCTCGTCGCCGTCATCGGCAACACGTCGTTCGAGCGCACGGTCACCTACAAGGCGGTGTTCAGCGACGTGACGAGCCTCGTGAAGGGCGACGACGTGCGCATCGCCGGCGTGCGCGTCGGCAACGTCTCGGAGGTGAAGGTGCACTCCGGCACCAGCGCCGAGGTCACCTTCAGCGTCGACTCCGACATCGACCTGACGCAGTCCACCCAGGCCACGCTGCGCTACCGCAACATGATCGGTCAGCGCTACATCTCCCTCAGCGAGGGCGCCGACGGGGCGCCCGGGCGACTGAAGGAGGGCCAGACGATCGGGCTCGACCGCACCACGCCGGCGCTCGACCTGACCGACCTGTTCGGCGGCTTCAAGCCCCTGTTCGAGGCGCTGTCGCCGGAGGACACCAACCAGCTCGCCTACGAGCTGATCCAGGTGTTCCAGGGCGAGAGCGGCACCGTCGAGTCGCTGCTGTCGCACACCGCCTCGCTGACCCAGACCCTCGCCGACCGCGACGAGCTCATCGGCTCGGTCATCGAGAACCTCACGGTCGTGCTGACCTCGTTCAACGAGCGCGACACCGAGCTGTCCTCGGCGATCTCCACCCTCCAGCAGCTCATCACCGGCCTGAAGGACGACCGCGACGTGCTCACCGGCTCGCTCGACGACATCTCGGTGCTCACCGGCGAGACGGCCGGCCTGCTCGAGGACACGGGCCCCGCGATCACCGCCGACATCAAGGAGCTGCGCCAGCTCACCTCGAAGATCGGCACGAAGCAGGCGCGGCGCGATCTCGACCGCACGCTGCAGATCCTGCCGATCAAGATCGACCGGATCGGCCGCACGGGCCAGTACGGCTCGTTCTTCAACTTCTTCGTCTGCGACATCGGGGTCAACGGGAAGGTGCCGTCGTTGAACGGTGTCCCGGGATGGGAGCAGGCGCGTCCGTTCAAGACCACGAAGCGCGTCACCGTGACCGGAGCAGGGGTGAGTCGATGCCGCTGAAGGACATGAAGCCGATCCGCGAGCGCAACCCCGTGGTCGTGGGCGCGATCTCGCTGGCCATCATCGCCGCGATGCTGTTCGGCGCCAGCCAGGCCGCGAGTCTGCCCATCGTCGGCGGCGGCGCGAAGTACGCCGCGGAGTTCACCGAGGTCGGCGGCCTCAAGAAGGGCGACGACGTCCGCCTCGCCGGCGTGCGCGTCGGCGAGGTCTCCGACCTGCAGCTGCACGGCGACAAGGTGCGCGTCGTCTTCCGGGTGAAGTCCGACCGCGACCGGCTCGGCACGCAGACCGGCGCCTCGATCCGCATCAAGTCGCTGCTCGGCACGATGTACGTCAGCCTCGAGCCCGACGGCGCCGGCACCCTCGCGAAGGGCGCCGTCATCCCCGCCTCGCGCACGAAGGCTCCCTACGACATCGTCCAGGCGTTCTCGGGCCTCACCGAGACCACGCAGGAGGTCGACCAGGAGCAGCTGGCGCAGGCGCTCGAGACCATCAACGACGTCGCGTCCAAGACGCCCGAGGAGTTCCGCAGCGCCGTCACCGGCGTCACGGCCCTGTCGAACACGCTGGCCAAGCGCGACGGGGAGCTCGAGACGCTGCTGAAGAACGTCGACGGCATCTCGGCGGTGCTGGCCGACCGGAACACGGAGTTCGTCAAGCTCTTCGAGGACGGCTCGGTGCTGTTCGACGCCCTGAGCAGCCGCCGCGACGCGATCCACGCCGTGCTGGTCAACGTGACGCGCATGTCCAACGAGATCGAGACGCTCGTCACCGACACCCGCGGGGATCTCAAGCCCGCGCTCACGCGCCTGGCCGGGGTGGTCGACGTCCTGAGGAAGAACGAGAAGAACATCGACGCGGCGATCGACCAGCTGCCGGCCTACTACGCGATGGTCGCCAACAACGGCTCGAGCGGCCCGTGGCTGGACTCGTACATCTATAACCTGCTGAGCATCCTCGGCGTGCCGGGAGGGCTGTGAGCATGAGCGAGCGTCTCCGGAGTCTCTCCCGCCCCGCCGTCGCCATCGGCGCGGCCCTGCTGTGCCTGGTCCTGGTCGGCGCGGCCGCCGTCGCCGCGGTGACGCGATCGGGCACGAACACGGTCACGGTCGACTTCGACCGCACGGTGTCGCTCTACGAAGGCTCGAAGGTGCGCATCCTGGGCGTCGACGTGGGCACGGTCGAGAAGATCACGCCGCGCGGCCAGACCGTGCGGGCGCGGATCTCGTGGGACGCCGCGTACGACGTCCCCGCCGACGCGAAGGCGCTCATCGTGTCGCCGTCGGTGGTCGGCGACCGCTTCGTCCAGCTAGCGCCGGCCTACACCGGCGGCCCCACGCTGCGCGACGGCTCGCACCTCGACCAGTCGCGCACGGGCACGCCCACCGAGCTCGACGAGACGTTCGCCGCGCTGGACGACGTCGCCACCACGCTCGGCCCCGACGGGCTGAACGAGGACGGCGCCGTCAGCGAGCTCGTCTCCAGCACGGCCGACAGTCTCGACGGCAAGGGTGCCGAGATCCGCGAGAGCATCGAGGCGCTGGCGAAGCTGGGCACCACGGTCGACGGCACGAAGGACGAGTTCTTCACCTCGATCGAGCAGATCGAGCGGTTCGTCTCCGCGCTCGAGGCCAACGACTCCAGCGTGCGCCGCTTCAACTCCAGCCTCGAGGACGTCTCGGGCATCCTGGCCGCCGAGGGCGACGACCTCCAGCTCGCCGTGCGCGAGCTGGCCGGGGCCCTGCAGCAGGTCCAGGGCTACGTGGAGGAGAACCGCAGCGTCCTGCGCCGCAACGTCTCCGGGCTCAGCGACGTCACGAAGAACCTCGCCGAGCAGCGCAAGGACCTGGCGAAGATCCTCGACCAGGGTCCGAAGGCGCTGTCGAACCTCGCGATGGCCTACAACCCCACCACGGGCACCCTCGACGCCCGCGGCTCGATCAAGGGCTCCACCTCGCGCGGGATGACCGTCCTCACCGAGAGCTTCTACGTGTCGGCCTACTGCTCCCTGAGCACGCAGGAGGACGCGAAGTACAAGGAGGCCTGCGACGCCGTGGGCCAGCTCGTCGGCTTCCTCGCCGACCAGGCGAAGGCGACCGGCAGCGATGCCGACGCCGCCCCCGCGGCCCAGGCCCCGCCGGCCGGCTCCTCCACCGAGGAGTCCCTCTCCTACCTGATGGGGGTGGCGTGATGCGCACGATCCGGACCCGGGTCGCCCTCGTGGGCGTCGTGGGGTCGCTGGCCCTCGTCTCGGGCTGCGTCTCCAGCGTCGGTGACCTGCCGCTCCCGGGTGGAGCCGACCTCGGCGACGATCCCTACTCGGTCACGATCGAGTTCGCCGACGTGCTCGACCTCGTCCCGCAGAGCGCCGTCAAGGTCAACGACGTGTCGGTCGGCCGCGTCACGAAGGTCGAGCTCGACGGCTGGAAGGCGAAGGTCACGGTCAAGGTCAACGGAGACGTCGTGCTGCCCGACCAGGCCGTCGCGTCGATCCGCCAGACCTCGATCCTCGGCGAGAAGTTCGTGTCCCTCGCGCCCCCGGAGGAGGGTGGTGGCGAGGTCGGACGCCTCGGCGACGGCGACCTGATCCCGCTGGCGCGCACCGGCAACGCGCCCGAGATCGAGGCCGTGCTGGCGTCGGTCTCGCTCGTGCTCAACGGCGGTGCGCTCGGCAAGGCCCAGGTCATCAGCCGCGAGCTGGGCACCGCGTTCAAGGGCCGCGAGTCGGACATGCGCACCTTGGTGCGTCGACTCGACGAGTTCCTCGAGGTCGCCGACGACTCGCGCGAGGACATCGTGGCCGCGATCGAGCAGATCGACCGGCTCGCGAAGAGCACGAACGAGCAGAAGCAGGCGATCGACGCCGCACTCGACGACCTGCCGGCCGCGCTCACCACGGTCAACCAGCAGCGGGCCAACCTCGTCAAGATGCTCGACGCGCTGTCCGAGCTCGGCGCCGTGGGAACGGACGTGATCGTCAAGAGCAAGACCGCGGTCACGGCCGACCTGCGCGCGCTCGCGCCGATCCTGGACAACCTCGGCTCGGCCGGCGACGCGCTCATCACCTCGCTCGAGGTGCTGCCCACCTTCCCGTTCCCGGACTCGCTGCTCGGTGAGACGCCGCAGGAGGCGAAGAAGTACCAGATGGGCGACTTCCTCAACGTGTCGCTGGACTTCAACACCGACTTCTCGACCACGGTCGGGCTGATGACCGACGCCGAGCGGCAGGCGCTGAAGGAAGCCCTGCGCGAGGACGACGTGTCGGGCGTGCTGGCGAAGTCGGTGGTGGCGCCGTGATCACCCGCAAGGTCCGCGTGCAGCTCGCGCTCTTCCTCGCCGGCACCCTCGTGCTGATGACCTACATCGGCGCGAACTACGCGCACGTCGACCGCCTGTTCGGCAGCGGCTACAAGGTCACGGTGCAGATGGCCGAGTCCGGCGGCATCTTCACGACCGCCGACGTCACCTATCGGGGCGTGAGCGTCGGTCGGGTCACCGACATGTGGCTCGACGGCGACGGCGTGAAGGTCGAGGTCCGGATCGACGGCGACGCGCCCGAGATCCCCGCTGACTCCGACATCGTCGTGGCCAACCGCTCGGCCGTCGGCGAGCAGTTCCTCGACTTCCAGCCGCGCACCGACCGAGGCCCCTTCCTCGAGGCCGACGACGTGATCGCGCGCGAGCGCACGCAGGTGCCGATCGACACCCGCACCCTGCTCACGAACGTCAGCGCGCTGCTGTCCTCGGTGGACGCCGACGACCTCAGCACGGTCATCACCGAGCTCGGCACGGCGTTCGAGGGCTCCTCGCAGGACCTCAGCACGATCATCGACACGTCCAGCTCGTTCATCACCGAGGCCGACCAGAAGTACGAGGTCACCGCGGCGCTGATCCGCAGCTCCAACACCGTGCTGCGCACGCAGGTGGACTCCCAGAGCGACATCCGGGCGTTCGCGCGGAACCTGAGCCGGCTCACCACGGCCGTGCGCAGCTCCGACGCCGACCTGCGCACCGTGATCGACTCCGGCGCACCGGCGGCGAAGTCCCTGCGCGCCCTGATCGACGAGAACGCCGACGACATCGCCGCGCTGCTCGACGACGCCATCACCGTGAACAAGGTCGTGGCCACCCGGCTCGACGGAGTCCGCGGCGTGCTGGTGATCGCGCCGTACGGCATCGAGAGCGCGTACTCGATCATCACGAAGGACTCGCGCACGGGCCAGTACGCGGCCCGGCTGAGCCTGTCGCTGCAGCCCGCGAACGAGCCCTGCCTGCCGGGCTACAAGCCCGACGCCCGCCAGCGCACGCCCTACGACCGCACGGTCGAGAAGTGGAACCGCTCGTGGACGTGCTCGAAGGCCACGCCGCGCGGCGGCAAGTCCGGGGGAGGGGGCGCCACGTCGTCCTCGTCCTCCTCGGAATCCGGCGCCGGCACGGTGCTCGGCACGTACGATGTGGCGACGCGGACGCTCGCGTCGAACGACGAGGCCGCGACGATCCCGCAGGCCCTCGATCTCGGTGAGGAGTCCTGGAAGTGGATGATGCTCGGTCCGGCGGTCGCCCGGTGAGTCGCGGTCGCCTCGTGACGGCGGCCCTCGTGGTGGTGGCTCTCGTCGCCGTGGCGGCGGGTGCTTGGCTGCTGGCGCGGGGTCCGCAGGTCCCGGCGTCGGCCGACACGGCCGCGCGCCAGGACGTCCGCGCCGCCACCGAGCGGTTCGCGACCTCGATCAACACCTACGACGTGGCCGACCTCGACCCCTACGTCGAGAAGGTCACGCCGCTGCTCACCGACGACCTCGCCGAGCAGTTCGAGCTCTCCACGCAGGACCTGCTGTCGCGGTTCGCCGACACGAAGATCGTCTCGAAGGGCAAGGTCGAGCAGGTCGCGATCGACAGCATCGACGGGGACAGCGCCGAGGCGCTGGCCGCCATCACGGTCACCACCGAGCCCGAGAGCGTGCAGTACGGCCAGCCCCGTCTGCGCTGGCGCGTCTCGCTCGTCCGCGAGGGCGACACGTGGCTCGTCGACAACTTCGCCAACGTCGCGGTCGAGACCGCGCCCACCGAGGCGCCCGAGTCGCAGGAGGAGGGCCGATGACCCGCCCGTCCCGTCGCACCGTGCTGGTCGCCCTCGCCGTCGTGGCGGTGGTGTTCGCCCTCGTGTCCGTCCTCGTCGTGCGGCGGGGGGGGGGGGGGGGGGGGAGGGGGAGAGAA